>JANOHL010000017.1:0-1571 GCA_031406495.1 Sphingomonadales bacterium | reverse complement strand
GAAAAATTATCACGCGCTAGTGATGACGAAGAGGATATGCTTGATCTGGCGTCAGGCGCGCGCCGCACCAGCCGTCTTTCGTGCCAAATCACACTGACTACAGATCTCGATGGTATGGTCCTGCATATCCCGGCCGAAAGCCGGAATATGCAGGGAATATAATGTGATTAGGCAGGCATGCTGAACACTGTTTTTGCAAACCACTCCGGCTCGGTCGGACCAAGCTTCAATCCGCTGCTCATGCGTACCTCATCGGATCCGCAGGCAAATTTCCACATGTCGGCATAACCTGCATTTTCAGGCTTTTCATTGCAACGCATCGTCAGCTTGCGCTCCATTTGGCGACCGTTGTTCCAGTATGTGGCTACGTCGAAAGAAACCGACGTGTTTTTACGCTTGATCGACGCGGCATCGATGAATTGCACAGACGCCTCGCCGGGGCCGCCAGAAACCATCCACCAGTCGGGCTGCGCAGCATAAGACGGCGCGCTTGCGAGAAGGGCTACAGAAACGGCGATACTCAGCTTTTTCATAACTATTTCCTGTCTAATCCGTTGGTCTGTTCAACTCGACCATGATGACAACGTTGCGGCCGATGGATTTCATCCTGCAAGCCGGAGTTTTTTTGTTGGTTAGGGTGATGGAACGGGCGGAGGCCGGAAAAAGTGCCGCGTGTTGCGTTCAGGCGAGCGGGGGACGGGTTAAAGCGCATCAACGATTATCGCTTCGCCTTCACTTCCCATTCACCAAAAAGTGCCTATATAGGGTGCGTTGGGTTCGCCCGACTATGGTGATAAATGGCGATGTGTAATAGATGCAGCGGACCCGGGGGCGGTACCCGGCAGCTCCACCACATCTCTTGAGCAATCAAGGGTTTTGACGGGGCTGAACTAGGATCGACGTGTGTTCAAAAGCATTGTTTTTGCCCGGCATGAATAAGCCGTGAAATGGTTCACAACCAATAGGTGCAAACGATAACGAAGCACTTGCTCTCGCAGCGTAATTTTGGGCCTCACGGTCTGAACTTATACTAAAAGAACGCGGCTGGACTGGCCGGGCAACAGAATAGTTACGGCGGCCCCCGGGAGCCGAGCAACAGAATCCCGGGACTTAATCCACCCCAAAAACTCGATGAAATTCGACCGCTTCGAGCATCTTTGCCGATGCTAGGAACACCGCGCCAGTGCAAAGCGCAAAGAACACTTTGCCCAGATTTCCAGGATACTGGGCGAGATATTCCTGCCCCCGCATTACGGCGCCCAAGCCGAGCGCATAGGTGATAAGGAAGACCTCTAATTTGGTCTTGATCTGGAACAGGCGTTTGAGCTTTTTCATAGGTTAATAAGCATATTAGCAATGGCCATGCCAGTTGCAGAAAAGCTGGGGTAGCGATGGTTAACGGTAACGGCGTTTGTAAAGGAACTCGACGGTTAGTTGAGTTCCTGTAATCCGCAGGTTTCTAACAGTGCCTCGCGCGCCGTCTGGACCTGTTCGGTCAAAGCCGGATCGCCCAGTTGACCGGGCGATATGCTCTCCGGCCAATGCTCCGATATCACCGCTGCAATCTTGTC
>JANOHL010000075.1:0-30604 GCA_031406495.1 Sphingomonadales bacterium | reverse complement strand
GTGTTGTAATCGGCTGGCTTGATCGAACCATCGAACACACCCCAGCGCCATTTGTCGACAAGCAACCCGAACGGCAGGAACGCGACCTTGTCCATCGCTTGGCGCAACAGCAGGCCGTTGTCCTTGTCGGCGCTCGGCACCTTCGACGCATCAAGCAATCCGATCTGCACCAGATAATCGGGCGTAATCGACAAAGCGACCGCATCACCAATCGCTTCATGGAAGCCGTCATTCGCACCGTTCAGATGCAGATAGCTCTGCTTGTTGTACGCGCGCTGATAGTAATTATGGCCAAGCTCGTGATGGATCGTCACAAAATCGCCAGTGTTGATCTTGATGCACATCTTGATCCGAAGATCATCCACATTGTCGATGTCCCACGCGGACGCATGGCACACGACTTCGCGGTCGGCGGGTTTCAGGAACTGCGATCGTTTATAGAAACTCTCGGGCAGCGGCTCGAAACCGAGCGATGAGAAAAATCCCTCGCCGGTTTTCACCATCTTCATCTCGTCATATTGCTTTTCTTTGAGCAGCGCACCGATATCATAGCCGATGTCGCCCGAACCCGCAGGTGCCACGATATCATAAATATCGCCCCATTCCTGCGCCCACATATTGCCGAGCAGATCGGCACGGATCGGACCGGTCTTGGCCTGCACCGCGTCGCCATATTTCTTGTTGAGCTGGCCCCGCACATAAGTGTGCAGCTCGTCATAAAGCGGCTTCACCTCAAGCCAAAGCTTGTCGGTTAGCTTGGCAAAATCATCGGCGGGCATGTCGTAACCCGAGCGCCACATCGCGCCGAGGTCGGCAAACCCCAGTTCCCTCGAGCCCTGATTGCCGATCTCCGCCAGCCGCACATAATCGGTCTTCATCGGCGCGCCGACCATGTCGTGCCAGCTTGTCCACATTTCCTTCAGTTCTTGAGGATTGCGATTGGTGCCCATTGCGGCCTCGATATCCGAGCCGTTGATCGGCTGTCCTTTCAGCGTGCCCTTGCCCTTGCCGTAAGCCGAGTTCAGCTTGGTGGCAATTTCGGACAGTTCCTTGGCAGCACCTACAGTGGTCGGTGCCGGCAACACCAGCCCGCCGCGCAAAATATCGAGCTTGCGCTTGGTCTCGGCCGAAAGCCCCGCGACATTCTGGTATTTCGCGGCATCAAGCGCATATTCCACCGCTTTTTCGGTACCGATCTCACCATATTTCGCGGCCAACGCATCGGTGTCGTCGGTGATATAGGTCGAATTGATCCAAGCTACCTTCGCGCCTTCAACCGAGAAATCGAACAAGTCTTTTTCCGCCTTGGCAAGGAAAGCCTCCGCGTCGGCAACGGTTGGCGCAGCCACTGCGGTTGGCGTTGCGTCTTGGGCTGATGCCAATGCCGGCATCGAAACTGTGGCAATCGCCAAAGCGGCGAGCGAGACGAGATTTTTCATGGGTTGCTCCCTCAGCAAATATTATGACGCGATGGTGAAACTTTGCTACGTCGCCGTCAAGCGGCGCGGCGTGCCATTCGTCGAAGGAATAATGCCGCTAGCAGACCGACGAAGGTGATAAGGAACGCCACTGATTTTATCGGCTGGGCGGTCGCAGCAATCCCTGCCAGCAGGTCGCTACCTTTGAACGTCATGATCTGAACGAACTGGCAGATCGTTTCGATGTAATCGGCAACGCCGACGATGATCGCGGCACCAACAATTACCCAGCCTAGCCGCCGCAACATTGGCTTTGGCGCGTGGGCAAATAAGCGCCCTCCGCAATACGCCCCGAACGAATACACCGCGATGTAAACGAGATCCATCATTATACCGAACCGCGCCAAATCAAGCACGCCGGCGGCTTGCCAGGCACTCTGAATGGCATCCACCCGCAACGCGGTCGCCGCAGATTGGTGATCCCGGATGCCCCAAGGCGAAACATCGTTGGCAAACCACGGGTTCATTGCGATCATCAACGCAAGCATCAGCAGACCGCCCAGCCAATAACGCCAAAAGGCGCGCTCCAGTTTCGTCTCGGACATTCTAAATCTCCCCTCAAACCAGAGCTAGAGCCCCGCGTGCCGCGTCCTCCGCTGTCAATTTATAGGTCACATAATCATCGATCTGCCCGCGATATTCGCGCTGATAACTGTCGGTATGCTTAGCTCCCAACCGCTCAACAGCGGTCCTTGATCGCTGGTTGTTGGCACCGATCTGGAACACGATCTTGCTGACATGCGGGAAGGCGTGGCGCAGCATCAATGCCTTCACCTCCCGGTTATAGCCACCACGCCAATGCGAGCAGGCAAAGAAGGTCCAGCCAATTTCGATTTCCTTGGTGACCGCAACATAATTTGCAAAACGTGTGCTGCCGATAATGTTCCCGTCAGCCTGATCAATAATCGCAAACGCGCCTAGTGATGCCAACGCATCGGCAAAAAACCGTTCGAAAACCTCGCGCTTGTAACGGTCCTTATAGGGATGCATTGTCCATATGTCGGGATCTGACCCGACAGCAAACAGCGCCTCCCAATCCCTAGCGAGCAAGGGTCGTAGCAGGACTTTCTCGCCCACCAGCGTTGGCTGGATATCGAACGGTGCTATATCTACCATGCATCACCGGTCAATACGGCCATAATCGCTTCTCCCAATTCAGCCTTAACGACTGCGCTCATATGATTGCCCGGGACGGTCACAAGCTTCCCATGTGGCAACAATTCGGCCAGCGCCGCCGCCGATCCGTTGTCATCGTCATCCTCGCCGCAAATTACCGCGACCGGTAAATCAAAACCCGCAATCACGCCGGCGGGCGTATCGACAAAGGTGTCGAGGATCAGGTTCAATGCCACCGGATCGCCGCCGCTTGTTTTCAGGAAAGCCTCGGCCATCCACTCCGCCGACCCCTTGGGATGCGCGCCCAGATTGGTCAGTACGTGCCTGAAATGTGCGCTGCGACCGCTGGTATTGGTCAACCCCCGCAATCCCATACCTGATATGATGGCACGGCGTGGCCGATATCCGCGCGCCAGCATCCGCGCAACCGTTCGACCACCCAGTGAATATCCGCCCAGATCAAAGTCGGTCAGGCCCAGATGTTCGATCAGGGCGAACTGGTCATCCACCAATATGTCGCTTGGGTACGCTGCGGGATCATGCGGCTTGTCGCTTTTTCCATGCGCGCGCAGGTCGGGCATGATGACGCGGAAGCCGGCGTCGGCCAAGAGCGTGGCATGGCCGTATTTAATCCAGTTGGTATCAGCGTCCGAAAAATAACCGTGAATCAGGAGCAAGGGACGGCCTTCGCCGGTCTCCTGCCACGCAATTTTTACCCCGTCAGATGCGGTAAATGAGTAGGATTCCATTATGACTTCGCCCCGACCAGAACCCGCAGAAAACTGTGCAAGTTCACAGTGGATTGCAAGATATTCTCGAGCAGAAAATATGGCAAGTTTGACGGTGCATCGGGAAGGATAGGAAACGAACGGGTCATCCGTTCTTCATTAAGCAATCCGGCACCGTGTAGGGAAGACATTTCTCAATGTCGCGCCCCTTTGGGCCTCATTGACTAGATGCCGTGTCCATGACACTTCCCGTGTCGGTGCTGTTCGCTATGGGTGTAGCGGACGACCAATGTCGAGGGGAGACGACAATGACCGCAGCCAGTGAAGCACAGGCTATCGAAAATGCCACTTTTTCCAAAGTGGCTTGGAGATTGGTTCCGCTGCTCTTCATCGGATATGTTGCCGCTTTTCTGGACCGCGTGAACATAGGATTTGCCAAGCTGCAAATGGCCGGAGATTTGCAGTTCAGCGATGCAATTTATGGTTTTGGCGCAGGGATCTTCTTCATCGGCTATTTCATCTTTGAAGTACCAAGCAACCTGATTTTGACCAAAGTCGGCGCGCGGGTTTGGATGGCGCGCATCATGATATCCTGGGGAATAATCTCGGCTTCCTTCATGTTTGTTGATGATGTGCACTGGGGCGCGCTCGCAACTGCTTTAGGCTGCACCGACGCGGAGTTTACATTCTACCTGTTGCGCTTTTTGCTGGGCGCTGCCGAGGCTGGTTTTTATCCAGGCGTTATCCTTTACCTGACATTCTGGTTCCCGGCTGACCGGCGCGCGCAGATGATCGCATTATTCATGACTGGAATAGCGGTTTCCAACGTCATTGGTTCACCGCTATCGGGCGCAATTATGCAGTTCATGGATGGCACGGGCGGTATGCGCGGCTGGGAATGGCTCTTTCTGATGGAGGCTGCCCCTTCGATCGCCATAGGCGTTCTGTTCTTCGCTCTGCTGCCCGACAACCCGCAGTCGGCGAAATGGTTGACCGAGGATGAGCAGTTGTTGGTAGTCAATCGGGTTCAACAAGATGAAACCGCCAAACAGGCAGCGGGCGGACAAGCCAGCGTTGCCGGAGCATTTACCGATCCTCGTCTTTGGGCGTTTGCCGTCGCTTATTTCTGCGGCGTGATGTGTTTTTACGCGGTCAATTTCTGGATGCCGACGATTGTTCAGGAATTGGGCATTGCGTCCGCTGATTTCTTCAAGGTCGGGCTTATCAGCATGATCCCCTGGAGCTTTACCGTTGTCGCACAGACATGGTGGGCACGTCATTCGGACCGGAGTGGCGAACGGCGCTGGCATTCTGCTGGCGGATTGATCGTGGCGATTTTCGGGCTTTTGATGCTGGCATTTGTCGGCCACGCCCCAATCCCTTCGCTCATCGCCTTGACGCTTGTCACCGTTGGTACGGGCTGCTGGGTGGTTACATTCTGGTCGTTGCCGACATCATTCCTGTCGGGTGCGGCAGCAGCAGCGGGCATAGCATGGATCAATTCATTCGGTAATCTTGGTGGGCATTTCGGCCCGGATCTGATCGGCCGGATCAGGACGGCAACGGGCGGTGACAGCCAGTCTGCCTTCCTTGCCTTGGCCGCCATCGCCTTGGTCGGCGTGGTGATTATTCTGGCGATGCCAACCACGCGGAAGGCCAAATCACCTTAAGCAGAGCGCGCGGCCAGCCCTTTTTGCTGCATCCGCCAGACCGCCATGTCGATCCGGTCTTGCCCGAAAAAGGGTTCGCCGTCGAACACCAAAGTCGGCACGCCCCAATGACCCGATCCTTCGAGCGCCGCTTGATTGGCGGCAATTTCGACGTCCAGTGCGTCCGCGTCATCTTTTGCTTCGGCATCCAACTCTGCCAGATCAAGCCTTGCCCGCTCCGCCGCGGCGGCCAGATGCTCGCCCTCATGCCAGTTCTCGGCACCGCCCCAGATCAGCCGGGACACCTCGTCGCAAAAGGCCAGACTCTTGTTCCGCCGCGACGCCGCTTGCCCGAGGCGCGTTAGCCGGAAAATATAGGGCTGCTCATCCGCAATCTTCCGCGTCATCATATCCTGCACGATCGGGTCCGGTCGAGGCGGACCGAACGGGATATTATGGAACTGCGCAACACGGAACATATCGGTCATCGTGTAGCGCAGCCAGTTCGGATGGTTACGCTCAAAGAAAGTCGGCTCGCGGATCGCCAGAGGATAGACCGGACGCAGATTGAGCGTCAGGTCATTTTCTTCCGCCAACGCCCGATAGCGTCGCGTCGCGAGATAGCTGTACGGACTGCGGAAAGACCAGAAGATGTCGGCGGTCGGGGTCATGCGGCATCGGGCGTCAAAAGGCGCATCCATTCGTCAATGGCTCTCGGTTGCTGTTGGAAGGTAATCACGCCACCGGGGATTGTAACCCAGCTTTGGCGGCTGTCGGTCCATAGGTGAAATTTCGGGACAACATCTTTGCTGGCATCCAAAGTTCCGGCGCGGATCGTTACCATCCCCGGTCGGTTGCCATTTCTTGTATAGATGCGCATCAGACATTTGGGACAGCTGAAAACGGTACTGATCGCTCCGCTGGGCAATGTTACTTCACCAGTGATCAAATCACCGCTGAGCGAAAGCATCGATTCAAAAATCGGCATTTGCAGCGCGAATGCACTCCCCGACTGCGTCTGGCAATCGGTGCAGTGGCACGCATAAACGACCGGCGACTGCGGCGCGTGGATTGTGTACCGAACCTGTCCACACCCGCATCCGCCGTCCATCGCACTACCCCTTCTTCAAATGCCGCCGTCCCAGCAGCTCGGCAATTTGCACCGCGTTCAATGCCGCACCTTTGCGCAAATTATCCGAGACGCACCAGAAGACAAGGCCGTTATCGACAGTCGGATCTTCACGCACGCGGCTGACATAGGTTGCGTCATCACCCGCTGCTTCAATCGGCGTCGTATAGCCTGCATCTTCACGCTTATCGATCAGCATGATACCCGGTGCTTCACGCAGGATCGACTGCGCCTTCTTCGCCGACATCTCTTTTTCATATTCGATGTTGACCGCTTCGCTATGGCCAACAAATACCGGTACGCGGACGCAGGTGGCGGTCACCTTGATCTTGGGATCGAGGATCTTCTTGACCTCAACCATCATCTTCCATTCTTCCTTGGTGTAGCCGTCATCAAGGAAGCTATCGATGTGCGGAATGACGTTGAACGCGATCTGTTTGGTGAATTTCTTTGGCACCGCACTGTCGCCGACAAAGATATTGCGGCTTTGTTCGAACAATTCATCCATGCCTTCTTTGCCCGCACCCGACACCGACTGGTAGGTTGAAACCACCACGCGCGTGATGTTGGCATAATCGTGCAGCGGCTTGAGCGCGACAACCAGCTGCGCCGTAGAGCAGTTGGGGTTCGCGATGATGTTCTTGCGCTTGTAACCATCAATTGCGTCGGGGTTAACCTCTGGCACGATCAACGGAACGTCCGGGTCCATCCGGTAGTGCGAGCTATTGTCGATCACAACGCATCCTGCCTTGGCGGCAATCGGCGCATATTTGATCGTCGCTTCGGACCCGATCGCGAATATGGCCATATCCCATCCGGCCCAGTCGAAATTCTCGATATTCTGGACCTTCAGCATCTTGTCGGTATCGCCAAATTCGATTTCGATACCCTGACTGCGCGACGATGCGAGTACCGCGATTTCGTCGATAGGGAATTCGCGTTCAGCCAAGATATTGACGACTTCGCGGCCCACATTGCCCGTGGCGCCCGCAACGACGATACGATAACCCATTTTTTCTTCCTTCAGTGACGATGATTTTTGACATTAAAAATGGCCGGGCTCTTTGTGGGAGCCCGGGCTTTGTTGTTCGGTTTAAGAACGCAGCGGAGCCCCTGCCTATTCGGCAGCCTCGGTGGTCTTAATAGTGCGTGGGTCACGGCGTTCGGCAATACGTGCCTTCTTACCGGTGAGACCGCGCAGATAATAAAGTTTCGCACGACGGACAACACCGCGACGGACAACTTCGATGCTTTCGATGTTCGGGCTGTACAGCGGAAACACACGCTCGACGCCTTCGCCGAACGACATTTTGCGTACGGTGAAGTTGGAGCCCATGCCCTTGTTCGAACGCGCGATGCACACGCCCTCGTAATTCTGTACGCGCGTGCGTTCGCCCTCGATAACCTTCACGCCGACCTTGACGGTATCACCGGCGCGGAAGGCTGGAATGGTTTTGTTTTCTGACAACGCCGCAATGGCTTCTGCTTCTAATGTCTGGATGAGGTTCATGCCCCATTTAATCCTTATTCTTCTGTCGCGCATCAGAGGCAGGTCGGTCCCGAGCGTCGTTGTAACGCTCCCAAAGGTCCGGTCTGCGTAACCGTGTATCGGCTTCCGCCTGTTGTTTCCGCCAGGCTGCGATTTTCGCATGATCCCCCGATCGCAACACTTCGGGGATCATACGCCCTTCCCAATTCTGGGGTCGGGTGTAGTGCGGATATTCGAGCAATCCTTGTTCAAAGGACTCCTCATCACCGCTTGAAGTCGCGCCCATTACGCCGGGAAGCAGCCGAATGCAAGCGTCTAACAGCATCAAAGCGCCAATTTCTCCGCCCGAAAGGACGATATCGCCCATCGAGACCTGCTCGATCTCGGGCCGGGCATCGAACAGGCGCTCATCGAAACCCTCAAAACGACCGCAGATTATGGTGACGCCGGGGCCAGAGGCGAGTTCGCGGATGCGTGCCTGGGTGATGGGCGCGCCGCGCGGGGTCATGGCTAGGATAGGGGTGCCGGGTTGCGCCGATACGGCATGATCAACAGCCGCCGCGAGAATATCCGCCCGCAACACCATCCCCGCCCCGCCACCAGCAGGCGTGTCGTCAACGGTCCGGTGCTTATCAGTCGCAAAATCGCGGATATGGATGGGCGAGCAGGACCACTTCCCCTCCTCCAAAGCGCGGCCAGCGAGCGAAATGCAGAGCGGGCCGGGGAACATTTCCGGGTAGAGGGTCAGGATTTGGGCGGCGAAAGTCATATCACAAACGCTGCGTCAATCAGGATGCGCTCACCCCATTCGGGTACAGCATCGGCAGTCATCGGGACCATGAATTTCTTGCCATCAGGACGTTCAATTTCAAGAACATCGCTCGCGCCGAAATTTTCGACGGCGACGCATTTGCCGAGGTCAGTGCCGTCGGTCGAGACGCAGGACAATCCTAGCAAGTCGCTGAAATAATATTCGCCGTCGCCAAGCACCGGCAAAGCTTCACGCGGCACGGTCAGTACGGTGCTGCGCAGCTTTTCCGCCGCATTGCGATCGTTGATTTCGGCAAAGCGCGCGATCGCGCCGTCTTTGGTGGGGCGCAGCGATTTTACCGTCAACGCGCCGTTATTAAAGGATTTGTACCGTTTCAAGCTGTCCAGATTTTCTGCAAACAGCTTCAAACGGACTTCACCCATCACGCCGTGCGCACCGGATACGGCGGCAAGCGTGACGGTGTCGTCGGCCAAGGTTAACCCTCGGCCTTTTCTTCGGTAGCTTCTTCGGCTGTGGCAGCCTCGCCAGCATCGACGGCAGGTGCTTCTTCGGCTGCTGCTTCAACTGGAGCGGCTTCTTCAGCGGCGGGTATCTGTTCGACGCCAACTGCTTCTTCGGCAGCGGGTGTGGCTTCGACCGAGCCTTCTGCTGGTGCATCGGCGCTGTTGTCTTCGGCGACTTCAGCCGCTGGTTCTTCGCTGCCTTCGGCGGGAGCTTCGGCAGAAACGCCTTCGTTGGTCGCTTCTTCAGCAGGCGCTGCTTCTTCGGCCGCAACTTCTTCTATGGCCGCTTCTTCAACAACTTCCGGTTCCGGCTCAGGTGCCGGAGCAGCGGCGGCAGCAGCTGCCGCTTCTTCAGCTTCAACCAGCTTGGTTGCGCGGTCTTCAGCGCGATCCTTGGCTTTCTGGCCGGGTTCGCCCTTAGCCATGTTGACTTTCACCTTGCGTTCCAGAACGCCAGCGGCGTCAAGAAAGCGGGCAACGCGATCCGACGGCTGCGCGCCGACGGTCAACCAATGTTTCGCACGTTCCGCGTCGAGGATGATGCGCTCTGCACTGTCCTTGGGAAGCAAAGGATTGTAGCTGCCGATCCGTTCGATGAACTTGCCATCACGTGGACTGCGGCTGTCTGCCACGATAATCTTGTAATAAGGGCGCTTCTTTGAACCGCCACGCGATAAACGCATTGCTAATGCCATAAAACTAACTCACCTTTCTGATATAAACATATATTAAATTAAAAGCTTATTTCTTTTTATTAAGAAGTCTTGCGAGGTCCGGCGGCATTCCACCTGCCGTTCCGCCCATACCGGGCAAACCGCCCATCCCTTTTGGCAGCGAACCCGAAGGCAGGCCGTGCATGCCCTCCATCACGCCGCCCAAATCACCGCCACCTTTTCCGAACATCGCGGCCAGACCCTTAAGCCCGCCCATTTTGCGGATACGTTTCATCGCGGTGGCCATTTCCTGATGCATTTTCATCAGCCGGTTGACATCCTGAACCGTGGTTCCCGACCCCTTAGCTATGCGAATTTTCCGTTTCGCATTAAGTAGTTCCGGTTTCGTCCGCTCTTTTGGCGTCATGGAGCCAATGATCGCATCCATATGCACCAGCAGCTTGTCATTCATGCCGCTAGAATCCATCGCCGCCTTGGCCTTCTTCATGCCCGGCATCATGCCGGCAAGCGCACCGAGGCCGCCCATCTTGGTCATCTGGCGGAATTGCATCCTGAGGTCGTTCATGTCGAACTGGCCCTTGGCCATTTTTGCAGCAAGCTTTTCAGCCTCGTCCGCCTCGACCATTTCCGACGCGCGTTCGACCAGGCCGACAACATCGCCCATGCCGAGAATGCGTCCTGCGACACGGTCGGGATAAAATGGCTCGATTGCGTCGAGTTTTTCGCCAACGCCTGCAAATTTGATCGGCTTGCCGGTAACCGCACGCATCGACAGTGCCGCACCACCGCGTGCATCGCCATCCATACGGGTCAGGACAACGCCTGTTAATTCAACCTGTTCGCCAAAGTTCTTCGCAACATTTACTGCGTCTTGGCCGGTCAGCGCGTCCACCACGAGCAGGATTTCCTGCGGGACCGAGACCTTCGCCACCGCGCGCATTTCGTCCATCAATTGCTGATCGACATGCAGACGACCTGCGGTATCGAGCATCAGCACGTCGAAGCCCTGCAACTTTGCGGCCTGCATCGCGCGTTTGGCGATATCGACCGGCTGCTGGCCCTCGACGATAGGCAGCGTGGCCACCTCGACCTGGACCCCAAGCGTTGCCAACTGCTCTTGCGCTGCGGGACGGTTAACGTCGAGCGACGCCATCAGGACTTTCTTGCCTTGTTTGGCCTTCAGCAATTTGGCGATTTTCGCGGTAGTCGTGGTTTTACCCGAACCCTGCAAACCGACCATGAGAATGATCGCAGGCGGCGCTACCGCCAGATCGAGTTCGCTATTGGTCGAACCTAATATCTCGACCAGCGCGTCGTTGACGATTTTGACAACTTGCTGGCCCGGCGTGACCGACTTCAGGACTTGTGCGCCGACCGCCTTTTCGGTGATGCCATCGATAAAGTCGCGGACCACCGGCAAGGCAACGTCAGCCTCCAGCAACGCCACACGCACTTCGCGCATCGCTTCACGGACATCGGCTTCGTTCAACGCGCCGCGACCACGCAGGCGGTCAAAAACCCCTCCTAACCGGTCACTCAGCTTGTCAAACATCGAACATCCTTACAAACGAACAAAAAGCCGGTGAGCGAAACTTCGCCGACCAGCTTGGAAAACAACCGATTTCCAAATAATTTGAGGTGGAGCTTTCGCCCAACGAAGCGCCGGCTAGCAGCAGCGGCAGCGAAAAGCAATGACTTACTGTCAAGCATGCTACGCCTACCGCCCAAAATCGCGCTGCAAAAAAATCTGGATTAATGAAATATTGACCCTTTTTAGTGCAGTAAACACGTCTCAAAATGGCGTAACAGCAATGGACTCAGCAATTGACAGAAGCCGTCGCAATACCAACCAGCAACGCTGAACAGGGTGCTCGCCGACGGGGCTATATGTATGGCTTCGTCATGTTTGCCGCTATCGCCATGTTCGTCGCCATCGGCGGACAAGTGGGCACGCAGATGGTGCGTCAATTTATCGGCAATTCGCAAGGCGCAGACCAGGCGATGGTCACCGCCCTCCTGCTCAATATCGCGCTGATCCTGCTCATCTGGCGGCGCACTAGCGTGCTGAGCGACGAAGTCGATGTATACCGTCAAGCCGAAGTTCGCGCGCAGCATCTGGCGATAACCGATCCGCTGACCAACTTGTTCAACCGTCGCGCGATCAAGGAAAAGACCGCTGAGCTGAGCGCGCGCGCCGCACGTCGCGGCAAATCCATCGCATTCATGATGGTCGACCTCGACGGTTTCAAGAAAATCAACGATCTTTACGGCCACGACAGTGGCGACCTTTTGCTGCGCGAAGTCGCAGACCGGATGCGCGAAGTCGTACCGCCGAGCAGCATCATTGCGCGGCTGGGTGGCGACGAGTTCGGGATTTGCGTGGTTTTCGAACCCGAATATCCCGAAACCGTCGACCGCATTGCCGAAGACCTGGTCGAGGCGCTTGCTCGCCCGGTCACCATCGCCGATTCAGAGCAGACGGTCACCGCATCGATCGGCATAGCCCGCCCAGAATTCGATTGCGATTCAATCGACATGCTGATCCGCCGCGCAGACATCGCGCTATATGCGGCGAAAAAGAACGGTCGCAACGGTTTTAGCTGGTTCGAAAACGGCATGGAAATCGAGCTGCGGTCGCGAAACTCGCTTGAGGGCGATATTCGCGCGGCCATTCCGAACGACGAATTCGTACCCTATTTCGAACAGCAGATTGATCTGGCAACCGGGGAGCTGACCGGATTTGAAATGCTGGCACGTTGGGTATCACCGGTGCGCGGACTGATCCCGCCGGATGACTTCATTCCCGTCGCCGAAGAAACCGGCATGATCGGCGATTTGTCGATGAGCATCATCCGCAAGGCGATGATTGAAGCAAAAACCTGGGATCCCAGGCTGACAGTTTCGGTCAACATTTCCCCGGTGCAGTTGAAAGATCCCTGGCTTGCTCAAAAGATTGTCAAGTTGCTCGTCGAAACCGGCTTCCCGGCAAATCGTCTGGAAGTAGAAATCACCGAAAGCTCGTTGTTCAAGAACCTCGGCCTTGCGCAATCGATTGTCGGTAGCCTGAAAAATCAGGGTATCCAGATTGCGCTTGACGATTTTGGCACCGGTTACAGTTCGCTCGCTCATCTGCGCGCGCTACCGTTCGACCGCATCAAGATCGACCGCAGCTTTGTTTCGTCGATGCTCGATAACGCCGAAAGTGCGGCCATCGTCAGCGCGATTGCCGGGCTTGGTGCGAGCCTTGACGTGCCGATAACCGCCGAGGGCATCGAGGACGAAATGATCATCGAGAAGCTCCGCGCGCTTGGATGCTCGAAAGGCCAGGGCTGGCACTTTGGACAGCCGATGACGATCGAGCAGGTGCGCACGTTGCTGGCGCAAAAAAACATGCTGCCCAATCGCCGCGGGCCGAAGCAGAACAACGTCGTCCATAACGAAGCAGCCGAAATCCGCCAGGCGTCCTGAGCGGACAATCGGTCGGGCATCAATTGGTAGACTTGAAGGCACCGACAGCCTAAATCGCGCGCCATGACCGCAGGTGAATTCCATAAAATGCACGGATTGGGCAACGACTTTGTCGTGATCGATGCGCGCACGTCGCCGGTTGCGATGTCCCCTGCCCGCGCGAAAGCAATTGCCGACCGCAAGACGGGTATAGGCTGCGATCAGCTGATCGTGCTGGAGCCGTCCAACACCACCGATTTCAAAATGCGAATATTCAACGCCGACGGCGGCGAGGTCGAAGCTTGTGGCAATGCGACGCGTGCAGTGACGATGTTAGTCGGCGGCAGTAGCAGCATTGAAACCTTGGGCGGCTTGCTGAGCGGCGAGGCACTGGAAGGCGGCGCAAAAGTGACGCTCGATCAACCACGGTTTGAATGGGATGCGATCCCCCTCGCCTACCCCATGGACACCGCCGCGTTGCCCGTCGGGTGGGAGGATCTTGAAAGCCCGTTTGCGGTCAATGTCGGCAACCCGCATGTCATATTCTTTGTAGATGATGCGGATGCGGTCGATTTGGAGCGGCTTGGACCGATTATCGAGCATGATCTGATCTTTCCCGAACGGATCAACGTGAATGTGGCGAGCATTATTGGCGAGAACCGGATCGGTTTACGCGTGTGGGAGCGCGGCGTCGGTATCACCCGCGCCTGCGGTACCGGAGCGTGTGCCACAGCCGTGGCGGCCATCCGCAAGGGCTTGGTGAAATCGCCCGTCACGGTCAGCTTGGCCGGAGGAGATCTTGAAATTGCTTGGACACAAGGCGACCGAATAGAGATGACCGGCGGAGCAACACATGTATTTACCGGCCACGCAAACTGGAACGATTTCGGGTGAGCCCAACGGCGTCTGGGGTCGAAGTCATTTCGATGGGGTGCCGCCTCAATCTGGCGGAAAGTAATGCACTGGCCGAGCAGCTGGCAGATAAGGCAAACCTGATTGTCGTCAACAGCTGCGCAGTCACCAACGAAGCCGTCCGGCAAACGCGACAGGCGATTCGGCAAGCGAGCAAACGCCGTCCCGATGCGCGAATTGTCGTGACCGGTTGCGCCGCGCAGGTCGATCCCGCAGCCTTTTCTGCCATGCCGGAGGTCGCTGCCGTTATCGGCAATGCCGAAAAACAGGACAAGGTGCTGTTTCGCCAAGCAACGGAAAATGACGACCGTCCGGTCATCGTCTCCGACATTATGGCGCTGAAACAAACGACGCCGCATCTGGTCAGCGCGTTTTCGGGCAAGACCCGCGCGTTCGTCGAGGTGCAGAACGGCTGCGACCATCGCTGTACCTTCTGCATCATTCCCTATGGGCGGGGCAACAGCCGATCGGTGCCCGCAGGTAGCGTGATCGAGCATATCGCAATACTCGTCGATCGCGGATTTCAGGAAGTCGTGCTGACCGGCGTTGACGTCACCAGCTACGGCCATGATCTGCCCGGCAAACCCAATCTCGGCCAATTGGTCGAGCGGATCATGAAATATGTGCCCGACCTGCCTCGTTTGCGGCTGTCGTCGATCGACGGGGTGGAAATCGATGACCGGCTATTCGATCTGATCACGCAAGAACCGCGCGTGATGCCGCATGTGCACCTGTCTTTACAGGCGGGTGACAATATGATCCTGAAGCGGATGAAGCGGCGGCATAGTCGCGAGCTGGCGATTGAATTGGTCCAACGGATGCAATCGATCCGCCCCGACATCGCGATTGGTGCCGACATCATCGCTGGCTTTCCGACCGAAACCGATGCGATGTTTGCAAACAGTCTGGGCCTCGTGGCGCAATGCAACATCGTCCATGGCCATATCTTCCCTTATTCACCCAAGACGGGAACACCGGCGGCACTCATGCCGCAAGTCCCAGCCAAAACCATCAAGGACCGCGCGCGGCGTTTGCGCGAGGCGGTGGCGGTGGAGCGCGCGCGCTGGCTCACCTCACTGGTCGGCGGCACGCAGAAAGTCGCGGTCGAAATGGGCGGTGTGGCTGGTCATGCCGAAAATTTCGCTTATGTGAAGCTCGACAGGACGACGACCGAGGGCAGCATCGTTGCCGCGAAGATCACCGAATATAAGGACGGACAATTGCACGCGAGAATTTTGGCATGACCGAGAAGGCGGGCTGGACCGACAAATTATTCGGCGGATTGAAAAAAACCTCGGGCAAGCTGACAGAAAATCTCACCGGATTGGTCACCAAGGCCAAGCTCGATGGCGAGGCGCTTGACGAGATCGAAGATGCCCTGATCGCATCCGACCTTGGCCCCGCAATGGCCGCGCAAATCCGCGAGAAGATTGCACTGGGTCGCTTTGACAAAGGCATCGATGCCGAGGGTGTGCGGCAGATTGTCGAGGACGAGATTGCGGCGGTATTGGCCCCTGTTGCAGCCCCGCTCGACATCGACGCATTTCCGCGTCCGCAGGTCATCCTTGTCATCGGCGTTAACGGCTCGGGTAAGACCACCACCATTGCCAAGATGGCGCATCTGTTTCTGGAGCAGGATTACGGGGTGATGCTTGCGGCGGGTGACACCTTCCGCGCGGCGGCAATCGGGCAGCTGAAAATTTGGGCCGAGCGCATTGGCGTGCCGATAGTCACTGGCCCCGAGGGCGGCGATGCAGCAGGCGTGGTGTTCGACGCGGTCAAAAAGGCGACGGCGGAGGGCATCGATGTGCTCATCGTCGATACCGCCGGGCGGCTGCAGAACAAGCGCGAGCTGATGGACGAATTGGCCAAAATCCGCCGTGTGCTCGGACGGCTCAATCCGGCAGCACCGCATAATGTCGTGCTGGTACTCGATGCCACCACGGGCCAGAATGCGCTGTCGCAAATCGAGATATTCAAGGAAGTCGCAGACGTGACCGGATTGGTGATGACAAAACTCGATGGCAGCGCGCGTGGGGGTATTCTTGTGGCAGCAGCCAAGCAATTCGGGCTACCGATCCACGCCATCGGCGTTGGCGAAACGATCGACGATCTGCGTCCCTTCAATGCGCAAGATGTTGCGCGTGCGATCAGCGGAGGCGCGCAATGACCGAAGCTGCAGCACCGAAGAAGGCGAACGGTCGGCTAAACTTCGCGCTCGATTTCGGGCCGTTGCTGGTGTTTTTCATCGCCTATAAATTTGGCGGATCGGACACCGACCCGACCCAGGGCCCGCTGGTCGGCACCGGCGTGTTCATGGTAGCAATCGCTATCGCGGTCGCGGTTTCCAAATGGAAGCTGGGCCGGGTTTCGCCAATGCTATGGCTATCTGCGGCTCTCGTCGTTGGTTTCGGCGCGCTCACCCTGTGGTTCCGAGACCCCAAATTCATCCAACTGAAGCCGACGTTGATCTACCTGTTCTTTGCCGCATTGCTGATCGGCGGCGTGTTGCGTGGGCGTGCGATGCTTAAATATGTGCTGGAGGCAGCTTATGATGGCTTGACCGATGAAGGCTGGCGCAAGCTGTCGCTGAACTGGGGCTTGTTCTTTTTGGCGCTGGCGGCGGCGAACGAAATCATGCGCGCCACTCTCTCGTTCGATACCTGGCTGACGGTGAAGGTATGGGGTGTAACCGCCGCTACCTTTCTGTTTGCGATGGCCAATATACCGATGCTGATGCGGCACGGGCTGTCTCTCGGTGAAGATACGCCAGAAAATGAAGCAGGCGACTTGTAACGGCTGGATCGCTTGGCTAAGCTTCGCAGCGCTTAAGAGATTAAAATCAAGGGGAAGCGATATGGCGAAGTTTTTTGGTAATCTTCATCTGGTGCTGGTTGTTGGACTGGTGTTGGCAATTGCGGTGATAGTCGGCGTTGATCCGAACGCAACGCTCGCAAGCGTCTCGCGCTGGTTGCATACCTTCTTCGGGATACTTTGGATTGGTCTACTCTATTATTTCAACTTCGTGCAAATCCCGACAATGCCGAAAATTCCGGCTGAATTGAAACCGGGCGTATCGAAGCATATTGCACCGGCGGCTCTGTTCTTCTTCCGTTGGGGCGCCGCCTTGACGCTGTTGACTGGTCTGATCGTGGCTTATCTGGCGGGTTACATGCACCAGGCTTTTGCGCTTCGGGAACCGTTCCGCCTGATCGGTATCGGCATGTGGCTGGCGGTTATCATGGCGTTCAACGTCTGGTTCATCATCTGGCCAAACCAGAAAAAAGCGCTCGGGCTTGTCGAAGCCGATGATGCAACAAAGGCAAAAGCAGCGACCACCGCGATGATGACGTCGCGTCTGAATACATTGCTCTCATTGCCAATGCTCTATTGCATGGTGAGCGCCAACGGCGGCTGACCGTTCTTCCCCTCTTCCTTGACGGGAGAGGATACGGAGACTTGCCAGCTTGCTGGCTAGTCGAGGTTGGAGAGGGTGGTTAGCGTCGATTGCCGTAGCCCCCTCTCTAAGACTTGCTAGGCGGCAAGCCGCCAAGCCAAGATTTCGCTCCCGCGAGGGGAGAGAAGCGTGTTGTCGAGATTCACCCCAACAGATCGTGCTTCTTCAGCGTATGCCGCAATTGGTCATAGCTCAGGTTAAGCGCCTTCGCCGTCTGCCGCTGATTGTAGCGGCATTTAGCCAACGCCTGCTCAAGCACGGCCTTCTCGTAGCTCTCGGTCGCCATGCGAAAGTCGGATATGTCGGTGATCTGCGACAAGTCGGTTGAAAACCGCGCCGCGGGTTCCCCGTCTTCCTGAATCTCACGATTGGCGGCCGATGGTGTTGCCGCGTTCTTCCACGGACTCTCGAACGGATCGAACTGCACATAATCGACAGGCTGCGCCGGATCGGCCCAACGGTAGACCGCACGTTCGACAACATTACGCAATTCACGAACATTGCCCGGCCATTGGTGGTTTTCCAGCGCGCGCGTGGCCAATTCGCCGAACCCCGGCCATCCTTCCCATTCGAGCTCCGCCGCCATCCGCCGCCCGAAATATTCTGTAAGCACGCCAATATCACCTTCGCGCACGCGCAAGGGCGGCAGCGTGATCACCTCGAAACACAGCCGGTCCAGCAAATCGGCGCGAAACTTCTCCGCGTCGACCATCTTCGGCAAATTCTCGTTGGTTGCACCGACGATCCGCACATCGACCCTGATCGGACGCGATGAGCCAATCCGCGTAACTTCGCCATATTCAACCGCGCGCAGCAACCGCTCTTGCGCGCCCATGCTCAGCGTCCCAAGCTCATCGAGGAACAATGTGCCACCATCCGCCTCTTCAAAGCGACCTTCGCGCGCGCGGGTAGCCCCGGTAAATGCTCCCGCTTCATGCCCGAACAGTTCCGCCTCGATCAGCGTTTCGGGCAGAGCCGCACAGTTCATCGTCACCAGCGGCCCACCCCAACGCGCGCTCAGTCGGTGGAGGCGCTCGGCGATCAGTTCCTTGCCTGTCCCACGTTCCCCGACGACCAGCACAGGCCGGTTAAGCTGGGCCGCCCGACTGGCGCGTTCAACTGCGTCCAGAAAGGCCGAAGACTGTCCTATAAACTGCGCATCGCGTTCCATTTTCAATGTTTGGCATATTTCACCATGTAATAGCAATAAATACTATCGCCAATTCGGTCGCAGCGCATAACTATCGCGAACTTCCGCCATTTTTCAAAACTGGCACGGTTTCTGCAATAACAATTACAAACCGGCCAAGTCCGGGCAAACACGAAAAGGGAAGACCAACATGAGCCAAGGAACAAAATCGTCGGAAAACGGAAGCCGCCTCTGGGTAGCAGTCGCTTTGTCGATGACAGCGATTTTCACCAGCTACGCCATCTCGGTTCTGGACCATCAGAAAGATCAACAATTCAATGCACACACAAATTCCCAACGGCCAATCGTTGTCAGCTATCTTGCCTGATGCGGTGGGTCGGCGACCGGGGCGCTCCAGCTCCCCCTTGCCCCCGGTCGCCCCCCATTATAGTTACGAACGTAGTTTCAACCGGAGTTTTCCTATGGGTATATTTTCAAGAACCCGCGACATTATAGCCGCCAACGTCACCGACCTGCTCGACAAGTCGGAAGATCCGGCAAAAATGATCCGCATGATCATCCTCGAGATGGAGGAAACGCTCGTTGAAGTCCGCGCTTCTGCCGCACGCACGATTGCGGACCAGAAAGAACTGCGCCGTCATATCGTCAAACTCGACAACTTGCAGCTCGACTGGACCGAAAAGGCGCAATTGGCGCTGTCGAAGGATCGCGAAGATCTGGCCAAATCTGCTTTGCTGGAAAAACGCAAGGCGACCGACATGGCCGATCAGTTGAAAGCCGAAGTCGATGTGCTGAACGACGCGCTGAAAGCATCCGAACTGGATATTGCCAAGCTGCAGAAAAAGCTTGCCGATGCACGCAGCCGTCAGAACGCGCTGATGACCCGCCTCGAAAGCGCGGAGAATCAGGTAAAGCTACGCACGATGTACAATGGCGACAAGGTTCGCGAAGCGTTCTCGCGCTTCGACGTGCTGGAGCGCCGGGTGGACGAAGCGCAAGGCTATGCCGATGCTCTGGCAATTGGCAGTGAAGGCCCGCGCACGCTGGGCGACGAGATTGCCGCGCTTGAGTCCTTCGACGTTGTCGATGCCGAGCTCGAAGAGATGAAAAAAGCCATGAAGAAGGAGGGCTGAGACGATGGACGACGGATTTTCAGTATTTATGATCGTAACCGTACTGTTCATCGGCTTGCCTTGGCTGGTCATGCATTACATCACCAAATGGAAGACGGCACCGACGCTGACCAACGATGACGAGCGGATGCTCGGCGACATGCACGAACTGGCGCGTCGATTGGAAAATCGCTTGGAAACGGTCGAACGGCTGGTGTCGCAAGACAATCCCGATTTTAACCCGCGTCGTATCGACCATGACGCAGAAGACTATGTGTCAGAAAATGTTCGCAGGCTGGAAAGGAACCGCTGAAATGGCTGGTACGCACACACAATATTACCTCGACAAGCAGAATGCTAAATGGAAGGGTGTCTGTGCCGGGATTGCCGACTACACTGGGGTCGATGTGCTCTGGGTCCGTTTGGCAGCTGTGATGCTGACCATCATGGGCGGCTTTCCGTGGACGCTGATCGCTTATTGGGGTGTAGCCTGGTTTGCCAACAAAAAGCCGGTTCACCTTTATGTTGACGGCGACGACCAGAAATTCTGGCAAGGCGTACGTCAGTCGCCAGCCCGCACCACCCGCGATATCCGGTCACGGTTTCGCGATATCGACAACCGCCTAGCCGACGTTGAACTCTATTATGTGAGCAACAACAAGCAGCTCGCCGACGAAATCGAAAGCCTGCGCTAAACGCGGGTCAAAGGGAGGAATTATTTCATGCACGAAGGCGAATTCATGTTCATCCTGCTGCTCGGCGGCTTGATGGGAATAGCGACGACATTGATAATCCAGTGGTACGGGCGGAGAAAAGTGAAGGCTGCATTGAAGCAGGACGGCCTGACTCCCACCCGGCAGACCGAATTGCTTGTTAACGAGAATGAACACATGCGCGGACAAATGGGCAGGCTCGAAGAGCGGTTATCGGTGATGGAACGGATCACTACCGACCAACATATGAGTTTGAATCAGGAAATCGAGCGGCTGCGCTAAGCACGGCGCACAGGAGGAATACAAGACATGTTTACGTTGATTATCTTGGGCTTGATTGCGTGGTTCGCATACCGGCACATCGCGCGCAAAAAGCATGAAGCCAATCGGCGAAACTGGAGCGTGGATTTCCGCAATACCGAAATCCGCCCGGTTACGCGCCGTCTGCCGTGGAAGGAATTGAAATGAGCTTTGGTGGAAACGGGTTTGTCGTGGGGATTATCTTGGTCTGTACCATCGGCTGGCTGGTCAACAACTGGATACGGGCCCGTCACGGCTATGCGCTGGAAGACGAATGGGGCGGGAAGACCGAAAAGGTTGATGTCGAAAGCGACCGCAAAATCGCGCTGCTCAGCAACGAGAACGAAGCGCTGCACGGTAAGATCGGCCATCTGGAAGAACGCATCGCCGTTCTGGAACGGATCGTCACCGACAAGGCCGGACGGCTTTCTGAAGAGATCGAAAATCTGCGCTAAGCGCATTGGAGGAATGAATAATGGACCCGAGTTTCGTTGAAGCCTTAATGCGCCTGGCCGTGCCCGTCACCATGATAACTGTAGTTGGCACCGCCGGATGGGTTATTACTACGTGGCTGCGGATCAAAAACGGTTATCCGTTGGATGGCGCCTGGGGACAGAAACTCTATCCCAGAACCGATCAAGAATCGATCGAGCGGGTGAAACTGCTGAGCCAGGAAAACGCGCAGCTTCGCGCTGAACTGGGCTCGGTCAAAGACCGGCTCGCCAATGTCGAGAAAATCGTGGTTGATGACAGCCACCGGCTCACTTCGGAAATCGAAGCGTTGCGTGGGCCGACGAACTAAAGGACGACAGATGGACGGTATAATCATCCCTATTCTCGGCATTTCGTGCGGACTGTTGGCCATTTTTGGCGGCGTGTATGTGAAGCCGTGGTTCGCCTATCGCCAGCGTAAGCTGGAACTCGAAGCACAGATGATTGCTGAAAAGGCGGCACAATATGCGGCGAATAACGGGCGACTGGAACAACGCGTGCAGGTTTTGGAACGCATCATCACCGATAGCGGATATGAGGTGGCGACGGCCATCGAAACACTGCGCGACCAGCCCGTTCCGCGCATCGAAAAAGAGGAGGCATAATCATGTTCGACGAAATCTGGATTTTGATACCGTTGGCACCGTTCCTGCTTGGGGGTTTTGCCATCTGGTCGCGGCACAAGCAGAAGGAGATGGAAATGGGCGGCGGTCAGCAACGTCTGCTCGACGACCCCGATGCTAACCGGATGCGCGAAGAAATCCGCACGCTCAAGGAGCGTATTCATGTCCTTGAACGGATCGCCACCGACAACAATTCGGCCAGTGACATCAACCGGCAGATCGAAGAGCTGCGCGACCGTTAATCGGTTGCTTTTAGACCTGAAAGGACGGAACCAAAATGCCCCAGGATCCCAATTTCTACATCATCATCGGCGCATTCGCCCTCACCTGCGTGGCAGTCGTTTCAACGCTGTCATTACGCGGCTGGCGCGACTGGATCGCGTTGAAGCACGCCGAGCTGCAGGCGCACCAGCAGGGCGGAGAACTTGCGATTCCATCGACCGTATCGCGGATCGAGGTCGCCGACCTGAAAGAACGCGTCAAAAAGCTCGAAGCCATCGCCGCCGGGATTGATATCTGACGCCATCCGCCATAAGCGCGGGGGCGATGACCACGCTTGGCGACATTCTAGACGAGTATGAATTTCTCGACGGCGATGACCGATATCGGTTGCTGATCGAACTGGGCCGAGAGCTGCCGCCGATGCCCGATGCGCTGAAAACCGATGCGACAATGGTGCGTGGATGCTCGGCAAGCGTGTGGGTCTATCCGGTGACCGAAGATGGTCAGCTAACTTTCCTCGCCGACAGCAACGCAGCGATCACTAAGGGCATCATCGCTCTGGTGCTTAAAACCGTGGAAGGTAAATCGGCGTCTGACATCTTGGCTACCAAGATCGAAGACGGCCTCGCGCCGTTCGACCTCAAAAACCAGCTGAGTTCGAACCGGACGCAGGGCATTCCCAATATGATTGCGCTTATCCGAGAAACCGCAGCGCGTTACGCCGCTTAGGGTCAGAACCTAAACCTTCCACTCCCGCCGTTCTTCGGCGACGCGTAACACGTCATACGCCGCCTGCCCCGCCTGAAACGCTTTGGCCGCATCGGCATTGCCGGGGTTGACGTCTGGATGGGTAAGCTTGGCAATTTGTCGCCATGCCTTTTTCGCGTCATCAAAGGTCGAATCGCTGTCGAGACCCAATATGTCGAGTGCGTGCATTTCGTCGCGCGTACGGCTACCGTCGCCCGAGCCAGCCCAGCCATAATGCGCGGCTTCTTTATAGCCGGAAAAATCGCGTTTCTCGTTCGCCTCGCGCTGTTCTGCCTCTTCCTTGGTCAGCCCTTCGAAATAGTCCCAACCGCGATTATATTCGCCGGCATGTTCTTCGCAGAACATCCAGCGATCGGGACTGTTCGGGGATTTGGGCGCAGGGCAATTTCCCGCCTGGTTGCATCCGTAGCGATCGCACAAACGCACCTGCTGCGTCTCACGCGAACTACCGTAACCACGCCAGCGCGGGAAGCCAAAATCATTGCGTGAAGAACGAGCCATGCCGCCCCTTTAGCGACGGCGTGGCGCTTATGCTAGGGCTTCCGGCGCAATTATGCGCCGGGCATTGCCCCCATGCTATTCATGCCGCCCAGGCTTTGAACAACCAGATACATGACAATCGCCGCGACAACATATGCCAACACGATGACTACAGTCATGCCCATCACTTTATCTTGCGGAACGGCGAGCACCGGCTTCACCCCGAGATAGATGAGGTAAACCGCGTAGGCGAGACCAGCAAGATAAACGAAAATGCCCAGTACTGGGATGATGAGAAAAAATGCCGATACCCAAGCCGAAGTCCCGGCATAGACGATCAGTTTGGTCGCCTGCACCAGATCCTGCTTGCCATTGAAGCTTGGCGAAATCGCGCTAACCAAATAACTCATGCCGAAAACCAGCGCCAAGCCCATAAAATAGCCGAGAACTTGCTGCATGAGTAGAGCACTCGTGCTTAAGGCGCCAATGCCTGCGCCAGCATAGCTCGATATCAATGATCCCAATAACAGTGCCGCCAGCACGCCGATAATCGCGGGGATCAGTGCAAGAATGGCGGCATAGCCGGTAAACAGACCCGACACGGTAGCAGGCTCTTGGGCAATTATTTCCCACTCGGTTGCAGGTTTCAGAAGTATTCCTTTTACGCGATCAACAATCGACATCGACGTTCCCCTCAAAAAACGTAGCTCCTGAGGCAGCAAGAAACACAAAACTGCGGGAATGTAAACGCCGACGATAGAAGCTAAATGCCAGAGGGTCTGTAAGCCGGGTTCTGTCCTCGCCATAAATAGCGATGTGCGACCATTCCTCTACGGGCAGTGTTACCACTGTCCTTTAGCAACCAACCCGGACGACTGGCAGGAGGATGCCATATGCCGTCCCTATTCGGTTTTGCTCCCGGTGGGGTTTACCGTGCCGCCATTGTTACCAAAGGCGCGGTGCGCTCTTACCGCACCGTTTCGACCTGGCCGCATCGAAATGCGGTGGTATGATTTCTGTGGCACTTTCCCTTGAGTTACCTCAGCCGGGAGTTACCCGGCACCGTTCCTCGCTGGAGCCCGGACTTTCCTCCCCTACCCGGTTACCCGAATAGCAGCGGTCGCCCGACCCTCTGGCCGGGTTCAGCTAGCAGTTCCGTCTTCGGTTTCCAAGAGCAGGCTGAAAAGTATCGCACGGCATTCACCGTCGATCATTCCGTCAAGGTTGTTCGGGCGGAACCGCCGCTGGAACGCCACAACTGCGGCGCGGCCATCGGCGATGCCGTAGCCATAACGTTCGAGCGCCAGCAGAAACGCCGCATCCGACCACTCCGGATCGACGAGCTTGTCTTTCGGACGCGCAACAGCAAGACCGAGCTTGGCCAGTCGCTCCCAATCGAACAGCTCGCCCGGGTCTTCCTTGCGTGCAGGCGCTACATCGCTGTGTCCGACAACATTACGCGGCTCGATATTATAGGTGCGGACGATCTCGGCCACCAGCCGCGTCACGGTGTCCATTTGCTCTTCGGGAAACGGCCGGTATCCAAATTCATGCCCCGGATTGACGATTTCGATGCCGATACTCGCACTGTTAACATCGGTGATGCCGCGCCAATGTGACAGGCCTGCATGTTGTGCGCGCTGTTCCTCACGCACCATGTGCACAAGCTGACCGTCTTCATCGACGACATAATGCGCGGAAACTTTGGACGCCGGATTTGCTAGCCAGTCGATGGCAGACGCACCGGTCTTCATGCCCGTATAATGCAGCACCAATATCGAAATAGGCAGTGTGCGTTCGCCGAAGTTCGGCGACGGGGTCCAGATCATCGTCATGAATCCGCTTTAAGCCGATTCAACTGCTTAGCGCAATATCACGCGGTCCTGCTGTTCTGGACGATATGGGACACCACAGCTTTTGTGGCAGGTTCGTAGAAGCCACGGAATTCTTGACTGGAGCGGAACTTTTGCGTCTGGCCAATCACGGTTTCCGCCGCACCCAGCATCAAAACGCCGTCCTCCGCAATCAATGGCGCAATGCTGTCCAGAACTTGCGAGCGGCGGTCGTCGCACAGATACATCAGCATGTTGCGGCATAGGATTACATCGAAAGCACCGAAATGGCGCGCCGGATTGAGCATGTTATGCTCGGCAAATGTTATCATGCGGCGAAGATGCTCTCCTACGACCCATTCTTCGCCCTTCTGCTCAAAATGTTTGAGCATCAGCATGACGGGCAATCCGCGCTGGATTTCGAACTGGGAATATTTCCCTGCACGCGCCTGTGCCAGTGCCGAAGTAGACACATCGGTTGCCATTATCTGCACCTGCCAGCCCCGCCATTTCTCCGCGTTCTCGCTGATTGCCATAGCGAGCGAATAGGCTTCTTGGCCTGTTGAGCACGCTGCCGACCATATCCTTATGCGCTTCGTCCTCGCGCGATTCTCCCTAATCGAATCAAGTACCGGGCCGGTCAGGAGCGCAAAGTTGGCTTGATCGCGAAAAAAACATGTTTCGTTGTTGATCATCGCTTCAACGCAGGCGCTGGTCAGCAGCGGGTCGGCGTCTATATCTATCAATGACACGAGCGTCTCCAGATCAGGAATCGAGTTTTGGCGCATCACGGGCTTTAGTGCCATTTCGACGCGCCAGTGCCGGTTCGCCATCAATGTCTGTCCGGTGTATTTTTCGAGTAACGCCGACAGCATTTTGTACGCGCGCGCCTCTGAGGAACTTGTCATGCTTTGGCGACCCGTTTCAACAACCCGGCAATTTGCATGGGCTTTAATATGGCCGTTGCCAGCCCTTCACGCGCCACGGCCCCCGGCATTCCCCATACCACCGAGCTTTCGGCGTCCTGAACAAATATTGTTGCCTTGCATTGCGATAGCTGTCGTGCGCCAATGACGCCGTCATTGCCCATTCCGCTAAACACCAGCCCCATCGCATCGGCACCATAAACTTCGGCAACCGATTCGAACATCGCATCGACCGACGGACAGTACCGGCTACCGGCATAATCCTGCAGATGGTCGATCAGAATCTTTTTGCCTTCCCTTCTGCACACCAGATGGGCGTCGCCAGGTGCGACATAGATGCGGTTTGGCGCGACCGTCTCGCCTCGCTCTGCAACCTTCACCTCACGCGTGGTCAGGCTGCAGAGCTGCCGCGCGAAGAAGGTCATGAATGCCTCTGGCAGATGCTGTGTAATGAATATCGGACAATCCAGCATCGGATCGAGATTTCGGATAACTTCATAGATCGCCGGAATTCCACCGGTTGACGAACCGATTGCAATGCATCTCGGCTTTAATATGGCCCGATCATCTGCTGCCAGTTCGACCGCGCGGCCCACATCATTGCGATCCCTTGACGACCGGCCGAGCCGGACCACTTTATCGATCAATATCTCGGAAAACCGGCCTGAAAAACCGGATCTTCCGGGTTTCGCCAGCGTATCGCAAGCCCCCAGCGACAATGCCTGAATTGCGGCAGGTCCGTTCTCTTCGGCAAACGAAGAAACCACCAATATCCGCGCGCCATTCGCTTTGGCCTGAATATCTGCCAATGCGTCGAGCCCGGACCGCTTGGGCATTTCGATGTCGAGCAGAATTATATCGACCACATTGTTGTCAAGACAGGCGAGCGCAGTTTCGCTGTCCACAGCCTCGCACACAATTTCGATCTGGTCGTGTCGACCCAGCACTCTGGCAAAGATCGAACGCGCGACGATGCTGTCATCGACAAGCATTACGCGGATGGGCGCGCGGCTGACGCTTCGTCTGTTGCCGAAAAAGGCCTGGATCGCTGTCATTGTCCAGTACCCTTAAATGCAACCAACGATTTGTAGCTTTGCTTCCAGTGTTTCCCGGTCAAAGGGTTTCATGACATATTCGTCGGCACCAGCGTCGATCGCGGCCTGAATATGGCCGATGCCGTTTTCGGTGGTGCAAAAAATGACTTTTGCCGATGGCGAGGCAAAGGTTGAGCGATAGGCTTTCAAAAAGTCCATCCCGCTCATGATCGGCATGTTCCAGTCGAGCAAGATAACATCGGGCTTGGACGCGCTGCAATGATCGAGCGCCTCCTTGCCGTCCGCCGCCTCGGCAACATCGAATTGCATTGTTTCAAGAATATGCCGCGCAACCTTGCGGATTACCTTGCTGTCATCGACTATTAAACACGATTTCATGCGACATCAACTTTCATTCTGGTCCGGCTAAACCTTAGCGCGTTCCTGTTATCGACACGTTAATGGCAGCGATTTTCCTCGACATCATTTTCCAATGTCACGCAGCCAGAGCCTCTTCACCATTTACCAGACGCGCAGGATCAAGAATCATAACCATTTCGCCGCCGACCGATGCAGTGCCAGTAATCAGCGGCATCCATATTTTGGCCGGTTTTACGTGCTGTTCGATCTGTTCTGGATTGATCGTCACAACGTCTTCTACCGAATCGACCAGCAAGCCGAAATGATGGCCCGAGATTTCTGCGACAACCGCCAGCGCACCCTTTTGCACAGGCCTGTTCTCACCGGTCACCAGATACTGACTGTCAATCAGGGTAAGCACGCGGCTACGTAACGCGAACAGGCCAGCAATGCTGGGATCGCACTTCGGCACCGATACGACTTCCTGCACATGGACAAGCGATTCAATGTGTTCGCTGTCAATAGCAACGCGCGCGCCGTTAATGTGTGCGATCAGAAATAATGAAGACATCAGCGTCCTCCCGCCAGTTTTGCTTCGATTGCAGAGATCAGTCCAACACGGTCATACCGGTATATGCTCGGACCAGCGTCGAGGTTCGCGTGGCCGGTTTCACGCAAGCGCAGAACGCGAGCATCGGTAACGCCTTCATCGACCACGCTGTCTTCCCGGCTCAAGACTATCGCCGCCTTCGTTCGATCGGATTCTTCAAAAGTGACAGCGTAGCCCGATGCGCTGAGCAAAGGTGCCAGAATTTTTTGCTCCCAATTGCTGCCGTCCGCACTTTCAACAAAACAGATTGGCCGGTCGCCGTCAGCATGACCCCGGTCATTTCCCGCTTCGAAATACTGGAAGACATTGAGGAGTTCGACCGCTTCGCCAAAGGCGTCAATAACGCCTTCATGCAATTCAGGATGCGCACTTGGAACAATTTTTCCGTCGATAGTAAAGATATCGAGAACGTCTTCGACAGCCAGATACTTGCTGCAGCGACCGTCGGTCAAGCGGAGCAGCTTTACCATGCCATCCTCCGGAATCCGGTCTAGTTCGCAAATATCGATCAGACTATCGCCAACCGCTGCGCGCATTTTACCACCGACAAACTTAATTTGCGATGCGCCGACATCTTCCATCCGGTCGATGACCGACAGGCGGATGGCTCGCTTTTCACCATCTGACGCGATGAACAGTAGAGCCGAAGGATTCTTCATTTTGGTTGCCTCGGTATCGGACGCCGATTCGTGAACATTATCACGTTCGTGCAGATCGACGCCGACGGCTGTCGCCAACCCGCTGGCATCCAGCAACAACATCGGGCGGCCATTGTCGGGTAAGGAAGTGCCAGCATATAGCCCTGTCGACATAACTAACGGCGCGCCCGGCTTAACCACCAGTTCTTCGTTGTCGATTACGCTGGCAACATCCAGCACAAATGTGGCGCCTACTGCCGGTCGAATAACTATCAAGGTCCGACTAGTTTCGCCAATGCGCGCAGTCGCATCGATTTCCAGGACCGATTCAAGAGTGGCGTATGGATAGCGTTCGCCGCGAATGGACACGACCGACGCTCCGCCAAGGTTCTCGACTTTGACGTTGGTGTTGGATGCCGAAATAATCTCCACCACTGAGCTGCGTGAAATCCCGAAGATCTGGTCACCAGCACGTACTGAAAGTCCAGCGATAATCGATAGCGTCAACGGCAGTCGAAGCGTCATTTTGAGGCCGTGGCCTTCGAAGTTTTCCAGATCTATCGTGCCGCCAATCGCTTGCAAGTTGGTTCGGACGACGTCCATTCCCACGCCGCGCCCCGAAATTGCACTTACTTTGTCTGCCGTCGACAGTCCCGGAGTAAAAATCGTCCGGAGCTGTGCTTTCTCGGACATCTTCTGCCACTCACTAGCGGTCGCGATCTTGGCGGCGATGGCTCTTGCCCCCAGCTTTTCAACATTGATGCCGCGCCCATCGTCGATCACCTCGATCAAAATCTGGTTGCCTGACTGACGCGCAACGATGCGGATCTGCCCCACTGGATCCTTGCCGAGGGCGCGGCGTTCTTCGGGGGGTTCAATTCCGTGATCAGCCGCGTTGCGTAAGATGTGGGTCAGGGGATCGCGAAGGGCTTCGACCATTTCACGGTCGACTTCGACCTCGCTGCCGTCGATGCGCAGCTCGATCTCCTTGTCCAGTTCGATGGTGATATCGCGCAGCATCCGCGGCAGCGATGAAAACAGCCGGTCGATATTCTGCATCCGCATCATGCCCACCGCATCGCGCATCTCCGCGACAGAGGCCGATAACCGCGAGAAGGAATGCTCCAGTTCGCTGTTCGAACCAGACTTGCGCATCTGTCGCGATACTTCGTTGCGCGCCAGTACCATGTCGGAAACACCGCTCATCAGTTTGTCGAGCAGGCTTAGCGAAACACGGACCGTGCGCGATTTGGCGCGTGGCCCCAGATCTTCAAAATCGATATCAAGCAACGGATCGGTGTCCGCATTGCCCGAAGCGTCACCTTCCCCCGTTACCGGCACGAACGCCAGCATTGCCTCCACCAGATCTTCGTCGTTGTCGTAAACAGCCTTTCCAGTTTCCAAGGCTTCGGTCAACGCCGAGATCCGGTCGATCACGTTCAATACCGCCGTTACCAGACCCGGTGAAGCCGACACATTGCCGTCGCGCGCTCCACTGAGCAGATCTTCCGCTGCGTGGCTCAGCCGCAGCAAACGCGGCAAGTCCAGAAAGCCGCAGCTTCCTTTAACGGTGTGAACAAAGCGGAATACGCTGTCGAGCAGCGCACGGTCTTGAGGCGTGCGTTCCCACTGGACGAGCTGGCTGGCCAATGTTTCCAGCGTCTCACGCGTTTCCGCGATAAATTCTTCTAGTAAATCGTCCATATTTGCGGCCCCGGATATTCGCGGAACAGCATTGGCAACATATGGTTAAGAAGCCGTATACGCTTAGGGTCAGGATCTATTAAATGCGCCTTCGAGGTTTGAAGCGATTTTGTTCAGTGCAAGGCGGCAAGGCTTAAGGCTTAGTGGTTCTAAGTCGAGCCTTGCCAACGTAGCAATGGACAAAATCGGTCAAATCCTTCGGACGACAAAATGGCTTCGATCTCGAAGCAAAATGCCCTTGCCGGTAGAACGGCTATCGGCGGCGGGCATTTTCCTCCGATATCTT
>JANOHL010000097.1:0-41584 GCA_031406495.1 Sphingomonadales bacterium | reverse complement strand
CGGTCCTGGCAGAGTTTGAGGATGCTGCCGAGATATTCGTCAGGGCAATAGATGGTCGCCTCGATCCATGGCTCTTGTATCTCCGCGATCCGGTTGATGTCGGGCATGTCGGCCGGGTTGTGCAGCTCCATCTCGCACGCGTCTTCGGTTTTGCTGCGGCTGAGTTGGAGCTTGTACACCACGCTGGGCGCGGTCGTGATGAGGTCTAGGTCGAACTCGCGGGTCAGGCGTTCCTGGATGATTTCGAGGTGGAGGAGGCCAAGGAAGCCGCAGCGGAAGCCGAAGCCCAATGCGGCGCTGCTCTCGGTCTCGAAGCTGAAGCTGGCGTCGTTGAGGCGCAGTTTGGAGATGCTTTCGCGCAGCTTTTCGAAGTCGGCGGCGTCGGTCGGGAACAGGCCGCAGAATACCACGGGCTGGACTTCCTTGAAGCCGGGGAGCGGTTCGGCAGCGGGGCGTTTGGCGTCGGTGATGGTGTCGCCGACGCGGGTTTGTGCGACTTCCTTGATCTGCGCGGTGATAAAGCCGACTTCGCCTGCCGCGAGTTCGGGCAGCGTGTCGATTTTGGGGCGCATGCAGCCGACGCGGTCGATAAGGTGGGTGGTGCCGGCGGCCATGAATTTGACGCTTTGGCCCTTCTTGATGACGCCGTCGATGACGCGGACGAGGATGACGACGCCGAGATAGGGGTCGTACCAGCTGTCGACCAGCATCGCCTTCAGGGCTGCGTCGCGGTCGCCCTTGGGGGGCGGGATGCGGGTGACGATGGCCTCCAGCACTTCGTCGATGCCTATCCCTGACTTGGCGCTGGTGAGGACGGCGTTGTCCGCAGGTAGCCCGATGATTTCCTCGATTTCGGCCTTGACCTTGTCGACATCGGCGGCGGGCAGGTCGATCTTGTTGATGACGGGGACGATTTCGTGGTCGTGCTCGATGCTTTGGTAGACATTGGCGAGCGTTTGCGCCTCTACGCCTTGGGCGGCATCGACGACGAGCAGCGCGCCTTCGCACGCGGCGAGGGAGCGGCTGACTTCATAGGCGAAATCGACATGGCCGGGTGTGTCCATCAGGTTGAGTTCGTAGGCAAGGCCGTCCTTCGCGGTGTAATCAAGCCGCACGGTTTGCGCCTTGATCGTGATCCCGCGTTCCTTCTCAATGTCCATGTTATCAAGGACTTGGCTCGTCATTTCCCGCGCGGAGAGGCCCCCGGTCTGTTGGATCAGCCGGTCGGCAAGCGTCGACTTGCCATGATCGATATGGGCGATAATTGAGAAATTACGAATACGCGAGAGTTCAGCCATGCCGCGCCCTTAGCAGCGCTTGATTGACGCGCCAACCCGTCCGTGCAATCTCTTGCCGCGAGGACAGGAGAGGAGCGGCGCATGGCTGACAAGAAAAAGGCCGAGAAGAAGGCCAAGGCGACGGGCTCTGTATTTACGGGCATGCAGGGCGCGTTCGACGCCGCCAATGATGCGACGATGGCGCTGGGGCCGCTGACGGGTTTGGCGCGCGAGGATTTTATCGGCGCGATCGGGCTGATGCTGCGCCAGACGGCGGCTAATCCGGACAAGGCGTTCAAGGCTGCGGGTGCTTTTAGCGAGGATGTGATCCAGATCATGACGGGCAAATCCGATCTTGCGCCCGATGCCAAGGACAAGCGCTTCATGGACCCGGCGTGGCAGTTCAACCCGTTCTTCAAGGCGGGCGCACAATATTTTCTGGCGGTGCAAAAGGGCGTAAAAAGTTACATCGAAGATTTGGAAATGGACGCGCTGGAACGTGACCGGGCGAACTTCATTTCGCAGATTATCATCGACGCGCTGGCTCCGACCAACAGCCTGATCGGCAACCCGACCGCGCAGAAAAGGCTGGTGGATTCCGGCGGGCTCAGCCTCGTGAAGGGCCTGAAGAACGCCTATAACGACATGGTCCACAACGACATGATGGTGAGCCAGGTCAACAAAAAGCCGTTCAAGCTGGGCGAGAATATCGCAACCTCGAAGGGCTCTGTGGTGTACCGAGACGAACGGTTCGAACTGATCCAATATGCCGCCACGACTGATAAAGTTTATGCGATCCCGCAGCTCGTCATCCCGCCACAGATCAACAAGATGTATATCAACGATCTGAGCCCTGAAAAGTCGGTAATAAAATGGCAAACCGACCACAATATCCAGCCGTTCGTGATCAGCTGGCGCAATCCCACGCACGAGCAAGGCGATTGGGGCATGGCGGAATATATCGAAAGCTCCATCAAGGCTCTGGATGTGGTCTGCGATATCACCGGCGAAGACAAGGTCAATGTGTCGGGTGCTTGTTCGGGTGGGCAGACCATGTCGGTGCTCCTGTCAAAGCTGGCGTCGATGGGCGACGAGCGAGTCAATGCGATCACGATGATGGTCTGCGTCCTCGAACCGCGACCGGGCGATACCGAGGCGAGCTCACTGGTGTCGCATAACGGCATTGCCCTGGCGCGGCAGCGGGCGGCGAAGAAGGGGGTGATCGAAGGTTCGAGTCTTGCACGCGGTTTTGCGTGGCTTCGGCCGAATGATCTCATCTGGAACTATGTCATCAACAATTATTTGATGGGCGATGACCCACCTGCGTTCGACATCCTGTTCTGGAATGCCGACGCCACCAATCTTTCATCGACGTTAATGGGCGATTTTCTGGAGCTGTTCGAGGCCAACGCCTATGCCGAACCCGGGACGTTCGAGGTGGCGGGGCATACGCTAGACCTCACCAAGGTCACTGGCGATATGTTTATCCTGGGCGGCACCACCGACCATATCACGCCGTGGCAGGCCTGTTATCGCTCGACGCAATTGTTCGGCGGCGAGAATGTTGAATTCATCCTCAGCCAGGCCGGGCATATGCAAGCGATCCTGAACCCGCCGGGCAACCCCAAGGCAAAATATTGGAAACACAGCAAAAACAAGGCGCCTGCCGATGTAAAGGAGTGGATGAAGGGAACCGAAGAGGTCGCCGGAAGCTGGTGGCCGTATTGGATGGAATGGCTGCAGCAGCGTTCGGGCAAGCAGGTTGATGCGGCCAAGGGGCTGGGCAGCAAGGCTCATCCGGCGATGGAGGCGGCTCCCGGGCTTTATGTGCTTGAATGATCGGTAAAGTGGCTTAACTAAACACAGCGACCCAAAAAGCCGCGCAGGGGGAACGAAAATGATTAAGGGCCGCCAATCTGGTTCAAGAGGGCCAGTTTTTTCCATGGAAACCGTCGATGGCCGCTCATTGCGGGTCGGGCGGTGGATGGCCGAGGGCAAAGAAGTGGGTAGGCATTTGCCGCTGCTGTTCTTCAACGGCATCGGCGCGAATATCGAAGCGATGGCGCCACTTGCGTCAGCCTTGCAAGAACGCGACTTCATCACTTTCGACATGCCCGGCGTTGGCGGCTCGCCCGATCCGGTGGTGCCGTATAATGCGGTTCTGATGGCGCGGATTGCAGCGTTGTTGCTTGACAAGTTCGATATGCCGGTAGTTGACGTGATGGGCGTCAGCTGGGGTGGTGCAATGGCGCAACAGTTCGCAATGCAGAACGGCGCGCGGGTCAACCGGCTCATTTTAGCGGCAACCAGCGCTGGCATGTTGATGGTGCCGGGCAATCCCGCCGCCCTCGTTAAAATGGCTGACCCGCGCCGCTATATCGACCCCGATTTTATGAGCAAGCATTTCAAAACGCTTTACGGCGGCGCGACATCGGGCAAGGAAGGCCACATCGGTCGCATAACCCCGCCATCGAAAACCGGTTACTTCTACCAGCTTCTCGCCATGCTCGGCTGGACCAGCGCGCCGTTTCTGCCGTTTATGAAAAAGGAAACGCTGATCATGATGGGCAGCGATGACCAGATTGTACCGGTCGCGAATGGCAAATTCCTTAATATGCTGATCCCGAACAGCGAACTGCTGGAAATCGAGAATGGCGGGCATTTGTTCATGCTTAGCCATGTCGACGAAAGTATCGCCGCGATCCGCGAGTTTTTGGACCGCCCGGTTGAAGCGGCGCGGGCGGCGGCTTGAACGCTTGCGCTCGGTAGGCAGTTCGTTAGCATCCCGACTCAATGAAGGGGCAGGGGAAGCCAAATGCGGCATATCGCGATAATCGGTTCGGGGCCAGCGGGTTATTACACCGCAGAGGCCGCGCAGAAGAAATTTGGCGATGATGTGCGGATCGATATCATTGATCGGCTGCCGGTGCCATTCGGCCTGATCCGCTTTGGCGTCGCACCAGATCACCAGTCTATCAAGGCAGTATCCAATCGGTACGAAAAAGTCGCTTTGTCGGACAATGTCCGCTTCGTCGGCAATGTCAGCGTGGGTACCGATGTTAGCATCGACGAACTGAGCATGCTTTATGACGCCGTGGTGCTCGCCACCGGCGCGCCGAATGACCGAAAGTTGGAAATACCCGGTGGGGATTTGCCCGGCGTGTTTGGGAGTGCGGCGTTTGTCGGCTGGTATAACGGCCATCCCGATTTCGCCGATCTTGCGCCCGTACTGGACGGCAAACATGTCGTGGTGATCGGCAACGGCAATGTCGCGCTTGATGTTGCGCGGATATTGTCGAAGACGCGCGCCGAGTTTGCCGCTTCGGATATCGTGGGGCATGCGCTTGATGCGCTTGAGCGGGCGAAAACCGAAGAGATAACAATCTCCGGACGGCGCGGACCGCACCAGATTGCGATGACGCCGAAGGAATTGGGCGAATTGGGGCATCTGGAACGGGCAACGCCTCGCGTTGAAAAGGGCGATCTGCCCGAACTTGGCGAGGACGCTTTGTTGGAGCCGGGTATGCGCAAGTCGGTCACACATCTGCGCGAATTCGCAGCAATTCCTGAAAGCTTCCGCGCGGACAAGGCAATCAGCATTAACTTCGACTTTTTTGCGGCACCCGTCGCGATTGAAGGCGATGGAAAAGTGGAACGGATTGTCATCGAACGCACTGCGCTCGACGACCAGAAGCGGAGTGTTGGGACTGGCGAAACCTACACGCTCGATTGTTCGATGGTGATCAGCTGTATCGGTTATCAAACCCCGCCCATCGAAGGTGTTCCTTATGAGCATGGCCGCGGCCGGTTCGCGAGCGATGAGGGGCGAATACTGCCCGGGCTTTATTGCGTTGGATGGGCGCGGCGCGGACCATCGGGCACGATCGGCACTAACCGGCCCGATGGCTATGCGATTGTCGATCTGATTGCTGAAGATATCGGAGGTGGTGATGCCAAAGCAGGGCGTGTGGGCCTGGATGAATTGCTGGAAAAACGCGGTGTCGAGGTCGTCTCGTTCCGCGATTGGAAAAGAATCGAAGACGCCGAAATCGCGCGCGCCAGAGACGGCGCGCCGAGGGAGAAGTTTGTTGCTATCGAAGATATGATCGCGGCTGGACGCTAATTCACAATCGCGTTTTCGCCAGCGCAATCCCCGCCAAATTCTGGCTGCGACCAATATGCCTGATTCTGATGCGATCAAACTGAGGTTCGAGAGAGAGGAAAGCGGCTAGATGCGCCCGCAACTCTTTACTGCGGCATTTTGCGGTGCCGGTGGCTTGGCCGGTTACTAAGGCTGAATCGCCAAGCATCACAACATCGCGCGCGCCGATGGCCAAAGCCACTTCCAACGCATGGATCAGCGCCAGCCATTCAGCGTCATTGTTCGTGCCGTGACCGCAATCGGGCTGATGATAGGTCACTCCGCGCGCAACCACAGCGGTTTCCATTTGGCCCGGATTAGGTCTGGCACCCCCGTCGAAGTAAATCTTCAATCCGCTTTTGTGCATATGCGCCCTAGTTGACGAATTTGGATGCTTTGTCATCATACTCACATCAAAATCGCGGAACGATATTGAGACGAGCAATACACTCCCAAAATCTGAGGGCGAAACAGTATGATAAACCGCATAGGCATAATTTCGGGAGTTGATGTGGAAGCGGCGTCGTTTCTGCCCGACCAGATGCTCGAAGGCGAACCGCATCACGGGTTTTCGATCCGGACTGCAGAACTGGTCGGCAAGCATATTGCAATCACATGCAGTGGCATTGGCAAGGTCAACGCAGCGATGGCTGCCTCGATCTTGTTCGAACATTATCATGTCGATCTGTTGCTGGTGATTGGTACCGCCGGTAAGCTATCCGACATCAAGGGCGACTGTTTCCAGATCACCGAAGCAGTGCAGGGCGATTATGGAGCGTCGCGTAATGACGGTTTTACCCATTATACCGCAGGCGCGTGGCCAATAGGACAGGCGGAAATCGAACCTTTCCATGCCATGGCAATGCCCGACATCGGGCTGCCAAAAGTGAGGATTATCAGCGGCGATGGTTTTATCGAAAATGCCGATCACGCCAGACGGTTGCGTAACCAATTGGGTGGCGACCTGATCGACATGGAGACCGCCGCCGTGGCGCAGGCGGCTTTACGGATGGGGCTGCCTTGGGCTGCAATCAAGGCGACCACCGACAATGCTGACGGTGAAAGCAGTGGCGATTTTCAAACCAACCTCAAACGCGCGGCTCGTATCGCAGCATGTGCAGCGGAGAAAATGATCGCTGCGCTTGCCTAACTAAATCCAAAGCCCAACGGCATGGATCACGATCCCCGCCAAACCCCCCACCAATGTCCCGTTGATGCGGATAAATTGAAGGTCGCTGCCCACCGCATTTTCGACGCGGTCGGTAATGGTCGACGCATCCCAATTGGCGATCGTGTCGGAAACCAGCGCCACGATATTCTCGCCGTAATTTTCGGTGGTGCCAACAATTGCACGCCGCGCGAAGCGGTTGATCTGGCCTTTCAGTTTGGGATCTTCCTGAAGGCTCGCACCGAGTTGGATCAGTGCCTCGCCAAACTTTCCGGCCATCGCAGCGTCTGGATTGCGCGCGGCTTTCAGCAGGCCCTGACGACCCTGTTGCCACATTCCATCAATCCATTTGCCGATCGCCGGATTGGCCAGCAACTCGCCTTTCCAGTGAGCCACCTTCGCTTGCAACTCTTTATCCTTGCGCAGGCCTTCGGCAAGAGCCGCCAGCCCCTCTTCGCCCTTTGCCCGCAACGGATGGTCGGGGTCAGCCGCCATCTCGGCAAGCAGTTTGTGCAGGCCATTCAAGATCGCATTGGCCAACCGGTCATCGAGACCGGTCCAGCGCATGATGCTACCCGCGCGCTCCTCCACCATTTCGCGGATGATATCCTCATTCGCCTCAAGCGTTGCCGCCGCCCATTTGATGACGCCGTCGAGCACCGCCATGTGCCGCCGCTCTTTCATCATCGCCGTCAACATTTGACCAAGCAATGGCGCGATATCCAGTTTTTCGAGCTGACTGCGGAGTGCTCCCTTGGCGATGTTGCCCAGGCGTTCGTCATCGAGCGCCGCGACCACGTCGCCCATCAACCGGGACGCACCCATGCGCATCCGGCCTTCGCCTCCCGACGGATTGGCAAGAAACCGGCCCATCGCACCTGCAACGTCCATCCGCTGCACGCGGCGCGCTACGACCTTGCTGGTCAGGAAGTTGCCGCGCAGGAAGTTGGCCAAGGTTCGGCCAATGCGCTCCTTGTTACGCGGGATGATTGCGGTGTGCGGGATGGGGATGCCGAGTGGGTGCCGAAACAGCGCCGTCACCGCAAACCAGTCGGCCAGCCCCCCCACCATGCCAGCCTCGGCAAAGGCACGCAGAAAGCCCCAATGGCCCTGCAAGGTCGTCTCTAGATGGTTTCCGACGACGAACAGCACAACCATGCCTAGCAACAGGCCAGTTGCGATAATCCGCATCTGGCGCAACTCAGCATCGCGTTCCGCATAACGCGCCTTTTCGGATTGCCCCAGTTTATCGACTGACTTCACGAAGCTGGCAGTAGCGCAACGCGCAAGGCATTGCCAAGAGCCACGATGACCAGCTTACTCGGCAGGTTCCAAGCCGCCTATGGTCGATGCTGGCGGACGCTTCCGTTTCGCGTCTTTGGCCGCAGCTTCGCTGGCGTCGATCGCATCGTCATCGTCGGTGCGGTAGGTCAGCAGATTGCGACGCATCCACGGCCCAACGCGTTTTTCAACACCATCGGCGAGACTGAAGCCTGCAGGCACGATCAGCAGCGTGAGAAACGTCGATACGATCAGCCCGCCGATAACGACGGTACCCATCGGCGCGCGCCACGCACCATCGCCCGACAACGAAATTGCGGTTGGTACCATGCCCGCGACCATCGCAACTGTTGTCATGACGATGGGCTGCGCGCGTTTGTGCCCAGCCTCCATAATCGCTTGGAATTTTGGTACGCCGCGTTCCATTTCCTCGATCGCGAAATCGATCAGCAAGATCGAGTTTTTGGCGACGATACCGAACAACATCAATATCCCGATAAACACGGGCATGGACAAAGGTTGACCAATCAATACCAACGCCAACAGACCGCCCAATGGTGCCAGCAGCAACGATCCCATGTTTACCAATGGCGACATAAAACGCCGGTAGAGCAACACCAAAACCGCGAAAACCAGCAAAGTGCCGGAAGCGAGCGCCGTAGCTAGGCCAGTAAGCATTTCTTGCTGCCATTCATCCTCGCCGAAAGGTGCGTTGGAAACCCCGGTCGGCAGGTTTTTCATTATCGGCAGCTCGTTAACTGCTTTTGTGGCATCGCTTTTTATTACGCCACTACCCAGATCCGCTCCCACAAATACCCGGCGGTTCTGATTGTACCGCTGGATTGTCGTCGGACCGGACCCAAAAGTGATGTCTGCAATCCTTCCCAACGGGACGGAGCCGCCGCTCGAAGTGGGTACCGGCAGATTGCTGATCGTCGACAGGTCGGTGCGCGATGCTTGCGGTAGCATCACGCGGATCGGGATTTGCCGGTCAGACAGCGAGAACTTGGCGCTGTTCTGGTCAATGTCTCCCTGCGTCGCGATCCGGATTGTCTGGCTCAGTGCAGATGTCGTCACGCCCAGTTGCGCCGCCAGTTCGAGCCTCGGCTTGATGATCAATTCGGGTCGCTGCATGTCTGCTGCAATGCGAGGTGCTTTGACTTCTTTAAGGCCCTTCATCTGTTCAACAAGCTGGGCTGCCGTGTCACCCAAAACCTTCGGGTCGGAACCCGAAAGCATGACTGATACTTCCCTGCCCGTTCCGCCACCCCCGCCACCCTGAGATTGGAAGTTAACTCGAGCGTCAGGTATTTTTTGCAATTGCGGGGCAAGGTCTTTTTCAAATTCAATACTGGTACGTGCCCTGTCTTCTTTCAGGGTGATAAAAATGCGGCCATTGCCCTCGCGTATGCTTTGGAGCGCGGTTTTTACTTCGGGTTGTTTGTTGATAATGGCGACAACCTGATCAGAAACCTGTTCGGTTCGCGACAGCGTCGTACCCGGCACCATTTCAATGGAAATACGGCTAAAATCCTGATTGACAGTAGGGAAAAACTGCCCCGGCATGGCAGTGAACATGAATCCGGTCAAGCCGAGTGCCGTGACACCAATACCCATCATCCAGCGCCGATGGCCCAACGACCACCGCAGGATTTTCATATAAACATCCATCCACCGGCTTTCGCCATGTTCCGCGACACCATGCGACTTCAGGAAATAGGCCGCAATCATCGGCGTAATCAGCCGCGCAACGGCAAGGCTGATCAATACCGAGATAACTACGGTAAACCCGAAGTTTTTGAAAAACTGACCCGATACACCCGGCATCAGGCCGACAGGCAAGAACACTGCGACAATCGAGAATGTAGTTGCAACAACTGCCAGCCCGATTTCGTCAGCGGCGTCAATTGACGCCTGATAGGCTGATTTACCCATTCGCATATGCCGGACGATATTTTCGATCTCCACAATCGCGTCATCGACCAGTACCCCCGCGACTAAGCCCAGCGCGAGCAATGACAGCGAGTTAAGCGTGAAGCCCATTAAGTCCATGAACCAGAAGGTCGGGATGGCTGAAAGCGGGATGGCAATCGCTGCAATAACCGTGGCGCGCCAGTCGCGCAGGAAAAGGAATACGACTACGATCGCCAGCAATGCACCTTCGATCATTGCTGCCATGGAGCTCTTATATTGTCCTTTGGTGTAGACCACGCTGTTGAACAGCTGGATGAACTCGACCCCGGGATTCTCCTTCTTGATCTCTTCCATCTTCTTGACGGCCTCGTCATAGACGGTGACGTCGGATGCGCCTTTCGCCCGCGACATGCCAAAGGTAACGACTTGTTTGCCATTTACTTTTGCAATCGCCCGTTGTTCGCCAAAGCTGTCCTCAACCTTCGCCACGTCTGTCAGCTTGATGCTTTGTCCATTGCCCATCGAAATCTGGCTTTGTGATAGGGCATACGCGTCATCTGCGTTGCCGAGAACGCGCACCGATTGCCGCGATCCTGCGATTTCGGCACGGCCACCCGCCGCATTGATGTTTACCTGTCGTAATACGCTGTTAATTTGGCTGGCGGTGACGCCCATTGATTGCATTTTACCGGGATCAAGAATAACACGGATTTCACGGTCAACGCCGCCGTTGCGGCCAACCGATGCCATGCCCTGTATCGACAGCAACCGCTTTGCAACGGTATCATCAACAAACCAGCTCAATTGTTCGAGCGTCATGTCCGAAGAACGTACCGCATAATAGGCTATTGGTTCGCTTGAGGTGGTTTCTTTGCTGATCTGCGGTTCAAGAATACCATCGGGCAAATCGCTTCTGATCTGGTCGATCGCGTTTTTGACTTCGTTTACCGCCTGATTGATGTCTTCGCCAATTTCAAATTCGACAACGGTGGTCGTCGAACCTTCATTTGCGGTGGAGCTGATCGAACGGACACCCGCAATGCTGCGCACGGCCGATTCCATCTTTTGGGTGATCTGCGTCTCGATTTCGGTCGGCGCAGCACCTGGTTGCACAATCGTCGCAACAACAACGGGAAATTCGATATCCGGACTGTCCTGCACGTCCATTGACATGAAGCTCATGATTCCGGCAAGTGTAAGCGCGACGAACAACACGATTGAGACTACCGGATTGCGAGTAGACCAAGCGGAGATATTGCGGAAGTTCATCATCTAATTCCAGTTAACAGCGGTGTCCGAAATGGGCCTGATCGCAGCAGTAATTTACTTCTTTTGCAGCTTTGGATTGACCGTCTCGCCGGGATTGAGGAAGCCACCAGCAAACAGCACAACACGCTCTGTTCCGTCGAGCCCTTCGGCGATGGTTAGGCCATTGGCGGTCACCGAGCCGACCTTAACATTACGGCGCACCACCTTGTTGGCTTTGTCCAAAATATAGACGAAGCTGCCATCGCGGTCGTTTTGCACGGCGGATTCAGGTAAAATCGGTGCCGTTACCGCGCCCGCCTTGATTTCGACGCTGGCAAAGCCGCCGGGGCGCAGTGCGCGGTCGAAGGGAAGAGCGATGCGCGCAATTCCCTGGCGTGTTTGCGGGTTTATTACCGGCGAAACTTGCCAAATCTGGCCATTGAACTGACGCGTGTCGCCGACGGGAGTGATGGTTGCCGATATGCCTTCGGACACTGCTGCCAGATCGGCCTCGCCCAATTGCGCCTGCAATTCCATCTGGCCATCTTTGGCCAGGCGGAAAAGCACGCCGCTACCCGAAGAAACCGTTTGACCGGGCTGCACGTTGCGCTCCAGCACATAGCCGCTGACCGGTGCCCTGATATCAAGCCGCGCGTTGCGCGCACGGGTTTCCGCTAGCTGCGCATTAGCGACGTTTACGCGCGCACGGGCGCTGTCGCGTGTTGCGGTTTTGCGATCAACATCCGCCTTTGAGATGAAGCCACGGCCAACAAGCTGCAGCGCGCGGTCCAGTTCATTTTGCGCCAACTGCAGATCTGCTCGTGCCACGCCGATTTGGGCTTCCAAGGCGATTGCCTGCTGCGCTTGCACAGAACGATCAACGCTCACTAGCGTCTGCCCTTTCTTAACCCAATCGCCGGCGTCGAAATAAACCCGTATGACTTGACCACCTTCGCCAACTACGCCAACCGGAATTTCACGGCGTGCGGCCAAAGTGCCCGTGGCATTGATCGCGCGCACCACAGTATCGCGGCCCGGCGCTATGACGCTGACAGTCTGCGCTTGGCCTTCCTTCTCCGCAGCCGCAGTGGCCGCAGTCTCGTCGCTGCCGCCCATGAACATAAACGCCGCAACCGCACCGATGATCACCACAGCCGCAATCGCGGCAATAATGATCCAGCGACGGCGCCGCGCCCGCGCGATGTCGGCGTCGTCCAGCAATTCGCCGTTCAAGGTGCTGCTCATGGTTGTTTCGTAGTTCATAATCATCATCCAAATTGGGCGCGTTCAGGTGGAATGTCGCAGATGTCGTCGCGATTCACCCGAGTGTATTAGCCAAATACATCACCTACGGCAAGCCGAGATGCCGATAAGTAGCGATTTGCTACTTTTCTCTAGAATATAGAAGCTTTGTGCACGGCACAATACAGACCGGCGGCAAATTTGTTCGACAAACGACATCACAGCCGGATTTCAGGCGCAAAAAAAGGCCGCGCGAACCAATCGCGCGGCTGGATTTTCGAGTGTTAAGCTTAACGAACGCGACCGCGTTGGACGAGATTGACGATCGCCAGCAGAACGACCGCTCCGACAAAAGCGATAATCAGCCCCGTGAGCGAAAAGTCCTTAACGGTTCCACTCCATCCAAAATATTTGGATACCCAGTTGCCAACAACAGAGCCGACACAACCGACAACGACATTCCAAAAAATGCCCATCGACGCATCGCGGTTCATCACTTTGCTGGCAAGCCAACCGGCGATGCCGCCAACGATAATGGCAGTAATCCAATCCATGATTGTTCCTCCTTAACAAACCCGCCCTGTTTGGTTTTGGGCGTAGAAAGGAGAATAGCCGCAAAGGCTTAAAGTTCCAAATTCGATTTTTTTCGCGTGGTTTGAGGCGCGAATACGCAAACCCCGCCGACTCGCATCGACGGGGCCTGCTCACTGCAACGGTGATCAAATCAGTATTTTTGCTGACGCTCGTAAAGGTCGCGGTAGTGCTGGATCCTTGTGACCCGCAGGCCAGGCATACCCGAACGGTCAACCGCTCGCTGCCAGGACGCAAACTCTTCGAGCGTCAGGTCATATCGTTCGCACACGTCGTTAATGCTGAGCAGGCCACCATTAACGGCGGCAACGACCTCGGCTTTGCGGCGCACGACCCAGCGTGTTGTCCCAGGGGGAGGCAAACTGGCGAGGGTTAGCGGTTCACCCAAGGGGCCGATGACTTGTGCGGGGCGGATTTTCTGGTTCTCTATCATATGGTCCTCGATGCTCCGTGCCCCACTAGATTGGCCTGTTCCCCAGTCCCTCCAGTCGGTAAACCAAGAGCTTTGATATTCGCTGAATCGATCTGGTAAACGCCAAATTCAGTTTTGTTTTCGGTCATTGCTGGCGTGGATTGCATGCCCACAAAAGACCCACACGGGGCCTCGCCATCCACCGGATGCGATCCGAAATAATGGATACGCTGCTCAACTGCGTCATCCGACGGTGCGATCGATTTGAAACTAGCGCGCCTGGCCATCAGCATTGCCCGCACCGTCCTGCTGTTCGCCTGACGCGCGACGATCGTCGCCACGATTGCATCGTGGTTATGACGGCGGTCGAGTGCGTGTTGACGCGTTGCCAGGTGGGGGAATGTCATTTCCATGACGTTCGCTTAGCGCCCCACCCTATAACACGCAGTAAATGAACGATTCAGACGATGTTAGGCGAAGTTAACGGACATTATCATTTGAAGCCCCGCGATGTTCCATTTCGAGAATTCCGAACGTGAAACTGGCATTTCGCTTCGTTCGTCGCTATGTGCCGCGCGAAATGATCGACAATATTTTTAATACCGATTTCCAGTTGGGCCCCGATCTTTCGGGTAAGCGAATCGTGGTTGCGATGTCGGGCGGCGTCGATTCGTCGGTGGTTGCAGCCCTTGCCGCGCGGTCGGGCGCTGAAACGATCGGCGTTACTCTGCAGCTTTACGATCACGGTAGCGCGGTGAAGCGCGCCGGGGCCTGCTGTGCCGGGCAGGACATCCGCGACGCCCGTGCCGTCGCCGACAAGCTCGGCATTGCCCATTATGTATTCGATCATGAAAGCCGGTTCCGCGAGTCGGTGATCGACCATTTTGCCGACGAATATATGGCGGGCCGCACGCCGATCCCTTGTGTCCGTTGCAATATGGGAGTGAAATTCACCGACCTGTTCCGGCTTGCAAGAGAGCTGGGTGCGGATTGTTTGGCGACGGGCCATTATGTCCGCCGCGTCGAAGCAGCGGATGGCGCAGAACTACACCGTGCTGCCGACCCGGCGCGCGACCAAAGCTATTTCCTGTTCGCAACCACGCAGGACCAGCTCGACTATCTGCGCTTCCCCTTGGGCGGGATGCCTAAAGCTCAGGTGCGCGCGATTGCGCAGGAACTTGGGCTGATCGTTGCAATGAAGCCCGACAGCCAGGATATTTGCTTCGTGCCCGATGGCGATTATGCCAGCGTTGTCCGCAAAATCAGGCCCGATGCCGATACCGGCGGCGAGATCGTTCACCTCGATGGCCGGACGTTGGGGCAGCATAAGGGCATGATCCACTATACTGTCGGCCAACGCAAAGGCCTGGATGTCGGCGGACAGCCAGTGCCTCTCTATGTCATTCGCTTGGAAGCATCGTCGCGTCGCGTGATTGTAGGACCGCGCGAGGCACTGGCGGTCGATGCGGCACGCGTTGTCGAGGCGAACTGGCTTGGCAAGGTTAACGACCGACCTTTAATGGCCAAGGTGCGCTCGATGGCAAAGCCCGTTGCGGCGACGCTTGACGGCGAATGGCTGCGTTTCGAAAACCCCGAATATGGCGTGGCGCCAGGGCAGGCGGCGGTGCTTTATGATGGCGACCGCGTACTTGGTGGTGCATGGATCGAAGAAACGGTAGCAACGGAATGGGTCGCAGCTGCTTAAAGCTATTCCGAGGGGAGAGGGGCTAATGGATTTCAGCGAAGCGCAGAGAGATATGCGCAGAGCCTATGCCAATGGCGGTGTTGGGGTTCTGGTTTCAGGCATCGTCTGGGTCATTGCCGGGCTGGTGACGCAGAATGTTGGCCTGCAATACGGAATGGCTGCGCTTTTCTTCGGGGGCATGGCGATTCACCCGCTTTCGCTTCTGCTTGTGAGACTGCTGTTCAAGCGCGAAAAGGCTGGTGCATCCAACCCGCTGGAGATGCTCGCACTTCAGTCGACGCCTTTTCTAGTGGTGGGCCTGCTGGTCGCCTATGTCGTCAGCGATAGTCATTCGAACTGGTTCTTTGCCATCGCCTTGCTGGCGGTAGGCGCGCGATATTTGGTATTCCGGACGATATTCGGGATGCGCCATTATATTATGCTCGGGGTCGTGCTGATCGCAATCGGCTTCGCGGCAGTATGGTATCTTGACCTGCCAGCTTATCTGGTAGCGATTGTCGGGGGTGTGACGGAACTTCTGTTTTCGGTCATAATTTTACGAAATCAGGAGCGCGAGACTTAGAGCGCCTCAATTTCCTTCTCGTTCAATTGCAAACAGCCAAAGTCGCCGCGCCGTTCGGCAACGGCTTCGGCCAGAAACGGCACCGACGCGGTCACGCGCTTATTCTCGGGGTCGTCGGAAAGGCCGACCAATTCCATCCCCGGTTCGAAATCGGTTTCGCAGCTTTTCAAATCGCGGCCTTCGATATAGCGGCATGAGCAAGCGACGTGCGCGCCATACGCTGCGCCCAGTTGGGCCTGTTCCTTGATGCTGCTCCAGTTCCAGATTACCCACAAAACCGCGATGGCGAGCAATACCAAAGCGACGTTGCGGACGGTTCGCAACCGGCGGGATGCCGCCTTTTCCGGCGCGGGTGAAGTTGCGGTTGCCATTGGCCCTCTAACTGGTGCATCGATGTCGCTTATGCGTAGATACAAAAGACTGACAGCTGCAACCGCTTTTTCGACCATTGCCGCTTTTATGCTGGCATCATGCGCAACCGAACCACCGGCCCAGCCTGCAAAACCCGGCCTAACGATAATCGTCGATGACGCAGTGGTCGCCCAAGACAAACTCGCCGCCGCAATCGCGCCGATGTTCGACGATCCGGCGCTGTCGGAAACCCGCGCGCTCGTCATCATGCAGGGTGGGCGCGTGATCGCAGAGCGTTACGCGCCCGGTTACAACCCCGACACACGGTTGATCAGCTGGTCGATGGCCAAGAGCGTGACGGCAACATTAATCGGCCTGATGGTCGCCGACGGACGCCTCGCCCTGGATGAAGCCGCCCCGGTTCCTGAATGGCAGAGCCGCGGCGACCCGCGAGCAAAAATTACGCTGCGCCATTTGCTGCATATGGCGTCGGGGCTCGATCACACCGAAGGGTTGGAGCCCGATAGCGACATTGAAATCCAGGACGCCGATACCACGCGGATGCTCTTCCTCGACGGGCGCGAGAACACCGCGCTTTATGCCGAAAGCCGGACGATGGAGGCAAAACCGGCCGAGAAGTTCGAATATAGCTCGGCGACCAGCATCATACTGGCGGACATAATGACGCGCTCGCTGACCGACAGCAAAGACCCCGTCGTGCGCCGCGACGCGATGCTCGAATATGCGCGTGGGCGATTGTTCGAACCGTTGGGCATGACCAGCGCGTTTCCAGAATTCGACCGAAACGGCACGATGCTTGGCGGCAGCATCATCCATGCGACCGCGCGCGACTGGGCAAAGTTCGGGGAGTTTCTGCGCAACAACGGTTCGGTTCGCGGCGCGCAATTGCTACCGACAAGCTGGACCCGCTTCATGAAAACGCCGAGCCCCACCGATAACAGCTATGGCGGGCATATCTGGCTAAACCGCAAACGTGAAGGCGGACGCAACCAGGTGCTTTTCCCCGACAAGGGACCACGCGACGCGTTTTCTGCACTCGGCCATTTGGGCCAGTTCGTGCTGGTGTCGCCGCAGCATAAGTTGACGGTAGTCAGGTTGGGCAAAACGAACGATGGCGATCTTGATCCGGTCAACGACCGGCTCGCGAAGATTGTCGCACTGTTTCCTAAGGGCTAGACCCCCCTGTGCTCCTGCGGAGGCAGGAGCACTGGAAGTAGTGCACATTATTTTCACCGCTCCTGCTTTCGCAGGAGCGCAAAACGCATGTTATCGAGTTCTGGCTTAGACCTTAGCCACCGGCGCGTCGTCGCCCAGATCCTCGAACCAAGCCTCGACCGGGCCGCTGAGTTTGATGAGAAGCGGCTGGCCTTTGCGATCACGCGCCTTGCCAGCCTGCACCTTTATCCAGCCTTCGGAAATGCAATATTCCTCAACCGTGGTACGCGTTTCGCCCTTGAAACGGATACCGATACCGCGCGAAAGCAGGTCGCCGTCGAAATGCGCGCTCATTGGGTTGATCGAAAGATGGTCGGGTGGGGTGTCTTGGGTGTCAGTCATGACCGCGCCTTTGCCGTAAAGCGTAAGCGTTGGCAATATCGCAAAGCGGTGCCCGTGGCGGTTGGCATGAGCGTTGACGCCCTGTTGGATAAACGTCTAGCGAGGTCATATGCCGACCATCCAGACGCTCACCGCCGATCATTTTACCGATTGGGAGCCGTTGTGGCTCGGGTATCTTGGCTTTTACGAAAGCAGCCTGAGCGACGCCGTAACCCGAACCAGCTTTGCGCGGCTGACGTCGGGTATCGATCCGATGGGTGGATTTCTGGCGCGCGACGAGCGCGGTGCCGCCATCGGTTTGGTTCACGGGATCAAGCATCGCAGCACCTGGAGCGATGGCGACTATTGTTACCTTCAGGACTTGTTTGCTGCGCCAGAAGCACGCGGTTCGGGTATCGGGCGCGCTCTTATCGAGGCGGTCTATGATCAGGCGCGACTTATGGGGTGCTCACGCGTTTACTGGTTGACGCACGAGAGCAATGTCAATGCAATGCAGCTTTACGACAGGATCGCGGACAAAAGCGGTTTCCTGCAGTACAAGAAACTGCTGTAGCGCCACCCGTTGACTTACGACGTTATCATCCTTGGCGCAGGCGGCGCTGGCCTGATGTGTGCGGCTGTCGCCGGGCAGCGTGGTCGGCGCGTGCTTGTGATCGACCACGCCGACGAGCCGGGCAAGAAAATCCTGATTTCGGGCGGCGGGCGGTGCAATTTCACCAATGTGAACACGCAGGCCGACCGCTATCTGTCGGCCAATCCGCATTTCGCCAAATCGGCGCTGGGGCGCTATGGCCCGCAAGATTTCATCGATCTGGTCGACAGCCACGGCATCGCCCATCATGAAAAGACGCTGGGGCAATTGTTCTGCGACGGGTCTGCGCGTCAGATTGTCGAGATGTTGATGGACGAATGCGACAAATGCGCAGGGCAGGGCGGACGCGTCGACTTCGCGTTTGGCGTGGGCGTCAGTGAAGTAGCGCACATTGGCGACAGATATAGCGTGACCTACGGTGGTCTCTCGGCCTCCGTGCCCTCTCTGGTCATCGCCACAGGAGGGCCGAGCATCCCTAAAATGGGGGCGACGGATTTTGCTTATGATCTGGCGCGGCAGTTCGGTTTGAAGGTCGTTGAGCCGCGTCCGGCGCTGGTACCGCTCACCTTGGGCGGCGAAGATGTGCTGTTCCGCGAATTGTCCGGCGTTTCGGCGGAAGTTGTCGCCAAACACGGCAAAACCGCTTTCCGCGAAGCTGCACTCTTCACCCACCGCGGCCTTAGCGGTCCGGCCATCCTGCAGATCAGCAGCTATTGGCGACCAGGCGAAAGCATCGGCATCGATTTCCTGCCCGGCGACGATGCAACCGAATTGCTCCTCGCCGAAAAACGCGCGCGGCCGAGGGCGACGCTCAGGTCAACGCTCGACCGTCTGCTGCCTGCACGATTGGCCGAGGCATTAGCTGTGCGGTTGGCGCTGAACGGCAATCTGGCCGACCAGTCCGACCGCAAACTCGTCGATGCAGGTGCGCAATTGGGCAACTGGACCTTCACCCCCAATGGCAGCGAAGGCTTTGCCAAGGCCGAAGTGACCTTGGGCGGGATCAGCACCGACGGATTGTCGCAACAGACGATGGAGGCGAAGAAAGTGCCGGGGCTATATTGCATTGGCGAGGCGGTGGATGTCACCGGCTGGCTCGGCGGATACAATTTTCAATGGGCCTGGGCGAGCGGCGTTGCGGCGGGGGAGGCGGTTTAATATTTACCTAGATAATCAGAGGGTTCACCGGGTTCATCACCATAATTATTCTCGCCTTTGGTGCCAGATAGAAAAGCTAGTGGCAAAAACAACACGCCGACAAATAATATCAGTGCCCTAGGTAGGTTTACGTCATGCAGACGTCGTATTGTCACGGCCCATGCAGGAACAAGAAGGGCGAAGAAAAGCGCGACTAATGCGAGCATCGCAAGGGCTTCGTATAGTTCTGGAACATAGCCGGGACGGTCTGTACTAATCCCAGTTAGCCAAACAAATATCACAGCAAATGGCACGAAGAATAGCAAATAGGCCGAAAACTCCCGTCGATCAGAACGACCACCGAAATCGTTCCAACGATGGAATGCCATTTTAAGCCAGTTCATATTTGTCCCCTCGACTACTGTCCAAGTAGGAGACAAAAAGGCATATATTGATCAGTATCACAAAGGGATTTTGGAGACTTTACGCCGCTTGTTTCGCCCGTGACTGCTTCTTGCGTTCGTTCGGATCAAGGAAGCGTTTGCGCAGGCGGATGTTTTTTGGTGTCACTTCGACCATTTCGTCGTCATCGACATAGGCAATCGCCTGCTCCAGCGTCATCCGCCAAGGCGGGGTCAGGCGGATCGCGTCGTCTTTGCCAGTCGAACGGAAATTGGTCAGCTGTTTCGACTTCATCGGGTTGACCTCAAGGTCATCGGGCTTCGCATTTTCGCCGATAATCATGCCTTCGTAGAGCGCTTCGCCAGGCGATACCATCAGGATTCCGCGTTCTTCCAACGGGCCGAGGGCGTAGGCAACCGCTTCACCACTGCCGTTGGAAATCAGCACGCCGTTCTTGCGGCCTTCGATTTTGCCTTTGTGCGAACCGTATTTCTCGAACAACCGGTTCATGATGCCCGTGCCGCGCGTATCGGACAGGAATTCGCCGTGATAGCCGATGAGGCCGCGTGACGGCGCACTGAACGTAATCCGCGTCTTGCCACCGCCGGAGGGCCGCATGTCGGTCATTTCGCCTTTGCGCACCGCCATTTTCTCGACAACTGTGCCCGAATATTCGTCATCGACGTCGATCACGACGGTTTCATAAGGCTCGGTCGGTTTGCCGTGTTCGTCTTCGTTGAACAGCACGCGCGGGCGCGAAATGCCGAGTTCGAAGCCTTCGCGGCGCATCGTTTCGATGAGCACGCCCAACTGCAACTCGCCGCGTCCGGCGACTTCGAAACTGTCCTTGTCGGCGGCTTCGGTGATGCGAACGGCGACGTTGCTTTCGGCTTCGCGCATCAGGCGGTCACGGATCATGCGGCTGGTGACTTTGGTGCCTTCGCGGCCCGCCATCGGCGAGTCATTCACCGAAAAGCGCATCGACAGGGTCGGTGGATCGATCGGCTGTGCATGCAGCGGTTCAGAGACAGTCAGATCGGCGATTGTGTCGGCAACGGTTGTTGTTGTCAGACCGGCAATCGAAATGATGTCGCCTGCCTTGGCTTCATCGACAGGAACACGCTCCAGCCCGCGGAACGACATGATCTTCGACGCACGGCCGGTTTCGACGACCTTGCCTTCGGGGCTGAGCGCGTGGATTTGCTGGTTGACCTTAACCGTGCCGGAAAGCACGAGGCCGGTCAGGATACGGCCAAGGAAGTTATCGCGGTCGAGCAGCGTGACGAGCATTTTGAACTCGCCATCGACGTCGGCTTTAGGCTCTGGCACATGCGAAACGATGGTTTCGAACATCGGCGTCAAAGTGCCCTCGCGCGCGTCCGGGTTGGTCGAGGCATAGCCATTCCGCCCCGATGCGTACAACACCGGAAAGTCCAGCTGCTCGTCGGTCGCATCGAGCGAAACGAAAAGGTCGAACACTTCGTCGAGCACTTCCTGGATACGCTCGTCTGGACGATCAACCTTGTTGACCACGACGATCGGACGCAGACCGAGCGCCAACGCCTTGCCGGTCACAAACTTGGTCTGCGGCATTGCGCCTTCTGACGAATCGACGAGTAGAATGACGCCATCGACCATCGACAGGATACGCTCGACTTCGCCACCGAAATCGGCGTGTCCTGGCGTATCGACGATGTTGATCCGCGTGCCTTCCCATTCGACCGAAGTGCACTTCGCCAGAATCGTGATGCCGCGCTCTTTTTCGAGGTCGTTCGAATCCATCGCGCGCTCTTCGACGCGCTGGTTGTCGCGGAAGGTACCAGACTGACGGAAAAGCTGGTCAACAAGGGTGGTTTTGCCATGATCGACGTGGGCGATTATAGCTATATTACGCAGTGACATTTGAAATGGGCCTTTTGGGAGGTCGTTTTGGCGGCAACACGCCACCAGATTCTCGCGCGCCCTTAACGCAGATACTGCTGCAGCGCAACAATCGAACGGCAAGGCGAGGAGGCCGTTGCTATTTTGTCGCTGCCGAGCTGTTGCCAAGAGCGGCGGCGATCTGCTTCTTGCTATAAAGCGAACGTTGTTCACCGGCGACCAAGCGGGGCACAAGCTTTCGGTTGAAGTCCTTCCGCCAAATGTTGAGCGACGGCGCAATCGGGACGTCGTCGCCATTCTCCGCAATTTGCTGCAAGCGTTTGGATGCGTTGAGCAACAACCTGCGCTCAACCGCGAATTGCTTTGCGACGTATCGTTCGTTGATCGGCCCCAACTGATACCGTGCGCTGGCAATCAACAACTGGGCGGTCGATGCATCGGCTCGCTGATCCATGGCTGACGCTCCATCTAGCGCGGCATCGATCAGATCGACTTGATCCTGCAGTCGGCGATTCTGCCGCGCCGTATCGCGACCGGCACATAACCTGATGGCGCGTACATAATTGGAGATTGCTGATAGCGTTGCCGGGGTCGGTTCGTTTCCGGAAAATTCCTCGACGACAAGATTTCGGATGAACTGCTCAAGTGCTTTGTCGCCTCGATCACGAGAAATCTTGCCGGGTTGGGCAAGGTCGGGGATACGCACCGGGTCATGCACGCCGTTCCCACGCGCGGCGCTGAAAAAGCTGCTGGTGACATCGGCGGTGCCGACCTCACCCGACAGGCTGGGGAGCCGGAAATGCGGATTGTCGCGGCCATTCACATGACACGACGCGCAACTGAGGCCGGCCTTGGCCGCCTGTCCGCCGAGCAGCGTCGGGGTGTTGAATAACGCCATTCCGGCCTGCACCGCCGCCTTGTCGCGCGGCTCGAAAGCAAGGCATGCCGACGGCTGCGTTGTGATTGCCTCGATTTCCTTGCCCGCTTCGGTCCAGCGCAACGATTGCAACAGTGGGGTTGGCGCGGCGAACAGTGCCACGCCGCCGATCATCGCCCATGTGATCGCAAAGATCAGCTTGCGGATGTCGCCGCCTCCTTAATCCAGCGGCGCAGCTCGTCGGCCTCTTGGCAGCCAAAACCACAGATCGTTTCCAACTTAGCCAGATGCGCCTTGGCACCTGCGACATTGCCACGTTCCAGTTTCAGTTCGCCATAATATTCGAGCGCGCCGCGATGGTCTGGCGCAACCGTTAGGGCCTCTTTGTAGTAGCTTTCAGCAACATCGAATCTGCGCAGTTTGCGGTTGGCAAAGCCGAGATATGTAAGCACGTCGGGATGCGGTCCGGTTGTCCAGAGTGCACCTTCGAGCAGTGTTATTGCCTCGGGGTAGCGCTTCTCGTTGATCAGGCTAACCGCCGTGACATAGGTCGCATCGGCGGTCGGTGCTTCGGCAAGCTGGATGCTTGGGATCACCGGCCCGGCAGCTTGCTTTTCGGCTGCAATTGCCGTTTCCAGTTTGCTCATAGCGTCGGTAATTTTCGCCGCCTCGGGGCAGGTACTGGCGCAGCTTGCCTGCATGGCCTTCAACGCCTCCATCTGCGCCGCCGCCTTGTCGGCAGTACCGATTTTCGCGTAAGCGATGCCAAGATCGCGCCGCGCGTCGATCATTTTGCCATCATTCTTTACAGCGGCCTCGAGCGGACTTTTCGCCTTTTTGAAATCGCCAAGCGCCATGAAGCTGGCGCCGAGCAGATACTGCGCCGCCGCATTTTTGGGAATTACCGAGGTTACACGTTTGAAGGCTTTGGCGGCGTCGGCATAGTTTCCTGCGCGAAACGCCTCGGTTCCTTTCTGATACTCTACAGCAGGATCATAAGCGGGTGCAGAATCGCTCGGCATAGAGCTCCCGCCGCCTCCTCCTCCTCCTCCACCGGCGGCAAAGGTCGGTGAAATTGCGATCAGGGCTATTCCAGCAACAAGTGAGGCTATCTTGGCCTTTGCCATCCGGGTCATCAAACTGCTCCTCCGCTATTCATTGTCATCGACAGATTTGTAGCATGGATTTGGGCGCGGGAAAACTGGCAGACTTGTTGAGCCGTTAAATCTGCTCCATCACGCCGCGATGATTTCGCGCTTGATCCCCGACCGCTTTGTCCTGCTGCTGCTCGGCGCGGTCTTGCTGGGTTGGTTGCTGCCGGTGTCGGGTGCGGGATTGCCGGTGGCACAGAACATATCGTTCGTCGGCATCTTCGCGCTGTTCTTCCTGCACGGGCTGAAACTGCCGCGCGAGGAGGTAAAACGCGCGGCCAAAGGCTGGCGGTTGCAGGCGGCTATGCTCGGCTTTACCTTTATCGCGATGCCGCTGGCGGGTTGGGCTTTGTCCATGGCGGTAGCGGGTTGGCTGTCACCGATGCTGGCAGTGGGTTTGCTGTATTGCGCGATCCTGCCGTCCACCGTGCAGTCTGCGATCAGTTACTCTTCGCTGGGCAAGGGCAATGTCGCGGCGTCTGTCGTCGGGGCCGCGCTCTCCAATCTGGTCGGGATATTGGCGACGCCCGCGTTGTTCGCGCTATTGCTGGGCGGAGTTGCAGGCGGGGGCTTGGGTGGCGACGTGATCGTCAAGATCGTGACGATGCTGCTGTTGCCGTTCTTGCTCGGGCAGTTTGCCCAGCGTTGGTTGGCGGCGTGGGCAGTGAGTGAAAAAAGGCTGCTGTCGTTATTCGACCGCGCAGTGATTTTGCTCGCGGTCTATGTCGCGTTCAGCTCGGCGGTGTCGAGCGGGGCGCTGGCGCGGGTGGGTAGTTTTGACCTGCTGAAATTGTTCGCGGCGGTTGCCGTGTTTTTGACGCTCGCTTTTGTCGCGGCATGGATGCTGGGCGGTGCGATGAAGTTCTCGCGCGCCGACCGGATCAGTCTGCTGTTTGCCGGTGCGCACAAAAGCCTCGCGACCGGCGCGCCAATGGCGGCGTTGTTGTTTCCGCCGGAGATTGCAGGGGTAATGATATTGCCTGCGATTTTCTATCATCAGTTGCAGCTGATTGCGTCCGCACCGTTGGCGAAGCGGTTGGCCCAAAAAGGTGACAGTCACTTTTTACCAACATGAACGAGCGCGGGTGCAGACGATTGAACAACTGTAAAAAGTGACTGTCACCTTTTTGGGCTATCAAAGGCTCCTGAGCGCCTCTGCCGGTCGCGCTGCCAATATCGGCAGCGAACCGACTATTCCCAGCACAAAGGTCAGCCCCGCGCCGCCGATTAGGGTGATCGCCAATATCATGGGGTCCGGTGCGAAGGTGAAGTCGAAAATCTGCACCACCACATACCAGGCGGCGGCCAAGCCAAGGCCCAGCGACAGCAGCCCTAGAACGACTGCCAGCACGCCATATTCGAGCGCCTGCGCACCCAATATCTGCGCGCGTGTGGAGCCCAGCATCTTCATGATGACGCTGTCATACACCCGGCTGGCACGCGCGGCGGCGATGGCGCCGACCAGCACCGCAATCCCCGCCAATATGGCGATGGAAGCCGCAGCGGCAATCGCCTGCGCCATCTGGGTGAGCAGTGTGGTGATTTGCGCGGTAACCTCGCCGACCTCGATCAATGACGACGAGGGGAATGTTGGCGGAACGCTTTTCGCGAGGATTCTTTCGGCCTCTTTCGACACCGTCAGCGTCGCGACCATATTGTGCGGCGCGCTGTCGAACGAACCAGGCGAGAACACCATCACATAATTGAGGCCAAAATTCTCCCATTTGACCGCGCGCAGCGACGCGATTTTTGCGGGTACTTCGATGCCGAGGAGGCTGACAGTCAGGCTGTCGCCGACATCGACGCCAAGCGTGGTCGCTACTGCTGCATCTAGCGAAACCAGCGGTGGGCCGTCATAGTCTGCGGCCCACCATTCGCCTTTTGTGACTTCGCTGCCTTTGGGGATTTCGGTGCTGTAGGTCAGACCGCGGTCGCCGCTCAGCACCCACGCGCCTTCGGGCAATTCTTCCAACTGATCGACGCGCTGCCCACCATATTCGATTATAGTGCCGCGCAGCGCCGGGATCAGGTTGATGCCCGCTTTCGGGTCGGCGTCCTTCACCATCTTGGTAAATTGAGCCACGCCATCGCGGGGTATGTCGAGCACGAAGAAGCTCGGCGCGCGTTCGGGGACGCTGTTTTTGATTTCGTTGTCGATGCTGGTCTGGATCGCGGCGAGCGTCACGAACAGCGTCAGCCCCAGCCCCAATGCGACCACCAAAGCTGACGTCTGGGCACCGGGGCGGTGCAGATTGGCGAGCGCCAGCCTTGGCAGCGGTGCTTTCGGTCGAGGCAGACGGATGGCGATAAAGCGCAACGCCCAGGCGATCCCAGTCAGTAAAAGCAGCAAGCCGAACGCCGCGCCGATGAAGCCGAGCGAGAACAAAGGTTCACGCGCGGTCAGTACGGCAAGCGCGACAATCGCGGCGATCGAGCCAATGACCCAGATGGTGCTGCGCTTGTCGATACGCGCGTCGCCCTCGACCACTGCGCGGAACAATCCGGCGGCGGGGACAGTGCGGGCGCGAGCGAGCGGGGGCAGGGCGAAGGCGAAGGCGATCAACAATCCGTAGATTGCGCTCACCGCCAGCGGGATCGGGTGGAAGGTGAGGCCGGGGGCGACGGGCAATATGTCGCCCGCCACCGCGCCAATCGCCATCGGAACGAAGCTCCCGACGATCAAGCCGATCAGAATCGAAAATGCCGCGACTGCCAATATTTGCAGCATGTAGAGGCGGAAAATCGTCGATGAGTCCGCGCCGGTGACTTTTAGCGTGGCTATGCTTGCGCGCTTGCTGGCGAGATAGCTGCTGACGCCATTGCCGACGCCGATGCCCGCAATTACCAGCGAAGCGAGGCCAACCAGCGTCAGAAACTGACCCATCCGCTCGATAAACCGCCGCGTGCCGGGTGCGCCGTTCGAGCGGTCGGTGATTTCCCAGCCAGCGGAGGGGAATTGCGCTTCCAAGGATTTTCCGACCACTGCCGCATCCTGACTGGCATTCAATTTGATGCGGTATTTGGCTTCATACATGCTGCCTGGCTGGATCAATCCGGTATCGGGCAGCGAGGCCAGGTTGATGATAGCGACAGGCCCGAGCGTGAATCCTTCGCCCAGCCGGTCGGGTTCTTCGGCGATGATGCCCGTAACCCTGAACGTCGCCTCGCCGAAACGCACAGTGCCGCCTTGGGCGATGTCCAGCCGTTCGCTGAGCGTCGGGCCGATATAGACTTCGCCCTTCGCCGGAGCCTTGGCGACTGCGTCGCCTTGTAATTTAAGTGCGCCGTAATGTGGATAAACGCCGTCAATCGCCTTCAATTCAGCAAGCAAACTGTCTTCGCCGATCGCCATAGCGCGCAGGCGCACGGTTTCGGAAAGGCTCCCTGCTTTGCGTAAGGCCGCCAGCTCGGCCTCGGTCGCGGTACGCAGGGCAATCGCAACCTCAATATCGCCGCCCAAAATAGTCTGCCCGCGCCGTGACAATTCTTCGCCGATGCCGGCGGTCAGGCTGCCGATTGCGGCCAGCGTCGCGACGCCCAAGAAAAGGCAGATCGCGAGCAAGCGCAAACCCCTGATCCGCGCCGACAGATCACGCCGCGCTATCCGCCACAAAGCCGCGAGCGAGAGGTTCATCTAAATCCTCCCCTGAAGGGGAGGGGCTTGAGTTCGGTGAAACCCAGATTTTTCAAGCCGCTCTCTCCACCACATGCCCGTCGTGCATCGCGATCACCCGGTCGCATTTGCGCGCTAGGTCGGCGTCATGCGTGATGATGAGCAGTGCCGCGCCCAGCGCCGCGCGGCGCTCGAACAGCAGGTCAATAATCGCGGCTCCGGTCGAGCCGTCAAGATTGCCGGTGGGCTCGTCGGCAAAGATGATCTTCGGGGCCGCCGCCATCGCACGGGCAATCGCCACACGCTGCTGCTCGCCGCCCGAAAGCTGCGATGGATAATGCGTCAAGCGGTGGCCAAGCCCGACCGCTTCCAATTCGGCAGCAGCACGTCCGAACGGGTCGGCAATTCCCGCCAACTCCATCGGCACCGCGACATTTTCGAGCGCGGTCATCGTCGGCAGCAGGTGGAACGCCTGCAACACAATGCCGATCCGACCCCGCCGCGCGCGGGCCAATTCGTCCTCGTCTAGCTTTGTAAAATCGAGCCCGTCGACCAATACTGTCCCACCGCTGGCACGCTCCAGCCCGGCCAATACTGCCATCAACGAGCTTTTGCCCGAACCCGAGGGCCCGAGCAACGCCACGCTGCTGTCATACGGCACCTCCAGATCGACACCGCGCAAAATCGAAACTTCGGCGTCGTTCGAACCGAGGCTAAGGGTGACATTTGTCGCGCGGATTGCCATATCCGGGGTGGCGCTTATGGGAGCGTGCAAGGAGAAGTCCTATGATCAGAGGTTTTTGGCTATATGGGGCGCTAGCCCTACTTCTCCAAGCCCTGGTTGCCTGCGGACAGCCCGCGCAATCGACGAACGGCGATGCGGCTTCTGCGAAAAGCGATATGGCAGCGCCGAAACAGGCGGAGGCGAGTTATGACCGGCTGGTTGTCGTTTTTGGAGATAGCCTCTACGCCGGGTACCGGCTCGCGCCCAATGAAGGGTTGGCCCCGCAGTTGCAGGCTGCGCTGAAATCAGTTGGCATCAACGCCCGCGTGCATAATGCGGGAGTCACCGGTGACACCACGGCGGCGGGCAAAACGCGGCTGAGTTTCGTGCTCGACAATTTGGAGCGTAAACCCGATCTGGTGGTGCTCGGCCTTGGCGGTAATGACATGCTGCGCGGGCTTAAGCCCGAACAGACGCGGGCCAACATAAAGGCGATGCTTGACGAACTAAAAAAACGCGAAATCCCCGTCCTCCTCACCGGCATGCTCGCCGCGCCCAATATGGGGGCCGATTATGCTGATGCGTTCAACCCGATATTCCCGCAACTCGCCAAGCAATATGACGCGCCGCTTTATCCGTTTTTCCTTGAAGGCGTGGTCACCGACAAGGCGCTGATGCTGCCCGATGGCGTCCATCCCAATGCCAAAGGTGTATCGCGGGTTGTCGAAGGATTATCGCCGCTGGTCGAAGCCGCTTTGAAGGCTCTGGCGAACTAGTGTCTTAATAAAATAATACAGCTGGGGACGGAAGTGCTTGAAATCGCCATGCGCCCGTTCCATCTGTTAGTGAAATCAAGGGCAGAGGGAAAATTGCCAGGTCGCCCGCGACTTTGACCGAAACCGTCAGCGATCTGACGCTGACCCCGCCCGATCCGGTGCCCGTGGTTGCACCCACGCAGGCAATGGGGCTTGTGCCAGTAAGTGATGATCAGAAAACCAAGCTCGAAGAACGCGTAGAGGCCTATATCGCCGACCTGATCGCGCAGGACGTCAACAGCCCCGAATTCGGCAAGCGCGTCGATCAGCTGACCAATATGGGTCGCAAGGAAATCATGGATGCGGCTGGCCAGTCCAACCGCTTCCTTGACAAGCCGATCCGGCGAATGGACGAAGGTTCGGGCGTTGGCGCAGACCTTGCCGAGCTACGCCGCACCGTCGAGGATCTCGACCCGTCTAAAAAGGGCAATCTGATGTCGAAGCAGAAGCTGTTCGGCATCATTCCGTTCGGTAACAAGCTGCGTAATTATTTCGACAGCTACCAAAGCTCGCAAACGCATATCAGCTCGATTTTGAGCCGCCTCGCCAATGGCAAGGACGAGCTGCTGATGGATAACGCAGCGATTGATGTCGAGCGGCAGAATCTGTGGGCGGCGATGGGTCGGCTTGAGCAAATGATCGTGATGTCGAAGCAGCTCGATGCCAAGCTTGAAGAAAAGGCCGCCGAACTCGAATTGTCCGATCCGGCGAAATCGAAGGCGATCAAGGAAAGCGCGTTGTTCTATGTCCGTCAGCGGACGCAGGATTTGCTGACGCAGATGGCGGTGACGGTGCAGGGCTATCTCGCGCTCGATCTCGTCAAAAAGAACAATGTCGAGCTGGTGAAGGGCGTCGACCGTGCCTCGACCACCACCGTCGGCGCATTGCGCACGGCCGTCACTGTGGCGCAGGCGATGACCAACCAGAAACTGGTGCTGGATCAGGTGACCGCGCTCAACGCCACGACCGCGAGCATCATCGATTCGACCGGTGCGTTGCTGAAGGAAAATACCGCGCGCATCCATGAGCAGGCGGCAAATGCGACCATTCCGCTCGAAACATTGAGCCGCGCCTTCCAGAATATCTACGACACGATGGACGCCATCGATACCTTCAAGATGAAGGCGCTCGACAGCATGAAGCAGACGTCGGTCGCGCTTGAAAAAGAGGTCGAGAAGTCGAAAGGCTATATCGCGAGGGCGGAAGGGCAGGCGCAGGCGCTCAAAACCACGCAGGAAAGTGGGCTGCTAACGGCGCTGGAGGCGTAGAGCTTGACCAACATAGCCTCCCAATCCGATGAAATTTTAGACAACTCCCGCCGTGCGTTGGCCAACGTCCGCATGCCACCCATCGGCATGAAATCGCAGGCGCTGCGCCGCGCGCATTTATGGGGCAAAGTCAGCAGGGCAGCGGTTGCCGTGGGTGCGGTTCTGATTGGAGCCGGCATCGTCGGCACGATCATCGACGGCATCGGGTTTTCCGGCGTGATGATAACTTTGCTCGCGGGCGCAGCGGCGGGTTACGCGTTGCTCCGTTATCCCAACATGCCGATGCCGACGACCGAGAGCCTAAGGCAAACCGACCTGGCAACGCTTGCTGGCAAAACCGAAATGTGGCTGGAATCGCAGCGTCTTGCGTTACCCGCGCCTGCGGTGAACTTGATGCAGGATATCGGCTTGCGGCTCGACCAGCTCGCGCCGCAATTGCAGACGTTGAGCGACAACGACCCAGCAGCGCGTGAAGTGCGCAAGTTGGTGGGCGAGCATCTGCCTGAACTGATCAACGGCTACAAACGCATCCCCGAAACGCTGAAGCGCAAGGAACATGGCGGCAAGACGCCCGAGCAGCAACTGGTTGACGGCCTGAAACTCATCGACCGCGAAATCGAAACGATGACCGGCCAGATATCTCGCGGCGAACTGGACAAGCTGGCAACGCGCGGGCGCTATCTCGAACTGAAATATGATCAGGCCGGCGATCCAGAGAAGCAGATTTAAGTGCGAAAAACCGTCGCGTCTCCGCCGCCGTAAGGCAAGATCAGTTTTATCAATAAGGATGATGAAAAGGTGTAACGGGAAAGCCGGGACTAAACACCTAGTGTCTCGCAAATATGCGCGGTTTACCCGAACCAAAGGCGATGACATTATACTGATCGGCAGGATAGCCAGGTGCTTCCATGCCCGGCGAGCCCAAGGGCATTCCGGCCACGGCCAGCCCCTTTACGCCCGTGGGCTTTTCCGCCAGCACACGTTTCATATCGACCACCGGCACATGGCCTTCAAAGGCAATGCCATCGATTATTGCGGTGTGACAGGATGCGAGACCGGCTGGCATCGCATAGCGCCGGTGGATTGCTCCGCGATCGGCATCGTCGACAATCTTCACTTTGCGTCCGAATTGCTGGCGCACTTGTGCCGCCCATTTTTCGCAACATCCGCAGCCAGGATCACGGTGCATGATAATGTCGGTGGCGGACATTGCGGAGGTTGAAAGCAAGGCAAGCGTAAGAACAAATTTGTTCATGGCGATCTCCTTCATTCCAAAGAGGAAATGATTGGGGACGAGACGGTCTCGCCCCCAATCACCTTGATCTATTTGTGGTTCATGCCGTCCATATCATGACCGTCATGGCCTGATTTTTCAGCATCCTTGGCCTTGTCTTCACAACAAGCCATTTTCCCGGCTTCATCCTTTTTGCAGCAGCACTCTTTTTTCGGTGCGGGCGGGACTGGTTCCGCTGCAAAGGCAGCACCAGAAAAGGTCAGCGCAATCGCGCCAAGAAGCATCTTCATTTTCATAATAATCTCCATGATTTGGGTGTTTGAAACTAGGGATCAACCAAGTCTTGGAGGCGGAGTTTGCGGAATAATATGAATACCGGAAAGAGGCGAGCGCCGTGCCGGGCTATAGGTCGGCGTGACAAGTCCACGATTTGGCGCGACCGAATCCAGTTTAGCCGCCAGCGCGAGGCAATTAAAATGGCATGTTGCAGGCTGGTCATGGGTTGTTGATTTATGATTTAGATTACCGGCATCCATCGCCATTCCCTCACAATTCGGCATTGCATAGGTCGTAGAAATGGGTTCGGGCTCATCTGGAACGCAATTTGCTTCCGCAACCCCGCCTACGACCAGCATCAAAACGGCCACAAGAAGATGGACGAAGGCTGCTAATTTCATATGTCGGAAGTAGCGCATAGGCAAAACTAACCGATTCAATCCGCATAAACAACGTAAGTCGGGTTTTACGACAGCTTCACAATAATAGCGGTAAATCGCCATTCACAAAAACCCTCTGTCCTACAACCGATATGGTACATTATGATTCGTTCTTTATCCAGTGAAGGAGAACGACGATGAGCGAAGATTGGCAGATGGCACGCGACAACAATGGCGTGTGCCAAGATCCGGAGGAAGACCGGTTCGATTCGGCGCGTAACAAGGCGCGTAAGGATTACCGCTGGACGGGTGCGTGCCAGCGCGCGTTTCTCGAGGTGCTGGCCTGCACCGGCAGTGTGACGCGGGCGACAAGGGAGATCGAGAAGTCACCGCGTGCGGCTTATGCCTTGCGCTTCCGGCGCGAGGGGACGGCGTTCCGGCTGGGCTGGGATGCGGCGATCCTGGTCGCCAAGGCGACGCTGAACGACATGCTGATGGACCGGGCGGTCAACGGCTATGAGGAAGTCACCGTCAAACGCGACGACGGCAGCACCTTGCGTGGTAAGTTCGACAACAAGTTGAGCATGGGGCTGCTCAACCGGCTCGACAAGATATCGGAAACGCAGGCGGTGAAGAACAGCCAGGCAGCGCAGGTGCAGATGGTTGTGCAGGATTTCGAGGCCTTTCTCGACCTGATCGAAAATGGCGGCAAAGGAGCAGAAGCAGCCTTGTTTTTTGCGGCACGCGATCCCGAACCCGGTGAGGACATGACGCCTGCCCAAAAACGGGCTTTAGAGTGTGAACTTGGGCTGATTTCTGCGGCTGAGGAGCGGATACCTGATATGCTCGATGAGGCTCCCGAACAGGCAGCGAGCCGTCTGTCGGTCTGGTATGACGATGACGGCGAATGTTGGAAAACCGATTTCCCAAAAGCGGAGGGCGATGAGGGTGAAACCGTCGAGGAAAGTGGGAGTTTCGGGCATGAAGATTATGCGCGGACGCTGACCGAGGCGGAAGAGACTGCGCATATCCAGGCGCTCGTCGAGAAACAGAAACCGTGGATCGATGCGGCGGAGGCCGCGCGCGATGCTTGGTTTGGCGTGAAGATGGCGGCGTGAGGAGCGTAAAAGCTGGTTCCCCGGTAAGGATTCGAACCTCAATAGACGGAGTCAGAGTCCGTAGTCTTACCGTTAGACGACCGGGGAACAGTGGGCGGGCCTATATTCGTGAGGGTGTGCAGGGTCAAGCCGCTAAACGCTGGCATCTTGCTCACAAAACTGTCCGTCACCGCAATAACCTTGAAAATTTAACCGCTTCGGCCTATTGCCGGTTTCAGGTACCGGCGGCACATCCGATCCGGATAGAAAATAAGAAGCGAGTTACGGCTATGGGCGACACTTTCGCACCATTGCCGCACAAGAGACGAGGGCGAAAAGGTAAAAATCCGCCCCGTCGCAAAAATGCGGCATCTGGCGCTGCACCCGAGCAGCGCACTTCGGCGAACGACCCCCTGCGTTCAGAAAATGGGCATGCTAATGGCGCAGGGCATTCCAACGGAGCAACGGGCCACGAACAACCCGAGATCCGGCGCAACTGGTTCGACCGCACAGCCTATGCCGCGCTCGACCTTGGCACCAACAACTGCCGTTTGCTGATCGCCAAGGCGGGCGGCGATGGCTTTACCGTGGTCGATGCGTTTTCGCGCGTTGTCCGACTGGGTGAGGGGATGACCGCCACCGGTCGGATGAGCGATGAGGCGATGGACCGCGCGGTCGAGGCGCTGTCGGTCTGCGCCGAAAAGCTGAAAAAGCGCAATGTTGTGCTGGCGCGCTCGGTCGCGACCGAGGCTTGTCGTCAGGCGGTCAATGGTGCGCAATTTATCGAACGCGTACGGCTCGAAACCGGGATCATGCTCGATATCATCAGCCCCAAGGAAGAGGCGCGGCTGGCGGTCATGGGCTGTCATGCATTGCTTGAGGCTGGCAAGGGGCCTGCGTTGATATTCGATATCGGCGGCGGCTCCACCGAGCTTGTCTTGGTGTCCACCGATGGCATCGTCCCGCATATCGTTGACTGGGTCAGCGTTCCATGGGGCGTGGTGTCGTTGACCGAAAGCGAGCGGCACGACGATGAAGACGCCGACGCGCGGATGGCGACTTATGCCACGATGCGCGCCAAGGTTTCGGCCAGCTTTGCCGATTTTGCCGCGCGCCTGCCAAAGGATGGCGGCGACCACCGGTTGCTTGGCACATCGGGCACCGTGACGACGCTCGCCAGCGTTTATTTGAAGCTGCCAAGCTATGACCGCAGCGCGGTTGACGGCCTGCACCTGCCGACGCTTGCGATGCGTGAGATCAGTCAGGAACTGGCCGCCCGCTCGATTGCAGGCCGGGCAGAATTTCCGACCATCGGGCATGACAGGGCCGATCTGGTCGTTGCTGGCTGTGCGATATTGGAGGCCATTTTCGACATCTGGCCGGGCGAGCGGCTTGGCGTTGCCGATCGCGGTATTCGTGAAGGCATCCTGCGCGCATTGATGGCGAGCGATTCCAAGCGGCGTAAGCGCGGTGGCTAAAACACCATCTCTATTCGGCGGTAAGGACTCGGGCCGCACCTTGGCTGGCAAGCAGAAGGTCAAGACCGCGAAACGGCGGACGGCGCAGTCGACCCGTTGGCTCGAACGGCAATTAAACGACCCTTATGTAAAACGCGCGCATGCCGATGGCTATCGCAGCCGTGCGGCCTACAAGCTGGTCGAGCTCGACGAGAAGTTCCACATATTGGCGGGCAAGCGCGCGGTGCTTGATCTGGGCGTTGCACCCGGCGGATGGGCGCAGGTGGTGCGGCGGCAGGTATCGAAGGCGGCGATTGTCGGCATCGATTTGTTAGCCGTAGAACCGATCGAGGGCGTTACCTTGTTCGAAATGGATTTCATGGACGATGCCGCTCCGGCAAAGTTGATCGAAGCGTTGGGCGGCGAACCCGACTTGATCCTGTCCGATATGGCCGCCAATACCGTAGGACATCAAAAAACCGACCACCTCCGCACAATGGGCCTGGTCGAGGCAGCGGTCGATTTCGCGGTACAAGTGTTGAAACCCGGCGGCGATTTTGTCGCCAAGGTTTTTGCAGGCGGTACCGATCCGGCGCTATTGGCGATCCTGAAAGCGAATTTCAAAACTGTGAAACATGCGAAGCCGCCCGCGAGCCGCAAAGGTTCGGTCGAATGGTATGTGATCGCACAGGGGAAGAAGGCGTCGGCCCCGCAAAAACAATTGGTCGAAAAATAGGTTTGGTTTCGAAGCCGTCGTCGGCTTGCTCTTTCTCATTGGTAGATATTCGCAGTGAATGGACTAGGCGCGTTTCCGCGCCTTCGCCACCGCAGCCTTCAGCGCGTCATAACCCACCGCGCCTTCCAACAGCTGGTCGCCGATGACAAAGGTCGGCGTGCCGTTGAAGCCCACCGACTGCATGATCGCCAGATTGGCATCGACTTCTTTGGCCGCCTCGGTCGATGAAACGAACTTTTCAGCAGCTTTCAGGTCGAGCCCTGCTCGCACCGCTGCGGCCCTTATCGTCGTCGCGTCGGGGCGGTCCCCTGCAAACATCGCCTTGTGGAAAGCGACATGCTTGTCCTGTTTGGCCGCCGCGAGTGCCCACAGCGCCGCATCCCTGCTGGTAGCCGACAATATCGGCAGTTCGCGGTAAACTAGGCGGATGCCCTTATCCTGCGCCACCAGCTTTTCGACATCGGCGACGCTGGAACGGCAGAAACCGCAATTATAGTCGGTAAATTCGACAACAGTAACGTCACCCGACGGATTGCCTGCTCCTGCGCCATAAAATGCCTTGGTAATCGCGGCTCCACCGGCCTCAAGCCGAGCGGCGACATCGCGTTGTTGCAGGATCGAGATCGCCTCGCTGATGATTTCGGGATGCTCGAGGATATAGGCGTGCACCACTGCCTCGGTAGCGGCGCGGTCATCGGCATTCATTCCGGCGACCGACATCGCCTTCCTGGCATCGGCCGAGGCCATTTCCGCTACATCTCCGCTTTGACTGGCATTGGCATTTGAGCTGGTCCGCCAGAGCAGATATCCGCCGACGGCGAGCAACAGCGCGGCGCCAATCACGGCGGTCAACAATGGGATGCGATTATTACTTTTGGTCATGGCCACGGGTTAGCGGCGGCGTCGCGAGCATGCCAGCCCATAAAATATCAGCGACGCTTTTTGTTTAACGCAGAAAGCCGCGCTTCAGCCACCAGATTGATGTCCTGCGCGCGGATCCAGTCGGGCGAATATTCGGGCAGCCCGGCCATCGCGGTCTGCGCATTAGGCAGCGCGAACTGTGGCGCACCCTCCATCAGATAACGCTCTGCGCTGGCAAGTGCGGCACGCGCAGTGTCACCCTGCTGCTCATACACGACACCCAGTTGATACCACGCAAACGGATTTTCATTGTCCTTGGTCACCGACGCGCGGAGTACCTGAGCGGCTTCGTCGAGATTGGCCTTGTCCTCGGTCGCGATCAGCGCATGGCCGAAAATCGCGGCAATCAGCGGCTGATTGCCGGTCAGCCTGACCGCTTTGCGCAACGGCTCGACCGCCGCCGCAGGCTGGCCCGATTCGAGCAGTATCTGGCCGTGGAGTTCAAGGAAATAGGGGTCATCGGGGGCGGTGCTAACCAGCGATGATGCCTCGGCCAGCGCCTTTTGCGGGTAGGCCGCCTTGTGCCAGGCATAAGCCCGCGCATATTGCCCCGCCACGCTCTTGTCGCTCTCGGGATAATCGCGCAGCGTCGCATTGGGATCAGCGAGATAACCCAAAAGCTTTGCCTTCACCCGCTTGAAATCGGCCTCCCATTTCGGGTTGAGCGGCGCGTCCCATGCGGGGTCAGCCCTGTAGACGTCTTCCAGAACCGAAATGCGTTCGCCCGACAATGGGTGGGTGCGGGCATAGCTGTCCTCTTGCGGGATGCCCAATCGGAACTCGAAATTCTGCAGTTTCTTGAAAAAGCCGATCGAGCCCCTGCCGGTAATCCCGGCTTTAGACAGATAGCGCGATCCCGAAGCATCGGCGGTGCCTTCTTGTGCGCGGCTGAACGCGAGGAACTTGCCCAACGCGGCCTGCTGTCCTGCGGCCATTATCCCCATTCCGGCTTCACCCGCTCCCGCCGCAATCGCGGCGGCGGCCAGGATCAGAGTCGCGATCGAGAGACCACCCGCAGCCGACACGCCTTCGCTGAAACGGATGACATGCCCGCCTTCGACATGGCCGAGTTCGTGTGCGATGACGCCCTGCACCTCGTTGGCGCTCACCGCCGCATCGATCAGGCCGCTATGGAGATAAACCGTCTGACCGCCCGCGACAAAAGCGTTGATCGATTTGTCGTTGATCAGGACGATATCGACATTTTTCGGATCAAGCCCGGCGGCGCGGATCAAAGGCTCCGATATCTCGTCGAAAAACGCCTCGGTCTCGGCATCGCGGAGCACCGATTGCGCCATTGCCGGCTGGATCGACAACGTTGTCGCGACGACGAGCGCAATGGCCGCGCGCGCGCAGCGGATCAGGGATAAGGCCATGATGTACGGAATGACCATATTAAGCTGAACACGCAATGAAGAAGTTGGCCAAAGCAAAACCCCGCCGACCATCGGGCCAACGGGGTTTTGTTCGAGCTTGGTTTTAAGCCTTAGCCGAAGGTGCGTTGCCACCATCCGCTGCGTGGTGAGCCGTCGCTGTCTTCGTCCTCAGCAGATGTGCTTGCGCTACCGGCATCTGCCACGTCCTTTGCCGCCGCCTTCTTGCGCGGTGCCTTGGGCTTGGCCGGGGCAGCTTCGGGTTCGGCAGTCGTTTCGGATGCTTCGACCTTTGCCTTGCCGCGTGGTTTGGCTTTCGTCTTGACCGGCTCGGCTGCGGGTGCAGCTTCGACAATTGCTTCGTCGGCCTTAGGCTTGGCACGGCTGCGGCGCTTGGGTGCCACCGCCTCGACCTCAGGTTCGGCTTCTACAACGGCTTCAACAGCTGGAGTTTCTGCGGCATCGCCACGATCTCTGCCGCCGCGTCGTCCGCGTCGTGAGCGCGGTTTGGCTTCGTCGGCTTCGGCCAGCGGGCTTTCTGCGACCACATCGGCGTCGGCTATGCTGTCGTCATTAGCCGCTTCGATGGATTCAGGCGAACCTTCTTGCGCGGGGTCACGCTCGCGGCCCTTGCCGCCACGACGACCGCGGCGGCGTTTGCGGCGGCGGCCTTCGCCGGCTTCGGTGGTCTCGCTATCGCTGTGCGCTTCACGCTCACGGCGTGGCGGACGCGCGTCTTCTTCCTCCTCGATTTCTTCGATGTCATCGAATTCATCTTCGACATCGTCTTCAAGATCGATAACCGGCGCCAGCATCACCGGTGCCTCAGGACGCGGACCAGAGCTGGACACCGCAAGCTTCGCACCCTCGACCTCGCCATTGGGGACGATCAGCACGCGCACATGATAGCGGTCTTCGATTGCTGCCAATTCAGCGCGCTTGTTGTTGAGGCAGTAGATCGTCGCTTCCTGACTCGCCTGCAACACGATCTGGCTGCCATTGCCGCGTGCCGATTCTTCCTCGATCAAACGCAGTGCCGACAGAGCTGAGGACGACGCGGTACGAACCAGCCCCGTGCCTTCGCAATGCGGACATTCGCGGGTCGATGCTTCGAGCACACCAGTGCGCAGACGCTGACGGCTCATTTCCATCAAGCCAAAGCCCGAGATGCGACCAACCTGAATACGCGCGCGGTCGTGCTTCAACGCTTCCTTCATCGCGCGCTCGACCTTGCGGGCGTTGCCATGATGCTCCATGTCGATGAAATCGATGACGACCAGACCAGCCATATCGCGCAACCGCAATTGACGCGCGATTTCGCGCGCGGCTTCCAAATTGGTCGATAGCGCAGTTTGCTCGATCCCATGTTCCTTGGTCGAGCGCCCCGAGTTAATGTCGATTGAAACCAGTGCTTCGGTCGGGTTGATGACGATATAGCCGCCAGACTTCAACTGGACGATCGGCTGATACATTGCGTTCAGTTGGTCCTCGACATGATAGCGCTGGAACAACGGAACTGGATCGGCATAATGCTGCACGCGTTTGGCGTGGCTCGGCATCAGCAACTTCATAAAGTCCTTCGCCGCCTTGTAACCCTCGGTACCCTCGACAAAAACCTCGTCGATATCCTTGTTGTAGATATCGCGGATCGCGCGTTTTATGAGGTCGCTGTCGGTGTGGATCAGCATCGGTGCTGCACCCCTTAGGGTATTCTCGCGTATTCCGTCCCACAGCCGCGCGAGATAATCGAAATCGCGCTTGATCTCGGGTTTGGTGCGGGCAAGGCCAGCTGTCCGGATGATGCAGCCCATTGTTGCCGGAAGCGTCAGGTCCGACATGATCGACTTCAACCGCTTGCGGTCGGCTGCGCTGTGTATTTTCCGGCTGATGCCGCCGCCATGCGATGTGTTGGGCATCAAGACGCAGTAACGACCGGCGAGGCTGAGATATGTGGTCAGCGCCGCGCCCTTGTTGCCGCGTTCTTCCTTGACGACTTGAACGAGCAGCACCTGACGGCGATCGCGTTCGAAGTAGTACTCCTCGGCCCACGGCCCGCCGTATTGCACGAGCAACGTCGGCGTGTAGGCGATGCCCGACTTGGCATACGCGGTGACGACGTCCTTGTAGAGCGGAACGGTGGGCGTTGCGTGTTCCTGTCCGGGATATCCGTCGAGCAGCATCGTGAGGCTGAACTTCGTATCGATGCCACCCTCCGTCGTCGGCATGATGCCCTGTTCACGCGCCGCCATGATCACCCACTGGCGCGTCTGCCGGTTTCCCTTCACGTACATCTTGATCGTCTTGGTGTCCCAGTACTTGCTGTAGCGCTTCATCACCTTGCGCGCGTGATCGAGGTCGCGCAGCTGCTCCTGCCAATAGCCGATGCCCACCGACGTGGAGTAGATGCGTGGGCCCACCATCTGCCCCGCCTCCACCTCGTCGGCGTACGTCACGACGTCACTCGAGCCGGTCTGCGGATCGCGCGTCGTCGTCACGCCGTATGCGAGATTCGAGAGGTACATCCACTGCTGTTGCTTGTGCAGGCCGAACGTGGGCCACATGTGCGCGTGCGTATCCACGAAGCCGGGCACGATCGTCTTGCCGGCGACGTCGATGACCCGCGCTCCCGCCGGCGCATCGCCTCGGGCACCGACACTGACGATGCGGTTGTTCCGGATCACGACGTCGGCATTCTCGACGATCTCGTTGCCCTTCATGGTGATGGTGCGCGCGCCGCGCAGCACCACCGTGCCCTGTGGAATGTCTCGTGGGGCGCGCACCACGATCGCGAGCTCCGTTGCCTCGAACTTCCGCTTGCCAAGCGAGTCGAGTCTCGCCTTGCCGAGCGGAGTGGTGTCCTTCTCGATCAGCTTCCTCTGCGCGTCGATCGCGCGGTCGAAGGCGAAGCCGGAATCGAGGTTGTAGCTGAAGAGCGAACTCCCCATGCCCCAGTGAATCGTCTTGCCGTCGCCGCTCCACGTGGAGAACTCGCCGCCGATGTCCGTGAGCCGCCGCGCAGGCACAGTGCTCTTCTGCGGATCCTGGATCGAGACGACCGGCGCTTCCCCGCCGACCAGCGGCACGGTGACCATGTACACGTCGTAACCTGACTGCACGAGCGCCTGGTCGCCGGTCGGGCTCATGCGCGCCCGCTCGGGTGCTTCTCCCTTCTCTGCATCGAGCAGCAGTGGCGCCGTCACGCGCAGGTGCTGCCGCTGATCGGTGCCGTCCCATCGGATCGACACGAGTCCGCTGTCGCCCGCCCAGAGAAAAATGCGGTTGGGGTCCTTCGTGAAGTGCGGCTCGTCCTTGCCCCACGTCGGCGCGATGAAGGTGGCCACGCCGCCCGCGGCCGGGATCGAGACGAGATCGATCGCCGCGCCCTCCGCGCCGGGACCATCCTCCAGCCTCCGAGGCTCGGCCGGACCGCGCACGACGACGAGACGGCTTCCGTCGGGTGACCACGCGGGGCGTTGGTAGCTGGCGATCTCCTTCACGAGTTGCACCGGCTGCGACGAGCCGTTCGCCCGCACCTTGTATACGGAACCACCGTCGCGCTGCCAGGTGACGTAACCGATCCACGCGCCATCGGGCGACCAGGTCGGCTGCGCCTCCACTGCGTCACTCGTCGTGAGCCGCTTCGGTGCGCCATTCGGCAGCTCCATGAGGTACAGCCGGTCGAGGGCCGTGAACGCGACACGTTTTCCGTCCGGCGATGGAGCGATGTCGCGGATCTGATGCACGTTGAAGTGCGCGGAGTCGCTCACCGGATACTTGAAGGCGAGCTTCGGACCGAGTGCGAGCGCGGTCGTCACGCGGAAGGGAACGGCGATCGGCGCGGCACCGTCGATCGGCACGCGCCAGATCTTTCCGCCGTAGGTGGTCACCAGTTCCTTCGAGTCGGGAGTGAACGCCATCCCCGGGTAGGCGTCGCGGCTCCCGATCGCTTCCTGGTCGTCCCGCTGCACGGGATACGCCAGCCACTTCTCGTCGCCGGACTGCATGTCGCGTCGCACGAGCCCCGTTTTCGCTTCGTGCCGCGAAGCGTACACCATCCACTTTCCATCGGGCGACAGCGTAGGACGGAGCGCCGAGCCGACGCGCGACGTGCGCACGGCCGAGCGCCCGGTCTCGCGATCGTAGACGTAGATCTGGTACTGCGGATAGATCGCGTTGTACT
>JANOHL010000074.1:0-14370 GCA_031406495.1 Sphingomonadales bacterium | reverse complement strand
CATCACCTGAGCTTGGATTGCAACTCAAACTTGTTTTCGGTGGATAGTCCAGGTGATGGATTCCCGCCTTCGCGGGAATGACGAGACGTGGGTTTAAGTGGCGTGGCCTGTTGAATTTCAAATAATCTAGGCCTTCGCCTGCGCGAGTATCGGCAGCGTCCTGATCCGCTTGCCGGTCGCCGCAAACAATGCGTTGGCCAAGGCAGGGGCAGCTGGCGGCACACCGGGTTCGCCGATGCCGCCCATGAATGCGCCGCTTTCGATGAAGTGGATATCATGCTCGGGCGGTGTATCGGCCATTTTCGCAATCGGATAATCGGTGAAATTGGTCTGCTGCACCGCGCCTTTGTCGAGCGTGATTGCCTCGCCCAAGGCCGATGACAGTCCCATGATCGTGCCGCCTTCGATCTGCGCGGCCGCGGCGCCTGGGTTTACTGTCATGCCGCAATCGACGACGGTGAATATCTTGTGGACTTGGGGAGTGCCGTCTTCGTTGACCGACGCTTCGATTACATGCGCGACGATGGTTTTGAAGCTTTCGACAATCGCCACCCCGCGTCCGGTACCTTCGGGCAAAGGCGTGCCCCATCCGCTGCGCTGCGCCACGGTATCGAGCACCAGCAAATGCCGCGAACCGGCTTTCAGATGATTGCGACGGAATATCACCGGATCGACGCCTGCGGCATGCGCCAGTTCGTCCATAAAGCTTTCGTTGTAAAAGCCCTGCTGGGTCGAATTGACCGAACGCCATGCGCCGGTGGTCTGGTTCGACACATGCTCATAATGTCGCCGCGCGACGACCGGTAGATCGTAGATGAACGTGGTTTCGCTCTCGGCGCTTTCAGGCTGGGCATAATCGTTCTGCCACGCGGAAATGCGGCCGTTGGCATTGACCGCGCCTTTCAGTTGAGCCGAACTTTGCGGGCGATACGCGCCTTGGCCGATTTCTTCCTCACGGCTCCAGATCAGCTTTACCGGATACGGCAATTGCATCGCCAGCCTGGTCACCTGCTGCACGATTTCCATATACATCGGCAGGCGACGGCCAAAACTGCCGCCGATCAGCATCGGGTGGAAGGTCACGGCATCGGCATCGAGACCGGACACTTCGACCGCCATCATCTTCGACGCCAGCGGGTCTTGCATCCCGCCCCAGATGTTTAGCTTGCCGTCCTTGTGGTGCGCGGTGAGGGCGAACGGCTCCATCATCGCGTGGTGCAGGAACGGAACCTGAAACTTTGCCGAAACCGTCTTTGCGCCCGCCTGTTTGAGCGCCGCGGCTGTGTCGCCCGCTCCGTCTTCGCCACCGGGTTCGCCAGCGGCGATCATTTTGTCATGCGCGGCAAAGATCGACGCGGTCGAGAGTTCGCCATTTCCGCCATCGCTGAACTTGGGCGATAATGCACGCAGGCCGGTGAGCGCCGGCCAATAGCCTTTGGCGACGACCGCCACCGCATCATCCAGCTTGATGACCTTTTCGACGCCCTTGACCGCCAACGCAAGTGCGGCATCGACCGAGGTCAGTTTGCCGCCGCGCACGGGAGCCGCCATGATCGTCGCCACGCGCATATCGGGAACGCTGAAATCGATGCCATATTGAGCGCTGCCATCGACCTTTGCCGGAATGTCGAGCCGCTGCATCGACTGGCCCATCAGGCGGTATTGTTTGCGATCCTTCAGCTTGGGATCGTTGTCGAGCGAGCGTGTCGCCGCCTCACCCGCCAGTTCGCCGTAACGCAGCGATTTATTGGTTTTGGCGTGGATCACGCGGCTGTCCTGCGTCGCCAGTTCGGACGTGGGTACGTTCAGCCTTTTGGCCGCGGTTTCGATCAGCGCGAGGCGTGTCGCGGCGCCAACCAGCTGCATCGTCTTCTGCCCAGTGAAACGCAGCGCCGATGATCCGCCGGTAACCTGCAAATTCATCGAGCGCGCGATCAGCGACAGGAACGATGTCGGGATGCCCTCGATAATGCCGGGCTGGCCGGTCATTTCCGTCAGAAAGCCACGGCCCAGACCAACATTGGCAAAGGCCGATTCAGCCGGGGCCGAGACTATCTTGACCTTGCCCCAATCGGCATCAAGCTCTTCGGCAAGCATTTGCGCAAGGCCGGTGTTCGACCCCTGGCCGATGTCGGTATGCGGGGTATATATGGTGACGGTGTCGTCCTCGCCGATCTTGAGCCAGGTCGCAAACGACGCTTCGCCCTTGCCGGTGGTCAGCTTGGCGGCGCGCTTGGCGGCGTTGCTGTCGGCCATCGAAATTCCGAAAAGCCCAGCGCCGACTACCGCGACGCCGCCGATCAGAAATGCCCTGCGTTTGAAACCCATCATGCGGCTCCTTGGACAGCAACGGCGGCCTGACCGGTGGCGGCGAGGATCGCCTTGCGGATACGCGGATAAGTGCCGCAGCGGCAGATGTTGGTCATTGCCTCGTCGACCTGTGCGGCGCTGGGCGTGCCGGTTTTCTCGATCAGCGCGACGGCAGCCATGATCTGGCCCGATTGGCAGTAACCGCATTGCGGGACCTGCGCATCGATCCATGCCTGCTGGACCTTGTGGAGCGTGCCGTCTTCGCTTTTCAGCCCCTCGATGGTGGTCACCGATTTGCCGGCAACCTCGCTTACCGGAACGCTACATGACCGCGTGATTTCGCCGTTTACATGGACCGAACAAGCACCGCAGGCCGCAACCCCGCAGCCGAACTTCGTGCCGGTCAGGCCAAGATTTTCGCGCAATGCCCACAGCAAAGGCGTGTCAGGCTCGGCCTCAATGCTGACGGCCTTGCCGTTGACGGTGGTTTCAATCGCCACGATTGCGTTCCCTTCCCAGGCTAATATACGTTTCACATAGCAACGCGTTTCACTCTTTGCTAGCACCATCACCGATGAAAACCGGCCTCGCCAACCATGACCGCATCCTTGCCAGCGCACGCGAGTGGACGGGCGCGCCGCTGGCGTTAGCGACGGTGATCGAGACCTGGAGGTCGGCGCCCTGTCCGGTGGGCACACACATGCTGGTCCATGCCGACGGGCGGTTTGTCGGATCGGTATCGGGCGGCTGTGTCGAGGGTGACGTGCTGCATGTTGCGGCGCAAGTGATTGCGGGGGCACCGGCTATTCTGCGGCGTTACGGAGTCGCCGATGGCACGGCTTGGGAGGTCGGGTTGCCCTGCGGCGGGGATATTCAGGTTTTGGTGCAGCCGGTTTCGGAAGCCGGTTTTGCGCCTGAACTGTTCGGCCAGATATTCGGCGCGCGGCAAGCTGGGCGGACGTTGCATGTCGGCACCGATCTGGAAAGCGGGTTGAGCCAGTTAATTGAGCCGGGCCAAGAAGCGGCATTCGTCAACAGCTACCCGCCACCGCGTCGTTTGCTGATCGTCGGAGCAGTCGAAATCGCCGTATCGTTCGCCGCGATTGCTGGTTCGCAAGGGTTCGCTGTCACTCTATGCGACCCGCGCGGGCGTTTCCTGACAAAGGAGCGCTTCCCCGGTGTGGCTTTGGACGACCGCTGGCCAGACGATGCAGTGGCGGCTTTCGCGCCCGATAGCCGCAGCGCGGTGGTGACGCTGAGCCACGATCCCAAGATCGACGATCCCGCGCTGATCGCGGCACTCGCCAGTCCGGCGGCATACGTCGGGGCACTGGGTTCGAAGGCATCGCACGCCGCGCGGTTGTCGCGATTGGCGGCGGTGGGCGTCTCGGCTGACCAGATGGCGCGGATCGAGGGTCCGGCGGGTGTCCTTATCAATGCGATCAGCGCGCCCGAAATCGCGCTGTCGATTGCGGGCGGGATGATAAAGGCGTTCAATGACGGGCTTCGATAGTGGATGGCGCTGATATCGCGGTCGCCGTGCTGGCGGCGGGGCAGGGGCGGCGCTTCGGGTCGGACAAGCTGATGGCTGATCTCGACGGCACGCCAATGGGGCTTCATATCGCGCAGACGCTAGAGCCGATGGCCTTCGGTCGGCGGTTCGCAGTGTGCAGCAAAGGTGCAGCATTAATGCAGCATTTTTCCGCTGCCGGTTTTGCCATTGTCACCAACGACAGCCCGGAAGTCGGCCAATCTTATTCGCTGCATTTGGCGGTGAACGCGGTTGAGACGACCGAAGCTCAGGCACTCCTCGTGATCCTCGCCGACATGCCCTTTGTGACCGCAAACCACATAGCCGCTCTGGTCGCGAGCTATGACGGCGGGATCGTCGCGTCCACCTATGGCACCGCGCCGATGCCGCCCGCGATTTTTCCGCGGGCAAGCTGGCCGAAGCTGCTTACCACCACAGGCGACAATGGTGCGCGCGCGTTGCTCACAAATGCCAAATTGGTTGCCGCACCCCCCGCCGAATTGCGCGACATTGACGTCGCTGCCGATTTGCCTAAACCGCCACCTGATGACCACTGACATTGCGCAAAAATCGATCGAATCGGGCCTCCGCAACCCGCAGTTGATGGCGGCGGCACTGGCGCTCGCCGAAGACCGGCTGCCCGATGCCGAACCGTTACTCCGCGCGCATCTGAAGGCGCAGCCGACCGATGTAGCCGCGATCCGGCTCATGGCCGAACTCGCCGCGCGCGTCGGGCGGTTAAAGGACAGCGAGGCGCTGCTGCTGCGCGCGCTCGAACTCGCCCCGGCGTTTGGTGCGGCACGGGCTAATCTGGCGACCGTGCTCTACAAGCAAAACCGTTTTGCCGACGCGGTGATTGAATTGGACGCGGTGCTGGACCAAGGCGGTGATAACCCAGCGCAAGAAAGCCTGAAAGCCGCGGCGTTGGGGCGGATCGGTGGCTATGATGAGGCGGTGGGGCTCTACAAACAACTCACCACGCGTTTCCCGACGCACGCCAAATTGTGGATGAGCTACGGCCATATGCTCAAGACCGTGGGCGACCAAGACGGCAGCATTGCCGCCTATCGCCGCGCGCTCAGCGTAGAGGCGACATTGGGCGAGGTTTACTGGAGCCTGGCCAACCTCAAGACCGTGCGCTTTTCTGACGCCGATGTCGCGGCGATGGAAGCCGCGCTGGCAACTAAGGGCTTGGCACATGAGGACCGCTTCCACCTGCATTTCGCGCTCGGCAAGGCGTATGAAGAGCGCCAAGCCCACGAAGCCGCATTTGACCATTATGCCCAGGGCAATGCGCTACGCAGCGCGGAACTGGAGCATGGTCCGGCAGACGTGACTGCGCATGTCGACAAGGTCATCGCGTGCTTTACGCCCGAATTTGTCGCGTCGCATGCGGGGCAGGGCCATGATGCGCCCGACCCGATTTTCATCCTTGGCATGCCGCGCGCGGGTTCGACCCTGATCGAGCAAATTCTCGCGAGCCATTCGATGGTCGAGGGCACGATGGAACTGCCCGATATCCCGGCGATAGCGATGCGCGAGGGTCGCGACATTGGCGGCGTCGATGGCTGGGTCGAGGCAGTTGCAGCCCTGACGCCAGCGCGTTTGGACGAACTCGGCGCGGAATTTATCGAACGCACCCGCATCCAGCGCAAGACCGACAAGCCCTTCTTCATCGACAAGCTGCCCAACAACTGGGCCTATGTCGGCCTGATCCATCTGATCTTGCCCAACGCCAAGATCATCGACGCGCGGAGGCATCCGCTCGACTGCTGCTTCTCCAATTTTCGCCAGCATTTCGCGCGCGGTCAGGCATTTAGCTATGACCTGAGTCATATGGGGCGATATTATGCCGACTACGTGCGGGCGATGGCGCATTTCGATTGCGTCCTGCCGAACCGCGTCCACCGCGTGATCCACGAGGCGATGCTCGATGATCCGGAAACCGAAATCCGGGCTTTGTTGGCTTATCTTGGTCTTCCGTTTGAAGAGGCTTGTCTCAATTTCCATGAAAACAAACGCGCCGTGCGTACGGCATCAAGCGAGCAAGTCCGCCGTCCGATCAATCGTGACGGCGTTGACCAGTGGAGGCCCTATGAGGTGCATTTGGAGCCTTTAAAGGCCGCGCTCGGCGATTATTGGACAACCTATCCCACATAGCCCGACGACCGACGCCTAATATCGTTGCGCCAAGGCCACAGTGACTGTGCAAATGCGCCGCTTTTCTTGCTGTTAACCGAAAATATATTGCATCGCGGCATGGAATGTGAGTCTAGTCACATCAGTGTAAAAAAGGGAGGTCGCATCATGCGCCAATTTAACAATTCCGCCAAATCCCGTTTCGCCATTTCGGCATTGCTGGCATCCACCGCGCTGGGGCTTGCGATGCCCGCCATGGCGCAAGAGGCTGCCGCGGAAGAAGATGATGATGTCATCGTTGTCACCGCACAAAAGCGCGAGCAGAATTTGCAGGATGTGCCGATTGCGATCACGGCTATCGGCACCGAGAAGCTTGACCAGTTGCAGGTCAAGGAATTCTCTGACGTCGTGAAATTCCTGCCTTCGGTGACTATACAGCAGGGCGGCCCGGGTTTTGCACAGGTCTATTTCCGCGGTGTGGCATCTGGTGAAAACGCGAACCACTCGGCTTCGCTGCCGACGGTCGGCACCTATCTGGACGAGCTGCCGATTACCACCATTCAGGGTGCACTCGATCTTCATGCTTATGATCTGGCCCGCGTCGAGGCGCTCGCGGGGCCACAGGGCACATTATACGGTGCAAGCTCGATGGCGGGTACGATCAAGCTGGTCACCAATGCCCCTGACACCAGCGGAACTTATGGTTCTGGCGGCGTGGAGGTGAACAATACCGCGCATGGCGATTTCGGCACTGTGTTCGAAGGCTTTGTAAACGCAAAGATCAGCGACAGCGCAGCGGCGCGGCTTGTTGGTTGGTATCGTAAGGATGGCGGTTATATCGACAATATTGCGGGTAGCCGTACCTATGCATCGTCGGGCATCACGCAAAGCAATGCGGCGTTGGTTGAGGAAAACTATAACGACGCCGAAACCTATGGCGCGCGTTTGGCGCTGGGTATTGACCTTAATGACAACTGGACCATCCGCCCGACTCTGATGGGGCAAGTCCAGAAGGCCGATGGCAGTTTTTCGCAAGAGCGTTCCGGTCAGACCACCGGCGAGTTGCAGACTGTCCAGTATAATCCCGAAGGCAGCAAGGATAAGTGGATTCAGGCCGCTCTGACCATCGAGGGCAAGCTCGGCAACTGGGATGTGACGCTGGCTGGCGGCCATATGAAGCGCAAGACCGAGACGGAATCCGATTATTCGGATTATGCCTATTTTTACGATGCGCTGGCGGGTTACGGCAACTATTTCTATGATAACGCCGGAAATCTGGTCAATCCGAACCAGTATATTCAGGGTATCGACCGCTATAAAAAGACCTTTGGTGAGCTGCGCGTTGCGTCGCCCGCCGACGCACCGTTCCGTGTCATTGCCGGTCTGTTCTACCAGCGCCAGTCGCACAACATCGAACAGAATTACATCATCGACAATATCGCCGATTCGATCACCGTGACCGGCACCGCCAGCAATATTTGGCTGACCAAGCAGCAACGCGTTGACCGTGATTATGCGGCATTTGGTGAAGCGAGCTTTGATGTGACTGACAAGCTGACGCTGACGGGTGGGTTGCGCGTCTATAAATATGACAACTCGCTGCAGGGCTTTTTCGGATTTTCAGGCGGCTATTCGAGCCGGACCGGCGAGGCGGCCTGTCTCAATACCGACGGCACTACGCGGCGAGCCAATCCGGCGGGTACGCCGGTGCCGATTCTGGTCGCCGGAAGCCCGTGCACCAATGTCGACAAATCGACGTCGGACACCGACTTCATCCATAAGCTGAACGCAACATATAAGCTCAGCGACGATGCTCTGGTCTACGCCACTTGGTCGCGCGGTTTCCGGCCCGGAGGCATCAACCGTCGTGGTACCTTGCCGCCTTATGGCGCGGACGAGTTAGATAACTATGAACTCGGCTGGAAAACCACATTCGGCGCCTTCCGGTGGAACGGCGCGGTCTATCAAGAGGATTGGAACGGCATCCAACTGTCATTCTTGGGTGCCAACGGCCTGACTGAAATCCGTAACGCCGGTATCGCGCGTATTCGCGGTGTCGAAATGGACGTCGGCTACCGCCAGGGTGGCTTTACGTTCAACACTGGCTTCAGCTATAATGATGCTTCTATCCGACGTGATTTCTGCGCCATCGCCAATGCGACTTACGATTGCACCACAGCGGGTAACTCGCTTTTGGCACCGGCCGGTTCGCGTTTGCCAACCACCGCGAAGTTCAAGGGCAATGCCATTGCCCGTTATGAATTCCCGATTGGTGCGTTTGATGGTCACGTCCAGTTCGCGGTCAACCATATCGGCAGCAGGCGTAACGACCTTCGGCCTGCGCAGAACGCGATCAAGGGCAATTTGCCTGCCTACACCACAGCCGACATCAGCGTCGGTATCAAGGATGATGTCTGGAAGATCGACCTGTTTGCGACCAACCTGTTCGACAAGAACGGCATTGTTGGCACCGGCGTACAATGCCTTGAGACCGTGTGCGGCACCGGCGTTACTCCAACGACGCCGACTGGGGGGGCGTTTTATGATAATGTCATCCGGCCTCGCTTGATCGGGGTAAAATTCTCACGCGATTTCTAAAGAGTTTGTCACGATAGTGGCGGGGAGGGGAGAGCCGGGCCAAGTTGGTCCGGCTTTTTCCGTTGTGCTCCTGCCCTTCGGCTGGCTTGCAGCCGCTCAGGATGAACTGCATCTTTGATGCAGGCAGGAGTGTTGGCAGTATTGCGTCACCCTTCCAGCTCTCCTGCCTTCGCAGGAGTACAAAGTTCTTAAGCCCTACGGAGCAACCGCCCGACAAAGCTGCGGTCAGCAAGTACTTCAGCCGCACAGTTATGGCCGGGCGCACCGGTGACGCCGCCGCCGGGATGTGTGCCTGCACCGCACATATAGAGGCCCTTCAACGGCCCGCGATACGCGCCATGCCCGAGCACCGGTCTCGCGGCCCACAACTGGTCGAGGCTCATATTGCCGTGCATGATGTCGCCGCCCGCCAGCCCAAATTTGCGTTCTAGTCCCTTCGGACTGAGGATTTGGGTGCCAAGGATCGACGCCCGGAAGCCCGGGGCGTGCGCCTCGACCGTGTCGATGATGGTATCGGCGGCCTTGCCCTCGTCGGCATCCCAATCATGGTCGGGCGCAAACTGCTGGCAGAACAGGCTGGCGACGTGGCAACCAGCGGGCGCGAGACTGTCGTCGACCGTCGAGGGAATGAGCATCTCGACAATCGGCTTTTTCGACCAGCCATGTTCCTTCGCGTCGAGAAATGCCTTGTCCATGTAATCGAGGGTCGGTGCAATGATGATGCCCGACTGATGATGCTCGCCGGGCTCGGGCAGGCAGGTAAAGCGCGGCAGTTCGGACAAGGCGACATTCATCCGGAATGTCCCGCTACCCGCCTTGAACGCCTTGATCCGGCGCTTGAACTCGGGCTGCAAATCGCCGTCATCGAACATCTTTTCGTACAGCAGCTTAGGCCCGACATTGGCGATGACGCGGTCCGCCATGACCTCCTCGCCGCTTTCCAGCCTAACCCCGACCGCCTTGCCGCCATCGACGATGACGCGGGAAACCGGTGCCTCAAGGCTGATTTCGACGCCCAGCTGCTGGCACACCTTGGCCATCATCTGCGTGATCGCGCCCATGCCGCCGATGCTATGGCCCCATGCGCCCTTCTTGCCATTCACTTCGCCAAATACATGGTGGAGCAGGACATAGGCGCTGCCCGGCGTGTCGGGGCTAGCATAGTTGCCGACCACCGCATCGAAACCGAACGCGGCCTTCACCGCCTCGCTTTCGAACCAACTGTCGAGGAACGTGCGCGCCGATTTGGTGAACAGCTCCAGCACATCGCGTTGCTTGCTGAGCGACAGCTTCATCAACCCGCGCCCCTGCAACGCGCCATCGATCAGCGTCTTGATGCCGTCGCCAACATTGGGCGGTGATTTGAGCGCAAGGTCGCGCAACACATCGGCTACGCCCTCCAGCATCTCGTAATATTCAGGCAACACTCGAGCATCATGTTCGGAAAAGCGCGCGAACTCTTGTCTGGTCCGTTCCAGCCCGCCACCGAGTTTCAGATAGCCGCCATCCTCCTGCGGGAGGAAGTTCGAGATCGGTCGTTCAATCACGCGGTAACCGTGGTCGGCGAGCTTCATGTCGGCGATCACCTTGGGCTGCAACAGGCTAACGGTGTAGCTCGCCACCGAGTTGCGGAAACCGGGATGGAATTCCTCAGTCACCGCTGCTCCGCCCACGACATCGCGGCGTTCGACGATACGGACTTTTAGGCCGACACGGGCAAGATAGAACGCGCAGACAAGACCGTTATGTCCCGCACCGATGATGACGGCGTCGTACTTCTGGGTCATGCTTTGCTCCATCCGGCCTTGGGTCGTTGCTCTTCGCGCGCTTCAGGGATCAGTTCGCGCATCCGTTTGCAGAAGCTGCGCAGGCACACTTCACTGGTACCGAGCGGCCCAATCGAGAAGCTACGTGATGCCATTCCTTGCTGCACGCGTTCGATCAGGATCGTGTCCTCGGCATTTACCTGCCGGTTGATACGCCAGTTTAAATACCGCGCTGCGCGCATCTCCCGCCTGTCGTCGGGCAGCACATAGCTGATCTCGCGGATTAGAGTCTCGGTCGGGCTGACCGGAAGGAATTGCATGAAATCGACTTGGTCGGGATAGATGTCGAACGCGACATTGGGCCACAGCTTGAAATACAACCACCGCCGCTGGCTCGCGTCTGGCAAATGCGGAACACGTGGGAGCAGCTTTTGGTAAAACCGCTCAGACAGGTTTGCCGAAGGGCGCTCGATCAGGTCGCCCCACATCCGGTCGACATGAGTTTCCGCCTCGACCCCATAGCTACGCCCGAACAGCCGTGTCAGGCCGGGATGGGCGACAGGGATGTGCAGGCCGTCGGAATAATTGTCGGCGACATTCTTCCAGTTCACATCGCGCGGGCGGAGCGTGACGCGGCCGAGGGCGCGCAGTTCCTCGAAGCGGTAGGGCGCGATCTGCGCCTCATATGGTGCCATCATGTCGGCAACCGAAGAGCCTTCGCTGACCAGCCGCACGAAGATGAACCCATGCCAGATTTCCATATCGACCGGCACCAGCCCGTGACGGCTGGTGTCGAGGCCGGGATAGTCGCTCTTTTGCGGCACGCCGCTCAGACGACCGTCTAGATCGTAGGTCCATGCGTGGTAGGGGCAAACGAGCTTCTTGGCGCAACCGCTGGCACCATCGACCAGCCGCGAGCCGCGGTGGCGGCAGACGTTGGTGAAGGCGCGGTTCTGGCCGTCTTCACCGCGCACGACAATGACGCTTTCGCCCAGATAGTCGAGGCTGTGCCAGTCGCCTTTGCCCGCCACATCACTGACATGGCAGACAATTTGCCAGCTCGGGGCGAAGACGCGTTGCTGTTCGGCGGCGAAGAAATCGGGGTCGTTATAGGTCCATGCAGGCAGGCTCCAGCCGTCTAACGGGTCGATGTTGGACTGAACAAGCGGCACGCTGGGGGCTCCGAAGTTTACACAAGTTGACTGTAACAAAGAGTTTTATTATACGATCGTATAACAAATGCAAGGATTGAAACAACCATACACGCGCGAAAGCGCAGATTTTCGTCGCGACGCGTTGATCGCGGCATGTGGGCGGTGTTTGGCCAAGCGCGGCGCGCAAGGGACGTCGGTGCGAGCGATATGCACCGAGGCCAAGGTATCGCCCGGGCTTCTCAGACATTATTTCGACGGCATCGGTGCGCTGGTGGCCGCCACCTACCGCGCCACCGGGATAAGGGTAGCAGAAGCGCTGAAGTTCGCGGTTGAAGCGGCTGGTCCGTCGCCTCGCGCCCGTTTGCTGGCGTTTGTGACTGCGAACTTCCGCGCGCCGATTACCGATCCCGAGCTTTTGGCGACGTGGCTCGCTTTCTGGAGCCTTGCCCGCGTCGATAGGGATATCGGAGCAATCCACGACGAAATCTATGCGGCAAACCGCCTCGAAATGGAGCGGCTGATTGCTGCGTGTCCGGGTGCACCCGCCGACCCTCGCCTCGCCGCAGTCGCGCTCACCGCACTGATCGATGGCTTGTGGCTCGAACTCAGCCTGGGCAACGCGCCGTTCGCCGCCTCCGAAGCCGAGGCCTTGGCCGAGCGCTGGCTCGACGCGTTCCTGGCGTTAGATATTCACTGAGTTCCTAGCGCCGCTTTCACCGCTTGCCAGCCGACCAGTTTGAAATTCTGCGCGGCAGGGGCGTTGTTGCCGTCCTGTGCGATGAACAGGCCGTCGGGGTAACTTGGTCCGAAGTCCCCAGCCATCGCGGCGATGCCATCGGTTTCGCTGGTCGCACCATAGGTTTCGCCAGCGGTAATCGAAAACCTGCCAACGTAGCGCATGTCGGGCAACGCCCACACCGCATAGGCGTTGTCGCCCTGGCTCGATGCGAGCAGATATTCGACGCCATCCGCCTCGCGCAGTATCGCCAGCCCTTCGACATCGGCGACCAGTCGCTGGTTATCGATCGGGGCAATCATAGTGCCTGCGGTGCTGCCATCGCGCGCTGCGGAGAACCGCCAGATGCCGGCATCTTCTTCGCCGACATAAAGATTGCCCGCCTTGTCGATTACACAGCCTTCGGTTTGCGTCGGCACCTTCATCGTCCGGATGATTTGCCCGCTCGCGCTTGCGGTACCCAGGTCGACTTCAACATGGTTCACCGTCCCGGCTTTGAGCACCGCAAATATCTCAAGCTTGCCGGGTGCGGCGGGTTGCTTGATGCAAATGCCATAGCCTTCGCCCGGGCCCGATGCGACGTGCCCGAGAGGCGTCAGTTTGGCATCATCGGGGTTCAGCACAAACAAAGCGAGCCTCGATTGCGCCGGATTGTTGCGGTCGCTCGCGGCGACGATAATCCGCTCGCCAATTTCAACCAGATCGACATTGTTGACCCGACCAGCGTCGATGAAAGAGCGTATTTTTCCGTCAAGGCCGTAGACATATAGGCCTGCCTTTTTATCGGTCGCGACGATCAGGCTGGCGGCTGGGTTGACGGCGTTGCGCCAGATCGCGGGGTCATCAGCAGCGTCGGCAGCGACGGTTCCGACCGGTTCGGTCTGGCCGGTGGCTTGCACGGGCACGGGCGGCAGGCCAGAAATCGGGGCAGCTGTCTGGGTTGCGCATCCTGCCAGCAAAATTACCGACAGTATCGCGGCAAAAACAGACGTCTGCCTCGCATTGATAAACACCCCGAACTTCACCATTTTCTGCCCCCATATTTGCTGTGTTTACAGTGCGCCGCGCCTATGCACCGCATTTTACAATTAGGTGACAAAGGCGTGACCGCGCCGTCATATAATCCTCATCATGATGTCATCAAGTAGTCGCGTGAATGTCTTTGTCGCCAGCTACGGCGCCTTCGCAATTGCAATATTTTACGCATTTCGGGGGCCAGTTTATGACTATCAAACATCCGCTTTTTCAATTGACCAGTTTCGCTGCCATGGCGGTCGCCATGACGACTGGCGTTCAGGCGCAAACGGCAGAAACCGCGCCGGTTGCGGACGAAACATCGGACCAGGATGCGATTGTCGTAACGGGTTCTCGGCCGATAGCCGAATCGGAAGCCGCAGCGCTCGAAATCCAGAAAAATTCGGACTCGCTCGTTACCGTTGTCGCCTCGGACTCAGTCGGCCGACTGCCCGACCAGAATATCGCGCAGGCCACCGGTCGCCTGCCGGGCGTCGCGATCGAACGCGATCAAGGGCAGGCGCGTTACATCAGCTTGCGCGGCGCGCCCAATTATTGGACCACCTTGTCATTCGACGGCATCAACGTCGTCAGTCCCGAAGGCCGCGACGCGCGGTTCGACTCGATTCCCTCGGCAATTGCCTCGCAAATCATCGTGTCGAAAGCAGTCACCCCCGACATGCCGGGCGAAACCGTATCGGGTAATGTCAACGTCATCACCCGCTCAGCGTTCGACTATGACGGACTGCATTTTGCTGGCAAGGCGGGTTACGGCATTGCCGAGCTTGGCAACCGCCCACAATATGAAGGCTCGGCTGTCGTTTCCACGCGCATCCCCGCCGGTGAAGGCGAGATCGGCGTACTGGTTTCGGGCAGCTATTATCAGCGCGACATGATCACCGACAATTTCGAGAATGACTTCGAACGCGTCGGTAGCGCGCCCGGAGTGCTACCACTGAGCGGCGACAAGCGTCCCGGTTGGGAATCCCGTTTCTGGGCGCACGAGACCGAGAACAAGCTCTATCGCCTGACTCGCAGGAACTGGTCCGTGTCAGGCCGGTTCGACTATAAGCCGGACAGCAGCAACATGATCTCGCTACGGTCGATTTACACCATCTTCAC
>JANOHL010000071.1:0-2307 GCA_031406495.1 Sphingomonadales bacterium | reverse complement strand
CCCAACCCTGCTAGTGGCACCGACGTTCGGCGAGGCGACGGCCTTTCCGGACAACCGTCCGAGACAGTTGGAGAGCGGAATTTGCCGTTCTTAATTTCCAGCCTAGACGGGGATAGAGATTTCAGGTGCCTTATGCACCTTCGCCACTCGCTCCGACCTTTGTGTCGCGCGCAACCGGCATGAAACTTCCCCACGGACCAATAGCGCGGATGGCCTCAACGGGCCGTTCGCATCGTCGTGTTGGGTTTGGCTGGTTCCGCTGGGCAGGCCCAAATAAGGAGTAATGCATGAACCGTTCTGAAAAGACCGATGCGGTTGCAGCGCTGAACGCCAATTTCAACCAGTCGGCGGTTGTCGTCGTCACCCGGAATCTCGGGTTGACGGTTGCTCAATCGACCGATCTGCGTCTGAAAATGCGTGATGCGAATGCAAGCTTTAAAGTCGCCAAGAACAGCCTTGCCAAAATCGCTCTCAAGGACACGCAATATGACGCGATCAGCGATCTGCTGACCGGGCCAATTGCAATCGCCACATCGACCGATCCGGTTGCTGCCGCAAAGGTAGCCGTCGATTTCGCCAAGACCAACGACAAGTTGGAAATTGTCGGCGGGGCGATGGGTGCGACTGTTCTCGATGTGAATGGCATCAAGGCTTTGGCTTCTTTGCCTTCGCTCGACGCCTTGCGTTCAAAGCTGATTGGCCTGGTACAGGCTCCAGCTACGAAGATCGCTCAGGTCGTTGTTGCACCGGCAGGAAAGCTGGCACGCGTTTTTGGGGCTTATGCCACCAAAGAAGCCGCATAATATTATCGTTTAACCGGCGGCGGCTCCAGACCTTAGAAACCTGTGACCGGGCCCTCAATATATGAAGAAATTGGAGCGTTTTTAACATGACCGATATTGCTAAATTGGTAGAAGACCTTTCGAAGTTGACCGTTCTTGAAGCGGCTGACCTTGCCAAGGCACTCGAAGAAAAATGGGGCGTTAGCGCCGCTGCGGCTGTTGCCGTTGCCGGACCAGCTGCTGAAGCTGGCCCCGCTGCTGAAGAGCAGACCGAATTCGACGTTATCCTGACCGGCGACGGCGGAAACAAGATTGCGGTCATCAAGGAAGTCCGTGCGATCACCCAGCTTGGTCTGACCGAAGCGAAGGCTCTTGTTGAGTCCGCGCCGAAGGCAATCAAGGAAGGCATCAACAAGGCTGAAGCCGAAGAAATCAAGGCGAAGATCTTGGCAGCCGGCGGCACCGTCGAAGTCAAGTAATCGATGCCGAAGGCGTGGTCTCGGACCTGATCCGGGATTTATCCTTCATCTGATATCGAAAGGGCGGCCTGCGAGGGCCGCCCTTTCTGTTTGATCCGAGGGGACCAAAGCTGATTTACTCAGCGGGTTCAAGCTCGCGCTGGGTTTGGGTTGCGGGCCATGTGCGACGTGTGTCAAATGCCGACCCTGCGGGCGCGTTGCCAGCATATTCATCCTTGTCGGCAAACAAGGGGTCGGTGACCGGTGTTAATTCCGTTTTTTGCATGAACAACGGATCGGTTATCGGACCGAGCTCAGCACGATGCGCGAACAATGGATCGGTTACAGGAGGCAAGTCGCGATCTGCTGCAGCGGGGACAAAACGCGGTGCTGCATGTTCGATAACGGCAGGCCTCATCGGCTCTGCTTTAGGGGCCATAATCGGCGCTGCAAAAATCGGCGTGTTCGGGGTTACTGGAACTACTGTCTCCTTCCGCTCGGTTGCAGCATATTGCTCAACCGGACGACGACGGCGACGCGCCAGCACCGCACCGAGGCCCGCCAAACCAAGCGCTGCTGCGATCCCGCCTACGATGAGCATATTCTCGTCACCGGCATCGACAGGAGCAATCGTTTCGTCCGGTTCTACCGGCACTATGGCAGCCGTATCCTCTATTGTGGTCGTGGCAGGCAATATCTCTTCTGCCGGCGCGACCATATTCTCAGTCGGATCGGCCACTGAAGGAGCTGATTGCACTGCTTCTGCTGCTGCTGTTTCGCGGCGAACAGGCGTTGCTCTAGCTGGCGTACGACGCGCCGCTGGACGCTCCGCAGCGGCGGTCGGCCTGACCAATTCTTCCTGAGGGATGGTCGCTACAGCTGGTGGCGGCGCCACTACTGTTTCCGTCACAGGTTGGGGAGTAGGCTGCGGCGCGGCCGGGGCCGCGACAGGTGTCGGAGCGGGTTGCACCACAGGCGCTACTGCGGCCTCCTGTGCAAACGCCGAACTTGTCCCGCACAATAATGCGGCACAAATGGCCATCCGTGCAGTGGTGAAATGATTGTTT
>JANOHL010000068.1:0-37828 GCA_031406495.1 Sphingomonadales bacterium | reverse complement strand
GTCAGCTGGCGTGATCTTGTTCATCACTTCGGCGGCGGTGTAGCCAAGCATGCGCTCGGCGCCGACGTTGAAGATCTGGATTACGCCCTTGGCGTCGGTGGCGATGCTGGAGAAGTTGGCGCTGTTGAAGATGGCGCTCTGGAGCGCGTCGGCTTTGACGATCGACTCTTCCGTCTGCCTAGCCGCGTTGCCGGAAGCGAGAGGGAGCAGGCTCTCCGCGCCCGTTTCTGTCAGTGAAGTAGCGATGCGATGTCCTAACTCAATGTTCGGCCCGTGACGGTTGCAAAGTCCAGGATGCCGCGGGAAATCCTAGTGAAGCAGCTTACCAACAGAAGATTCGAACTGTTCGGAAGAATAAGGCTTCGGTAGGAACTGTCCGCCGATGACGAACCGCCCGGTCATATCGGCTGTGAGCGGGCTTCCGGACGTGTACAGCACCCGCAGGCCGGGCCTGATGGCAATCGCCTGGTTGGCCACGTCGTAGCCGCCGAACGCCAATGCATGGAGACGTATATCGACGAAAAGTGCATCAATATGGTGAGGGGCCGAGAGATGCAGTAGCGCACTGGCGAGGTCGCTCGCTAACAGCGAGTCGTGGCCCAAGTCTTCAATCAACAACTCGGCATTCAAGCGAATAAATACCTCGTCTTCTACGACAAGAATGACGGCCATCAGAATGGCATCTCATTCGGATTAGGCATAGCGATAACCCCCAACGCTGCTTGGCGATTTTTGCCATAACCTCTGTAACCCACGCCGAAGGAAAAGGTTCCAGAAATAGCCGTTCTCACCAAAATGAACGGGCGACCGCTATCGGCAGAGCGCTAGGCCACCAGGAACGAGAGGGTTTGGGCGCAAAGCAGACATCTGGAAATCATCTTTCTAAAGTAGTCGGTGCCGTTATGCTTTGGTACACAATCTCGGTAGACAGGCTTTGTAAAACGTGTGGAATTTAAGGTTTTTTAGAAAATGCGAAACACAAGCTCACCTCCAGCCCTGTCTGTCATTTACTCTTCCCAAACGTAGCGACTTCGCTACACAATACTGCACCAAAGCGGAAAATGGCTTATGCAATATCAACCTGTTAGCGGGAAAATTGCACGCACCATCCCATCCTGTAGGGAGCGCCAGTTTTGTTGGAAGTTCGCGAAAGTGTTGCGCAGCGCGTAGTCGGGTCGCACACTTTGTTTTTAATTTCCTCCATTTGAAACTTCATGTCGCCAATTGGCTCCGCCTGCTCCAACCGGAACTTTCGCAACATCATGCGGTTAGTCACTCAGATGGTTTGAGGGTTTCTTCCGTGAAATATATGTGGTTGTTAGCCACCACCTGTTTGCTGGCCGGTTGCGAACGCGACACGCCAAGTACAAAGCAAGATGACGACGTTGTTGAGCGTGAGCCCAAGCCCGAACAGGCAGTAGATCAAAACAGTTTGCAGTTTGTCGAAGTCGCGGGCGACAACCCACCGCTCGATGCGTCCCTGCCGATGCTGCAGACGCAGGTCGTGCTGGACAGAATCGGTTTTTCGCCCGGCGTTATCGACGGCAAAATGGGACAGTCGCTGGCGCTCGCTTTGAAAGCGTTTCAGGAAGCCAACGATATTGATGAGAGCGGCGAGCTGGATATCGCGACGACCGAAACGTTGCGGAAGTTTGCGGTCCCGGCAACGCGGGCGGTGCGCATTCTCACAGGCTTTGCCAAAGGTCCGTTCGTGCCCGATTTTCCGGACAAAGCCGAGGATCAGGCAAAGCTGCCCGCTTTGGGCTACCGCAACATCATGGAGGCGCTGGCCGAACGCTTCCACACCACGCCCGAAACGCTGGTTGCGCTCAACTCGCCGGGGATATCGGTTGGCACAGGCAGCGTGATACGTGTCCCCAACATCGCCGATGTGCCGGTGCCGGTTATTGACAATGACGAGCGTGGCTGGGGCAGGACGTTGCAAATGCTGGGCGTTTCTGCCGACCAGCCAGCAGCGGCAAAAATAGTCGTCGACAAATCGGAGGGGATATTGCGGGCATTCGACGCCAACGATAAAATGATCGCGGCGTTTCCAGCAACGATGGGCAGTTCGCACGACCCGTTGCCGATCGGCAGCTGGACAATCAAAGGCGTCGGCCGCAATCCGGATTTTCACTATAACCCCAAATTATTCTGGGACGTCAGCGACGCCAAGGACAAGCTGTTGTTACCGCCGGGTCCAAATGGCCCGGTTGGTGTTGTCTGGATCGACCTGTCGAAGCCGCATTATGGCATCCACGGCACCAACGAACCGCGCAGCATCGGGCGCGCCGAAAGCCACGGCTGTGTCAGGTTGACCAATTGGGATGCCGCAAAACTGGCCGGAATGGTAAAAACGGGCGTAAAGGCAGTGTTTCAGAAATGAGTGCTAGCTACGCAGCACCTTCCGGTCCGCCCAATGCGAATGGGTGCCGCTGGAAATCTTGTGCGGCAGCGCTATCCGGCAGACCGGACCGTCTTCGAACCGTTTGCAATCGACAATGATGCATTCCGACGTGCCGCGATTTTCATCGGTTACGAAACTGACCAGATAGCCGTCATCCTCGTCCACAGCGTCGATGCGCGGTGCAAACGGTGCCTCGCTGCCATAGCGGCCTTCGTCCAGCATCACGTCCCACGTTTCGCCGGTGTGGAGATCGTGTTTCACAAAACCGTTGAACAGGAACCAGCCCGGCTTTGACGTGGTGCTATACGCATAGCGGTAGGGCAGTCCCAGATAGCTTTGGTTGATCATGCCAAATTCGAGGGTGCGGTCGTTGAGACGCTCTTCCTTGGTCGTCCCATCGGCGAGATTGAACCGCCAGCGGTGCAGCTTTGGTTTGAAACTATGCTCGTCCACATACGCCATCATATGCGCAAACTCGCCGCCGCTTTCGATAGGGGGTGGATAGGGGTCTTCCTCGAAATAGCCGTCGAGCACAACCTCCTCGCCGTCCTCATAGGCGTTGATGAAGTGGAGGACGAAGGTCGCGTTGGCTTCGAACCAGCGGATATCCTCTGGCTGGCCATAACGCGGGATCAGCGCAAAACGCGAAGGCAGGCCCTCATGCAGTCGCGTCACATGCACATCGCGCTTCAACAATTCGGCATCCCAGAATAACGGAAAATCGCATAAGATCGACCAGTTCGGCGTGAACATCATGTCGTGCGGCAAACGTGGTCCGGGCAAGGGTATCGGTACATAGTGCGCGAGCTTCCGGTCGGCACCCACCACGCCGTAGTGCATATAGGGCGGGTGCTTCGAATAATTGAAGAACAACAACTCGCCGGTGCGATAATCGACCTTGGGGTGCGCAGAAATGCCGTCGAGCGGTACCCACGGCGCTACACCCTCCTGCTCCAATGTTTCGGGGTCGAGAACATAGCCTTCGCCGCATTGGTAAAAGGTCGCAATCGCCTTTCCGGCATGGACGATGATGTCGGTGCTGGCTGAATCCTTCAAACTGCCATGCGCGCCGAAGCCCGAACGTTTGGAGACACCGACCTTGTCCATCAGCCCGCCCCATAACGACCCGCCAGCCGTCTGCTCCGCCTCGAAGCAGCGGGTGCGGACCCAGCGGTTGCGATAGGACGCGGTGCCGCCCGAAAAATCGATCTGATGGATCATGCCGTCGCCGTCGAACGGATGATAGCGCCCCAATGGCTGGTGCAGCTGGTTCTCGGTATTGCGTAAGTAAACACCGTCGATGTCGTTGGGGATACTGCCTTCGATGACCTCAAGATCAGTTGCTGTCACTTCCTCATGTTGCGGGGTCCAAGCACCGTTCAAGTAGGGATGGTTGCTGGGCTTCAACGAGGATTTGACAGGCGGCAAACGGTCAACGATCATGACGAATTCCAAAATTCAGCACGCAGGTTTCGACCCATGCTATGATTTCAGCGCGGCGTCGGGCATCATCGGTGATGTCGGCATCGACTCCCAGTTGCCATGCGAGCGCGGCATTATCCGGCTCCGCGCGGAGTTTGGCTAGCGAAGCCGCATAGCTCTCAAGCTCCTCGACATCGGCGAAGAAGCCCTGCCCCACCATGTCGTCGGCGTAGAGCCGGTAAAGGTCCGCCAGATGCGCGGCGTCGAATTCAGGATGATATTGCACCGCCCAGATTTCGGTTTGCCCGAGCGGTATGACCGCCGCCTGCACTTCGCTATGCGCGTTGGTGGCAAGCAAAGTCGCGCCATCGGGCAGCCGCGTTACCTCGTCATAATGGATACAGGGCGCGTCGAACACCCGGCCTTTGGCCGCAAACATCGGATGATCGCGTCCGGCGTCGGTTACCCTGATCTTGCGCGCAAAGCCAACCTCCCGGCCAACTGGATGATATTCGACCAAACCGCCCGCCGCCATCGCAGCGATTTGCAGGCCCCAGCAGCTTCCGAAAATCGGCAACCCAACCTCGGCAGCTTCGCAGACCAGGGCGATCTGGTTGGTCACGGCAAAATCAGTGTCATAAGCGTGCAGTGACGACCCGCTGATTACCATACCGTCATACGCCGAAAGCGCGTTTCGTCCCGGAATCGGGTCCTCGGGATTAAATATGTCGATTTCAAGAGTCGGAAAATGCGCGAGCAGCGATTCCCGGTAAATCCCGCTCGACGACCGCACACCCAGCGCCGCACCCTTCGCGCGCCGCTCGGCAATATTGCCTTCCATCAGCAGGATTTTGCTCATTCCGCCAACCTAATCGCGCGGTCAGCCGATATCAAATGAAACCCCCTGCGCCAGCGGTAAATCATTGGAGTAATTGATCGTATTGGTCGCGCGCCGCATATAGGCTTTCCACGCGTCGGAGCCTGACTCGCGACCGCCACCGGTTTCCTTCTCGCCGCCAAATGCCCCGCCGATTTCTGCGCCGGATGTGCCGATATTGACGTTGGCAATACCGCAATCGCTACCCTCAGCCGACAAAAAGCGCTCGCATTCGCGCATGTCGGCGGAGAAGATCGACGAGGACAGGCCAGCGCCGACGCAATTTTGCAGTGCGATGGCTTCGCTTAGATCGGTGTAGCGGAAAATGTATAGGATCGGCGCGAAGGTTTCACGGAGTGCGGGGCCTACATGGTCGGCCATTTCAACAAGCGCAGGCCGAATATAGATGCCCTCACCAACGCCTGGCATGCGTTCGCCGCCCCAGATGTTGGCGCCTATCGCGCGCGCTTCATCGAGCGCCGCTTCCATCGCTCCATATGCATCCGCGTCGATCAGCGGCCCGGCGAGATTGCCGGTGTCGAGCGGGTCCCCGATCGCCATCGATGCACTTGCCGATTTAAGCGCGGCGACGAACTGCTCGTAAATGCTTGTCTGCACGAACAGGCGCCGCAGGCTGGTGCAACGCTGCCCACTGGTGCCGAACGCCGAGAACAGCACTCCGCGCAATGCCAACGCGACATCCGCCTTGTCGCTGATTATCGCGGCGTTGTTGCCGCCGAGTTCGAGGATCGTCCGGGCAAATCGAGACGCTGCTACCTGCCCCGCTTTGCGGCCCATCGCGGTGCTGCCTGTGGCTGAAATCAGTGCGATGCGGTGGTCAGCCACCAGCGCCGCGCCAATATCGCGCCCGCCTTGCAGAACCTGCGAAAGGCCAGTAGGTGCATCGCCAAATGTTGCAGCCGTCTTCTCGAAGATTGCCTGCACCGCAACCGCGGTCAGCGGCGTTTTCTCTGACGGCTTCCAGATAACGCTGTTCCCGCACACCAAAGCCAGCGCAGCATTCCACGCCCACACCGCAACCGGGAAATTAAACGCCGAAATAACCAAAGTCGGGCCCAGCGGATGCCAGCTTTCCATCATCCGGTGGCCGGGGCGCTCGCTGGCAATCGTTAGCCCGTGCAATTGCCGCGACAACCCGACCGCGAAGTCGCAAATGTCGATCATCTCCTGCACTTCGCCCAAGCCTTCGGACAACGGCTTGCCGCATTCGATGGTGACGAGGCGAGCGAGGCTGTCCTTTTGCTCGCGAAGAGCGTTGCCGAATTGGCGGACGAGTTCGCCGCGGCGCGGCGCGGGAACAGTGCGCCACTCAAGGAAGGCCGCTTGCGATGCTGTGGCAGCGGAACTTATGTCCGCAGCAGTGGCTTCGGCGACCGAGCCGATCTGGCTGCCGTCAATCGGTGAATGAACTGGCATATTGCCCGATGCTGACGCTTCCCAGCGTTTCAATAAAGTGTCGACTTCAGCCGTCAGATTCACAAATATTCCCTTCTGTCACCCTGAACTCGTTTCAGGGTCTTAATTTGAAGCCGAGGAAAAAGTAAGATGCTGAAACCAGTTCAGCATGACGATATCACCTGAAACTTGTGGAGACAGACCGAAAAGTCTAGCGAGCAGCCAACCAAGTGGAGATTCTTATGGCCGAAATGGCAGCATTTGATTGGGCAGATCCGTTCCGGCTCGACGACCAGCTCAGCGATGACGAGCGGATGATCCGCGACAGCGCGCATGCGTTTGCGCAAGAGCAGTTGCAGCCGCGCGTGATCGAAGCCTATCGCAATGAACGCGACGCGCCCGAACTGTTCCCGATGATGGGCGAAATGGGCCTGCTGGGTGCAACTATTCCCGAAGAATATGGCGGCGTTGGCGCCTCCTATGTCGCCTACGGCCTGATCGCGCGCGAAATTGAGCGGGTGGATTCGGGATACCGGTCGATGGCTTCTGTGCAGTCGTCGCTCGTGATGTATCCGATATTTGCTTATGGTTCGGAGGAACAGCGCCGCAAATATCTGCCCGAATTGGCATCTGGCAAACTGATCGGCTGCTTTGGCTTGACCGAACCCGACGCCGGTTCGGACCCCGCCGGCATGCGGACATTCGCCAGAAAAGTCGATGGAGGTTATGTGATTTCGGGTTCGAAAACCTGGATTTCCAATGCGCCATTTGCCGATGTCTTTGTCATCTGGGCCAAGAGCGAAGCGCATGGCGGCGGGATACGCGGCTTTGTCCTCGAAAAGGGCATGAAGGGCCTGTCGGCGCCAAAAATCGAGGGCAAATTATCGCTCCGCGCATCAACCACCGGCATGATCATGATGGACGACGTCGAAGTCGGCGAAGATGCGCTGCTCCCCGAAGTCCAAGGCCTGAAGGGTCCGTTCGGCTGTCTCAACCGCGCGCGTTACGGCATCAGCTGGGGCGCGATGGGTGCGGCGGAATTCTGCATGCACGCCGCGCGGCAATATGGTCTCGACCGGCACCAGTTCAACAAACCGCTGGCCGCGAACCAACTATACCAGAAAAAGCTCGCCGATATGCAAACCGATATTGCATTGGGGTTGCAGGCCTCGCTGCAGGTGGGCCGCCTGATGGATGCGGGTAAGTTTGCGCCCGAGATGATCTCGATCGTCAAACGCAACAACGTCGGCAAGGCGCTCGATATCGCCCGCGCCGCGCGCGATATGCACGGCGGCAACGGCATTTCAGATGAATATCAGGTGATGCGGCACATGGTGAACCTCGAAACGGTCAACACCTATGAAGGCGCGCACGACGTTCACGCGCTTATTCTCGGCCGCGCGATTACTGGCATCGCTGCGTTTTAAACGCGTCCGTGCTCCTGCGCAGGCAGCAGTGCTGTGGGGCTTGCAATTTGCTATCCTTCCAACGCTCCTGTCTGCGCAGGAGCACGGCAAAAAAAGGCCGCCCTGCTTTTCAGCGAGCGGCCCAGTTATAGGCTGTTAAGCCTGCTAGGGAGGAAAGCGTATCTCGAAAGACACGCCACCTCTTTAGCAGCAAAATGGTAAATATTCTCTTAACGCTAGCAAGTGCCAGCGCGACGGCCCTCTACAGAGAATGAGAATGGCGCATTGTTGCGAATGCCCTGCGACTGGATGTGGATCAGCTTTCCCGATTCCTTGCGGATCGTGGTCAGGCCCTGCCCCTGCCCCTTACAGCTATAGCTGACCGTCACTGTCGTCGGCGTCGAGCGTACAACGTAGCGGCTGCACGGAACATCGCCGTGCTGAATTTGAGTCAGCCGCCCAGGGTCGCCCAGACACAATTTATCGACAGAAACGCCCGATACGCCACCGCCTACAGCGCGCAATTGCCACAATCCACGATCAAGCGATTCGAGCAGCGAAAGGTCGCCCGCTTGCGCAAACGCAATCGCGCCACCGCTCGCAAAGGCGCCGAGAAGGCCAGCAAGGGCGATTTGGGAGAATTTCATTTTCATAATATTGTGGCTCGTCACCTGAAGTTACAGTGCAGCGACCCTTGTTATTTCTGCTCTATAGCATCAATCATTGCCCAATTCACGATAGAATGTGGTATATGAACGATGAATGACCGACGTTTTGCGACAAACCGCAGAGGGTCAGTTATTGAAGCTGGCCAAACTGACCGGAAAACGGCGCGAACAAAATTCGCAATCAACGACGATATCACCGTCGTCATTGGCCATATCAGCACGGTCTTCTGTCGGGAATTTTGCGATAACGTCGCGGATATGCCCCAAATCGCATCGGCATCCTTTGGTCAGTGCGGTACCGTTTTCGACGAGCACTTCTTTTTCTTCATGGAACAATCGCCATGCAATTTCCTGAAGCGGCAGCGTGGGGTCGGCGAGTTCATCGGCGCTGATCGTACTGGCGAGCGCAAGGACATGCTCCCACTCGGGATGATCGAGGCGCACATGCAAGCGCTCGCGACCGTCTTCTCCTTCGGGCAAATGCTGGACTAACAAGCCACCAGCGATGCACCGGCCGTCCACATGATCGACGGCAACACGTATCATCGTCGGGATTTGTTCGGACTGGACAAAATAATGCTCCGCTGCTTCGGCAAGCGACGCGCCCTCCAGCGGTACGATCCCCTGATATCGCCCGCCGCCTTCGCCAACCGGCAGTGCGCGGTCGAAGGTGATCGCCAAATAGCCGGCGCCAAACAATCCGAATAATGTGGAATCGGACGGCAATGCGGCGACTTTTGCTTCGTCAAATTGAACATAGCCGCGCACCGCACCGTCCTTGTAATCGCACACCAGCAACCGGATTGCGCCCTTCGTGGTTTGCGCCTGCAACGTCAGCTGCCCGTCGGCTTGCTTCAGCGATGCGCCGAGCAATGCCGTCAACACCAAAGCCTCCGCCAATGTCTTCTCGATCAGCGGCGGATAGGCATGCGCCGACAATATCTCGGAGAGTACGCTATCCAGCCGCACCAGACGGCCACGGGCGTGGCGGGCCGGTAGTGAAAATCGCAAAGGCCGATCGCCAAACGTTTCGGGCTGCGATGCCATCAAAGCAGGCCGAAGCACCAAAGCAGGATCGATTTCTGCGCATGAAGGCGGTTTTCTGCCTCATCCCAGATCAGCGACTGCGCCCCGTCTAGCACGGCATCGGTTGCCTCCTCGCCGCGATGCGCAGGCAGGCAGTGCAGGAACCTGGCGTCGGGTTTCGCCTGCGCCATCAACCGTTCGCTGACCTGATAAGGCATCATGGCCGCAACCTTGTTGTGCGCGTGCTCCTGCCCCATTGACACCCATGTGTCGGTGACGACGATATCGGCGCCAGCAACCGCCTCTGCAGCATCACGGGTTAAAGAGATATTGGCACCCGCTGTCGCGGCAGCATCAATGAAGCTGCTGTCCGATTCATATCCTTGCGGCACCGCGATGCGAACATTGAACTTGAACAACCCGGCGGCTTCGACAATCGAATTCAGCACATTATTGCCGTCGCCGAGCCACGCGACCTCCAGCCCTGGCAGCGGCTTGCCCTGCTCCACAATGGTAAGAAGGTCAGCGACAATTTGGCAAGGGTGCGACAAGTCGGTCAGCCCGTTGATGACCGGGACGCTGGCGTGCGCTGCCAGTTCTTCGATCTTGGCGTGGTCGTCGGTACGGATCAGGATGGCATCGACATAACGCGACAGGACGCGCGCGGTGTCAGCGACCGTTTCGCCCCGCCCGAGCTGCATTTGTCCGGCGGCCATGAACATACTGTCACCGCCCAATTGCTTCATCGCCATTTCAAACGATGTGCGGGTACGGGTCGAGTTCTTTTCGAAGATCATGCCCAGCGTGTGACCGGCCAGCGGCGCGTCGGTGTCAGCTTTACCTTTGGGCCAGCCAGCACGCGCCGCTTTCCGGTCCATCGCATCGGCGAGCATCGCCGCGACGGCATCGCCGCCCGCGTCGGACAGGTTCAGGAAATGCCGTATCATGCTGCCTCGGGCATTGTGTAATCCGCAGCGCCAGCCGACAGCTTTTCCATGAAGATAGCGATGTGGCTTTCGTCGATATTGAGCGGTGGCAACACGCGAAAGGTGTTATCGCCCGCAGCTACGGTCAGCAGCCCGTGATTGTCGCGTAGATGGGCGACAAAGGCGCGCGCCTCATGCGTCATCATCACACCGAGCATCAGCCCCTTGCCGCGCACGCCGGTAAACAGTTCGGGATAGTTGCCGATAAACTGTTCGAGCGCCGAACGTAGCTTGTCGCCAAGGTTGCGCACGTTTGCCAAAAATTCTTCGTTGGCGACAACATCCCAAACCGCTTGGCCAGCCGCCATCGCGAATGGGTTGCCGCCATAGGTCGAGCCATGCGTGCCAACCGTCATGCCGCGCGCCGCTTTTTCGGTCGCGAGGCAGGCACCGACAGGAAAGCCGCCGCCCAGGCCCTTTGCAGACGCCATGATGTCTGGTTCGATGCCATATTGTTCATAAGTGTAGAGCGTGCCGGTGCGCGCAACGCCGCATTGCACTTCGTCGAGAATCAGCATCAGATCATGCTCGTCGGCCAGCGCGCGCAGACCTTTCATGAAGCTATCGGACGCCGGACGGACACCCCCTTCGCCCTGGATCGGCTCGACCATGAAGCCGGCGGTATTCGGGCCGATTGCGGCCTTTGCGCCTTCGAGATCGTCGAAATCGACATATTTGAAGCCACCCAGCAAAGGCGCGAAGCCCTTGTGCATCTTCTCCTGGTTCGACGCTGAAATCGTCGCCATCGTCCGCCCGTGGAAGGCATTTTTGAAGGTGATGATCTCGAACCGCTCGCTACCCTGCGACTGGTGATAGGCGCGCGCGGTCTTGATCGCGCACTCGACCGCCTCGGCACCCGAATTGGTGAAGAATACCGTATCGGCAAAGGTGGTGTCGACCAGCCGCTGGGCAAAGGCCTCACCCTGCGGGCTGCCATAGAGGTTCGACACGTGCATCAAGGTCGCCGCCTGATCCTGTATCGCCTTGGTCAGATGTGGATGGCCGTGGCCCAAAAGATTGACCGCAATCCCCGCTGCAAAATCCAGCGCGCGGCTACCGTCTTCGCTAATCAACCAAGCGCCCTCGCCTCGCACCGGCCGGAACCCGCAACGGGGATAGACGGGCATCAAGGGGGTGATCGACATGGAAAGCTCCTTCAAAAGCAATAAAGCGGCCCGCACTGGGACCGCCGTTCTAAAAGCCACGTATAATAGGGGGAAAGCGGCAAATCAACGCTTGTGATTTTGCCCGCTATCCGGGCCCCGCTATCCGGGCAACGTGTTGATCTCGATTTTGTTGATCAGCGTCCGGTGCACCGGGCATTTCTCGGCGATCTCGATCAACTTGGCACGTTGCTCGTCATCCAGCGCACCTTCCAGCCGGACGACGCGGTCGATCATATCCACCGGCTTGCCGTCATTCTCGCCCGGCCGCACTTCTTTCGAATGCTCCAGCGTCACATGCACCTTTTCCAGCGGCCAGCCTTTACGCGCGGCATACATTTCCAGCGTGATCGAGGTGCAAGCCCCGAGCGCGGAGAGCAACAACTCATAAGGCGTCGGGCCGTTGTCGGTGCCGCCAACCTCAAGAGGCTCTCCCGCCGCCCATTCGTGCACACGCGCCTTGATCGCCTGCGCATAGGGGCCGTCGCTACTTTGTACGGTGGCGCACGGGTTGTCGGTCATTGGTCAGTTTCCTTTTCGCGTTTGGCAGCGGCAATGCGGCGCTTCAGGTAGCCGTAGAGCAATAGGTGAAAGCCTAGCGACAGCAGGACGACGATAAGGATGATTTTGGCGGCGCTCATGGCATTATCCTAACATCAGGTAATTGGCGATGATAGGGCTACAGTGGTCACGCCGCGTCGTGGAAGATGACCCCCAACGTGTGCCGCTGCCCGTCGGTTAACTTGCTCACGCCGTGACGCTGGGTGACGCGGTAGCTGCCTCGCGTGCCCGCGACCGGGCGCTGGTTGACCGCAAAGACCACCGCATCTCCTTTACGCAGCGGCACAACAGAGGCCCGCGATTGCATGCGCGGGCGCTGCTCGGTCAGCACAAACTCGCCACCTGCAAAATCTTCGCCGGGTTCTGACAGCAGTGCCGCGAGCTGCAACGGGAAGAGCTGGTCGCCATATATATCCTGATGCAGGCAGTTATAGTCACCCTTTGCATAGCGCAGCAGCAACGGCGTCGGTCGCATCTGTCCCGCGCAGTGGCAGCGTTCGATGAAGGCGGCGTGGCTGTCGGGGAATTGCACGTCGGTCCCCATCGCGCGGCACCAACGATTGGCGATTAAAGCGAGCATCGGATAAATGCCAGCGCGCAATTCGGCGACCAGATCGGGCAGCGGATAGGCGAAATATTGATACTCGCCCCGCCCGAACCCGTGCCGCGCCATGACGACCTTGCTGCGGAAATTGCCGCTGTCATACAGCGCGGTGAGCGCGTTGCATTCCTCGGCCGAGAGCAGGCCCGGGATAGAGGCCCAGCCTTCGGCGTCGAGTTCTTTGGCAAGCTGTGTCGGGTCGATGGCGGAGAGGCGGTGGGTGATGCTGTCGGTGTTCATACGGGTGCCATAGTGGGCGGCAGATGAGGCTGCGTCCCGTTGCTTGCGTTCAAACCTCTTGGGGTCATATTTTTAAGCCCCTCCCCTTCAGGAGTGGAGGGACCAGTCCCCCGGACTGGTCCGAGAGGCTCCACTGGGTTGGGGTGGGGCCTGTCGGCAATCGTTGCTCTATGCGGCGAGGCCCCACCCCCGTCCCCTCCCCCGAAGGGGAGGGGCTTAAGTATATTCTTAATCCAATCCCGCCCGCGCCGCCTCCCAATCCGACCGCCCATCAAAGGCGTGGATGGTGGTTTTCAACCCATGCCCATCATCGACGCAATTGAAATTGATGCTCCAGCAATCGGGATGCGAACGCGGCTGATAAAAGCTTTTGATGCCGCAGACCGAGCAGAACAGATGGTTCGCAGCGCCGGTGCCGAAGCGGTAAGAGGTCAGCGCGCCATCGCCGCTCTCCAGCACGAAATCGGCATGTGGCACGATCAGATGCAAGAACCCCGTTGCCGAACAGATCGAGCAGTTGCAGTCGAGCAGTTCGATCTGCGCCGGAACCTCCGCCCGAAACCGCACCGCGCCGCAATGGCATCCGCCCTTAATCTCCACCGCCGCCACCGTCACCGCCGGAATCGCACGAGCCGGAATCGCCAGAGTCGCTATCGCTCGTCTCGCACCGCGCGTCGGCATCGCTGGCGGACGACGAACTGTCCGGGCTCCAGCTTGGCGGGGCGATGGTGCTGCCCGTGTCATAGGGGAAGCTGTTGGGGCTGTTGCTGGTGGCGCGACCGGAATTGCCCAAAAGGCGGACAATGACATACAGGAACAGCGCACCGACAATGATAGCGACAGCGATTGTGGCGTTCATGGTTATTCTCCTTTCCCGATCCGCTTGCTGCTTGCCATTACGATGCAGGCACCGTTTCGTCGGGAGCTGCAATTGCATGATTCAAAGCCTCACTCGGCAGGTTGAGCGAGCGCAGCATGGCCCAGATTTCCTCGCGCGCATTCGGTTGAGCGCGCCCCAGTTCGGGAATTACGTCAAGATCGAACAGAGTTAGGCCGAGCGGAAACAGCTCCCTGTATGTCACGCGTTCACGCAAGCCGGGGATGAGGCGAAATCCGGCGACCGGCGCGATTTTCGTCAGCGCATCCCGCACTTTGCGCTCGTTCTTGGTGCCCAGGCTGCGCGAGCGGTTTTGCATTACGACCCAGTCAAGCGCCCGCGACCGCAGGGCGAGCCCCGGTTCTTTGAGATGTTCGACAAGCCGGGCAAAATTACCCAGTGTCTTGAGATCGCCGGTATGAGGGTCAATCCGGCCGAGCATGTCGAGATCGATGAAGCTATCGTTGACTGGTGTGACGATGGTGTCGGCCATAAAGATTGCGCGGCGCGCAATCGGCGAGTCGTGCCCTCCGACGTCAATTATAATGAAGCTATTATGGATCCGCGCGACGCGGAGCTTCTCCTCAAGCTCGTTCTCATTCTGCTGAGCCAGCATGATCTGCTCAGGCCCGGGCAGGTTCACATTATATTTGCGGGCACTTTCGAGCCGCGCCCAAAGCGCCCGGTGCAGCGTCAATTGCCGCAGGTCGACATCGAGCGCCGCGACACGCTCACCCGCATTGCACAGCGCGATACAGGTATGAAATGCCGAGGTAGATTTGCCCACCCCGCCCTTCTCGTTGGCAAAAACGATGATATGTCCCTTGGGCGGAGTGACCGGATATTTCATCCATGCCGGCTGCCCAGGCTCCGGTGCTGAGTCGAACGAATGATAGCCGGGAAACGCAGCGACGGGTTCAGGCGGCCAAGGCTGTGCCGGAGGTGGGGGCGGGGGCGGAACCGCCTTGCGCCTTCTGAAGCGAGAAAATAATCCCAACTGGCCACGACCTCCGATTGTGAGGGTGATGGCGAAAAGCGGGGTGGCTTTCAAGGGGTTTGGCTGTTGCCTTGCTATGTTGCGCGCTTGCTGCGCATGGCTGCGACCACTTTTACATTACCGTCTTTCGACAAACGTTCATATTCGGCGGAGCCGACCGCGTAAATCGCAACCCCGCCCCACCACGTCGTGGTGGATGCCCCAGCCGAACTGCTTGGGTAAAGGCGAGGCGCGCAGACAGGCCTTGCGCCTCGCAAAGAACTCGGTGCGGGTTTCGGCGGTTCTTGGGAGGTTGTTCTTCGCCACATGGACCGCGAACAGCAGATCGTCGCTGGTCAGCTTATAGGGCTTGGCCTGGAGCAACGCATATTGCCGTCCGGCGATGCCATCGGGCTTTGGCGGGACAATGCCGGTCGTCGCCGCGCTGTCGGGGGCGATGGTGATAAAGGTGGATTGGTAGTTGGTGGTGTGCATCGCGTTAGTTGTTTCCCAAACTTAATCCGCTCTCAGGTTACTTAGCACCATATCAAATGTACCGAGCACGTACTGGCAGGGGTAATCAGCCATTGGAGCCAAATATGGAAATTTCGAAATTTTGCCCTTATCAAATTCATATTTTAGCTTCAGCGAACGGAAAAAGTTCTCGTCCATATAGAGTTCGGCCAGCGAATGTTCCCCGTTACGATGCGCGCGCTTAGCAGTAGCTTCAATCGACATCAGCTGTGCGAAAGGCAAACCGAGGCTGTTAAGGGATATATGATTTTGAGAAGGCGAAACGTGCATTAGCACGTCTTCGTAAAACTCATTCTTGCCTTGAGTAATGACCGCGTAAATCGGCAGTTCCAGCGTCGCTGAATAGGCCTCGGCAAGTTCTGGAAGAATTTCCACAATCTTCTCTGGTTCATAGGTATAATTTACGGGTTTATCCCACTGTCCGATTGTCCAGTTGGTTTTCAGGAGCAAACTGTCTGCGAATGAAATGAATGATACGCTGGGGTAGCGGGATGCAATTTCGTCAATGCGGTCACGAAGAGCGGCGAGCTTTTCTCGAGTCATTGAACCGTCAGCCAACGCCTTTTTGACACCAATCGCATCGACTAAGGCAAACACCGAATAAGCCCGCATATGCAGATCTTCTAACCATTCGGAGTGAACAAAAACACGCGGCTTTTCATCATACTGACAAAGCTCTGTACAGGTAACAAACTGACTACGTGGTAATGTGACTCTGACTTCATGATGTCTATCAACTATGTTGGGATACCAAGAAATCTCTAGACTGTCTTTGGAAATTGATCTGGCGCAAATATATGAAATATAACCAATATTATCCCACTCACCGCCTGCGATGCCTTTGAGTAGGGCAGCCTCGTAATCCGCCATCCAAGCGACATCCATCATGAATAGATCCCTGTCTAAAGGAACATTTTCCATTGCATGAACTTCGATGTCTTCATGCTCAAACACCTATCTACTCCACCGTAACCGACTTCGCCAAATTCCTTGGCTGATCCACATCTGTCCCCTTCGCGCACGCCACATGGTAAGCCAACAACTGCACCGGCACCGCGTAAACCAACGGCGCAATCAAAGGATGAACCGACGGCATTTCTATCGTCGCCATGCAGCCTTCGCCTGCTTCAGCGATGCCTTCCGCGTCGGAGATCAGGACGACCTTGCCGCCCCGGGCGCGGACTTCTTGCATGTTGCTGACGGTCTTTTCGAATAGCGGGCCGCTCGGCGCGAGGACGATGACGGGGACCGCCTCATCGATCAACGCAATCGGCCCGTGTTTCATTTCACCCGACGCGTAACCTTCGGCGTGGATATAGCTGATTTCCTTGAGCTTTAGCGCACCCTCCAGCGCCAGCGGATAATCGGGGCCGCGCCCGAGATAAAGCACGTCGCGCGCGGGTGCGATCAGGTGCGCCATCGCCGCGATGTCTTCGTCATGCGCCAGCGCGGCATTGATCGCGGCGGGGGCTTCGGTCAGGTGCATCACCACCTCCTGCTCCTCGCTCCGTGTCATTTTGCCCTTCACCACCGCCAGATGGGCGGCGAGTGCTGCGAGGACGGCGAGTTGGCACGAAAACGCCTTGGTCGATGCGACGCCGATTTCCGGGCCTGCATGGGTGGGGAGGAGCAGATCGGCCTCGCGCGCCATGCTGCTAGTCGGGACGTTGACGACAACCGCGATTTTCTGCCCCGCCGATTTAGCATGACGCAGCGCCGCGAGCGTGTCCGCCGTTTCGCCGCTTTGCGAGATGAACAGTGCGAGACCTCCCGCCTCCAGCACTGGATCGCGGTAGCGGAACTCGGACGCGAAATCCAAATCGACCGGCACACGCGCGAACTGTTCGAACCAGTATTTGGCAACCATCCCGGCATAATAGCTCGTCCCGCAAGCGACGATGGTGACGCGGTTGATGGTGGAGAGGTCAAAATCCATCTGCGGCAACGCGACCTGCTGCTCGAGCGGGCGGATGTAGGATGAGAGCGTCTGCGCGACGACGGTGGGCTGCTCGAAGATTTCCTTCTGCATATAATGGCGGTAATTGCCCTTTTCGATCGCCGCCGCCGACACGCCCGAAGTGGTCACCTCGCGCTCAACGGGGTTGTTGTCCTTGTCGAAAATCTGCGCGCCCTCTGCGGCAATGACGACCCAATCGCCTTCATCGAGATACGCGATTTTCTGCGTCAACGGCGCGAGCGCGAGCGCGTCGGAACCAAGATAGGTTTCGCCGTCGCCATAGCCGACGACCAACGGCGAACCCAGCCGCGCGCCGATCAGGAAATCGGGAAACTGACGGAACGCGATAGCCAGCGCGAACGCACCGCGCAGCGTTGGCAACACAGCTTTCACCGCTTCTGCCGGCGAATGCCCGGCCTCGACCTGCTCGCTCACCAGATGCGCGACAACTTCGGTATCGGTCTCACTCTCGAATGTCCGCCCACGTGCGATCAGGCCATCGCGTAAGGATTTGAAGTTCTCGATAATGCCATTGTGAACCAGCGCGACCTCGCCCGTCGCATGCGGATGCGCGTTGCTGGTCGTTGGCGCGCCGTGCGTCGCCCAGCGGGTATGTGCAATGCCGATATTGCCCGGCGCGTCGTCGGTTTTGAGGACGTTGACGAGGTTAGCCAGCTTCCCCTCAGCCCGCCTGCGGACGAGTTGGCCGTCAAACACGGTGCAAACCCCAGCCGAGTCATACCCGCGATACTCCATCCGCTTCAGCCCGTCGACCAGCCGGTCAGACACGGGGGATTTGCCAACAATTCCAATAATTCCGCACATTTATTTTGCTTTCGTTACAATATGTAGGGTACGCGGATGCCCGGCATTTCTGCCGGGAAATCCTTGGTGTTCCGAGTTATGAGGACACGACCGCGGGTTTGTGCGGTCGCAAGAATAATGGCATCTGGCGATTTGAGCTTGGGTCGATCCCTACGAAGCGCCGCAGCACGATGCGAAATTTCGTCATCTATTTCATCAAGCCCGAAACGAGCAAGAAACCCCAACGCGTCACGCACAACCCCTTCGTCGCCTTTTGACAAGACTTCGATCCAAGCCATGCGGCTGATCCACGGACGCGAGCCTAGCGCAGCTGCACGCTGGATTTCAGAACGCGCCGGGGGATATCCCGCAAGCGCATCGATCACGATATTTGCATCGAAAGCATAACCGCTCACTTGCTATTTGGAACCTTGGGCGTGGGATATTTGCCCGCAAGCATATCGAGATAGATTTGCCGTTGCCGATCATCTTCCTCGTCGAACATATCAGGAGATTCGGCGCGGACTTCTTCATAATCATCGTCCCACACCCGGGTCCATTCGGCGCGTCGCTTGCGGTCATATTCGTGTGGGTCGTAGGCAACGCCATGCCGCGCCCAAAGGCCAAAGCCCTGATCGATCCAGCTAGTGTCGCTGTCCGAAGTGTCAGGTTTGTAAGCCGCCACCGCCTCACGCAAAACAGCCGCACGTGACTTACCCTGCTCGGCGGCGAGCTGGTCGAGCCACTTGATGTCTTCATCGGGCAGATCGGCAAGGATGCGAGTCATGATATATTGATATCATATCATGATATCATGTCAAGCAACTGCGGGATATTCGTCCAAGATTTTAACATCACTCAGCAATCTTGGGTCGACGGTATATTCCGCCTCATTCAGATACAAACTGTGAGAACTTGGGCCAGAAATGATAGCAGTCGAACTAACGTCGCATTGCAGCAGAACGCCACCCGAATGAACGGCATTCAAACCTCGTGCGAACATTTTTGCTGTGTCGCTGGCCGTAGTCCAACACATCCCAATATGGTTGCAGCGCCACCGATCAACATTCTCGCCTCGGAACAATGTTAGAGCGGGGCCGACATAGGATGGCAGCCAACGCCGAAGCATGCTCAATAGTGCCTCATCGTCATTTAGCTGCTCACGCATTCGGTGACCGCCAACAGTCCACTGCAGATGAAATTCAGACTTCGCTTGCTCGTCCGATGGCGACAACGTTAGGTGATGCCGGGCAAAATCCGACCATGCGGCGTCGCCTTCGATTCGAACCACAGTCAAAACCTACTTCTTCTCCGCCTTCTTCTTCCGCATCGCGTCGTGGAACCGGTCGGCCCAGCCTGGCTTCACCGATTGCTCTGCCCTCACCAACCGCAATTCCCCATCGGCCACGTCACGCGTCACGGCGCTCCCCGCCCCTACAATCGCATCGCGGCCAATTTTTACCGGTGCGACCAACGCCGTGTTACTGCCGATAAACGCGCCCTCGCCGATCACGGTTTGATATTTGAAATAGCCGTCATAATTGCAGGTGATCGTCCCCGCGCCGATATTGGCGTTCGCGCCGACTTCGGCGTCGCCGATATAGCTCAGATGGTTGGCCTTCGCGCCCTTGCCGAACCGCGCCTTCTTGACCTCGACGAAATTGCCGACCTTGGCCTTTTCTTCGAGTACCGTGCCGGGACGGAGCCTTGCATAGGGGCCGACCTCGGCACCGCTGGCGATGCTTGCGCCTTCGATATGACAATTCGCGCGGATGTTGACGTTGTCCGCAACGGTCACGCCGGGGCCGAAGAACACATTGGGTTCGATCACGACATCGCGGCCAATCACCGTGTCATAAGCGAACCAGACGGTTTCGGGCGCGATCAATGTCGCGCCGTCGTCCATCGCCCGCACCCGTCGGCGCTTTTGCCATTCAGCCTCCATGCCAGCGAGTTCTGCGCGGCTGTTGATGCCGGTCACGTCATAGGCGTCGGTCTTCACGACATAGCAGTGCCGCTGATCGGTGGTCGCGATGTTGACGATATCGACCAGATAATATTCGCCCGCCGCGTTATTGTTCTCGACCCGCGCAAGCAGGTCGAACAGGTCGCGCGATTTCACCGCCATCAGACCGGAGTTGCAAAGCCGTGTCTTGCGCTGCTCCTCGGTCGCGTCCTTATGCTCGACCATCCATTCGATGCGGTCCTGCTGGGTGACGATCCGGCCATAGCTTGCCGTATCTTCGGGTTCAAAACCGAGCACGACCACCGCAGGCGCGTCGTCGGCATTTAGCCGGTCGATCATCATCTGCATCGTGCGCGTAGGCACCATCGGCACATCGCCGTAGAGAATGAGCACATCGCCATCGAAGCCCGCCAACGCAGCCTCAGCCTGTTGCACCGCATGGCCGGTGCCGTGCTGAGGCTCTTGCACCGCGAGTTCCGCAGAACCGCCGAGTGCTGCTTCAAGTTGCTCCTTGCCGCTGCCGACAATAACGACCTTCTTTGTAGGCTTCAGCGCGTCAACCGCGTCCATCAGATGCAGCAGCATCGGACGGCTCGCGATCGGGTGCAGCACCTTGTGCAGGTCGGATTTCATGCGGGTACCCTTGCCCGCAGCAAGGATGATGGCGGCAATCTGTGTCATGGTGCGCGTCATGCCAGCAATTTGTTGCTGTTTCCAGAAGCAACGGCCAGATGCGTTAGATATGACAAAATTTCCTTTCGACATCATCGGCTTCGACCTTGACGGCACGTTGGTCGATACCAGCGGCGACCTGACCGCCGCAGTCAATCATGTGTTGGCCAGCGTCGGGCGTCCGTCGCTGACGCTAGACACCGTCAAACAACATATTGGCGGCGGCGCGAAGCTGATGTTGCAACAGGGATTGGAGGCGACCGGCGGCATACCGGACGACGACTTCAAACCGCTCTACCGGCAGATGCTGGGATATTATGAAGCCAACATATCGGTCCACAGTCGCCCGTTTGACGGCGCGCTCGCGGTGCTTGACCTGCTCGACGCGATGGGCGTGCAGTACGCGGTTGTGACTAATAAGTTCGAGAGTCTGGCGGTTAAATTGCTCACCGAACTGAACCTCGCGCACCGGATGGGCTGCATCTTGGGCGCGGACACTTTGGGCAAAGAGAACGCCAAGCCGTCGGGCGCGCCGATATTCGAAATGATCAAGCGCTGCGGTGGCGGACGCGCGGCTTATGTCGGTGATTCCATATATGATGTGATGGCAGCGAAAAATGCCAACGTGCCGAGTGTGGCATGCAGCTTCGGTTTTTTGCATGGGCCTGTGGAGGGAATGGGGGCCGACGCGGTGATTGGCCATTTTGATGAATTGATTCCAACGCTCGTTCAATTAGACTGACTTTTTTTACCGCACGCCCAACGCGAAATCCTTGCCAAGCGTAGCATTTACAACCTCAGCTGCAACTGACAGCCTTGTATCGACTTGCTCTTTTGATAAATTTGAGTCGTAATACCACCCTTTAACGAGCGGTTTCGCGTAGTCTTGTGCAAGATGTGGCGCGCTGCCGTAGATATCTTCCGGGTTTTTCGAAATGAAAAGCCGTGAACGGCTTGAACGATTTGCAAATTTTTGGGAAAAGTCCGGGTATCGCTCATCCAAGAGGACGAGAAGCTTTTTGTAAGCTTCTTTCATGTTCGGAGCGGGATGAGATTCACCGAAGAACGATACAATCCACTCCCCCCTATTGCGATGTGCCTCAGTCGTGGTCCGTTTTGTTTGTTGTGTCGTACGCACCCTTCCGTCCAGTTGCTTCAACAACATTCGCCTTAGAATTTCGTTTTCTGACTCGCTGAATGAAGTTCGATGCGCTTCAATCTCACGATTAACATCAACATCTATACCAATTTGCTTCAGCTTTGCCATATCAATCTCCTTGCTTATAAGGCCTTATAAGAGATTTTAAGCATGGGGTCAAGTAAGCTGATTCTTCCGCCATTTCACCCACAAATGCCGGACCAGCATCAGCGGCGGCATCCGCAGCAAGTGTGAGCGGATGTAGAATATCAGGCGAATGAATTTGCGAATTTGCTGACCCCACTCATTGCGGGCAGTAAGGCGTCTCATGAACCATTTGTCCTGATAATCGCGGCTGCGCCATTCTTTCGGAATCTCGGTGCCGTAGAGCTGATGCGCGAGCCGCGCTGCGCGGTGGATGGCCGACCACAGTTCGTGATGTTCGGCGCGGGATTTTAGTGCGGGGTAGTAATCCGCGTCGGCTGCGACGAATTCGGTTAGCAGGCAGTGCATGTCCCACAGGTTTCTAAGGCCACCCGCAAGGTCGCCGTCCGCAATCAGATGCGCGGTGCAGTGGCAGGCCATGTCGGTGGGGGAAAGGACGGAAAGCCCCTCCCCTTCAGGGGAGAGGTTGGGGCGGGGGCTGTCGGCCAAGCGCAGTCTATGCGGCGAGCCCCCACCCCCATCCCCTCCCCTGAAGGGGAGGGGCTTAGATGCCTCCAACATCCCTGCCGCATCGGGCGTCGGCCTTGCAGTCAGCGGCAATATCGTGTGATGGACATCGATCATCCGGTCCCGCTCTTTGTGGATTAGCGGGGGCAGCTCGTGCATATGGTCGCGGTAATAGGCGTCGTCATAAGCGTCTTCCTTCACCCATTCCCAGCCCGCCGTGAGCAACGCGGCTTCGACCTGCGGCAAATCTTCACGCGCAACCATGATGTCGAGATCGCCGATATGGCGGCCCTCGGCGGCGCGCAAACCGGCGGCGGCATAAGCGGTGCCTTTCATCAGCACGACCTTGCCGGGATAATCGGCCAAGGCTCGCCGGGCGCAATCGGCCTCCCATAATGCCGACCGCTTTTGATATTCGCCATTGGTGCGTTCGTCGGCGAGAATGGCCGCGACGGCATCTGGAAGCTTTTGCCCCTCTAACCGGTAAGCCAGCGTACCGATCAGTCGCTCGGCGCGGGCGATCGTGAGCAAAGCGGTCCAGCCATTGGCGTCGAGCGACGCGGTGCTAACCGGATCGCGGAGCGCCGCAACAAGGATCGTCGCGTCGGTCATGCGAGGTCAGCCCAAAGCTGATCGACCAGTTCTTCGGCCTCGAACCCGCTGTTATAATCGATCGCCCGCGCCGGGACATCGCGGATGAAGCGGGTTAGCGCAACAAAGCCCGCTTCACCAAGCGCGACATAGTTGGTCGATGCTTGGGTCAGCCGGATGAAGGTCTCTTCGCTCTGCACGTCGCGGATGGCGGGTTCGTAGCCAAAGCGCGGGAACAGCAGCAATGCAGGTTTCGCCGCGTGGTCCATCGCTGCCACTGCCGATTGCGGCGGCACCATATGCCGGATGTCGCCCTTTGGCGTGCCGCGCATCAACGGGCCGAATGTCGCGTCAAGCGCTGTCGCCTGCATCGCGCCAATGGCTTCGTTCTTCAGCGAGATCAGCCGTGGATAAGGAACGGCCTCACCTGTGACCAAGTCGAGCAAGACAAATTCATCGCCCAGAAAGCGCCAGCCTTTGTTGCCGAGCATCGCCGAGAGGGTGGACTTGCCCGAGCCCGACGCGCCGGTCATGATCAGCGCCTTGCCGTCTTTCTCGACCGCGCTTGCGTGCAATATCAAATGCCGCCGCCAGCCGAGCGCCATTTGCAGGTTCATCCCCATTTCCGCCGCCAACAAGGCTTGCGCGAGTGGCAAGGGCGCGGCATCGGGCAGCATATAGTCGCCGTTTATCGCCACCGAAGGCCGGACATAACGGCGAAGCAAGCTCGTAGCCTCCAGCCGGACGGTAAAATCGGGAATGTCGGGTGTCGGATATCCGGCATAGAGCCGCCGCATCTCGTCGAGCGGTTGCGCCCAATCGGAACCGATGCGAAATGCCGCAGGGCCGACTCTTACGCGAAACTCATGCCGCATCGAGGTGGACCCGTTCGACCAGACCGAGACCGGCCAGTTCTTCCAGCCGTGCGGCTATGACCGCCTCCGCCTCTGCAGAATCAACCAAATCGAACTGGTCGGAAAGCCGCGTCAGCAATGTCGCGGCATCGACGATATCTTCATCCATTGCAGCCAATATTTCGGGCACCGGCTCGGCCACGATATGCGTAATCCCCGACCGGCGCTGATAGATCAGCGTCATCGCGTCGAGCGGTTTGATCAACCGCTGGTCGGTAGGTTCGGCTCGGTACAGGGCGGTGTTTGGCGGGGCCATGTCCACGGCCTAACGCAAGGCCGTTAAATTTCAATGCCGGTAATATTTACCTTGGCATCTGCAACGATGCATAACAGGTAAACCCGCTCTGCCCACTTTGCAGGCGACGGATATAGTTCACATATGCCTGGCTCTGGTCATAACTCGTACCCGGCAAGCTCCGCCCGCCAAGTGCAGCCTTCACCTGTTCGCCGGTATATTTCTGGCCGGCAGCGGCGAAAGAACCCGGTGTGTCGGGTGTAACCAGCTTGCCATACGCGTCGATATTCTTACCCGCACCATGTGGCCCGGGTACCGGAATCTCGCAATTGATGATGGAACCCGCAGCCTGCGCCAAAGCCGGGCGCACCGATACGACCGCAGAAGCCGCGACCGCGCCCATCATCAGCGCGCGGCGTGTTGTTCGCACGCCGCTTTTGCCATTTTCTATGCCGCTGCCTTCGTCTGCCATCTGTATCGCCTAACATATCGTGCAGGTTTTTCCAGCCATTGCACTTGCGTGCGAACCCGGCGTCTATATGTGGGACAAAATGGCAGACAAAGCCTAACAGAGGGTAAGGGTTTCTGACGTTGCAATGAATAGCTGGTTGTCCCCTCGAATTTTGATGGCGGTCGCCTTGGCCGTCATCGGGGCCATCATCGCCGGACAAATGCCGGGGCCGGTGGAACGGGTGATGGTCGTTTTGATCTCAATGCTGGGCGGTCTTTTCGTGGCGGCGGACCCGCATGACCCGGTCAGTGTTCGGGGCGACAACGTGCCCGACGGCAAAGATACGCCGATTGCCGCGCCGATCACCGTTCATCCGCAACTACAATCCTTTATCGACGCCTCGACCGACGCCATCCTCATCGTAGAGAACGCGCGGGTGGTTGCATCCAACCAGTCGGCACGGCAGTTGCTCGGCGGCAATATCGTCGGACAGAATGTCCGCGTCGCATTCCGGCACGCAGGCGCAATCGAGCGGCTGTCTGACCCCGAAGCCGATCACACCGGCCATCCGATCCGGTTAAGCGGAATTGGCCAGCAAACGCAGTTGTGGGACATGCGCATCCAGTCGATCGGACAGGGGCAAAAACTGGTCCATCTCGCCGACCGTTCGGGGGCGCAGGCAGCGGAAAAGATGCGCGTCGATTTCGTCGCCAACGCCAGCCACGAATTGTTGACGCCGCTCGCCGCAGTTAAAGGCTTTATCGAGACGCTCGACGATCCGGCGGCGGGCGACGATCCCGAAACACGAGCGCGGTTCTTGGGGATTATGGCCAAGGAAACCGACCGGATGCAGGCGCTGGTGCGCGACCTTATGTCACTGTCGCGGATCGAGGCCGAGAAATACGACCCTCCGCAAACGCCTGTCGATTTTTCGGCAATTGTCGTGGAAACCATTGATCAGTTGCGGAACAGCCAGAAAGAGCGTGGTGGCGACATTGCGCTCGACATCACCGACCATATGCAGCCGGTGATGGGCGATGCCGGGCAGTTGCGGCAATTGGCCAGCAATATTGTTACCAACGCGATGAAGTACGGGCGCGCCGGAACACCGGTTACGGTGACGCTGGAGCCATCGCGATCGGGCGCGATGCTGACCTTTGTCGTGGCCGATCAGGGCGACGGGATCGCGCCCGAACATCTGCCGCGCCTGACCGAGCGGTTTTACAGGGTCGATTCGGGGCGCAGCCGGTCGGTCGGTGGCACGGGCCTCGGCCTGTCGCTGGTGAAACATATCGTCGATCGACACCGCGGGCATCTGGAAATACGCAGCGTGTTGGGCCAAGGTACCAAGGTCTCCGTTCTGTTGCCGGTGGTTCCTGATTCCACCGCGATATAACCGCGTCATATAAATGTCATAACAGAGTCATTTATCAGCCATCTCCTAAGTCTAATGGCCCCTTGAAGCCCTGCGCGGCTGCGACCAAAAATAATCTTAGGGACTGTTCATATGTTGAAGAAAATTTCGCTCGTCGCCGTTAGCGCACTCGCGCTTGCTGCATGTCAGGATCAGGCCAGCACCGGCGGTGCAGCCGGCGGTTCGCGTCAGGAAATCCGGATCGTCGGATCGTCCACCGTGTTCCCTTTTGCCAAGGCGGCTTCGGAAGCATTTGTCAAAGCCGACCCGTCACGCAAATCGCCCGTTCTCGAATCGACCGGCACCGGCGGCGGCATGGAGCAGTTCTGCAAGGGTGTCGGCGCGGAAACCCCCGACATCACCAACGCATCGCGCCGAATGAAGAAGAGCGAGTTTGAAAATTGCCAGAAGAACGGCGTCAAGGACATCGTTGAGATTCAGGTGGGCATCGACGGTCTGGCGCTCGCTCAATCGAACAAGGGTCAGAAATTCGCGCTGAGCACCGCTGACGTTTACAAAGCATTGGCCACCAACCCGTTCGGCAAGCCGCAGACCGCAAAATTGTGGTCGGACGTAAATCCGTCGCTTCCCAAATTGCCGATCTCGGTATTCGGACCGCCAACAACCTCCGGCACGCGCGATTCATTCCATGAACTCATCATGGAAGCAGGCTGCAAGACCGATGCTGCAACCAAGGCACTGAAAGACAGCGACGAAGACAAATATAAAGCCGTCTGCACCGAAATCCGCACCGATGGCGCGTTCAAGGAGCAGGGCGAGAACGACAATCTGATCGTCCAGAAGCTCGACGCCAATCCGGACATGATCGGTATCTTCGGTTATAGCTACATGGAAGAAAATGCGTCGAAGGTGCACGGCATGGTGATGGACGGCGTTATCCCGACGATCGCCACCATTTCTGACGGCAGCTATCCCGGCGCGCGCAAGATGTTCATGTATGTGAAAAAAGCGCACCTCGACAAAATTCCGGGCATCAAAGAATATGTCCTCGAATTCGTCAATGGTGGCGCGCTTGGCGGATATCTCACAAAAATCGGCATGATTGCGTCAACCGATGCCGATCGCGCAACCGCCAAGGCCGCCGCAACTGACATGACCGTGCTCGACGGCAGCGGTTTGAAATAAATCTGCAACATCCATCGCGTCTATGGGCTTGGCGTGCGAATCCCGGTTCAAAATCCGGTTCGTACCATGCCCGTACGGGCGCAGGTTTACACATAATGCAAGGTTTTCGGGCCAAGGGGGCTAGCTTAGGGATATGACTGGAACGGCGTTGCTATTCCTTATCCTCGGCCTCGGTTTGGTTGGCTGGATTTTCGGGCGCGCCAGAGCCGCCGCGTTTGTCCGCGCAAGTAAAGGCGGTCCGCGTGGACAGGTCAACAGTCTGCCGACTTATCATGGCTGGTTCGTTGCAGTGTGCACGGTGGTTCCGGCGGCGATCTTCCTGTTCATCTGGCAAGCCGTGTCGCCAGCGCTCATTACCAACATGGTGTTGTCGGCCCCCGTCGCGGCGGATTTACCGCAAGACCCATTTGCCCGCGCGGCAATCTTGTCCGAAGCTCGCGCGATTGCCCAAGGAGTTCAGGGCACCGCATTCCAGAACGGAAGCGCCGCGCTGGTACCGCTCTACAAGCAGGCGCTGTCTTATTATCAATGGCTCGGTTTTGCCGCGAGTATGTTGTTGCTGTTCGCGGGCGGCGCATTTGCCTTTACCCGGCTGAAACCTGATTTCCGCGCGCGCAAAAAAATCGAACGGCTGGTTATGGGTGCATTGTTGCTGGCGTCGCTCGTCGCGATCCTGACCACAATCGGCATTTTCGCGTCGCTGATTTTTGAATCGTGGCGGTTCTTTTCGATGGTATCGCCGTTCGAATTTCTGTTCGGTACAAGTTGGAATCCGAAGAGCGTCGTAACCGCCGGTGCAGACAATGGCTATGGCGCGATCCCGCTGTTTTGGGGCACTATTTTCATCGGTGCGATCATCGCCATGCTCGTTGCCATTCCGCTGGGGCTGATGAGTGCAATTTTCCTGACCCAATATGCGTCATCGACCGTGCGCAAATGGATGAAGCCGATCCTCGAAATCCTCGCAGGCGTGCCGACGGTGGTATATGGTTATTTTGCGGCGCTAACGATTGCCCCTGCCGTCCGCGATTTTGCAGTTATGCTCGGGGTCAGCAATGCGGCATCGGACAACGCGCTGGCGGCTGGCGTCGTGATGGGGGTGATGATCATTCCACTGGTGTCTTCGATGTCGGACGACAGCATTGCGGCGGTTCCCAATGCGATGCGTGATGGCTCGCTCGCGATGGGTGCAACGAAAAGCGAAACGATCAAGAACGTGCTTTTGCCGGCCGCATTGCCCGGCGTCGTCGGCGGCGTATTGCTCGCGGTCAGCCGCGCGATTGGCGAAACCATGATTGTCGTGATGGCGGCCGGTTATACCGCCAATCTGACAGCCAATCCGTTCGATACGATCACCACGGTGACGGTGCAGATCGTTGCGCTTTTGACCGGCGATCAAGACTTCGGCAGCCCGCACACGCTGGCCGCGTTTGCACTGGGGCTGGTCCTGTTTGTTACCACCTTCTTCCTGAACCTTGTCGCATTGCGCTTCGTCAAAAAATATCGGGAGGCATATGAGTAGCGCCCCCTTCAACCCGACGCCGACCGACTGGAACGGCAATATCATGCAGAAACGCATTGCGCGCCGCTATGCCGCCGAGCGCCGTTTCAAAGCTATGGGATTTCTGGCGGTGTTGTTGTCGACCGCTTTTCTTACCTTTCTGCTTTTCACGATGCTTGGACAGGGCGTACGCGGTTTTCAGCGCACTGAAGTCGCGCTCGATCTCGACTTTCCGGCGCTGACATCGGGGACGAATGCTGCATCGATCAGTGGCGCTAATGCTGATGCGGCACTTAATTCGATGGATTTACCGGGCCTGGTCGATCTTGCCGCCACGCAACAGCACGGCGCGAACGGCGGCGCGTTGTTTACATCGGCGGCGGCGGCAAATGTTCGGGCGAAGCTGTTGGCCGACCCTGCGATGATCGTTACCAAGCAGCGCCTCTGGTTGCCCGCAGCATCCGATATCGACATCGCCTATAAAGGCACAGGAGACGCAGCGACCGAGAAAACCGTTGCTGCGCTGAACGGCAAAGACCTGCTGCAATCGGGTTTCAACTGGACGTTTCTGACCGGCGCCGATGCGACCGATCCGGCAACCGTTGGCATTTGGGCGGCGTTCAAGGGCTCGCTGATGACCATGGCGATCACGCTTTTGCTCGCCTTTCCGATTGGCGTATTTGCCGCGCTTTATCTTGAGGAATATGCCGCAAAGAACCGGCTTACCGACCTTATCGAAGTGTCGATCAACAACCTCGCCGCCGTGCCGTCGATTATCTTCGGGCTTTTGGGATTGGCCGTTTTCCTCAGCCTGTTCGGAATGCCGCGGTCGTCGGCTTTGGTCGGCGGGCTTACACTTGCACTGATGACGATGCCGGTCATCGTTATCGCGGGCCGCAACGCCATAAAATCGGTGCCGCCGTCGATCCGCGAAGCGGCGCTTGGCATCGGCGCATCACCGGTGCAGGTCGTGTTTCACCATGTATTGCCGCTGGCGTTGCCCGGCATATTGACCGGTACAATCATCGGTATGGCGCGGGCACTCGGCGAGACCGCGCCGTTGCTGATGATCGGTATGCGCGCCTTCATACCGTCCGCACCGCAAGGCTTTACCGACGCCGCAACCGCATTGCCGGTGCAAATCTATCTGTGGTCCGATGAAGTGAACCAGGGCTTTGTCGAAAAAACCAGTGCCGCGATTATCGTACTGCTGATATTCCTGCTGGGCATGAATGCTCTGGCAATTTACCTGCGTAACCGTTTCGAAACGCGCTGGTGACGATATGAACAAAAAGGAAAAAGCCGTGGTTGAAACCACCGAAAATCCGAAAATCTCGACGCGTAATGTCAATGTCTACTACGGCGACAAGCAGGCGATCAGCGATGTGTCAATCGACGTCGAGATGGACAATGTGACCGCGTTCATTGGCCCGTCTGGCTGTGGCAAATCTACCTTTTTGCGCTCGCTTAACCGCATGAACGACACGATCATCGGCGCGCGCGTCGAAGGCGGGATTTTTCTGGATGGCCAGGACATATATTCGTCGGCGATGGACGTCGTGCAATTGCGCGCGCGGGTCGGCATGGTGTTCCAGAAACCCAATCCGTTCCCCAAATCGATATACGACAACGTTGCTTATGGTCCGCGTATTCACGGCCTGGCATCGGGCAAGACCGAGCTCGACCAGATCGTCGAAAGCTCGCTTACCCGAGCGGGGCTCTGGGGCGAGGTCAAGGACCGGCTTAGCGATAGTGGCACTGCACTATCGGGCGGCCAGCAGCAGCGGCTGTGTATCGCCCGCGCAATCGCCGTCGATCCAGAAGTCATCCTGATGGACGAGCCATGCTCGGCGCTCGACCCGATAGCAACCGCCCGCATCGAGGAATTAATTCACGATTTGCGCGGTAAATATGCTATTATAATTGTGACGCATAATATGCAGCAAGCGGCGCGCGTGTCACAACGCACCGCTTTTTTCCATCTGGGGCAGCTTATAGAATTCGGCGAAACGTCCGACATCTTCACCAACCCGCGTGAAGACCGGACAAAGGACTATATCACTGGCCGTTACGGCTAAAGGACTTGAATGATGAGCACCGGCACTAAGCATACCGTTACTGCTTTTGACGACGATATGGACGAAATCCGCGGCATGATTGCCGAAATGGGCGCGCGCGCGGAAACTGCCGTCGTTAATGCGATGAACGCGTTAACCCATAACGACAAGGATTTGGCCGCGACTACCCGCGCCGAAGACAAGTTGATCGATCAGCTTGAGACCGACGTTGAAAAGCTGGTAGTCCGCACCATCGCCCTTCGCGCTCCCATGGCCGACGATTTGCGCGAGTTGGTGGCGGCATTGAAGATATCTGCGGTCATCGAACGCATAGGCGATTATGCAAAGAACATCGCGAAGCGGGTTGGCAAGCTTGACAGCAAGGCTTTTCTGACCACGAACGATCAGCTGCGCCGGATGGGTGATATCGTGATCGAGATGATCCGTACATCGCTGGACGCCTATGCCAAGCGCGACATTGACCTTGCCCAGACGGTTACCGTTCGTGACCAGGATGTCGACCAGATTTACAAAGACCTGTTCGTCGACTTTGTCGCATTCATCGCCAAACACCCGGCGTCAGCAACCGAGATCGCCCATCTGCTGTTCATCTCAAAAAATCTGGAGCGGATTGGCGACCACAGCACAAATGTTGCCCAGATGATTTACTTCACTGAAACCGGCGAAAATCTGCCGGACGCTTAAGGTCGGAGACCGATTAATGCCCAAGGCCCAATTGCTGTTGGTTGAAGATGACAGCGCGCTTGCCGAGCTCGTCCGCTGGCATTTTGAGCGCGAAGAATTCGAGGTCCGTCATACCGGCGACGGCGAAGAGGCACTGCTCATGGCGCGTGAACGCACGCCCGATCTGGTGCTGCTCGACTGGATGCTCGAAAATCTGTCGGGCATCGAGGTATGCCGGCAGCTACGCAAATCGGATGCAACGGCCAATGTGCCGATCATCATGCTAACCGCGCGCGGCGAAGAAGACGACCGGATTAGAGGTCTTGAAATCGGCGCCGACGACTATGTCACCAAGCCGTTCTCCCCACGCGAACTCGTGGCGCGCGCCAAGGCAGTGCTACGCCGCGTGCGACCTGCATTGGCGGGAGAGGCTTTGCGTTTCGGCGATGTCGAAATGGATACGGTCGCGCACAAGGTAAAACGCGCAGGCAAATCGGTGCCGCTCGGACCGACCGAATACCGCTTGCTCAAACATTTCCTCGAATATCCCGGGCATGTGTTCTCGCGCGAGCGCCTGCTCGATAGCGTATGGGGACATGACAGCGATATCGAAATCCGCACCGTCGATGTCCACATCCGGCGGTTGCGAAAGGCGCTCAACGAAGGTTTCGGTAGCGATATTATCCGGACGGTGCGCTCTGCGGGTTATTCGCTCGACCAGGATGCGGTGTAGGGTCCAAACCTTAAAAGGACAGCTGACCACGTAAACCCAGCACATCGACCGAATAATTGCGATCACCGGCAACCGCGATCGCCGCATCGCTATAATCGAGCCGGGCATAATTGAGCACCAACCTCAGATTTTCGATTGGCGTCCAGATCAGCGACGCCAAATAGCCATCCTGTTTGCCGCCGGTTACGCCCGTACTGTTGAGATCGAGATAATCGTAGCGAATGTTGACCTGCACTGCGCCGAAGCCGCCGCTACCCAATGGCTTTTTCGGCTTGATGCCGCCGAACACTCCGCCCTTTAGCGGGCGGCTGTCCTTAGTCAGAAAAACGCCGATCTCCCCGTAACCGCCGAAGAATTTCGGATCGGCAAGTCCGGGACGGCTGGCATCGAGCCAATGCACCTCTGCCGCGCCATGAAAACGACCAGAGACAACAGCCCCCTCTAGCCCGTAACGCTGCTCCCTGTCGACGATGAACCCCGGAGTGCTGATGTAGCGGGTATCGGTGATCCGCAACGCCGGACGCTGGCGATAGCGTGTCGATATATCCGAAAAATCCTTGAGGTCGCGCCAGTGATAGCCCGCACCGAGATGTAGCTTCACGTTGCCCAGTTTCGGCGACCAGTAGCCACGAAAATCGGCTGAAATGCTGTTGCTCTTCACATCGTCGAGCATGATCAGCGGATCGGTGAAAATTCCGCCATTGATCGCCCAGTCGCCCTTCGCATAGCCAGCCGATAGCCCGGTGCGCCGACCATAGCCGAATGCGGTGACAAAGGCTGCGCGCTCAAGGAAGCTGGTGTTGAGATCGCTGGTCATTTCGTCGAGCGGCGTGAAGGACTTATGCTGCCCGGCAGTGATGTTGATACCCTTTGCGTCCCAGGCCAGATAAACATCGGTAAACTCTAACGGGTCGGCAGTAAATTCGCCTTCGACTCGCGCGGAAAAACCGTGGGGCATCTTGATATCGATGCCCAATTGCGCGCGCCTGATGTCGCTAATGCGACCGTCACCCGGCAAGCCTTCAGGACCATCGATGTTGGCAACATCATATTGCAGACGCCAGCGCGGCTTTAGCTGCCAGTCTGGCTTAGGCTCTTCCTTCTTCACCGGGGCGACCGGAATCTCGTTATCGATCTGGCTAGTTCGGGCTATCTCGGCGTTTTCCTGCTTCGATTCCTGTGCCGATAGCGGCCCAGCGGCGAACCCGGCGATGATGGCCGCAGCCGTAGCAAGAGAGCGGACAGCCGCCATGTAAATTTCCTTCATCTGAGCGCCGCTTAACGACAATGTTGTGACGTACCAATGACAACTAAATTTCTGTTTTATGACACTCCACAGCACATTTGCTTTACGCTTGCGTAAACGTAAGGAGCATGGCAATGCCTCCCGCAGATTTGCGGCGCACCCGCCGCTCCAATATTCTCAGGAGATAACACATGACCATCAGCTTCAAAGACAAAGTCGCCATAGTGACCGGTGCTGGCGGCGGTCTGGGCAGGGCTTACGCGCTGGAACTTGCGCGGCGTGGCGCAAAGGTTGTGGTCAACGATCTGGGCGGAGCGCGCGACGGCACCGGCACTTCGGATGCAGCCGCAGCGGTAGTCGAGGAAATCAAGTCGGCTGGCGGCGACGCAATGTCGAATGGCGGCAGTGTCACCGAATATGACCAGATGGTCGAAATGGTGGCAAAGGCGAAAGAGGCCTGGGGCGGCGTTCACATTTTGATCAACAATGCAGGCATATTGCGCGACAAGAGCTTTGCCAAAATGGAGCCTGTCGATTTCGATCTGGTGATGAAGGTGCATGTCTCGGGTTCGGCCAACTGCACCAAGGCGGTGTGGGACATGATGCGCGAGCAGGCCTATGGCCGCATCCTGATGACGACATCGTCGACCGGGCTATACGGCAATTTCGGCCAGGCCAATTACGGCGCGGCCAAGCTGGGCCTTGCCGGCCTGACCAAGACGCTGCATCTGGAGGGCGCGAAGTACAATATCCGGGTCAACTCGATTGCGCCGGTGGCTGGCACGCGGATGACCGCCGACATTTTCCCTGAGGGATTGTTCGAACAGTTTACACCGGAGAATGTTGTACCTGCAGCACTTTACCTCGTTAGCGAGGACGCGCCGACCAACATGATCATCGGCGCGGGCGGTGGTGGTTATCATGCAGCTTATGTCACGATGACCCCCGGCGTTGCGTTGCGGCAAGACGATCGCACGGTGGAAGGCTTTGCCGCCGCTTGGGACAAGATCGTAGATCGGAGCGGCGAAATCGTGCCACAGTCAGGTAGCGAGCAATCGGTTGCGGTGATGAAGGCTTTACAGGCGCTGGGTTAACGCTCATTGCAGCTGTATTGACAGCATAACACACTTCGCCTAGCATCGCTCCAGTTTGGGAAACAGGAGGATGCAATAATGTATAGTGAAAGCGATCTGCAATCGGCGGTCGAAGCGGGTGTTTTACCGCGCGACGCCGCCGATGCCTTGCGCGCGCATGTGACCGGCATGCGCACAGCCCCGGCGGCCGACGAGGAACATTTCCGTCTCGTCACCGGCTTCAACGACATATTCGTCACCATCGCAGCGATCATCCTGCTGGTCGCTGTCGCGGGCATAGGCCAATCGGTCACCGATGCGCTGGCGGGCGTTTTGGTTGCTGCAACGGCCTGGGGTCTCGCCGAGTTCTTCACGCTGAAACGCCGTATGGCGTTGCCGTCCATCGTGCTCTTGCTTGCCTTCACCGGCGGCGTTGCCGGGGCTCAGATTGCGGGCATTGAAAACTCCTTTGGCGACGATCTTGGTGGTCGTGCGGGAACTTTGATGGTTGGTGCGGTTGCGTTGGTAACTGCGTTTGCGACATGGCTGCACTGGCGCCGGTTCAATGTGCCGATCACCATTGCTGCCGGAACCGCCGCCGTAGCGGCGACAATTGTTGCTGCCATACTGGCTGCAATAAATCCGTCCGACGCGGCACGCGAAGAAGCCGCAATGGCGATCATATTGATCGCAGGGCTGGCCGTCTTCGCCTTCGCAATGCGTTGGGATATGTCCGACCGGGCGCGCGAAACACGGCGCAGCGATGTCGCGTTCTGGTTGCATTTGCTCGCGGCGCCGATGATTGCGCATCCGCTGTTCTGGATGCTCGGCGTGACCGATGGCGATGCGATTGGTGCCGGTGCCGCGTTCGGCGTCGTCGGTGTGTACATCGCGATGGGGTTGGTCGCTTTGGCGGTCGATCGTCGCGCTATGCTGGTGTCGGCACTGGCCTATGTGCTGTTCGCACTCACATTCCTGTTCCGCGAGTTCGGCGTGGTCGAATTGAATGTCGCGCTGACCGCGTTGGTCATCGGTTCGGCCTTGCTGAGCCTGTCGGCATTCTGGGGCCCGATCCGCCGGTTTGTGGTCGACAAGCTACCGGGCGACCTACAGATGAAATTGCCGGTAACGCATCTGACAACGGCTTAGGTCCATCGGGGGCAGCGTTATTCGCTGTCCCCGTTTTCGTTATCCTGCCACCAATTTCATAAGCTTACGCTCGACCGGTGCCAGTATCGGCCCCAAATCGTGGCCGCGTTTCAATATTGTTCCGCCCTCACCCACCAACGCCCACATGCCCTGCTTCAGGCGCAGATCAGGGCGTTTTTCAATGCGGTATTCCGGCCGTTCGGCGGCTCTACGGAATGCGCTGAATACGGCCGCATCACGGCCGAGATCGATTGCATAATCGCGCCAGTTTCCGGCCGCGACCATGCGACCGTAGAGGTTGAGTATCTGAGTGAGTTCATGCCGGTCAAACCCGATCTGACGCAACCGGTTGGGCGTAGGGAATGGGGTTATTACCGCGCTCAAGCGCTCTTGCTTCCCTTGGCTGTCTTGCGCGGCGCGGGCGTATCCAAAGGCGCGGCGTCGCGTTCGGCCAGCAGTTCGCCGAGCCTTTTACGCAGCGTTTCGACCTCGCACTGGAGTATTTCAAGGCTTTGTGTCGCCGGATCGAAAATCTCGCGGCACGGTGTGCCATATGGCATGAAGTCGCGGGCGTAGGTTTCAGCCTTTACCAAGGTCGAGCGCGCCTTCTGCCCGACCATTGTCGCACCCGCCTGCACATCGTCGGTTACCACCGCCGCCGCGCCGATGCGCGCACGTTCACCGACGGTAATCGGACCCAATATCTGCGCGCCCGATCCAATGATAACATCGTCCATGATCGTCGGGTGCCGTTTTCCGCCAGTGCCGTTGGTCGGGTTGGTACCGCCCAGGGTAACGCATTGGTACATCGTGACATTGTCACCAATCTCGGCGGTCTCACCAATCACGACGAAGCCATGATCGATGAAAAAATTGCTGCCGACTTTCGCGCCGGGGTGAATGTCGATACCGGTGAACAACCGGGCAAAGTGGTTCACGAACCGGGCGAGGAAAAACATCTGCCCACGATAAAGCCAATGCGCCACACGGTGCAGGGCAACCGCAAGAACGCCCGGATATAGCAGTATCTCCCAACGCGATCGCGGCGCAGGATCGCGCGCCTTAATCGAATCCAGATATTCAACGAGCGAAGAAATAAACATAGCTGACCCTGCTTTCGGCCTGTCCGACTTTGTGCGTTACGGACAAGCTAAGCAATAAGTTACAAGATTTCCAGTGGCAGAGCGCAACCGACCCGAAAAATGCTGGTTAAAATCGGCAAAATCGATTATAAGCGCAACTTATATTCACAAGGCCGATTTATGAGTACCTACCTCCCTACGTTGAAACAGTTGCAATATCTGGTCGCGCTGGAAGAGCACGGCCATTTTGGCAAAGCAGCCGATGCCAGCTTTGTGACCCAATCGACGCTGTCGGCAGGCATCCGAGAGCTTGAATCGTTGCTCGGTTTGATGCTGGTCGAGCGTACCCGCCGCGTGGTCCGCTTCACCCCTTTGGGCAATAAGATGGTGGCGAAGGCGCATCGGGTTTTGCGGGAAGCGGAGGAACTGGCAGAAATGGCGCGCTCCGCTGGCAAGCCGCTGGCCGACAAATTGCGGATGAGCGTCATTCCGACCATCGCGCCGTTCCTGCTGCCCAAATTGCTTCCGGCGCTCCGCAAGCAATATCCCGATCTCAAGCTATATCTGCGCGAGGAGGCGAGCGCTGCGGCATGCGAGGCGTTGCACCACGGCCAGGTCGATTGCGTGCTGCTCGCTTTGCCGTTCGCGGCGGGTGATGTCGAAAAGGCGCATCTGTTCGATGACGGCCTTTATGTGGCGTTCCCGAAAGACGACCCGCGCGACCCGCCCGACAGCATCAAGCCCGAGCTGATCGACGAGAGCAAGCTGCTGCTGCTGGTCGATGGCCATTGTCTGAAAGACCATGCGCTCGCCGCCTGCAACCGACCGGAGCTGCGCGCGTCGGCCACAATGATCGGGACGTCGCTGCACACGCTGGTCCAGATGGTGGATAATGGGCTGGGGCTGACGCTGATCCCCGAAATGGCGGTGAAAGCGGGGCTACTGGACGGCACCGATGTTCAGGCACGACCCCTGAACGCCGAACATGCTAGCCGAGAGATTGCGCTGATCTGGCGCACCAACAGCCCGCGTCGCGAAGAATTCGAAATGCTGGCGACCGCGCTAAGAGGGCTGCACGAAGCCTAGGCCTGCGCGCTGGGCCGCGCCGACACCCGGGCGTGCCAACGGCCAAGCGCGGGGACATCTTCTGGCAAAGGCACATCGATGAAACCGGCAAAATCGA
>JANOHL010000067.1:0-2519 GCA_031406495.1 Sphingomonadales bacterium | reverse complement strand
CAACAATGCTACCCTATCGGTTGATTCTGCAACTTTGGGGATTTCATGTTTCGGCACGAATTAAGTGGCGATGATCGTAAGCGCCTTATTCAACTGACTAAGCTGGCCGTGAAGAACTTCAACGGCGGTGACTGGCAGGCTTTGGCTGCTTACACCAACGCCACCGACGTAGTTGCAAATCATGATCGCTTGCTTCGTAGTCTGAGCTTCAATGATCCTGATTACTCAGGCAATGCTCACGGCGTCATCTTTGCCATTGCCGAACGCGACCCCGATAACGTCCGGATCATCGAAGAGTTTATTGTCGAGACTTATGGGTCACCGGACGAAGCTATCGGAACAAGCGAAATGATCTCAACGGCGCCAAGCAAGAACCGTTCACTCACCTTTAAGCCCAGTGTGTTCGAGGTGCCGGATGGTGGCACAGAACATGACCTAATCGCGGTCATGTCTCCGTTTGCGCCGCAATTTGAAGCCGTATTTAACTCGATTAAGTCTGCCGCTTCGTACCGAGGATTTCGTTGCCTTAGAGCAAAGGACATTTGGGAGCATACGTCTGTTATTCAAGACGTTTTCAGTTTGATTTTCAAAGCGCAGATTGTCGTCTGCGATTTTACGGGCAAGAACGCTAATGTATTTTACGAGGCTGGAATCGCTCACACATTGGGCAAACATGTCGTCCCAATCACTCAAGTAGCTCAAGACATACCTTTTGACCTTCAGCACCACAGGTACTCCGAGTATCTCAACAACGGCGAAGGACTTGCTGCGCTAGACGAGACGCTGCGGGCGCGCTTTTACGCGTTGCGAGATATGAAGTTAATGCCGTTCTGAATTTTGCGAAATTCCGAGAACACGATGATAAATAGCGAGATAAACCGGTTCATCCTGAAGGAAATGGCTCGAGTAAGGCTGTTACGCAAGTGCTTTAGACCAAATTAGTATAGTGTCTTCAGAACTGGGTGCCCAGAACTCAGTGTCGAATCAATCGCTCCGTCAACAACGAAAAAGCTAGAAACGAAATCACGCCCGTTATCACAACGCATTTGATTGAAATACCCAATGAAAGTGCAACCACTGCGAGTAAAAGAAGCGCTTCTGCCAAAACGAGTCCTTGCATAGCGGTTGTGCCCGAGTGCCACCAGCGGGTGTTTTTGCGCGATTTGAAGGCCTGCTGATGAACTCTGAAGCGCGCAAGCACCAGTGCAAAACAGAACAAGAAAATAGAGGAAATCGCTGCGACGGTCGGAACGATCCACGGCCTCCCAACAAGCGGCGTGCTGTAAATCTGAGCAATTGCCTGAATTGAAAATGCAAAGACGGCCGTTGACCATGCTGGCACCTGCCAAATTAGGGTATCGAAGTGCCGATAGGTATCACCATACTCGTCGCGCTTCGTTCGTGGCAGGATTGCTCTTGCTCTAACGTCGACCTCAGAAATCAAGGCGTTAGTGACCTTGTCGAACGCAAGAGTTTCGGGTCCTGTTATCCGGTCGTCGCCATCGGCAACTCCGTGCTTAACGGTATGAATGACTGCTTCGCTGGGCAGGTAGACATTGTGAATCACATTTGGACGACTAGTGACGGACTCATTTTCTCTATAAATTTTCAGGCTGAGTGCATCCTCGATCAGTTCCGCAAATGCCATCCAGCCCTTTTGGACTATGTACGTCTCTTGTACCGACGCGTGATAGTGGCTTCGTTGCCATCCCCCCGATGTCGATGCTTCGGTGCGAATGTAGGCAGTGCCATCGCTTTTTCTAAGTCGAAATCGCCGCTCGCCGTTTTCCATAAGTTCATGCGAGCAGGCAATTCCGTGGGCCGACTCCGCAGCCTTGATCGAGATTTCAGTCATGAAAAAATCTGCCGCATAAATAATATGCCCTCAATCATGCTCGCGGTCGCCTGCACCCATATAGAGCTCGCGCCCCGTCTCGTCATAGACCTTGCTCATCTCGGCCATACCCTCTTCAGCCTTCGCCAAGGCTTCCGCCTCCGTTAAAACTCCGGCGGACAAGTCGGCGGCAATAAAGCCTTCAGCCTCCTGGTTCTGCAACCGCGCAAACTCCCTCACCTCCTGGCTGATCTTCATCGAGCAGAATCTCGGCCCGCACATGCTGCAGAAATGCGCGGTCTTTGCGCCCTCGGCTGGTAGCGTCTGGTCGTGATATTGTTCCGCCGTGTCGGGGTCTAGGCTGAGGTTGAACTGGTCGCGCCAGCGAAACTCAAACCGCGCCTTGCTCAGCGCATCGTCGCGGACCTGCGCCGCCGGGTGGCCCTCGGCGAGGTCCGCCGCGTGCGCCGCCAGCTTGTAGGTCACCACGCCCACCTTCACATCGTCGCGGTCGGGGAGGCCCAGATGCTCCTTGGGCGTGACGTAGCAGAGCATCGCCGTGCCGTACCAGCCGATCATCGCGGCGCCGATGCCGCTGGTGATATGATCGTAACCCGGCGCGATGTCGGTGGTGAGCGGCCCGAGCGTGTAGAACGGCGCTTCGCCGCACACCTCTAGCTGTTTG
>JANOHL010000041.1:0-3003 GCA_031406495.1 Sphingomonadales bacterium | reverse complement strand
CACACCAGTTACAGCTTAGTCGGCGCGCAAACCGGGCGGCTGTCATCGACCGATCCGAACCTGCAGAATATCCCGATCCGCACCGAAACCGGACGACAGATCCGCGATGCCTTTATCGCCGAACCCGGCAATGTCATCCTTGCCGCCGACTACAGCCAGATCGAGCTTCGCCTTGCCGCGCACATGGCCGATGTAGGCCCGCTGCGCGAAGCGTTCGAGCAGGGCGAGGACATCCACGCGCGCACTGCGATGGAACTGTTCGGCGAGGTCAACCGCGACACGCGCGGGAAGGCGAAGACGATCAACTTCTCGATCCTCTACGGCATCTCACGCTGGGGCCTGTCCAAGCGGCTGGATTCCAGTCCCGAGGAAGCGCAGTCGATGATCGACACCTATTTCAAACGCTTCCCCGGCATTTCCAACTATATCACCGACACGCTCGCCGAGGTGAAAGAGCGCGGCCATTCGACCACCTTGTTCGGGCGGAAAACGTGGTTCCCGCGCATCAACGCCTCCAACCCCAATGAACGGCAGGGCAGCGAGCGCGCCGCGATCAATGCGCCGATCCAGGGCACCAGCGCCGACATCATCAAACGCGCAATGGTCCGCATGGGTCCGGCGCTAGCCGAAGCTGGATTACCCAATGTGAAAATGCTGCTTCAGGTACATGACGAACTGGTTTTCGAACTGCCCAAGGGCGATGTCGAGGCCGCAAGCGAGATCATCCGTCAGGTCATGGCCAGCGCGGCGGAACCGGTCATCAAGCTCACCGTCCCGCTCGGCATCGATATCGGCATAGGTTTGAGCTGGGGCGCGGCGCATTAATGAGTAGCCTTACAGACACAGAAAAGCGCTATTTTGAAAAGCTGTTTGGCATGGAAACCGGTTATGTTCTTGATTATGCTGACGCGACATTCGGGCAGTTTTTCAATGACTTTGGGGTAGATATCCATGGCCAAAAATATCAGGTTAACGGTTCGTCCAAAGCAAAGAAAATGAGAGCATTTTGGCAACTCGAGCCTGACGAGATTGTGGGACCAGTTTTAGCGGAACTTCTTTCATCGTATGAAGTGCGTTGTGAGATTGCCGATACAGCGGCCAGCACGGTGACGCTTGAAAAATGCAAACAGATTGTTGCTCGCATATCTGGAGGTAATGCGGGCAAAGCAACGGCCACTACGACTGAAGCAGGATTCCTTAGTCAAGAATTTGATGTTCCGGATTTATCAAAGATCTCTTTAGAACATCAAGTTACCGCAATACTTGACGCGCGACTAAAAGAAGCCCGCACCACGCTCAGCTCAAAGGCTTATCTGTCCACGATTTTTCTCTGCGGCAGCGTCCTTGAGGGTGTTTTGCTCGGCGTAGCACGCAATTTCCCAGCTAAATTCAACCAGTCTGTCGCCAGCCCAAAAGACAAATCTGGGAATGCGAAGCCATTTCACGAATGGACCCTGGCTCAATTAATTGACGTAGCCAGCGACCTTGATTTGCTCAAACCAGATGTTAAAAAATTCGGACACGGATTGAGAGATTTCAGAAATTACATCCATCCCTATCAGCAAATGGTTTCAGGCTTCGTGCCCGACGAGCATACAGCAAAGGTGTGTTTTCAAGTGTTAAAAGCCGCGCTGGCCAGTCTTGCTGGCGAACGCTGATCTAAAGCTCACCGTCCCACTCGGCATCGACATTGGCACCGGATTGAGTTGGGGCGCGGCGCATTGACGTTACGGCACTCGTCGCTGTCAAAAATCATTCTTATTTAAACAGTTAAACTGCCGCGTCGACTTCGCAATAGTGTCGCGACCGCTCCGCATAGGGCCGTCTTCCCTATCGCTGGAGTCTCCCATCATGCGTCGTCCCTATCTTGCTGCAAGCCTTTGTATCCTATACGCATCCGTGGCCATGCCCGCTTTCGCGCAGACGCCCGAAAGCGACGATCAGGCCTTCGAAGGCGAAATCATCGTTACCGCGCAAAAGCGTGAAGAACGTCTTATCGATGTGCCGGTGACGCTGACCGCCGTGAGCGGCGAACGCCTCAACGAATTGGGCGTCAGCGATCTCGACGAACTCGCCAATTACGTCCCCGGCCTCAACATCCAGGAGCAGAGCGCAAACAACCCCGGCGTCGTCATTCGCGGCATCACCTCGGACTCAGGCTCGGCGCAGCAAGCAGCGCGCGTTACGCTTTACTATAACGGCGTCGACATCTCGCGTTCGCGCGGCTCCTATCAGGACATTTACGACATCGAACGCATCGAGGTCATCAAGGGCCCACAAGCGACCCTGTTCGGCACAGCTTCGGCGGTCGGCGCGATCAGCATCATTTCAGCGCGGCCCAAAGCCGGATTTTCGGGAGCGGTAACCGCTGGTGTTGGCAATTTCGACCAGCGGTTGCTGACGGGGCACCTCAACCTTGGCTCCGACACCATCGCCGGACGTGTGGCTTTCGCCTACAAAAAGCGCGACGGTTATGTGAACAATCTCGCCGCCAACCAGGACGATCTGAACGGGCAGGACCAGCTTGGTGTTCGCGGCTCGCTGCGCTTCACGCCGAACGACGAGATTTCAGCCGACCTCATCGTGACCTACGACCGCCAGCGCAACCCCGGCACAGCTTTCGTTTCGCGCGCCTTGCCCACCGCGTCCGGCCCGGGCAATCCGTTCGGCGATGCCTTCCTTGGCGGCTCGCCGCGCTCGCTCACCGATCTGTATCAGGAAGAATTGGGCCTGACCCGCGATGTCTACGACGCCAACTACACGGTGAACTGGGAATTTGCCGACAATTGGGCGCTGACAATGGTCAATGGCTATCGCAAGTTCGACTCAGTGGAAGTATTCGACGCCGATGGTTCGGCCGCCTGGTATCTGGAATTTACCGAGTTCGCCAAAGGCGACCAGTTCAACCACGAAACCCGCTTCGCCTATACCAACGACACATTCCGTGGCTCGTTCGGGTTCAACTTCTTCCATGAAGACAGTATCCAGAATGTGCCATTTTCG
>JANOHL010000030.1:0-2292 GCA_031406495.1 Sphingomonadales bacterium | reverse complement strand
ACGGAGACGACTTCGCCTTCCTGCGGTTTTTCCTGGGCTGTATCGGGGATGATGATCCCGCCAGCGGTTTTTGCTTCTGCCTCGACCCGGCGGACGAGTACGCGGTCATGCAACGGACGAAATGCCATTTTTTGAACCTTCCTTTTGTTGTTTCGCCATCCCGCCACCGGCAAAAGCCCGGCGTGACGGCAATGAATGAGCGTTAGCACTCAACAAAGCCGAGTGCTAACGGTGCCCAGATAGGGAGTTTTTGTGACGGGTCAAGGACAGGTGAGAGATTTTCTTAGCTCTAAACCCTTTTCCTTTGTCACCCCGACCTGATCGGGAGTCCATGGCCTGAACCCTCCGCCCTGGCTGACATTCCCGTCCATGGATTGGCCTGCCGGTCACTGCGTTCCCCACCTTCGCGGGAATGACAAAAGTGGTTTTACGACGGCTAAGAAACCCGCAGAAAACTGCACAAGTTCACACTCAAATCGACCTGTTTCTTGTAGGAATTTCTAATCGGAAAGTCACACTAAGGTCTCACCTGAAACGGGTGCGGGGCGCAGATACGCTGGTTGACGGGTTAGCTGGTTGCAGGCCCTTGCAGCTATTGGGCGGATCACGATGTCAAAAGCATGCTGACAGTTGAAATCCTACATTGCAAGCGGGAACTCAACGGCGATAATTAGTATTGTGTCCCCGGAATCCTTCGCCGATCCCTACAGCCCGTGGCAGCGCGGCAGCAATGAGAATGCTAACGGCCTGAGCCAGTACCTCCCCAAGGGAACCGACCTCAGCGGACACAGCCAGGGGAATTCTGGGGACACTATACCAAATTCCTGAAGAATTCCGGTGAAGAATTCCGGGGACACTATACTAAATTCCTTGTCGTCCGCGCAGGCAATCCTGCCGCCCTTAGCGCCGCATGGGCCTCGGCGATGCTGTGTTGGCCGAAATGGAAGATTGAGGCCGCTAGCACGGCGCTGGCGTGGCCTTGGGTTACGCCTTCCACCAGATGCTGCAAATTGCCGACGCCGCCGCTGGCGACCACGGGGATATCGACCGCGTCTGCGATGGCCCGGGTGAGTTCGAGGTCATAACCGTCGCGGGTGCCGTCACGGTCCATGCTGGTGACGAGCAGTTCGCCTGCGCCGAGCTTCGCTAGCTTTATCGCATGTTCGAGCGCGTCGATGCCGGTCGGGTTGCGACCGCCATGGGTGAAGATTTCCCACCCGGAGCCGTTGCGCCTCGCATCGACCGAAGCCACAACGCACTGGCTGCCGAAACGCTCGGCTATGTCGGCCACCACTTCGGGTCGCGCCACCGCCGCGCTATTGACCGCAACCTTGTCCGCCCCAGCAAGCAAAAGCGCTCGTGCATCCTCCGCATTCCGCACCCCGCCGCCCACGGTCAGCGGCATGAAGCACACTTCCGCGGTACGCCGGACTACATCGATGATCGTCCCCCGCCCCTCATGGCTCGCGCCGATATCGAGAAAGCAAAGCTCGTCCGCCCCCGCCGCATCATAAGCCTGCGCCTGCTCGACCGGATCGCCTGCATCGCGGAGGTCGACAAAGTTTACGCCTTTCACCACGCGGCCGTTTGATACGTCCAGGCAGGGTATGACGCGGATGCGGACGGTCATTGTACTCTCAACAGCCAGATAAATAGAACAGCAAGGCAGCAAATTACAAATGTCTGAAACAATGTCCAAAACCAAAATTTCATCGGAGCATCGTCACGTTCCAACTCAATGGACCCAGCGATCGGATCGGACTTTTCTAGTCCGTACCAAGGGACTATCCACCAACGACGGACCTGCACCTTCCCTAAGCGATAGTCGCGAATTGCCAGGCCGGCGTGCGAAGCCAAGTATACTAGAACAATTACGCCTATGGCATGCTGAACGGTCATGCGCGCTCCGCCATCTTTATCGCCGTCGCCAAATCCAACCGCCCGTCATAAATCGCGCGCCCGGTAATCACGCCCTCGATCCCGTCCTTCGCATGCAAAGCCAGCATACGAATGTCGTCCAGCCCCTTCACCCCGCCGCTCGCAATCACCGGAATATTCACCCGCCGCGCCAGATCGACCGTCGCCTCGATATTGCACCCCGTCAGCATCCCGTCGCGGCCGACATCGGTGAACAGGATTGAGGCAACGCCCGCATCCTCGAACCGCCGCGCGAGATCGACCACCGGCATGTCCGATTTCTCCGCCCAGCCCTCGGTGGCAACGAAGCCGTCGCGCGCATCGACCGCGACGACGATGCCGTTTTCAAACTCGCGCGCCATGTCCTTGACGAAC
>JANOHL010000019.1:0-94628 GCA_031406495.1 Sphingomonadales bacterium | reverse complement strand
TGAACTTGACCCCGCAAAAGGCGATGACATCGGCATCGGTCTCGGCGGCACGCTTGCTGAGTTCGAGGCTGTCGCCGACGAAATCGGCCAAATCCTGAATTTCGGGCTTCTGGTAATAATGCGCCAGAATGACGGCGTTGCGCTCCTTCTTCAGCCGGTTGATCTCGGCGAGAAGGTCAACGCCTTGCAGATTTTCACGGACGGGGGCGTTCATTTCAAATACTCCAGATATTTCCGGTTTACAGTTTTCGATTCAATCTCTTTGTGGCTTCGTGTCTTCGTGCGAGCAAATTATTTAACGCGAAGCACGCAAAGATTTTCAAGAGGGTAGTGTAAATTACGCCCTTCGCTCATCCAACTGCCATCTTGAAAATCTTCGCGCTCTTTGCGTTAAATATTCTCACTTTCCGATAACCTCACCAATCGGCTTCGAATAATCCCACCGCGTGTTGACTTTGCCGCCCTGCTCATCGGCAAAGAACGCCTGCACGTTTGCGTCCATGCCCGCCGCCCGCAATGGCACCTCGAAGTTCTGCGCAATCGCTCGTTTGAAGGCATCACGCGCCAGCCGCATCGGCAACGGACCCTTGGCCTGTCGCAGCAGTTCGGCCTGCCCTTTGGCGCGGTTGGCGCTGTCCAGCACGGCGTCGGCATCGGTCAGGGTGCGCAATATACCGCTCTCGCCATATTCCTGCATATTGGTCAAATCGATCTGCGGCGGCGCGACTTCGATCGGCGGGATACGCACGCTGAGCGTCTTGGTCGCGGCATCCCAGCGAACATCGTCCTCGCCGAGCTTCGCCATGTCGACCTCATAACGCACCAGCCCCTGCATGATCAGAGTCTTCTTCGCGCTGAGGCCAAAGCGGTGTTGCTCGCTGGTGACGACCGCGGCGTAGTTGGCGGCAAAGGCCGACAGCCGGTTCTGTTCGCGAATGCCCTGCAGGCTGGCGCTTGCAATGGTCTCGGGGCTGGTATCGAGCTTGCGGTCGGCCCACCAGATGAGCCCAGCGAACAACATGGCGAGTGCAATAATCGGCGGCCACGCGCGGCTCATGCGACGAGTTTCCACTGGTCGCCCGCAACCGCTGCACGGCCTTGGTTTTGCAGATCGACTAGATGCGCCAGCACCGAGCGGCCTGCCGCACCCGTCAATCGCGGGTCGAGGCCCTTATACATTGACGCCACCATATCGGGGATATGCCCCTCGCCGCCCTCCAGAAGCTTCACGATCTGCCGCTCGCGTTGCCGCCTATGGCCGATCATGCCGCGGACCAACTGGCGCGGCTTCTCGACGGCGGGGCCGTGCGCCGGATAATAGATGCGGTCCTCGCGGTCGTAGAGTTTTTGCAGAGATGCCATATAGGCCGCCATGTCGCCGTCTGGCGGGCTGACCACGCTGGTCGACCATTTCATCACATGGTCGCCGGTAAAGAGAGCACCGGTTTCAACTAGCGAATAGCAGAGATGGTTCGATGTATGGCCGGGGGTGGCGACCGCTTCGATGGTCCAGCCGTCGCCGGAAATGCGCTCGCCGTCGGTAAGGATGCGGTCTGGGGCGTAATCGGGATCGAACGCCGAATCCGCGCGCGGGCCGTCATCGCGCAAGACCAACGGCGCGCAGCCGATGATCGGCGCGCCGGTCGCGGCTTTGAGCGGCGCGGCGGCGGGCGAGTGGTCGCGGTGGGTGTGGGTGCACATGATCGCGGTGACCTTGGCATCACCAATCGCGCGCAGGATCGCCTCGACATGGCCTTCACCGTTGATGTCGGCGGGGTCGCCGATACTCTTGCCGCTGCCGCTTGGGCCGGGGTCGATGACCGCGACATCGCTGCCGTTGCCCACCAGCCAGGTCTGCGTGCCGGTATAGGTGTAAGGCGACGGATTGGGAGCAAGCACACGGCGCACAAGCGGCTCATGTTGCTCGGTTTCGCCTGCGTGGATGGTGTCGGGCCAATCGCTCATTCTGCCTATGTGGCCTATCGGAGCAGAAAGAAAAAGGGGCGGCTCTCAAGAAAACCGCCCCTCCTCTGTCGAAACCAAGCTGGGGAGCTGAAAGTATCGATCAGGATTCAGTCGATTTTGTCCGCCTGGGCTTCTAGCTTGCGGATCTGTTCTTCTAGCTTTTTCAATACATCCTTGCGGACATTCTGTGGCATGTCGCCCTCTGCGGCAATCTCGCTGCGGGCTTCACGCAGGCCCTTAATGGCCTCCAAACGGGCAAATTTGGCCTGACCCTTACCACACATTATGATTTTCACGCGTGATTTGTTGGTGCCGTCGAAACCCTCAACATTGGTGGTCGCCGGTTGCCCGTCCCGACAATTCTTGGTGATTTCGCTAATGTCGATTTCGGGGATATAATTAGCGGCCATAGCAACTGCATGGACGCGCATGGCTTCGGCGAGACCGCGTGCTGCCTCTGCCTCGCCCCTTGCTGCTTCAGCTTCTCCACGCGCGGCGTCAGCTTCGCCTTTGGCTTCCTCGGCTTCGCCCCATGCTTCTTCGGCTTGGGCACGTGATTCCTCTGCGTCCTCTATCATTTTTTCGACTTCTGCTTCTGACAATTTCTTGTGCGTGCGGAAGACAAAGGTTTTGCCGTCACGTTCGATTTTGGTGACTTCCTTGCCGTCACCATCATTGCTGATCACATGAACGTTTTTGCCGTCCTTGTTGATCTTGATGATTTTTACCTGCTTCTTGATAACATGAGGCTTGTCTGTTTCGGCAACCGTCGCGTCCTGTGCATTTATTGCAGGAACAATCGTCGCGGTCAGTGGCAGGATTACCGCAGCGGCGGCCAATATGCCGACTTTACCCAAGGAGCGGCGCTGTTTGCTGGCGTCCTTCATGGTCAATCTCCTCAGTCTTTCAATTATCGTTTTGGGGGAATTCAGCGCGGTGGCGAAAGTCGGCACCCCGTCGAAAGCGGTGCGCGCCAATGCTCGGCCATAGATTTCACGCTCCTCGGCACCTTTTCCGGTCAGCACGCGCGCATCGCAGGCGGCTTCCTGGTCGAAGCGGAATGCGGTCCAGCTCATCCACGCCAGCGGGTTGAACCACATCAGGCAGAGCACCACGAACGCGGCCAGATTGGCGAACAAATCGCCTGATTTATGGTGCGCCATTTCGTGCGCAATCGCCAGTTCGCGCTCGGCTGGCGAGTAAGCCTTGGCAAAATCCTGCGGCACCGCGATGTAGCGCTTGAACAAGCCGAAGGCGAGCGGCCCGGCAACCTGTGTAGAGGCAACCACGCGGACACCGTCAATCACCGTAATGTCATCGGCGTCCGAGAGCAGGTCGTCGCGCATCGACGCGTAACGCATCATCTGGATCACGAAGAACAACGCGGCTCCACCTAACCACAAGGTTATCGCCAAAGCCGCAAAATCGATGCCGGGTGCCGACGCAGCAGCAGCAACGGGTTCACCAGCGGAAACGCTCGCGAGAATCGATTCACGCACCGCGTCGCGCACGCCCTGATCACCTCCACCAACCGCAACCGGCGCGCCGGTAAGCGACGGCATGAGCAATCGTGCCGCAGGAATCAGCCACAGCGCATAAGCAACGCTTGCCCCGAACAGCTTGGCCACAGGACGGCGCAATAACAGCACCGCCGCCATCAATGCACTCGTCACCAAAAGGCTATCGACCGCCCATATGCTCATCACAGACTCGCTCATGATTTCATCTCCCTCAGCAATTTCTCGATCTCGGCAATGTCGGCGTCGCTGAGCTTTTCCTGCTCCGCGAGATGCGCGACAAGCGGCATGAATTTACCACCAAACAGCCGGTCGACCAGCCGTTTCGATTCGCCTGCAACATAATCCTCGCGGTCAACCAGCGGCGAATAAAGGAAGCGGCGGCCCTCGGTACGATGCTCGACCGCAGCCTTGGCGAGCAGTCGCGACAGCAAGGTCTTCACCGTCGCCAGCGACCAATCGCGATCATCCAGCACCCGTGAGGCCACATCGGTCGCAGTCAGCGGCGCCTGTTCCCATAAAATTTCCATGATCGCCAGTTCGGCGTCGCTGATACGTTCTTGCATTTCGAATCTCCGACTACATACGTAATCGAAGCGATTACAGATGTAAACGTCGTTTGTGCGCGAAGATTGGCGGTTTGTCGAAACTCTTTACAGCATGGAAAGAGTTAATGGCGGTGTAACCAGCTAAGTGACTGTTTTCATGTTGCATCCATAATCTGGCACGCCGACTGCATATGGTTCGGTGTTCAACACCCACTAAAGCAAGGACGGGGTGGTTTGCTATTGGTCTCGCACCTCCCGTCCTCGCTTTCCCCGCATCGCGATATCGTCTAACACCGCTCCAGCGGCGCTGTTGCCGTTCGGGGGCAATGCATGACGCTTTCAACACCAGCTGCAATGCGGATGCTCGGCAAGAGCGGGATAGAGATTTCTTCGCTTGCCTGGGGCATGTGGCGGTTTGCAAAACTCGAAATGCCCGCCGCGCGAGCGGCGATCGATGCGGCGTTCGAGGCGGGCATCACCCTGTTCGACACCGCCGATATTTACGGCTTCGGCGATGTCCATTTCGGCGCGGCGGAGGAGTTGCTTGGCAAGGTCTTTGCCGACGCCCCCGACCTCCGCGACCGGATAGTGCTCGCAACCAAGGGCGGGATTGCGCCGCCGGTGCCCTATGACAGTAGTGCTGCATATCTGGCGAAAGCCATCGATAGCAGCTTGACGCGGCTCGGCACCGACCGCATCGACCTGTGGCAAATCCACCGGCCTGACATTCTTACTCATCCGCAAGAAATCGCGCGCGCGGTCGAGGACGCGCACAAATCAGGCAAAATCCGTGCCTTTGGTGTGTCCAATTTCACGCAGTCGCAGATTGCGACGCTGGCGCAGTTTAGCAACATCCCGATTGTCTCGACCCAACCCGAACTATCCGCGCTGCGCATAGACACCATCGAAAATGGCGAACTCGATCAGGCAATGGCGATGGACATGGCGGTACTCGCATGGTCGCCTTTGGGTGGGGGCCGGATCGGCGACCCGACTTCGCCACGCGAGCAGGCCGTCGCCGCAGCACTTTCGGGCGTCGCCGCCGCGCACAGCGTATCGCGCACTGCGGCTGCCTATAGCTGGATCATGGCGCATCCGGCGCGGCCGATCCCGATCGTCGGCTCGCAAAACCCCGCACGCATCGCCGAGACCGCCGACGCGTTCAAAATCAAATGGACCCGCGCCGACTGGTATAGCGTGTTGATCGCGGCACGGGGAATTCCGTTGCCGTGATGGTGCGAGCGACGTTCTAACCCCTCTCCCCTTGCGGGAGAGGGTGGCACGTAGTGCCGGGTGAGGGGTCGGCTCGCGTCTGCGAGCCAATAAATTATGCAACGGTAGTTTGAATCTTTTGCGCCGCAGACGCGGCGCGACCCCTCTCCCTACCCTCTCCCGCAAGGGGAGAGGGGGTAAAAGAGCATCATTCCCCCAACCCAGCCATCCTGTCCGCCTGATCCTCGGCAATCAACGCATCGACCAACTCACCCAGTCCCCCACCCTCCAGTATTTCGGGCAGCTTGTGTAGCGTCAGGTTGATCCGGTGGTCGGTCACCCGGCCTTGCGGGAAATTATAGGTGCGGATGCGTTCGCTGCGGTCGCCGGAGCCGACCATCAGCTTGCGCGCGCCTGCCTCTTCGGTCTGGATGCGGTTGCGTTCCTGTTCGAACAGCCGCGTGCGCAGCACCTGCAACGCGCGCGCCTTGTTCTTGTGCTGCGACTTTTCGTCCTGCTGGATGACGACAATCCCGGTCGGGATATGCGTAATCCGCACCGCGCTGTCGGTGGTGTTAACGTGCTGACCTCCGGCTCCCGACGCGCGGTAGACGTCGATGCGCAGGTCGCCATCGTTGATCTGGATATCGACCTCTTCGGCCTCGGGCAGCACCGCGACCGTCGCCGCCGAGGTGTGAATCCGCCCTCCCGATTCAGTCACCGGCACGCGCTGGACGCGGTGGACGCCGCTTTCGAATTTGAGCTTGGCGAACACGCCGACGCCCTTGATCGCGGCGACGACTTCCTTGAAGCCGCCGACATCGGCGCTGTTGCCGGAGATCATTTCGACCTTCCAGCCCATCCCCTCGGCATAGCGCGTGTACATGCGGAACAGGTCGCCCGCGAACAACGCCGCCTCATCGCCGCCGGTGCCTGCACGGATTTCGAGCATCGCGGGCCGGTCATCGGCGCTGTCGCGAGGGAGCAACGCTATGGCCAGACCCTGCTCGGCCTTGGCCAAGTCGTAGCTCAGATCGATCAGTTCCTCGACCGCCATGTCGTGCAGTTCGGCGTCACCGAAATCCTTGGCCATGACCTCCAACGTCGCAATTTCCGCGCGCAGGCGGCGGACATTCTTCGCCGCCATCGCCACCGGCTCGAGCTCGGCATATTCCTTGGACGCGGTGACAAACGCCTCGCCGTCCATCTGCCCAGACGCCATCCGCGCCTCAAGCTCGGCAAACCGCGCCTCAATCTGCGCGATACGTTGGGGGGAGATTTTGGTCATATTCTTCCCCCCTCCCCTTCAGGGGCGGGGACGGGGGTGGGGCCTGTACGCCAACACCGCGTTCGACTGACAAGCCCCACCCCAACCCCTCCCCTGAAGGGGAGGGGCTTAGGACAATTCTCAACAGTTTCGGTGATTTTAGTCATAAACGGCTGCGGATATCCCAGCCGGTAGAACTTTCCCATGTTCCGCCAGCTGGAGCGACAAGATAATGGTCCCTCAAAGCGCTCTCAATCTGCAACGCAACTTCTACTACCCGCTCTTTGGGTTCGGACCCAAAAATCATTCGAACGTGACAAAGTCCATCTTCATCATCTGCCGACGTCATATCAAGAACGAAAGGAACTCCCATTTTGACGTATTTATCAAAGACCTTTTGTGGCTTCCTGAAGATATAGGGGTATTGGCAAACCAATCCCGCCCGCCGCAAATGGTTTCCTATTTCAGCGCCTAAATCTACGAAAATTTCTTTGTTAGGCACGAGCGCGATTGAACTTCGATCAAATTCCAAGTCTTCAACCAACATCGCCAGCCGCTCAATCCCAGCAGCCCAACCCACCGCTGGAGTCGCTGGCCCGCCTAAATTCTCGATCAACCCGTCATAACGCCCGCCGCCAAGCACAGTGCCCTGCGCCCCCAGCCGGTCGGTAACAAACTCGAACGCGGTATGGCGGTAATAATCAAGGCCGCGCACCAGCTTTGCATTGCGCTCCCACGCAACGCCCGCTGCATCGAGTCCTGCGGTCACGCTTCCGAAAAAGTCCTGCGCTTCGCCCGAGAGATAATCGTCGATCACCGGTGCAGCGTGACATATCCCGCGATCACCCGGGTCTTTGCTGTCCAATATCCGCAGCGGATTGCGTTCGAGCCGCGATACGCTGTCTTCGGACAAGGCGTCTTTGTGGTCGTTGAAATAGGCAATCAGCGCCGCGCGCCACGCATCGCGGCTTGGCGTGTCGCCTAGCGTATTGAGCTGCAACGTCACGCCGTCATTGATGCCCAGTTCCTTGAGCAACTGATCCGCCATCACCAGCAATTCGACATCGGCAGCAGGCTCCGCCGCGCCAATAATCTCGGCATCGATCTGGTGGAACTGGCGGTAGCGGCCCTTTTGCGGGCGCTCGTAGCGGAACAGCGGCCCGTGCACCGATAGCTTCATCGGCGCATATTGTTGCCAGCCATTGGTCAGATAAGCACGCGCAATCCCCGCGGTAAATTCGGGCCGCAGCGTGATCGAATCCCCGCCGCGATCGTCGAACGTGTACATTTCCTTCGACACGACATCGGTCGCCTCACCCAGCGAGCGCGAGAATACTGCGGTCGGCTCGATCACCGGCAATTGCAGGCCCTTGAAGCCGTATAGCCGCCGCACGCGCTCGAACGTCGCGACGACATGCGCGAACCGTTCTTCGGTTTCGCCGAACATATCCTGTGTGCCGCGCACGGCCTGCGGGGTGTTGATCTTCGCCATGTCGGGTGCCCTAGCGGCTTTTTTGGAGGAGTGGAACCACATCTGTTTCTTCCCAGCGCTCCCTTTCCCGTTCGTGTCGAGCCCAGTCGAGACACCGGTAGGTCATGCGCACCGGATGGGTGTCTCGACGATGCTCGACACGAACGGATTTCGTTGGTCGAAACAGGCTGGACGTAGATCGGTCCTTTCGCCAAAACCGCAGCTATGAAATCACCCAAAACGTCGCGGCTCCTCACCGCCCTCGCCCTTTCCGCCAGCCTAATCCCGGCAGCCGCGCGCGCACAAAACAGCGCGCCGCAGCCGGTGCCGATTGTCTCGACGATTCCCGAACCGGAAGACCGCCCCTTGTCTGCTCCGATGCGGCTTGAGGTCGATGCCACCGACATTGCCCGCGCGATTTTCCGCGTGAAGCAGACCATTCCGGTCGAAGCGGGCAAGCCGCTGGTGTTGCTCTACCCGCAATGGCTCCCCGGCAAGCACGGCCCGCGTGGCGCGCTGGCCGAAATGACCGGCTTGAAAATCAGCACAGGCGGACGCCCGCTCAAATGGACGCGCGACCCGGTTGAGGTCTATGCCTTTCATGTCGAAACGCCCGGCGGCGCAACCTCGGTCGATGTCGAGTTCCAGTTTACCTCGCCGGTGCAAGGCTCGGAAGGCAGGATCGTTATCACTCCGGCAATGATGAACGTCCAGTGGGAACAGGTCGCGCTGTACCCGGCCGGCCATTTCACCCGCTCCATCCAAATTCGTCCCTCGATCATACTGCCCAAGGGCTGGACCGGCGTTGCCGCGCTCGATGGTGCGAAAACCACTGGCAACCGGATCGATTACAATGTGACCAGCTTCGAAACCTTGGTCGACAGCCCGATGTTTGCCGGGCCGCATTACCGCAAATGGGATCTGGGCAACAAGGTCACGCTCAACGTCTGGGCGGATGAAGCGAAGTTTCTGGAGGCCAAGCCCGAGCAAGTCGCCGCGCACAAAGCGCTGGTCGATGAGGCGGTGATCCTTTTTGGCTCCAAGCATTTCGACCGCTACGAATTTTTGCTCGCGCTGACAGAGGAACTTGGCGGCGTCGGACTCGAACATCATCGCAGCTCGGAAAACAGCCGCGAGACCGACTATTTTGTCGAGTGGGACGATAATGGTTCAGAGCGCGGGCTATTGCCGCACGAGCTGACGCATAGCTGGAACGGCAAGTTCCGCAGGCCTGCGACAATGTGGACGCCGAATTACTCGACGCCGATGCGCGACAATCTGCTCTGGGTCTATGAAGGCCAGACCAGTTACTGGGATCTGGTGCTGGCGGCGCGATCGGGCCTGCAGTCGAAGGACATGGTGCTCGCCGAATGGGCGAAATATGCCGGTTTCTACGCCGAGCAACCGGGTCGCGACTGGCGCTCGGTCGAGGATACGACGCACGACCCAATTTTCGGCGCGCGCAAGCCCAAGCCCTTCTCCAGCCAGGCACGCGGTGAGGATTATTACAACGAAGGCTCGCTGGTCTGGCTCGCCGCCGACATGACGATCCGCGAGCTTTCAAAGGGCACCAAGTCGCTCGACGATTTTGCGCTGGCGTTTTTCGGTGTGCGCGATGCCGATTGGGGCGTGCTGACCTATGATTTCGACGAGGTCGTGCGCACGCTGAACGCGGTGCAGCCTTATGACTGGGCCAAATTCCTCGATAACAAACTCCGCCAGCCGGGCCAGCCTGCGCCGCTCACCGGCTTCGAAAAGGGCGGATATAAGCTCGTCTGGAAGGACGAACCCAATATCTTCGACAAGGAGCGGATGAAGGAGGGCAGCAATGTCGATCTCACACATTCGCTCGGCCTCACCGTCGACAAGGATGCCAAGGTGACCTCGGTGTTCTGGGACAGCCCGGCGTTCAAGGCCGACATTGTAAACGGCGCCAAGATACTGGCGGTTGGCGGTATGGCTTATACCAAGGACCGGCTGACCGATGCGATAAAGGCGGCAAAAGACGGCAAAACGCCCGTCCGTTTGCTCATCGAACGCAACAAACGTTTCGATCAGATAGATATCGCTTATTCAGGCGGGCTTCGCTATCCGCACCTCGAATCAACGGCCAAGGGCGAAACCGCGATCGACCGCCTGCTCGCCCCGCGCCGTAAATGACATAAAGAAAGCAATCTCCCATGCGTATTGATATGATCCCCACCGGCGATAATCCGCCCGAAAGCCTCAACGTCATCATCGAAGTGCCGGTCGGTGGCGAGCCGGTGAAATATGAATTCGACAAGGCATCGGGCGCGTTATTTGTGGACCGTATCCTCCACACCCCGATGCGCTATCCGGCCAACTACGGATTCATCCCGCACACATTGTCCCCCGATGGCGATCCGCTGGATGCGTTGGTCGTCGCGCGCTCGCCCTTCATGCCGGGCTGCGTTGTGCGCTGTCGCCCGATTGCGGTCCTCAACCTTGAAGACGAGCATGGCGGCGACGAAAAAGTCCTGTGCGTGCCAATTGACGCCACTTTCCCCTATTATTCGGATGTCGACGAAGCCAATGATCTACCCAAAATCGTGATGCAGCAGATCGAGCATTTCTTCACGCATTACAAGGATCTGGAACCCGAAAAATGGGTCCGTGTCGGCAAATGGGGCGATGCCGACGAAGCGCGTCGCGTCATTGTCGAGGCGATCGAGCGCGCCAAGGAGCATGCGGCATGAAGCGAGTAGTTGCCGTAGCAGCAGTGCTGGCACTTTCCGCCTGTGCCACGCCCGAAACACGCGTGCGCACGGCGTTGCTGGACGCCGGGCTGTCCCCGCCGATTGCGAGCTGCATGGCCAACCGCATGGTCGACCGGCTGTCGCTTGTGCAGCTCAACAAACTGAGTGGCCTGAAAAAACTGCGCGCAGGCGACATGCGCAAACTCAGCATCGACGAGTTTTTACGACGCACACGGTCGCTGCAAGACCCCGAAATTCTGGGCGTGGTTTCTTCGTCGGGGCTGATTTGCGCGGTTAGGGCTTAAAGCAGCCGCGCCAATACGGCCAACCAGCTACCATCAGTTTTCGGTGCGGCCACCGCACCGCCAAATTCACTGCATTCGAGGCACCGTGCCTGCGCGCCTTTAACGCCGGTCAGCATCTCCAGATCGGCGATTATCCGCTGCGCAAACAGCTGCTGCTGCCATGACGCGTGGGCGAACAGGTCCATCGGCGCTGCGGCCGACGCGCGTTTCGGCATCAGCCCGGCGAACAACGTTCCGGCAAAGCTCGGCTGCGGTTCGATGTACACCGCATGCCAGCCGTCGGTTTTCAGCCCTGCCCGCTTCGCAGCTTCGGCCAGCGCATCGTCCATCCCGCCATAACGGTCGACGAGCCCGATCTGCCGCGCGGTGCCGCCTGCCCAAACGCGGCCCTGGGCAATCGCATCGACCTCGGCTGGCGTCTTCTTGCGCGCAGCGGCTACGCGGCTCACAAAATCGCGATAGCCTTTTTCGATCGCACTTTGTGCGACACGGTCGAATGCAGGGCTAAACCCACCAAGTACATTGGGCTCACCCGATAGCGGCGTCGTCTGGACACCGTCCGACGTGACGCCGATCTTGGCCAGTGCGTTCTCGGCGCTCGGGATCACCCCGAAAATACCGATCGAGCCGGTAATCGTCGATGGTTCCGCAAAAATCACGTCGGCAGGTAACGATACCCAATAGCCGCCGCTTGCTGCCAGATTGGCCATCGACACGATTACCGGAATTTTCCTGGCCTTCGCCGCCGCTATCGCCAGCCGGATCTTCTCCGATGCCAGCACCGAGCCGCCGGGCGAGTCGACGCGGACGACCAGTGCTTTCAAGTCCTTCTTGTCGAGTGCTTCATAAATCAGCCCGCTGATAGTGTCGCCCGCCGCCGTCCCCGGCCCGGCCTCTCCGTCGGTGATTGTCCCCGCGATGGTCACAACGCCAATAGCTTTGCCAGCGCCCGGTGGGCCATAGTTTGCGAGCAAGGCATTCATCGGGGTTGCGGCAAATGTCCCGGTTTTCTTATCCGGTGCGTTGCCGACTTTGGATGCAACAAATTTGGCAAAGGCTATCCGGTCGCCCAACTTATCGACGAGCTTGGTCGAGACGGCGAGCGCGGCCAGATCGCCATTGGCACCCTCGACCGCACCTGCCGGATCGCTGAGCATGGCATCGATCTGCGCTTGGGGTCGGGCTTTGGCCACTTCGGCCTTCCACTGCCCCCACATCTCGTCATAGACCGCCTTCAGTGCAGCCTTGGCTTCGGGCGACTGGTCCGAACGCATATAAGGCTCGACCGCGCTTTTATAGGTTCCGACACGGTAGATGTGTGCGGTGATGCCAACCTTGTCGAGCAGGCCCTTGAAATAAGGCTGCGAGCCGCCGGGACCGGTCAGTATCGTACCGCCGAGCGGGTCCATCCAGATTTCCGACGCGTGCGCCGCCAATTGATAACCGTCATCGGTATAGGCCGTGGCAAATGTGTAGACCGGCTTACCCGCCTTTTTAACGGCATCGAGGCCTTCACCGATAGCCGACAGGCTCGCCTGCCCGCCGCCCATGAAGCGGTCCATATCGAGCACCACCGCCTTTACCCGCTTGTCGGTAGTTGCCAGCCGCAATGCACGGATGATGTCGCGTTGACGATATTCGGTCGCGGGCAGCGCGTTCGACGTGAGCGCTGCCACCGGATCGATCTCGGCCGGTTGCTCCGATATCCTCCCGTCGAGCGTGATCAACAACGCACCCTTGCGCACGACAGCGGGATTGGGGCTGGCATTCAACAACGCGAACAGCCCGGCAAAAAACAGCAACAACAAGAGGAGCACCAGCCCGTCCTTCAGTGCCACCAATATTTTCCAGCTAACGCGTAAAAACTGCAAGGGAGTATCCTTTATGAAGCTGATGCCGATGTAAGCCGCATTGCCGGTAAATCCAGCGACATTTCGACAAACGACAGATTGGCGCGCGAAAGGGGGAATAGTTCGGGGGTTTCGGCAGCTTCAACTTAGGGTCAGGACCTAGTTCCGAGTGCCCTGCCCGATGGCTATGCCGCTTTGGCGGACTTGATACGTCGTGACCTCAGCATCTCCGCCATGTCTTTGGCGGAACAGGCCTTGGAGAACAGGTATCCCTGCATTTCGGTACAGCCCAATGCCTTGACGATCTCCAGTTGTGCTTCAGTCTCAACACCTTCGGCCGTTGTGATCATATGAAAACTGTCTGCCAAGCCGGTCACGGCCCGCACCACGGCGGTTGATTCCGCTTTGTCTGACAGTCCGTTGATGAACGACGAATCGATCTTGATTTTGTCGAACGGAAATTTCTGCAAATAGCTCAGCGACGAATAGCCGGTGCCAAAATCATCCATCGCAATCCGCACGCCGAGTGCGTGGAGTTGGTTCAAGGTCACAAGCGTAGCCTCGGTTTGCTCCATGAGGATAGCCTCGGTGATCTCGATTTCCAGCCGATGCGCGGGCAACCCCGATGCGGCGAGAGCATGCATCACCACCTGCACCAAATTCTTGTTTTTGAACTGTACCGGTGAAACATTGACCGCAAGATTGATATCACCTGACCAGCCAGCCGCTTCCTGGCAAGCCGTCCGGATCACCCATTCTCCAATTCTCGTGATGAGGCCGGTTTCCTCAGCGACGGGAATGAATTTATCGGGGACAATCAATCCGTGCTCGGGATGGTGCCAACGCAGCAACGCTTCGCAGCAACTAATCTCGTCGCGCTCAAGATTGACAAGCGGCTGGTAGTATATTTCGAACTCGCCATTGACGAGGGCTTTGCGCAGATCGAGTTCGAGGGTGTGCCGCGCCCTCATGCCCGCGTCCATCGCTTGTTCGAAAAATCTGTAAGTGCCACGCCCACTCGCCTTCGCACCGTAAAGCGCCATATCGGCGTTCTTGATCAGCTGCTCGGGCGTTGAACCGTCACCGGGGGAAAGGGCAATGCCAATGCTGGTATCGATGACGATCTGATGTTCGAGAATATCATAGGGCGCCATAATGGCTTCGCGAATGCGGGTTGCGAGCACCGCGACGTCGGAAGGCTGCTCAACCTTGGTCTGGACAATGACGAACTCGTCACCGCCGAGCCGGGCAATGACATCGGTCTCCCTGATGCAGCCGCGCAACCGCTGAGCAACAATTTTCAGCAATTCATCGCCGACCGGATGGCCAAGCGTATCGTTGATGTTCTTGAAATTGTCGAGATCAAGGAACAACACCGCCAGTTGCTGGTCACCTGTGATCCAGTGCAACGCTTGCTCAAGCTGCACCCCGAAAAGCGCGCGATTGGGCAAATCGGTCAGAGCATCATGGTGCGCCATATGCGCGATCTGCGCTTCGGCGCGTCTGTGCTGGGTCACATCCTCATGGGTGACCACCCACCCGCCATCCGCTATTGGTTTAGTGACGACATGGATGATCCGGCCATCGGTGGTGGTATAATGTTGCGTAGAGATCTCGCCGCGTTTTATCGTATCGACAATGTTTTTGCTGAATTTCTTGAAATCGCTGACTAAGGAACCCACCGCCTTGCGGTGTTTTATCAGAGCCAGCAGCGTGCATCCCGGCTTCACAATATCCTTCGAAAGGTTATATAGCTTGATGTAACGATCATTGCACACGACGATCTGGGCGTTTGAATCGAGCATCAGCACACCGTGCGTCATGTTGTTGAGGGTTTCCCTCAGCAGAAAATTTTCGTTGCGCAGCTCGGCATAGCTGTCGGGTAGCGGGATCTGCGGAGATTCATTGCCTTTATTTTTGGCGCCAGCAGCGGGGGCTTCATTAAAATTTCTTTGTGGACGCACGGCTCAACACCTCAATCTTGATAGCAAGACTGACCCCAACCTCGAGGATATCCCGGGATTAGGTTCAGGTTAGTTGGTCCGTGTCTGGAGGTACAAGACAGGAGCTAAGAAGATGTTAACTGTCCCCTGACAGGCATTTTAGATATTTATGCTGAGCCGGTTGATAAGGGGACAGCGAATACGCCGTTCCCTGACAGCACGAAAAAGGGCCGCCGGGTTTGCACCAGCGGCCCTTAAACATGGGTCAGCGGTCGGATGTCCCGCTGCCGGAAGTTGCGTTCATGCCGATTGTCGGCATTACTGACCGTTTGGGGTCAGTAGCCGATCTCCCGAACGGATTTGTCCGACCTCTTAACTGAACCATGAGACATCGGATCACCTCCTTTCGATTGTGGAAAATGGTATGCTTCAAACATTTAATTGCCCTCCGCGACTCGGAAAGTGAATCAAACAAACTTTAGAAACAAGACTTGTATTATATTTTTTTTAGTTCAATTATTGGGGTTCTGCGTCGCACAGCGTCGAACCCCAGTTCAGGCGCGGCAATCCTCCACCACACGACCGATTTCTGCCCATGACGGGATAGCCAATGGCATTTGGCCGGTGACTTCAACGGCAATGCGGCCACGGCTGAAAATCATCGCGTCCAAGATTGCGTCGCGGGGCATGATTTCGGTGGCGATATAAGGCAGTGCACCACCGGTTGGCGCGCCGGCAAATTCTTTCATCGTCGAACTGGACCGGATGACGATGCTGCCCGAACCCGAACCGGCGCGAGAGAAATATATCCGTTGCCGTGCTTTATCGCAGCGCAAGGTAACCAGCGCATCCGCGCCCGACGGTCCAAATAGTGCAATCGATCCGCGATCATCCTGCCGGTAAACCCAGTCTCCCGTCGCCAGCGGCCAATCGGTCCAGTCGCCCGTCGGTCGCACAGGCGGCGGCGGGGCAACGGTTACCGACGGAGGTGGTGTTGCCGGGGCAGGCAGCGGAGGTGGCGGTGGCGAGACACAGGCGGAAACGCCCAGTACGCTGGCAAGAATGAGGAATCGTGTGCGCATGATTACCGTTATGGCCAAGTCGGCGCACTTAGGCTAGCCGCTTGCAATGGCGCAGAGCAAAATCCGTCTTGACCAGTTGCTCGTCGAACGCGGGTTGGCCGAAAGCCGCACGCGTGCGCAGGCGCTGGTGATGGCCGGGCATGTGCTGGTCGGTGATGTTAAAGCATTGAAGCCGGGGCAACAGGTGGCCAGCGATGCTGTCGTTTCGGTCAAGGGCAGCGACCATCCGTGGGTTTCACGCGGCGGCATCAAACTGGCGCATGCTTTGCACGAATTCGGTATCGACGTCACCGGCATGACCGCAATTGACGTGGGTTCATCGACCGGCGGTTTTACCGATGTGTTGCTGACCAACGGCGCAACCAAGGTCTATGCGGTCGATAGCGGTACCAACCAGCTCGCGTGGAAATTGCGGCAGGACGCGCGCGTTATCGTCCATGAACAGACCAGCGCACGGATACTGACCGAGACGCATATCCCCGAAAGCGTTGACTTGATCGTTTGCGACGCCAGCTTCATCGGGCTGGCCAAGGTACTCGAACGCCCGCTGACCTTTGCCAAGCCCGACGCGCAACTGGTGGCGCTGATCAAACCGCAGTTCGAGGCCGGACGCGCCGAGGTCGGAAAGGGCGGTGTGGTGCGGGACGAAACCGTCCGCGAGCGCGTTTGCGACGAGGTTCAGATGTGGTTGGTCGGAAAGGGTTGGACAGTCGCCGGGCTGACCACCAGCCCGATCACCGGACCGCAAGGTAATGTCGAATTTCTGGTTTGGGCGAAAAACGCCAATGAACCAGAACCTCCAAGCCCCCTATGAAGGGGAGGGTTTCATTCCTTGTAAAGACCGTTGACCCGCGCCGCATAACGCTCACGGATGATATGGCGGCGGATTTTCATACTGGGCGTCATTTCGCCATTCTCGATCGAGAACGGCTCGTCGGTAAATTCGAAACGGCGGACTTTTTCGGTCACTGAAAGATCGGCGTTCACCCGGTCGACCGCCGCGCGGACGGCGGAACGATATTCGGGATTGTCCTGCAAGCTTTCAAAATTGCATTTCATGTCCTGCTGCCGACACCATTCCAGCGTCCATTCAGGGTCGGGAACGATTAGGCCGACGACATAAGGCCGCTTGTCGCCCGACACCATCGCCTGCAAGATTTCGGGTTGCAACGTCAGCATGCCCTCGACCTTTTGCGGCGCGATATTGTCGCCCTTGTCGTTGACGATCAGGTCCTTCTTGCGGTCAGTAATCGCAATCCGCCCTGCCTCGTCGATATGGCCGATATCGCCGGTGTGCAGCCACCCATCCTGGATGACGCGCGCGGTTTCGGCCCGGTTGCGCCAGTAACCCTTCATCACCAGCGGCCCACGCACGAGGATTTCGCCGTCCTCGGCAATTTTAACCTCGGTATTTTTGAGCGGCGGCCCAACCGTATCCATCTTGATGCCGACCCGTGGCCGATTGCAACTGATCACAGGCCCCGCCTCAGTCTGCCCATAGCCTTGCAGCAAAGTAATGCCGAGCGACTGGAAGAATATCCCGATATCCGGATTGAGCGGCGCGCCGCCCGACACCATTGCCTTCATCCGTCCACCGAAACGAGCCTGGATTTTGGGTTTGATCGTGCGCGACAATATTAGCCGCATCGGCGCGTCTCTTAAGCGTTTTTTTCCCGAATAGTCGCGGTCGCCAATCGTCAATGCCTGATCGAGCAAGAAGCTCGGCACCTTGCCCTGCTTTTCGACCGCCTTGATCATTCTCGCACGCAAAACTTCGAACAATCGGGGTACGACAACCATCACCGTTGGCCGCGTTTCCTCAATATTTGAAGCCAGCTTTTCCAACCCTTCAGCATAATAGATCTGCGCGCCGACGCCGATTGGCAGAAACTGCCCGCCCGAATGTTCGTAAGCATGACTAAGCGGCAGAAACGACAGGAACACCTCGTCGCCCAGTCCCAGATCTTCGCGCAATACCGTCGCCGCGCCGTCGGCGTTGTGGAGTATCGCACCGTGCTGTTGCATCACGCCGCGCGGTGCGCCACCGGTGCCGCTGGTGTAGATGATGCAGGCCAGATCGTCACGCGTGACGGTTGCCATTTCGGCTTCGGTCGCGACCACATCGGCGTCGGTGCCCTGCACCATATCGTTCCAATGATGGATCGAAAGCTGGCCCTGTTGCATCGCTGGCAGCGGTTCCATCGTGATAATGAACTCGGCTTCCGACGATCGCAGAGCAGCGGGCATCAGCGTCTTTGCGAGCTTTGACGTGGAGACGATAATCGCCCGCGCGGCGCTGTTGTTCATGATGTGCTGATGATCGCGCTCGGTATTGGTCGTGTAGGTCGGCACCGTCACGCAACCTGCGGCCATGATGCCTAAATCGGCGATGCACCATTCGGGCCGATTCTCCGAAACCAGCATCACCCGGTCGCCTTTTTCAAGACCCATTTCCTTCAGCGCTTTCGCGAACCCGGCGACACGGCGCGCGGTTTCGGCCCAACTGATTGAAGTCCATCCACTACCCGATTTTGCCCACAAAAAGGGCACGTCGCCCCTCTGCCGGGCGCGTGTCAAAAACATCGTCACCAAATTGGGGAAGTCGTCGAAATCGTCAAATAGCTGTGCTGCCACAACGCTCTCCTTGGATGCCTTCTGGTCCGATTTACGAACTCACCGACGTGCATTTCACGCTAGCGCCAGCGGGCGCGGCGCGCAATCCGGGTTCGGCCTTATTCAACACTCTCTACGGGTGCGTTCACACTCGGCTTGGGCGCGGTTACAATGACTTTGCCCTTGCTGTCGAGGACAGCCGATGTGCCTTCGCTGCGCGGATCGGATGCACCAGTCCAACCATTCGCCGTCAGTTGCGCACCATTGACCTTAGAGCCGAGATCGACAGCCTTGACCTTCTGGCCGAATTTCGTCAGTCCCCCGATCTTGTCAGCAAGCGGCGTGTTTTCCTCGACCTCCAACCCGCCGCCACCGAAGTAGATGTTAGGAAGCGCAATTGCTCGGTCGAGCGGAAGGCCGAAATCGATCACCCCGATCAACGTCTTTGTAACGTGCATAATGATCCTTTTGCCGCCCGCCGATCCGAGGGTGAGCACCGCGCTGCCATCGCGGTCGAACACTACAGTCGGCGACATCGACGACAAGGGCCGCTTTCCACCCATCACGCGGTTGGCAACCGGCGCGCCGTCTTTTTCGGGTGCAAAGGTGAAATCGGTGAGTTCGTTGTTGAGGAAAAACCCGCCAGCGATCAGCTGGCTGCCGAAAATACCCTCGATGGTCGAGGTCATGTTGGCGATATTGCCTTTCGCATCGACTGCCGTGAAATGCGTGGTTCCGGCGACTTCGCTCGAAATAGCCGCCGTGCGCGCTGCCGCGCCCGGCGGCTTACCTGCCGGATAGTCGCTGCGCGCCTTGTCGGGATTGATCAGCGCCGACCGCTCGGCGAGATAGGCCGGGTCGAGCAGGCCAGCAACGGGCACATCGACGAAATCGCTGTCGCCGAGATATTTTTCGCGGTCGGAATAGGCCAGTTGCATCGCTTGCCCCAACAGGAACCAGCTTTTTGGGTCGTCCTTGCCCATCTTGCCGATGTCGAAACGCTGCAACGTGCCCAATATCTGCAGAACAGTGGTCGCGCCGGACGATGGCGGGGCCATGCCGCAGACCACATAGGTACGGTACGGCGCGCACACCGCCGCCTGTTCTTTGGCGCGATACTGCGCCAGATCGGAAAGCACCATATCGCTAGGGTTCACCGGCGCTTTGGTGACCGCATCCACTATCTGCTCCGCAATTTTACCCCTGTAAAACGCGTCCGGGCCCTTCTTCGCCAGCAACTTTAAAGTCGCCGCCAGTTTCGGATTGCGGAAGGTCGTGCCTGCTTTCACTGGCTTGCCATTAACCCAGTAAATGCTCCGCGCCTCGTCGAACTTCGACCAGAGCGGTGCCACCGTAGCGAGCCGCGATTCGAGCGTCTTGTTGACCTCAAAGCCCTTGTCGGCGAGCCGGATGGCGGGTTTAAAGATGGTGCTCCATGGCAGCTTTCCCCATTTCTTATGCGCCTCAGCCATCAAGGCGATGTTGCCGGGAACTCCGACCGATTTGCCCCCCTGCAACGCCTGCAGGAAACCCATTGGCTTGCCGTCGGGCCCAAGAAAGCGGTCGGGGGTCGCCGCGGCTGGCGCCTTTTCACGGCCGTTGATCGTGCTCAATATGCCGCTGGCCTGATCCTGATAGAGCAGGAAACCGCCGCCGCCGATGCCGCTCGACTGCGGTTCGACCACGGTGAGCGCGAGCATCATTGCCATCGCCGCGTCCGCCGCCGAACCGCCCTTGCGTAACATCTCCATCCCCGCATCTGTAACGTGTGGGTCGGCGGAGGAGGCTACGCCCATATTCTGGGCGAGCAACGGCGTCGGGACGAGGAGAGCGAAGGCGAAGAGAAGTTTTTTCATATCTGCCTGCTTAGCGACGAAAAAACCACGAAGCAAAGCCTTGCTTTAGCTGTCGGCACCCACGGCGTCCGCAATACTTGCAAAACCGTCGCGTTGCAAAAGCGTGACCAGGCCCTTGTTGATGACCGATGCCAGTCCAGGCCCTTCATAGACCAAAGCGCTGTAAATCTGCACGAGTGACGCGCCTGCACGGATACGGGCATAAGCATCGGCGGCGGACGAAATGCCGCCGACGCCGATGAGTGGAATTTTGCCGCCACTGCTTTTTCGAAAATCGCGCAAACGCTGTTGCGCCAATGCCCGCAGAGGAACACCTGACAGTCCTCCGGCTTCGCTGGCATGACGGGATTTGAGCGGCGGGCGGGTGATCGTCGTGTTGGATACGACCAATGCGGCGATACCGTGTTTCATCGAAACCTCGACGATGTCATCGATATCTGCCGGTTCCAGATCGGGCGCGACTTTCAGGAAAACCGGCGTGATACCCTCACGCGCGGCCATTACTGCAGACAACAAACCGTCCAGCGCGGCTTTATCCTGCAGCGCACGCAAACCGGGTGTATTGGGCGAGCTGATATTGACGGTCAGATAATCGGCCATAGGCGCCATCGCACGTATTCCGGCGACATAATCGGCCACGCGGTCCATGCTGTCCTTGTTGGCACCCACATTAATTCCGAGTGGTCCTGCTTTGATGTCGCGCGCGAGCGTCCTCAACCTTTTCGTTGCGGCCCCCAACCCGTCATTGTTGAAGCCCATACGATTTATGACAGCGCCGTCCTCTGCCAAACGAAACAGACGCGGCCTCGGGTTGCCGGCTTGCGGCAACGGTGTCAGCGTACCAACCTCGGTAAAGCCGAAGCCAAGGCGCAGGATTGCCACCGGCACTTCGGCATTTTTGTCATATCCGGGCGCAAGGCCTACGGGATTTGGAAAATTGAGCCCGGCGACCGTCTGCGAAAGCGCAGGATGGCTTTCGCTGGCAGCGGGTAACGGCATCGTCCGCAGCGCCGCGAGCGACAACAAATGAGCCCTTTCGGCATCGGCCAAAAATAACAGCGGGCGAATAAGCGAATAGAGCATGAAAACGCCTATCCATGACTCGTGGCAAAGACGCAATCTCGTTGATACCCGCTTGGTCGTCTATTGGACAGAACCGTCACTTTCCAGTATGTTACGGTTTTTAGACTCTTATTTGGCCGAAAATGTCAAATCATATCGGCTTCCATGACGATTCCGTGCAAGATAATTTTATGGGTAAAGCAGATAACGGGCTTGCGACCCGAAGGGCTTTACGTTGCAAAACGCAGAGTTCTTTTTCCTATTAGACCCGCTGTCAACAGCGGGTCTTTTTTTGTACAAAAACGACAAAAACTGCGTATAGTCAACCCGGAAACGGGTACGCAATGATCGATGTGCAATATGACGCTCCGGGCGGGCGGTTGGAAAAGCTGGTGTCGTCCTTTTATCGCCTCGATTTTGAGGGCGACAAGTTCTCCGAAATCGAACGCGCCGACCGTGCGCAATTCCGGTTTCAACTGCGCGGTACTGGCGAATATCATTTCGCATCGGGCGAAATAGCGCCCACCTATCCTGCTACGATCATCGGTCCCACAACAGCGCCAGTTAAATCTGTCGCATCGTGTCCGCTGACGATATTTGGTTGGGGAATGCTGCCCGCAGGCTGGGTTGCGCTGATGGGAAAAGAAGCCGCCAACTTCGTCGACAGGGCCATTGATGCGCGGGAAATATTCGGCGACTCGATCATGGTATTGAGGGAGCAACTGATCGAAGCTCAGGATTTTGCGGCACAACGCGCCATTGGCAAAAACTTCGCGCAGGACATTTACAGCCACGGCAAAACAGCGGCGTTTGAATTTACGACGAAGGTCGATAACTGGCTGCTTGGGCAGATCGACCCGGATGTTGACGATCTCGCTGCGGCCACCGGCCTATCGCCGCGCCAGTTGGAACGCATTACCAAACGTTATTACGGCATGCCGCCCAAAAAACTCGCGCGCAAATATCGCGCATTGCGAGCGGCGCAAGCCTTGGCGCGTGGCGACAGCCTTGATGATACCGGCCTCAGCCTTGCCTTTTACGACCAGTCACACCTCATCCGCGAACTGAAGGCGTTTACCGGACTGACGCCACGCCAGTTGAAAGCCGGCGAATCCCAATTGACCCAGGTTACGATGGACGGTCGACGGTCGCTTGGCGGCAAGGTCAGCACGTTGATTTCCGACAGCTGACGAATCTACGGGCGCTTGGCAGGTGCCTCCGTTGGACCATCCGTCTTTGCTCGTCCCGGTGCCTTGCGTCGCCGCAAATTGGCACGAAGCGCCTCGCGCAACCGCTCGGCCTTGATCCGTTCCCTGTCCGCTACATCTTTGGCCATCGTCAACCGATGCCAAATCGTTAAGGACGGCGCAAGCGGCTTGACAATGATGTGCAGGCTTCGCATAGGGCCGCACCTTGATAAAGCTGCTGCTGTAGCTCAGTGGTAGAGCGCGTCATTGGTAATGACGAGGTCGGGAGTTCAATCCTCCCCAGCAGCACCATTCATTTTCCTTTTAATTACAAATACTTGGCCATTACCTCTGAGGCCTAAAAGCGTGGCACCAAAGTAGATATGCATGCCGCTGGCGAGAGACACTCTTACAAGTCCAGAACGTTCCAAGCGAGGAAGGCCGCTGACACGAACGGATACAGCCAAATAGCCATCGTGCATTTCGTTCAGCCTTAAGTAACCAACGTCCTGACACCACCGCTGATTGACGCTCATTCGATATACCCGCGTGCGGTGCTCTCTCGATAGAAGCTCAAGTCGCTAAATGGCCCTGCAAGCCTTGTACCCCGTAATTCATGAAGGCGTTTCCCCCTGAATATGAAAATTTTCCGTATGTTCTCATCGGCTGCGCATGACATGGCTATCGACCTCGGGACCGTTAACACCGTTGTATATGTTCGGGATAAGGGCATCGTTCTTAACGAACCTTCTGTAATCGCGCTCGAAACGCGCGATGGAATCCGACGGGTCAAGGTTGTGGGCAACGAGGCCAAGCTGATGATGGGCAAGACGCCAAACAACATTCAGGCCATTCGCCCGCTCCGCGATGGCGTAATCGCTGATATTGAAGTCGCCGAACAGATGATCAAGCATTTCATCGATAAAGCGCTTGGTGGGCCAAGCCGCTTGCCCCGGCGCTATAATGTCGTGATCTGCGTTCCATCCAGCTCGACCATGGTTGAGCGTCGCGCCATTAGAGATGCCGCCTCCCATGCTGGTGCCACGCTGGTCCAACTCATCGAGGAGCCTCTGGCGGCAGCTATCGGTGCGGGATTGCCTGTGACCGAGCCGATAGGAGCAATGGTGGTGGACATTGGTGGGGGAACAACAGAAGTTGCCGTCCTTTCATTAAGCGGCATAGCCTACAGCAATTCAGTGCGCGTTGGCGGCGACAAAATGGATGACGCCATCTCATCTTACATCCGGCGCAAACATAATCTTATGATCGGAGAAATGACCTCCGAGCGCGTCAAAATTGCCATTGGCAGCGCGATGGCACCTGAAGGCACAGGGAAGATTATCAGCGTCAAGGGGCGTGACCTGATGAACGGGCGACCAGCCGAGATTCAAATTTCCGAAGCCGAGATCGCAGAGGCACTGGCCGAGCCAGTAGCGCAAATCATAAGTGCCGTGATGACGGCTCTCGAGCAAACCGCGCCGGAACTATCGGCGGATATTATCGACGAGGGTATCACGCTCACGGGTGGCGGGGCACTGCTGGGTCGTATTGACGAGGCAATAGCGCAAGCAACCGGGCTACAGGTAAAAATCGCTGAAGATGCACTGATCTGCGTTGCAATGGGCGCCGGACAGGCCTTTGAAGATCCCATCTATCAAGGTGTGCTGATCGCAGCCTGATCTTGATAAGGAATTTAGACCGAACAACTTGTTGCGGTCGCCAAAACGGACGGAACAATGGCATTGCTGGCGGTGTCCCTGCATTCACCAGCGACGGCAAAATCTCCTGGACGGTGTTGGCGTGCCGGGTGAAGCACCCGCCGACGACGCATCGTGCGCCGAAGCAGGCATTCGTGGAGCAGGGTTGACCGCAACGCCGGTGAGGTAATCGCTGCAATTGACTTTGCCCGTCTTGCAGGCGACAGCCTCTTCCATGCGTTTTTTCTCCGACAATGCGGCACCTGTGCATCCCAAAGTGATGCAGGCGATTGCCGATGCCAACCAGATCGACACGGCGTATGACGGCGACGCGTTCAGCCAGAAGCTCGATGCAGCGTTTTCCGAATTGTTTGACCATGAGGTCGCGGTGTTGTGGGTCGCAACTGGGACTGCGGCAAACTGCCTAGCTCTCTCCTCCTTGGTCCAACCCCACCAAGGCGTAATCTGCCACCGCGAAGCGCATATCGAGGTAGATGAATGTGGGGCACCCGGATTTTATACCGGCGGTGCCAAGCTGATGCTGGTCGATGGCGACGGAGCGAAGGTTGCGCCAGAAACGGTTTCCGCTTTGCTCAGTTCGATCCGCGACGATGTGCATCAGGTGCAGGCCGCCGCGCTTTCGATCACCAATGCGACCGAATACGGGCTGGTTTATTCGCCTGCCGAGGTCGCCGCTCTTGGGGCGCTTTGCAAACAGCATAGCTTGGGCCTCCACATGGATGGCGCGCGTTTTGCCAATTCGGTTGCTGCGTTGGATTGCCACCCCGCCGACGTCACCCTCCATGCCGATGTCGATGTGCTGAGCTTCGGCTTTGCCAAGAATGGTGGGATGAGCGCGGAGGCGTTGGTCTATTTCGACCCGGCGATGGCAGACAGCGCACGCTATCGCCGCAAACGCGCTGGGCATCTGCTCAGCAAAGGCCGGTTTTTGGCGGCGCAGCTGCTGCCGATGCTGGACGGTGGTTTATGGCTCGACAATGCGCGGGTCGCCAATGCTGCGGCGCGCATCATCGCCGACGCCGCGCCGGACCGGCTGATGCATCAGGTGCAGGCGAACGAGATTTTTATAAAGCTGATGCCCCAAGAAGCCGCTGCCCTTCGCGGTCAGGGCTTCGACTTCTACGACTGGGGTGAAGGTGCCGCGCGCCTGGTGACCAGTTGGCATCATACAGAAGATGACGTGAAGCCCCTTGCGCGGGCGATCGCGGCGCTGTGAGCAGCCCCCCTACCGTCACGCAGGCCGAACCCGGCCTGTTCACGCCGCGCATATTGCTGCCGTTCCTGTTGGTGTCGCTTATCTGGGGGTCGACATGGCTGGTTATCCGCGACCAGATCAACATCGTCCCGTCGGTGTGGTCGGTGTGTTACCGTTTCACCGTTGCCGCGATCGGCATGTTCATTCTGGCGCGCGTCATGAAATTGCCGCTAAAGCTCGACCGCGATAGCCAGCGCTGGGCAATGCTGCTCGGTGCGTTGCAATTCGCGCTGAATTTCAACCTTGTCTATGCAGCCGAGCATCACATCACTTCGGGGCTGGTTGCGGTGCTGTTCGCATTGCTGATCATGCCCAACGCATTGCTCGGACATTGGTGGCTGGGCCGAAAGGTCGCGCGCTCTTTCTGGCTGGGATCGGCTATTGCGACGGTTGGCGTCGCTCTTCTTATCTTGCGGGAATGCCGGGTAGCTCCGGTGGGCGGCGAGCAGGTGTTGATCGGTACAGGTCTGACGTTGATGGGTGTGATCTGTGCATCAATTTCAAATGTGGTGCAGGCGTCCGATAAGGTCAGCCGGTTTCCAATCGTGACTGTTCTTGCATGGTCGATGCTGTGGGGGGCATTGGGGAACGCACTTTTTGCTGGGACCATGCACGGCCCACCGGTGGTCGAGATGCGCTGGGCCTATCTGGCCGGAGTGCTCTATCTCGGCATCATAGGCTCGGTCGTGACATTCCCGCTCTATTTCGGGCTGATCCGGGAAATTGGGCCGGGCAAGGCGGCCTATAGCAGCGTACTCGTGCCGGTGGTTGCCATGGCGCTGTCAACGGTTTTTGAGAATTACAAATGGTCGTCTCTTGCGATTGCAGGCGCTGTGTTCGCAATGATCGGCCTGCTGATCGCAATGCAAGCGCGCAAGGCTTAGGACTCGCGTTCGCGAAAGACTCTCGTTAGGCTCGCCAAAAAGAAGCAGGGAGAGTCTTATGGAGCAGCTGAGCGGGCAGGACGCGAGTTTCGTCTATCTGGATACGCCGAACACGCCGATGCATATCGGATCGGTCGGAATTTATGATCCCTCAACCGCGCCGGGCGGCTTTGTCCGCTTCAAGGATATCCTCCGCCATATCGAAGGACGCCTCGATAAAGCGCGCAGCTTCCGGCAGAAACTTGTGCGTGTCCCGTTCGATCTCGATCACCCTTATTGGGTCGAGGACGCCAATTTCGATCTTGAATATCACGTCCGCCATGTCGCGCTGCCGCAGCCCGGCGATTGGCGGCAATTATGTATACAGGTTGCGCGGCTGCACGCGCGCGGGATGGATCTGACCAAGCCATTATGGGAATTCAACATTGTCGAGGGCCTCGATAATATTCCGGGCATTCCCAAGGGCAGTTTTGCTTTGGTGTCGAAGGTTCACCATGCCGCAATCGACGGCATGTCGGGGGTCGAACTGAGCGCATCGGTGCACGACATGGAGGCCAAACCGGTTTCGGACGTCCCGCCTTCGACGTGGAAGCCGGAGGCAGACCCAAAACTCGCCGAAATGCTGATGCGGACATGGTTCACCTCGGTCAGCCAGCCGTTCCGCTTCGCCAAGACATTGGCCAACACCGTCCCCGGCATTGCGCGTCTGGGTAAGGAGATTGCGGGTGGAGATGTGTCTCTCAAATCGGCGCGGATGGCACCGCAGACGGTTTTTAGCGGCAAAGTCGGGCCGCACCGGGTGTGGGACGGCGTTGTCTATCCGCTCGCTGAAATCCGCGCGATCAAGGACCATATCGATGGCGCGACGGTCAATGATGTAATCCTGACCATCATCGGTGGCGCACTGCGCGAATATCTGACGGGTCGTGACGATCTACCCAAACAAAGCCTGAGCGCGATGGCACCGATTTCGGTACGCGCCGAGGGCGAGAAAGAGGCGCTGGGCAACCTTGTCTCGGCAATGGTGGTGCAACTCGGCACGCACATCGCCGATCCCGCCGAGCGGTTGCTCTACATCCACAAGGAAGTGAAAAATTCCAAAGCGATGACCAATGCCGTCGGTGCGCGAACGCTGACCGATTACAGCCAGTTCATGCCCGCCGCGCTTTCAGGATTGGCTGCGCGCCTTTACACGCGGCTCGGCGTCGCCAACTTGCATTCGCCTGCATTCAACTGCGTTGCGACCAACGTCCCCGGACCGCGCGTACCGCTCTATTTTGCCGGGGCAAAGATGGTGCGGATGATGGGAATGGCTCCGGTGTTCGACGGTATGGGGCTGATCAACACCATCTATAGCTACGGCCCGGAAATCGCGATTTCGTTCACCAGCGACCGCGCTATCATGCCCGATCCAGCCGTCTATGCGCAGGCGTTACAGAATTCGTTCGAAGCGTTGCGCGATACCGACTGGAGTAAGCCGAAAACGGAAACAAAGCCAAAGGCCGCGCCCAAGCCAGTCACCAAAGCAGCGCCCGTCAAGAAAGCTGCGGTGAAAAAAGCAAAGTCAAAAGCGACTAAGGCAAAAAAGTCAGGTTGAAATCAATGCCCCGATGACGGGTAGACCAATGTCCGGGCACCCGTTCGCTCGAATGGCGCCCAGCCGTTTTCAGGTAACGCCAGACGGTCGGCAATCGCCCACAAAACCGCCGGATTGGCACCAAGTCCACAATGGCTGCCACGCACTTCGATATTATCGGTGGTCTTCGCCTTGGGTTCGCGCGAATTCTGCCACGCGACAATACCGTCGCTGCGCGAGTAGATCGCGGTCGAAGGAACCGGTGGCACATTATGGCCTTCGCTAACCTGCGCCTTCATTTGGGGATCGTCGAGCGTTTTACCGTTCACATATTGATAGGCGCGCCACGCATTGGTCGATTTCGGGGTGCCGGTAATCGGCGAACCCAGTGAAATCACCTGACGCACCAGATCAGGACGGCGGCGCGACAACATGCGGGCAAAGGCACCACCCAACGACCAACCAATCAGGCTCACTTTGCGACCGGTTTTCGCGTGGATTTCATCGAGCCTGGCAACCATCTTTTCGCCTTCCTGACCCACAGCCTTGTGCCCCAGATTGCGGCCCAATTCCCAATAATAGGGATCGTAGCCGAGCTTCTCGAGATAACGGTGCAGCGCGTGCATCGAAAAATCGGAAGCCATGAAACCGGGCAGCAACATCACCGGGTGACCATCGCCTTTCGGCGCTTGCAGCAAAAATGGCGCCGCCCACGGCAGCGAACCTGTTTCCATCAAAGCGCGGGGAAGTTCCGCCAGAGCAAGCAAAAGCGATGGAGCCTTGATGGCGCCGGTCATGTGATCCGCAGCGATTGATGCCAAATTATGTCTCCCCAAACAGCTAAAAAACCCGGTCTGTTGCCGATTTAACCATATGGCTAACCGCGATGTTCCACCATGGTCAATCCGGTTTTTAGCATTCCGTTACGGAAATCGTGGCAAGTCCTTGTTTGTAATTCGAATAAGTTGGCTGCCAACCAAGCACCCGATTGGCCTTTTGATTGGAAACACGACGGTTTTCGGCATAGAAGCCACGTGCCATCGCTGAAAGGCCCGCTTCGTCAATTGACTGCAAAGTCGGCCATTCACGGCCCAAAATGTCGCAGGCGTGCTCGATAACCGCGTTTTGCGAACAGGGCAGATCGTCGGCTATGTTGAAGACGCCTGCAGGCCCAGCGAAAGATGCGCGTACCGCAGCAACGATGTCATTGACATGCACGCGGCTGAAGACTTGCCCCGGCAAATCGATCCGGTGCGCCTTGCCTTCACGCACGCGATCGAGCGCCGACCGGCCGGGACCGTAGATACCGGGCAGCCTGAAGACGCGGACATCGTCGCGCAAGCCCTGCCACGCAAGGTCGGCATCGGCCCTTGCCGTGCGGCGTCCCTGCCCGACCGCCGCGCTTTCATCCACCCACGCCCCGCCGGTGTCGCCATAGACGCCGGTCGAAGAGAGATAGCCAATCCAGTCAACCGCGCTTTTGCCGATCGCATCGCCATATTGCAGCAACACGGGATCGCCGCCCTCGGCAAGCGGCGGTACGCTGGAAAGGATGTGCGTCGCACTATCGAGCGCGTTCAACACTGCCGCCCGATCTTCAAAGGCAATCGCATCGCCGCCGCTCATCCGCCGCGTGCCGGTCACCTGCCAGCCGGACGCGCGCAGCGCATCAGCTAAGCGCGATGCGGTGTATCCCATTCCGAAGATCAGCATATGGTCCGACATGCAGGTTAGTTCGCGTTGTTATGACGCTGCGTCAAGCACGGCGGTTGCAAAGCGGTTCGCGGCTTGCGATGGAGAAATTCGGGAGAAGCGGTTTCATGGCAGTCGAAGTTATCAAAGCGCGTGCCTTCGCCGGTATTCCACACGGTTTCATGGGCCGCACAGGCGGGGTTTCGACGGGGATCTATGCCGGGCTGAACGTCGGCATCGGCAGCGACGATGATCGCGCTTCGGTGCTGGAAAACCGGCGTCTAGCGACAAATGCCGTGCTCCCCGGCGCAAAGCTGGCTCGCGTTTATCAAATCCATTCCGCCGATGTCGTGAGGATCACCGAAGCAAACGATCAGGATGACCCTCCCAAGGGCGACGCGTTGGTTACGAATGTGCCTGGTATATTGCTTGGGATCGTAACCGCAGACTGCGTGCCGGTTCTGTTTGCCGACGAGCAGGCGGGCGTGATCGGGGCGGCGCATGCCGGGTGGAAGGGTGCGATATCGGGCGTCACCGACAATACGGTCACAGCAATGGAAGCCTTGGGGGCTGATCGTTGGCGGATCGTTTGTGCGGTGGGCCCGTGCATCGCGCAAAGAAGCTATGAGGTTGATGCGGCGTTCTTTGGGCGCTTTGCCGAAGACGACCCAGCAAACGAACGCTTTTTCGCAGGTGGCAAGTCCGGTCATTTTCAGTTCGACATCGAAGGCTATGTCGCTGCACGTTTGGCCGCGACAGGCATCGGCAAGGTCGAATGTCTGGGTGAAGACACCTACAGCCAACCCGACCGTTTTTTCAGCTATCGCCGGAGCTGTCATTTGCAAGAACCCGGTTACGGGCGGCAGATTTCGCTGATTGGCTTGGGGGACGATTGATGGCAGCGAAACTGGCGATAACGAGGGCGAGGTTTATATCGATCATCGGCGGCTCGGCGGGGAACCTTGTCGAGTGGTATGACTGGTTCGCTTATTCGGCTTTCGCGATCTATTTCGCGCCGGTATTTTTCCCCAAAAGCGATCCCACCGCACAACTGTTGAGCACCGCCACGATCTTTGCCGCGGGCTTCGTCATGCGACCAATCGGGGCGTGGGTGATGGGCCGCTATGCCGATGCCAAGGGCCGCAAGGCAGGGCTGACATTGTCGGTCGCGTTGATGTTCAGCGGATCATTGTTGCTGGCGGTCGCACCGACCTACGCGCAGGCCGGTGTGTTCGGTCCCGCTGTCCTGCTCATTGCACGCATGATTCAGGGGCTTTCGCTCGGCGGCGAATACGGCGCGAGCGCCACTTATCTGTCGGAAATGGCTCCTCGAAAAAATCGAGGCTTCTGGGCGAGCTTTCAGTATATGACGCTGTGTGGCGGCCAGCTTCTGGCGATACTCGTCGCGGTCGTGATGCAGGGCTTCCTGACCGAGGCAGAACTCACCGCATGGGGCTGGCGCGTGCCATTTGTGATCGGCGCGTTTCTCGCGCTCGGCGTCTATTTGCTCCGCCGCAATCTGGCCGAAACGCCATCGTTCCAGAACCAGGCCGTCGACCGGCCCGCTTCGACCGCCTCCAAGCTCTGGAAAGAGCATCGGCGTGAGAGCATATTGGTGGCGATGCTGTCGGCTGGCGGGGGCCTCAGCGCCTATACTTTTACCAGTTACATGCAGAAATATCTGTTCAACACCGTCGGTTTCCCCAAAGCTACCGCGACCTATATCATTGCGGCGGCTTTGCTGTGGTTCACGTTGATGCAGCCAATTTTCGGTGCGCTCGCCGACCGTTTTGGACGAAAGCCGATGCTACTGATTTTCGGCATTGGCGGCGCGATTGCGGCAATTCCCGTCTTCCTGACGCTCGAAACTGTGACCTCTCCGGTAGTCGCAACCCTGTTGATCCTCGTGCCGTTGACGCTGCAAAGCGGCTACAGCGCCAACAATGCGCTGGTGAAGGCCGAACTATTCCCCGCGCATATACGGGGCCTTGGCGTTGCCCTGCCCTACGCCATCGGCAACGCGATATTTGGCGGAACTGTCGAGATGGTCGCGTTATGGCTAAAGGGCCAAGGGGTGGAATGGCTCTTCTATGTTTATGTCTCGCTGGTCATCGCGATGGCCGGTGTCGCCACGCTGTTGCTGCCCGAAACGCGCGAGCGAAGCCTGATCACTGACGATTGACCACGCAATATAGTTTCAATCGCAACCAGCAATGTTATAGGGTCCGCAACAAGCCAAAGGAGCCTCTCCCCATGCCCGATTCTACCCCGCCCATCGACACCCCCACCTCGCGCCGCAAGCCGAAGGCCGACATCGAAACCATCGGCGGGCGCAAGCTGAAGCCATCGACGTTGATGATGGGGCATGGCTATGATCCGACCTTGTCCGAAGGTTCGTTGAAACCACCGATTTTCCTGACCTCGACCTTCGCGTTCGAAAGTGCGGCGGCGGGCAAGAAGTTCTTCGAACATATCACCGGCAAGCGCGAAGGCCCGGCCGATGGCCTCGTTTATTCGCGCTTCAACGGCCCCAATCAGGAGATATTGGAGGACCGTCTTGCCGTTTGGGATGAAGCCGATGACAGCCTGGTATTTTCCAGCGGCATGTCGGCGATTGCGACTTTGTTGCTGGCACTGGTCAGCCAGAACGACGTGATCGTCCATTCGGGGCCGCTTTATGCTGCAACTGAAACGCTTATCGCGCGGATATTGTCGCGGTTTGGCGTTTCGTTCCTCGACTTCCCCGCAGGCGCGACGCGCGAAGAAATCGATGCGATACTCGAACGCGCAAAAGTACTGGCTATCGAAAAGGGCGGCAAAGTCGCTTTGGTCTATCTCGAAAGCCCCGCCAATCCTACCAATGCGCTTGTAGATGTCGAGGCCGTGCGCGCATCGCGCGATGCGGCGTTCACTGCCGATCAAAAGCCTGCCATCGCTATCGACAACACTTTCCTTGGGCCGCTTTGGCAGCAGCCGATCAAGCAGGGTGCGGAACTGGTCGTCTATAGCCTGACCAAATATGCCGGCGGACATTCGGATCTGGTCGCAGGCGGCGTTTCGGGTGACCAGGCGCTTATCAACATCATCCGCCCGATGCGCAATGTCATCGGCACGATCTGCGACCCGAATACCGCGTGGATGTTGCTGCGCAGCCTCGAAACGCTCGAACTGCGGATGACCCGCGCGGGCGAAAATGCAGCGAAGGTTTGCGCGTTTCTGAAACAGCATCCCAAGGTTATAGGCCTCGGCTATCTCGGCTTTATCGAGGATGCGCGGCAGCTTGATATCTATAACCGCCACTGCACCGGCGCGGGTTCGACCTTCTCGGTGTTCATCAAGGGCGGCGAGGCGGAAAGCTTCAAATTCCTCGATTCACTGAAGATCGCCAAGCTCGCGGTCAGCCTCGGCGGCACCGAAACGCTTGCCAGCCACCCCGCCGCGATGACGCATCTGTCGGTCCCGCAAGAACGCAAGGACGCGCTCGGTATCACCGACAATCTGGTACGTGTGTCGATCGGGATCGAAGACGCTGATGATTTGATCGCCGATTTCGACCAAGCACTCGCTCAAGTCTGAGGCACGCGCCAATCGATAATTTCCCAGCCATTTGCTTTCGCCATTTCGGCGAGCGGCAGATGCGGGTTGGTGGCAAAGGCTTCATCAGCAAAGGCAAGCAGCGGCGCGTCGGACACATGGTCGGAATAGGCGCGGATATAGCATTTCTCACGGACTAACCCGTGTTCGGCCATCCACGCCTTCACCTTGTCGAGCTTGGCCGCGTCATAACAATTATGCCCATCGATCCGCGCCAGCACATGGCCACTACTGTCGGTCGCCAGATCTGTCGCGATGACATCGACAAAACCCAGCCGGTGCGCAATTGCCTCAACATATAGCCGATATGACGCGGTTGCCATAACATGGCGGTATCCTGCGGCCTTTTCCTCAGCCACGCGCGCGCGCAATTGCGGATAGACGTTCTTGCCGACAACCAGATCGGCGTGGCTTTCCAGATATCGGACGAATTTGGCCGGTGAAACGCGGTGGCCGATCAGCAGTCTCTGCGAAAACTGCTTCAGTCGCCTGCGGTCCCAAATTTTCAATAAATACAATAGCAGGCCAACCGGCAACAGCGGCGAAAGGAACAAACGCCACGGTGACTTGTTCCACGCCATATGCAACAGGAACCCGTTATAGGTGGCGCGGCGCGTCACGGTTTTGTCCATGTCATAGATGGCGATCAATACGGGCTGTCGTTTGGTCACCTCTCCCTAAAGCCATATCTAACCCATGAAAGTCTATAGGCTTGTGAAACTTGACGATTTGGGCCAGTTAGCTGGGCATGGCTAAACCTGCCGATTTCTTGCAAGATCAGCTGCCGGACGGGGGCAGCATTATCCGTTTTTCGGGCAGGGTCGTGATCGCGGCGATCAACGGGCTGGACAACCGGCTTCGGACACTTGCCGGGCCAATCAGCGAAGTCGATATCAGTGGTGTCGAGCATATGGATACGGTCGGGGCCTGGTTGATTTACCGCACCGCGCGCGACCATGATGCCAGGATTACCGGGGCAAATTCGGATGCAAAACGGCTGCTCGAAGCGGTCGGCAATGTCGATGAGGATGATGTTCCGGTCGTCGAAAAACAGACGCCGCTCATCCGGTTTTTGTCCGAGGTGGGGGCCGCAACCACCGAGGCATTATCGACCTTCCTACAGTTTCTAGGCTTTGTCGGGCAAGTGGTGAAGGCAGCGTTCATCCTGCTCGCCAATCCTCGCCGGTTCCGGATTCATGCGGTGGTGCAGCATTTCGACATGGTGGGCGTGCGTGCGCTCGGCATCATCGGGCTGATGAGCTTCCTGATCGGCGTTGTCATCGCGCAGCAAGGTGCTGTGCAGTTGCGGCAGTTCGGTGCCGAGGTATTCACCGTCAATCTCGTCGGCAGGCTTACTTTGCGCGAACTCGGCATATTGATGACCGCGATCATGGTCGCGGGCCGTTCGGGTTCGGCTTTCGCCGCGCAAATCGGGACGATGAAAATCACCGAGGAAATCGATGCGATGCGCACGATCGGAGTCGTGCCGACCGAAGCATTGGTAATTCCGCGAGTCCTGGCGGCCGTTATCATGATGCCGCTTTTGGGCATCTACGCTTCGCTTATGTCGCTGGTTGGCGGCGGGCTGCTGTGCTGGATCGTTCTCGAAATTCCGCCTGCCACCTTCATCTTGCGGTTGCGCGAGGTTATCCCGATAACCGACCTCTATATCGGGCTGATCAAAGCGCCGGTGTTCGGCGCGATCATAGCGATGGCAGGGTGTTTTCAGGGCATGCAGGTCGAAGGCAATTCCGAACAGGTGGGCCTAAAAACCACCGCCGCCGTAGTGCAAGCAATCTTCCTCGTCATCGTACTCGACGCGTTTTTCGCCGTATTTTTCAGCAATATTGGCTGGGACTAAGCATGGCGACAGACACCATCATCAGCGTGCGCGGCCTGACCAACTGCTTCGGCGATCAGGTCATCCATGAAGAACTTGATCTGGATGTGCGACGTGGCGAGATACTCGGCGTCGTCGGCGGATCGGGTACCGGTAAGTCCGTATTGATGCGCTCGATCATCGGGCTGCAGCAACCGCAGGCAGGCACGATCAGGGTTTTCGACGAAGGCATGATCGGCAAGGAAGAAGACGAAGCCACCGACGTCCGCAGACGGTGGGGTGTTTTGTTTCAGGGCGGCGCTTTATTCTCGACATTGACCGTCGCCGAGAATGTCCAAGTCCCTCTGCGTGAATTTTATCCCGAGTTCAGCAAGGCGATGATCGACGAGATTGCTCGCTATAAAATCCATCTGAGCGGACTGCCTGCCGAAGCCGCGTTAAAATATCCTTCCGAACTATCGGGCGGAATGAGGAAACGTGCGGGGCTTGCGCGCGCACTCGCGATGGACCCCGAACTGCTGTTTCTCGATGAGCCGACCGCAGGGCTCGACCCGATCGGTGCCGCCAATTTCGATAATCTGACCCGCGAGTTGAAAGAGACTTTGGGTCTGACGGTTTTTCTCATCACGCACGATCTCGACACGTTATACGCCATTTGCGACCGGGTTGCCGTGATCGCCGACCACAAGGTCATCGCTGTCGGGCCTATCGAAGATTTGCTCGCCACCGACCATCCGTGGATCAAGGAATATTTCAGCGGACCGCGCGGACGCACCGCGCGGCGCGGCCACGCGAAAGCCAAACAAGAAGCGGCGAATTAGGCCGTGGACAAGCGATTGAAAGCAGGGGCATAAAGAACCGCCATGGAAACCAAATCCAATCATGTCATTGTCGGCGCGGTTACGTTGCTGCTGCTGGCGTTGCTGGCGGCCTTTATCGTCTGGCTGTCGCGCGCAAGCGACGGCGCTAAGAAGGAGTATGACATTTTCTTCCAGCAATCGGTGAACGGTCTGGCCAAGGGGTCGGGCGTGTCGTTTTCCGGCGTGCCGGTCGGACAGATCGAAAGCATCGAATTATGGGGGCCGGACCCCGAGTTCGTCCGCGTTCGTATCAAGATCGACAAACAGGTGCCGATTTTGCTCGGTACCGTCGCGACCATCAACGGTGTTGGCTTCACCGGTGTTTCGGAAATTCAGCTCGATGGCGCGGTCAAGGGCGCGCCGCCGCTCGGATGCCCCGAAGAGAATCCGCGCTCGGCCTGCCCTGCAGGTGTGCCTGTCATTCCGACCAAGCCCGGCGCGCTCGGCGAACTGTTGAACAACGCGCCATTGCTGCTTGAACGGCTCTCTACGTTGACCGAGCGTTTGACCAACATATTGTCCGACAAGAACCAGGCCTCGATCGAGCAGATCCTCGACAATGTCGAAAGCGTCACTGGACAGCTGGCATCGCAGGGCACCGGTTTGCAGGACGCCGTCAAGGAAGCGCGCATAACGCTGAAAAAAACCGGCGACGCGGCCGACCAGATTGCCGCAGTCGCTGGTTCGACAAGCAAATTGCTCGACAGCGACGGACGCCCGATGATGGCGGAGTTACGCAAAACGCTGGGCGCGGCAAATCGCAGTCTGGCGGCGCTTGAGACGACAATGAACAATGCCAATCCGGCGATCGAAACGCTGAGCACGCAGACGCTGCCCGAGGTAAACCAGCTCGCTCGTGACATGCGTGAGCTAGCGGTATCGTTGAAGTCGGTGACCGAGCGGATGGACCAACAAGGGCTCGGCGGATTGGTGAGCTCGCCTGCTTTGCCCGACTATAAATCAAAAGGCGGAAACCGGAAATGACCGTGATGACCAACAAATCCGTTCGTTCGGCGCTATTTGTCGCAACGCTTGCAGCCTCGCTTGCAGCCTGTGTCAGCTTCGGCGCGAAAGCACCGCCGTCTTTGCTGATACTGACCGCCACGAACGGCGTTCAGGGTGGCGCTGTGCAAAGCGGCGCGACAAGCGATGCGCTCATCATCTTGCTGCCGGAAGTGCCGCAGAAAATAAACACCAACCGCGTGCCGGTGCAAATCGACGACAGTAGCATCGCCTATTTGAAGGACGCAGTATGGGCCGACAAACCCGCGCGGATGATGCAACTGTTGTTGATGGAAACCGTATCGGCCAAAACCGGTCGGCTGGTGCTGAATGAGGCCGATGCCGGGGGCAAAGCGCAGCAATTCCTGACCGGAAGCCTGATCGAATTCGGTGTAGACGCCAGCACTATGGAAGCCTTGGTCGTTTATGACGCGGTGAAGCTCGTGCGCGGCCAGGTGGTTGAGAAAAGGCGTTTCGAAGCGCGCGCGCCGATCACGAGCATTGAGGCAGCCCCGGCCGGGGCCGCGCTCAATCGAGCGGCCAACAATGTCGCGACCGAGGTAGCCGCCTGGGTCGGCTAAAGGCTTTCGCCTAAGCCTCCGACTTCGCTCGCCGACGTAGCAAAACCTTCGGGTTCGGGCCAGCCTGGCGCACTGATCGCCAGCACCTTGAACAGCGTGCCCATCGCGTCCTCGCTAACCAACCGGTCATGCGCGGCAAAAATCTCCCCGGCCCGATCGGGTGTCGCATCGGCTATAACTGCGGCGCGTTGTTCGATACCGAGCGCCGCCAGCCACACGCCCTGATCGACAGGGCCGCTGACCCGCAAGTCGAGCATCCGCGCCAGATTGCCCATCTCGAAAAAGTTCACATGCGCGGTCAGGTCATGTTCGCCCGGATTGCTGAAAGGATCGGCATATTGATGATCCTTGACCGCTTGCAATGTGCTGCCCAGCCCCGGTTGCGCATAACCATAATCGATAACCAGTAACACGCCACCCTGCTTGTCGATCCGGGCTGCGAGTTCATAAGCTATCTTGGTCGCATCGGGCGACGTCTCGTAGATGCTGTGGACGCCGGCGTTCCGGTAAACAGCCGGTACCGCTGCATCCATTGCCTGCGACCCCGGCATAGCGATGAATTTCGCCCCGCGATCACGCCCAACCACTCGTTCTCGCCAGCCTGAATGGGTCGATACCAACTGCCTGACGGGGAGCGCGTCGAAAAATTCATTGGCGACGATCAGCAAGGGTCCGTCGTCGGGCAGTTCATCGATCGATTTGCAAAATCTTGCTTGCGGCACCGCTTGCGCCTGTTTCGCCCGCAGCACTTCACTGGTCTCGACAAAATGCACATTCGGCGCGAAATCGAACCGCTTTAATGTGCGCAACGCATCGCTCGCCAAGGTGCCGCGGCCCGGACCCAGCTCAACATAATGGCAATTGGCCGGGCTATTCTGGCGCAACCAGATGTCGGTCAGCCACATGCCGACCATCTCGCCGAACATCTGGCTAATTTCGGGCGCGGTTATGAAATCGCCACCCACGCCCAGAGGATCTGCCTTGCTGTAATATTCGGCATTGGCGGCGCGCATATATTCGGCGACGCTAATGGAGCCCGAACCCCCGATTTGCTTCGCCAGGCGGAGCGCAAGCTGGTTTGGCTCAAGCGACACTTTGGCTCCCCGCTATCGGTTCAATGCGCTGCCGCCGACTGTTGGCGGTGAAGGCGAGGTAGAGCCCGAGCAGGATCATCGGAATGGTCAGCCACTGGCCCATATTCAGACCGGTCTGTTCGGCAAACTCACGTAACTGGCTGTCGGGCTCGCGGACAAACTCGACGGCAAAACGCGAAACGCCGTATATCAGTGCGGCAACGCCGAACAGGAAACCGGGCTTGTACCGCGCATCGGTTCGCCAGAATAACGGCCAAAGGATCGCCGCCATCAATAGCCCTTCGAGTACCGCCTCATAAAGCTGGCTGGGATGGCGCGGCTCTGCGCCGCCGTTGGGAAACACGATTGCCCATGGAACGTCGGTCACGCGACCCCAAAGCTCGTCGTTCACGAAATTGGCGAGCCGCACGAGGAAAAGGCCAAACGGTATGGTGCACGCAATATAGTCGCACATCCTGAGGAACGAGAGTTTGTGTTTTCGCGCAAACAACCAGATTGCAAAAATGACGCCAATCGTGCCGCCATGCAGCGACATGCCGCCTTCCCACAATTTGAATATATCGACCGGGTTGTTCAGGATCGATGGCTGATAGAACAGGATATAGCCAATCCGTCCGCCAAGGATGATGCCCAGCGTCGCATATAGGATCATATCGTCTGCATGCTCGCGCGACATCGGCGCGCCCGGCTTTGCCAGCAGCTTTGTCAAATACCAGTAAGCAAGCAGGATGCCGACCAGATAGCCGAGCGAATACCAGCGTATCTGGAAAAATCCGAGGTCGAGCGCCACTGGTCCGACCCCCAGATCGGTAAACTGAATATACTCTGCGGCAACCGCGATTACTTCGATGGGCACATCATATCCTTCGTAAATTTTGACATTCCTATAGAGCCAAATAGAAGGTGGACAAAGAGTTTAGGGAGAGAATCACCATGCCGTCCGAATTGGACCTCGCGATTGACGCGACAATTACGCGTTTGATGGAAAATGATGGCCCGCTGGCCGTCACCCATGTCGAGAAATTTGGCGTACAAATGCCGATGATTGCCAAGTCTCCGGCCAATCTCGCCGACTATCTCGCCTATTTTTGCGCGCTCAATGCCGACAAGGAATTTCTAGTCGATGGCGATTGTCGGTGGACCTTTGCGCAATGCTATGCGGCCGCACGCGAACTCGCGGGCGGTCTGGTCGAAGGACGCGGACTTGAAAAGGGCGACCGGGTCGGCATCGCCGCGCGCAATTCTGCCAACTGGATTATCGCCTATATGGCAATCATCATGGCGGGCGGGGTCGCAACCTTGCTCAATGGGTGGTGGCAGGGCGGTGAACTCGCCGAAGGTATCCGCATGGTAGGGTGCCGCTATGTGCTTGCCGACGCGCAGCGCGCGGCACGGCTCGAGGGTGAGGATCTGGGCGACGCGCAGATTTTGCTGTTCGACCATGATTGCGGACCGCTGGACGGTTTGGCATCGTTGATCTCGCAGGGTGGCGGGGCACAAACGCCGCTGCCCGCTTTGGACCCGCTCGACAATGCGACCATCCTGTACACTTCGGGCTCAACCGGCCAGTCGAAGGGCGCGTTGTCAGACCACCGCGCGGTCGTGCAGGGGACGATGAGCTATCTTGCTCAAACCCTGGTGTTCTTCGATCTGCTGACCGCGCAGGGCAATGCCCCGACGTTGCAGCCATCGACGTTGCTCAATGTGCCCCTGTTCCATGTCACCGCGTCGGTGCCGGTGATGCTGCAAAGCTTTGCCATCGGGCGCAAATTGGTGATGATGCCGAAATGGGATGCCGAAGAGGCGATGCGGCTGATCGAGGCCGAAAAAATTACCTATTTCGTCGGTGTGCCGCTGATGAGCATCGAGCTTGCGACGCACCCGGCGCGGCACAAATACGACCTGACCACCTGCACCGCTTTTGCCGCCGGCGGCGCGCCGCGCCCGGTGGAGCATGTGAAAAAAATCCGCAAGGAAATGAGCTGGGCATTCCCGCTATTGGGATATGGCCTCACCGAAACCAACGGCGTCGGCTGCGGCAATTTCACTGAAAACTATCTCGCCAAACCAACCAGCACCGGCCCTGCCACCAAGCCTTTGGTCGATCTCGGCATATTGGACGACGACGGCAATCACATGCCGCAGGGCGAGCGCGGCGAGGTCTGTCTCCGCACCATCGCCAACTTCAACGGCTATTGGGAGAATGTTGAGGCGACAAACGCTGCCTTCACAAAGGACGGCTATTTCCGCTCCGGCGATATCGGCTATGTCGATGAAGACGGATATTTGTTCATCGTCGACCGCAAGAAGGACATCATCATTCGCGGCGGCGAGAATATCAGTTGCCCGGAAGTAGAAGCCGCGATTTATGAACATGGTGATATCGTCGAGCTATCGGTATTCGGCATCGTCGATGAGAAGTTCGGAGAGGTTCCGGGCGTGGTGTATTTCACCAAGGATGCAGCGGTGCTGTCAGCCGACGATCTTAAGGGCTTTCTGGCCAAGCGCCTGGCACCCTTCAAAATACCGGCGCATTACTGGCAAGCCGACGAGCCACTGCCGCGTCTGGGTACCCAAAAGATCGACCGCGTGACATTGCGGCGCGAATATAATGAAAAGGTGGCTGCGGGAGGCTGACATACGCGCCAAGCACGCCTAATGGTCTGTGATGGCAGACAGCATTCTGAACCAGCGCGAGATTATCGACCGCAAAGTTTTAGCCGAAACGCTTGAAGGCATTTGGGCAAGCAGCGATGGTGCCGCACGCCGGGGGCGAATCGTCGAACAACTGCAAATGGCGCTTGCGAGCGGTCGCGCCGAGATTTCCGCGCGGCTGCGGCAGAAGCCGTCTCAAGGTTACCGCGCTGCGGCGGAACAGGCGTTTTTGATCGACCAGATCGTGCGTCTAATTTTCGACCATGTCACCAAACAGCTTTACCCGGGCGGTAACCGCTCGTCATCCGAGAGGATCGCTATCCTCGCTGTGGGTGGCTATGGCCGCGGCGAGATGGCGCCGCACAGCGACGTCGATATTGCGTTCGTGACGCCCTACAAACGCGCAGCCTGGACCGAGCAAGTGGTCGAAGCGATGCTCTACATATTGTGGGACTTGGGGCTGAAAATTGGCCAGTCGAGCCGCTCGCTCGATGAAACCGTGAAAATGGCGCAGGAAGACCTGACGATCCGCACGGCATTGCTCGAAAGCCGCTTCATCTGGGGCGACCGCGATGTTTACGAAGAAGCCGCCCGTCGCTTCTGGGCCGAAGTCGTCGGTAAAACCGCACCCGAGTTCGTCCGGCTGAAGATGATCGAACGTGACGAACGGCATAAGCGCATGGGCGACAGCCGCTACGTCGTCGAGCCAAACGTAAAGGACGGCAAAGGAGGCCTGCGCGATCTGCATACTTTGTACTGGATCGGGAAGTACATCCACCGCGTCCGGTCGCCAGCCGATCTGGTCGACGTCGGATTGCTAACTTCGGCCGAATATCGCCGTTTTCGCCGTGCGGAAAATTTCCTATGGGCGGTGCGCTGCCACATGCATGATATCACCGGCAGGGCGGAAGACCGCCTGACCTTCGACCTGCAGAGCGATATCGCCGAACGCATGCAATTTTCGGCGCGACCGGGGCGGTCTTCGGTCGAGCGTTTCATGCATTATTATTTTCTGAACGCGAAAACCGTTGGCGATGTCACCGGCCTGTTTTTGGCACATCTCGATGAGGCGCTCGGCAAGAAGGGCCGCCGGTTTTTGCCTGTGCTCAACCGGCGCCCGCGAAAGCTAAACGGCTTTCATCTTGAGCGTGGACGCCTGGCGTTACCGCATGACAATTTCTTTGTCGAAGACCCGGTTCGGTTGATCGAAATATTCCAGCTGGCCGACCGGTTCGAGCTGGAAATCCATCCGTTGGCGATGCGCGCTGCACAGCGTGACGCGCGCTTGATAAACAAGAATATCCAGCGCGATCCGAAGGCAAATGTGCTGTTCATGGACGTTCTGACGTCCCCGCGCGATCCCGAAACGGTGTTGCGGTGGATGAGCGAGTCGACGGTGTTCGGTCGCTTCGTTCCCGACTTTCGCCGCGTTGTCGCGCAGATGCAGTTCGACATGTATCACCACTACACCGTCGATGAACATTCGATACGCGCAATCGGATTGCTTGCGGAGATCGAGCGTGGCGACCTGAAGACCGACCATCCGCTTTCGACTGCGATCATGCGCAAGATTGTCAGCAGGCGGGTGCTGTTCGTGGCGACCTTGCTGCACGACATTGCCAAGGGTCGCGGCGGCGATCACAGTATATTGGGCGCTGAGGTTGCAATGAACCTGTGTCCGCGCCTCGGCTTAAGCGAAGCCGAAACCGAAACGGTCGCCTGGCTCGTTCGTTATCACCTCATCATGTCGGCGACGGCGTTCAAACGCGACCTGGCGGATTTCAAAACCATTCTCGATTTCGCACAAGCCGTGCAATCCCCCGAGCGCCTTCGCCTGTTGCTGGTGCTGACCGTTGTCGACATTCGCGCGGTCGGGCCGGGCGTCTGGAATAGCTGGAAACGGCAATTGCTTTCCGACCTGTTCGAAGCCACCGAAGAGGTGCTGCGGCTTGGACACAAACAGCGAGGCCGCGACGACCGGATTGCCGCCAAGAAAGCGGATCTGCAACAAAAACTTGCGTTGCCAGCACCAGCTTTTGCCGAACTGGCCAGTCGCTTGCCCAGTGCTTACTGGATCGCCGAGCCCGACGACATTATCGAACGAAATGCGCGGCATCTAATCGCAAGCGGCGATACCGAGCTGGCGATTGATGCCTGCTATTATCCCGACCGCGGCGCGACGCTGATAACGGTAATCGCCGCCGACCATCCCGGCCTGTTTTACCGGATCGCCGGGGCCATCCACCTCGCCGGGGGCAATATTATCGATGCGCGCATCCACACCAGCACCGATGGCATGGCCGTCGACAATTTCCTGGTGCAGGATCCGCTCGGTCGACCATTTCAGGAACCGAGCCAGATTGCGCGGCTTTCGCGGACAATCAAGGAGGCATTGACCGATCGTGCCCGATTGATGGCGCAGCTCGATGCCAAGCCAAAGGCGTTGCGCCGTGCAGATGCCTTCAAAATCGCACCCTCGGTGTTTATCGACAATCAGGCATCCAACCGGTTCACCGTTGTCGAGGTTAACGCGCTCGACAGACCGGCATTGCTCAACAATCTGGCGAAGGTTTTGTTTGAATCGAAAGCCACGCTGCACAGCGCCCATATCGCCACTTATGGCGAACGCGCCGTCGATACATTTTATGTGACCGATCTGTTTGGTGGCAAGATCGAGAGCAAATCGAGAATGAAAACGCTTGAAAGTAAGCTGGTCGATGCCGCGACCGGCTTGGTCGCCAACGTCAAAAAAGTTGCGTGAGGATTAGGGTCAGGACCTGACCCTAGCGCGCCAATTTGATAACGCCGCAGACGATACGCGCTCCGCTGTTTCCGGAAGGGTCCGAAATATTGTCATCTGGCTGCGCATGGATCACGACTGCCGCGCCATCGGCGTCGAGCAACGGTCGGCTGCCACCGGTCAATTCGATCATTTCCAGCGATATCGATGTGGTTACCGTGCCAGCCGACGAGACTTCTATGTTCTGAAAATCACCGGCATGCGGCCCGCTGCTATTGGCGAGCCCGTGCTTGCGACCGGCAGGGTTCCAGTGCGGCCCTGCACTTTCGAAAGCGGGCGCGTCGCATCTGCCGACCTGATGAAGGTGAATGGCATGTACGCCGCCAGGTATGCCATTGGCGTCCAGCCTCATTGTCAGTTTACCCGATGTTCGGACGATCGTCGCGGTACCGCGATCCTGACCTTGCGCACCGGCCAACGGGGCAATGGCCACAATGTCGCTGCCCAGCGGCTGGTGCGCACATGAGGTCGCCAACATTGCTGTGGATAGGGCGATAAATCTGCCGACCGATTTTTGTTTGGGTTGCATAACAATCCTTCCAACTTGGCGGCGAAGCCTAAGTTCCATTTGCCCAAATGAAAAGGGGCCAGTCTTTCGACCGGCCCCCATCAGTATCGACAAATGTCGAAGCTTACATGCCCGAACCCGGACCGTAGCTAACTTCAACGCGACGGTTTTGCGGTTCACGCTCACCATCTGCGGTTTGAACCAGCGGAGCTGTTTCACCGAAGGCTTCGGTCGAGATTGCGCCTGCGCCGATACCCTTTGATTCGAGATACGAACGAACCGTTGAGTTACGACGTTGTGACAGACCGACGTTATAGGTTGCGGTACCCGACTTATCGGCGTGACCAGCAAGCATAACCTTCGCATTGCCGCAATTCGCATATTGAGCGACCGCGTTATCCAACACGCCAGCAGCATCCGGACGCAGGTTCGACTTATCCCAGTCGAAGAATACGATGTACGGACCGCTGTTGCACGTTACCACCGGTGGGGGTGGAGGTGGCGGTGGGGGTGGAGGAGCGACATAAGGCGGCGGAGGTGGCGGTGCCACTTCCACAACTTCAGGCGCACCGCCGAAGTTATAAATCAGGCTGCCCATGATGCTGTGCGAACGGAAGCGTGTGCTTACGTCACGACCCAGACGGTCAACCAGATCAACACCATCGGCATTGAAGAAACGGTATTTCAGGCCAACATCCCAGTTATCGCTAAGCGGCGCGCGAACGCCGGCAAGAGCCTGCCATGCAAAGCCAGTGTCCGAATCGTCAAGCCATGACGGAGCACCAAGCGTAGTTTGGACATCAACGCGGGCAACACCCACACCGCCGCCCACAAAGCCCTGAATGCCATCATCATCGCCGAAATCGAGCAAACCGTTGACCATGAAGCTGAGAGCATTCGCGTCACCGCCAACGTCATAGCTTCCGCCTGCCGCCAGGCCTGTGCCCGTACCACCAGTGATTTGCGGACCGGAACTGCTAAATTGCGCTGTATCGGCTTCGCGATATGATACTTCTGACTCCAGACGGAAACCGCCGAAATCGTAACCGACAACGCCACCAAAATCATAACCGGTGTCGGTGTCGATATTGCCGGCATTATTCAGAGTGCCGATATCCAATTTCAGATCTTCGACAATCATGGCACCGCCATCAACTCCGACATACCACTGGTCGTCCCGGGCTAAAGCCGGTGATGCCAGAGCAGTAGAAGCGAGCGCCAGACCTATGGCTAACTTACGCATCAACTTTCCCCTTTTCTTTCTAGGATTGGAAATTCGAGAACGCAGGTCTATCGATTCTGTTCCATCGATGCAAGTCACTTTACTTTGAAACTGTTGCATAAATGTCGCCATTTATCCCAAACTCCGTGAAATTCATCGACGGCACGTTTTCAGGATGTAAAATAACCTATCGTCCTGAAATGAGACAAAAGTGCCACAATCGCCGCACGTGCCTCGACATCGATTATGGTGCCGGATTGCGGATCGGAAATCGACGGTGCGGCGATCCAGTCGTTGCCAATTCGCAATATTTCCGTGTCTGTCGAGATGTTTCTCACCCGCATCGCTTCGGTCGGAGCAATATATCGCCAGCTTCCGCCGGTCCAATAAGCGATTTGTCCGTCCTTTCCCTGCCATTCGCCGGTTGCCCCGGCATCGACCAGCCAGGATTGTCCGGCGTCCTGTGGAGCCAAAATGGGCGGTAATCCGGTTTTGCCCTCGACCACCGGATGCAACAACGCATCGATCCGCGCGAGCGCTTCATTGTGCGTAATTTCCTTATGCGCCTGCGCCGCGGCCAGGAAAGGCAATTGATGTCTGGGGCTGCTGGTCTCGCTCATAATCTGTCTCCTCGAACTGCAAAGATTGTTATCAAATCGTCAGCGTGAGCTGCGCCGGGGCCGACATCATATGCCGACCGATTTGCCTGACTTCGAAAGCCAATATTGTTCCGCCGGGAAATAGCGGGCCGGTGAGTTCGCTGTCCGCGATTGTGATTTCGTGCGTGTCGGTAATCCATTGCCTGGTCTGCTGACCGTCGAGGGAAAGGACCACGCTATATTTCTCCGCATCTTCGACCAAAGCCTGATCGACGCCGTCATTCCAGCCGAAATCGATCCGTGATCGGCGCACCCAGCTCAAATATATGCTGCCGTCCGCCAAACGGCTTGCGTTAAAATGCGCTGGACGAAACGGCACTGTCGCATTTGCCGTCACCAGCGCGGTTGCTGTTACCGGCTCGTCATCGCCGAGCCCGATGGCTTCGACCGAAATATTCGAGCCAGCGGCCAATGGCACATCATCGATCATGCGCGCGCTGTCGGGCTCCATCAGCACGAACCGATCGCCAGCCATATGGCCATCGACCGCGTCCTCGCTGCCGTGACAGCCGCGCAACAGGTTCGAAAGCCGGTACCTGCCGCCGCCCAGCGCCTCGGCTGCACCGAAACGCAAAAATTCACCTGAGATCCAGCAAAGCCCGGCATTACCCGCCAGCGGCGAACCGTTGATACCGGCAATTTCCATGTCGGCGTGCAGCAACTGGATTTCAACGTCGCTGGCCAAATCGATAAGGGCTGGATTATGCGGCGATAGGGCAGAAAGCGTATGACCAATCGTCGCGGGCAGCGCGGTCGCGCCGATATCCAGCAGCTGGTTGCCATTCTGCACCGACAATGCCGCACGCCGCCAGCCCGGCGCTGTGCCGCCCGCAAATATCGCAACCTGCGGCTTTGCCGGGTCGATGGTGCCGAACACCGGCAAGTCGATGACGACAATATGGGTTTGCCCGGTATCAAGGTCGGGCGTTGCAAGATTGCGTCCCGGAGATGCCGGTTTGGGCACCGTCGGGTCGAACGCCAGCGAGCATGTCGCCGTTATTTTTGTTGTCCCGAACCGATGCTCGACTTCGGCTATGCGCCAAAGCCTGCCATCAGGATCGCGAATCCACTCGCCCGAACGAAATGCGTCGGGGCCATATGCTGCATCAACCGACCAGCTTTCTTTTGCCCGGTGCGTTTGGTGCAGTTGCAGGTCGGCAATGCGCTTGGCGGCGCTCGCCGACAACGCAACGGGTATCTCCAATTGTCGCAAAGTCCGCCCTACGGAGGCAGACTGGCTGGTCTGTACCCCCGATTGGAAATCGCGCGCCGGATCATAGTATCGCAGCGTCAGACTTTGCGGCGCGGCATAAGCAGGTTGCTGCGATATCGTCGGGCGGTCGAGCATCTGGTTTTGCTCTGCTCGGGCAGGAACCACGACCGCCGCTTGATCCGCGCCTTGCCACCAATCTCGCAGTTCAAGGCCGTCGTCCTTGACGCAGAGCACAACCGGCAACGTATCGAGCAACGGAGAAAGCGCGGCGCGACCGTCGGCACCCGACATCGCATAGCCGGTAAGCATTTCCGTGCTGTTGCCAACTACCGCGCCATTCGCTGCATCCGCAAAAATCGCATTGACCGGCACCAAAGTGTCGCGTTCGAAAATCTCGAAAGTCAGCGACGGAATGCGGTTGCCATGATCGGCCAGCTGAAAATCTTCGAACACGGCATAAGCGACGCCACGATATGCCGGACAATGCCCGGCGCTTTCGGCTGAGGCAATCAATGGATCGACCGGTTGGTCCTGCTGCCCATCATGGAAACGGAACTGCGTATCGGTTTTGAAATCCCCGCCCGCACCGCGCAGCAAATTGCCATCGGCCCAAATCCGGCCGACCCGAAGCACCGGGCGGCTCGATAGCGCGACCGCGATATTCACCGAATAGCTGTAACCGGCGGCCGACGGACGCCCCTTGCCGCCGCCTGTCTTCACCCGCCGCTCAATGAGGTCGGTCGACCAGATCACCGTCCCGGCAACGCGCATCGCGCCGAAGATCGCCGGAATATCGCTGCCGTAACTCGATGTTTGCACTTCGAGCTCTTTCAGCCTTGGGCCGTCGCGGCCTTTGGGAGCGAAAATGCTGCGGTCGATCTGCTGACCAATGGCAGCGCCTATCGCACCGCCCACGGGTCCGCCGATGGCATTACCGGCGGCTGTCAGAACAAGCGTTGCCATGTGTTTCTCCGATTAAGCGCCAGCGACCGAATATTGGCCATGGCAAGGGTGGCGGGGTCAGCACCACCCGCCGCAAACCGGCATGCGCGTGCACGAACCCGGTGTCAGTCGCGATCATCAGGTGCAGCTGACGCGGCGCTGTCCGCACCGCCACAAAGTCGCCAGCGTTCGGCGATGACGCGATCGCAAAAGCCGAGCTCGCGAAAAACGCGCAAAGCTGGCGCTCAAACTGGCCGCGTAGTGCATACTCCGCCGGAATATCTCCGGCAAAACCGACATGCGAGAGCGCGTCGGCGGCGAGGCCTATACAATCAAAACCGCCGCCCATGCTGCGGCCATGCAGGCGGAACGGAGCGCCGATATGGCTGATCGCCCGCGCTGCGATGCGTGCGCCCAAATCATCCGGCACCGGGATAGCGCGTCAAAAGATCGTTGCCCGGCAGATGTGGCTCGCCGCGAAAATTTGCGGCATTGGCAAAACGCGCCGCGCAGGTTTCCAGCCGCTTGTCGCAGCCCTCGACAAGCGCGACCCGCGCACCGGGCAACACGGCAAAATATGGTCGGCGGGTAAGCGTCACGTCGCTGGCTCCATTGGCGATAATGTCGCAAACCAGCCCGGCATTCTCGCCGTCGAGCCAGCGCAGATGTCCATAAGCGAAATGATCCGCGATCAGGCCCTCGTCGAGCGTTACGGTTTCCGTATCGACCGCACTAACGGCGCGATTATGCTGGAAGCGCAAGGCGTTCAGCCCGCATGCTGCATCGCAAAACCGCGCGCGGCAGGTCGGCGACGTCTGCGGCACCACGGGACGGTCGAGCAGCCGCGTCAAACCCAACAGTTCGGCCTGAAACGCGTCGCCCGAATAGGAAACCGCGCCCAGCTCACCCACCGCCAATATGCGTTTACCGGCAGCAGGATCGCTCCAGTCGAACAGGAACACCTCCAGCCGCGCCGCGTCCCAGCGGCCCGCCGCCAGATCGTCAGCGCGGATCGCCGATGATGTCAGCGCGCCGTTCAGATCGAGCCCATCGGTTTCGAGGCCGGCGCTTTCGACAATCGAGCTCGGCAACATGCCGGGGCTGGCACGCAGCAATACGCCATCGACCAAGACATCGCGGTCGTGCGAGGTGAAGCCCAAGGTCACGCCGTCGCCGCGCTCCAGCCGCCAGCCATAAGCGACGCTGGTCACCGGCCCGGCAAGCCACATATCCGTCATGCGGCTTCCCTGATTTCGATCAGCGGCACGAATGGCATGTCGCCCGCGCCAAAGGTTGCGTGGGCAACTTCGATCCGGTCCTCGGCAAAGCGCACGGGGACGTCGAACAGATAACCTGCCGATACTGTAGACCCCACAGCAGGCGCAGCATCGAACTCGATGACTCCGCCATCCGCCAGCGCCCAGTCGTCTGTCGGCTCGGCATCTATGGCAATCTGGAGGGTTAGCGATTGCGGCCTTGTGATCCGCCTTACCTGCTCGTCGTCCTCGCCGTAATATTTCACCAGTGCAAAGCGAGTACGCAGCCCGTCGCCCACTCCCAGAAACTGGTCTATGTCTGTCGGAGCGCCCGTCATCCCGTTCGAGCTGAAATCGAACGGGTCGGTAAACCGGAAACCGATGGCGGCCCCGTGGCGCCCTCGAAAGAAGTTTAACAGCGTGCCGACCTCCGCCTCGCCTCTTACACCCGGCCCGACATCGTAGCTTAGCCGCGCGTCGGCCCAGTCACTGTTGCGCCGTTCATGGCCCGACAAGGTGGTTACGACATTGGTCGAAAACTCCGCCGTCGCGGTCGCCTCGCGGCCTATTTCCAGCGGGAAAATTACATCGTCAAAGCTTCTCATATCATCGTCTCCTCTTGAGCCCGTCGAAAGAGCCCCTCTTGAGCCCGTCGAAAGATCGAAATGCGTGTATCCGTCACGCGCCACCTGCGGCAGCGCCCAGACATAGGTTTGCGCGGTGCCGCGCGCCTTGCTCAGCACCGCCGCACGCTCGATTTCCGCCCATTGCGCCCTGTCCTCGGGCCGCAGCACGAAGCCTGCTAAATAATGCTGCTCGTCAAGCGGATAGCCCAGCCGCGACGTCATCGCCGACACTGCCCGTGCGGTGGCCCCGTGATTGCCGCTGGTCACCCAGTCATAATCCTCAAGCTGCAGCACATCGAACGCAGGCGAGGCCCAACCGAGCGGGACATTGGCGCGTTTCGCCTCGGGCGCCTCGGCGTCGAGCACCGTCGGCAGATAGACCAGCAAATAGGTGGTCGCCCCCGCCAAGCCCGCCTCATCACGGACCGCAGCAACCAAAGCCGCGGTCGATTCCGCGAGCAACTCACCCGCGCGGTCGAGCATATTTTGCTGCGCAGCATTTTTCGGCCCCGCGATGTTGGGGATGCTGACCGACAGCGCCCCGAATGCCGCGCTCGCCGCCGCGTCGTAAAGGCAGATCCGGCCACCCGGCATCACCCACCACCACGGCTCGCCGATCTGGAAATGAACGGGAAGCCCCGCCTCTGTCAGAATGAGCACAAACGCCCGCGCCACTGTTTGCAAATACCCCATCGCGGCTGCATTGGCTGGCGACAGCAAGGTCGATGGCGGCACCCATCCGGTAAGCGCAGGATCGCCATTTTCCGCACGCTGTTTCCAGTCTTCCGGGCAATGCGCGTCGAACAGTTCGTAGGACAGCGACAAGATCAGCGCGAAACCCATCGCCTTGGCTTTCGCCGCGAAATCGGCGTGCCAGGCTTGGCAAGGTGTGTTCAATGCGCCGCTGGTTAGGCTGACCGCATCTGCTTCGAGCCGGAAATAATGGCCCATCCCGACATAATGGTTGATAAGCCCTCGATAACCCAGCGCATGGATTTGCCGCAGCAACCGCTCGGGCGTCTGGTTATAACCATCGTCATAGCCGGTCGCCATTTTCAGGCTATGCTCGGGCAACATCGCGTCGCCGGTATCGAGCATAACTCCCGCGCCATCGCAGCGGATTTCCGAAAGTTCGATCCAGCCCTCGGCGGGCGCGGCGAGATTGCCAGCCTCGCCAGTATAGCCCGGCGGCACCAGCGAGATAAACATCCGGTCGATATCGCCCGCAAACACCGGGTCCGCTTCGCCCGGAAGCAAAAACCCGCCATCGAGTTCGCTGAATTTCAGCAATATCCGCGCATCGTCGGGCGTGCCGGTGGCGTAATTCCACAGCCGGACGTACCAGTCGCGCGCCTGCCCAGCGGCGTCGCGCCCCGAAATCGTCAGCGTCGGGCCATGAACCGCATCAAGCGGCATGATACCCGCCGAACGCCAGCGAAACGACAGCGTCAGCCGCCGGTAATCGCGATTGGTTTCGTATGCCAGCAGCGGATGGTCCCAATGATCCTCGCTGTCCCAGATCAGCCCGGCCAGATCGTCGGTGCGGTAAAACACCGCGTCGGCGCGGAGCGATTCCGGATCTGTGGTGACCACCGACGCCATCATCGGCCGCGGGAAATTGACCGTCCAGAAACGCGGATCGAACCGCATGACGGGCGTGGATTTTTGGGCGCGCCGTTTGTCGCATAGCCAATAGGGCATGGAATTTCGTCCTTCATTCAAAACTCAAATCCCCGTTCGCATCGAGCCCTTCGGCTGGCTTGCAGCCGCTCAGGATAAACTTGGCCAATGGCCAAGACGAGATGCCCATAAGGCAGGCGCGACCGATGGGTGTCTCGACTAGCTCGACACGAACGGAAATGGTGGTAGTTCAATCCCGAGCCAATGCCGCACGAACCGCCCGCGCCACATGTCGCGAGGAGCGTTGCAGCGCATCGGGCGCGCTGCCGCGTCCGTTGTCGGAGACATTGATTGTTAGGCGGATATTCGGAAGGTCACCCCCGCCGCCCGTCTCGATCCGCCCGCTACTCGTCGGCACGAACAATTCGGGTCCACGCTCGCCGACGCGGTAGGCGCGGCCCGGTGAAACGGGGCCGCCCGTCGCCCGCCCCGGCGCGCCCAGGACATTGCCGAGGATGCTCCCAAGCGAGGTCAACAACCCGCCGCCGCCCCCTCCAAGTCCGCCACTTTGCCCGCTTAGGCTGTCCAACCCCGTTCTGAGCGCCGCCGCCGCAATTTCGGAAAGCACCGACAGCGCCACCCGCCGCAAATCCTCAAACCCGAATTTGCCGCGCTGGATCGCGCCGACCAAGCCGTTTTCCAAAGCCCGCCCGGCGCGTTCGAGTCCGCTGGCAAATGGCCCATCCAGCTCGGCGCGCATCGTCGCCACATCAGCGGCAAAGCCGCGTGTGTCGGCGCGGACCGAAACGATCAGGCGCTCTATTTCTTCATCCATTATTCACCTCCGGTGGGGGCATCGGGAAATAACTCCATCAATCTTTGCAAATCCGCGGCATCCGGCGGGGTTTCGTTGTGCGGTGCATAAGCGGCAAGCACACAGGCCAGCTCGGCAGGCGTTGCTTCCCAGAACTCGACCGGTCGCCAGCCGAGCAGCAACGCGCATTGGCCGCACAGGGTGGAGGCTTCAGTAGCGAACAAGCCCCTCCCCTTCAGGGGAGGGGAGGAGCCGCGAAGCGGCGGAGGGGTGGGGGCTGTCCGCATAAATGGAGCTTGGCTGACCGCCCCCACCCCAACCCCTCCCCTGAAGAGGAGGGGCTTAGAATTACCGCCCACCCAATATCTGCCCGAGCAATATCTTCAGCGCCGGTGTCGCCGCCGCCAGGCCGCCCTCAACGACAGCACCGGCAAATTCTTCGCGGCTCACTTCGCCCTGCTCCACAAGGCAATGCCAGAACAAAGCCACCATCTCAGCCAGCTTCAACTCCCCCGCCGCCGCGCGTTCGACGAGCGCGAACAGCGGCCCCAATTCCTCTTCCGCTGCCACCAATGCTGCAAAAGTCGGGCGCAGCATAAGTGCAGCATTTTTGACGCGGATCGTCGCTTCGCCGCGTGCAGTATTCGCCGCACGGGTCACAACGACACCACCGGACCAGAGCTTTCCAGCGCCAGCGTGTAGCTGCGTTCGCCATTGAAATCCCCGGCATAATCGAGCCGCGCGACAAGGAAACGCCCCCGCAACCGCTCGCCCGATTCAAAGCTCAATTCATAGTCATCGAGCAGCCCAGCCAGCGCATTATTCTTGATCCGCGTCTCGGCAAGCGAGCCGGTGAACACCCCAGCCCCCGACACCGAAACCGATCGCACCCCGGCACCCGACAGCAATTCTCGCCACGCGCCAGAACCCTTGTTGGTAATCACCACCGCGTCGCCATTAACCGACATCTGCGTCGTGCGCAGTCCGGCCACCGTCGAGTAAACAGGCGCAACCGCACCATCGCCGACCTTCAACAGGAAGGCGCTTCCTTTTTCTACTGGCATTTTCTATTTCCTTTTCGACAAAAAGCAGCCGTTCTCCTGCGCAGGCAGGAGCGTTGGACTGCGAAAACTGTGTTTGATGGCCAGCGCTCCTGCTTTCGCAGGAGAACGAATTGTTTTTTGCTAAACTTCCAAAACCCGCACCCTGAACTCGACCATCCCCGCCCACGGCCCGGCGGCATCGCGCACCACCAGCGAGCGCAGGAACACATTGCTCGCCACGCGCCAGCCAGGCAGGTCGCGCGGCATCGCAGCGACCGCATCCTCGACATGCCCCATCAGGCCGTGCAGCCGCGACGCCTCTTCGCCGTCGTCCCACACGGTCAGCGCCAGCCGGATTTCGCGGCCAGCTTCGGTCTTGGTGCTCCAGTTGCTGACCAGCCCGTCGGTAACCGAAATATAGGGAAAAGCGGCACGCGGCGGCGGGCCGTCGTAAATGCCGGTGAGTTCGCCCGCCAGCACCGGATGCACTTGCAGCGCGGCAACAGCAGCGGCTTGCACCGCGAAAACAGCATCGCTCATCGTCCGAAATTCCTTAAACTGGGGTCGCTCAGCATCCTGCGGCGGAGGGCTTTGCCGGTGAGGGCTATGCCGCCTTCAACGGGTTCGGCGGTGACGCCTTGTGGGGTTGGGGTGGTGGATAGGTGGTGGATGGTTTGGGTTACGGCCTTGGCCGCGCGGCGTTCGGCAGCGGCGGTTAGTTTTTCGAGCATGGTTGTATTCCTAAACCCCCTCTCCCCTTGAGGGAGATGGTTGCAAAGTCTTAGCGAGCGCAGCGAGGTTAGACGTAGCTGGGTGAGGGGTACTGAGAGGTCGAAACCCCTCACCCAGCTACGAGTAAGCAGCAAGCTGCTAACTCTGCGCAACCCTCTCCCTCAAGGGGAGAGGGATTATCTCACCTCCTCACACGTCAGCACCAGCTGCGCGGGTTCTTTCGGGTCGAAAGCTATCCCGCGCACCGCCAGATATTTGCTCCGCCAGGTCAGCCTTGTGCCCGGCCCGATGCTCTCTCGCTTGCGCATCGTCACCCGCCATCGCGGCATAAACGACAGCGCGTCGGCTTTGGTCAGATCGGCGGGAACCAGCGGCATCAGCGACGCCCACGCCTCGCCTGCATAGGCATAGTCCCGCGTCGCCCCGCCGCGCGCATCGCGGGTTGGCAGGCGTTGTTCGATGACAACCCGCTCACGCAGGCTTCCGGCAAATTCGGTCATTTTGGAGATCCTTAAAAATATCCGTTCGCATCGAGCCCAGTCGAGATGCCCATCAGTCACGCACGATCTAACGGTGTCTCGACTGGGCTCGACACGAACGGGGAAGTTAGAGTTGGTTGCTAAAGCCGCACCCGGCGCCAGGGCCGCAGCAAAGCCGTAACCGCTGCCGGCGGCCCGGCATCACCCTCCGCATCGCGGTGCGTGTGGAGGTGTCCGGCCAGCCGCAGGATAGCGTGCCGCAGTACCTCGGGCAGGTCGGTCCAAGTCGCCGCAAACCCCGCTTGAGCGGCAATCTCGACCCGCCCCGCGATACCCGGCTGCAGCACGCGGATATAGGCCTCACCACGCGAACCGATCTTCGCCTCCCAGGCCGCCGGATCGAGCGCAAAGCTTGACCCTTCCGCCGGAATGCCGGTCACGCCGGTGACGCTTACGACCGGGAAGGCCGACAAAGTCTGCCAACCCGATCCCGCACTCAAAATCTCGCTGACCCCGCGCCGGATCAGCAACTGCCCGGTAAAGCGTTCGGCATGGCCGATCGCGGCCAGCAGTATCGGCTCAAGCGACGGGTCGTCATCGTCGCTCTCGAAACGCAAAAAGGCCCGCGCCCCGGACAGCATCACGCCGTCGGGGCTGAGCGGATCGATGCTCAGCATGTGTTTTTCCTTAGTGTAAGCCCCTCCCCTTCAGGGGAGGGGTTGGGGGTGGGGCCTGTCAGCCAAGCGCATTTTATGCGGCGAGGCCCCACCCCTCCACCGCTTCGCGGCTCCTCCCAGTGGAGCCTCTCGGACCAGTCCGGGGGACTGGTCCCTCCACTCCTGAAGGGGAGGGTCTTAAGAGCTTACGAAACCGCAAATGTCATCAGCTTGATCGCTTCTGAATTGCTCACCGCACCGCCCAGCCGCTTGTTCGCGTAGAAATGCACATAGGGTTTGTTGGTGAACGGATCGCGCAGGATACTGGTCTCCGCCCGCTCGGCAATCAGGTAGCCCGCCTTGAAATTACCGAACGCAATCGACAGGCTGTTCGCGGCGATATCGGGCATATCCTCGGCCTCGACCACCGGATAACCGAGCAGCGTATCGGGCTGGCCCGCCACCAACCCCGGCTGCCAGATAAACGCACCATCGGCGGTCTTGAACTTACGGATCGTGGCCAGCGTGTTGCTGTTCATCACCCACGTCGCGCCTTGACGATAGGGCGAGCGCAGACTGTGCAACAAATCGAGCAATTTGTTCTCCGGATTGCTCGCCAGGAACGCTCCCGCCGCTCCGCTCGGGATATACTGCAGCGTGCCGAACGGCCGCCCGACATCGTTGAGCGTCGCGGTAGCGTATTGCAAAAATCCCTTCGGCTTGTTGGTGCCGTTGCCGTTGACGAACGCACTGCCCTCGGCTTTGGCAAATTCGGTGGCGATTTCACCCGCCAGCCAGCTTTCGACATCGAACGCCGCATCGTCGAGCATCGCCTGCGTCGCCGCCGGATTGGCATAAAGATCGCCGAAGCTCGGCACGATCTCGTTGAAGGTCGGCGTCGCGGTTTCGGGCCGCCCGCCCGCTTCCGAGGCCCAGCCCGACGCCACGCCGTTCTGCGTCACCAGCTTGCGGTAGCCCGCAGACCCCACCCGCACAACATTGGCTATGCTGCGGATCGGCGAGATCGACTTCAGCGTCGCATCGACAATCGCGTCGATCTCCTTCGGCACCGCATAGCCACCGTCGGCCGCGACCATGCCCGAAAAGCTCTTCAGCTCGACCTCGCTGCCGCGCCGCAGATAGCCATTGACGAACGCCGCGCGCGCCGGGTCGGCGATGCTGCCGCCCGAAAGCATGGGCCGCGTAATTTGCACGGCAGGCACCGCACCATCGAACGCCGCCTCCAACGTGTCGGCTTTTACTTCATAATCCATATTCATTCTCCTTGGTCAAAAAAAAGGCCGTCCAAAAGGACGGCCCGAAAAATCGAAATATGTGCGGGGATTTATTTGCTGGTCCACTCCAGATCGGAGAAGACAAACTCACCTGTCGAGCAAATGATGTTCAGTTTTAGTTTGTTGCCTAGCGCCAGTGTGGGTTCGCCCTCCAACTCACCTATTTTCCAACTGACCTTCGAGCCGTCTGTAACGGTAATTCGGAACGGCAATTTTTCGGACAGTTTCACTGCGCCGATCGGAAATTCTTCTGACTCTTGGCCGTTGTCGGTGATGTCGAGGACAACCAGCGCCGCTTTCGCCTTATGCTCGGCGATGATCTTCATGGCAAAGCGGGTCTTTTCGTCGGCGCTTTCCAGATAAATCTGTGCCAGCGGAGCGTACTTCCCTTTTCGGAATTGGATTGGCTGCACGTTTCCCCCAATGGTGAACGCCTTCGTTTCAATGCTTTGCTCAATCGCCGAGAAACTGTCTGCCGGGGTGTCGCATCCATATGTTATCGGGGTTGATTGTACTGGCCCGACAGTAGCCGCAGCGAGAATAGTTGCCGCCAAAATTTTGAAATTCATGTTTCACTCCCAGTTTTTGTTAGTCGCCAACTTCGCGATGTTGCCCGATTAGTCAATCGGATACCACCAACACCCGCGCCAGCGGTTGCATCGGGTGGGTGACGACGCTGACCTCGATCAGGTCGAGGTCGGTTAGTTCACGATATGTTCCATCTCGTTTCCCCCGCACGCGGTATCCGAACGACAGCCCCGCACCCGCAGCGATTAGGGGTTCGTCGCCGTCGAGTTTGGCGACAACGCGCAAACCCCGTTCGTCCTCGGCGAGACTCTCGACAAAGCCGATCCGGCGGGTGACGTCATGCTGCCACAAGAGCGGCACGCCCGCCTTTGCGGCGCGGGCGAAGGCACCCTTGCGGACAATGTCCCCGCCGCGGTCAGGCGCATCGAATATCGCGGCATAGCCTGCAAAACGCATAACAATATGTCCATTTATATTTGGAGGTTTGCGGGTGACTGACCGATAGTGCCAGTTAGTTTCACGCGAAGAACGCGAAGATTTTTTAAGGCGGCAGCCTTTTACAAAAAATGTCACTCGCGCATCTGCGAAACCGAATTTTAGTTTTGAGCTGCGCTCTTAAAAATCTTCGCGTTCTTCGCGTGAAATAATCTTAATCCAACCTCTATGTTCGCACCGCTGATGAGTTCACTCCAAAACCAACCCCGTCAGCCCCAGCTTCACCGCCAGCCCGATCAGCACCAGCGCCAGCCCGACGCGTACCAGCCAGCCGATCGCCGCCTTCGTCGCTGACCTTTTGGCATCGCGCCACGCCGACAGCAGCTCGCGCAGCTCGGCCATGTCCTTGGACGCGCCCTCGTCTGCAAGCCCCAGCCGCGCCAGCGCGCGCGCCGCGCCCTGTTCGGACGCCTCGGCAATCAGCTGGTGCAACAGCCCCAGATCGACGCTCTTGGTTTCGATATTGGCAATATTTCTGATCATCTTCGCTTCCTTCGAGCATGTATTGGAATCACATTCTTTTTCGGGTATGCATGTCGCCATGGGCCGATGGATTTTTGGCATTATCGTTATCCTGCTTCTCGTCGCGGGCACCTATTGGTTCCTGCAGCACAAGGGCGTGCAGAACTGCTACGATAATGGCGGCGAGTGGGACTATCGCCGCTGGAAATGCGACACCGAATGACCGAGACCCAAAACAACTCCCAGCCTTGGCATCGGCGGCATCGTCCGCTGCTGATCCTCATTCTTATAGCGCTGCTCGTTCTGGTCGTCGGCAGCGGGTTCTGGTTGCAGAAGCGCCAGGACCTCGGCGATTGCTACGACAAGTATCAGAGATGGGACTATCGCGCCGAGGTGTGCCGGTAACCGCTACCCCAAGCCCAGCATCGCTCGTTTCTCGCCTGCTGAAGCCAACGGAGCGATCGGGCCGCGACACAGTTATTCGTCGGGTAGATCTTGTTCTTTCAGATCGTGAAAGGAGTCCCAGTTTTCGGGCTCGAGATAGAAAATCTGCTTCTCCCCATAACGCGCGGCCAGTGCCCGTTCGCGACGATCAAAATCATGTTCTTCCATATCAATCTGATCGGGAAATTCGAACCGCGCATCGAAACGACCCTCGTTGATCTCGTAATGAATCACACGCCACCGTTTGCCTTCGGGTTCCGATTCCCATAATTCTTCCAATGCGTCAAAAAGCGCATGATTGACCCTGTAATCATCTACTCTGTTGCCATGATCCTTGAAAACGCTCGGTGCCTGCATACCGTCCGTCACTTCGGCATATAGATAGGCTCCATTGGGGTCTTCGCCGACAATATCTGCAATAATTCGGCCAATTTCTTCCAACAATGCGCCGTTCGCGGGACCGGTCATGCTATTCTCCTTTCGCTTTGTTGGGGAAGCTAGCAGTGCCTCTTTTCCCATCAACATAATATTCTAAGTAGATCCTATTTGGACGTTTTGATGCGGCTTCATAGCTTGATCGAATGTCTACTCTGACTTTACTGCCCTGTCTAAGGTGCCCTAGCCTCTTGCATTTCGGGCAAACCCACCGCGCCGCGTTTCTCGTTGAGCGTCAGAAACTCGGCAGAACTCACCTGCGCCCATAGACGCTCGCGGTCCTCGCTGAGCGCCGGGATCGCATCAAGATCGACGCCGAGCGTTAACCCCTCGAACCACGGTCTCAACCCCTGCGCCAGCGCCTCCAATATCTTGCCCGCCAGCGGCAATATCGCCTGCTGCCACAAAGCGCGGTTGGCCTCGCGGTAGTTCGAATAGGTTGCATCGCCCGGCAACCCGAGCAACACCGGCGGCACCCCGAACGCCAGCGCAATCTCTCGCGCTGCACCTTCTTTCAAGCCGACAAAGTCCATGTCCGCCGGCGACAGTGACATTGCCTGCCATTTGAGCCCGCCTTCGAGCAGCATCGGGCGCCCTGCGTTTCCCGACCCCTGAAAGCTCGCCGCCAGTTCTTCCTTCAACTGGTCGCGCTGTTCGCCCGACAGCACCCCACCCTCACCCGGTTCGTAGAGCAACGCCCCCGAAGGCCGCGCGGCGTTGTCGAGCAATGCCTTGTTCCACTTCGCCGCTGCATTGTGGATCGCCACCGCTCCGCTCGCCGCGCCCAGGCAGCCGAGGCCATAATGATCGTCGAGCGGGTGCATGTTGCGGATGTGGATGAGGCTGTCTGCGGGCATCCGCGTCGCCGCCTCGCCAGCGCGATACACGTACGCCACCGGCCAGCCGCGCGGATCGGCCTCGACCGAAACGCGCTCTGGCCGCAACGCATAAAGCTCTTGCAGGCCGCCATCGGCACCGGGCAGCAACTCGACATAGGCATTGCCGTGCAGCAACAAATGCACCGCCACCGTCTCGATCAGCGCCTGCCCGCCCGAGGTCGCCCTGACCAAAGCGAGCGCGGCATCGTCCGACGCGGTCAGCGGAGCCGACGCCACCCCCTCCGCCACCAGCCGCACCGCGCGCTGGGCAATCGCGTTGTGGAGATAACCCTCACGCACCTGCTGCTCATAACCCGTCGGCCACTCGCCCAGCGAAGCCGCCCCATAAGTGCGCACCCCCGCCAACCGGTCGAGCGGCACACGCATCTGCGCCGGACGCGTAAAACTGCGCCCGGTCGATTTCCAACCGAAGATTTTCATGTTTTTTCCTTAACTAAGCCCCTCCCCTTCAGGAGTGGAGGGGCTTATTCACAACAAACTCGCCCGCGGCACGCTGCTAACCTTACCCAGCATCAACTCGGTCATCGCCCAAACCAGCGCATCCGCCCGGTCGGGCGACCGTCCCGGCCCTTCATAACCGCCGCCAACCACAAGCCCGCACATCTGGTCCTCAAGCTCGGGAAACGCGCCGATATGGAACGCCCGGCCTGCCTCGTACAGCGCCGCCACTGGCTCGGCCCGCGCCGATTTCCCCCGGCTGGCGTGAACGCGCTTGACCGGCATCGCGAGGTCCGCGGCCCTAAGCGTGCTTTCGACCATGTTGCCGCCCTGATTGTCCTCTGCGACCACGCGGTCGGCGCGCCAGACTTCGACTGCGGCTGCCACCGCACGCGCCCAGCCTTCGGGCGACGCGCCGTGGACGCTGTGGTCCGCCAGCACATAAGCCTTGCCGTCGCCGCCCAAGCCGACCGCGACAATCCCGCAGGCGTCGCCATGCGCCGATACCGGCGGATCGACGCCGATGACGACGCGCTTGAGTTCGGGGAGGACAACTCGCTCTCTTTTCCGTTCGCATCGAGCTTGGTCGAGATGCCCGTCGGCAGGGCACGAACTCACGGTGTCTCGACTGGGCTCGACACGAACGGAGAGGGAGGCCACCCGTTGCTTCTCGATCAAATCCCTCGTCCACAAAGCACCTTCGAAATCCTCCAGCAAATCGCCATCGATTTCCTGCCGCCCCAGCCGCGTTCCAGCGTAGAGTTTCTGCATCAAGCCGGTGAACGCCTCCGGCAAATTCCGGTTCCTGAAAGTCGCGCCCTTTTTCACCACCACATCGTCCCGCCGGACAAGCTGCTTGATCAGCGCCACCGGGCGCGGCGTCGTGGTCACGAAAATGCGAGGCGAAGCGTTGCCGCGCAGGCCCATCGTCAGATTGTTCCAGCAGTCATCGGCATTGCTCCATTTCGCCAGCTCGTCGCACCAGGCATGGTCGTGCTGCGGCCCGCGCAATTGCTCAAAGGCTGCTGCTGAATAGACATGCGCCACCGCACCCGACGGAAAATGCACCTCGCCGCGCGACTTGAACCATCGCGGTTTTTCGCCGCCATGCGCCACGGCCAGCAGCCCGCTCTCGCCCTCGATCATCACCTTGCGCACCTCGGTCGCGGTTGCCCCGACCAGAGCAATGCGCAAACCGCCGTCCCGCCGCGCCAGTTCGCTAACCCATTCGGCACCGGCGCGCGTCTTGCCATATCCACGCCCGGCCATGATCATCCAGACCCGCCAGTCGCCGTCGTCGGGCACTTGCCCGTGATGCGCCCATTGCCGCCAGAAGCCGAGAAGAAAGTGCAGCGTGGGCATATCCATCCCGCGAAAAAATCGCTCCTGCAACCGTGCGCTGCGGTGGCACATTTTCTGAAGTGACAAGGCAACCCGGTTTTCCCAATAGGCGGCACTCGGTGGTTCCCCCAATGGGGTCGCAATGCTCATTCGCCCTCATCCATTCTTATTTTCAACACCTGCATACGATCAACAATTGCCATATAGGTTTCTTTTGCTGTGGCCGCGCGACCTTCGGGGGCCGGACGCGGTCCCTGCCTGATACGCGTCACCATCCTCTGATGCCGTTCGAGGATGCCTATTGCATCTTGCGTCGTCATATCGGTGGCCGTCGGTGCAGCGGTGCCGTTCACGTCATCGTCCGGAACCTGCGACGAACCGACGACCTGTTGCGCGCGTGCGACCAGCATGGCTTCCAATGTCGCATAGCCGGTCTCGATTGCACGGTCCCAAGATTCAGCGAATTCGGTATCCCGCCGCCGCAAGGCCTGCGCACTATAAGCTCGTTTTCCAACCGCTGCGGCCGACGATTCGATGTTACAGGTAGCAGCCAGATGATCGAGAAATGTCGAGCGGAGCTCGCCGGTCCAGCCATCGGACCGTTCCTTGCGAAGCTGCAATTCCCCTTTACGATTTTCAGCCAGCACCCGGCCTTCGCCGACCCGTACCAATTGCCCCATTGCCTCTTTCCTTTCCAAAACAAAAAGGGCCGGAAGATTGCTCTCCAGCCCACCCAAACACCCAGCGGCCCAATGCCCTGTGTGCGAATCACTATTTTCGACTATGCCTAACACTAACCAAACAGTGTTACGCTGTCAATATGTTTTTCCTATATGGTTATTTATTTGGCCGCTTCGCTCCGATGATGCGTCGCACTATCGGCGCGTGGGCAAGGAATTTACCAGCCATGAACCGTCTTTCACGGCAACCACGAATATGCGCGTGGCGACGTAACCACCAACACCGTTGAAGGCTTTTTCTCGATATTCAAGCGCGGTATGCGCGGCGTCTATCAGCATTGCAGCGAGAAGCACCTTCACCGTTATCCGGCAGAGTTCGATTTCCGTTACAGCAATCGGTCTGCGAACGGTTTTGACAACGTGTTGCGGTCGGTTGAAGCGATGAAGGGCATCACCGGCAAGCGGCTCACTTATCGGAGAGCTGGTTCAAGCCAATAACGCTCCAAAGCGCATTGCAATATGCTGTGCGTGCAAGCGCCGATCTCGCTGGCGCACTAAACCGCACCGCAAAACGCGGAACGTTTTCTAAACTAACGTAAATTTAGGCTTAGATTTCAGTGGTATATGTGAGTTAACCCTGTTAAGCAAATTTCATACATCTATTTGCAGAGTCGGAACAAATGCAGGAAATTTCACAAGGCGATATCAAGGCTCGTCTAGCGCGTGATAACCCGTGGTGGAGTAGCACCGGAAGTAGGGGCGACTCGGAATCTAACCTGCCTAGGCGAGTGTATTTTGATGCATTCAAAAGGCTTGCTCTGAATTATGAGGTTAGGAGAGCTTCAATTTTGCTCGGCCCAAGGCGTGTCGGAAAAACTGTGATGATCAAACAGATCATTAGAGACGCCATTCAAGAAGGCATGGAGGCACAAAATGTGCTTTATGCAAGCATCGACACTCCGCTCTATTCCAACATATCTCTGGCCCACTTTCTGTCATTTTTGCCCGCCGCAGAGGCAGGTGAAAAATGCTTAGTTGTATATGACGAAATTCAATATCTGAAAGATTGGCAAATCCATCTGAAGGATTTGGTTGATACATATCCCAATGTGAAATTTATTGCGTCGGGATCAGCCGCTGCCGCTCTATCTCTGCAAAGCAAAGAGTCGGGCGCGGGACGATTTTCTGATTTTATGTTGCCGCCCCTAACGTTTAGTGAGTTCGTGGATTTTACCGATCAAAGCCACTTGGTTTATGCGAGCGCAGCAGACCGCTATGTATGTGACGATATAGAGGGGCTTAATCGGGCTTTCATTGATTATCTAAATTATGGCGGCTATCCCGAAGCAGTCTTCAATAGTGCTGTCCGAGAAAATCCAGAGCAATTTATACGCATTGATATTATAGAAAAAGTCCTTTTGAAAGATTTGCCCAGCTTATATGGAATAAATGATATTCAAGAACTGAATAAACTTTTTATGTTTTTGGCTTATAACGCTGGAAATGAAGCTAGTTATGAAAATATATCTCAATCTTCGGGAATAGCTAAGGCTACAATTAAGAAATATATTGAGTATTTAGAGAGTGCATTTCTTATTATAAAACTTACTACTACAAATGATAGTTGTAAATCAATGCAACGTGAAAGAAATTTCAAAGTCTATCTGAATAATCCGTCCATGCGGGCTGCATTGTTTAATCCCGTTCTCGCTGAGAATACAACTCTAATTGGGCATCTCGCGGAATCTGCGGTTTTCTCGCAATGGCAACATTCTGGTTCTTTTCGCAATCTTCGTTATGCTAGGTGGCGGAACTCCGGTGAGGTGGATGCCGTGTTTGTCGATATGGGTAAAAACAAGCCTTTATGGATAGGTGAAGTGAAATGGTCAGATCAATATCGGACAAACCCGGCCAAAGAAACCAGACATTTGGTTACGCTGTTGGAGAAGCATGACACCATTGATTCGGCTTTTTTTACCACCCGCACCCATCGCGAGGATACGACATTAGTTGGTAGATCGCTCAATGTTTGGCCGACCGCACTTTACTGTTACATGGTTGGAAAGAACACAACTTCGGACTTGAGTATGGCCTTGAAGTTTAAGTTTCCTGGCACTGTCTTTGAGGATGATAATGATCATGACGAAGAAGAGTGAACAAACCCAAGCCGAAAAGTTCAAAGAAGCCGCCCGGAAGCACGGCGCGGATGAGGACGAAGCCGCATGGGATAAGCGGCTAAAGAAGGTCGTGAAGCATAAGCCGGTGCCGGAGAAACCGGAGTGAGGCATGCTGCAACAGGGATAGGATGCCGCTTATGAGGCATGAAGGTAGCTGTCATTGCGGCGGCATCCATGTGGCGATTAAATATGATCCTGCGGATGCGACCGAATGCAATTGTTCGATTTGCCGCAGGACAGGCGCATTATGGACTTATTCGTCGCCAAGCCGAGTTCAAGTGACGGGGGATGGCGTCGGCTACATACAAGGCGACAGGTGTCTCACGCTGTTTCATTGCCCAACCTGTGGCGTTACAACACATTGGGTCGCAGTTGATCCTGCCTATGATCGAATGGGGATCAATCTACGCCTTTTCGAGCCATCTATGTGGGAGCCTTTGCCCAGAACGTTAGCTGATGGCGCCAGTTACTAATGTATCTCCTAGCCATATCTGTTGATATGCGAGCCTGAACGGTTAGCCGTGAATCAGCGTGGGTTTGTAATCGATATAAATGCCCAATTTTCCTATATGGTTATCTATTCATTCACGCTCACCACAGGTTCTTCCCGTCGATCACAGTCACCGGCCAATCAGCGGCTTCAAAATCATCAAACAATCGCGCGTTGACGCAGATGCGTCGTGTCTTCCCGTCCCAGCTTCCATCTTTTTCGAATGCGGGGCTGTCCGCATAAACGTCGCAGCCGCAAGCGCTGCAAAAATGGTTCGCGACCTTTTTCGAATTCCAGCGGTAAACGGCATCGCTATCGGCCTGCGTCACCGTGAGTTGGTCGGGCGTGTAATAGGCATAAAGATGGCCACGTTTCGAGCAGAACGAGCAGGTGCAACGTGTCAACATTTCGGGCAGCTCACCGTCGATCTGGAAGGCGGTTCGCCCGCAATGGCAGTGTCCGATAAGGGTCATTCTAAACTCCTTGTCAGCGGTCAACGACCGTGTTTGATCCATTGCGGTTTCAGGACTTCGACGGTTGGCGGGCCTTCGAGGAGCGGCGTGACTTCCTGTTCATAGTCGCGGTAGGCTTGCGATCTCAGAAAGGCGCTCGCGGCCTCGGCGCTGTTGTAAACCTGGAAAGCGCAAATGCGGTCGGGATCATCTCCGAACGAATAGACGTAAATTTCGTGTCCGGGATTTTCGGCGATTGCGGGTTGCATGTGCTTTTGCCAGATTTTCTGCACATCGTCTCGCGCGCCGGGCTTTGTGCGATGTTGAAGAAAGAGTGCGTGTTTCGTCATGGGGCTTCCTCATTTTTTGAAAGATGGGGCTCTTGGATCAGTTGGCTGAGCCGTCGTCCTTGAGGAAGGTTTCGCTGTGCGCGTGGCATTCCCAACCGTCGCCCCCGCGAACCCACGTTGAACTGTCGGCGGCGCGAAGGTTCTGCGACTTACCGTCCATGTTGACCTGCTGATTGACGGTGTAGGCGATGACGGCCACGTCGGGCGTCGGGGTCGTTACCGCAATGTCATCGAACGCATAGGACTCAAGCGTCCATTTTCCTTCCTCGGTCATCTTGCCCATCTCGCTTTTGGCGATGCTCATGATGCCCTGCGCGCCGGTCACAAGGTTGATGTTGCCAGAAAGCTGCGATGCGCGTGCGCCGTTCTTCGCTTTCATTGCTTCCCAATAAGATGTCTCAAGGGCGATGATGTCTTCCTTGCTCGGTTTTGCGTCAGTTATCATGTCAGTCTCCTAAGGGTTTAAGGTTAAACGGGGAAATGTATCGCGCGGTATCACCGCCCATATTCCAGCTTCGGATACCAATCGGTCCCGCGCCCTTCTGGCGTCAGATCGAGAATGGTCCACAGCGGCGTTGGGTCTGGTGCGCCGTGCGCGTCTTCCCCGGGATCGGCGGTTTCGCCCGACTCGCCGGCCCAGAAGTGACGCACCTTGCCACCGTCTTTTTTCCAGACATCGAGCGCGGGCCATTCGCTGCCGTCAGGGGCTAGTCCGCGATAGTCGTTTGGAAAATCATCGCCGACGCATTGGTAGAATGTGAGATTGCGCCATCCCCGCTCACGCGCGAACGCAAGCTGACGCGCGACCGGCGAGCGCCCGATGACTGCCAGGGCGACGCGCTGTTCGAGATCGACCGCGGGAATATCGAGGGAGCCGAGCAGCGATGTGCACATCGGGCAAGGTCGTTCACGCTCCGGCCCGTACATCCAGAAATAGCTCACAAGCGTGTCATGCCGACCGAACATGTCGGTGAGACCGACTGTCTTTTCCTGATCGTCGAGAAATTGATAACCGCGCGCCTCTCCGCCCATCGGCAATGCCCGGCGCTCCTGCGCAACGCGCTCAATCTGACGGCGCAGCTCGATCTCTTCGACCAGCAATGCTGTGCGCGCTTTGCGGTATTCAGCGCTGTCATTGGGATATGGCTTTGCCGATTTTTCGGCGAGTTCGATTGCGGGCTTGAAGGCGACTTCGCTTGAGCGCTCGTCCGTAACCCTGGGCGCTGCTGAAATGTTGGACACAATCGGTTCCTCCAAAAGGGGGAACGATAGACCTGACGGCGCGGGTTCAACATGAGTGCTGCGACTTCAACACGGAGGCAGAAAAGTTGCCGAGCATATCGCTCAGTCAAAAAACCTGACGTGCGAACCTTTGTTCCGCCTTTGCACTTTTTACAGATTCCTGATTCTTATTAGGGACAGTCCCTAATAAGAATCCCTGATAAGAATCTAAGCCCCTCCCCTTCAGGGGAGGGGTTGGGGGTGGGGGTTGTCAGTCAGGCGCAGTGCCCGGAGGACAGCCCCCACCCCTCCGCCGCTTCGCGGCTCCTCCCAGTGAAGGAGAGGGGCGTAATCCTATACCCCCAGGAAAATCTTCAGCGACGGCCATTCGTCGACCACCGCCTGCCGCCCTGCCGCTATCGCTGCCGCAATCTTTGCGGGTTTGAAATCCAGCGTATCGGCGGCGTCGAAACCGGTTGGCGGGGCCATGATCCGCACCGGCACGAAACTGTAGCGCGCGAGTTGCGTGTCGATCGGCAACAACGCGTCGGCAATCTGCGCGCCGGTCAGCCCGAGGTTTACGAGCTTGTGCCGCTGCATCTCGCGCGCCGCGATCAAATCGTTGACCAGCATCGCGTTGCCCGTATCGTTCGCCGACACCTCGCTGCCCTGAATGCCCACACAGCGCAGCGCGATGTCGATCAGGTTATCATAGGTCTTGCCCGGCGTCGGCACCGGCGCTGGCGGCGACGCCAGCACGACCAAAGCCGCGCGCGGTTTCAGGTTCATTGCTGTCGCCAGCGGCGTGACATTGCGCACCCCGCCATCGACCCATTGCTCGGTGATCCCGGCGGCGTCCTTCGATTTCAGCGGCTGGAAAAACGGCGGTTGCGCGCAACTGGCATAGACCCAGTCGCCTATGTCGGGGTTTTTCTCGTCGACATCGAGATAGTTTCCGGTCGCCAGACTGACCACGCCGACGCGCAGCTTACGCTTTGCCGCCTTCAGCTTGGCCGGGCTCGCATAGGCCTTGATCTTCGCCTTGATTGCACCTGCGTCGTAAATCGAATCCGCGCCGAACACCGCGCCCGCCGCACCCAAAGGCCGTTTTTTGTAGATATCGCTGTTGCCGCGGATCGCCAGCCACTCGTTCAGCAGCCCCGGCATATCGTTCATCGCCCCGCCGAGTGCCTGGATGGCACCCGTTGAAACCCCGCAGAAAATATCGATTTTGACACTGCGGTTGGTGATCAGCTCGTCGAGCACCCCAACCTGAAACGCTCCCTTCGCGCCGCCACCCGACAGCACCACCGCCAATTCTCCGGACATAAGGACCTCCCTTGACCGCGCCGATACACAGCGCAAATGGAGCCCCCGCAGGTTGAACTATAACAGAAAATCGAAAGCCTTCACACAGCTTATGCTTCACTCACCTCCGCCATTATGGTGGCGGCGGTTTCCTCCATGCTGCCCGCGACAAGCAGTGGCTGGCCGCCGACGATGCCGACCTGGGTCTGGCCGTTCTCTGCGGTGCGCAGCCAGGCGACGTTCGCCGCGACCACCATATAGTTGCCGCCGCGCGAGTGGAGTGTGATGAACTTCATGGGCCGTGTGTCTCCTGACCCAGGCGGCATTAAAGCACAGAGATTAACGACCCCTCGTTTTTTTACGCGAGCCCCAGCATTTTGCGCTCGCGGCCGATCCACACCGCAAAGCTCGGCCGCGCGAACATCGCGTCCAGAAACGCCTTCAGCTTGGGGTGGGTCGCGGCGTCGGGCGCTATATCGCAATGCGCGAGGTTCACAAACGGGCTCGCGACCGCAATGTCGGCGAGCGTCAGGGCATCACCGACAAGAAAGCCCGACGCGGGGATGACGCTTTCGAGATAGTCGTAAAGCGGGGGCAATTCGGCCTCGCCCGCAGCTGCGGCTGCTTCATCGCCCTCACGTCCCAGAAATTTCGGCGCGACCACGCGGTTGAAAAAGATCGCGCCGCCCTTGGCACACACCATGGTGTCGGCAAATTCCTCAAACCAGATCGTCCGCGCGCGTTCGGCGGGGTCGGTGGGGAGCATCGGTTTGTCCGGAAACTTCGCCTCCAGATAGGTGATGATTGCGGTCGAATCCGAAATTTTGAAATCGCCGTCCATGAAAGCGGGCATTTTCTTGAACGGGCTGCATTCGACGAATTCGGGGTTGGGGTCGCCGACGCCCACCGGCACCATTTCGACCTCCAGCCCCTTTTCGGCGATGGTGACCAATACCTTGCGGACAAAGGGCGAAACGGGCGCGCCGAATAATTTCATGGGGGAATCTCCTGCTGAGGGTCGAAAACGCCGAGATGCCATATCAGTAGCGAATTGCAACTGTATTTTACCCCATAAATCCGAAAAAGCGGAGAATATGGGATAAATCGCAGAAATGCGTCAGCACCACGGCTGGCGTCCACCTTCAGCAGCACCCGAACCGCTCCCTGCGGAACAAAATCACGGGACACGGATTTTCCCGACATCATCAGGAGGAGATACATCTTGGCAGAAGAACGTATTACCGAACGAACCGACGCAGACGGCAACGTCACAGAACGCGTCATCGAACGCGGCGAACCGACAATGGCGACAACGCCCGTGGCCGTTGTACCCGCCTCGACCGGCGGTGGTGGGATGAGCGGGTTCATCATCGTCATATTGCTGGCGGTGCTCGCCGTCGGTGGTTACTTCCTGCTCACGCAGGAAACCGAAAACCGTAAAGACGACGCTATTGCAGAAGCTGCCGACAATGTCGGCGCAGCCGCCGAAAAAGCGGGCAATGCCGTCGAGAAGGCCGTCGACAAGATCGACAATTAATACCCCTCTGAATATCCCTCGACCGTGGCCGCGATCAGGTTCCTCAAAAGGAACCTGACGCGGCTTCACGCGTTTGGCTGGGGATTAGGAGCCAAAACAATGAACTTACCCCATAACGCGCTGGTCCTCGTTGCCGATGGCCGCAAAATGCTTTTTCTGCGTAATATCGGCGAAGGCAAAACGATCGAGCTGGAAACCGAAGCCCACCATGCCCGCGAAGACCTGAAAGATCACGAGATCAAGAGCGACGCCGCCGGAGCTGGCGCGCAAAGCGGCGGCTACGGCAGGCCTGCGATGGACGAAACCGACTTTCACCAGCAGGACGAGGACCGCTACGCTGCAGAGGCCGCCGACCAGTTGCGCGTGCGCGCGCTGGCAGGCGATTTCGACGCGCTGGCGATTGTCGCCCCGCCAAAGACTTTGGGTGAGCTGCGCAAGCATCTGCATATGGAGGTCAAGGCCCGCGTCGTGATGGAGCTACCCAAGGAAATGACCGATCGCCCAATCCCCGACATCGCCGCAATGCTGATGGAGCGTAGCGCGCCGCCGGGGTAACTCAAAAAAAGTGACTGTCACTTTTTTGAAGGCTCCTAATGGGATAGTAAAACCCTTGGCATTGGATTGATAGCCCCTCTCCCCTTGCGGGAGAGGGGAGGATTAGCTCTTGCTCTCCCCTCAAACCACGGCATAACCGGTCGGGTGCCCGGTTTTCTCATTTTCATCGCGATATTGGGCTTGGGCGCGATGCTTTTCCGGACGCGCGCCGATCTTGCATCGCTGCGAAGACGAATGGACGACCTCGAAGAACGGACTTTCAGTCCCGCGCCCGCCGAAGAAATCCCCGCCGAACCCGAACCCGAATTCCGCACGGCGGCGAAGGTAACCGGCAGGCGCGCCGCAACGGTGGTCAGCACGCCCGCTCCACGCGAAGGACAGCCGCCGCCGCAAACCGAGCCCGAAACCTATGGCCAAGAACCCCGCCCGTCGCCCTTTGCCGATTTGAACTTCGAAAGCCTCGTCGGCGGCAAGCTCCCTATCTGGGTCGGCGGCATCGCACTGGTATTCGCCGGCTTCTTCCTCGTCCGCTACACGATAGAGGCCGGGCTGTTCGGTCCCGGCGCGCGGTCGATTACCGCAACCATCTTTGCGGCTGCGATGATCGCGATGAGCGAACTTGGCGGGCGCTTACCCAAAATTGGTGCGTCGTTCACCGCCGACCCGCGTGTCGGGCAAAGCCTTGCAGGCGCAGGCGTCGCGACGCTCTACGGAACCTTATACATGGCCGCCGAAATTTACGGACTGATCGGTGTGCCGACAGCGTTTATCCTTGTCGTGCTCGTCACCGCGATAGCCTTCGCGCTGTCGCTGCGTAACGGCCCGCCGACCGCTCTCATGGGGCTGATCTGCGGCTTTGCCGCACCCTGGGTCGCGGGCATGGGGGCGAGCAACTTGCCGACATTGCTGCTTTATCTTTCCGTCTTCATCGCCGCTTTGTTCGGGCTCGCGGTGTGGCGGCGCTGGCTGTGGTTGCTGGTGCTGGCGAGCGGCGGCGGCGTGCTGTGGAGTCTGGCTATGCTGGCGACGGCTGAAGCCGACCTGTCGTTGCTGGCTGGATTTATCGCGGTTTCGGGTGCTGGTGCATTGCTCGCAGCGAAACGGTTCGAGGGTGAGCAAAAGGGCTGGAGCGAAGCCGCGCGCTATCTGCCGATGGCGCTCGCCTTCATCCAGCTGGCGATCCTGCTGCCAAAAATGAATTTCTCCGCCACCGGTTGGCTGTTCTATTTCGCGCTTTCCACGCTGGCGATTGTGTTGGCGTGGCGTGACAAGACGTTGCTGCCGCTGGTCGCAGGGGCGTTGTTGCTCGCCGCCAGCCCACTGAATGGCGCTTGGACCGAGCAAGGCGCAACCGGCCTCAATATCGCAATGACATCGGTGATTGCCGCGCTGTTCGGCGCGGCGGGTCATCTCGGCGCACGGCGGGGTGACGGAGTTGGTAGCGATGGGGCCGCCCGATATTGGGCGTTGATCGGGCTGACGGCGCCAGTGCTGTGCTGGTTTGCGGCGGCCTTTGCCGACATTGGCAGCGTTTCCGACACTATATGGGGCATGGCCGCCACGCTTGCTGCATTGGCCGGGGCGTTCATGGCTTTCGACCAGCATCGACGCTCAAGCAACCCGCCGCTCGTTCAGGGCTGGGCGACCGGCGCCACCGCGTTGATGGCATTCATGGCCTGCGCCTCATGGTTCCAGAACGAATGGTCGGCAACCTACGGCGCTGTCATCGCGCTCGGCACTGCCGCCTGGGCGCGCGTCACCGGCCTTGATATCGTCCGGCGGATTGCGACATTACCGCTGGCCTTAGCGATGCTCGCCGGTGTCGCTTTGTCCTATGCCTTTGCGGAGGGCTTGGGCGCGTCGCTGTCGGGCGCGCATACGCTCTATGAATTTCTGCCGACGATTGCCGACGCGACGCGGACGGCGCTGATTCCGGCTTTGCTGATCCTCGGGGTGACATATCAGCCGTGGTTCATCACCGGACGCAAGACGCGGATGGCGGCGTTCGCGGTCGGCGGCGCAGGCGTAGCGGCGTTTATCTGGCTGATCGCAAAGCAGCCCGCCGCGATATCGACGCCGGCCGATTTCATCCGTTTGGGTTTCGCCGAACGCGCGATTTTCACGCAAGTGCTGTTCGGGCTGGCATGGCTGGCCCTCACGCAAGCGAAGCCGCGAAACTGGCCGGGCCTTGCCACCGCCGGGTGGATATTAGCCGCCGTCGCTGTTTTCCGCATATTCTGGTTCGACCTGCTGCTGCTCAATCCGGTGATGGTGCCACAAGCGGTCGGGCCGGTTCCGGTCGCCAATCTCGTGACAGGGCATCTAGCGCTGACCGCCTTGTGGCTATGGCTGATGGCGCGCGAGGCACCGGAGCGCTTCATGCTGGCTTGCCAGGGCCTCAGCCTCGGCACGATGATCGTTTGTGTGCTCGTCAGCATCCGCCAAGCGGTGCAGGGCAACCTGATTTCGGGCGCTGCAATCGAAACGGCTGAGAATTATCTCTATTCCGCTGGGTTGCTGACGCTGGCAATCGCCTGGCTGGTGCTCGGCATGACGCGCGGCCACAAGCTGCTCCGCGTCGCCGGGCTGTCGCTGCTGACCGCGGTGACGCTCAAGGTCTTTCTGATCGACGCCGCAGCCCTCACCGGCCTGTTGCGGATATTGTCCTTCCTCGGCCTCGGCATCGCGCTCATCGGCATCGGCTGGGCGTACGGGCGGCTAATTTCCTTGGACAAGGCGGCAAAAGCCGGATAGCCGCGCACGCCATGCTGACACGCCTCTATAATTGGACAATGGACAAGGCCGCGCACCGCCATGCGGAATATTGGCTGGCCGTCATTTCGTTCATCGAAAGCTCGTTCTTCCCAATCCCACCCCACCCAATGCTCGGCCTGATGTGTCTGGCGCGGCCCGAAAAGGCGTTGCGTTACGGCGTCATCTGCACATTGGCGTCGGTTCTGGGCGGATTGTTCGGCTATGCAATCGGTTACTTCGCCTACGAAACCATCGGCACTTCTCTGTTGAAGGCGCTCGGGCTGTGGGACAGCTTCCCCGCCGCCGCATGTTACTTGCGCGAATATGGCGCGGAGATTATTCTGGTAAAAGGCGCGACGCCTATTCCGTTCAAGCTGATTACGCTGACCGCAGGGTTCATCCAGATGAACCTGTTCACCTTCATCTGGGCGACCATATTGAGCCGCGGTTTCCAGTTCATACTCGTCGGTTTCCTGTTCTGGAAATTCGGCGTGCCAATCAAGGCGTTCCTCGATAAGTATTTGGCTGCGGTCAGCGTGGCGTTTGTCGTGCTGGTGGTCGGCGGATTCGTTCTCGCCGGCGCGCTTGGCGGTCAGGGTGCGGAGACCAGTGGAAAATGCGCAGGTGTGACGACTATGGAGCAATTGTCCGATCCGGTGTAAACCCGAACTCACGATTGCCAATTTCAGGAAAAAGTCATGGACGAAAATTCGCGCAACATCATCAAATTCGTCGCCGCAGGGACTGGCGCGATATTGTTACTGATGGCTGCTTATTATTATGGCAGCGCGCCGGAGCCTGCACCCATCCCGCAAGTCGCCGAGAAGGTGGTCGCGCCGGTCGCGCCAACGCCCGAAGTCGTGCCGCCAGTCGAGGAATCGACCGATGATACCGAATATGTCACCGAGGAAGAGGTCAAGCCGATCGACGGGCAACCAACCGATCCATCGACGATCGAAGAATAAGGCTGCTACCGCGCAAACAATTGCCCGCCACTCTTTAGGTGGCAAATAACTGGCTGTCGTCAGCGAAAGCCTTGAATTCGAGCGCGTTGCCGCTGGGGTCTTGGAAGAACATCGTAGCCTGCTCGCCGGCCTCGCCCTTGAAGCGGATATAGGGTTCGATGCCGAAGACGATGCCCGCCGCCTTGACGCGCGCCGCCAATGCTTGCCACTGATCCATCGCCAAAACGATGCCGAAATGCGGCACTGGTACATCATGGCCATCGACCGGATTGTGGGTGGCGACTGCGCACGCCGACGGATCGAGATGCGCGACAATCTGGTGGCCGAAGAAATCGAAATCGACCCAATGATCCGACGACCTTCCCTCGGCACAGCCCATGACACGCCCGTAAAACTCCCGCGCCGCGTTTAGGTCATGCACCGGAAAGGCCAGATGGAACGGGCGAAGCGTCACTGCGCCTTCACCGGCTTGGGCAAGGGTGCATCGGCGGCATCGGCAGTCGCGAGCTCCGCTGTCATCCGCCTGGCGCACTCGGCAACCGAGACATCGCCGCGCGCACGTGCCTGCCGAGCCTTGGCGGCCTCGTTCAGCGCAAACGCCACCAGCTCGCGCGGTTGGCCGGTTTCCTGAACAATCCGCGCCCCAACTATCCCGGCCCAGCGTTTGCCGTTTGCCTGCACATCGGTCCCGCCCGAGACACCGCGCTTTTGCTCGTCGGCAACAACTGCGATTTCAACCACACAGGCAATATCGCGCTGGTGGGTTTCGGTAAACGGCGTGGGCGCGGCAAGCGCTAAGGCGAGGATCAACATGGCCGCCGGTTTATCACTGCGAGGCTGAACAGCAAGCAACCAGATTGCATTTGTAATAACTGACGGGCAAAGCAGCCCCGTGCAGAAAATCTCCCAATTTATCACCAACCACCCGCGCTGGATTGCTCTGATTGCAGGGGCGGCGTCGGCAACCGGCTTCGCGCCGCTGAACCTGTGGCTGGTGACTTTGGTCTGCTTTGCTTTGTTCATCCACCTCGTCGCGCAGGCCGATACTGGCCGCCGCGCCGCGCTGACCGGTTGGCTCTTCGGCGTCGGCCATTTCGCCATCGGCAATAACTGGATAGCAGTCGCCTTCACCTTTCAGGCAGCGATGCCAGCATGGCTCGGCTGGGTCGCGGTGATGGCGCTGGCGCTGTTTCTGGCGATGTATCCGGCGCTGTGCGCATGGGGGGCGTGGTGGATTGCGAATGTCCCCCTCCCCTTCAGGGGAGGGGTTAGGGGTGGGGCCTCGCCACCCAGCGCAGTGTTTGCGGACAGGCCCCAACCCAACCCAGTGGAGGGGCTTAGATTCCCCCTCATCCTCGCCTTTGCCGGATGCTGGATCATCACCGAATGGCTACGGTCTTGGGTGTTTACGGGCTTTGCTTGGAATCCGTTGGCAGTCATAGCGGTCGGAGAGGCGGCTATCCCATCGACTTGGCTCGGCACATATGGGATGTCAGGACTATTAATTGCTACCAGCGGCGTGCTCCTGCTATTGCTAAATCGAAACTGGCGGGGCGGAGCGGCAATTGGCGCAGCGCTTATAGGAATATGGCTTGGGTCCGTCTGGGCAGACTTCGACGGCAGCTTTAACGCCTATTTAAAGAAGAAATCGGGGGGACCGGATAACGTCACCATAGTCCAACCAAACATCTCCCAAGCCGACAAATATGCCCCCGGCTATGATGCGCTCAACTTTGCCAAACTCGCCCAGCACAGTCGCCCTCTCCCCGACCAAGGCTCGCGCCTCCTCCTCTGGCCCGAAGCCGCCATCCCCGATTATCTCGAAGAAGGCTATCCGTTCCGCTTCTACCAGTTCCAACCCGGTGAAAGCGCGCTCGGCACGCGGGCGCGGTTGACCACGCTGATGGGGCCCGGCGACATCCTCCTCACCGGATCGAACCGCCTTGTCATCGACGACGCGGGCCAGATGGTGGCGGCGCGCAACAGCATGACCGCGATGGATGCACAGGGGCGCATTCTCGGCAATTACGACAAAGCGCATCTGGTGCCTTATGGCGAATATCTACCGCTCAAATGGCTCTTGACCCCGCTCGGGCTGTCGCGGTTGGTACCAGGCGATATCGATTTTCTGCCCGGCCCCGGTGCGCAAACGATGACGCTGAAGCTTGATGGTAAGCCAGTGAAGGTTGGCCTGCAAATCTGTTACGAGATCATCTTTTCGGGGCAGGTCGTCGACCGCAAGAATCGCCCCGATTTCCTGTTCAACCCTTCGAACGACGCATGGTTCGGCAGCTGGGGTCCGCCGCAGCATCTGGCCCAGGCCCGGCTGCGCGCAATCGAAGAGGGCCTGCCCGTGGTGCGCGCGACGCCGACAGGCATCAGCGCGGTGATCGATGCCGACGGGCGCATCGTGGAGAGCATCGGCATGGGCAAAGCCGGACGCATCGACGCACGCCTACCGGCCTCGAAACCCCCGACACTATTCGCGCGTTACGGCAATATACTGCCTGTCGGTTTCGCGCTGCTCCTGATCGCATTTGCGCTGTTGCCGCTTGCCCGCCGCCGCCTCACGCGCTAAAGGCGCTCGCAAGTCACATAAAGCAATCTTTATATCATACAGGAATCCTTCATGCGCAACAGCTTCCTCTTCACCTCCGAGTCGGTTTCCGAAGGCCATCCCGACAAGGTTGCCGACCAGATTTCGGATTCGGTCGTCGACTTGTTTCTATCGAAAGATCCCGAAGCACGGGTTGCTTGCGAGACGCTGACAACGACCAACCGCGTGGTGCTTGCCGGTGAAGTTCGAGGGAACGGCATGATCGATACCGAGGGCAACTGGGCACCCGGCGCGCAGGAGGAAATCCAGCGCGTGGTGCGCGAAACAGTGAAGCGCATCGGGTACGAGCAGGACGGTTTCCACTGGCAGAATCTGGTGTTCGAAAACCATCTCCACCCGCAATCCGCGCACATCGCGCAAGGCGTCGACGCAGCGGAAGACAAGGATGAAGGCGCTGGCGATCAGGGGATCATGTTCGGCTACGCGACCGACGAAACGCCGGATTTGATGCCCGCGACGCTCTATTACAGCCACAAAATCCTTGAGCGCATGGCCGCAGACCGCCATTCGGGGAAGGCCCCGTTTCTGGAACCCGACGCCAAGAGCCAGGTAACGCTGCGCTATGCCAATGAAAAGCCGGTCGAAGCGACCGCCCTTGTGGTTTCGACGCAGCATGCGACCGACTATTGCCTGCCTTGGGAAAAAGATGGCGAGAAAGGCGGCGACGCCACGAAATACGCGATCCTGCGTGATTATGTGACAGGCGTATTCAACGATATTCTACCCGCAGGATTCGTTACCGAAAACACCGTCATCCACGTCAACCCCACAGGTCGTTTCGAAATCGGCGGACCAGACGGCGATGCAGGCGTTACCGGGCGCAAGATCATCGTCGATACCTATGGCGGCGCTGCCCCGCATGGCGGCGGCGCGTTTTCGGGCAAAGACCCGACCAAGGTCGACCGCTCGGCCGCTTATATCACCCGCTATCTGGCGAAGAATGTCGTCGCCGCTGGCCTCGCGCGCCGCTGCACCATCCAGCTGAGCTACGCGATTGGCGTCGCCGAGCCGTTGTCGGTCTATGTCGACCTGCACGGCACTGGCACCGTTGAGGAAGCAAAGCTCGAGGCCGTCCTGCCAACGCTCGTCCGGCTGACGCCAAAGGGCATCCGCACACACCTTGGCCTCAACAAGCCGATCTACCAGCCGACCGCATCCTACGGCCATTTCGGTCGCACCCCCAATGGCGACCATTTCAGCTGGGAAAAGACCGATTTGGTCGATGCGTTAAAGGCGGCGATTTAACCTCGACGCGTCGCGCGGTGCCGTGATAGCCTCCCTCCAAGAGGGATATCCGTCATGCCGAAATTCCGAGTCGCCGCGCTGGGTATATTGTTCGCAGCACCCACGCTGAATGCGCAAACCGACCCTGCGATGCCGGTTGTCGCCAAGACCGAGCAGGCAAAGATTTTTGTAGCGGCTGGCGCGGTCAAACGCGGCAAAGGCTGGACATTGTGCGCCGAAGACCCGAGCAGCCAAGGCGCTGCAATCGAGCTATACCGCGATCTCAACGGCGACAAATCCCCCGAAGCTGTGGTGACCGACGGCAGCGCGCAATGTTACGGCTTTACCGGCGCAGGATATGCATTGCTCAGCCGCAATGCCGCAGGCAAATGGAGCCGCATCGACAACGGCATCGGCATGGTCGATTTCCTGAAGACCAAAGGCGTCGGCGGTTGGCCAGACATGCAGGTCGGCGGCCCCGGCTTCTGCTTCCCGGTGAAGCGTTGGGACGGCAAGGCCTACAATCTGCACCGCCACGAATATCAGGGCAAACGCTGCAAACCAACGCGATAAAGCACTGACCGATTGAAACGCGACCGCTTTTTGGGCAAGAGCGCGCGGCAATGTCAGACCCGACCACCCTCAACCGCCTCTATGGCCGCTCCAAGGGCAAGCGCCTGCGCGATGAGCAGGCGGCTTTGGTTCAGAGCCTGCTGCCGCAGATCAGCGTGCCCGACGATGGCGTGGTGTCTTCGCAGTCTCTCTTTGGCGACACCCGCCCGATGCATCTCGAAATCGGCTTCGGCGGCGGCGAGCATCTCGCCTACCGCGCCGACATGCTTCCCGACCACGGCTTCATCGGCTGCGAGCCTTTCCTCAACGGCGTGGCGATGGCGCTGCCGCAAATCCGCGATGGTGGTTTGCATAATGTCCGGCTGCATATGGGCGACGCTCTCGACATATTGCGCCGCGTGCCCGACGGAGCGCTGAGCTTCGTCTATCTGCTCCACCCCGACCCTTGGCCCAAAATGCGGCATATCAAGCGGCGGATGATGAACGACGGCCCGGTAGATCTGATCGCGGCCAAGCTGAAACCCGGCGGAGAATTCCGGTTCGGCACCGATCACCCGGTCTACCTCCGCCACGCGCTAATGGTAATGCAGCGCCACCGCGCGCAATTCGAATGGCTATGCGAGAAGGCCGAAGACTTCCAGACCCGCCCCGGCGGCTGGCCCGAAACCCGCTACGAGGCGAAGGCGCGCAAAGCGGGGCATGAAGTGTGGTATTTTCGTTGGCAGCGTACCTAACGGCTACTATGTCGTAGAAATGTCAGGGTTTTTCTGAGCGTTGGTTACGCTACACTAAGCGTTCCTTGGCGGCTTTTTCCGTCTCGGTGATTGCTCGGTGATTGCTGGAAACCGCACTCAGGAGAAAAAATATGGCGACTGGAAAAATAGCAATACGCTCGATCGATTCAGCCCGGTCAACGAAGTTCGTAGGATTTCTTTGGGATGAAAGTATCAGAGGATTCGGTGCCAAATTCAGTGCCTCGGGTGCCGTATCCTACGTTTTGCAATTTAGAATGGGAGGACGCGAAGCAGGGACGCGCCGTTATACCATAGGAAGCCATGGTTCCCCGTGGACTCCTGCCACGGCACGAACCGAGGCCGAACGGTTAGCGCTATTGATAGCCCAGGGTATCGATCCGGTCGAAGCTGATCAACAGCGCCGCCGAGAAGCAGTAGACCTTGCTTTCAGCGACTATGCGGATCGCTTTGCAGCCGCGTGCAAAGGAAGAGGTTGGACGGTGCTGGTAAAACGCTCTTTCCGCATCCATGTTAAGCCTGTCCTTGCAAACAAGCCTCTGACCAAGATCACGCGAACAGATGTCGTGGCGGTATTGGACCGCATGCCCTCCGGGCAAGTGGCCAATCGGCGTAACGTGTACGCGGTACTTCGACGACTTTTTCGATGGGCTGTCAGTCGTGGTGATCTGGAACGGAGCCCGATGGAAGGTATGGAGACGCCTCCGCCCGTAAAGCCCCGAGATCGTTGGCTTTCAGACGAAGAACTTGGGCGTATTTGGAAGCAGGCTTATGAAACCCATATCTGCTTTGGCCCAATTGTTCGTTTGCTCATCATGACCGGCCAGCGGCGAGAAGAAGTGGCATCGCTTTGCTGGGAAGAGGTTGATCGGATCGACCGTATGTGGACACTTCCCGGCAACCGAGCGAAAAATGGCGAACCCAACTGCGTTCCATTGAATGCACTGGCCGTCAGTGTGTTGGACAGGGTCGCAGGAGGAGAAAACTGGCCACGCCGCGGAAGGATTTTCGCCACGTCAACGGGTGGAAGTTTCACCGGTTACCACAAGGGCAAGCAGAAGCTTGATCGCTTTGTCGGCGCAGATGGAGGCGATCCAATTTCGCCGTGGCGGCTTCACGACCTTCGCCGTACCCTCGCAACGGGGTTCCAGCGACTAGGCGTGCGCTTCGAGGTTACCGAAGCCGTATTCAACCATGTCGGCGGATCTCGCGCAGGTGTGGCGGGAATCTATCAGCGCCATGATTGGAAAAAGGAAAAGCACGAAGCGCTAGAGAAGTGGAATGAACACGTCGTCGCTATCCTCGCCAAATCGGATTGCGGGAGGGCTGCCAACTAACATTGGTAGGCAGCGTTTGTTATCGACAACTGCAATGCCATGCCAATGCCTCGGGGAACATTGACTAACCAAACGTAGTTTCTCGGGTGCTGCATTTTGCCCCTAACGGTCTGACTGTTCCCGCAGCCTGTTGCCAATGCACAGGCCGGGCAACCCTTGTCGAAGCGCCACATGGTGCCAATTTCGACCAAAGGAGCAATACAATGCCAAAAATGAGAGCGGCCATATTCGTTGAACCAGGCCGGATAGTCCTCGACGAAAAGCCGATCCCGGATGTTGGTGCGTTGGACGCGCTCGTCCGGATTACGACCACTACGATTTGTGGCACCGACATTCACATATTAAAGGGTGAGTATCCGGTCGAAAAGGGCCTGACGATCGGCCACGAGCCCGTCGGAGTCATCGAAAAACTAGGCTCGGCGGTCAAGGGCTTTGCCGAGGGTCAGCGCGTCATTGCCGGTGCCATCACGCCCAGCGGGCACAGCAATGCCTGCCAGTGCGGGCAAAGCTCGCAAGATGGCTCAGGCACCCGACACGGCTGGGAATCCATGGGTGGCTGGAAGTTTGGAAACACCATCGACGGCTGCCAAGCCGAATTTGTGCTGGTCCCCGACGCGATGACCAATCTCGCCGCAGTTCCGGACAGCCTGACCGACGAGCAGGTACTGATGTGTCCGGATATCATGTCGACCGGATTTAGCGGCGCAGAACGCGGCGGCATAAAGATCGGTGACATTGTCGTGGTCTTCGCGCAGGGGCCGATAGGTCTTTGCGCCACGGCTGGCGCGAAACTCCTTGGCGCATCGATGATCATTGCCGTCGACCGAGTGCCCGAACGCCTTGCGATGGCACGCCATGTCGGCGCTGATCACCTCGTGGATTTCGGTCAGGTCGATCCTGTCGAAGAGATTATGCGGCTCACCGACGGGCGTGGTGTCGATGTCGCCATCGAAGCGCTGGGCACCCAAGCGACGTTCGAGGCCTGCCTGCGTGTCCTCCGGCCGGGCGGCACCCTGTCGAGCCTCGGCGTCTATGCCTCCGATCTCATCATTCCGCGCGACGCCTTTGCCGCTGGCCTTGGCGACCACACAATTGTGACATCGCTCTGTCCCGGCGGCAAAGAAAGAATGCGGCGGCTGATGTCGATGATTGAATCGGGTCAGGTGGACTTGAGCGCGATGGTGACGCACCGTTTCAAGCTAGATGACGTCGAGGCCGCCTACGACCTGTTCGCAAACCAGCGAGATGGGGTGTTTAAGGTGGCAATTACACCATGACCCGAGTGTGAAGTCGGCGGGTGGACCGCACGGCCGGTGGTTCCGCCGTTGATCCTTTAAAGGGTGAGCACCATCCGCGCGTCGAGAGCGATGACGCCCTTGGCGCTGGCAACTAAGGGGGTGATGCCCAGTTCGCTAATCTTCGGAAGCGTCATTGCCATTTCAGACAGCGCCCGAAGCACGCATTCGATTGCTTGCACGGCTGCCCCAGCGACATCGCGATATCCTGCCAGCAATCGCGAAATTCGTGTTTGCGAGATCATTCGCAACGCCACGTTTCGGGACAACAGGCTACGGTATTGTGAGCGCTTTTCCTGAAGGCAGGCGTTGACTGTTCCTCGAATGAGTTACTGGTTCCTTTGAAGTTTCACTCGATTGAGCCGCAGCGCGTTCATCACGACCGTGAACGACGATAGCGCCATCGCTGCTCCGGCGAACATTGGGGACATCAATATCCCCGACACGGGATAAAGCACGCCCGCCGCGACCGGTACACCAATTCCGTTGAACAGGAACGAGAAGAACAGGTTTTGGCGGATATTGCGCATCGTCGCTTTGGCGAGCGCGCGGGCGCGGACGGCGGCGGCTAGATCGCCTTTGGTCAGCGTGATACCTGCGCTTTCAATTGCAACATCGGTCCCCGTTCCCATCGCCAGTCCGACATCGGCGGCGGCAAGTGCTGGGGCATCGTTGATCCCGTCACCCGCCATCGCAACCTTTGCGCCTGAGGCTTTGAGTTCGCCAACAATACGTGCCTTGTCATCAGGTTTGAGTTCGGCATGGACACCGTCCAGCCCTCCCACGGCATCGGCAACGACTTGGGCAGTAGTCGGATTATCGCCTGTCAGCATGATGACGCGTAACCCTTGTTTGCGGAGCGCCTCAATTGCCTCGCGTGCGTTCGCACGAATAGGATCAGCGACAGCAACCATTCCAGAAAGTTTGCCATCGACTGAGATGAGCATAACGCCCGCACCTTCCCGGTGTCTGGTTTCGGCAGCATTACTGAGTGGTGCCGGATCGACGCCAATGCTCTGCATCTGTGCGTTATTGCCGATAACGACGACACGCCCGCCAACAACGCCGCTAATCCCTGCGCCAACTTGCACCTCGAAATTTTCGGGTTCGCCAAGCTCCAGCTTGCGTGTCTGTGCAGCAGTCACAATTGCATGAGCAAGTGGATGCTCTGACCGAGCCTCGACCGCTGCCGTTAGAGCCAGCAACTCATTCTCGTCCATCCCGCCAATTGCCTCGATAGCAACGATCTTGGGTTTGCCTTCGGTCAACGTTCCCGTCTTGTCGATAACAAGCGTATCGACCTTCTCGAACGCTTGGAGTGCTTCAGCATGCTTGACCAACACGCCTGCGTGCGCTCCGCGTCCCGTTGCGACCATGATCGACATGGGTGTCGCTAATCCCAATGCACACGGACAGGCGATGATGAGAACGGCAATCGCATTTAGCAGTGCATGGCCGATACGGGGTTCTGGACCAACAAGGCTCCAAACCGCAAAGGATGCGATGGCGATGGCGATCACCAGCGGCACGAACCACCCCGAAATCCGGTCCGCCACTGCTTGTATCGGCGCGCGGCTTCGTTGCGCTTCCGCTACCATTCGGACAATTCGCGCAAGCATCGTGTCGCTACCGACCGCTTGGGCTTCCATGACAAGACTACCGGTGCCGTTGACCGTGCCTCCGGTCAGCTCGCTGGTCGCTTCCTTTGCTACCGGCAAAGGTTCTCCAGTTAGCATCGATTCATCGACCGGCGAACGGCCTTCGATGACGATACCGTCAACCGGCACCGCTTCGCCAGGACGGACACGCAGGCGGTCGCCTGTCAGGACATCTGCGAGAGGTATCTCGGTTTCGGTGCCGTCGGCGTTGATCCGCCGTGCGGTTTTTGGCGCGAGGTTGAGTAGCACGCGGATCGCCTTGCCGGTTGCCGCCCTTGCTCTCAGTTCAAGCACTTGGCCGAGCAATACCAGCGCCACAACGACGCCCGCCGCTTCATAATAGACTGGAACCATCCCGCCGTGCATTCTGAAGGTTGCTGGGAACAAGCTGGGCGCGAAGGTCGCAACCAAGCTGTAAAGGAACGCCGCACCTACACCGATGGCGATGAGGGTGAACATATTAAGCTTGCGCGTCACAACCGAAGTCCATCCGCGCGTGAAAAACGGCCAGCCTGCCCACAGGACGATCGGTGCGGTCAGTACCAACTGAATCCAGGGCGAATAGGCGGGGGCAACCAAGTGCAGTCCTAGAAACTCAGTCCCCATCGTCAGGATCAGCAGCGGCACCGCAAGTGCCGCCGACACCCACCAGCGCCGCGTAAAGTCGACCAGTTCAGGGTTAGGAGCGTCATCCAGCGACGGTTCTTCAGGTTCCAAGGCCATCCCGCAAATCGGGCAAGTTCCCGGACGCTGCTGGCGGATTTCGGGGTGCATCGGGCATGTCCACATCGCGCCCGGCGCGGCGGCGGGTTCGGCGCGCGGGCTAGCCGACAAATACTTGGCGGGGTCTGCTGTGAATTTCGCCAGGCATCCCGCACTGCAAAAATGATAATGAGCCCCTTCATGGGTGGCGCGATGCGCCGTCGTCGCAGGATCGACCTTCATCTCGCAAACGGGATCAACCACGGTTGTCAGACTGTCCGGGCTTGCCGTGCTGCAACATCCGCCGCTTTTCGTGGAATGTGTGGCATCATGCGTTGTCGTCACGGGTCGGTCTCCTTAGCACGTCACGTCGACATGCGTGGTTCAAGCGTTCCGAGCGATGCGACAAAGCCAAAAATGATAATGGCGATGCCGAACTCAAGACCGAAGCTCTTGCCTAACTTGGCAAGGGCGCGGGCTGTTCCCGATCATATCAATCCTCGTGCGAGCCATGGATCGCGGTTGCTGGTAGGCGCATTCTCTTCATCGGCAATTGCAATTAGCGCCGAGAATGCTTCATTTTGCGAAAGGAACATTTGCCCCGTCAGGTCATCCAACAAGCTTGACCGCTGCAACGCGTCGGTCACCGGACCCTTGACCTCCGACAGGTGCAATTTGATGCCACCATCACTCAGACGGTGATTGATTGCCTCCAGGCTTTCGAGCGCTGAAGCGTCAATGCCGTTGACGGCCGAACACATGAGAATGAGGTGCTTGAGCGGGGGCTGATCTGCCACCGCCTCCAGCACAAATTCTTCCAGCCAGCGGGCGTTCAAATAGGTCAGGCTTTCATCGATGCGGATCGTAAGGATACGCGGGTCGGTGAACACTTTGTGGCGCTTCACATTTCGGAAATGTTCGGTTTCCGGAACCCGTCCAACGATCGCAGCGTGGGGACGCGATGCACGCCATAAAAAGAGCGCAAGCGAGAAGCCAACGCCTGTAATCACTCCAGGCTCGACACCTGCCACCAGCGTAACCAGCACCGTCGCTGCCATGGCGGCAAAGTCTGTCTTGGAATAGCGCCAGATAGTATGCGGTGTCTTGAAGTCGACAAGGCTGAGCACGGCAACGATGATGGTCGCCGCCAATGTAGCAATTGGCAATGAGGCGAGGAACGGGGTCAGGAACAAAGCCGCAATCGCGATGCCGACGGCGGTGTAAGCACCTGCTGCCGGTGTTTCGGCCCCGGCATCGAAATTGACCACAGAACGCGCAAATCCGCCAGTGACAGGATATCCGCCGGAAAATGAAGCGGCGATATTGGCCGCCCCAAGACCGATAAGCTCTTGGTTGGGATCGATCCTTTGGCGCTTCTTCGCGGCAAGCGTTTGCGCGACCGACACAGATTCCACAAAACCAATGATCGACAATAATAATGCGGGCACAGCAAGCTGTTGCCATAACGCAGCGTCAAACAGCGGTACAGTAAATGGCGGCAAGTTTTGCGGGATTCCGCCAACCACCTTTACGCCGGCAGCCTCCAGATCAAGCAGCACAACCGCGAGTGTCGAGATAGCCACAGCGGCAATCGGTCCGGCCTTTGCTGTCAAATCCGCAGTGCGCGGTGCTAGGCCAAGCCGGATAAGTAGCGGCTTCAAGCCTTTACGCACCCAGAACAGGAAAAGAGTCACGCTCACTCCGATTATGAGCGTTGGTAGGTTGGTGTTTGCAACATTCTCGGTCAGCGACCTTAGCAATTCGGGCATCGCCTCTCCGCTCGCTTTGATGCCGAGAATGGATTTCAACTGGCTGGTTGCGATGATGAGACCGGACGCCGTTATGAAGCCGGACACCACGGGATGCGATAACAAGTTGGCAAGAAAGCCCAGCCGAAGCATGCCCATCAGCAAGAGAATGAGGCCAGACAAAAACGCCAATACCAATGCCGCCGCAATAAATTCTGCCGTTCCCGGTGCCGCAACGCTGCTTGCCGCTGTCAGCGTCATCAGCGAAATGACCGCAACCGGCCCGACCGCCAATGCCCGGCTTGTCCCGAATAAGGCATAAGCGATAATCGGAAGAATTGAGGCGTACAGACCGATCTCGGGCGGCAATCCAGCCAGCATTGCGTACGCAAGACTTTGCGGAATGAGCATAATGGTGACGATCGCTGCTGCGACCAAATCATTGGTCAATATCGTGCTGTTGTAGGCGCGGCCCCACTCCATGATGGGCAGGAAACGCCGGAGCGACGCTGCCATCATTCTGTACCGATCAGATGCGGCTTCACCATCCATTCGCGGCCCTTGAGCATGCCATGCCAATAAACCGGTGGCAGAATTGTATCCTTCAAAAGCCAAGACAGACGGGAGGGCCGCGTGCCATCGATGAGCCAATGCGGGAAGCTTGGGAGCAGTTTTCCGCCATAGCCGAACTCTGCAAGAATGATCTTGCCTGCTTCGACCGTTAGCGGGCAACTGCCATAACCATCGTAATCGGCGACCGGCGGCTTTCCCGAAAGCACTGCCAATACATTGACCGCAACGACAGGCGCTTGCTTGCGCGCCGCAGCCATCGTTTTGGCGTTTGAAGCCGAGCAAGCATCACCCAAGGCAAAAATATTGGGATACCGGCTGTGCTGGAGCGTCGCTTCATTGACGTCGATAAAGCCTGACGCGGCAGCCAGCGGGCTGGAACGAACGAAATCCGGTGCTACCTGTGGAGGCACGACATGGATCATGTCGAAATGCTCCTCGACGCGCGAAATTATCTCGCCGTGTTTGTGCTCGAAGATTGCGACCTTGGCGACGCCGTCAATCGCCACCAGCTTCGATTCAAAGTTCAGATGCGCGCGATAGCGCTCTACATATTCCATTAGTGCTGGAACGTAAGCGGGAACCCCAAACAGAACCGCACCAGCCGTGTGGAACTGCACATCGACATCCTTGAGCAAGCCATGACGCTCCCAGTGGCTGCACGACATGTACATGGCCTTTTGCGGCGCTCCCGCGCATTTTATCGGCATCGGCGGCTGCGTGAACAACGCGCGTCCGCTTTTGAATTCCTTGACCAGCCGGTTGGTGTAAGGCGCTAGTTCATAGTCGTAGTTGGAGGTGACCCCGTTTTTGCCTAATGTTTCGGTTAGACCCGGAATTGCATCCCAATCCAGCTTGATACCGGGGCAGGCAACGAGCACTTGATACGATACGGCGCTGCCATCGAACAGCATCACCTTATTCTCGTCAGGTGAAAATCCGATGGCAAACGACTTGATCCACTCCACGGCCTTGGGCATCACGGAGGCTTCGCTGCGCTGGGTATATTCCTTGTCGAACACACCTGCCCCGACCATCGTCCAGCCGGGTTGATAATAATGGAATTCCGACGGCTCTATAATCGCAACCGACAGCTTTGGATTGCGCTTTAACAAACTGGCGGCGGTTGCGATCCCCGCGCTGCCGCCGCCTACAATTACAATATCGTAGGTTTTCACTTCCCGTTTTACAGGCGCTTGCGTGCCAGACATTTCCCAAAGCTTGGTCGAACGCGCGCCGGAGCGGCAATAGGCAAGCACCGGCGTTGGAACAGTCTCAAGCGCCTTTCCCATAGCCAGTGCATTTGCGGGCGTCAGTGCACCTGGAGCCGCAGGCACATAGGCAAAGGCCAGACCTTGATTTCGTGCTTCAGCTTCAATCAAGGCAGCGGTCGGTTGATTCGGTTCTTCGCCATCGGGTCTGTTGCAGATGATCGACTTGAACCCCAGCGCCGCAATCCCGGCAATTTCGGATGGCTGAATTTGTGGCGATATACTGAAGCGGTCATCGAGCCTTGCTATTTCCATGTCGTTTCCTCTTTGGGTGCGCTGTCCGGCGCGCAGGCTGTTTCGCGCCGGACATGGCGTCTAAGCAGCCTCAAGCGGACGCTTGGAGAAGTACCAGTCGGTATAAGCAAAGCCTTCGCCCTCGCGTTTGGTGGCTGCGGCAGTCGTCTTAGGCGGCGGAATGATGGTATCATCACCCGGTTGCCAGCCCGCCGGAGTAGCAATGCCGTTTGCATCGCTCGCTTGCATCGCGGTCACCAGACGAACAATTTCCGGAATCGAACGACCATTGCTCATCGGATAGTAAAGCATAGCGCGCAGCACGCCTTCCGGGTCGATGATAAAGGTTGCGCGCACCGCCGAGGTATTGCTAGCACCTTCATGGATCATGCCATAAGCGCGGGCGACATCCATTTTGAGATCTTCGATGATCGGGAACGGGATCTCGACGCCGAACTTCTCAGCGATATTCCGCGTCCATGCGATATGCGAATAAATGCTATCGATGGACAAACCAAGCAGCTCGCAATTTATCGTTTTTAGATGGGCGGCCACCTCGGCAAATCCAATGAACTCGGTGGTGCAAACAGGTGTGAAGTCGGACGGATGCGAGAAAAGGACGAGCCATTTGCCTCGATAATCCGCCAAGCTCACCTCGCCATGCGTCGTTTTTGCCGTGAAGTCGGGTGCCGGCGCATTCAGGCGCGGCAGGCCAATGGCAGTTATAGTATCAGACATTTTTCATCTCCTAAGGGGATTACGTCGCTCGATTGGAAGGCAGCAGGCGATGCAGGGTCATTCCGCCCAGCATTGCTGCAACAAAAACAAGCGCTGGGCCGGCAGCCAAAGCGAGATCGGCAATGGCGGGACCGGGACATAGTCCGCCGATGCCCCAACCTGCACCAAACAGGACTGCTCCAACGGCCAACTTGCGATCAATCTTGGTCGTTCCCGGTAAATCGAAGGCGTCGCATGCCATGGGCGCTTGCATGCGCTTCTGAATTATCCAAGCGACGGCCATAGGAACGATCGCGCCGCCCATGACAAATGCCAGTGTTGGGTCCCACGTGCCGAAAATATCGAGGAATGCCTGAACACGCATCGGGTCCGCCATTCCCGAAACTGCCAATCCGGCGCCAAAGAGCAACCCTGAGACCACAGCGACAGCGACCTGTTTCACAACAAACCTCCAAAGCGCAGCAAAGCAACGGTTACAAAGCCGCTGGCAATGAAAATGCCCGTCGCAACCACCGAACGCGGCGACAGTCGCGAAAGCCCGCAGACGCCGTGGCCGCTGGTGCAACCAGAGCCGAGCCTGGTTCCAAAACCAACCAGCAATCCGCCGATGACAAGTGGGAGCGGCGATTGCGGGAAATGGGTTACGACTGGTCCCAAAAACAACGCTGCGGTGAGCGCACCCAGCGGAAGGCCTACAATGAAGGCAATCGCTATATTGCGCGGAGCACCGCTATCCGCGATGCCTGTTGCGCGGGCGGCCATTCCGCTGACGCCTGCAATCCGTCCGAGCCCGAGCAGCATGATTGCAGCCGCTAACCCGATTAACAACCCGCCGCTAAAACCTTGCAGCGGCATCGCTTGTGGAAATAATTCCGTCATCACAGCTGGTTCAGCGGGATTTTGAGGTAGCGAACGCCATTGCTTTCGGGTTCGGGCAAATTCCCCGCACGTATGTTTATCTGAATAGATGGAAGGATAAGGCGCGGCATACCCAGCGTTGCATCGCGCTTTGTTCGCATCTCAACAAAGCCATCCTCGGTTATACCTTCATGAACATGGACGTTGCCAGTGCACTGATCGCCTATCGTTGTTTCCCACACAAACTCGTCGCGTTGTGGTGCTTTGTAATCGTGGCAAAGGAATACGCGCGTTTCGACAGGCAACTGCATCAAGCGGCGAATGGAACGAAACAATTGCCGCGCGTCACCTCCCGGAAAATCGGCGCGCGCACTGCCATAATCCGGCATAAACATCGTATCACCAACAAATATTGCATTTCCGATTACATAAGCCATGTCGGCTGGCGTGTGACCGGGAACGTGCAATGCGATAGCCGGTACATTGCCGATCGAGAACACATCGCCATCCTCGAACAAATGGTCAAACTGCGATCCATCCTGAGCAAAATCAGCGCCTTCATTAAAGATTTTGGCAAACACGGCCTGCACGACTGTGATCTGTGCCCCGATTGCGATCTGGCCGCCCAGCTTTTCCCTCAAATAGGGTGCTGCCGATAAGTGATCTGCATGCGCATGGGTTTCGAGCACCCATTCGACAGTCAATCCTTGCTGTTTCACAAAATCGATAATCTCGTCAGCCGACGTGAATGACGTTCGTCCCGACGGCTGATCGAAATTGCAGACGCTATCGATAATCACCGCCTTTAGAGTTGCAGGATCATGGACCACATAGCTCGCCGTAAAAGTTGGCTCGTCGAAAAATGCGGTAACGACCGCACAGTTGCTTTTGTCGTTGTCGGCCAATGAAACCTGTGCTGCAGCTTGCTCGATACTGGAATCCGGCGACATCAAATCATCCTTCTATAATGCGGTTTGGAACTACGCTTCCCATCAGCCAGCGACGATACGCAATTGCCCGTAGCTGCTGTTAAGGAGACTACTTATGGCATTTGCGACAAAAAGGAGGGGACACTGTAGCCTTCATCCAAAGGACAGCCCGCAATGCCAACGACTAAAGCAACCGACGGCACACGCCAGGGTCAAGCTCGCTATACCAGCGTGTCAATTTAGTTGCATTGGATCATGGTGATACTGCTCGTTGCGGTATATGCAATTATGGAGCTGCGCGAATTTTACCCAACAGGCAGCGATGTTCGCGAAGGGCTGAAAAGCAAGCATTTCATGCTTGGGCTTGCGGTTTTGGCGTTGGTCATTGTCCGGGTGGTTCCCCTCGCCGGCGAAAACAAGGCCTTGGCCGGTCGGGGATGGCAACTGCACGAAATGGTAGCGAGCGTGGGCTACTATCTAATCGCGTTCCATGCCGCCGCTGCCTTGGTTCACCATTACATTGTCAAAGACGACACGTTGCGAAGGAAGTTGCCGGGACGCAAATCGGGTAGCGCGCAGGTATGATGCGCGGCCGTTCGTTTTTGGATGGCCGCGGCGTTGCGGCACTCGCAGGTGGCGGGACATCCAACGACTTAGTGATTTGGCGCAAAAAGCATCGCTCTCGAGCTTAGTGTCACCCTCATCCTTGTTGCCCTCGTCGCCTAGCTGAAGACGCTCCGTCCCCTTGTGACAACGTGACGGGGCTGACAATTTATTCCATTGCTTACCGAAATGAGAACCACTGGAACCAATGGGTCTCGGATCGGTTAATCTATTGGAGCCACCCCATTTAGCTATCCTAACCCGCCCGCTCGTGCGCCAATATGGGTGACGCCGAGTTCGGACACCAATCGTCCGACCCTCCCTCGCTTATCCGGTTGAGCTATAGCCAGCTGACAAATTAAAATAAGGAAACGATAATGAAGATGGTTTTAATAACTGTAGCGGCACTTGCTTTCACATGCCCGGTTTTGGCGCAACAGGCCCCGACGCCACCCATGGACCACAGCAAAATGCCGACATCGCAGAAGAGCCCGATGCAGCCAACGGATCATAGCAAGATGGACCATAGCAAAATGCACATGGAACATTCGGACATGATGGCGATGAAGAATGATCCAAACAATCCCTACGGTGCCACCGAAATGGATATGCACAAAAAAATGATGATGGCGAAGGCGGGGCTTCCATCCGAATTGTGGACGCGCAAGATGATCGAACATCATCGCGGTGCCATTGCCATGTCGCGCGTGGCACTTGAGAAGGCGACCGATAAGCAAACCCGCAATATGGCACAAATGACGATCACTGCACAAACCAGAGAGATTTCAAAAATGCAGGCATGGCTTAAGAGCCACGGCAAGCCCGCTCAGTAAGCTTTACCGACGGCCTCAATTGATGAAAAAACTCATTGTTTTTGACCTCGACGGGACATTGGCGACGAGCAAACAGGCAATTGATGAGGACATGCGCGGATTGTTTGTCGAGTTGCTCGGCATTCGGTCGGTCGCGGTCATTTCCGGTGGTGATTGGCCGCAATTCGAACGGCAACTTCTCGAGCAATTACCGCCGAGCAACATTTTCACCAACCTGTTTTTGCTGCCGACATCAGGGACAAAATTCTACCGCTTTGATCGCCTGTGGACGCAAATCTATGCCGACACATTCACCGATGACGAGCGTCGCCGGGTCAAAGACGCACTTGGTCGAGCGGTCTCGGGAAGCGGATTGGCTGGCGAAGGTGTGTGGGGGGAACAAATCGAAGATCGCGGTAGCCAGATCACATTCTCCGGCCTCGGCCAGCAAGCACCAACCGACGCAAAAGCAGCGTGGGATCCGCACATTCAGAAACGGAACCGGCTAAAGACCTTACTTGATCGTGCGCTCCCTGATTTTGCCGTGCGTATCGGCGGATCGACCTCAATCGACATCACCCGGCCCGGGATCGACAAGGCCTATGGCATCCATAAATCGGCTTCAGTTAGCGGCTTCGATCTCCCTGAGATGTTGTTCGTGGGGGACGCACTGTATCCGGGCGGCAACGATGCCCCGGTCCGCGATGCCGGTGTCGCGACGATCGCTGTGAACGATATAAGCGAAACAAAACTGGTGATCGAAACGATCATCAAGCTGGGCAGCTAGCGTCTACGTGATCCTTACCATGTTGGGGAGGAGTTCGGCGTGCAGACGTTCAACGTCTTCGGAGCGACTAAGTTCGGCCCCTGGCGATAGCACTGCCGCAGTTCCCGCTGCAACGCCGTAAGCAAGTGCAGCATCCAGAGATCGTCCTTGTGCAATCGCGAGCGTGATCGCGCCGACAAAGCTATCCCCGGCGCCAACAGCGCTGCGGGCCACAATAGGCGGCGTGGCGGCACGCCAGGCTTCGTCCTTGCTGACAAGGAGCGCCCCGTCGGCACCGAGTGTGACAGCGACAATCTCGGCAGCCTTGCTCCCTATCAGCTCGCGTGCAGCCGCTATCTGGACATCCGTGTCCGGAAGCGAACGCCCGACCAATTCTTCGAGCTCGCCTAGATTGGGCTTGATCATAAAAACGCCATGGTCAAGTGTATCGCGCAGCGCCGCACCGGACGTATCAAGGATGAAGCGTGCGTTCTTGCGCACCGCGATTTCGCTCACGCGTTGGTAGGCGCTAGCAGCAAGGCCGCGAGGCAACGTGCCGCTCGCCACCACATAATCAAAATCAAGAACCTCAAGGGCTGCAAGGCAGGCTTCCCATTCGTCCGCGCTAACCTCCGGTCCCTCAGGTACAAATCGGTATTCTTGACCGCTGGACCGTTCGAATACCGTATGGGCAATTCGCGTATAGCCTTTGATCGAGATGTGCTTGCTGGCAATCCCGACATCCTGCAGCAGGTCATCGAGGATCGCGCCAGTTGCGCCGCCGCCGAGGTAAATCGCGAGCGTATCGCCGCCAAGTTCCTGCAATACCCTAGCAACATTGATCCCGCCGCCGCCGGGATGATAGCGCTCGTCCGTCGTGCGTATCTTGCGCAAGGGTTCGACCGCTTCGGCAGACGCGGAGCCGTCAATTGTCGGGTTGAGCGTAAGCGTTATGATCGGCTTCATTGTCTATGCACGATCAAGCATGAGCGGTTTTCGCACCAGAGCCTTGCTTGGGTTCGTCCCGTTTCGTCACCCAGAAAATCATTCCCACCAAGTATAGCGACATCAGCGCGCCGCCAAAGCAGAACACCGAAATATAGGCATAGCGGAAGAAGGCCATTGTCGTGGCTAGAACCAACGCCACCAATATCCCGAATATCTTGACCTCACGCTTGGAAGCTATGAGCAATGGCAAG
>JANOHL010000112.1:0-1974 GCA_031406495.1 Sphingomonadales bacterium | reverse complement strand
GGTGGCAAAGTTGGGGTTGGTCAGCCGCCCGTTCAGCCCGGCGATTTCCTTGGTGAGTTTTTCCAGACCCTTGGTCAGCCGGGTCTTTTCGGCGGCCACGTCGATGATGTCGGCGAGCGGGATGGCAAAGGTGGCGCCTGGGGTGGCGACGGTGATCGCGCCTTTGGGGATGGTGGTGGTGGTTGTGACGCTTTCGATCCGGGCGAGGCGTTTGATCAGGGTTTCGTTTTTGACCCATGCGTTTTGGGCGGCTTGGTCGGCGTCGAGTTGCAGGACGTTGACATAGAGCCCGGCGGGGACGTTCATCTGCGCCCGGGCGGAGCGGATGTTGTCGATCATCGCGATGGCCCAGGTCATTTCACTATGCGCCGCAGCGTCGGTCAGGTCGCCGTAGCGGGGCCAGTCGGTGTGGATCAGTTTCTTGGGCCGGTCCGTTTGGCCCCAGAGTTCTTCGGTGATGAAGGGCATGATCGGGTGCAGCAGGATCAGGCATTGGTCCAGCACCCAGGCCATGGTCTGTTGGGTTTCGGCCTTGTGCGTGGTGTCGTCGCCTTGCAGCAGCGGCTTGGAAAACTCGACATACCAGTCGCAGACCTTGCCCCAGACAAAGGCATACAGCGCGTTGGCGGCGTCGTTGAAACGGTAGGATTCCAAGGCTTGGTTGACCTCGGACAGGGTTTTGGCAGTTTCGCCGATGATCCATTTGTTCACGGTTCGCGTCGGTTTTGGCGGTTCGGTCGGGCGCGGCCCGGTAAATTGGGGGCCGTCGAACACGCCGTTCATTTCGGCAAACCGATGCGCGTTCCACAGCTTGGTGCCAAAGTTGCGGTAGCCCTTGATCCGCTCCTCGGACAGTTTCAGCATGCCGCCGATGGCCGCCATTTGGGCCATGGCAAAGCGCAAGGCGTCGGCCCCGTATTGGTCGACGATATCCAGCGGGTCGATGACATTGCCCCGGGTCTTGGACATCTTCTCGCCCTTCTCGTCGCGGACGAGCTGGTGCAGATAGACGGTGTGGAAGGGTTCCTGTTGGACGACGGCCAGTTGCATCATCATCATCCGGGCGACCCAGAAGAACAGGATATCGGACCCGGTGATCAGGACATCGGTGGGGAAGTATTTTTGCAGTTCCGGGGTTTGCGCGGGCCAGCCCAGCGTGCCGATCGGCCAGAGGCCGGAGGAGAACCAGGTGTCGAGGACGTCGGGGTCGCGCCAAACCGGATAGACCAGATGGGTTGGATCGCCGTTCAAGCTATAGTCGGCGAGGCATTGGGCCAGCTTGTCCATGGCGTCATGACGATCTGCCACTTCAACGACCCGCGCCGCGTAGAGCGGGGCCGGGAGCTTGGCATTGTCGCGTACGAATAGGTCTTGAACAGCGTCGAATGACGCCCCGCAATGCAGGACGGGCTCGCGGTCAACAAAGCCCGGCTCGTTGAGCAGGGACAAAGTTTCCACGATATCCAGCGCGCCATCGCCCTCGTCATCGGCAAATTGGCCCGGGTCGAGGTCGAGCCCATACCAAACCGGAATCTGATGCCCCCACCACAATTGCCGGGAAATGCACCACGGCTCGATATTCTCCAGCCAGTGGTAATAGGTCTTTTCGCCGGATTCCGGGATGATCCGGGTCCGCCCAGCCCGCACCGCATCCAGCGCGGGGCCGACGATTTTGGCGGTGTCGACGAACCATTGGTCGGTCAGCATCGGCTCGATGACCACGCGTGAGCGGTCGCCAAAGGGCTGCATGATCGGTTTATCCTCGACGTAGGGGATGTCTTGGTGGGCGGGGCCTGCCCCGCCGGTGTCGTCGGGGGGAGTCGGGGCGGGCCCCGACCTACGGGTGACGGCCAGCCCCAGCGCATTGATGTCGGCCACCACGGCCTTGCGGGCGGCGAAACGGTCAAGGCCCCGATAGGCGGCGGGCACGAGGTTGTCGGGTGCGTCGTCGGCCCGCATCTGGCCCTTCGTGTC
>JANOHL010000055.1:0-2187 GCA_031406495.1 Sphingomonadales bacterium | reverse complement strand
TATCTTCCGTTCGATCTCCGAGGCGATCCGCGAATATCCCGACCTCGTCAAAAAGTGGCTCGGCAAGGTCGTGCCGATGCATGACAATTATTTCGCGACATTGAACTGCGCGGTCTTTTCGGACGGGACGTTCGTCTACATTCCCGAAGGCGTGCGCTGCCCGATGGAGCTTTCCACCTATTTCCGCATCAATGCGGAAAATACCGGCCAGTTCGAACGCACTTTGATCGTCGCCGACAAGGGCAGCTACGTCTCCTACCTCGAAGGCTGCACCGCGCCGATGCGCGACGAGAACCAGCTCCACGCCGCGGTCGTCGAACTGGTTGCACTCGACGATGCCGAGATCAAATATTCGACCGTGCAGAACTGGTATCCCGGCGATGCCGAGGGCAAAGGCGGCATCTATAATTTCGTCACCAAGCGCGCCTTGTGCCAGGGCGCCCGGTCGAAGGTCAGCTGGACCCAAGTCGAAACGGGGAGTGCCGTCACCTGGAAATATCCAAGCTGCGTATTGAACGGCGAAAACAGCGTCGGCGAATTTTATTCGGTCGCGGTCACCAACAATTATCAGCAGGCCGACACCGGCACCAAGATGATCCACAATGGCAAGGGCAGCCGCTCGACCATCGTGTCCAAGGGCATCAGCGCAGGGCACAGCAACAACACCTATCGCGGTCTGGTCCGCGTCGCGCCCAATGCGGAAGGCGTGCGCAACTTCACCCAGTGCGATTCGCTTCTGCTCGGCTCGCTCAGCGGCGCGCACACCGTCCCCTATATCGAGGTCCGCAACCCCAGCGCGCAGATCGAGCATGAGGCGACGACGAGCAAGATCAGTGACGACCAGATGTTCTACGCGATGCAACGCGGGCTGAATGCCGAGGAAGCGGTGGCGCTGATCGTCAACGGCTTTGCCAAGGAAGTGCTGCAGCAATTGCCGATGGAATTTGCGGTGGAGGCGCAGAAGTTGCTGGGGATTTCGCTTGAGGGGAGCGTGGGGTGACGAAATGTGCAGCTTGATTTATGCGCCGCCTGATTTTGAGATTTTCGGTATCCCAGTGTATCTTGGAACTACTGTCGGGTTTTTTAGCTTTAGCGCCATACCTTTTCTGTCTGGCTATTTATTAAGGAAGGATAGGTTGAGCCAAATATTTTTATTCCTTATTTTTCTATTTTGCTCAATATATTATACATCATTAATATCTGTTATTAAAATTACCGGTCAAACCAATGTGACATTTGACCAAATAATAAATGTTGGTGTGCAGTATGTAATACTACCCGTTTCGTTATTAGCCTTTTTACATTTTTTTTCAGGATTATTATTAAACTATGTAGTTCATACACGCAGATTTTTTGAAATTGGTAGTAAATCAATTTTTGAGCGTTTTATTATATTTTCCCTTTTATCTTTTCTAATTTTTTCCACGTCTCATATTCTGCATAGAATAAAGCTAATCAATAACCTTTCTGGAGGTGATTGCTCTGATCGTAATCATCTAGGTTTTTTTGCTCATGTTATTGGTACAATCCATTCACCGATGAACATGTTTGCTATAGTTCTATTTTTAGTAGCGATGTTCGAAATTTTTCGATCAAAATCAAAAGCAATTAGTTGGGTAAATAATGCTTCAAATAGATAATCTTCACGCCACCGTTGGCGACAAGCCAATCCTCAAGGGCCTCACCCTCTCGCTGGGTGCGGGCGAGATTCATGCGATTATGGGGCCGAATGGGGCGGGGAAATCTACGCTTTCTTATGTACTTGGCGGACGGCCGGGATATGAAGTGACCGAGGGGTCTGTGACTTTCAACGGGCAGGACCTGCTCGCGCTCGAACCGCATGAGCGCGCCGCTGCTGGCCTGTTCCTCGGCTTTCAATATCCGGTCGAAATCCCCGGCGTGTCGAACGTGCAGTTCTTGCGTGAGGCATTGAATGCTCAGCGCAAGCATCGCGGTGAGGCCCCGCTTTCGGGCGGCGAATTCCTCAAGATTGCGCGCGCGCAGGCGGATGCGATGGGCATGGATATGGAGATGCTCAAGCGCCCGGTGAATGTCGGCTTTTCGGGCGGCGAGAAGAAGCGCAACGAGATGGTGCAGATGGGCATCATCGATCCCGCGCTCGCGATCCTCGACGAGACCGACAGCGGTCTCGATATCGACGCGCTGCGTGTGGTCGGCGACGGCATC
>JANOHL010000084.1:0-9284 GCA_031406495.1 Sphingomonadales bacterium | reverse complement strand
CTGATTACCGGTGTCGGCACCGGCGGCCATATCACCGGCTGCGCGGAGGTTCTGAAAAAAGCCTGGCCCAATATGAAAGTGTTTGCGGTCGAACCGACATTATCGCCGGTGATCAGCGGCGGTCAGCCCGGCCCACATGCGATTCAGGGCATCGGCGCTGGCTTTATTCCGGCCAATCTCCATACCGCTTTGCTCGATGGAGTGATTCAGGTCGATCCCGATAACGCGAAAGAAGCCGCGCGCCGGGCTGCGCGTGAAGAAGGCATGCTGGTGGGTATTTCATCGGGCGCGACAATGGCTGCGATAGCGCAAAAATTACCCGAACTGCCATCCGGTGCCCGTGTCCTCGGGTTCAACTATGATACCGGTGAGCGGTATCTATCGGTGCCTGACTTCCTGCCGGTTGAATAAGCGTGTCGTGCTCCTGCGAAGGCAGGAGCGTTGTCAGACACAGCGATTACCATCCAGCACTCCTGCCTTCGCAGGAGCACATTGATAAAAACTTTGCCGGGGCCGACCAGAGACCCCGGCAAAGTTTGCTCTGCCCCTTTATATTGCTAGTGGTGGTCGGGCTTTGTTTCCGGCTTGGCCTTTGCGCCCTTTGCATCGGGCTTGCCGTCTCCATTCTTGTCCCAGGCATCAGGTTTGCCGTCACCGTCGGTATCCCACGCGTCGGCGACACCATTGGCATCCTTGTCCCACGCATCGGCCTTGCCGTCTTCGTTAGTGTCAATTGTGGGGGGCGGCACCTCGCTTTCGGGCGCCGGTGCAGTTGTTTGGGGCGCTGTCTGTGCGGAGGCTCCGCTCGATAGTGTTAACGCCGCTATTGCGGTTGCGATTGAGAGTGCGACCCTCTTCTCGGGTTTTGACATTGGTTGCTCCTACTTAGCTCAACCCCCCTGTCGAAATGGACTTTCGACGCTCCCTGCGCGCAATTCTACCGCGTTGCGCCCATGCGCACGGAAAGAGAGGCTGGCGGAAAACCGACCTCTCTCCGTCGACAAACGCTGTCGCTTGGTCGCTTGAGATGGCCTTCGAGCGTTGTCCGTAACCTCCCGAAAAGACCTAAGGGGGTTGTTGCCAACATACCCCCTCCCCCCTTGCGGGGGAGGTGTCACGAAGTGACGGAGAGGGGTCGGCTCGCGTCTGCGAGCCACGTGATTCTTTGCAACCGCTGAGCTGAGTCTTTTGCGCCACAGACGCGGCGCGTCCCCTCTCCCTACCCTCTCCCGCAAGGGGAGAGGGGCCGATCTAACTTCACGTACGTATGTCTCGTTAAGCGGCAGCAAACATCTCGGGTGCCAGTGCCATGATCGCTTCGCTGCCCGCCTCGATCTTGCGGCGCAGAGAACCGGCGTCGGGCATGAAGCGTTCGGCGAAGTAGCGCGCCGTCACCAATTTGGTCTCATAGAACGCCTTGTTATCGGTCCCGGCATCCAGCGCGGCATGCGCTGCCTCTGCCATCCGCAACCATTGCAGGCCCAGCGCGACGATCCCCATGATATGCATATAATGATGCGCGCCCGCACCGACATTGTCCGGGTTTGCCATGCCGTTCTGCATGAACCACATCGTCGCCGCCTTTAATTCGCCACCCGCCTTTTCAAGCCGCCCGGCAAGGTCGGCCAGCGGCCCGGCTTTGGCCGAAGCGCACTCGTCATCGACCACCTTGAAGAACGCCTGCACCGCACGCCCGCCATTTTGCGCAAGCTTGCGACCGACCAGGTCCATCGCCTGAATCCCGTTGGTCCCTTCGTAAATCATCGTGATCCGGGCATCGCGGACATATTGCTCCATGCCCCATTCGCCGATGTAGCCATGACCGCCATAAACCTGTTGCGCGTTGGTCGCGACTTCATAGCCTTTGTCGGTGCCATAGCCCTTGATAACTGGCGTGAGTAGCGACAGCAGATCGTCGGCCATCTGCCGGTCTTCCTCGGTCTGCGCGCTGTGCAGTAAATCAGCCTGCAATGCGCCCCATAAACACAGAGCGCGCATTCCTTCGGTAAACGCCTTGCTGTCCATCAGCATCCGGCGGACATCGGGATGGACGAACAATGTATCGGCTTTCTGGTCCAAATCTTTCGGGCCGGTCAGCGCGCGACCCTGCCGCCGGTCATTGGCGTAATGCACCGCATTTTGGTAAGCGACCTCGGCAATGCCGAGCCCTTGCTGGCCAACCCCCAGCCGAGCGATGTTCATCATGATGAACATCGCGGCGAGGCCCTTATTCTCTTCGCCCACCAGATATCCGGTTGCACCGTCATAGTTCATTACGCAGGTCGAATTGCCGTGGATGCCCATCTTGTGCTCTATCGAGCCGCAGCTAACCGCGTTGCGTTCGCCAAGCGAGCCGTCGTCATTCACCATGAACTTCGGCACGATGAACAGCGAAATGCCCTTCACGCTGTCGGGTGCATCGGGGGTCTTTGCCAGCACCAGATGGATGATATTCTCGGTCAGGTCATGCTCGCCCGATGAGATGAAAATCTTCATGCCGGTAATCGAATAAGAACCCGTCTGCCCTGAGCCTGTCGAAGGGTCGCCATTTGGGACGGCCTTGGTGCGGATCAGGCCGAGATCGGTACCGCAATGTGGCTCGGTCAGGTTCATGGTGCCGCCCCATTTGCCCGAGATCATGTTCGGAGCATATTTGGCCTTCAGTTCTTCGCTGCCCTTCACAAGGATAGCCGAAACAGCGCCATGAGTCAGACCCGGATACATCCCAAACGCCATGTTGGCGCTCGACATATATTCGGTGAACGCCAGCGAAACGATGTGCGGCATGCCCTGTCCGCCAAATTCTTCAGGTGCCGACAAAGTGCCCCAGCCAGCGGCGCAATATTGGTTATAAGCGTCCTTGAAGCCCTCGGGCGTCGTGACGCTGCCATCTTCATGCCGGGTGCAGCCTTGCAGGTCGCCAACCTGGTTCAAAGGAAACAACACGCCTTCGACGAATTTCGAACCCTCTGTCAGAATCGCCTCGATCATATCGGGCGACGCATTCTCGAAGCCAGGCAGATTGGCAAAGCGTTCGATGCCCAAAACTTCGTTGATGATGAACTGGGTATCGCGGACAGGCGCTTTATAGCTAGGCATGGTTTATCCTCTTCTCAACATTCTTCAAATAACCGTTCGCATCGAGCCCTTCGACTGCCAGCATGGCAGGCGCTCAGGGTAAACTTTAGCCAAAGGCTAAAGACGAGATGCCTCTAAGGCGTAATAAAACCTCGCGGTGTCTCGTCTCCGCTCGACACGAACGGAAAAGGTCGGTTTCTAAGCAGCAGCGCTTGTCTTATTTTCAGAGGCCTCCGCCTTTTCGACCACCGCGACGAAATCGGTCAGTTCCTTGATCGCACTCTCGATGTCGTCGCGCTGCGCCTTTAACAGGCCGATACGGTCGCGACATTTCTCGATAGTTACACGGCGCTGGATATTTCGACCGTCATTGAGATCGTACAGGTCGATCATCTCGCGGATATCGGCCAGACTGAACCCGACGCGCTTGGCACGCAAAATCCACGCCAGACGCGCCCGGTCACGGGTCGAATAAATGCGCGCAAGCCCCATGCGTTCGGGCGATATCAGACCCTGATCTTCATAAAAGCGCAGTGCGCGTGCAGTAACATCGAATTCACCCGATAGGTCCGATATGGTAAAGGATTCGCGGTTGAACGCGTCGGGCGTGTCGATCGTGGCATCGGCCCGCTTGCTGTTTTGAACCATATTTTCCATCGTCGCCGCACCCTCATTCATCGTTGCACTAGCGTCATTACTTTACGTTAGCGTAAACGTCAATGGAGGAACCTGAAGATTTGCTTGAGCAGAGCCGACACGCATCCATTTCGAAAATAACGCGTCAACATGTAACAGTAACATGTAGGTTCAAGAATATCTTGGTTATGTCATTGTTTAGTATACGGGCCAATCGTTCTTGCCGGAATGTCAAAAGTTGTAGTATTCCGTTACGGCCAGCTTACTGGTCCAAGCTGGTAGGGCTTCCACTGGGTCAACGTCGACCATCCACAAGTGGCGTCACCAGTGGAAGCCCACTCGCTTCGAAGGCTATCGCAGTTCAAATAGCCCAGTCAGCGCGCCGGATACCCTGAGCAAAAAGCAGCGCAGTCAGATCACCGTGCCGTACCGAGAAGCTTGCCGCTTCGGCCAGCATCGGTCTTGGATGATATCCCACACCCAGCCCCTGCCCCTCGACCGCAGCGGCAATCATCGGCAGGTCATTGGCCCCGTCACCAACCGCCAACACTTGATCGAGGCTTAGCCCGATCGCCATGGCTGCGGCGAGCAATACCGAGCGTTTTCCCGCTGCATCGAGTATGTTGCCGATCAGATTTCCGGTCAGGCGGCCATTCACAACTTCCAGAACATTTGCATGAACCTCGGCAAGCCCGATCATTTCGGCGACTGGCTCGGTAAAGCTCGTAAACCCGCCCGACACCAGAACCGTATGCGCGCCCCAGCCCGACATATTGCGAACCAACGTCGTCGCACCCGGCATCGGTCGCACGCGTTCGGCAAGACACTCTGCGATGACATCTTCATTTAGACCAGCGAGCAGCGCCACCCGCGCTTTCAAGGCATCGGCAAAATCGAGTTCGCCCGCCATCGCGCGTTCGGTGATGGCGGCAATTTCGGGCTTGATCCCGGCATAGTCGGCGAGTTCGTCGATGCATTCGACGGTGATCATCGTCGAATCCATGTCGGACACCAGCAACATCTTGCGGCGGCCTTCGGATGGTTGGACGGCGATATCAGCGATGCCCTCCAGCGGCGCAAGTGCCATGCGGGCGTCGGCGATGCTGCCTTCAAAGCCGATATCGACCGCTTGGCCCGGTTCCAGCCACTCGATTTCGGCGGGCGGGCAACCTGCCGCCGCCAGCCGATCGCAGGCGTCGGAAATTATTCCGCCTTCCAAACGCTCTGCTGCTATCAAGGTAGAGATGGGCATGTCGAATCCTGAAGCTAAACCGAAGCTCGCGCTTATTGCGGGTCCGACCGCAAGCGGCAAGACCGCATTGGCGCTGCATCTGGCGAAATCGTGTAACATTACGATTATCAACGCCGACAGCGCGCAAGTTTATTCCGATTTGCCGGTGTTGAGCGCGCAGCCGACAGCGGCGGAGCAGGCCAGCGTACCGCACCGGCTGTTCGGTTATCTCGACGGCCTTACCGCTTGTTCGGCGGCGCGGTGGGCGGCGGACGCCAAGGCCGAGATTGCGGCGGCGCAAAGGTGCGGAAGTTTACCCGTGCTGGTGGGCGGCACAGGCCTGTATATCCGTACATTATTGGACGGCATCGCTCCTATCCCCGCCATCGACGCGAACATCCGCAACGAAATTCGCGCACTTCCGGTGGCAGAAGGCTATGCGCGGCTGCAAAAACGCGACGCTGGCATGGCGATGCAGCTAGGTCCGACCGACAGCAGCCGGATATCGCGCGCGCTTGAGGTTATTGAGAGCACGGGCCGCAGCATCGCCGAGTGGCGCAAGGAAAAAGTGGGCGGGATTGCGAACGCGGTTGATCTGCACCCGCTGATCCTCCTGCCGCCAAGAGCATGGCTCTACGCGCGCTGTGATGCCCGGTTTGATAATATGATGGAAAATGGCGCAATAGCCGAGGTTCAGGCCTTGCTGGCGCGAGATATTCCCGCCGATGTCCCTGTACTCCGCGCCATTGGCGTCCCCGAAATCGCGGCAATGCTGGCTGGAGATTTGGACCGCGATGAAGCCGTCGCACGCGGAAAAATTGCCACCCGCCAATATGCCAAGCGCCAGTTCACCTGGTTCCGGAATCAGTCGCCGACCACGTGGCTCCGCTGGGAAAAAGAGATAAATGACTCAAATAAGCATAAAATTGAAACTTTATTACAAATTTAGTGGTTGACATGGCATATTCTAATCTCTAGCGAACCCGCTCTTGCCAAAGATATTGCAACGCAGCATGAGCCATAAACCCACGCTACGGGGCACTTTCGCGAACATCGAACAGGAACAACCAGTGGCCGAAAAATCCGGCGCAGACATATTAATCGAAACCCTGATCGAACAGGGCGTGGATACGATTTTCGGCTATCCCGGCGGCGCTGTGCTGCCGATTTATGACGCGTTGTTCCAGCATTCAAAGATCAAACACGTCCTCGTCCGCCACGAAGCAGGCGCCGCCCACGCCGCCGAGGGCTACGCCCGCTCGACCGGCAAACCGGGCGTGGTTTTAGTCACCTCCGGCCCCGGCGCAACCAACGCCGTCACGGGTATTGCCGACGCGTTCCTCGACTCCATTCCGCTGGTCGTCATCACCGGCCAAGTCGCGACCAACCTGATCGGCAGCGACGCCTTTCAGGAAGCCGACACCGTCGGCATCACCCGACATTGTTCCAAGCATAACTATCTCGTCAAAGACCCCGCCGAACTCGCCGGCGTCCTCAACGAAGCCTTTCTGATTGCCACCACCGGTCGCCCCGGCCCCGTCGTCGTCGATATCCCCAAAAATGTACAAGTGGCAACGGCTGTATTTGAACCGCGTCAAAGCAATGGCTCGACCCGCCACAATCCGCCGCGGGACGCCGAATTTGTCGCCATCAACAAGGCGGTGGAATTGTTGGCGAATGCCAAAGCGCCTATCCTGTATACTGGCGGCGGCATTATCAATTCCGGTCCCGATGCCAGCGTGGCTTTGCGTGAATTGGCTGAACTGTGCGGCGCACCCGTCACCTCAACTTTGATGGGCCTTGGCGCCTATCCGGCTTCGGGCGATGGGTGGCTTGGTATGCTAGGTATGCACGGCACTTATGAAGCCAATATGGCGATGAACCAGTGCGACGTGATGCTGTGCCTTGGCGCGCGCTTCGACGACCGAATTACCGGACGACTGGATGCCTTCTCGCCCGATAGCATCAAAATCCATGTCGATATCGACCGCAGTTCTATCAACAAGACGGTGCGCGTCGATCTGCCCATTGTCGCCGATGTCGGCACGGCAATCCGCCAGATGATCGATGTCTGGAAAGGCCGCAAACACGCTGCTCCAAAGCTCAGCGAATGGTGGGCGCGGATCAGGGGCTGGCGTGCGGTTGAGTGTCTCAATTATCCGGCCAATGCCGACGCGATCATGCCGCAATATGCGATTCAACGGCTCTATGCGGCGACCAAAGACCGCGACCCGATCATCACTACCGAGGTCGGACAACATCAGATGTGGGCAGCGCAGCATTTCCATTTTGAAGGCCCAAATAAATGGCTCACCAGCGGCGGCCTCGGCACGATGGGTTACGGCCTGCCTGCCGCTATCGGCGCGCAGATGGGCGACCGCGACGCGCTGGTTATCGACATAGCCGGCGAGGCGTCGATCCAGATGAACATTCAGGAACTCGGCACTGCAACGCAATACCGCCTGCCGGTCAAGGTCTTCATCCTCAACAACGAATGGATGGGCATGGTCCGCCAATGGCAGGAACTGACTTATGAGAGCCGCTATTCGGAAAGCTATTCGGATAGCTTGCCCGACTTTGTCGCACTTGCCGAAGCCTATGGCTGGAAAGGCATACGTTGCGACAAACCCGACGAACTGGACGCAGCTATTGCAGAAATGCTTGAGCACGACGGCCCGGTAATGTTCGATTGCCGCGTGTCGAAAGAAGCCAATTGCTTTCCAATGATCCCTTCGGGTGCCGCGCATACCGAGATGATCCTGCACTCGGACGAAGTTTCGGGCACGATGGACGATGAAGCGAAGGCGTTGGTATAATGCACATCAAGCAGGAAACAGCCGAGCGCCATGTGCTCACTCTGACCGTCGATAACGAGGCGGGCACGCTTGCGCGGATCGCGGGTATGTTCACGTCACGCGGCTATAATATCGATAGCCTGACCGTTGCCGATATCAGCGAAGATCACGCCACGAGCCGCATCACCATCGTCACCCAGGGACCGCCGCCGGTCATCGACCAGATCATCGCGCAGTGCGAGCGGCTGGTGCCGGTACACAAGGTAACTGACCTCACCGAAGCAGGCCCGCATGTCGAGCGTGAACTGGCGTTGGTCAAGGTGCGCGGGACAGGCGACCAGCGCGTAGAGGCGATGCGGCTCGCTGACATCTACCGTGCGCGTGTCATCGATGCGACGTTGAACAGCTTCATCTTTGAAATCACCGGCGGCCCCGAAAAGATAGATACCTTCGTTGCCCTGATGCGCGAAGTCGGGCTGGTTGAGGTGGGGCGTACCGGTATTGTCGGGTTGATGCGCGGTAGCGATAATTCATGAGTTTCGGCCAAGCGCCGGGCAACAACAAGGGAAAGCGAGTATCATGAAAGTTTATTACGACGCCGATTGCGACTTGGGTCTTATCAAGGACAAGAAAGTTGCCATTGTCGGTTATGGTAGCCAGGGCCACGCCCATGCGCAGAACCTGCGCGACAGCGGGGTTGCCGATGTCGCGGTTGCGCTTCGTCCCGGTTCGGCGACCGCGAAGAAGGCTGAAGGTGCTGGCTTCAAGGTGATGTCGAACGCCGAAGCCGCGAAGTGGGCGGACATCGTCATGGTCCTCGCACCCGACGAGCATCAGGCGGCGATTTATGCCGACGACCTGCACGCCAATATGAAACAAGGCGCGTCGCTGGCGTTTGCCCACGGCCTCAACGTGCATTTCGGGCTGATAGAGCCGCGCGCCGACCTTGATGTCATCATGATCGCGCCCAAAGGCCCCGGTCATACTGTTCGTAGCGAGTACAGTCGCGGCGGCGGCGTGCCCTGTCTGGTCGCTATTGCCCAGAACGCCAGCGGCAATGCGCATGATGTTGCGCTGGCCTATGCGTCGGCTGTAGGTGGCGGGCGCAGCGGGATTATCGAAACCAACTTCCGCGAGGAGTGCGAAACCGATCTGTTCGGCGAACAAGCCGTGCTCTGCGGCGGCATCACCCATCTGATCCAGGCCGGTTTCGAGACGCTGACCGAAGCGGGCTATGCACCGGAAATGGCCTATTTCGAATGCCTCCACGAGACCAAGCTGATTGTGGATTTGCTGTATGAAGGCGGCATTGCCAACATGCGTTACTCGATTTCGAACACAGCAGAATATGGCGACATCACCACCGGGCCGCGGATCATAACTGATGAGACCAAGGCCGAGATGAAACGCGTGCTGACGGACATCCAGTCGGGCCGGTTCGTCAAGAACTTCGTGCTCGACAACCGCGCCGGACAGCCCGAACTGAAGGCTGCCCGCAAAGCCGCCGCTGCGCATCCGATCGAGAAGGTCGGCGCAGAACTGCG
>JANOHL010000078.1:0-12982 GCA_031406495.1 Sphingomonadales bacterium | reverse complement strand
CCGCCAACCAAGGCCGCAGCAACGCCCGCGGCCCGGGCTGGCAACGCGCGGCGACGTCGGGAGGGTTTAACCCCACCCCGCAACGCGTCGCGGAAACGGGACGCAGCGCGGTCAGCCTGGGCAACAAAGGCCGCAGCGATTTGTCAGTAGGCCAGCGCGTGTTCCACCAAAAATTCGGCTACGGCGAAATCGCCGAAATCGAAGGCAACAAGCTGGAGATCGACTTCGAGCAGTCCGGGCGGAAAAGGGTTATGGATAGTTTTGTGAGTGTGGGGTGAATTATTGTGTCGAAGCACGCGAGGGGTAGAAAAGTTCATTGAGAATCGTTATCTGATAGATATGGAAAAAGGTGAGATAAAAACCCGATCGACAACAACTGGCCAATTTAGGCAGGTTAACGCTAAAGGCAGCTCACGCGGTACTAAAGTCAAGTTCGGTGGTGTCACTGTAAGCGGTGCAAAACCTTCAGCTGCAGCGGTAAAGATGAACGTCGAGCTCAGCACTCGAGCACTCGAGCGAGTTTCAAAGTCACTTTCTAGATCTGGGATAGTGTTGCGAGCGAAAAAAGATGTCCCACAATTCTCCGTTGCCGATGGTGAAAGAGGCATTTTCATTCGTCGATTGAATGGCCGCATTGAACGAGGCCGTTTGATCAATGGCCAATTCACGGTGATTGATTGAAGAAGCTCGTCGATGCGGTGGATCGGGTGATCCAAACGCAGCAACATACGAAAAAGCCTTTGGCAATCATTCTCGCCGGACACAACGGCTCTGGCAAATCCACCATGTGGAGACGCTTGCTTTCCGGGCAGCTTCAAATCCCTCTCATCAACGCCGATCGGATGATGCTATCAATCTTGCCCGAGGCCAACAGTGAAGGTGCCTTGGACGATTGGGCTGAAACGCTACGAGATACCGACGAAGGATGGATGAAAGTATCGCAAAATGGCGTCCAGGCTTTCGTCGGACATGCTATGCAAGCAAAAGTTCCCTTTGCGATGGAGACCGTATTCTCTCACTGGCGTGAGAAAGAAGATGGAACGGTAGAATCTAAAATCGACCTTATTCGTGATATGCAGAAAGCCGGGTATTTCGTTCTATTGTTTTTCGTTGGCCTCTCAAACGTCGAACTTTCTATCCTGCGCGTTCAAACCCGCGTGGCCGAGAATGGCCATGCCGTCGCCCTAGACAAGCTGCAAAGCAGGTTTCCTAGGACGCAAAGAGCAATAGCGGCTGCGGCTCAGGTCGCCGACGGGACAATCTTTACGGATAACAGTAGAGATTCTAAGAACGCATTTACAGTATGCCGCGTACAATTAGGAATAGAACAAATATTTGATATGAGGACGGATTCAGGCACAATTCCTTTGTCGATCAGCGAGTGGCTTGAGTTAGTTTCCCCATCTCCCGATTGATATTTTTTAACTCCCAACGACCAGATAATTCTGGATTCCTTGGCGTCCTAAGCCGCCGCCCGATCCACCAAAATATCCCCTTCGCGCGCCCGTGCCTGCGCCAAGTCATAGGCGGCTTGCATCCGCAGCATCGTATCGGCCTTTAGCCCGAATGCCTTTTCAAAGCGGATGGCCATTTCGGCGGAGAGGCCCGCATGGCCGTTCAGCAACGCGCTCACCCATTTCCCTCGCCCCAACCCTGCACATCATTACCGCCAAAGACCATCCGCCGGATGGCGGGCGACGCCAGGCTGTCGGTGAAACCGGGTGTGACGGCGCTGACATTGTTCAACCGTTCCATCTGGTCCGCCGTCAATGCGACCTCTAACGCCGCGAGATTGCCTTCAAGTTGCCCGACATTACTCGCCCCCACCAGCGTCGATGTAACACCCGGTTGCACCATGGCCCATGCCAGCGCGACTTGTGCCATTGGACGGTCCTGCTCGGCTGCAACGGAACGCAACACATCCAGAATATCCCAGTTCTTGGCGCTGAACTTGCTATCGCCAAACGGGTTTGAGCCGCTGAGTCTGCCTGTATTGCCGGTGTCGCCCCGCTTATATTTGCCGGTCAGGAAGCCACCGGCCAAGGGGCTCCACGGCATCACGGCCATATTCCCTTCGCGCGCGGCGGGAATATGTTCGCGCTCAATATCGCGGGCTACAAGCGAGTATTCGAGCTGCATTGCTATCGGTCCCGGCACGCCACGTTCCGCCGCTATGGTCGCTGCCTTCATGGCAAGCCACGCCGGCATATCGGACAACGCATAATAACGGATTTTGCCCGAACGCACGAGGTTGCCAAGCGTCTGCACGATTTCTTCAACCGGCGTCACCCCGTCCCAGATGTGCATCCAGTAAAGATCAATATAATCGGTGCCGAGGCGTTCTAGGGACTCGTTCAACGCGCGGTGGATATTCTTCGAACCCGCACCGCCGGCATTGGGGTTACCGCCTGTCCCCTGTGATGCCGCAAGTGGGCTTGCCGATGAATTGAAGGCAAATTTTGTCGCCAGAACAATGTCGTCGCGTGATCCGGTTTCTGCGATAAATCGCCCGACCATTTGCTCGCTTTGGCCGCCAGAATAAATGTCCGCCGTGTCCACGAAATTGCCGCCAGCATTACGGTAGGCATCAAAGATTGCGCGCGAATTGTCTCCATCTGCTCCCCATCCCTGGGTGCCAAACGTCATTGTTCCGAGCGCCATCGGGCTGACGACAAGACCCGAGCGGCCAAGCGTTCTAAAATTGGTGAGAGACATGATATTTCCTAATTTCATAGTGATTGCTATGTAATTGTTAGGAGGCTTGCATTGGAACGTCAACCAATTTAATAATGATCGTTATGGAACGCAAACTATCTAGTGCAACACGTAAAGTTGGCAGGCCGCTATCGTTTGACCGCGATGCCGCCCTGGAACGCGCGATGCTGACATTTTGGCGATATGGCTATGAAACAACTTCGATTGCGGACCTTACGTCCGCGATGGGGATAACCGCGCCCAGCATCTACGCGGCCTACGGTGACAAGAAGGCGTTGTTCCTTGAGGCAACCCGGCTCTACGCAGGCGATTTGAATACGCATCAAACGGCGATGAATTCTGCGCCAACTGCACGCGATGCAGCCTATGATTTACTGGTGTCAGCAGCTACTGCATTTACCGGCGACACAACCCCCCCCGGTTGCTTACTCGCCAGTGCTACTGCCAGCGGATCTTCGGCGTCGGCGGATGTACAAGCGGCGGTTGCTGACATCCGCCGCCAAATCGGTAATTGCTTATGCGCGCGTATTCAGCGCGATATTGTGGACGGAATTTTGCCCGCAGATGCCGATGCGAAGGCGCTTTCGCAGATGACAATTGCCGTAGTACAGGGCTTATCTGTTTTGGCCCGCGATGGCGCATCGCGTGATGACCTGCTAAATATTGCAGAAGAAGCCATGAAGGCATGGCGACCTTATACCTGAGGCAGAAATAACCCCTTTCCTACAAACCCCCTCTCCCCTTGCGGGAGAGGGAGGGGCCCGCGTCCTGAGCTTGTCGAAGGGCGTGGGAGGGAGAGGGGGCGCGTCGCGGTTAGCGACGCCAAGAACTTCTGCCGTCGATGGATTCTATTGGGCGACAGACGTCGCCCGCCCCCTCTCTCCAACCTCTCTCCCGCAAGGGGAGAGAGGCTTTGGGAAATCTCCGCGCCTCCGCGTGAACCAAATAAAAAACCGCTGTCCTACAAACCATGCTTTCCAGCATAAGCTCGCAAATGAGTAACTTGCCTCACCTTTTCATCATACCGCCATCGCTTTTCGTGTGTCCGTCAGCGCAAAACGGCGCGCGCACGCAAATCGCTCTGAACCGCAGAAGTCTGAGCTTAAAGCAACTCCACCCAAAAATTTTTGCCCGAAATGCAAAGGTGAATATGCGTGATAATAGAAAAAATACCCGCGGCCATTTCATCCTCCATCACAATGGAACCCGGCCGCCTCTCACACGTTTTCCTTGCTGTCCAATCCCCAAAGGAGAATGCACCATGGCTTATGCAGAAACCCGCGACGGCGCGAAGCTTTACTATAAGGATTGGGGGACCGGCGACCCCGTGATCCTGATCCACGGCTGGCCGTTGTCTTCGGACAGCTGGGACCCGGTTTCCGACGCGCTCGCCAATGCCGGACACCGTGTGATTGCTTACGATCGGCGCGGCTTCGGGCGGTCGGACCAGACATGGGACGGCTATGATTATGACGGCCTCACCGACGACCTTGCCGATGTGATGAAGGCGACCGGTGCCACCGCGAACGTTTCGCTCGTCGGCTTTTCGATGGGCGGCGGCGAGGTCGCGCGCTATATGTCGCGGCATGGTGGCAAGGGCGTGAAGCGCGCTGCGCTGATTGGGTCGATTGTGCCCTATATGCTGCAAACCGACGACAATCCCGATGGTGTACCGCAAGCGACCTTCGACCAGATGACGCAGGACATGATGGCCGACCGGCCCGCGTTCATGCGGTCGTTCTTGAAGACATTTTACGGTGTCGGCTTCATCAGCCATCCGGTCAGCGACGATGTCCTCCATGCGTCGTGGAACATGACGATGCAGGCGGGGCTTCGCCCGACATTGAAGGCGGCCGAGGCGTTTTCGTCGACCGATTTCCGCCCCGACCTGCCCGCGTTCAAGGTGCCGACGCTCATCATCCACGGCACCGCCGACAAGACCGTGCCGATCGACCCGACCGCACGGATGGCGGCGGCGCAAATTTCGGATGTGCAACTGGTGGTATATGACGGCAGCCCACACGGGCTGTTCGAAACCGACCGCGACCGGTTGATTGCTGATTTGATGACATTCCTTGGCGGCGGGAAAGTCGAGGAACCCGCACTCGACGCGCATCTGTACGATCCGATCGTGCCCGTCGGGGCGCTCTGACATCGATGCTACTCAACCCCGCCATCCCATCCATTCGCTCGATACCGGGGCGCAAATGCCCCGGTGTAGCATTTCACCACGACGAACCGTGCCTTACGAGCGATAAAACTATTGTCTACCAATTTAGTTGTGTTAATTCTCCGCACGGCGACAATGAGTCGCTGTCTTGGAGAATATTGTCATGAACAGGCATTCCATATTTCTCGTAACGTCCCCAATCCTCCTCCTCGCCGCATGTCAGAATGCGGACGAAAGTAGCAGTCCGTCGCCCGAAATTGCGGTGAGCGAGGCCAGCGAAGGTGCGGCCACCGCCGATGTTGCTTCGGAAGAAGCCACCGACGCGTCGGCGATGAAGGCACCCGGAATTCCGGCAAGCGCCGCGCCCAATCTGGCGTTCGAATATCGCTATGCCTTCAAGTTGCCCGATGACAAAATCGGCGCTGTTCAGGAGGAACATGCCGAGGCTTGCGAAACGCTCGGAACTGCGCGGTGCCAGATCGTCGATATGAAATATCAGCAGATCGACGAAAACCAGGCCGAGGCGATGCTCGCGTTCAAACTCGATCCGGCAATCGCGCGCAAATTCGGCCGCGATGCAATTGCATCGGTGGAGAAAGCCGAAGGCGTGCTCGCCGATGGCAATGTCACCGGCACCAATGTCGGCGGCGAAATCGAGGATTCGCAGAACCGCAGCGCGATGCTGGCGACGCAGCTGGAGCGTCTTGAAACGCGGCTTAAGACAAAGGGGTTGGCGGCCAAAGAACGTGCTTCGCTGCAAGACCGCGCCGAGGACTTGCGCAAGGAGCTAGACGGCGAACAGGAAGACCGCCGCCAAGGTGAAGGCAAGCTTGCGATGACCCCGGTGCAGTTCACCTACACCAGCGACGGCGGAGTCCCAGGCTTCGGCAAGGAAAACCCTTTCGCCAACGCGTTCGACGTGGCCGCCAACAGCTTCGCAACGATGGTGAGCTTCGTGTTGCTTGTGCTCGGGCTGGTGTTGCCGTGGGCGTTGCTGATCGCACTGATCGTGCTGCTGTTGCGTTCCAACGCTGCCAAGGGATTGCGCGGCTGGTGGACCCGCAACACGCCGCTGACCGACGAGCCGGTGAAGGATTGATCGTGCCGATGCCGCCTTGCCTCTTTGGGTCGGGCGGCATCGCAACTCATGCTGGCCAGAGGCCCCGTTTGGTCGCTATGCAAGCTTCATGAACTTGCTCGCCGATTCCGCTCAAAAACTGATCGCTGAAGCGCGCGATGCGTTGCAACGGCGCGATGGGGCGGCGGCACGGAGGTTGCTTGGCGAGCTGGCGGACGCGGGCCACACGCAAATGCCTTGGCTGATGCTGGCGCAGGCCTGCAATTTGACGGGCGATGCGGTGGCTGAGGAAGCCGCGTTGCAACGCCAATTGGCCGACGAACCGCGCAACCTGCCCGCGCTGATCCTGACCGGCGAATTGAAAGCGCGCACGGGTGATGACCGCGCTGCATCTTCCTTCTTTCAAGCGGCCTTGAATAGCGCTGCCCAGATGGAAAGCGTGCCCCCGCAGCTGCACGGCATGCTGAACAAAGCGCAGAATTTTATCGAACAGACGCAGGCGAGGTTTGAGCAGCATTTGCTCGATAAGCTGGCGTTGGATGGAGTAGCTCCACATGGTCGGATCGGCATGGCGGTCGACCTGTTGTTGGGCACAAGACAACTCTATTTGCAACAACCATCGAGTTTCTATTTCCCCGGCCTGCCGCAACGGCAATTCTACGAGCGGTCAGAATTTGACTGGCTGGCAGAAATAGAAGCCGGCGTCCCTGCGATGCGCGCCGAACTGGAGGCCGTGCTCACCGACGGCAAGGATTTTGCTCCTTATGTCGAGACCAGTGCAGAACGTCCCCGAGCGGCCAATCCGCTGATCGACGACCCAAGCTGGGGTGCCTTTTACTTCTGGCGCAATGGTGACGTGGTCGCCGAAAATGCCTTACGCTGTCCGGCAACGATGGCGGCTCTGAACGCCGCCCCGATGCCGCAGATCGACAAACGCTCGCCGATTGCGCTTTGGTCGCTGTTGAAGCCGGGAACGCATATCCAGCCGCACCACGGCCTGCTCAACACCCGGCTGATTTGTCATATTCCGCTGATTGTGCCCGGCGATTGCGCGCTACGCGTTGGCAACGAAACCCGCGAATGGCGCGAGGGCGAAGCGCTGATTTTCGACGACAGTTTCGAACATGAGGCGTGGAACCGTAGCGAACGCACGCGTGTCGTCTTGCTGTTCGAGATCTGGCGGCCCGAAATTTCTGTCGAGGAACGCGCCGCGCTGACCGCCATATTCGAGACGATCAACGACTATCAGGGCGTGCCGGAGGATGCAGGTTGATCGAACGGCGTCCGATTGCCGGAATTGCATGCGCGCTGTTGCTGGCATTGTCCCCTGGCTTGTCGCTTGCCCAGCCGGTCGCTTCAATGGAAAAAATCGAAGCGGATATTGCAGCCGGAAAGCTGGGCAGCATCGCCTCAATTGTTATCGAACAACATGATGAAACTGTTTATGCCAGAGCCTTCGGAAACGCAAAAGCGGCAAAGCTGCACGACATAAGATCAGCGGGCAAATCGATCACTGCGCTGGCGGTCGGGGTTGCCATAGCCGACGGCAAACTTGCATCGGTGGACGTTAAGGTTTGGCCATTGCTTGGCGCAAAAACACAAGATGCTTATAGCGAGATTAGCGTTCGCGATCTGCTGGTCATGTCTTCGGCGCTCGACTGCAGCGACACCGACAAGAAATCTCCAGGACAGGAAGAGAAGATGTACCGGACGAGGAACTGGCAGGCATTCGCCCTGTCCGTCCCCTTGGCTGACGATTATGCACGCGATGCCCGCGGCTTTGGCCGCTGGTCATATTGCACTGCGGGCGTGTTCCTGCTCGGCCGCGTCGTCGAAGCGGCCACCGGCGAGCCGTTCGATGCCTATGTTCAGCGGCGGATTTTCGATCCGCTGGATATAACAGCGGTTGAATGGCGAAGGTCGCCTTCGGCAGAGGTTCAGTCGGGCGGGCAAGTCAAAATGACGAGCGCAGATCTCACAAAGCTTGGCCGGATGGTGCTCGACGGCGGTCGTTGGAAGGGGCTGCAAGTCATTCCCGAAAGCTGGATCAAATCGATGCTGCAACCGCACCGGCAGGTTGGACAGCATGTCTATTATGGCTATCTCTGGTGGTTCTGGCCCTACCATTCCCCCGTCGGCGCACAGGGCAGCTGGATGATGCAGGGCAATGGCGGAAATATCGTTGCGATCTTCCGCGATTACGACGCCGTGGTAGTGGTGCAGGCTGCCAATTATAACAAATCGAACGCCAACGCCCATTCGGTTCGGATTATCGAGGCAGCGCTGGCTGCGTTGCCAGCGCCCCCTCCAAAACCGTGACTAGAAAACCGCCTTCGGTGTTTGTTCCTTCATCATCGCCTGACGCACCATCGGGATTGGCGGACCGCCATAGGACAGGAATTCGTCGTGGAACGCTTTCCACTGCTTTCGCGGGTCGCCGCCATTTGCGTTTTTGGCGCTCCAGTCATCGCGCAGCTTTCGGATCATCAGCTTGCCCATGGTGTAGTTCAGATAGCCGGGATCGTAAGTGCCGCGCGCCGCTTGCTGCTTCGAATTGCCTGCGTCCTGATAGCATTCGTTTTTGAACAGCGCTTCGGATTGCGCCACCGTCATGCCGCGTGCATGCAGACCGATGGCGGAAAGATAGCGGCAATTGCGGAGCAGCGCGTTCGACAATTGGCCGACCTTCATTTCGGCTGCGTCCTTGCCCACCGTTTCGCCGAGTCCGGCATCCATCATCATTTCCTCAGTATAATGCGCCCAGCCCTCGGCAAAGGCATAGCCTACAAACAGCTTGCCAAAGATCGATTGCGCGCGGTTAGCGTGGAGGAAATTGAGGAAATGGCCCGGCCATACTTCGTGCACGCTGGTGCCGAGCAAATCCATCTTGCCGGGGACGAAACCGTCCCGCGTCGCCTTGTCCCATGTCGGGTCTGGCGGGGAGATATAATAGACCGATGGCAGGCCTTTTTCATATGGCCCCGGAATATCGATGTAGGCAGAATTCTGCCGGTTATAGGGCGGTGATTCCTCGACCTTGGCTTCTTCGGTGCCCGGGATCGAAACTATGTCCTTGTCGATCAGGAACTGCTTCAATGGTGGCAACTGGCGACGTGCCTCAGCCACCGGGCCATCGACGGCTTTGTTCGCACTCATCTTGTTCATGCAGTCCTGCATCGTCGCACCCGGCGCATAGGTCGAACAGGCCTTCGCCAGCGCGTCCTGATTGCGTTTCAGGTCAGCGCGTCCGATCGCTTCCAATTCATCGAGCGAGACGTTCACACCCTCGGTCTTCAGCACCATTTTGGCGAATTTTTCAACACCTAGCGCATAGCCGTCAGCTGTGCCGGGCTGCGATCCGATATGCGTTGCCAAAGCCTTCATCGCCGCGCCAGCCTTTGCGGCTGCTTTGTCGAACTGCTTTTGCAGCGCTTCGTCCTCCACCTCGGCAAAGGCCTTTTTGGCGTCGCCGGAATAATATTCGGCAAAGCCGTTGAAGCCTGCCTGACCCAGCTTCACATAGGTAGCCGGAAGCGGCAGTTTCAAATTCGCCTTGATCTGTTCGGCGGCCTTCGGGACGTTATTGGCATAGGCAATGAACGCCTTCATCCGCGTCGTTGCGTCGGCATAAGGGCGAGCTACATAGACGTTGGGGTCGAGCGCGCCCAGATAAAGGCCGGGATTTTTATACTGCCCCTGCGCGTCTTCGAGGAAGAACAGCTCGCCTTCCATCGCATGCACCAGATAATCGCGCTCGAACTTCTGTGCATCAGTCATGTCGGTAGCGTCTACCGCCTTGGCATCGGCGATGGCTTTCTTGCGATAGTCGATCATCGCGGTCAGGCCTTTGGGGCTCCAGTCGGGCAATTTCCCATCGAATTCATGCTTGCCCTGATAAACCGCAGTGGTCGGCGCAACCTTGAAATAGCCGTCGAGGAAGGTCTCGACATAATTGCTCCATGCGCTGCCATCGCTGGTGGCAGCGGCGGTTGCGACTGTTTCGTCGCCATCGACCTTTTTGCAAGCGCCGGTGATGCTGATCGCTGCGACCGACACCGCGATCATTAAATGTTTGAATTTCATATTGGCTCTCCTGCCTTTTGAGGGTGGCACGATGCACAGAAGCGCGCAGCTTGGCCAGCGGCTTTTCGACGAGCGTCGCCTTACGCCGGATAGGCGAAGTTTTGCGCCAGCAAGCATCGCGTGCATTGCGTGCGCGCTGCCAAGCGGTTAGGCGGCAAAGCAGATGAACGGCCCGCATCCTTTTTCGTTTCCCGCATTCCGCGCGTACTGGCTGTCGCGGTTCATGGCGGTCGTCGCGACAATATCGATGGTCGTCATCATCGGTTGGCAAGTCTACGATATCGCACGCAGCGATTATGGCATGTCGCCGAAGACCGCGGCGTTTCAGCTTGGGTTGCTGGGGCTCGCGCAGTTCGTGCCGCTGTTCGTTTTGACCCCGGTTGCCGGATGGGCCGCAGACCGGTTTGAACGGCGCACGGTGGCGCGGCTGGCCAATATGATCGACCTGGGTGTCGCGTTGGCGCTGGGGTTGCTCACACTTTACGACGCACTCAATCTGCCAATCCTGTTCGGGCTCGCGGCGATGCACGGCATGGCGCGCGTATTTGTCGGTCCGGCGATGAGCGCGATTGCGCCGAATCTGGTGCCGCCCGAGTCTCTGCCGCGCGCGATTGCCTTGAGTTCAATTGCCTGGCAGTCGGCATCGGTGATCGGCCCGGCGGCGGCGGGCTTTATGTATGCCGACCATCCCGCGATGCCGTATTGGGTGGCCGCGGCCTTGCTTGGCCTCGCCAATCTGGCACTGACTTTCATCCCCCCGGTGCATCCGCCAGCCGACGCGAACCGGCGGAGACCCTTGCACCAGATGATCGAGGGGCTGCGTTACACCTGGTCGGAGCGGTTTCTGCTGGGGGCGATTACGCTCGACCTGTTCGCAGTGCTACTGGCAGGTGCAACCGCGTTGTTGCCGGTCTACGCGCGTGACATCCTGCACGTTGGCCCCGAGGGGCTGGGCCAGTTGCGAGCGGCACCAGCGCTCGGTGCCGCTATCGTAGCGCTCTATTTGGCGTTCAGGCCGCTGCGCCACAATGTCGGCGCAAAGATGCTGTGGGCGGTGGTGGTCTTCGGCCTTGCCACGATCGGCTTTGGCTGGAGCCATGAGATCGGCGAGCGGTTGTTCGACAACGCACGCGTCGAAATCTTCGATGTAACGTCGTCGATGCTGATCGCGCTTTCGATGCTTGGGTTGCTCGGCGCGTCGGACATGCTTTCGGTATTTGTGCGCGGGTCGCTGGTTCAACTCAACACGCCGGACGACAAACGCGGGCGGGTGAGCGCAATTTCCGGCCTCGCCATCTCCGCCTCGAACGAATTGGGTGAGCTGCAATCGGGGTTTGCGGCGGCATTGCTAGGCCCGGTCGGCGCCGTCATTTTCGGTGGTGTCGGCGCGATAGCCGTCACCGGCTTATGGGCATGGCTGTTCCCCGAGCTGAAAAATGCGAAGACATTCGAGCCGCAATATCGGACGAAACGACCGCTTTCTCCGGATGAGAAAATCTTGCCAACGCCATAGCGAAACTAGCCCCCGTTTTGTCGCAAACACATTGTCAACTATTTTACTTGAATTAAAATGACCTCACCCGTCACCAACGGCACCAACCCGATTCACTTCGTTCTGCATTGGAGCCAAATCATGCAATCATCTACTGACGCCAACATCATTACCGTGCCCGGTCTGGGCAATAGCGGACCCAAACACTGGCAAAGCTTGTGGGAAGACCGATCGCCGTCGGTCCGGCGCGCCGAACTCGGTGGCTGGAGCCACCCTAACAAAAATAGCTGGGTCACGAATCTGGGCCTGGCTGTCCGTCAATCGACAAAGCCAATCATTCTGGTTGCGCACAGCCTGGGCTGCCACGCCGTTGCCTGGTGGGCAGCACTAGAGCCCGATGCGGCGTCTTCCGGGGTCGCGGGGGCGATGCTGGTCGCTCCGCCCAATGTCGATGAAAAGCCGTTGGACACGCGGCTCACCAGCTTTGGCCCTGCCCCCAAAGTGAAGCTTCCGTTTCCGACGATCTTGGTCGGCAGCGAGAACGACCCTTATTGCTCATTCTCGCACGCGCAAAAACTTGCCCGCCGCTGGGACGCGCGTTTTGTCAATGCCGGGAACTTTGGTCATATCAACGCCGATTCCAAAATTGGCGATTGGCCTTATGGACTATATCTGCTGAGTGATTTACTGACCGATGCGGAGACTTGGGCCGGGGCAACATCAAGCTTGCCCTCCCGATACGACAAAAAGCAGCATCCGCAACTCCAGTTCTAAGGCAAGGAAGCAGGCATAGATGAAAGCGCAATCGATCCTCGAGACCATCGGCGACACCCCGCATATCCGGCTGAACCGAATGTTTCCGAATGCCGAAGTCTGGATCAAATCCGAACGGTCCAACCCCGGCGGATCGATCAAGGACCGCATCGGCCTTGCGATGATCGAGGCAGCAGAGGCCGATGGCAGCTTGAAGCCTGGCGGCACAATCATCGAACCGACCTCGGGCAATACCGGGGTTGGTCTCGCCATGGTTGCAGCGGTGAAGGGCTACAAGCTCGTTCTTGTGATGCCCGAATCGATGTCGATCGAACGGCGGCGCTTGATGCTCGCTTATGGTGCAAGCTTTGACCTGACACCGCGCGAGAAAGGCATGAAGGGCGCAATCGAGCGCGCGATGGAGCTGGTCGCCAGCACCGCAGGTGCCTGGATGCCGCAACAGTTCGAAAACCCGGCCAATATCGACGTCCATGTCCGCACAACCGCGCAGGAAATCCTTGCCGATTTTGCCGACACGCCGATCGACGCGCTGATTACCGGTGTCGGCACCGGCGGCCATATCACCGGCTGCGCGGAGGTTCTGAAAAAAGCCTGGCCCAATATGAAAGTGTTTGCGGTCGAACCGACATTATCGCCGGTGATCAGCGGCGGTCAGCCCGGCCCACATGCG
>JANOHL010000039.1:0-3549 GCA_031406495.1 Sphingomonadales bacterium | reverse complement strand
CCGCTGCCTGGGCGAGCATGGGGACCTGCACGAAGCCCTGGCGGCGGGCGATGCGGGCCTCGATCTCCGGGCGGAAGTGGCGGATGAGGCCCTGGATGGGCCACGCCGCCGCATCGCCCAGCGCGCAGATGGTGTGGCCCTCCACCTGGGTGGTGACTTCGAGCAGCAGGTCGACTTCGTGGGGCTCCGCGTCTCCCGTGGCGAGGCGCTGCATGACGCGCCACATCCAGCCCGTGCCTTCGCGGCACGGCGTGCACTGGCCGCAGCTTTCGTGCTTGTAGAAATAGGAGAGCCGCGAAATGGCACGGACGATGTCAGTGGATTTGTCCATCACGATCACCGCTGCGGTGCCAAGGCCCGAGCCGACGTCCTTGCAGCCGTCGAAATCCATCGGCACGTCCATCATCATCGCGGCGGGCACCAACGGCACCGACGATCCGCCGGGGATGACCGCGAGCAGATTGTCCCACCCACCTCTTATGCCGCCGCAATGCTTTTCGATCAGCTCGCGGAACGGGATGCTCATTGCTTCCTCGACGACGCAGGGCTTTTCAACATGGCCCGAAATCTGGAACAGCTTGGTCCCTGCATTATTCTCGCGCCCGAAGCTTTTGAACCATGCAGCACCGCGCCGCAATATGGTCGGCACCACCGCAATGCTCTCGACATTGTTGACCGTGGTCGGGCAGCCATAAAGCCCTGCGCCCGCCGGGAATGGCGGTTTCAGGCGTGGCTGACCCTTTTTGCCCTCAAGGCTTTCGATCATCGCGGTTTCTTCGCCGCAGATATAGGCGCCCGCGCCGCGATGGACGAAGACATCGAAATCATAGCCCGATTTGGCGGCATTCTTGCCGAGCAGTCCCGCCGAATAGGCCTCGGCGACTGCCTTTTCGAGAACCTTGGCTTCGAAGATATACTCGCCGCGAATGTAGATATAGGCAGCGCGCGCGCGCATCGCGAAGCCGGCGAGCAATGCGCCTTCGATCAGCTTGTGCGGATCGTGGCGGATGATCTCGCGGTCCTTGCAGCTACCGGGTTCGGATTCATCGGCGTTGATGACGAGGAAATTGGGGCGTTCAGGCGTAGGAGCCTTGGGCATGAAGCTCCACTTCATCCCCGTCGGAAATCCAGCCCCCCCGCGTCCGCGCAGGCCCGAGGCTTTGACTTCCTCGATAATCGCATCCTGCCCGACCTTCATCAGGTCGGCGGTCTTGTCCCAATCTCCACGCGCTTGCGATGCTTTCAGGCCGAAGTCCTGATAGCCGTAGAGATTTGTGAAGATGCGATCCTTGTCGTGAAGGCTCATGCAAGGCCTCCAAGCAGGAACCAAGCACCACCGAGAATGAGCAGGCCGATGACGGCGAGCTTGATCACGCCCTTAAGAAGCTTCCATGCAATAAAAGCAGCCACGAGAACGCCGATGATGGGGAGCCAATCCATTACACGCCATCCCCCAACTTCGTCATGCCAGCGAAAGCTGGCATCTCGGGCCGCAGTGCACCAACGCCAGAGACCCCAGCTTTCGCTGGGGTGACGGACTTGGAGAGGCCGTGGGATCTTTGCATCACCACTCCCCCCGATAGTCATGGTTCTTCTCCACCATCGCCTGCAGGCTCGTCGGCCCGCCATAAGGTTCGACCGTATGCCGCCCCGGCAATTGCGTACCAATCTTGGGCTGCCGACCCTCGGCAAGGTCGCCAAGGATCGCGGTCATGCTGTCGTAATCGAGGTCTTCGTAATTATCGTCGTTGATCTGCACCATCGGCGCAGACGAACAATTGCCCATGCACTCAACCTCGGTCAGCGTGAACAGCCCGTCGGGCGTGGTCGCCCCTTTGACGAGGCCGCGGTTCTTGCACGCCGCCATGATATCGTCCGACCCGCGCAACATGCACGGCGTCGTGCCGCACACCTGCACATGGAAACGACCGACCGGCGCGAGGTTGTACATCGTGTAGAAGGTCGCAACCTCATAGGCGCGCATATAGGGCATGCCGAGATAGCCAGCGACATATTCGATCACTGGCACCGGCAGCCAGCCCTGTGTTTTCGTTTCTTCCCCTACCTGCCGCTGGGCAAGATCGAGCAGCGCCATCACAGCCGATTGCTGACGCCCGGCGGGGTAGCGGCCGATATAGATGTCGGCCTTTTTCCGGGTTGCATCGCTGAAGGCAAACTCGCCCCATTTGGCGCGGGTTTCGGCTTCGTCGGGGATGTGAGCGGCATCAGCCATTAGCGGACAAACTCCACACGCGACACTTTGTCGCCTTCAAAACTATAGATCGACATCACTTCAAAAGGCTCGGCGGTTTCGGAACGGAACACGCGTTCATGCAGCGCGACATAGTCGCCCAGTTCATAGGCGGTCAGGATTTCTGCACGGTTCTCGGGGAATTCGGCGAACATGGCCTTCAGGCCCGCCCACGTGCCTCCCTTGCCTTCACGCACGACAGCACCGCGATAGCTGGCTTCGCAGGCGTGATCGGTCATCAGCGCAACATAGGCGTCGGCATCCTGTGCGTTGTAATGCGCGATCATCTGGGTGGCGATGGCGAGACGGTTGGAGGAGGCAGTCATCGACACGTTTTCACCATCGAGAACGATATTTTTTCAATCAGGCCACCGTTGATGAAATAGGATTTGCATGCGGTTATCGATGCTTGATCGGGCGTGCCCGCATATACCACCCTGCAACGGACGCCATCTTTACCGAAATCCGTGCAGCGGTAAGATTTTAGATCACCCATAACACGAGCCTCGGCGCTCAAATTCATTGTATAAAGCTCTTTTGAATATTCTTTCCTATCGGGATTTCGGCCATCGAGTAGAACGATTATGATAGGAACAAAATACTGTCCCGCTGTTTGAAAGTCATTTGCTTTAACTGCATCGAGATGAGCCCTCACAGCAAACAAACTAGGGGAGTCTTTCGCCAGCGCGCCAGTTGGCGCAAAACAAGAAAAAGCCAAGAATGCCAAATTCGCAATCTTCACCGGTCACACTCCCCAAACACGATGTCGAGCGCGCCCAAGATCGCGGTCGTATCGGCGAGCATATGCCCACGGCTCATGAAATCCATCGCCTGCAAATGCGAGAAAGCAGTCGGGCGGATTTTGCAGCGATAGGGTTTGTTGGTGCCGTCCGACACCAGATAGACGCCGAATTCGCCCTTGGGGCTTTCGGTCGCGACATAGACGCTGCCTGCGGGAACCTTGAAGCCCTCGGTGTAGAGCTTGAAATGGTGGATCAGCGCTTCCATCGACTGCTTCATCTCGGCGCGCTTGGGCGGCACGATTTTGCGGTCGTCGCTGCACACCGGGCCTTCGGGCATTTCAAGCAGACACTGCTTCATGATGCGCGCAGATTGGCGGACTTCTTCGACGCGGACCATGAAGCGGTCATAGCAATCGCCGCGCGTACCGACGGGCACGTCGAAATTCATCTTGGCATAGACGTCATAAGGCTGCGATTTACGGATATCCCACGGAATGCCAGCGCCGCGGATCATCGGGCCGGAAAAGCCCCATTTGACCGCGTCGTCCTTGCTGA
>JANOHL010000118.1:0-79823 GCA_031406495.1 Sphingomonadales bacterium | reverse complement strand
GGGGCTGGGTTTAATGGGTTAGTTGTTATAACCGAAAATTTGGGAATCGGTGTTATGATCCAGTTCGGACGTGACCAACGCCCCCCCTCTTTAGAGGAGGGGTTGGGGGTGGTGGCGGGCTGCGACGCAGACCGCTCCGGCATCGAGCCGGACCGGTCTGACACCACCCCAACCCCTCCTCTGAAGAGGAGGGGCTTCAATGGCTGATCGCAACGTTATGCTGGAACGCGCAGCCCGAATGCGACGGGAGCCGACGGAGGCAGAAAAAAGGCTTTGGCGTTATCTGTCTCGCTCGCAGCTGGGCGGCTACAAGTTTCGTCGGCAGAAAATCCGTAAATCCCGGATATTCGATTTCTTCTGTCCAGCCAAAGGATTGATTGTAGAAATCGACGGCCACACGCATGATCGGGAAAAAGATATGGCGGCGGACGCAAAGCTGCTTAGTGACTCCGGATTTGAAGTTATCCGCGTTACAAACGAGGACGTAATGACTAATATGGATGGAGTCCGCGCCTACATCCTGGCGTCATTGAGCGAGCGACCTGACCGCTGGCCAGAAAACAGCCTATGACCAACGAAGCCGAAGCCGCCAATGAATTGATGCGCCTTGCTAGGACGATCGCGCATCACAACCGCCGTTACCATGCCGAGGACGCACCGGAAATTTCGGATGCGGAATATGATGCGCTGGTTCGCCGCAACAATGAACTGGAGGCGGCGTTTCCGCATTTGGTGCGCTCCGACAGCCCCAATAAGGCGGTAGGCGCTGCGGTTGAGGGATCGCCACTGGCGAAGGTTACCCATGCCAAGCGGATGATGAGCCTCGACAACGCGTTTGATGACGCAGATGTCGCCGAATTCGTCGCGCGCGTGCGACGCTTTTTGAACTTGCCCGTTGATGCGCCGGTGGCGTTGACGGCGGAGGACAAGATCGACGGGCTGTCCTGCTCGCTGCGTTATGAAAATGGCGTTCTGGTGCAGGCGGCAACGCGCGGCGACGGCACGGTCGGGGAAGATGTGACCGCCAATGTGCGGATGGTAGGAGATATTCCTCAACTACTTAAGCCCCTCCCCTCCACGCCTAAAGGGGAAGGGCTTAGAGAAATCCCCGCCATCTTCGAAATCCGTGGCGAAATATACATGGCGAAATCCGACTTCGCCGCGCTCAATGCCGAGCAGGAGGCGAAGGGAGGCAAGATATTCGCCAACCCGCGCAATGCGGCCGCCGGTTCTTTGCGGCAGAAGGATGCGAGCATAACGGCGGCGCGACCCTTGCGGTTTCTGGCGCATGGCTGGGGAGAGGTCAGCGCGCTTCCCGCCGATACGCAATCCGGAGTGATGGCGGCGATTGCCGCTTGGGGCGTGCCGGTGTCGCCAATGCTCGTTCGCGTCGAAGATGTGGAGGGAGCACTCAAACATTATCATAAGATTGAGCATCAACGCGCTGATTTGCCTTATGATATCGATGGCGTGGTCTATAAAGTCGACCGGCTCGATTGGCAGGAGCGGCTGGGTTTTGTGGCGAAGGCTCCGCGTTGGGCAATTGCGCACAAATTCCCGGCAGAACGCGCCGAAACAACCTTGGAGTCCATCGACATACAGGTTGGGCGTACGGGGAAGCTGACGCCGGTGGGTCGCTTGAAGCCGGTGACCGTCGGCGGGGTGGTGGTGTCGAACGTGACGCTCCACAATCGCGACGAAATCGCCAGGCTTGGTGTGCGCCCCGGCGACCGCGTGGTGGTGCAGCGGGCAGGCGATGTCATCCCTCAGATTGTCGAAAACATCACGCGGGATACCGACCGCGACGCTTACGCATTTCCCGATCATTGCCCTGAGTGCCAGTCCGAAGCGGTGGCCGAAGAGGGCGAAGTCGACGTTCGTTGCACCGGCGGCCTGATCTGCCCGGCGCAACGCGTCCAGCGTCTAATCCATTTCGTCAGCCGCGCCGCGCTCGATATCGAAGGGCTGGGCGAGAAAACCATTCTGGAGTTTTTCGCGTCGGGCTGGCTTGAAGGCCCCGCCGATATTTTCCGGCTCCGCTCCAAGCGCGACGCCATACTAAAGCGCGAGGGCTGGCAGGAGAAGTCTGTGGATAACCTGTTGGCAGTTATCGAGGCCAAACGCGCGCCAGATGCGATCAAGCTGCTTTTCGGGCTGGGCATTCGTCATATTGGGGCCGGAACATCGAAAGACTTGGTTCGAAACTTTTTCACGCTCGATGCGATCAAACAATTGGGCGTGCGGGCGGCTGCCGGGGACGAGGCGGCGATAGCCGAGTTGACCAGCATCGACGGTATCGGCCCGACGGTGGCCGAGGCTTTGGGCGATTTCTTTCACGAGCCACACAATCTGGCGGTGTGGGACGACCTGATGAGCGAGGTGTCACCGCCCGCTTACGTCTCCAACGTCCGCACCAGCGAATGGACCGGAAAAACCATTGTCTTTACCGGCAAGCTGGAAACGATGAGCCGCGATGAGGCGAAGGCGCAGGCCGAGGCTTTGGGCGCAAAGGCGGCAGGGTCCGTGAGCGCAAAGACCGATCTAGTGGTCGCTGGGCCGGGGGCCGGTTCAAAGCTGAAGCAAGCCAGCGCGCTCGGTATCCGAGTGATCGACGAGGCCGAATGGGCCGCAATCGTTTCAGCCAGCTAAAAGGAAACTTGACGGCGCGCTGGTAGAAAAGGAGCACCAGCGCGCCGTCAGAACCGCAGCAGCCCCCTCAAGCTACCGGGTTCGAACTCCCCCAAGTTCGAAATCCGTATGCGGTCCAAATTCGGTTCCGCGTGACGTTGCGACCCCGATTGGGCTTGATTAAACGGCATTCTTATGGCTCTTTGCGGCATAACAATGCCAAAGATTTTACAATCGTCCAATCCACCTGAAAATACCGGACGTTCGGTAGGCGCTCCCGCGCTTTTCGGAAGCCTGCCCGAAGCGGTGCAGGACGAGTTGCGGAAAGGTTCGCATAGACGCAAGTTTGCCGATGGCCAGCTTGTGCAGCACCGGGGTGACGTTGCCGAGGGGTTCTGGGTAATCGAGAAAGGGCAAGTCAAACTGGGTCATTACGCCGCCAGTGGCGAAATGCAGGCGTTGATCATACTAGGGGCGGGCGACAGTTTCGGCGAGCTTGCCTGTTTGGGAAATTTCCCGCGCGTGCTCGATGCCGAGGCAATTGGCGCGCTCGAAATGCTGTGGGTGAGTGACAGCGTGTTATCGACCGTCATCGCCAGTTGTCCCAAAGTGGGACGTCAGCTGCTGCGCGCCTTGTCGGTGCAATTGCAGGAGGCGCTCGACAATCTGATCGTGTTTCGCAACTTGCTCGCCCCCAAGCGTCTGGCACAGCGGCTTCTCGCGCTGGCCGAGGGCAAAGCAGCGCCGGTGAAGCTGGGTATCCGTCAGCAGGAACTGGCAGAGCTGGTCGGCGTGTCGCGGATGACGATCGCGTCGACATTGGCTCAGTTGGAGGAACTTGGCCTCGTATCGCGGCATTACCGGCATTTGGTCATCAATGATCCGGCGGCGTTGCGGAAATGGATGCGGAGTTAGGGGCACAGGCGCTAAAACCAGCGCATCACGCCGCCCGGCATCGGTGTCCATATACCAATGCGAACCCCAGCGCGGCGTAGCACGCCTGCGGTCCATTCATTGCAGGTGTGAATGGCGGTGTAGCGGCCCTTGGCTTCGTAGAACAGGTTGTCTGGTCCGTAAGCGGCGTGGACAGTTGCGCCGGGCTTAAAACTCGCGCGGATGTCGGCGATGATGAGGGCGTATTGTGCGCGGGTGACGCGGAATTTCTTGCGGTCGGGAACGGCCCCCGGATTGGTCAGGTGATAGACGTGCAGCAAGACGTCGTCCGAGCCGAATATTGCGCTGCCGACGTCGCCCGAACGGACTTGCCCCCAGGTTTCAGCATTGCGGTAGACGCCGGCATGCCCCCAGCCGATCATCGCGTGCGTTCCGTACAGCGCCCGGTCGGACAAATGCTCGGGGCGGATCAGGTCGCTTAAGGTTTCGCCCTCGGAGGACACGGGCACGATCAGGCTGACATGAACGCCGTTGGTTTCGACAAACAGATCGACGCCTTCGTCGGGTTCGCTCCAACCGGCATTGGCGGGAATGTGGCTGCCGATGAGGGCTGCTGCCATGTACAGGCCGATCACCAACAGCGGCCAGCCGACGAGTGCGCGCAACGCCGACAACGCGCTGTTGATGCGAAACAGTTTCAAGTGTAACCACTTCCTTATGGCCGATGCCCTCCACGTTTATGACAGCCCTCCCGCTCATGCAAATGCGGACTGGACGATCGCGCAAGACTGGGATGCGTTTACTGCGGACGACCATAGGATGTGGAATCAGCTGTTTGCGCGGCAGACGGAAATGCTGCCGGGCAGGGCCGCTGACGCGTTCCTGCGCGGCATGGATGTGCTGAAGTTGTCGAAGCCCGGGATACCCGATTACCGCGAACTCAATGCGCGACTGATGGCGGCGACGGGATGGCGGGTGGTTGCGGTGCCCGGTTTGGTGCCCGACGCGGTGTTTTTCGACCATCTGGCCAATCGGCGTTTTCCGGCGGGCAACTTTATCCGCACACCCGAGCAGCTTAACTATCTGCAGGAACCCGATGTATTTCATGACGTTTTCGGCCATGTGCCGATGCTCGCCGACCCGGTGTTTGCCGATTATATGGTGGCTTACGGGCAGGGGGGATTGCGCAGCCTCGGCTTCGATGCGCTCGACCATCTGGCACGGCTATATTGGTACACGGTGGAATTCGGCCTGATCCGCGAGGGCGGAGAATTGCGGATTTACGGGGCGGGGATCGTTTCGAGCTATGCCGAAAGCGTTTTCGCGCTCGACGATCCAAGCCCCAACCGGATCGGGTTCGATCTGACGCGGGTAATGCGGACCGAATACCGGATCGACGATTTCCAGCAGAATTATTTTGTGATCCCGAGCCTCGACGACTTGTTGAAGGTCACTGTCGAAACCGATTTCGCGCCATTATACCGGCAACTGGAAACTCTGCCCGACATCGCAATTGCCGACATTTTGCCCGATGATGAGGTTATCACACGCGGTACTCAGAAATATGCACAGGGGCTGGTCTAATCGGACCAGTTCCTTCCCGTCTCGGCTTTTACCGCTTCGTCTGACATTCCCGCCTGGTTCACCAAGTGCCAAAATCTCCCGGTGGCTGGCTCGTCCGTCCGTCGGCGCGCAGTGGGCGCTGCCACGCATATTTTGCGCGTTTTACCAAGTGCAGACAAGGCCAATCCCCGTTGTTTTTGCGGCTCTCCAACCGAAATCCCAGTTTACGATACGCACGAACAACCGCGTCGGCCTGTGTGTCGAGCAACCCCGCCAGAACCAAAGCGCCGCGTTCGCTCATGATGACACTGAACGCGGGTGCCAATTCGATCAGCGGACCTGCCAATATATTTGCGATCACCAGATCATAAGGCGCGCGCCGCTGTATCATCTCATGGTCGGTGCCGGACGCGACGCACAAAGCGACCTGCCCGGGGTTCTGGCCCAGCGGAACATGGTTTGTGGCGGCGTTTTCGGCGGTAACGTCGATGCTGACCGGGTCGATATCCGACGCAGTCACATAAGCGCGCGGCCATAAATGGCGCGCTGCGAAGGCCAGCAACCCGGTGCCGGTGCCAATATCCGCGATCATGTCGAACCGCTTGCCCTGGCGTTTCATCGCGTCGAGCATAGCCAAGCAGCCTTTTGTCGTTTCATGACCGCCGGTGCCGAACGCCTGACTGGCCTCTATGCGAAAAGCCACGCTGTCTGGCGGCATATTGCCTACGTTATCGGCAGTATGAACATAAAACCGGCCGGCCTGAACCGGTTGCAGTCCTTGCTGGCTGACCGTTAGCCAGTCCTCCTCGGGCAGTTGCTCCAATTGCTCTTTTGCGCCAGCCGAGCTGGGGATCAGCGCGCGAAGCTTCCGCACCGTGTCGGCCGATGGTTTGCCGTTGAAATAGGCAAGCATCTCCCATTTGGCATCATTAAACGCTTCGGTTTCTTGGGTAACTATTGAGGGCGCTGGCGACAAGGTAGCAATGATTTCGTCGGCATCATAAAGTGCTTCTGCCTCCGCACGGGTGCAGGGCAGGGTAAGACGCCAATTACCTGACATAGCTCGCGCCATTCACATCGAGCACTGCACCGGTCATCGATGGCGGAGCGTCAAGCGCACAGAATTTGAGGATTGCTGCCACTTCTGCAGGGTCAGCGACTTTGCCAAGCGGGATGTCGGCCAGCAACTTGTCGCCACCGCGGCTGGATAGATAATCCTCTGCCATTCCGGTCATGGTGAAGCCGGGGCATACCGAGAATGCGTAGATACTCTGCGCGGCATAGGCTCTGGCGATGGTCTTGGTCATCGCAACCATGCCCGCTTTCGACGCAGCATAATGCCAGTGCTCCGGGCTGTCGCCACGATGCGCTGCACGGCTGGCGATGTTGACGATGCGACCACCTGTTCTCGCCGCTTGCCAATGCAAGACCGCGCGACGGCATAAATCTGCGCTCGCGGTCAGGTTGACCTGCATTGTCCGGTTCCAGCTTTCCAGCCAGTCGGTATCGGCGGTGTCCAGCGGGTTGGCCTCGAATATTCCGGCGTTGTTGATGAGCACGTCGATTTTGCCGTCGAGCCGCTCTACCGCCTGTTGCCAAAGCGAAGCGGGCACTTGCGGGTCACCGAGATCGCCATCTTTGCTCGATAGCGCGCAGACGCGTGTTGTGTCGGGGTCGAAGGCCTCGACAATCGCTGCACCGATGCCGCGCGATGCCCCGGTAACAAGGATATGGGTTTTGGTATGTGGTGTCATGCCCCGCTGCTTTTCACAGCGGGGGAAGAAATTCAACTGCGTTAGCGCGTAAGGTTGCCGACAAATCTGCTGGCGTTCACCTGCAGCGAGGCAATCTTTTCGTTCACCTGGCTAAAGCCTTGCTCCAGCGCAGTGATTTCGGACACGACATTTTCGGTATCGCTACGGATGGCGGAGATCGTGTTCGACATCAAGTCGGCGGCCAATGCAGTTTCATCTACCGATGCGGTAATCATGGTGACGGTCTGCGCCTGATCTTCCATTGCGCGCCGGATGCGTTCAGCGGACTGCTGTACTTCGTCGACAGTGGCGCGGATCGAGGCGTTGGATTCAACCGAAGCCTTTGTTGCGCTTTGAATTGCGGAGATCTTCTGCGCGATTTCATCGGTCGCTTGTGCGGTCTGGTTGGCAAGGCTTTTCACTTCCTGCGCAACAACGGCAAACCCTCGTCCGGCATCGCCTGCGCGTGCCGCTTCGATGGTCGCGTTCAGCGCCAGCAAGTTGGTCTGGCCAGCGATTTCGCGAATCAACCCCAATATGGACTCGATCGATTGCGATTGTTCGGACAGCGTATCGGTTGCAGCAACACCTTGCGATGCCTGCGCGGCAGCGCGGTTGGCAACATCTGATGCAGTCTCAACCTCTGTTCGCGCATCCTCGATCGCGCGGATTAGCCCGGCGGCGGTCTGTGCAGCTTCGCGCATGGCAACAGCCGATTGTTCAGATGCTGCTGCGACTTCGGATGTTTTCGAAAGCATGCCGTTGGCCATCTGTGAACTGCTCGTTGCCTGCTGGCGCAGCAGGTTTGTCTGGTCGGCAACGTCATGCGCTGCACTGCCGATATCGGCTTCGAACTGCTCGGAGTATTGGCGTTGCACTTCGGTGGCGAGGCCTTTTTCATAAGTCGCATAGCAGTCAGCCAATATTGCCGTTTCCAACGCAGTTGAGGTCATGGCGGTCTCGACCATGTCCTGAAATTCGGCATGGTCCGGACCGATTGCTTCAACGAGCTTTTTCAGCGTCAGGCGATTGGTACTGGCGGTCGCCGCAAGGACAAGATTCAGAGAAATGCCGCGTTTGCATGCATCGTTGACGAGATAATGAAGATCCTCCACCCAACCCGGATTGTAAATGTCGCCGAACCGTTCGGCCCATAATTTGCCGGTGCGCTGCGCTGCGGCCTCACGATATTTGGGATCTTGCACTTGTTCCGATCGCTTCAGATCGGCCCAATACTGCCAAAAATCGCGCCCGATCTCGATGAAGAACGGTTGCATCACCTCGCCAAGCCGTTGGCATTTTTCGCTCAATTTTCCGTCAAAATCGAAATGTTTGACGATTGATTTCACGTTGAATTCTGCTGATGAGGCTGGCGCCGTCATTTTATGCTCCTGAAAACATCGATTGCCGGTTGACCCGGATGAAATGCTATTAGTCGGCAAATGGTTAATTACAGGTTAGCCATCGCCATATTTTACTACGCTTGAGGTGCGAGCGAGTGTTGCAGTGCGCACACAAAACGGTAAAGAGCGACGCAACGACATATCACCAGAGCAAAAAGGGCGTCGATCCATGGGTAGTCAACCGAACCGGCCATTATCGCCGCATCTGCAGATTTATCGCTGGTCACCGCAAATGGCGATTTCGATCTTTCACCGCGCAACCGGTTTTGTGCTTGCGACGGCCGGGATGATGACGCTGTTGTGGTGGTTGTCGGCGATCGGCGGCGGGACGGAAAGCTTTGCCACATTCCAGAAATATGTGGTGTCGGCGGGCGATGGCGCGACGGGTTGGCAAACCGCAAGCAACTGGTTCTTTCGCCTTCTGGCGCTGGCGGTAACCTACAGCTTCTTTCAGCACCTGTTTTCAGGGCTGCGTCATCTGGTGCTCGATATGGGTGCTGGTTATGAGTTGGCAGCAAGCCGCAACTGGGCGCTGGCTGCATTCATTGCGGCTATTTTTGCAACTGCATTGATGGCGCTGCTTGTGGCATCACGCGTATTGGGAGTCTGAATCATGGGTGATGGCACAGGCATAGGAAAAGTTCGCGGGCTCGGTTCGGCCAAGCACGGCGGCGAGCACTGGATAAAACAGCGCACGACAGCAGTCAGCAATTTGCTGCTCACGGTCTGGCTGCTCATATCGCTTATATTGATGCCCAATTTTGATCAGGGCACGCTCGCAATGTGGCTGGCCCAGCCGATAGTCGCGGTGCCGATGATTTTGTTGCTGGTCAGCATTTTCTGGCATGTACGCCTCGGTCTTCAGGTCTTCATCGAAGACTATGTCCATGACGACGCGCTGAAGTTTGGCGCGATAACCTTGCTCAATTTCTATGTGATAGCCGGTGCCGTGTTTGGCATCTTCACCATAGCCAAACTAGCCTTTACAGGAAGCCCCGCCTGATGTCCGACAGTTATAAGATTATTGATCACACATATGACACCGTGGTCGTCGGTGCCGGCGGTTCTGGCCTGCGCGCAACCATGGGCAGCGCCGAGGCGGGCCTGAAGACCGCATGCATTACCAAAGTATTTCCGACGCGCTCGCATACCGTCGCGGCACAGGGCGGGATCGCGGCATCGCTCGGTAATATGGGGCCGGATCACTGGACCTGGCACATGTATGACACGGTCAAGGGCGGCGACTGGCTGGGTGATCAGGACGCGATCGAATATTTGTGCCGTGAGGCACCGGCTGCGGTTTACGAGCTGGAGCATGCAGGCGTGCCGTTCTCGCGCACCGAAGAAGGCAAAATCTATCAGCGACCGTTCGGCGGCATGATGCAGAATATGGGCGAAGGGCCGCCAGCGCAGCGCACCTGTGCCGCCGCCGACCGCACCGGACATGCGATGCTCCATGCACTCTATCAGCAGAGTCTGAAATATGACGCTGATTTCTACATCGAATATTTCGCGATCGACCTGATCATGGAGGGCGGCGAGTGCCGGGGCGTGATCGCGATGTGCATGGATGACGGCAGCATCCACCGTTTCCGCAGCCACGCCGTGGTGCTGGCAACTGGCGGCTATGGCCGCGCTTACTTCACCGCAACGTCGGCGCATAGCTGCACCGGCGACGGCGGTGGCATGGTGCTGCGCGCAGGGCTGCCGTTGCAGGACTGCGAATTCGTTCAGTTCCACCCGACCGGCATTTACGGCGCTGGCGTGCTGATCACCGAAGGCGCACGCGGAGAGGGCGGTTATGTGACCAACTCCGAAGGCGAGCGCTTCATGGAACGCTATGCTCCGTCGGCGAAGGATCTGGCTTCACGCGACGTAGTGTCGCGTTCGATGGCAATGGAAATTCGCGAAGGGCGCGGCGTCGGACCGAACAAGGATTATATCAACCTTCATCTCGACCATATCGACCCGGCGATTTTGCACGAGCGGCTGCCCGGCATTACCGAAACCGGCAAGGTATTTGCAGGCGTCGACCTGACGCGGCAACCGCTGCCGATTACGCCGACGGTGCATTATACGATGGGCGGTATCCCCTGCAATTTCCACGGCGAGGTTGTGAACCCTACGCCTGACAATCCCGACGCCGTCGTCCCAGGCCTGTTTGCCATTGGCGAGGCGGCATGCGTTTCGGTGCACGGCGCGAACCGGCTCGGCTCGAACTCGCTGATCGATCTGGTGGTGTTTGGACGCGCGACGGGCATGCGGCTTGCAGAGATCATCAAGCCGAACACCGCGCATAAACCGCTGGCGAAGAGCGCGGCCGACATGGCGCTCGGTCGGCTCGACCATTTCCGAAACGCGAAAGGCAGCAAGCCCACGGCAGAAGTCCGTCTCGAAATGCAACGTACCATGCAGAAACACTGCGCCGTCTTCCGCGACACGGCTTTGTTGGACGAAGGCGTGATTTTGATGGACAAGGTCAACGCCAGCATGACCGACATCCATGTCACCGACCGCAGCCTGATCTGGAACACCGACCTGATCGAAACGCTCGAACTCGACAATCTGATGGGGCAGGCGCTGGTCACGATCAACGGTGCCGCGGCGCGCAAGGAAAGCCGAGGCGCTCACGCGCACGAGGATTTCCCCGAGCGCGACGACGTAAACTGGATGAAGCACACCACCAGCTGGTTCGAAGGCTGGGGCGGCAAAGGCGGCAAAGTGACGCTGGGCAGCCGCCCGGTCCACGAGTACACGTTGACCGACGAGATCGAGTATATCAAGCCGAAGAAGCGGGTTTATTGATTCAACTCTCTGACTTTATTGCGGTCGCTCTTTCTGAGATTATGAAGGGCGTCTCTGCTGCCGCCAAAGCGCACGATGGTGCGACATTGGGTGGCTATATTGCACCCGTTAGAGGCAGTCGAACCAAAGACTTTGATGCGTTACCCATACGTGAAGTTGAGTTCGATGTTGCTATCACCACTGAACAAACGACCGACAAGTCGAAAGGTGGTGGGATCAATATCAAAGTGATCGAAGCTGACTTGACTTCAAGTTCAACTCAGAAAAGGGTCGGGAGAGTCGCGTTAAGTTTTCGGTCCCAGTCGCAATGCCTGCCACAACTATAACGGATTTATAAGAAGCTTCAGGCTGCTTGCAAAATCGCAGCAGCCAGCTCCAAACTCCGCCGTCGTTTGCCGTGATCGTACACCGAGCATGCCACAATCAACTCATCCGCCTGCGTCCGCACCAAAAATGCGGCAACTCCCTTCGCCACCTTGTCCGGTCCGCCAATCGCGCTCGCCGACAGCACGCTGTCGAGCATCGCCGCGTGCGACGGGGGCAGGGAGGCGCGGTAGCCTTCGATGGGCGGAGGCATTTGCCGCGGGTTGCCGGCGCGGAGCGAGATGAAGCTTTGCATCAGCGAGCTGGCGAGAAATTCGGCTTCCTCGTCGGTTTCGGCGGCGATGATGTTGAAAGCCGCCATTGCATAGGGCGCGTCGAGTGCTGCACCGGGGCGGAAGGTTTCGCGGTAGATATGCAGCGCCTCGTCCAGGATATCGGGTGCGAAGTGGCTGGCGAAGGCGAAGGGCAGGCCGAGGGCTGCGGCGACCTGCGCACCGTAGAGGCTGCTGCCCAAGATATAGAGCTTCACGTCCGCGCCAGCACCCGGTGTCGCGACAATGCCCGTTTGTCCATCGTCGGCAAAATAGCTTTGCAGCTCCATCACATCGCGCGGGAAGGCGTTGGGGTCGCTGTCGAGCGTCCGCCGGATCGCGGCGGCAACGCGCTGGTCGCTGCCGGGTGCGCGGCCAAGCCCCAAATCGATCCGCCCCGGATACAGCGCATCGAGCGTGCCGAATTGCTCGGCAATCACCAATGGCGAATGGTTGGGTAGCATGATCCCGCCTGAACCTACACGCATAGTAGATGTGGCAGCGGCGATATGGCCGATCACAACGCTGGTTGCGGCACTGGCGATGCCTTTCATGCCGTGATGTTCGGCTACCCGATAGCGGGTGAAACCTAAACTTTCCGCATGGACGGCGAGGTCGGCGGCGTTGGCCAGCGCGGTGGCAACGGTGCCTCCCACAACGACAGGCACAAGATCAAGAAGTGAATAAGCAGTCATCCCGACTACATGGTGGCGGCATTGCGCAAAGCCAAGCGCAATCGACAGCCCTAATTTTCAGTGTCATACTCGTCCTAATGTTCACTTCGCTCTTTCCCGCGTTCCTTCTCACCGCTTTCCTCGTCGAGCTGACCCCCGGCCCCAATATGGTGTGGCTGGCGCTGACCAGTGCCACCCTTGGGCAGCGGGCAGGTTTCGCGGCGGTGGCGGGGGTGGCTTTGGGGTTGACGATTGTCGGTGCGGCGTCAGCGCTCGGGTTGGCACAGATTGCAAATGGCTCGCCTCTTCTCTTTGGCTTGCTGCGCTATGCAGGCGTCGCCTACCTGCTGTGGCTCGCTTGGCAGGCTTGGAACGGCGAGCGGGAGGTTTCACCGGGTGCAATCAAGGGCGGTAATGCCTTGTCGGCGTGGTTCAGGCATGGCCTTCTACTCAATCTACTAAACCCGAAGGCCGCAATGTTCTTCATGGCGATATTGCCAACCTATGTATCGCCCGGTGCCCGCGTGGCTCCGCAAACCCTTTTGCTGTCGGCAAGCTATGTTGCGGTTGCGACGGCAGTACATGTGGTAATCGTGTTACTGGGCGGGCAGGCTCATGATTGGTTGTCGAGCGGAACGCGTGCTCGTGCATTAAGGCGAGGATTTGCCGCGATGCTTGTAGGGATTGCGTTATGGTTTCTGTTTGCGACCACGCGCTAACGGCTGATCATTCACCCACCGTTCATCTTGCCATCCATAGGCGAACCGTGCTATTTCATAGATAAACCGTTAAATGGTGGAAGGAAAAGCAAATCATGACATCTGAACGATCTCCGGGATTCAAGCTCTTTCTGGCGGGGATAATCGGCATCGCCCTCGTTATCCCGCTGATGATGGTCTACGCCTTGGTGTGGGACCGGCAAGAGCAGTCGACCACCGCGCAAAGTTCGATTGCTGCAGGCTGGGGCGGGCCGCAGGTGGTTGTCGGGCCGGTTCTGGTTATTCCGTACACCGCGAACAGTGTCGAGACGGTTGACGCGAATGGTCGCCAGACAACACGAACGGTACAGCTAACAAGGGAGTTGTTTCTGTCGCCAGAAACCAACACGATGAAGACCAATTTGAAACCCGATCGCAAGCGGAAATCGATTTATGAAAGCGTGTTGTTCGTTGCGGAAAATAGCGGGACGGCACGTTTTGCCTTGCCTGCCGACTTTGCGCGTTACGGCATTTCGCGCGATGCGCTGAATCTGGCTGGTGCCGAATTGCGATTCGGTGTGTCGGACGCGCGCGGGCTTCAGGCCGACAGCAAGGTTCTCGTCAATGGCACTTCGCTGGAGCTGCAACCGGGCAAAGGTTTGGCCGCATCGGGCGGCTCCGGCTTTTTCACCTTTGTCGATTGGGATGCAGCGAACCCGCTGCAGGTAAGCTATAGTTTTGCCATTCGCGGCAACAAGACGCTGACGATGGTGCCGCGCGGCGGTGAGACCAAATGGGATGTGAAGTCGAGCTGGCCTTCGCCCAGCTTTGCAGGCGATTTCCTTCCCACCAAGCGCGACGTCAAATCTGCTGGTTTTACGTCAAGCCATGCGGTCACGAACCTTGCGCTGGGACAGGCACTCGTCCTGACCGACGATCTCGGACCACCTTCGCAGAGTGCATTCACTAAATATGATGGAATAGATTCGGTTAGCGTTGCGCCTTCTGCCGGTGGAAGCGGGCAAAGTCAGGCCGCAACCATTGGCTTGATCGAGCCCGTCGATCTTTACAGTCAGGTCGACCGCTCAGTAAAATATGGCTTCCTGTTTATCGGCTTCACCTTTCTCGCTTTTCTGATGTTCGATGTTATCGCGGGCGCGAAGGTAGCGGCGGCGGAATATCTGCTTACCGGTGCTGGGCTGGTGCTGTTCTTCGTGCTGTTGCTCGCCTTTGCCGAGGTAGTGGGCTTCATGTGGGCCTATCTGATTGCAGCGGGTGCGATCACCGGACTGCTGACTGCTTATTCAGCGGCAGTGCTTAAAAGCTGGATACGCGCGCGGTTCATAGGCGGGTTATTGGTCGGTCTATATGCAACCCTCTACGTGCTGCTGAATCTTGAAGCTTACTCGCTAATCATCGGTTCGCTGCTGCTCTTTGTAGCGCTCGCAGTGGTGATGTGGGCAACCCGCGCCATCGACTGGGGAGCCAAGCGCGAGGCTGTCGGAAGTAAACCATCTGCGGCGTGAGCTGGCTATCGTTCTGCGGTGCGGCATGGCTGTTTCAATGTGGTACGTTGATGTAACGAGATGAAAAGTGCTTCTGTCGCCACGCAATAAATGTTAACAATGCATTAATCAAAAAATTGATTCTTTGCAGAGGGTATTACAATGCGCGCTTTAATACTCGGCTTGGCGGCCTCGCTCACTTTCGCTTCTGCGGCCAATGCCGCGACGATCATCAACGGCGGCTTTGAAACTGGCACGGCTAATCCGGGCGGTGGCTTTGTCACGGTTGCGGGCGGACCATCGACAACTACGATCAATGGCTGGAAAGTCGGCGGCGGCTCGGTTGATTACATCGGCGGATATTGGCAGGCGCAGGAGGGCGCTCGCAGTATCGATCTTGCAGGTAGTGCTCTTGGCAGCATCGAACAGGCCATCGCGACCATAATTGGACAAGGTTATACGGTCACTTATTGGGTCGCGCGCAATCCGGATGGCGGGATAACGCCCCGGACCGGTTTTGTTGATGTTGGCGGTGCCCAGACGCTTATTACTTTCGGCAATGGAGCAAGCACGAAGGCCAACATGCTGTGGGAACAGCGAAGCTATAATTTCGTGGCTACAGGCACGACCACAAATCTGCGCTTTTCAGCGGATCCAGCTACATCGAATTCAGCTTTCGGGCTTGCGCTTGATAACGTCTCTATCGCAGCAGTGCCGGAGCCAGCGACTTGGGTCATGATGATTCTCGGCTTCGGAATGGTCGGCGGTGCGATGCGTCGTCGCAAATCCAGCCTTGCCTTCGCCTGAGTTAACGCCAGCGTAGCATCGATGAATTGAGTTCCGCGACAGAGCGAACGCCCATGAGCTTCATGTCGCGTTCGATTTCGTCGCGCAGCTTGCCTACAATACGCAGAACGCCTTGCTCGCCTGCCGCAGCCAACGCATAGAGATATAATCTGCCGCCGGAGCACGCCGTAGCTCCGGCGGCGATTGCTTTCAGGACATGGCTGCCGCGACGGACACCGCCATCGCAGATGATGTCGATTTTGCCGCCCACGGCATCGGCGATTTCGGATATCTGGTCAAAGGGTGAGCGCGAACCGTCGAGTTGCCGCCCGCCATGGTTCGACACCATGATCGCGGTCGCGCCGATATCGACCGCGCGTTTCGCGTCCTCGACCGACATGACGCCCTTCAGGCAAAACTCTCCGCCCCAATCGGCGCGAACTTTTTCGGCCATTTTCCAGTCCATTGAGGTGTCGAGCATAGTGTTGAAATATTCGGCGACCGATACCGCAACATCGGTACCCGCATCGACATGCGTTTGCAGATTGGGCAGCGCAAATTTCTCGCGGAACATATAGTTTAGCGCCCACATCGGATGAATGGCATAGCTTAATACAGAGGCAGGTGTGAAACGCGGCGGCGAGGTGAAGCCGCTGCGCAGGCATCGCTCGCGGTTGCCCGAGACGATGGTATCGACGGTCAGCGCGATAGCATCGAACTTCGCCGCCTTGCAGCGCTCGATCATCGATGTGTTGAGGCCCTTGTCCTTGTGGATATAGAGCTGGAACAATTTGGGCGAGGTGATCGTCGCGCCGATCTCTTCGATGCTGATGGTCGCCAGCGAGGATATGCCGAACCATGTATCGAAATGCAGGGCGGTGGCCGCCACCGCGCGCTCGCCCTGCCAGTGAAACAACCGTTGCAGCGCGGTGGGGGAAAGCATCAACGGCATCGCGATCCGCTTGCCCATCACCGTCACACCCATGTCGATTTCGGACACGCCAGCGAGTACATTGGGGACCAAATCGCAGTCGTCGAACGCGGAGGTATTGCGATCCTTGCTCCGCTCATCGTCCGCCGCACCGTCGATATAGTCGAAGATGGGCGACGGCAGGCGAGCCTTGGCCAGCAACCGAAAGTCCGCGACACTGTGGCAATTGGCAAGGCGCATGGCGGGTGTTACAACACACCTTCGAAATAGTTGCAGCTACTGGGATTGCCGCTTTGCAATCCGCGTTTTAGCGCCTCCATCCGCTGTTCCGACGTGCCATGCGTGAACATGCTTTCGACGATCGACTGGCCCGCGCTTTTCATTAGCGTATCATCGCCGATTGCATTGGCTGCGCGCATACCTTCCTCGATGTCACCAGGTTCAATTCGATCCTTGTTGCGGCTGGCCCACACACCGGCATAGCAATCTGCCTGCAATTCCATGCGCACCTGCAACTGATTGCCATCGGCTTGGCTCGCACGCGACTGCAATCGGCGCACTTGGTCGGCGACGCCAGATATGTTCTGGATATGATGGCCGACCTCGTGCGCGATCACATAGGCGTAAGCAAAGTCACCGCCAGCCCCCATCTGCTGCTCCATCTGCTGGAAGAAACTTGTGTCGAGGTAAACGCCCTGGTCTGACGGGCAGTAGAACGGCCCCATCGCCGACTGGGCCGCGCCACAACCGGAGCTACCGTTATTGTTGTAAAAAGACAGTTTGGCCGGCTGATAGTTCTGGATCAGCGATCCCCATGTGTCTTCGGTCGATTTCAAGACACGGCAAGCGAACAGTTCGCTTTCCGTATCACAAGCGACGTTGCCACCCGCTGCTTGTCCCTGTTGCGAGCCCGGCGCGACGCCGGGACTGCCGAGATTGAGCATACCGCTCGAAAGCACAAAATAGCCGACAACTGCGATAATCGCGATTGTGCCGCAGCCCATTTTGCGACCCAAAAGCATCGGCAACAGTCCAAAGATCAAGCCAAGTCCGCCGCCACCGCTACCAAATCCGCCGCCGCCCGAGCCTTGGTCGCTGACATTGCTGCTTGGGTCCAGATCATCAAGGCGCATGGCGATTCTCCCTTATTGCCGTCCGGCAGCATTGCGGTTAGCGAGGGAAAGCGCAAGTAATGTTAGTTTTCGCATATAACGGTTTAGTTTTCGCATATAACGTAAAGGTCGTCTCCCATGTTCCTTAAAGGTAAAACAGCTCTCGTCACCGGTTCCACATCGGGCATTGGTTTGGGATACGCGCGGGCATTGGCGGCGGAAGGCGCTAATGTCATGATCAACGGCTTTGGCGACCAAAGCGAAATCGACGGATATGTCGCCGACCTGATCAAAACCAATAATGCAGGCGCGCTATATTCGGGGGCGGATATGACCAAACCCGACGAAATTCGCGCGATGGTTGCCGACTGCACCACCAAACTCGGCGCGCCCGATATCCTGATCAACAACGCCGGTATCCAGCATGTCGCGCCGGTCGATGAATTTCCCGAGGACAAATGGGACGCCGTGCTCGCAATCATCCTTTCATCGGCATTTCACGCGACCAAGGCCGCCCTGCCGGGGATGAAGGCAAAGGGATGGGGCAGGGTGATCAACACCGGTTCGATGCACAGCCTCGTCGCCAGCCCTTATAAGTCGGCCTATAATGCGGCAAAGCACGGCATCGCGGGCTTGACCAAGACGGTGGCGCTGGAGGTTGCGACGCAGGGGATTACGGTCAACTGCATTTGCCCCGGCTATGTCTGGACGTCGCTCGTCGAAAACCAGATTCCCGACACGATGAAGGCACGTGGCCTGACCCGCGATCAGGTGATCAACGACGTGTTGCTCGCCAACCAGCCGCAGAAGCAGTTTGTGCAGGTCGATCAACTGGCATCGCTTGCGCTTTATCTGTGCAGCGATGCGGCGGGTGCGATCACCGGTGCGAACCTGTCGGTCGATGGGGGATGGACGGCGCAGTAACTTGGAACGCTGTCCCCGTTTCCGTTCGTATCGAGCGACGTCGAGATACCGATAGTTCATGCGCTACGGATAGGTGTCTCGACTACGCTCGACACGAACGGATGTTTATTGCAGGATGCACAAAATTGCTGGGGAGCATATGAATGACCATGAAGCTTTTGGGAACCACCGCACTGGCGGCAGTCGCGGTTGCATTTGCCGTACCGGCGCAGGCAGATACGCTACGCGACGCGGTGAAACGCGACATACCGTCCTTGATGGAGCTCTATCGTGACCTCCACGCCAACCCCGAACTGAGCTTTCAGGAATTCAAAACCTCGGCCAAGCTGGCGGCGGAGGCAAAGCGTCTCGGCTTTACTGTGACCGAAAAAGTCGGGCAGACCGGCGTGGTAGCGGTGATGAAAAACGGTGCGGGGCCGGTTGTGATGATCCGCGCCGATATGGACGGGCTTCCCGTGATCGAGCAAACGGGGCTGCCCTATGCGTCGAAGGTCAAGGGCGTCAGCAAATCAGGGGTCGAAACCGGCGTGATGCACGCCTGCGGCCATGACACGCATATGTCGGCCTGGGTTGGCACAGCTCGGCAACTGGTCGCAAACAAGGACAAATGGTCGGGCACGCTGGTGATGATCCTGCAACCCGCCGAAGAGATCGGTTCGGGCGCGCGCGCGATGTTGGCTGATGGGCTCTACACGCGGTTTCCCAAGCCAGACTATGTCATCGGTTTCCATGACGCCGCGCAGTTCGCGGCGGGAACCATCGGCTATTCCTCGGGATTCGCGCTCGCCAATGTCGATAGCGTCGATATCAAAGTGCGCGGAGTCGGCGGCCACGGCGCCTATCCGCACACTACCAAAGACCCGATTGTGCTCGCCAGCCGGATCGTCGGGAGTTTGCAAACTTTGGTCAGCCGCGAGGTCGATCCGCAGGACGCGGCGGTCGTGACCGTGGGCAGTTTCCATTCCGGGGCCAAGCACAATATCATCTCTGACGAGGCGACGATGCTGCTGACGGTACGCAGCTATTCAGACGCGACGCGCAAGATGCTGCTCGACGGTATCAGGCGTATTGCCAAAGGCGAGGCGGTGGCGGCCGGAATGCCCGAAGACCGGATGCCTGAAGTCACCATCGCTGAAAACGAATTCACCCCCGCCACCTATAACACCCCCGAACTGACCGCGAAAATGGCAGGCCTCTTCAAAACCCGCTTCGGCGACGCGCGAGTGATCGCGACCCCGCCGGTGATGGGCGGGGAGGACTTCAGCGAATTCTACCGTGCCGACAAAGCCAATGTCGAAAGCCTCATCTTCTGGGTCGGCGGCGTGCCGCAGGCGGACATGGATGCGGCGAAGGCTGGTGGTAAATCACTGCCGTCATTGCACTCACCTTATTGGGCGCCCGATGCCGAGAAGGTAATTGCGACGGCGTCCGAAGCTTTGGCGGCGGCTGCCATGGATTTGATGCCGAAATAGAAGCGTTTTAACAGTTCGGCGCGTGTTCAATCGGAATCGTCGATAACTGTGCAAGGAAAAACAAGATGGCATATTATGCTGTCGGCGATATCCATCGATTGTAACAAAGCCGCGAAGATTCGCTGCTAAAATGCACGCCTGCGAAGGAGAGACGCCATGAACGACCAGACCCCCATAGACAGCGGCAAAGGATGCCCCGTTGGAAAGGACCGGTTCCGGTCGCTCCTCGGTCGTACCAACAAGGATTGGTGGCCCGACGCGCTGCCGCTCGAAATTCTGCACCAAGGCGGCGGCTCGCCCGATCCGATGGGCGAGGATTTCGATTATGCCGAGGCGTTCAAATCGCTCGATTACCAGGCACTGAAAGACGACCTCACCGCGCTGATGACCGACAGCAAGCCGTGGTGGCCGGCCGATTATGGCCATTATGGTCCCTTTTTCATCCGCATGGCGTGGCACGCGGCGGGCACCTATCGCACCGCCGACGGTCGTGGCGGTGCGAACAGCGGGCAGCAGCGCTTTGCCCCGCTCAACAGCTGGCCTGACAATGGCAATCTCGACAAGGCGCGCCGCCTGCTCTGGCCGATCAAGCAGAAGTACGGCAGCAAGATCAGCTGGGCTGACCTCTTCATCCTCACCGGTAACGTCGCCATTGAATCGATGGGCGGACCGGTGTTCGGATTCGGCGGCGGGCGCAAGGACGTGTTCGAGGCCGAGCGCGACATCTATTGGGGTGCCGAGGAACTGTGGGTCAGCGAAGGCGCCGCGACGCGCATTCGTCCCGAGGAGGAAGTCGATCTCGAAAACCCGCTCGCGGCGATCCAGATGGGCCTGATCTATGTCAATCCCGAAGGGCCGGGTGGCAATCCCGACCCGCTGCAATCGGCGCGCGATATCAAGATAACCTTTGAACGCATGGCGATGGACCATGAGGAAACCGTGGCGTTGGCCGCCGGCGGCCACACATTCGGCAAGGCGCATGGCGCGGGTGACGCCAGCCTGGTCGGTACACCGCCCGAGGGGTCGGACATCGCGCTGCAGGGCCTGGGCTGGACCAGCAGCTTCGAGACCGGGGTCGGCGCGCACGCTATCACCAGCGGCATCGAAGGCGCATGGGTTAACACCCCGACCGAATGGTCAGAGAATTATTTCCGCCTGCTGCTCGACTATGATTACGAACTGGTACGGAGCCCCGCCGGGGCGCAGCAATGGCAGCCGGTCAACCAGAAGGAAGAGGACATGGCACCCGATGCCCATAATCCGGGCAAAAAGGTGCCGACGATGATGACGACCGCCGATATGGCGCTGAAGGTCGATCCGGAATTCCGCAAGATTTCGGATAAGTTCCGCAACGATCATGAAGCGTTCAAGGACGCCTTTGCCCGCGCTTGGTTCAAGCTCTGCCACCGCGACATGGGGCCAAAAGTTCGCTACCTTGGCCCCGAAGTTCCGTCGGAAGATCTGATTTGGCAGGATCCGGTTCCTGCGGCCAGCAATCCGTCCGATGCCAATGTCGGCGCTTTCAAGACAGCGATCCTGGGCTCTGGCCTGAGCGTGGGCGAGCTGGTCAAGGCCGCTTGGGCCTCGGCCTCGACCTATCGCAAGTCAGACCATCGCGGCGGCGCCAATGGCGCGCGCGTCCGCCTGGCCCCGCAAAAGGACTGGGCGGTCAACGATCCGGCGGAACTGGCCAAGGTGCTCGGCAAAATCGACGAACTGCGTGGGTCGCTGTCGTTCGCCGACGCCATCGTCCTCGCCGGGACGGCAGCGGTCGAGAAGGCGGCGAAGGACGCCGGTTTCGATGTCGCGGTGCCCTTCACCGGCGGCCGCGGTGACGCGACTGCGGAATGGACCGATGTCGAAAGCTTTGATGTAATGGAGCCGAAGGCCGATGGTTTCCGCAACTATCTGGCCACCAAGCATAGCGTGAAGACCGAAGAGCTGCTGCTCGACCGCGCCTCGCTGCTCGGCCTATCGGTGCCGGAAATGACCGTGCTGCTCGGCGGCCTCCGCGTCCTCGGCGCCAACCAGGGCGGCAAGAAGGAAGGCGTGTTCACCACCCGCGTCGGTCAGCTGACGAACGATTTCTTCGTCAACCTGCTCGACATGGACACATTGTGGGAAGTCGTCGATACCAGCGCCGACGAGGAATTCATCGGCTATGATCGCGGTGGCCGGACGGAGAAGTGGCGCGCGACGCGCACCGACCTGATCTTCGGTTCGAACTCGCAACTCCGAGCCACGGCGGAAGTTTATGCTGAAAAAGGTCACGAGGAAAAATTCGTACGCGACTTCATCAAGGCGTGGACAAAGGTAATGAACGCTGACCGGTTCGATATCGCGTAATAGCAATACAATTATTGATTGGGCCATACCTCTTTCCTTTAGGGAAGGGGGTATGGTCTTTCCCGTACCGCACTGAACATGGGGTCAGTTGACAGGGATGCCTTCGTTAACAGGAGTCACAGTCGTCATTGCCGGTTGGTAAGTTTGAACACCACCATATGCGCCTTGCGCGGCGTTATCGAGTATCTGCTTGTAGTCGATGGCTCCATTGCCATTTCCGGTTGACGGAGACTGGCCGGGATTGTCCGGGTTTTGCTGCTGCGGTGCCTCATCGTCCCCGATCGGGTTGCCGTCGATCATCGGCTCGCCGAACTTCACAATCTCGTCATCGGTCTCTTCGTACGGCTCTTCGGGCAAGACTCCGCCCAGCGGTACGTCGGCCACTTCATTCACAGGTTGGGCCACCTCAACGACAGGCTCGGGAACAGCAGGGGCAACAGTTATATTGGATGGCGTGAGCATAGCCAGCAAGCCGGCCAGTCCCAGCACGCCCACCAACACTTTCAGAATATTGTCCATTATCGTTTCCGGCTTATGTCCTAAGCCCGGAATAGCTGAGGGCTGTTAATATTATATTAGCGATGACACCGCTGTTCGCAGAAAAAATCCGTCGGCATTGCTGCCGACGGATAGTTGTTTTCCTCCCCAGGAAACTTGTGAATTACTTCGGTCCGGCGCTACCAAGACGATGATATAGCTGCGCAAATTTTTTGGACTCGGGCTGGTCCTGAATAACCGTCAGATAATGCGCCACTGCCTCGCGGAGCAGCTTGAAGTCCTCGTTCGACAGGACGGCACGGGAGCGAGCAGGTTCGGGCATGTCGTGTATCCTCAACCAAACTGGTTCATGGTGTTATGCGCGCCGCCCGCTTTCAAGGCTGCTTCGCCGGCGAAATATTCTTTATGGTCGTCGCCGATGTCGGAGCCCGACATATTCTGGTGCTTGACGCAGGCAATGCCTTGGCGGATTTCCTGACGTTGCACGCCCAGAACATAGCCAAGCATACCCGCTTCGCCGAAATACTCCTTGGCCAGATTGTCGGTCGAAAGTGCCGCAGTATGGTAGGTCGGGAGCGTGATCAGGTGATGGAAAATGCCCGCCCGCCTGGCACCATCGGCCTGAAAGGTGCGGATGCGCTTGTCGGCCTGTTCGGCGAGCTCTGTACCATCATATTTCACGCTCATCAGATCGGCGCGATCATATTCGGCGACATCGAGGCCTTCCGCTTTCATCGCGTCGTAGACTTGCTGACGGAAATTAAGAGTCCAGTTGAACGAAGGCGAGTTGTTGTAAACCAGCTTGGCGTTGGGGCACACTTCGCGGATACGGTCCATCATTCCCGCTATTTGCTCGACATGCGGCTTTTCGGTCTCGATCCACAGCAGGTCAGCGCCGTTTTGCAAGCTGGTGATGCTATCCAATACACAGCGGTCCTCGCCGGTGCCTTCGCGGAACTGGAACAGGTTTGAAGGCAGGCGTTTCGGACGAAGCATCTTGCCATCACGGTTGATGATAACATCACCATTGCGCGCGGTTGCGGGGTCGATTTCTTCGCAATCGAGAAAGCTGTTATACTGGTCGCCAATGTCGCCGGGTTCGTTCGAAACCGCGATCTGCTTGGTCAGGCCAGCGCCCAGCGAGTCAGTGCGCGTGACGATAATGCCGTCCTCGACACCCAGCTCAAGGAAAGCGTAGCGGCAGGCGCGAATTTTCGCCAAAAAGTCCTCGTGCGGAACGGTGACCTTGCCGTCCTGGTGGCCGCACTGTTTTTCGTCGGATACCTGGTTTTCGATTTGCAGCGCGCAGGCGCCTGCACGATCATCTTTTTGGCAAGCAGATAGGTTGCTTCTGCATTGCCAAAGCCCGCGTCGATGTCGGCGATGATCGGAACGACGTGTGTTTCGAAGTTCTCGACTTGACCCATCAGCGCCTTTTCCTTGGCGGCGTCACCGGCAGACCGCGCAGCATCGATGCTACGGAAGAGCAGGCTCAGTTCGCGCGCGTCGGCTTGACGCAGGAAGGTGTAGAGTTCCTCGATAAGCGCCGGAACGCTGGTTTTCTCGTGCATCGACTGGTCGGGCAGGGGGCCGAAGTCGGAGCGTAAAGCGGCGACCATCCAGCCGGAAAGGTAGAGATATTTGCGTTTTGTGGTGCCGAAATGCTTTTTGATCGCGATCATCTTCTGCTGCGCGATGAAGCCGTGCCAGCAGCCCAAGGATTGGGTGTACCGGCTTGAATCGGCGTCATAGGCGGCCATGTCTTCGCGCATGATCTTGGCGGTATAGCGGGCGATGTCGAGGCCGGTCTGGAAGCGGTTTTGCAGCCGCATGCGGGTGACAGCTTCGGCGCTGATCCCGTCCCAACTGCCGCCTTTACCCGATATGAGCTGGCTGGTGCCGTTAATGTGATCCTGGTACGACATTTACAATTCCTTCAGGGAGACCGTGTTTCTGATCCCGAAGTTGACAAAGTTCACGCCAATGGGCGAGTCAGAAATGTAAAGTTTGTTGTATGTGCGTCGCATAAAATGCCATTGTTCTTGTAATATTGTAGATAATATGACAAACATTGGCGATGGATCAAAAACTCTATGCAGGCCATGCTGTGCGACGGATCAGGCGGGCGAACGGGTTGACGCAAGCGGCCATGGCCGAGGCTCTGGGCGTCTCTCCGTCCTATCTCAACCTGATCGAGCGCAACCAGCGGCCTTTAACCGCGGCGCTGCTGCTGAGGCTTGCCGAGCGTTATGACTTTGACCCGCGCACGATAACCGGGGCGACGCCGGGCGGCGGCGTGGAGGCAATCCGGCGTCGTCTTTCCGACCCGATGTTCGCGGACCTGACCATCGACCGACCACAAGTCGAGGAATGGATCGCCGCCAGCCCCGACGCCGCCGAAGCTTTTGCGCGGGTTTTCGACCGGATTGCGGGCGGCGCGCATGGCGGCGCGGGGAGTGCGAACATCGAACCAGAATCGATCGCTGCGGTCAGGCGTGAGATCGAACGCTGGCGCAACCATTTCGCCGATCTCGACGTTCAGGCCGAAACACTCGCCGACGATTTGCGCGTAGGCTCCGCTGATCTGTACAGCGCTACAGCCGAGCGCCTGCGGGTCAAACACCAACTGAGCATCCGTATCCTGCCGTTCGACGTCATGCCCGACCGCCTTCGCCGCCTCGACCTCCACGCGCGCCAGCTGCAACTCAGCGAACTGCTCGACCCAGCCAGCCGAACCTTCGCCGCCGCCTTCCAACTCGCGCAGCTGGAGGCCAAAGCCGAAATAGACGCCCTCGTCAGCGGCGCGAGCTTTACCGACCGTGCGGGCGAACGCCTCTACCGCCGCCACCTGACCAGCTATTTCGCCGCCGCCGTGATGATGCCTTATGCTAGGTTTCTGCGCGCGTGTGAGGCAACCGGATATGACATCGTCCTCCTGCAACGCCGCTTTGGTGCAGGGTTCGAGCAGATCGCCCACACCTGACCACGCTGCAACGCGTCGGCGCGCGCGGGCTGCCGTTCTTCATGCTGCGCATCGACCGCGCCGGACAATCGAGCAAGCGCTATGCTGGGGCCAGCGGTTCCCCATTGGTCGAAACCGACCGTCGCTGCCCGTTATGGCATGTCCACAACGCGTTCGACCGCCCAGGTCGCTTGATGTCGCATCTCGTTGAACTGGAAGACAGCAGTCGCTGGTTCACCCTATCGCGCACCGTCCATCCGCAGGCAGGAATGTCGGGAGGCATCGATGCCGAATTCGCGATTTGCCTCGGGCTGCACGCGAAGCTTGCGGCACCCTTGGCGGCCGCGCGTGGTATTGATCTAGCGACCGGAGCCGCCACCCCAATCGGCCTCGGCTGCCCCGCCTGCACCCGCACCGAATGCCCGCAAAGAAGCGCTCCGCCGGCGGGCCGGGTGCTGGTGTTTAACGAACGCGAACGCGGGCTGACGCCGTTTGCGTTCGATGGGGATTAGGCATCTTGCAAAAATGCCTTGTGGGTGTATAAGCACGTAAACGCATATGCACGGTGATTTATGTCCAGCGTAAGATGGAATTTAGCAGTATCTGAGGATATCGACCGCTCGGTCCGCATGTATCTGGCGGAACGGGGCGGACGCAAGGGCGATTTGTCGCGCTTCGTGGAAGAAGCGGTGCGTGACCAAATTTTCCATCAAGCCGTAGCCGAAGCGAAGGCGACGAATGCTGACATGCCGCAGGAAGAGCTGGAAGCAATAATCGACGAAGCGCTTGATTGGGCGCGCTCGCATAAAAAATAGATGCGGGTCGTTGTTGATACCAATGTGCTGTTCAGTGCGCTGATCAGTCCAGGCAATCCGCCCGACCAAATCTATGAGGCATGGCGCGACAAGAAATTCCTGCTGGTCACGTCGGTCGAACAGCTTGACGAAATTCGCCGCGCCAGCCGCTATGCCAAATTCAAGGCCAGTCTACAGCCGCACCGTGTCGGACGGATGATCAACCATTTACGGCAAGCGATGCTTGTCGAGCCTGATTCAATCGCGGTGGACATAGCCGATCCAATGGACGCCTTCCTCCTCGGCATGGCACAGGCGGGGAATGCGGACTATCTCGTCACCGGTGATAAACGGGCGGGGTTGCTGGCGCTGAACCCTTATGGACGCACACAGATAGTCACGCCGGCGGCGTTTGTTGCGGCGATTGGTGTCTAAATCCGGTCTTCGGTTTTTGATGCGACCCTTTTCGATGCAGCGACCGAGTGTGATCGACTATCTGGATAGCCCGCTTGCGCCGTTCATCTACACAGTTTCATGCATGCACTGCAGAGCGGTGTCGCTCGCGCAAGGCGGTGTCGGGCTAGGTGCAGCATGGGGTGAGCAGCTTGCGCTTTCGATGCTCGACGACGCAGGATTCATCAAAGTGCAAACCCACCGTCTCCCGCACGACATACAGAACATCTATTACGTTTGCCACGCCGGATAGCGACCCACCGGTGTAGGGTGGCCCCCTTCCTCGACCCGCGAGGGAGGGGGCTTTTTTGCTTGGTGGCTACACGGCGAAATCGCGCACGCGCTGGCTGCTACCGCGCGGCAGGATAAGCACTTCACTGCCGTTGGCGACCACGATCAGGTCATCGACGCCGTGTACCGACACGCGGATGCCGTCGGCGTGGATCAGGTTGCCGCTGGCTTCGGACAGGCGGACCGTGCCGATCGTCGTGTTTCCGCCGTCGTCCTTTCCGCCGAGTTCGTGCAGCGCATCCCAGCTGCCGACGTCGGACCAGCCCATCGCCACCGGCGCGACCGCGACGCGGGCTGCCTTTTCCATGACCGCATAGTCTATGCTGTCCGATGGAGATTCGGTGAACGCTGCAGCGTCGGGGTGGATTTGGCTGCCCTGTCGCTTGGCGGCGGCCATCGCTGCCTGTGCTGCCGCCAGAATATCGGGTGCCTCGACCGCGAGCGCGTCCAGATAGACATCGGCGCGAAACAGGAAGATGCCGCCGTTCCATACGTGGTCACCGCTGGCGATCATCGCCTCGGCAAGCGCGGCGTCGGGTTTCTCGACGAAGCGCGATACGCGGTGCACGCCCGCCGCCAGCGTCTCGCCGGTCTGGATATAGCCATAGCCCGTTTCGGGCGCGGTCGGTGCTATCCCATATGTCGCTAGCCAGCCATCGATTACCAGCGGCAACAACGCATCGGTCGCCTCGTCGAAGGCGTGAAGATTTATGATAAGATGATCGCTCGGCATCACCAGCAAAGGCGCTTTGGGGTCTGCGACACACAGCGCCGCGAGCGCAATCGCCGGGGCTGTATTGCGCGCGAGGGGCTCGAGCAGGATGATGGCATCGCTAACCCCGATTGCCGCCAGCTGGGTTTCGACGAGTTCAGCATGCGCCGCGTTCGCGACGATGATCGGTGCATCGAACCGGTCGCGGTCCATGACCCGGCCCACGGTCATCTGGAACATCGTGCTGTCGCCGGTGAGTGCCAGAAATTGTTTGGGGCAGGCGGGGGTCGACATCGGCCACAGCCTGGTTCCGCCGCCGCCGGACAATATAACAGGGGTGATACGCAATGCGATGTCCTCAATTTTTCGTTGCACCGCTTTTAGGGCAATATGCGAACCGGACATAGCGGCGATTGTTCCGATAAAGCCAGCCGATATCATTTGCTTACCAAAAATGTGTAAAATTAAGCGACACTTTACCTTTCACGCCTAAAAAACCCTGACGCGGCGGGCACCCTTTTGCATGATCAGGCTTTTCAAACATTATATACCCTATGCGGTGCTTTTTTTGGCGCTGGTCGATTTTTTGCTGCTGATCGCCGCTGCCGAAACTGCGTGGGTCATCCGCGCCAACCAGATTGGCATGCATGTCGATTATGTCGGCAATCGGTTCGGCCAATTGCTGACCTTTGCCGCTTCGGTGCAGGTCGCGGCGATGGCGGTCGGCGTTTACGGACCGGATGCGTTGCAATCGTTGCGTTTCGCAATTGCAAGGTTCCTGGTCGCCGTGTCGTTGGGGGTGATTTTTCAGTCGGTGATGGCGTTCGCTTTGCCGGGAATGACCCTGTGGAGATCGAACTCGCTGTACGCGATGGTGCTGGCTTTCTTCTTTCTGGCGTTCAGCCGAGCGTTGCTCGGCACGTTGATCGGCGGCGAGGCGTTCAAGCGGCGGCTGCTGGTGCTGGGGGCTGGAAAACGCGCGCAAAGGATCAAGGAGCTGGAGGCGAAACCGGGTTCTGGGTTTCTCGTCGTCGGCTATATCGCCATGAACGAGAACAAGCGCGTCATTCCCGAAGCGATCAACCGCGATGCCATTTACAATCTAGGCGATTTCGTTGTCAAAATGGGCGCAAGCGAGGTGGTGCTGGCGATCGAAGAAAGGCGCAACGCGATTCCGCTCGACGACTTGCTACGGATCAAAACCACAGGCGTTCATGTCAACGAGATTTCGAGCTTTCTGGAACGCGAGACCGGCCGGGTCGATCTCGACAGCGTCAACCCGAGCTGGCTGATTTTCTCAGATGGCTTTTCTTCGGGCAGGCGGCTGTCGGGCATTGCCAAGCGGTTGTTCGACATATTGGCAAGCTCGGCGCTGCTGTTGTTCACCGCGCCGATCATTTTCCTGTTCGCCATTCTGGTGAAGCTCGAAAGCCGCGGCCCCGCATTCTACCGTCAGGTTCGCGTCGGTCTATTCGGTCAGCCGTACAGCGTCGTCAAACTACGCTCGATGCGCAGCGATGCCGAGGTTGAGGGCAAGGCAGTGTGGGCAACGAAGGACGATGACCGGATTACGCTTGTCGGAAAGTTTATTCGCAAGGTGCGGATCGATGAACTTCCGCAGACGTGGAATGTTCTCAAGGGCGAAATGAGCTTCGTCGGCCCACGCCCCGAACGCCCCGAATTTGTTGCCGACCTTGAAACCCAGCTTTCCTATTATGCCGAACGCCATATGGTCAAACCGGGTATAACCGGCTGGGCACAGATCAATTTTCCTTACGGCGCTTCGATCGAGGATTCGCGGCACAAGCTCGAATATGATCTCTATTACGCAAAGAATTACACGCCGTTTCTCGATATATTGATCCTGCTGCAGACCATCCGCGTCGTGCTGTGGCCAGACGGCGCGCGCTGATGGAATTGTTGCTCCCTTTTCTTAGCTTTTGGGGCCATTCCGCCGTTGCTTTTGGCTATGCGGTGCTCGCAATCTGGGTGGTCCACCAATATGGCTGGGCCAACCGGCAACAGATCGTGCTGATTGCCGCTATGGCGCTGACCGCTACGTGGGGTCTGGCCGCAATGATATTCGGGCCGGTCAGTAACGCCGCATTGTTTGCCGAAAGCGCGCGCAATCTGTCGTGGCTTGGCTTCATGTTCTTCCTGTTACGCAGCGGCGATGGCAAGCAGCAGCCGCGCACGATCAACATGATCTATCTGGTGTTGTTCCTGGTTTTGCTGTGTCAGCCGGTTATCGATGCGGCAAACTTTCTGACCACCGACGGTTCGACCAGCGGCCATATTGCGCTGCAGTCCGCGTTGTTGCTGCGGATGATCTACGCAATTGGTGCGCTTGTTCTGGTGCATAATTTGTACACAGTGTCGGCCCCCGAGGCGCGGTGGGGGATCAGCCTGCCGATGGCGGCGCTGGCGGCGATGTGGACGTTCGATCTCAATCTCTACACCATCGGCTATCTGACAGATGAGTTGCCGATTGAGCTGATTTCCACGCGCGGCTTTGCGACTGCGTTGCTCGCGCCAGTGTTCGTGATGGCGACGCGGCGCAACAGTAGCTGGCGGTTGCGGCTATCGCGTTCGGTGGCGTTTCAATCGGTATCGTTGCTGGCCATCGGCGCATATTTGCTGGGTATGGTGTTATTGGTGACCGCGATCAACCTGATCGGTGGCACTTATGCCAGGCTCGCCCAGATTACATTGATCTTCGCGATGTCGCTGGCGGCGTTGCTGATATTGCCGTCGGGCAAGTTCAAGGCTTGGCTGAACGTCGTCGTCGTCAAAAACTTTTTCCAGCACCGTTATGATTATCGTTCGGAATGGATGCGCTTTGCCGACACAATCGGCTTTCCGTCGAAAGAGGCAGCACCTTTCCACGAACGCGTGATAAAATCACTGGCCGACATCTTCGATAGCCCCGCCGGGCTGTTGCTTGTCCCTGACGATCAGGCGCGACTGACGCTGCAGGCGCGGTGGAACTGGCCGACTGCGGATGTTCCGGCGCACTGCGTCACATCGCAGACGATGCCGTTTTTTGAATCGACCGGACATATATTGTCGATGGACGAGATGCGCGAAGGCACCGACACCCGCTGCGATCCGCGGGCGGTGCCGCAGTGGCTGTATGATGAGCAGCAAGCATGGGCAGTGGTACCGCTGGTGCATTTCGGCAAGCTTGCCGGGCTGGCGATACTGGCACGACCGAGGTTGCCACGTGCGCTCGATTGGGAAGACCTCGATATGCTGCGCGTCGTCGGGCGGCAGTTGGCCAGCTATCTGGCCGAAGCGTCGAGCCATCAGGCGCTGGCCGAGGGCAGGCAGTTCGAACAGTTCAACCGCCGTTTTGCATTTGTCGTCCACGATATCAAAAATCTGGTCAGCCAGTTGAGCATCCTTGCGCGCAACGCCGAAAAGCATGCCAACAAGCCTGACTTCCAGGCCGATATGGTCGAAACACTGCAATCCTCGGTTAGCAAGATGAACGACCTGCTCGCGCGCCTGTCTCAACACAACAAGGCACGGCATGCCCCGCCGCTGGTCATCGACATCGGTGAAGCGGTGATGAAGGCAGTCTATGCGAAGCGGCTGATCTATCCGATCGACGCCGATCTATCGCCGGGCATATTTGCTGTCGCCGACTTCGCCCGGGTGGAGACGATTATCGGCCATCTGGTGCAGAACGCTATCGAAGCCAGTCCCGAGGGCGATCCGGTAAAAATCACCTATCGTCTGCATGGAGACGATATCGCAATCTACATCACCGATAGCGGCGTTGGCATGAGCGAAGCATTTATGTCCACCCAGCTGTTCAAGCCGTTCGAATCAACAAAAGAAGGCGGCTTTGGCATCGGTGCCTATGAGGCGCGGGCACTTGCGGTGTCGATGGGCGGTCAACTGCGCGTTGATAGCAGGCAGGGCAAAGGCACCACATTCACATTGTTGCTGCCCGCTGCACGCGAACAAAGTGGTTCAGAAAATATAGAAGAGGCAGCCTGACATGGCCGAGACACGACAGAAACTATTGATCGTCGAAGATGATCTGGGTCTGCAGAAACAGCTTAAATGGTCTTACGAAGACTTCGAGGTTTTCTGCGCCGCCAACCGAGAGGAAGCGATGACGTTGCTTCGGTCGGAGGAACCCGACGTGGTAACGCTCGATCTCGGATTGCCGCCAGACCCGGATGGCGTCACCGAAGGCTTTGCCGTGCTCGACGAAATGCTGAAGCTGAAGCCCGATACCAAAATCATCGTGGCATCGGGGCATGGTGCCAAAGAAAGCGCGCTGCGTGCGATCTCCGCCGGAGCCTGGGACTTTTACCAAAAGCCTGTAGATATCGACGAGCTGCATCTGATCGTTCGCCGTGCGTTTCATGTGCGCCAGCTCGAAATGCAAAACGAGCGGTTGCAGCAGCCCGACCAGGCGGGCGAATTGTTGCTCGGTTCGATCATGACCGGATCGTCCGAAATGCTGAAGGTTGCACGCACGATCGAACGTGTCGCCAACACCGGTGTATCAGTCATGTTGCTTGGCGCAAGCGGCACGGGCAAGGAATTGCTGGCGCGCGGACTGCACAATGCCAGCGACCGGCGGGACAAACCGTTTGTCGCGATTAACTGCGGTGCAATTCCAGAGATGTTGCTCGAATCCGAATTGTTCGGTCACGAAAAAGGCGCGTTTACCGGCGCTGTAAAAATGACCGAGGGCAAGATCGAGATTGCCAATGGCGGAACGCTGTTCCTCGATGAGGTGGGCGACATTCCGTTGCCGCTTCAGGTCAAACTTCTCCGTTTCCTGCAAGAGCGTAACATCGAACGGATCGGCGGGCGCAAAATGATTCCGGTCGACGTCAGGGTGGTTTGCGCAACACACCGCAACCTGCACAAGATGATCTCCGAGCAGACATTCCGCGACGATCTTTATTATCGGCTGGCCGAAGTGACGGTCAACATTCCTTCGCTAAGCGAACGCACCGGTGATTCGGTATTGTTGGCGAAGCATTTTGTCAGCCGGTTCGCCAAAGAAATGAACCCGTCGATCAAAGGCCTGTCGACTAGCGCGTTGACCGCTGTGGACCAATGGGGCTGGCCGGGTAATGTCCGCGAGCTGGAGAACCGCATGAAACGGGCGGTCATCATGGCCGATGGCAAGTTTGTTACCGCCGACGACCTTGAATTCGGCGATGACGACGATGAATTGTTGCTCAACCTGAAAGCCGCACGCGAGGCGGCTGACCGTAAAGCCATCAAGCGGGCGATTGCGCGAACCGAGGGCAATATTTCCAGTGCTGCCAAGCTGTTGGGCATCAGTCGCCCGACGCTTTACGATTTGCTCAAGCAGTATGACCTGCACGTTTAATGTCGGCTCGACACGCTATATCTTGGCGGCGGCTTTGCTGCTGGCGGTTGGCGTCGGCGGCAGCTCGGCAACGGAGCCAGCTGGCACGCTGAATTCGACCCCAACGGACAGCAAGGGCTGGACTGCGTTGGCGCGCGTTCGGCTTGATTCTGCCGATCAACTCGGCGCAATCGAGGCCGCCGACCGTGCGCTGCAGATCGACCCCAACAATATCCGCGCAATCGAACTGCGTGGGGAACTGGTGCGATCGCAATTCGGCGTGGTCGCGGCATTGCCTTGGTTCGAACGCGGGTTGCAGATCGATGCGGCAGATGTACCGATGCTCGAAGAATATGGCGCGACATTGGGCGAAGCCGGTCGCTACCGTGATATGCTGAGAGTGGCACGCAGGATCATATCACTCGACAGCCGCAACTCGCGGGCCTTTTACATGCAGGCAGTGCTTGCAGCGCGAGCGGGTGACTATGCGCTGGCGAAGCGGATTTTGCCGCTGGCGGGTGACGCATTCAACGCAGTTCCCGGGCCGATGCTGCTCGACGCGATCTGTGAATATGAGCTCGGCAATTTCAACCGGTCGGTGGACCAGTTGCAACGGCTGGTTTCGATGCAACCGAACAATATGACAGCGCGAATATTGCTGGCGCAGGCCACGTACCGGGCGGGTAATCCGCTCGATGCGCTTGATGTCATCCGTCCGATTGCCGAGCGGAGCGATGCCGACAGTTATAGCCTGATGCTCGCCGCACGCGCGTTTGAGGCGAGCGATCAACGCGACCGTTCCGTCGGCGCAATCGATGATGCGATGCGATCAACCTTTCGCTCTGGCATGACTTTCGCTGAGGATATTACGCTGGCGGGTGCTGCCGCTGAAGCACAGCGCACACCCAATGATGCGCGCGTGGTTGTACCGTATATCCGCGCATTGATGGCGGCGGGCGATCTCGATGGTGCCTTCGCCGAGGCGTCGCGGTTGCAGGCGGCCAATAAGGGCGTGGCCGATGCGCATTTGCTGGTCGGCGATGTGGAGCTTTCGCGCGGACGGTTGGCAGAAGCCATTGCCGCGTTCGAACAGGCGCGCGCGATCAGCTTTGCCGAGCCGGTAATGCTGCGGCTGGTCGATGCGCTTTCAAGGGTAGGCGACGAAAGCCGCGCGCAGCGTACTCTTACGGAATATCTGGCGTTCAACCCAACCAGCCTGACGGCGCTACGCCTTGCCGGATACCGCGCGCTCGATACCCGTGACTGGAAACAGGCGATAGCGCTTCTCGAACGCGTCCGCGCCCGCATCGGATATAATGATTACATATTGCTCGCCAATCTGGCCCGGGGCTATTCGGCGGTCGGACAGCACGACGCCGCAATCGGCGAAGCCGCGATTGCCTATCGCATCGCGCCCGCCAACATCATGGTGACGCATGTTTACGCACAGGTGTTACTGAAATCGGGCAAGCGACCCAAAGCTGCGGTCGAGCTGCTCGAAAAAGCGGCAATCATGATGCCGGATAATGTGGAAGTCGCACGTGAGCTACTACGGGCAAGGGCGGCCTATAAAAAGGTCAGCTAAGCGCCAGCAACTCCGCCGGGTCGATCCCGGCTCGCTGCATTTGCGCCTTTACATCTGGCCAGACATTTTTGACGAAATGATCGCGCTCGAATCCGCGCAACTTCGCGACCGCGCCGGGTGCGACGAACAAGCCGACGCCACGTTTGACATCGACCAGTCCGCTATCCTGAAATAGCTGATAGGCCTTGGCGACGGTCAACGGATTTGCGCCCTGATCGGCGGCAAAGGCACGAACCGATGGCAACATGTCGCCCTCGCCGAAATCGCCATCGAGGATAGCAGCGGCAATGACATCGCGGAGTTTCAGGTAAACCGGCTTGGACTCATTCTTCATAAGACACTTACTGCCATAACACAGTAGTGCGGTCAAGCTTTCGGCTTACGGCCAATCACGCGTGACCGACCCCGGATCGGGGCGGGGGCGTTCTTCCAATGGCTGGCCGGGAGTGCCGATGAAGAAGAAACCGGCGATTTGCTCATCGCCCTCGCACAGCGCGGCGCGGATCGTCTGGTCGTAAGATGCCCAGCCGGTGATCCAACTCGCTACAAAGCCGTGCGCATGGGCGGCATGGAGCAGGTTCATGCCCACCGCGCCAACGCTCATCTGCTGCTCCCAAAGCGGAATTTTCGCAGTCGGTTGCGGCGCATAGAGTAGGATAACCAGCGTTGGCGCCATGAACGCAGGCGCGACCGCGGCATCGATCTGAATTGGACGGGCATCGGGATTGGCGGCAACGAACGCTTGCTCCATCAAAGCGGCGAAGGCTGCGCGGTCATCAATCGTGACAAAACGCCAAGGGAACAGTTTGCCATGATCGGGCGTTCGCATAGCGAGTTGCAATATGGTCTTGAGCGTTGCCGCATCCGGGCCGGGTGCCACCATGTCGCGTGGTTTGCCCGAACGACGGGTGGCGAAATAGGAAAGCGGCGAGGACAGATCGTTGAACATGGCACCTTCATTCGTCGAATTATGCCCGCGCGCGCAATAAAATTCTTCACAGCCGCAATTTTTTCGTTAGGCTGACTGCCAATCTGGTTCAGGAGAGAACCATTAAAAATCAAGTAGGGGGTTCGCATGACCGACATGAAACCGATGGGCCTTTGGGCCGAAGGCGACTGGATTGCAGTTGTTGCCGTTGTTGTTTTGGGCATTTTTCTCACCATCGGGGCGAAGATCGCCATCCAGAAGGAACCCGAGTTCGCAGGCCATCCCAAAGGCCTGTACATGCTCTTCTTCGCCGAAATGTGGGAGCGTTTCTCGTTTTACGGTATGCGCGGGATACTTGTCTTTTATCTGACCAAGCACTGGCTGTTCGGAGACGGGGAAGGCCAAGGCATTTATGCTTCCTATCTCGCGCTCGTTTACATCACCCCGGTATTGGGCGGCTATCTGGCGGATCGCTATATCGGCCAGCGAAAGGCTGTTCTGTTCGGCGGCATATTGCTCGCGATCGGGCACTCGCTCATGGCTTTCGAAGGTATCGGCGGTCAGGACGATCCGACGATCAACGTGTTTTGGGCGGCGCTGGCGTTCATCATCGTAGGATCGGGTTTCTTGAAGGCCAATATCTCGGTGATGGTCGGACAGCTCTACAAGCTGACTGATATTCGGCGCGATGGCGCTTACACGATCTTTTATATGGGTATTAACGTAGGTGCGGCAATCGGCGGCATTACGGTCGGCTATCTTGGCGAAACCGTCGGTTGGTCCTACGGTTTCGGGCTTGCTGGTATCGGTATGCTTGTCGGTCTGATCGTTTTCGTCTTGGGCAAATCCTCGCTTATGGGCGGTGGTGAAGCACCGGCTCCCTTGGCACGCAGTAAGGAAATCATGCTTTACGCTATTGGTATCGCCGCAGTGGCGGTGATTTGGGCGTTGTTGCAATATCGCGAAGTCATTCAGACATTGCTGATCGTGAGCGGCGTCTCTTTGCTTGGCTACGTGCTCTACGAAAGCTTGAAATTGCCGCGCGAAGCCAAGCACCGCATGTTTGCCATTCTGTTCCTTATCAGCCTCAATCCCATTTTCTGGGCGCTGTTTGAGCAGGCGGGCGGATCGATGAATCTGTTCACCGATCGCTATGTAGACCGCGCCGGAGTGCCCGCTTCGATCTTCCAATCGATCAATCCGATCTTCATCATCTTCCTCGCACCCATTTTCGCTGCGCTATGGCAATATTTGGGCGGCAAAGGAAAAGACCCGTCAGCGCCGGTAAAATTCGGGCTAGCGTTGGGCCTAATGGGCTTGGCTAACCTCTTCCTGGTCTGGGGTGGCGAGGCGGTTGGCGTCGCTGTAATGACGCCGGTCCTCTTGGTTTTCCTTTATTACATGGTGGCGACAATGGCTGAATTGTGCTTGTCGCCCGTAGGTCTGTCAGCCATGAACCGGCTTGCCCCTAGCTTTCTTGCTTCGCTCATCATGGGTGCGTGGTTCTACATGACCGCAGTCGGCAACTTCCTCGCAGGTAAGATCGGCGAGGCAACCGGTGGCCACGACGGGGAGATGACAAAGCAGGGCCTTTTCGATGTATACGAAATGTTCGGCTATATCTCAATTGGCGCGGGTGTCCTCGTCCTACTGCTCTCACCCATCGTCAAGCGCTGGATGCACCTCGACACATTGCGCGATGCGCCGCTCGAGGGTGAGGCAGAAGTCGGTGAACCCACTGCTGCGGGAATGCACCCAACCACTGACAGGAGCTAATCCGGATGATCCTTGCCCGCAAGGCCGCTTTGGCCTGCCTGCTACCGCTTTGCGTCGCGGCCTGCTCGACGGCTGACAAGCCAGAAACCGCGAGCGTGTCGAAACCGGCGGCAAAAGTGCCAGCGCCGTTTTCGTCGACCTATAAAGCCTATCCGAATATCGCGACAGCCATTCGCAACGTCACGATTTTCGACGGCGAAGGTGGGCGGATCGACAATGGCGTGGTGTTCATGTCGGGCGGCAAGATTAGCAGCGTTGGCGGGCCGGACACATCGATCCCCGCTGACATTGCGGTCTTCGAAGGCGCCGGAAAATATGTAACGCCCGGCATTATCGACGTGCACAGCCATCTGGGCGACTATCCGACGCCGTCGGTCGAGGCGCATAGCGACGGCAATGAAGCGACGTCGCCAACCACACCTGAAGTATGGGCCGAACATAGCGTCTGGCCGCAAGACCCCGGTTTTAGCCGCGCGCTGGCCAATGGCGGGATCACCACGCTACAGATCCTTCCCGGTTCGGCGAACCTGATGGGTGGCCGTTCGGTGACGCTGAAGAATGTCTATGCGCGCACGGTGCAGGGCATGAAGTTCCCGGGCGCGCCTTACGGCATGAAAATGGCCTGCGGCGAAAATCCAAAACGGGTTTACGGTGCCAAGGGGCGGATGCCATCGACGCGAATGGGTAATCTCGCGGTTAACCGCCAGACATGGATTAAGGCGCAGGATTACCGGAAAAAACGCGATGGCGGTAAGGATTTCAGCCGCGACCTCGGTATGGAGACATTGGCGGGCGTGTTGGACGGCGAAATCCTAATCCACAACCACTGCTACCGCGCCGATGAAATGGCGCTTGTGCTCGATATGGCCAAGGAATTCGGCTATAAGGTATCGACGTTCCATCACGCCGTTGAAAGCTACAAAATCGCCGATTTACTGCGCGATGCCGGTGTGTGTTCGGCGGTGTGGGCCGATTGGTGGGGTTTCAAAATGGAAGCCTATGACGCAATTCCTGAGAATGCCGCGATTGTTCACAATACCGGTGCTTGTACGATCATCCACTCGGATGACGAAAACCAGATACAGCGTTTGAACCAAGAGGCGGCGAAGGCGCAGGCCGACGGACGGCGAATGGGTATCAACATATCTGACGCTGAGGTCATTCGCTGGCTGACGCACAATCCGGCAACGGCGTTGGGTATTGGTGACAAAACCGGCAGTTTGAAGGTCGGCAAAATGGCTGACGTCGTGCTTTGGAACGGCAATCCACTGAGCGTCTATTCGCGACCGGAAAAGGTTTGGGTTGATGGCGCTTTGCTGTTTGATTCGGCCGATCCGAAGCGGCGACCCGTTAGCGATTTTGAACTGGGCCAGCCGGGCGAAGGAGACGTGAAATGATAGGTTTCACGTCCATTCTGCAGTTCCGTTCGCCTCGAGCGAAGACGAGAGGCCGTGAGGGCGTGCGTGACGGATGGGTGTCTCGTCTTCGCTCGACAGGAACGGTTTTGGGGGCAGTGCTGTGCTTAGCCGCTATACCTGCTCATGCTGAAACCATAGCTATCACTGGCGGCAAAGTCGTTATTGGTGACGGCTCTGCTCCGATTGAAGGCGGTACAGTCATCATCCGCGACGGCGTCGTTGTTGCTGCGGGCAGCGGTATTGCGGTGCCCGCAGGCGCGCGCCAGATCGATGCCAGCGGCAAATGGGTGACGCCCGGCGTTTTTGCCGGGTTCAGCCGTTTGGGCCTCTCCGAAGTCGATGCGGTCAACGGCACCAACGACACAAGCGGTGGCAAGAGCGGCTTTTCGGCGGGGATCGACATTGCGCCCGCGATCGATCCCTTCCGTACGCCGTTCGCAGTCAATCGCGCCGCTGGCGTGACTAGGGCTGTGGTAGCGCCCGATGCTGGTGATAATATGTTTGCAGGGCAGGGTGCGATTGCTGATCTCGGCGCTGATGCTTCGCCAATAACTAAAGCGCGCGCGTTCCAGTTTGCCGAATTCGGCGAAGCGGGTGCCGGACTGACCGGGGGTAGCCGAGCAGGAACTTTTGCAACATTTCGCGCGATGCTGCGCGAGGCTCAGGAATATGCTGCGAACAAGGCGGGTTTCGACGATGAGCTGCTCCGCGCCGAGGACGCTCGCGCATTGCTTCCGGTATTGCGCGGCGAAACGCGGCTGCTGATCCATGTCGAGGGTGCGAACGACATCATCAACCTGATCGCGCTGGGTAAGGAATTTGCGGGCGTAAAAATGGTGTTCGTTGGCGCGAGCGAAGGCTGGCGGGTGGCTGATAATATTGCAGCCGCCGGTATTCCGGTAATCGCATCGGCGCTCAATGACTTGCCCGCCAGTTTCGAAATGGTGAGTGCTACCCAAAGCAATATAGGGCGGATGAAGGACGCAGGCGTCAAGGTTGCAATTGGCATGATCAACGACCGGGATTCGCATCAACTGCGCTACTCGACGCAATATGCGGGCAATTTGGTCAGCCTCGAACGCGTGCCCGGTGCGACCGGTTTGACCTGGGATGAGGCGTTTGCCGCGATTAGCTCAGTTCCGGCCGACATCATGGGACTGGGCGACAGGCTCGGCAGCTTGAAGGCAGGCCGCGCCGCCGATGTTGTGGTATGGGATGGCGATCCGCTGGAGCTTTCGAGTGCACCGATTAATGTGATCATCGACGGCGTCGAGCAGCCGCTCGCAAATCGGCAGGAGCGTCTGCGCGATCGCTACGCCAATCCCACAGAGGGCAGTTTGCCGAAGGCTTATGACCGTTAGGGTCAGGACCCGTTCATAAATGCAGGGCTAATCCAAACTGGGGGCGGAGGATTAAAAATTGAGCGGATATTATTGGCTCATTCTTGCAAGCATGTTGTTTGTCGGCACCCATTTTTTGATGTCGCACCCGATGCGCAGGGAAATGGTTCGAATATTCCGGCGAAACGGCTTTGCGTTGGTCTACTCGATCATATCGCTGGTGACATTCGGATGGATGGTTTTCGAATTCATGCGAGCGCCAAAAGCGCAAGTCTATTGGCCCGATACAGATGTCGTCTGGATATTCGCCACGGTTTTCATGCTGTTAGCGGCGGTACTGTTTATCGGTTCGTTGGTCCGCAATCCTTCGTTTCCCGGTGCCAGCGAAAAATTGGCGGCGCAAAAGCCTTTCGGCGCTTATCGCGTGACACGGCACCCGATGATGTGGTCCTTTGCGTTGTGGGGCATCGCACACATCGCGGTCGCTCCGCGGCCTGATAATTTTATATTTTCCGGCGCGATCATCTTTTTGGCGTTGGTCGGGGCGAAAGCGCAAGAGAAAAAAAAGGCCAGGTTGGTCGGCGTCGAGTGGGACGCGTGGCTCCGCCAAACAAGCTTCGGGCTGCAGTTGGGGCAGCTTGGCTATGTCGGCCTTACACCGTGGCTGCTGGGCATCGGACTGTGGCTCGGTGCCAGTTGGGCACACCAATATTTCGGCGGCTATGCGGCAGGCATTCTCCGCTGGCTATAGCCTGACCATGCGCATTCCCGCCTCGCCGTAACGCGGACCCGCCGTTTCACCGACCGGCGCGGCTGAATTAAGAGCGGCCAGATCATCGGCATCAAGCATGACGTCCACGGCTTTGGCACTATCCTCCATCGTAAAGCGCCGCTTGAAGCCCGGGATGGGCACGATGTCATCGCCCTGCGCCATCAACCATGCCAGCGCGACCTGCGCATTCGATGCCGAATGCTTTACCGCGACATCGGCAATCGCGTCGACCACCTTCAGGTTTGCCGCAAAGTTATCGCCCTGATAACGCGGGTCGTTTCTGCGCCAGTCGTGCGCAGGCAGATCGTCGAGACTACGGATGGTTCCCGCCAAAAATCCGCGCCCGAGCGGTGAATAAGGCACAAAACCAATCCCGAGTTCGCGGCATGTTGGCAGAATTTCCTGCTCCACATCGCGCTCCCACAATGAATATTCGCTCTGTAGCGCGGTGATCGGCGCAGTAGCAGCGGCGCGGCGGAGTGTTTCGGGGCCGGCTTCCGAAAGGCCAATATGCTTGATCTTGCCCTCTTTGACGAGATCCGCGAGCCCCCCAACGGTATCCTCAATCGGCGTGCCGGGATCGACGCGGTGCTGATAAAACAAATCGATGCAATCGATGCCGAGCCGTTTCAGCGACCCTTCGACCGATGCGCGCGCATTGGCTGCGGTTCCATCGACGCCGGTGATTTTCCCGTCGTCGAAACGGAACCCGAATTTGGTGGCAATAACCAATCCATCACGCTTGCCTTTGATCGCTTCGCCGACCAGTTCCTCGTTCTGGAATGGCCCGTAAATCTGCGCGGTGTCGAAAAAGGTAATGCCTAGATCAATCGCCTTGTGGATTGTCTTGATCGCCTCATCGGGGTCGGCCTCTTCGCCATAAGTGATATTGCCGCCCTTGATCATCGGCATGCAGCCAACGCCGATTGCGGATACTTCGAGGCCATGCCCTAGTTCGCGATATTTCATGCGGCTTCTCCTGTTGCCAAATCTCCTTCGGCGCGGGCAACGGTGCCCGCCACCGCAATATCCATTGTAACATTGCCGACAGTGCGCATGATATCTGGAAATGTCTCGATTGCGATCAGCAGCCCCAGCGGTTCGATGGGCACACCCATTGCTAGACATATCGGCGCAATCGAGACGATGAAGCTGATCGTGCCGGGCAGGCTGACCGAACCCAATGTAGTGATCGCAGCGACCGCAATGCCGATTGCAATTTCCTGCGGGCCTAGCTCGACACCCATCAAATACGCGACATAAAGCGCAACCGCCATGTTCATCGCCGGGCTGGTCGCGCGAAATATCGCGACCGCAATAGGCAACACGATATCTGTCGTTCGCGCGCCAACGCCCAACTGTCTCGATCCTTCGACCATCGTTGGCAACGACGCGAGCGAGCTTTGTGTGGATATAGCGACCGCCTGCGCGGGTATGGCGGCACGTAGAAAATCAAGAAAGCGGAAACGCGCCCCGAATATCGCGACCAGATAGGCCGACAGAAAAATCACGAAACCGATGGCGGTGACGGTCACAACATAATGTGCCAACGCGCCGAAAGCTGCGACACCCGCCGTAATGCCCAATACCACCCCCAGCGCAAAGACACCGAGCGGCGCGAGCAGTAATACCCATCCAATCACGACGACCATTGCCTCGGCAATCGCCTCGAAAAACTGCTTGATGGTCTGCCGTTTTTCAGGCGCGATCTGCGTTGCGGCGAAAGCAAAGGCGAGCGTGAAGACGATCAGCGGCAATATACCGTCATTGGCCGCTGCGTTGATCGGGTTTGTGGGGATCATGGCTTTTAGGAAATCACCGAAAGGAGGCGGCGAGGCGGTGGGAGGCACCGTACCGAGCGCACTGCGCAGCGCATCGCCTGCACCTTGTGGCATGGGGATGATCGCGATCAGCGCGGGCGTAAGCAGGGCTGCCATAATCGTAACAGCCCATAAGATCACTAGCATGGTAAGGATGGCGCGCGTGGCAAGCTTTCCGGTGCTGGCCGCGTCGGCTGTTTGCAGGATGCCAGTCACCAATAGTGCCACGACGAGCGGAATAACGGTCATCCGCAAACCGTTCAGCCACATCGTACCGACAACATCTGCTATTTCGTTCAACAGCGGAACGGTATTCCCCGTCGCCATACCCAGCAACAGACCGGCAATCAGCGCCGCCAAAATGAACACCGCACGCTTCATTCAAATTCTCCCAAGGGATTTGAGATCTTTATGCACCGTTGGCATACCGAAACAAGCGCAAAGACTTTACGCTCAACGGCAATTTTTCGGGCTTGGGTGCAACGGATGGCTGCGCTAAGGCGAACGCCGATGATGTTTCGGGGACGAATGAATGAGCCGCAAGTTTTTCGGTACCGATGGGATCAGGGGCCGCACCAACCAAGGCGCGATGACCCCCGAAATTGCGATGAAAGTGGGGCAAGCTGCTGGCACGCATTTCCTGCGAGGCGATCATAAGCACCGTGTTGTCATCGGCAAGGATACAAGGCTTTCAGGATATATGATGGAAAGCGCGTTGGTCGCCGGGTTCACCAGCGTCGGGATGGACGTTGTGCAATTTGGGCCGATCCCGACACCGGCAGTCGCGTTGCTGACCAGGTCGATGCGCGCCGATCTGGGGGTGATGATTTCGGCAAGCCACAATCCATATGAAGATAATGGCATAAAGCTATTCGGCCCTGACGGATTCAAGCTGTCCGATGCCGATGAAATGGCGATTGAAGCGCTGCTTGGACAGGAAATCAAACTCGCCAACGCTCCCGATATCGGTCGCGCGCGGCGGATCGAGGATGCGCGCGGGCGGTATATCCATGCAGTAAAGGCATCCCTGCCCGAACATATCCGGTTCGACGGCCTGCACATCGTACTCGACTGTGCGCACGGAGCGGCATATCAAGTGGCACCTGCTGCCATTTGGGAACTTGGTGCCAAAGTGACCGCTATCGGCGTTGGGCCCAATGGCAAGAACATCAATGACAAGGTCGGCTCCACACATGTTGCCACCTTGCAAGAAACCGTTGTATCGTCGGGCGCGGATATTGGCATTGCATTGGACGGTGATGCCGACCGGTTGATCGTTATCGATGAGAAAGGCCGCGTGGTCGACGGCGACCAGATCATGGCATTGCTCGGTACGGCCATGCTGCGCAGCGACAAGCTGACCGGTGGAGGTATTGTCGCGACGGTGATGTCCAATCTGGGACTGGAACGCTACCTTGAAGGGCAAAAACTGAAACTCGTCCGCGCCAAGGTCGGCGACCGTTACGTGCTGGAGGAAATGCGCAGGCACGGTATCAATGTTGGCGGCGAGCAGTCGGGGCATATGATAATGCTCGACCACGCAACAACCGGTGACGGCACGATCGCCGCGTTGCAGGTTTTGGCGCAGCTGGTGGAAACCGGCAAGCCGGCGAGCGAGGTTTTGCATTTGTTCGATCCCGTACCGCAACTGCTAAAAAATGTACGTTTTTCGGGCGGAAAACCACTGGATGATCCAAAGGTGCAGGCAGTTATAGCAGAGGCCGAGAAGGAGTTGGCAGGCAACGGTCGACTGGTCATCCGTCCATCAGGCACAGAGCCGGTGATCCGCGTGATGGCCGAGGGCGACGATGCAGCGAGAGTAGAGCGTTTGGTAGATGCCATCTGCGACGCGGTGAGGGCTGCTGCTGTCTGATGGAAGAGCATAAGCCCGCGCGGATACTCATCATCGCCGGTTCGGATAGCGGCGGCGGGGCGGGGATTCAGGCGGACATAAAAACGGTTACGATGCTGGGCGGCTATGCCATGACCGCCATAACTGCCGTTACCGCGCAGAATACGCTGGGCGTCGATGCGGTGCATCTGATTCCAACCAATATGGTGATTGCGCAGATTGACGCCGTGGTCCGCGATATCGGGGTCGATGCAGTAAAGATCGGCATGATCGGAAGTGCGGAGACGGCTGAGGCGGTGGCGGCGTATCTTTCAAGGTTGACTGTGCCAATCGTGTTCGATCCTGTGATGGTGGCAACCAGCGGGTCGGTGCTGGCAGACGATGCGACGATCGCTGCTTTTGAAAAGCTCATGTCGATAGCGTCGGTGGTGACTCCAAATTTGCCTGAGCTTGAGGTGCTGGGTGGAACAGAGGCAATATTGGGGTACGGATGCCATGTGCTGGTGAAGGGCGGTCATGCCGACGGACATTGGATCGTCGATCAGCTAATTTCTTCACAGGGGATCGTAAAAGAATTGCAGGGCGAGCGTTTTGACACGGACGATACGCACGGCACCGGCTGTACTCTCGCCAGCGCGTTTGCTTGCGGATTGGGTCAAGGGATGGCGATCAGCGAAGCGTTCGACCGGGCAATATCGTTCACGCGGATCGCGATATTGGAGGCACCCGGTTTTGGCGCCGGCCACGGTCCATTGGGGCATCAAGATGTGCTGGATTTCCGGGAGTGATCGTCGGCGTTGACGAAGCCGGGCGGGGGCCGCTTGCAGGACCTGTTGTCGCGGCAGCCGTTGTGCTGTGTGAGGAAGGCATAATCGGGCTTGATGATTCCAAAAAGCTCTCGGCCAAACGCCGTGGGCTATTGGAGGCAGAGATCAAGGCCAAATGCCGCTGGGCAGTCGGCCTTGCCTGTGTGGAGGAGATCGACGCGATCAATATATTGCAGGCGACGATGCTGGCGATGACACGTGCGGTCGAGGCGTTGGGGTTCGAACCCATAAATATTTTGGTCGATGGCAACCGGTTGCCACGCTGGCGCTATAACGCACAGGCCGTGGTCGGCGGTGATGGCATTCACCCCTGCATTTCCGCCGCGAGCATTATTGCGAAGGAACATCGCGACAGGATCATGGTGGCGGCAGACGCCGAATATCCGGGATATGGCTGGGCTTCGAACAAAGGATATGGAGCTGCTGTCCATGTCGAAGCGTTGCGCGCACTTGGCCCGACGCCGCTGCATCGGCGTAGTTTCGCACCCGTCGCGCAGGTCAGTTTTCAACTGTAAAATACTCCAAAATAACACATTTTTCGTTTTCGGTATTGTAGACCGATTTTCATCCGTTATGTCTGCCGGACATGCATTCTGCGTGATCCAATGGGGGCATAATGAAAAATTTATATAAGATGGGCGCGCTTGCGCTCATGACCGCTTCGCTGTGCGCATGTGCGACAGTCACGCGCGGCACCAAGCAAAAAATGGAGTTCACATCGACACCTGAAGGTGCGTCGGTCAAGACGTCCGAGGGCTATTCATGCGTGACGCCGTGCAAAACAAAATTGAAGCGTAAAACCGGCTTTGAAGCGGTCTTTACCAAGGAAGGTTATGAACCGGCGACGGTAAAGGTTAGATCGAAATTTTCCGGCGGCGGTGCCGCTGCGGGTGCGGGCAACATATTGCTCGGCGGAATAATCGGTGGCGTGGTTGACGGGTCGAATGGTTCGCTCAACAACCTGACACCCAATCCGGTAAAAGTGGTATTGGTACCGACAGCAGTTGCACCCGTCGCTCCAGCTGCAGAGCCAATGACCGCCGAAGCTGTCCCTGCGGATGCGGTCGCGGTCGACACCGTTCCGGCTGAAGCAGCGCTCGCAGCCGAAACGGCTCCTGCGGTCGAAGCAGCACCAGCAGCGCCAACCGAATAATTCTCAAAATATGTGGGGCGCGCGGGCGCAATTGCCGGCGCCCCCATATTTTTTTCCTCGACCATCAGATATTTTCGGCCTGAGTCCTTATGGCAACACCACCACCGGTAGAGTCATTCTGGAATCCGCTGACTCAATATCTTGTGCCGGACTCTTTTCGTTCCGCCAATATAATGCGTTGTTAACCATATCTTGGCAGCTTTAGCGCAGGTTAACGGCCTTGACGTAGACGGGCTGCTGACTCATTCCGGCCCTTCGCGCCAAGGGAGTTGTCAATATGGGTGTTATCGAACGGATCAAACCGGCAACTGCAAAGCCGGTTGCGGCACCGCCCAACTTGCCGCTGAATCAGATTTTGCGCATGGACTGCGTCGAGGCCATGCGTTCGCTGCCCGATGCTTGCATCGACATGGTGTTTGCCGATCCGCCATATAATCTTCAACTTGGCGGGGATTTGCTCCGCCCTGACAACAGCAAGGTCGATGCGGTCAATGATGACTGGGACAAGTTCGATACTTTTGCCATCTACGATAAATTTACGGAAGAATGGCTTTCAGAAGCGCGCCGGATACTGAAACCCAATGGCTCGTTGTGGGTTATCGGTAGCTATCATAACATTTTCCGCGTCGGCGCGACGTTGCAGGATGCGGGGTTCTGGATACTCAACGATATCATCTGGCGCAAATCGAACCCGATGCCGAATTTCAAAGGCACGCGTTTTACCAACGCGCACGAGACTTTGATATGGGCGGCAAAGAGCGAGAAAGCGCGATATACCTTCAATTATCGCGCGATGAAGACGCTGAACGATGAACTGCAAATGCGCTCCGACTGGCTGATCCCGATTTGCGGCGGTCAGGAGCGGCTAAAACGCAACGGTACAAAGGCGCACCCGACACAGAAGCCCGAGGCGTTGCTGTACCGGATATTGCTGGCGTGCACGAAACCCGGCGATGTCGTGCTCGACCCGTTCTTTGGAACCGGCACCACCGGAGCCGTCGCCCGCCGATTGGGCCGCGACTGGATAGGCTGCGAGCGCGAGAGTGTATACTGCGAAGTCGCCGAGGAACGCATCGCTGCCGCATTGCCGCTCGATGAAAGCGCGCTGAAAACCATGCAGTCACCCAAATCCGCGCCGCGCGTCGCGTTTGGCCAATTGGTCGAGGCCGGATATCTGACGCCCGGCGTCATGCTCTATGACAAACAACGCCGCTATCAGGCCGAAGTGCGTGCCGACGGATCATTGTCATGCGGCATACACAACGGATCGATTCACAAGGTCGGGGCAGGCGTTCAAGACGCGCCGAGTTGTAACGGCTGGACCTATTGGCATTATGAGGGCGTAGACGGCGCGATGAAGCCAGTCGACGACCTAAGGCAGACATATTTGCTCGCTACCGAGCCCTGATGGACATTTACCTCCGACCCACCGGTTTTATTGACAGTCCGCAGCGCCATGATGGTGCCGGGGTGCGGCTTGCTGGCAGTATGCTGTGGTTCAGCCAGATCGAGGTGATCGACAAAACCGCCGCCACTACCGAGCGACATTTGATCGACAACCGAGAATGGGACGCATTCATTTCGGCGCTGGATGATGGAAAACAAGCGCGGGCCAATCTGCTATATGCGCGGTTGACCGCGCCGCGCGCGGCTCTGCAAATGGGACAGCGCACCATCCGGCTCGATCAGCCGCAAGTGATGGGTATCATGAACATGACGCCTGACAGCTTTTCCGACGGCGGCACAAATACCGATATCGAAGCCGCGGCATCGGCGGCGATCGCAATGGCAAGCGCAGGTGCTGCAATCATCGACATCGGCGGCGAGAGCACTCGACCCGGCGCGCCGTTGGTGTGGGAGGGCGACGAGATAAAGCGCGTCGACCCGCTCATCCGCAAACTCGCCGCTTCCGGCACCGCCATTTCGATAGATACACGTAAAGCAGCGGTCATGGAGGCCGCAATTGCGGCTGGTGCTGCCATGATCAACGATGTTTCTTCGTTGTTGTTCGACGACCGGGCGATTGAAGTTGCCAGGGCAGCGGGCGTTCCGGTGGTGCTGATGCATGCCCCAAGCCAATCCAGCGATCCGCACAAGGGCGGAGATTATGGCGATGTCGTTACCGACGTTTTCGACTGGCTGGAGGCACGCGTCGATGCGGTTGAGGCAGCGGGCATATCGCGCGACAACATTCTGATCGATCCAGGCATCGGCTTTGGCAAATCGCTCGCCGAAAATCTGGCCATCATCAACAATCTGTCGATCTATCACGCAATCGGATGCTCAATCTTGTTCGGTGCCAGCCGCAAGCGCCTGATCGGCGCTTTGTCGAACGAAGCAGGGGTTGACGCGCGGCTTGGCGGTTCGGTGTTTCTTGCGATGAAAGCCGTCGAGCAAGGCGCACATATCCTCCGCGTCCATGACGTGCCCGAAACGGTGCAGGCAGTGCAAGTCTGGCGCGGGCTGCGTGACGCGGCACTGACGGCGCGGGCCTAAATTCTACCAATTTTGATATTCGAGGGAAACATTCGCAGTATCATCGCTTGACAAAATTGTTTTAAGATATATCGTAGTGCTATCTAAAGCACGTATATAGGAAAGAAAATGTTTTTTAAGCACTTTAAGCATAAAGGCCCTCATCATGGGATGGGCCACGGATTTCGCTCTGGAAGACCGCATGGTATGGCCCGCGGCGAAGGCCGGGTAGGACGCGGCGGCGGACGACGTCGGTTGTTCGACGGAGCAGCGCTCAAGCTGATTCTGCTTCGTTTGATCGAGCAACAACCCCGCCATGGCTATGATTTGATCCGCGAGATCGAAGAGCTAAGCGGCGGTGTCTATGCACCAAGTCCCGGCGTAATCTATCCAACACTCACTCTGCTGTCCGAAATGGGCCAGATTGAGGAAGTTGTTGCCGAAGGTAGCCGCAAGCAATTTGCGATTACCACTACCGGCAGCACCCATTTGACCGAAAATCATGACGTGGTTGAGCAATTGATGGAACGGCTTTCACGGCTCGCTTCGGATGATCGCACCGCCGATCAAACACCGGTCATGCGGGCGCTCGACAATCTCACTAGCGTGCTCCGCCACCGTTTGTCGCGCGATGACACTGCAATGAATAATATTCACGACGCAGCTGCCCTAATCGACGACGCCGCGCAGAAAATTGAAAGGCTCTAATCTATGGCTACAACATATTTGGCCGATGTCCCGACGACAAGCGGCAGTCGCTATCTACAACAGCTATGCAAACATTGGGCGCATAAGATACCCGTTGATTTTACAGCAGAGCAGGGAACGGTCACTTTCCCGAGCGGAGCCGTTACAGTTATGACCGCGCATCCCGAACATTTGGAAGTAAGGCTTGACGTGCCACAGGCAATGATGGCTGAACAGATGCAGGGTGTTGTCCAGCGTCATTTGGACCGCTTTGCTTTTCGTGAGGCGCCGTTGTCTTTTGACTGGCGCGATGCTGGCCAGAGTTAGAGGTCGTCAAGCGACCTCGCTGATCCCCAGATCGGCGAGTTTGCGGTAAAGCGTCGACCGTCCGATGCCCAAACGCCGTGCCACTTCGGTCATGCGCCCGCGATAATGACCGATGGCGAGACGGATGACGTCGGCTTCTATTTCTTCCAAAGGTCGCATATTGCCATCATCTTCGTAGAGCGTGACGCCGATGCCGTCATTGCTGCCAGCGCCTGTTGACCCACCAAATCCGGGGATGCCTACAGCAGCGGCAATTTGCGGGAACTCATCGGGAGTCAAAGCATCGCGGTCGCACAGAACGGCGGCGCGGAACAGTGCGCTCTGTAACTGACGGACATTGCCCGGCCAGCTGTAGCCGCGCAGCATGGTCAGCGCCTCGTCGGTGATACCGAGGCTGCGTAAACCGGGCTGGTTCGCCATACGGCCCAGAAAATGCCGGGCGAGAGCAGGGATATCGCTGGTGCGTTCGCGAAGTGGCGGAATGGTCAGCTGAACGACGTTGAGTCGGTAAAATAGGTCTTCGCGGAAGTCGCCAGTCGCCAGCTTGTCGGCGACATTACTGTTGCACGCGGACAGCAGCCGGATGTCGATCCGGTAACTATGCGTTGCGCCCAACGGCTGAATTTCGTTCTGCGTGAGCAATCGGACCAACCGAACCTGCGTTTCCGGGGGCAAGTGATCGACCTCGTCGAGAAATACGGTTCCGCCTTCGGCCTGCTGCAATATGCCGACGCGGCGGTCGAAAGCACCAGCAAACGCATCTTTTTCATGTCCGAAAAGGACCGAATCCAGCAGATTAGGAGCAATCGCACCACAATTTACCTTGAGTAACGGCTGTTTCGAACGCGGGCTCGCGGCATGGATGGCATCCGCGACCACTTCCTTGCCGACGCCGGGTTCGCCTTCGATATATACCGGAGCCCTGCTGCGCGCGGCCTTCGCCGCAATCGCAAGTGCGTTGCGAAATGCCGGAGCCGAGCCGATGATTTCTTCGAACGCCAGAGTCTGGCTTATTTTTTCGGTTAACGGATGAAGTTCGCCGAAATCCTTGCTTTTGTCCGACGCCATACTGAGCGCAGCGATCAGCCGCTCCGCCGCTACAGGCTTGATGATATAATCCGAGGCTCCGGCGCGCATCGCTTCGATCGCGCTTTCGTTCGAGCCGATTGCGGTCATCAACAATATCGGAAGCGCGGGACGTCGTGCCTTCAATTCCAGAATCAACGATGCCGAATCGGAACCGGGTACCCATTGGTCGAGCAATATCGCATCAAGCATCATGCCATCCTGCGTGCCGAGCATCGCAATCGCGGTTTCGGCATCACGCGCGAAAACCGTTCGCCAACCGGCACGCGACGCGATAGCCGACACCAACCGGCACTGCGCCGGCTCGTCATCGACCAGCATCAACAATCGGGTTTCGCCTTCGTTCATTCAATCTCCACCGGCGCCACCAATTCGCAGCGCTTCGGAAAGTTGTGGTAATGGAAATGGGTAAAGAGCCGATTAAACAGAATGAAAATTTCTTGGGGCTAACGCTTGAGCAATGGAAACAGCGCGGTTAAGGGTTTTCCCGAGAATGATTTGCAGACGGAGGCAAAATTGGGCGAGCAACAGGATATTACTTCGGCAAAAGAAACCTATGCGGGCTTTATGTCGCTGCTGAAATGGGGAACGCTTGCGACCGTGCTTGTAACGGCACTCGTGGTATTCATCATCGCATCACGCGCGTGAAAATCGCTGTTCTGAAAGAGACCGCCGCTGGCGAGACGCGTGTAGCCGCGTCGCCGGAGACGGTGAAGAAATATATCGGCCTTGGTGCGGAAGTGGCTGTGGAGGCGGGGGCTGGGCTATCCGCTTCGATCAGCGATGCGGAATATACGGCGGCCGGTGCGACCGTCGGGACGGCTGATGCTACCGCCAAGGGCGCGGACATTGTGCTTGGTGTGCAAGGGCCTGATGTGAAGGCGCTTGCCGGTGCTGCTAAGGGCGCTTGGGTGGTTGCGGGGCTTGATCCTTTCGTCCAGCGCGCACGGATCGACAGTTACGCCCAAGCAGGCCTTGAGGCGCTGGCGATGGAATTCATGCCGCGCATCACCCGCGCGCAGTCGATGGACATATTATCATCACAGTCGAATCTGTCTGGTTATAAGGCCGTGATAGACGCAGCAGGCACTTATGGCCGCGCTTTTCCAATGATGATGACGGCGGCAGGTACTGTTTCTGCGGCGCGGGTATTTATCATGGGTGTGGGCGTCGCGGGTTTGCAGGCGATTGCCACCGCGCGACGTCTGGGCGCGCAGGTTTCGGCTACAGATGTGCGGTCTGCGACCAAGGAGCAGATCGAATCCTTGGGTGCCAAGGCGATTTTCGTCGAGAATGTTGCTGGCATAGAAGGCGAGGGTGCTGGCGGCTATGCGACCGAAATGTCCGACGAATATAAGGCAGCGCAAGCTGAACTGGTCTCCGCGCATATCGCCAAGCAGGACATCGTCATCACCACCGCTTTGATCCCGGGCCGTGCGGCACCGCGCTTGGTCTCGGACGCGCAGATTAAGACGATGAAAACCGGCAGTGTGTTGTTCGACCTCGCCGTCGCGCAAGGCGGCAATGTCGAGGGCAGCGTTCCCGACCAGATCGTCGAGAAACACGGCGTCAAAATCATGGGCTATTCGAACACCCCCGCGCATCTGGCGGCGGATACGTCGGCACTATTTTCACGCAACCTGTTCAACTTCCTCTCCGCATTTTGGGACAAGGAAGCGGGGCGGCCTGTGTTGCCCGACGATGACGAAATAACGGCGGCGATCCGGCTTACCAAGGATGGTAAGGTCGTGAACGAGAGATTGTTGGGTTGAGCGAGGACGCTTCACCTAATCCTCCCCGGAACGGGGAGGGGGACCGCGCGAAGCGTGGTGGAGGGGGCTCTCGGCCCCTGCCACGCCCTATCGTTGCGCGGGCGCGACGATTGCGACGCGAAATGACACCGCCTGAAGTTGCGTTATGGCAGTATTTGCGGTTACGGCCAGAAAATCTGAAATTCCGTCGTCAGCATCCGGTCACGAACGATTATGTTGCCGATTTCTTCTGCGCTTCAGCTGCTTTGGTCATTGAGGTAGATGGTCAAGTGCACAACATCGCTTCAGTGGCAGAACGTGACCGCAAGAGAGATGAAGCCATCTCCCAAAAGCAGTTTCGCATCGTTCGGCTGAATGCAGCCGATGTAATGCGTGACACTCAAGAGGCCGTCAACGCGATCGTTGCGATTGCGACGAGCCCCCACCACCATCCTTCGGACGGTCCCCCTCCCCGTTCCGGGGAGGATTAGGAGTAACAATGGACTTCATTTCGATCCTATCCATATTCGTAATGGCCTGCTTCGTCGGCTATTATGTCGTGTGGTCCGTCACTCCTGCGCTCCACACTCCGCTGATGGCGGTCACGAATGCGATTTCTTCGGTGATTATCGTCGGCGCGTTGATTGCTGCTGCTGCAGAAGGCTCGCCAACCGCCAAATGGCTCGGCCTCATTGCCGTGGCGATGGCGAGTGTGAATATCTTCGGCGGCTTTGCGGTGACTGCCCGCATGCTCGCAATGTACAAGAAAAAGGAGCGCTAAAGGATGCATGACGTAACCGCCATGCCCGAATGGGTTGCTCCCTTCATCTACCTGATTGCAGGTATTTGTTTCATTCTCGCGTTGCGCGGCCTGTCTTCTCCTTCGACGTCGCAGCGCGGCAATCGATTTGGAATGATTGGAATGGTGCTTGCCGTGGGCACCACTTTAGCGGTTCATCAAGTTGCTAATCCGATAGAAATCATCGGTGCGATTGCCATTGGTGGCGGTATCGGTTGGGTGACGGCGCGAAAGATCGCAATGACCGATATGCCGCAGCTTGTGGCGGCGTTTCACTCTCTGGTCGGTATGGCGGCGGTATTGGTGGCGGCCGCGGCGTTTCTGAACCCGCAAGCTTTCGGAATTACTGGTGCCGATGGCCTTATCAACCCGGTCAGCCGCGTTGAAATGGGCCTTGGCGTCGCTATCGGTGCAATCACCTTCTCCGGCTCGGTTATCGCGTTCCTGAAATTGAACGGCAATATGTCGGGCGCGCCGATTATGTTGCCTCTGCGCCACGTTATCAATCTCGGCACGCTTTTGGCGATTGTCGGGCTGATCGGCTATTTCACTATCGACCAGTCCCCTTGGATTTTCTGGACAGTTACAGCGCTGGCCTTCCTTATCGGCTTCCTGCTTATCATCCCGATTGGTGGTGCTGACATGCCAGTCGTGGTGTCGATGCTGAACAGTTATTCGGGTTGGGCCGCCACCGCGATGGGTTTCACGCTGCATAATACCGCGATGATCATCACTGGCGCGCTGGTCGGTTCATCGGGTGCGATCCTGTCCTACATCATGTGCAAGGCGATGAACCGTAGCTTCATTTCGGTGATCGCAGGCGGCTTCGGTGCGGCTCCTTCTGCGTCCGGTGGCGAGGCGAAATCCGACCGTCCGTGGAAACGGGGTTCGGCAGAGGATGCTGCCTATATGATGAAGCAAGCCGAGAGCGTTATCATCGTGCCCGGCTACGGCATGGCGGTTGCGCAAGCACAGCATATTCTGCGCGAAATGGCTGATGTCCTCAAGAGAGAAGGCGTCAGCGTCAAATATGCGATCCATCCTGTGGCGGGGCGTATGCCGGGGCATATGAACGTGCTGCTTGCCGAAGCGAACGTGCCTTATGATGAGGTGTTCGAGTTGGAAGACATCAACAGCGAATTCGCGCAAACCGATGTCGCGTTCATCATCGGCGCGAACGACGTGGTCAATCCGGCGGCAAAAACCGACAAGTCGTCGCCGATCTATGGCATGCCGGTGTTCGATGTGGATAAGGCGAAAACCGTGTTCTTTATCAAACGCTCGATGTGCGGGGTTGGTTATGCCGGGGTTGATAATGACGTATTCTATATGGACCAAACGATGATGCTCCTGGCCGATGCAAAGAAAATGGTCGAAGATATTGTGAAAGCACTGCAACACTGATGCGTAAATTGGGCCTGATTGGCGGGATGAGCTGGTACTCGTCCGAGACTTATTACAACCGAATCAACAAGCAGGTCGTGCGCCGCACGAACGGCACATGCAACGCGCCGCTGATCATCGAGAGCCTCAATTTCTGTGATATTCAAAAAGCCACCACCGATCAGGACTGGCACAATGTCGCCGAAGTTTTGATAGCGTCGGCAAAGCGGCTTGAGGATGCGGGCGCGACGGCGATACTCGTCTGCGCGAACAGCATGCACAAGGTGCACGACCGCGTTGTCGCGGCGGTGTCCATTCCGGTCATCCACATTGCAGACGCGGTTGGCGCAAAAATGAAGGCGGCGGGTGTGCAGTCCGCAGCACTGCTCGGTACGTCGAACGTCATGGCCGAAAACTGGTATCGCCAGCGGTTGGTGAAGCACGGCGTCACGTTGCTCCCCGCCGAGATGGACGATGTCAAAGACCTCGACCGGATCATCTACGAAGAGTTGATGATTGGCAAAGCAACGCGCGAATCCGAGCGCAAATTGAAAACGATCATCACCGAGATCGACCAGGAAGGCATCAAGGCGGTCGTTCTTGGCTGCACAGAACTCGACATGATTGTCGATACTAAAGCCAACGTCCTGCCGATCTACGACAGCACCGAAATCCATGCTGATGTCGGCGTCGACTGGATATTAGGCGACGCGCCCTAAACGGGCTTGGCAACCGCTCTTTCATCGGGCATCTCTACGCTCATGAGGATGAGGAAAATCGCTATCGCCAGTGCAGCCCTGTGCGCGCTTGTTCAACCCGTATTTGCAAAGACGATCTCGGTCGCGCCCGGTGACGGTGCGCAGGAACGGCTGCAAGAGGCGCTGATTGCCGCTGAACCAGGCGATGTAGTCGAATTGGCGGCGGGGCGTTTTACGCTGACCGACGGGCTTTCGCTTGACGTCAACAAGGTTACATTGAAAGGGCAGGGCGCAAAGGAAAGCGTGCTCGATTTCTCCGGCCAGCAAGGTGCAGGCGAAGGGCTTTTGGTAACGTCCGACGACGTAATCCTGCGCGACTTTGCGGTCGAGAACAGCAAGGGTGACGGCATCAAGTCGAAGGGTGCTGACCGGATCGTCTATCACAAACTCCGCGTCGAATGGACCGGTGGGCCAAAGCCGACCAATGGCGCATACGGGATCTATCCTGTCGAGAGCAAAGACGTCTTGGTGGACTCTGTGCTGGTTCGCGGTGCATCCGATGCCGGCATCTATGTCGGACAGTCTGACAATATCATCGTTCGCGATTCCACCGTGCTTGAAAATGTTGCGGGGATCGAAATCGAGAACAGCTACAATGCCGACGTCCACGACAACATCGCCACAAAAAACACCGGCGGCGTGCTTGTGTTCGATCTGCCTAATTTGCCAAAAATGGGCGGGCATAATGTCCGAGTTTTCGACAATATCATCGTCGACAACATGACGCAGAATTTTGCGCCGAAGGGCAACATTGTCGCCAATGTGCCCACAGGTACTGGCGTCATGGTGATGGCCAACCGCAATGTCGAGATATTCGACAATGTGATAGGTGAGAACGGCACGACCAACATCATGGTCGTCGGTTACCGCTACCCACATACCGACCCGAAATATGATCCGCTACCGCGCGACGTCGTGATCTGGGATAATCAGCATGGCCGCGCTGGATGGGATCCGCAGTTCCGTGGCGGCAAAGAAGTCGCAGCGGCCATGGGCGGAAGCTTTCCGCAGATTTTCTGGGATGGCGCAGGCGGGTCGGAGAAAGCGCCGATCATTGGCGACCAGGTGATGGCGCTCTCGCTCGGGCTCAAGGATATAACGGCGGACCCTAGTACGGCGCAACCGGTGCCGTTAGCTCTTGCGACCGTTCGACCTGCCAGATTACCGACAATCAAGTTGCCGGAATCGATGGAGGCCGCTGTCCGCTGATGCGCCTTATATTGCTAGCACTGGCGTTATTTGTAGCAGCGGTGGCGACGGCGCAATCGAAGCCTGTTATCTCGGATGCAGCGATTACCGACAGCGGTAATCCTATCACCTTGTCTGCATTTGGTTTTTTTGAGGATGGACCAAGCAAGCCTTCCTCCGCCCTTATTCCTTATACGTTGCGAACACCGTTGTTCTCCGACTATGCCGAGAAAGAGCGATTTATCTACTTGCCAGCGGGTGCCAAAGTGACGGCGGATGCCGAAGGCAAGATTGCTTTTCCCCTCGGTACGGCGCTGATCAAAAGCTTTGGTTATTCGTCGGAAAACGGAACGCTGAAGATAATCGAAACGCGCCTTCTGCTTCATCGCGCGGAAGGCTGGGTTGCATTACCCTATGTTTGGCGCGTGGATGGCAAAGATGCCGATCTGCGGGTCGGCGGTACGCGTGTGCCTGTGCACTTCAAAAAGCCGAACGGGCAGAGCGTGACTATCAGCTATGCCGTTCCCAACAAGAACCAGTGCAAACAATGCCATTCGTCCGATAATGCGGTCCTGCCAATCGGCCCGGTCATGCAGAACGTAGTTTTCGAGCGGTCTGCCGATAATGCCGCCTTCGCTAAGCTTGCTATCACGACGAAGCCCGAAGCAACGTGGGGCGATCCGAAATCAGGCACACTCGATCAGCGCGCCCGCGCTTATTTGCGCGTCAATTGCGGCCACTGTCATGCGCCGAAAGGATCAGCGAGCAATAGCGGCTTGATTCTCGACGGTTCCGCCCGCGACGTCACAGCTTTCGGGATCGGCAAACGTCCGGTAGCTGCGGGCAGGGCGAGTGGTGACATGGATTTCATCATCGAACCCGGACATCCCGACCAATCAATCCTGGTGAACCGGATGAAAAGCACCGATCCCGGTATAGCAATGCCTGAAGTGGGGCGCGCGACAGTGCACGACGAAGGCGTAAAATTGCTGGAGGAATGGATCGCTGCAATGCCGAAGCAGTGAATTACTGCAACATAGCGCGTTTCAGTTCGTATCTTTGACCACCAAAGCCTTCGAAAATTCCCGGTATCGCTGGATGGTTAACCGGGCCATGTTCAGTATCGGGTAGCAGGTTTTGCTGGCTGACATAGGCGATATAACTGTTGTCTGAATTTTCGGCGAACAGGTGATAGAATGGCTGGTCTTTCGCGGGGCGCACCGATTCCGGAATCGACTGATACCAGTCTTCACTATTGGCAAATACCGGATCTATATCGAAGACAACGCCGCGAAAATCGAAGATGCGGTGGCGCACCACGTCGCCGATCGTGAAACGTGCCTCGGATATGTTAGGGGGTAGGGGAGAGTCTTCCATTCCTCTAATATCGGGGCAATTGCTGCCCAAATCAACCTTGCGCTTGGCAAAGCAAAAAACTTCGGTTATTGGCCCCGCTCTGCCATCGGGGCGCGCCGGATTTCCGGTATTGACCAGCCCTTGTGACATGCGGAGAGATGGCTGAGTGGTCGAAAGCACCGCACTCGAAATGCGGCGTGCCCGTGAGGGTACCTAGGGTTCGAATCCCTATCTCTCCGCCATATTGTATTTCCACAAGTGTCCGTTAGCATCCAAAAAGCCCGCAGACATGCGGGCTTTCGATGCACTTGCATGCTTCCATTGTTCCTTATATGTTCTCATGGTTCCAGTGCATAGTGTGGGAAAAACGTGGGGACAGGAAGGAGTTTGGCGGACACATGGGTAATCTAACTGTTTTGAAGATTCGTAATCTCAAGAATCCGGGCCGTTATTCCGACGGCGATGGGTTGATGCTTGATATCGGGAAGTCCGGCAAAGGCAGCTGGGTCGTGCGGGTGCAATCCGGCGGGCGGCGGCGGGACATCGGCTTAGGTCCGTTGTCGTCATTATCGCTTGCCGACGCGAGAGAATCTGCGTCGAAGATGCGCAAAGAAGTGCGCGCTGGTATTGATCCGGTCGCCGAGCGCAAGAAAGCGCTAGAAGTCATCCCGACCTTTCGCGATGCGGCGCTTCAAGTGCATACAGAGCATAAGGCGGGCTGGAAGAACGGGAAGCATCAGGCACAGTGGCTATCAACGCTGGAGGCCTATGCGTTCCCAGCGATTGGTGATCGCCTTGTCAGTGAGATCGAAGGGCCGTCGATCCGGAATGTGCTAGCGCCGATTTGGCTAACAAAACCAGAGACTGCACGGCGTGTCCGTCAACGTATCGGATCTGTGCTTGATTGGGCTCATGCTAAAGGCTTTAGAACCACTGAGGCGCCTCTACGTTCGGTTGCAAGGGGACTACCGCGTCAGCCAAAGCAACGCGGTCATTTCGAGGCACTCGCTTTTGCAGGGATACCCGTAATGCTGACCAAAATACGGGAACGTATAACGGTCGGACGGCTTGCCCTTGAGTATCTCATCCTGACCGCAGCGCGTTCAGGCGAAGTACGCGGCGCGACATGGGCTGAGATTAATTTAGAGCAGCAACTATGGAGCATTCCAGCTGCAAGAATGAAGGCAGGGAAGACGCACGTCGTTCCGCTCAGCAATGCAGCGGTTGACCTGCTCAGCCGCGCCAAACTTTTCCGTGTTCCGGCAAGCGATTTGGTATTTCCGGGCCAGAAATTGAGACACCCTTTATCCGATATGACGCTACTCAAAATCTTGCGCGACATGGACGCCGGCGTAACTGTCCACGGGTTTCGTTCGACCTTCCGCGATTGGGTGGCTGAAGAAACCAGCTACCCCGGTGAAGTCGCTGAAGCTGCGCTTGCCCACCTGAAGCCGCTGACGACCGTAAGGCCGATTTGTTTCTTACAAAGCCAATACGGCTTATCCGTTTGCCTGAAGTGATGAAGCGAGTTGGACTCGGTCGCTCTACGATCTATCGCAAGATGGAAGAGGGCCGTTTCCCCAGATCAAGGTCGATCAGTCCCAAATGCGCAGTCTGGATCGAAACTGAAATAGATGAATGGATCAATTGCTTGATACGCAACGGGCGTCATTAATATTCAGCTTCATCTACTTTCGGTAAAGACATGCTGCCTCGCTGAACAGTCTATCTCATTTCCCGTTACTATACTCGCCAACATTTGCTAACAGCGCGGTTGAATAGGGGATTCGGGGTCGCGCGTGGACATTGTTGATGGGGAATTGGGGCATGGTGAGCATGCGCCCGGGCCTGAGGCTGCGGCACTGCCTTATGCCCATCCTTCGCTCGCCTGCTTTGTTCTGCTCGCCAAGTTTCTGGGAACACCTGCCGACCCTGAGCAGATTGCGCATGAACGCGGCAAGGGCGACGATCCGTATAGCCTAGAGGACCTAGCCAGGATTGCCAAACGGCTCGACCTAATCGCGCGGATCAAGGACATAAAGCTCGCCGAGGTCCGCAAGGTGCCACTGCCCGCTTTGGCTGAGACCATCGGCGGCGATGCGGTAATCTTGCTGAAGATTGAGGATGAGAGCCTCAACCCACGCTATCTGATCCAGCGCGGTGACGCCGAGCGGCCCGAAGTATGGACTGAGGCGCAAGCGGCAGAGAAATTCGCTGGCCGATTGCTGCTGATGACCTCGCGCGAGGCGATGGCGGGGGACAAGCGACCATTCGACATTAGCTGGTTCATTCCGGCGCTGGTCAAATACCGCAAGCCTTTACGCGATGTTTTGATCGGGTCGTTCTTCCTGCAGCTTATGGGTCTGGTTTCACCCATTTTCTTCCAGCTGGTGATCGACAAGGTGCTGGTGCATCAGTCGATGACCACGCTCGATGTGCTGGCGTTCGGTTTGGCGGTGGTGCTGATCTTCGAGACCCTGATGTCGGGCCTTCGCAACTGGTTGTTCGCGCACACCACCAACCGCGTCGATAGCGAGCTATCATCAAAGATGTTCCGGCATTTGCTCAACCTACCAATCAGTTACTTCGAGGCGCGCCGGGTGGGCGACAGCATCGCGCGTGTCCGCGAACTGGAGAGCATCCGCGAGTTCCTGACCTCCAATGCCGTCACTGTGGTCATCGACCTGTTTTTCACCATCGTGTTCTTCGCGGTGATGTTCATGTATTCGCCGTTTCTGACCTTGATCGTGCTGCTCTCGATCCCGCTATATGTTGCGATCTCGGTGTTCATCTCACCGACCTTGCGCAATTTGCTTGAGGAGAAATTCCGGCGTGGGGCTGAGAACCAGTCGTTTCTGGTCGAAAGCGTCACGGGTATCGGCACTTTGAAGGCCATGGCGGTCGAGCCGCAGATGCGCGACCGGTGGGAGAAGCTGTTCTCAGGCTACACGACTGTCGGCTTCGATGTGGCAAAGCTTGCCAATTGGGGCAGCCATCTGATCCAGATCGTGTCGAAGTTGACCACCGTTGCCATCCTTTACTTCGGGGCAAAGGCGGTGATTGCAGGTGCGCTGACCGTCGGCTCGCTGGTCGCGTTCAACATGCTAGCAGGCAGGGTCGCCGCGCCGATTCTGCGGCTCTCGCAATTGTGGCAGGATTTCCAGCAGGTGCGGATATCGGTCGAGCGCCTGGGCGACGTCCTCAACTCGCCTGCCGAACCCGAATATAATCCCAACCGCGCCAGCCTGCCGCCGATTAATGGATCGATCCAGTTCGACAAGGTCCGGTTCCGCTACCGCCCCGATGCGCCGGAGGCACTGCGCGGCGTGAGCCTTGAAGTAAAAGCAGGCGAGATGCTGGGCATTGTCGGGCCGTCTGGGTCGGGCAAATCGACGCTGACCAAGCTAGTGCAGCGGCTCTACATTCCAGAGCAAGGCCGCGTGCTGGTCGACGGCGTCGATCTCGCGCTGGTGGATCCGCCCTGGCTCCGCCGCCAGATCGGCGTGGTGTTGCAGGAGAATATCCTGTTCAACCGCTCGGTGCGCGAGAATATCGCGCTTGGCGACCCGACACGACCGATGGAGGCGGTGATGGCGGCTGCCCAACTAGCAGGTGCGCACGAGTTCATCCTCGAGCTTAATCACGGCTATGACACGATCATCGATGAACGCGGCGGTAACCTGTCGGGCGGGCAGCGGCAGCGTATGGCGATTGCCCGCGCCCTCATCAACGACCCGCGTATCCTGATCCTCGACGAAGCGACCTCGGCGCTCGATGCCGAAAGCGAAGAGATCATCCAGGACAATCTTGCCAGTATTGCCCAGGGCCGCACTGTGATCATCATTGCGCACCGCCTGTCGGCAGTGCGCCAGTGCGACCGCATCATTACCGTCGAGGCAGGTGAGGTCACCGAAGCCGGTACGCATGACCAGTTGTTGGCGGCCAACGGGCGCTACGCCATGCTCTACAATAAGCAAATGGGCATCAAGCCATGATCGAGCGCTGGTTCCCGAATTTAGTGCGGCACTGGGCAGTGCTTAAGGAAAGCTGGAAACAGCAGGATGCAGCACAGGCGAATGCCAAGCCGCAATCCGATCATGAATTTTTGCCAGCGGCATTGGAGATCATGGAAAAGCCGCCAAGCCCAGGCCTGCGCTGGCTATTGCTGTCGGTCTGCGGTCTGTTCATGATCGCGCTCATCTGGTCGTTCATCGGCAAGGTCGATGTAGTCGCCACCGCCAGCGGGAAGGTCATCCCGTCGGGCAATGTCAAGATCATACAGCCAATCGAAATCGGCTATGTTCGCAAGATCCATGTGAAGAACGGCCAGCATGTTGAGGCCGGGCAGCTGCTGGTAGAACTTGACCCGACGCTGGCCGGAGCAGATGCCGCACAGGCCAGCCAAGGCCTGCTCACCGCTGAAGTCATCGCTGCACGCAACTCGGCGTTGCTCGATCATCTGCAAGGCCGTGGCTCGCGGTTCAGGGCGCCCGCTGGAACTTCCGCAGAGGTTGCCGCAACCCAAGGCGATTTTGTCCGTTCGTCGATTGCCGAATATGAGGGCGAACGCGCCAGCCTGATCCAGCAACGCGCCGAACGTGCAGCCGAGCTCACCGGATCGGAAGCCGAGATCAGCAAGCTCCGTCAAACGCTACCGCTGATCGAACAGCAACTTACCGCGCGGCAAGAGCTGGCGGACAAAGGCTATTTCTCCAAAATCCGCCTGCTTGAATATGAGCAGCTAAAGGTCGAGCATATCCAGAACATCGCGGTGCAAGAGGCCAACGCTTCAAAGGCGCGTGCGGCGATGGCCAATATCGATGCGCAACTGATGCGGCTGAAGGGCAGCTTTGGCAAGAACGCCGTAACCCAACTTTCCGACGCGCAAGAAAAGACCGGGCTGTCGCGCGAGGAGGTGACCAAATCGGCGAGGCGCGCAGAGTTCCAGCAACTGCGCGCACCCGTGTCAGGCACTGTCCAGCAACTCGCCATCTCGACCGTTGGCGGCGTCGTGCAACCAGCGCAGGCTCTGATGATCATCGTCCCCGATGATGCGACCGTGGTGGTAGAGGCCAATATCATGAACAAGGATATCGGGTTCATCCGCGAGGGCCAGCCGGTCCGCGTGAAGCTGGAGGCGTTCAACTTCACCGATTACGGCATCGTCCCCGGCGTGGTCGAAAGCATCAGCCGCGATGCCATCGATATGAGCCAACCCGGCCAACAGGCGCAGCGCGACGACCAAGGGCGCGCCCAACCACAACAGGGTCTGGTCTATGCCGCCCGTATCCGCCTCAACAAGCGCACCATCCGCGTGCGTGGACGTGACCAGATCATCGGCCCCGGCCTTGCCGCGCAGGCCGAGATCAAAACCGGCGAGCGGCGGATTATTGATTTCCTGCTGTCACCCATTGCGCAAACCATGGATGAAGCCGGGCGAGAACGGTAAAAGTACTCGCGCGCCCTAATACTTTATCATTACTTCAATTATCGGGTGAGGGATGTGATCCCCGCCGTCCGCGTCAAGCTGCTTTTGCGTCGGGCGTGTCGATCTTTTCGGCACCCATTTTCTTCAGCGTTTCTTCATCGACCAGCTTGGTGATCACGGGGTGCAGGCGCAAACCGCCTTCCTTCACCACTTGCTTGAAATTGGCGATGACGCTGGCGGTGGTGCGCTGGTCGGGGGCGATTACATCGAGTAACCAGTTGATATCACCCGAATTCCAATCCTCCGCCTTCAACCGCAACGGGAACACGCCCGCGCGAATTTGTTCGCGGATCCGCCCGTCCGCCTCTTCCGACACGCTGGCCCAGATCGCCATGCCGGAAATATCGGCGAGTGCGCTCTTCTCCTTGTCGCCGAGATAGGCAATCGCAATCCGGTCGCGGATCAGCGGTTCGAGCACCAGATGCTGCAAGTCGCCCAAAGTCTGGCTGCGATAGCGCGGCAACATCATCATTGCCATGACGGCCTTACCAAAACTCTCGCGCACATGGCTACGCACGGCAGCGATTTTATTGAGGATTTCCGGGTCCATTGGCGGCGTGGCATCGTCCGCACTGTTCGCAGCACTCGCCGCTGCCGGTTTCGCTGCGTCATCAGCCGGTTTAGCCGAGCCATTCGCCGCCTTCGCCGCGCCATTGCCGTTCGCCGTTGATCCCTTTTTCGCCATGTTTTCCATCCTCTTATCGATTCGATATCTCGTTTGATTTGCGCCGATGCCTAACCACTCCGCCGCCCCTGTCAACGTATCTGGTGTGGAAGAAGGGGGATTTGTCGGAATTGAAGGCTCGGCGATCAAGGAAACCCGCCAATGTCACCCCGTTGCCATAAATATATCACCAAAATGACGCTGGAGCAGGGTGCGCCAAAAAGGAAAAAATCATTTAATTTTAATCTTGTAATCCCCGCCGCGCATGGCATTGTGCGCGAATCTAGATGGGGCATCCGGGGGTCGTGAGCTCTATAATATTGGGATTTGGCGGACTGGCGCGGTGAACGCGTTGGTACGAGGGTGGATTTGCGCGCGTGCTGCGCGGGAGGTGGCGTGATGGCGATTGAAGATAATTTTATCCAAGTGACGGATCGTTTTATGATTGATCCGGTCCTGAAGCTCTCGCTTTCTGTCGGCCGCATCGTCAAACAGATCGACGATGCGCTGACCGCATTTAAAAATATGGTCAGCGGCTATCTTGACCAGGCAAACAAGGCGCTGGCGGAAGGCACCGAGTTTGGCCTTGAATATGTGACCGGCAGTGCGATCGAATGGACGGCGGAAGAAAGCGCGGCCTGGGTTGGTGAGGGCAACGACATCCTTGTCGGCGACGATCTGTCGCTGCTGATCGGCAGCGAGGAGAACAACTGGCTGGTGACAAGTAAAAACCTTTTTTCGAGAAGCGTTTATGCGGCAAATGACAATAGTGTAATTCTGCAAAGGGCTATGTGATGGTGTATTATCTTTCAGCTTCGGGTGACGGCATCGAGCGCTATGCCGAGACGAAGTGGGACATTCTTGATATGCCGATTGATGATGTGCATAACCGCATCAAATACGCCCATCCGGATAAGGTGCATCCAAGTTCGCTTAAGGAGCATGTGCAACCGCGCGAACAGGGCTATTGGCTCGATCCCGACACGCTGCCCAAGAAAGTGCTTTGGGCAACAGGGTCAACGCCACCGCTGCCGGACGTGCTGCCATGGTTCATTGTATCTTCCCGTTTCAAAGACTTGGTTGAGCAGTTCGAGCCGGGCGTCCATCAATTTGTGCCGGTCGATATTTACCAGTCGAAAAATGGCGAACCGGTCGCGACATATTACTGGTTCATCGTGGGGCAGAGGTTGGATAGCGTGGACCGAGAACGGACCACTTATATGTGGAGGGCGTCAAAGGATAATCCCAACGATGGACACTGGATACGGGAGATTATGGATACAAATACATTTGAATTCACTCCGATTCCAAATGCAGAACTAATTTTTAGCAATAGCCAGGTCGCGGGGCGTCACATCTGGCATGACCCCCATTTATTAACATTCGGAAATGGCTTGTGCTCCGATGCATTTGCCGAAGCCTTGCTGGCGAGCGGCATGACCGGCGTTGCCGCAACGCCGCGTGAATCTGTTTAAGCGCGATTGGGAAACCACAATATGGCAAATTTTCCGCAGCTTCCTTATCCGCAATGGCTCAAGGACATTATCAATCCCCGCAAGCGTGCGGCGGTAGGCGGCAGCGGCTTTCAGGGCGCGCACCAAGTAGGGACGGATAACTGGACGCGAAATGGCTTCAACGCCAAATTCGGCTCACTCTCACAGTTTGGCATCGGCGTCGACTCATCCTCTAATGGTGAAATGCTGGCGCAATCGCAGCGCGGCGGGATGGTGCTGGGAGTTACCAACCATGACGGCCCGCATCCTGATGAGTTGAACAAGGCGCAATATGATCCCGATGGTCAGCGCCGGACGGTATTGAATACTCTTGACGAACGATTGGCAAGTATCAATGGTAATCCAGACCTTACTGAAGACCAAAAACAAGCGGCACGCCGCGCGGTCGCCCGCGATTTCTATATTTACCAGCGTTACAATGCGCTGCTTAATCTTGATCAGGAAACGCTAGACCGCATCGGCGCTGGCGGTGATTTTAGTCCCAGTGGCATTGCCAATAACAATGCCGACTGGCGTTCGGGAACAAGCGACTTTGGCGACCAGAGCACCAAGGACTATCTGAACTCTGATGCCGTTCAGAATTCGCATCTGGACAGCAATGCACGCAATTCGAAATTGTGGCAGATAATTGCAGCTCAAGTTCCCAATGACGGTACATTCGATGTATCCGATCCGGCGAAGGATTTCGAATATCGTAATGCTATCCGCACTGTCATTCCCGATTATGGGCGTATCTGGGTGCCCGAAGATCCTGCTGACCTGCACCCACGGGTTGCGGCCTATATCAAGGCACGCGAAAGCGTCACGGCGGGTTATTTTGACGAAGATTCTGTAGCTAACGGCAAAAAGCTCGACGAGGTCCTGAAATCGCAGGCATTCAGGGATTTCGCGGCCGAAGTCGAGCGGATGCAGGTGGATGCCGATCCGAACAATCAAACCGACAGCTTGAAAAAACTCGAACGCGAATATGTCCGCAAAAATCGGTCTGATAAGTCGAAGCTCACGCAGTGGGCGGACTACTCCATTAACCGGGCTAAACTGACCCTCGAAGCGTTTGATTTTGCGCGCGACCGCCTTCCTGCCGACATCCGCCGCGCGTTTGATGCCTCGACGCAGAAGTTCCGGGATTTCATTTCGAAGCCCGATGGCAGTATCGATCGCATCCGTGTGGGTGCTGGCCTTGCGACGGGTGTGTTGTCGATTGCTAATCTGTGGGTGGAGTTTGCCCGGCGCGATTATGATCCGGACCGGATTGCGGATTATCTGAAAGTAGCGGCGAAGGAGGCGATCGAGAGCCTGCCGACGGTGGCGCTGATGGTGGGTGCTGCGGCGATGGCTGGGCCAGTGGGCTGGTTCGCGCTGGGGGCCGTGGGCGGCTATTTTGCGATCCGGCAGGTGGTGAGCAGCCTTGTGGAGAGCGACCTGCTCGATCATGACGGTGTGACCTACAAGATCGTCAAGTCGATCGATGACAGCCTGACCGCGTTTGAGAATATGGTCGGCGGTTATCTTGACCAGGCAAAGAAGGCGCTGGCGGAAGGCACCGAGCTTGGCCTTGAATATGTGACCGGCAGCGCGATCGAATGGACCGCCGAAGAAAGCGCGGCCTGGGTCGGCGATGCGAACGACATACTGGTTGGCGACGACCTGTCGATGCTGATCGGCAGCGAGGAGAATAACTGGCTCATCCATCGAAGCGCGGGTGAAGTTTACGGCGAAGACGGCAACGACATGCTGATCGGATGGCTGCCGGAGGAGATCAAGCAAGGCCAGATCGTCGGCGTGGAGTTCGGCGCGAAGTGGGGGGAGTGGAAGACGAACGAAACGGGCGAATGGGAGTGGGAGGAGCAACCGCTTGGGGCGGCGACCGCGCGCGAACTGCGCGAGATGGAGGCTGCGGCGCTGGAGCGATGGCAGGATGATCGCGACAGTGGTCTCGACGACCCCGCCAACCCCAAGCCAAAGCCAAAGCTGATCGAAGGCGTCGTCCGGGCGGACAGGGATTACACGCTTACCCTCGACGCTGGCGAGGGCAATGACTGGGTCATCACCATATTAGGCGAGAAGGCGACCACCATTGGCGGTCTTGGCCGCGACTGGATTTACAACACCTCGGCCGAAGGCATACTTTGGGGTGACATAGCGAACAGCGTCGAGCAGGCGGATGGCAGTCGCATTGCCATAGTCGATGGACAGACCATCGAGATCGCCGACGATGGCAGCAATGCGGATAATTTCTGGTATGCTGGCGACACGACGATCATGGATGCCGGTAAAGATGACGTCCTCAAGTTTTTCGGGGTCACGCTGACCGGAGGAGAGGTTGGCTCGAGTGCGTGGTCGCTTTTTGCAGGTGCGCGCAGCGGCAACCTGATGGTTGCAGGGACGGTCAATGGCTTGACCGCGAGCGCGGCGGCGACGGTCAATGCGATACGTGGGCGTTCGGGACGCGGCCCGATCTATTACGATACGTTCCTGCCATTCATGGCCTATACGCTGGTCGACAATGGCAATGGTGGCCAAGATCTGGTGATCACCAATTTGGTGACCAGTGTGATCGGCAGCCTTTTTGGCGGCACGGGCGAAAGCACGCGCATGATCGTCAAAGATTATGACATGGCCAAGGTCGGCGGCTTGACCTCGGGCTTTCAGGCACTGGGCGGAGCCAAGACGGGCGATCTTGGCATGTTATTCCGGGATTTCAATCCGGCCTATGCAATAGCTGCGCTGGCGCCGTTGGTGCAGGGCGTACCCATCGCGCAGAGTTTGATGATGGCCTATCAAGTGCTGACGCTGGGCGATGCGGCGGCGTGGACGGCGGCAGCAGCACTGCGTCTTGCCAAGGGAGCGCTTTGGTCGCTTGAAGTCGATCCGTTGGTGATCGACCTTGATGGCGACGGCATCGAAACCATCGGCCTCGCGGAAACCAACGCCTATTTCGACGTCGATGGCGACCTGTTCCGCGAACGGACGGGTTGGCTGAAGGGCGATGACGGCTTTCTGGTGCTGGACGCGAACGCCAACGGGCGGATTGACGATATAGCGGAGATGTTCGGCGATCGCATGCAGCTAGGCTATGCCGAACTTGCGCAATATGACAGCAATAATGATGGCAGGATTTCGGTTGCCGATCTCATCTGGTCAGAACTCAAGGTCTGGCAGGATACTGACCGTGATGGAGAGACGGACAGCGGCGAGCTGAAGGGCCTGTCAGCGCTCGGAATCCGTGAACTGAGCCTTGGCACAACCGCGCTTGACGCCACGACTCCGCAAGGTACGCAGTTGCTGTCTTATGGCAGCGTGACGTTTGATACGGGCCGTGTGTCGACGATGTTCGAGGCGATCTTTAACTCGAACGATACGGTCACCAAATATGCAGGCGAGAGCGGCCTTGCGCCGTGGCAGGGGGCGGATACGCTAAACGCCAAGGGCTTTGGCACGATCACCGACCTTGCGGTTGCGACCGCGAACGATGTCGGGTTGGCCGAGCTTGCACAGACGCGCAGCAGCGCCATGACCGCGCCCAACCTGCGGACGCTGGTGGCGCAGGCGGGCGATGTGCTGGGGGCGTGGGGGATGACCCTTGAGACCAGCCGTGAGCTGCTCGCGGTGCGGCAACTGCAGCGGAGCCACCGCATCGCGGTGGTATCGAATGATAATCACAAAGGCGCATGGCGCGGAGCGGCATTCCGTTTGAGCTATGCGCAATTGTCTGTATCTAAAGTTAAATTCGAGTTTCTACGGAAGGCGGCGTGATGGCGTGGTGGATTAAGAAAGATATGTCTTACGCAGGTCCCGACTTCGACTGGATTGATGCTGACTCCGTCGACGAGAAGCGCGGCCTTGTCGGAAGCGGGTTGTCTTTGAGTCGACCGCTAAGCGAAAAAAACGTGCCAAAAGCAGCGCGAAGCCGTCGGCCAGCAAAGAAGCCGCCTTCACAGGACGTGTTTATTGTTGATTATGGCATTGCTTGCAACGCTCGGTTCAAGGCGCTGGCAGAAGAGTTCGAACCCGGGGTACATCTTTTCGTACCCATAGAACTGCAATATCATGATGGCCGTCCGATGGACGGTGAATATTTTTTCTTCAATTGCAACGTCGATATCGATTGTGTGCTGACGGACAATCAGCCCGAGTGGTTTCGAATTAGCCGTGTTGACGGTGCCGTGAGTTCGCAGCTTGGACTAATTCAGAAACTGACGCCTTTAGAAATCTCGCTCTCCAAGCCGCAAATCGATGGGCGTCATTTGTGGACTGGCGGTCCGTTGGGCTGGAATCAGCTGTTTGTATCGGATGCCTTTTGCAAGGCGTTGCGTAAGGGGCGGTTTCGCGAAATATACATCGCCCGGGAATGCCATGAGATTGATCGGCCCTGGATCGCGGAAGAGCATATGGGGCAGCTGCTCGACAAATGGCAGAATTATGTGGCGCATGACCGCAATTGTGAAGTGGGCTATATCTGATGCCAACGCAATCCCATCACCTCATCCCGCAAAATGTTATTGATCGACATCCCCTGTTTCAGGCAATGAAGGCTGGGAACAGTTCCGCCAGCATTGATCCGGTAAACTTTAACGGATTTCGGCTCGATCTGCCAAATCGGGCAACGGCGGAAGCTTCAGCGGCGGCGCTTACGATGGGCGGCGACATTGCCGATACTGCGCATCAGGGGCGGCACTGGAAGGCCTATGACCGGCTGGTTGAGGCATATTTGAACGAGTTTCAGGCTGACTACGCCGAACCAGATGGCAACGGCGGCTTTCGCCTGAAAGCAGGGGCAGATATTGCCGAACTGCTGAACAATCTCAAATCGCTCGACGTTCGCTTGGCGGATTTACATACAGGCCAAGTCGGGTTGGATGGCAAGACTGTCATCGCTCCTGAAATCATTCTCAACCGCGCCGATCCGCGGATAACTTCGGGTGTGGTCAGCGCCGATGATGCGATTGCACGGATGGAGCGGTTAGCTGCCAATGCAGGTGCGGATATTAATGGCGGCGAGTTCGGCAATCTGCACAACATGTGGGGCCGACTAGGCGAACTTAACGTCGGCGGTGATCAGCGTACCGGCCTCGATTATGTCCACAGAAAGTTTAAAATTGCCCTTGAATCAGGGCTCGATACTCTGAACGGCACTGACATCGCCAGATATGTAAGCGCACGTAGCGAACGTGCGCTTGCTGCGCTCCAAAAAAATGACGCCTTCCGGCGACTCGAGGAGGTATTCAATAAGCTCAAACATAACGAGGATGGTTCGGTCGAAGTTGGCGGTAAGCTTCTGGGCCTTTCGGATAAGCTAGGCGCTGTGGATTTCATGGCAATCGGACTTTTGGGGCTTTCGCTTTATCAGATTGCCAAAGAAGCCGATGTCGAGATTGAAGACATCATCGATGCGCTCGACATCGAACTTACGCCGGAGATGCTTCAGGATGCAGCTGTCGGTGTCGTCAAAATGGTGTTCACATACGCCGTTTTGACGATGGCAACGGGCGGTCTCGGAACGGTGCTGCGCATGGCCTATCTGGCAAGTGAGGTTGCCGATTCCATCGACTTGCTCAAGCTCAGCCTCGAAGTATACAAGATCGCTTTCCCCGATGGTGTACTGGCGGATATTATCGAGTCTGCTTTGCCTGATGAGCTTGGCGCGGGCGAAAGTTTTGCCAAAGCACATGTCAAGTCGGAGCGCCTTCTTGAATATTTCGGGATCGATTTCGAAGCGTTTAATGAAGCGAAGAACGTCATCATCGCCGACGATCGCGATGGCGATGTCAACACGCGGCTGCTGCGCCTGACCGAAGCGTTGGGCACCAACGAAGGCGATTTCATCAAGCGTGACAAGGAAGGCAATGCGGTCCGCTCGAACGGGGCGGACATATTGTGGGGCCGCAACGGCACGACCGTCGACGGCAGAGGCGGGAACGACCTTGTCTTCCATACAGGCTATGGCACTGCGCGCGGTGGTGCGGGCAATGATGTGGTGATCGGGCAGGAAGCAAAGTTCATCAAGGCGGGCACGCCGATTGATCAGGAGCAACAGGACAAGGCCGATGCAAGGCGGTTGCAGATCGCTGCGATAGAGGCGCAGAATATAATGCTGAGGGCGTTCGGCCTGCCCGAACTTCCGGTGCCCGAAGAACTGCCCGACAGCCTTGTTGCTATCGAGGACATGGCGCTCACCCTCGACGGTGGCGAGGGCAATGACATGGTCCTTGCCATCCACGATGGCACCGCAAATTCGATCTTCGGGACTGGTAAGGGCGACCGCGCCACCACCATCGGCGGTCTTGGCCGTGACTGGATTTACAACACGTCGGTCAAGGGTACCATCTGGGGGGATGTTGCGAACAGCTTTGAGCAGGCCGATGGGACGCGGGGTTATCTGGCGCAGGAGACGGATGCGCAAGGCGAGACGGTAACGGTCGTCAAGACCATCGCCGACAACGCGAGCAACGCGGATAATTTCTGGTTCGCGCGCGATGTGACCATCATGGACGCGCAGAAGAGCGACCGGTTGAAGTTTTACGGTATCACGCTGACCGGCGGCGATACGACCGCGACGAGCGTAGCGCTTGCGGTGTCTGCGCTGGTGAGCCCGTTATTTGGTGCGGGTCTGGCGGGGGCGGCAGCGGCGGTTAATCTGGGGCGGATGGCGTCGGATCAGCCGCTGATTTACTTCGACCGCTTTGTGCCATGGATCAACTACAAGTTGGTCGATGGTGAGGCGGAGGGGACGAAGGACCTTCTGGTCGGCTATGTGCTTGACGACCTGCTGAACCTGTTCGGTGGAGCCGGTGCCAATACGGTCCCCAAGGGCGTAATGCGTATCGTCGATTTCGACCGGGGCGCAGGCCGTGTGTTTTCGCAAGCAGGTGATCTCGGCATCAGCCTTGACGATTTTAACCCGATGGCGATCCTCAGCCTGCTGGCACCGCGCCTCGCGGGCGTGCCGATTGCGCAGAGCTTGATAACGGTGATGCTGGCGTCGGCGATGGCGGCTTCGGTGGACTATATGGCGCGGCGCTATACCGGCTTTGCCAAGGAAAATGGCTGGCTGGCGGAAGGTGACCCGTTGGTGATCGATCTGGATGGCGATGGCATTGAGACGATAGGTTTGCAGGAGAGCCGCGCCTATTTCGATGTCGATGGCGACATGTTCCGCGAGAAGACCGGCTGGCTGAAGGGCGATGACGGGTTTCTGGTGCTGGACGCGAACGCCAACGGTCGGATTGACGATATCGCGGAGATGTTCGGTAACCGGTTTGAGGGTGGCTATGCCAAGCTGGCGGCTTATGACAGCAACGCCGATGGCAAGATCAGCGTCGGCGATCTCGTCTGGTCTGAGCTTAAGGTTTGGCAGGACCGCGACCGTGACGGCGAGACTGATGCGGGCGAACTAAAATCACTGACGCAACTCGGCATACTCGAACTGTCGCTGACCAGTACAGCGCTTAACGCCACGACTCCGCAAGGCACGCAGCTGCTTTCCTATGGCAGCGTGACCTTTGACAGTGGCCGCGTCTCGACGATGTTTGAGGCGATATTCAACTCGAACGATACGGTCACCAAATACGCCGGTGAGAGCGGCCTTGCGCCTTGGCAGGGGGCGTCCACGCTTAACGCCAAGGGCTTTGGCACGATCACCGATCTGGCGGTTGCGACCGCGAACGATGTTGGTTTGGCGGAGCTGGCACAGACGCGTGCGGCGGCAATGACCAGCGCCAACCTGCGCACGCTTGTGGCGCAGGCGGGTGATGTGCTGGGGGCGTGGGGGATGACCCTTGAGACCAGCCGCGAGCTGATCGCGGTACGGTTGTCGGCGACGGGCGAACTGCTTGAACACCGGCTATGGGATGGCGGTGCGCTCGATGCTGGCTGGACGCTCGAACAGGCATGGTCGCCGACGACGCGGTCTGCGGCCCAGATGCCTGCTCGCGATGAAGCGCCTTATCTTACGCAGGTCATCAACGGCCGCGCGGTCATTCTCGATTACGGCATCAGGCAACTGGATGGTACGTGGAAGCTCGCGTCTGATCCGTCGGTGTCTTACGCGAGCGTGGAGGATTTGTTCGCGCAAAGACGCGAAGACGCAAAGGCGATTGAGGCCGAATGGCGCACCGAGGACATACAGACCAATCCGCTGGCCGATATCACGGTCGAAAATATCGGTGTGTATTTTGTGGGCGGCACGGCGGTGGACTATACCGTGCGTGTTACCGACAATGACGGATCATTCTACGTCTGGGCGCGCAATCTTGACCGCGCGCTGCAATTGCAGGCGAAGACCGGCGCGGCCTATGAGTTCAACCTGCGCAACTTCGCGGTCGATTTAGAAACCCTGGATGAGGTGAACTCGACCGACGACAGCACATTTAGGGTCGAGCTTCTGACCCCTGCACAGTTTCATTTTGCAACCAGCCTCGGCGGGATCGACTTCCGGCCCGAGATGCTGAGCGCGAGTTACGACAATGTAACCGGGCAGCTGGCCTATACGGTGAACGGCGTGCGCGGTGCGGGTCGCTATGTCGGCAAGGTCGATGCAGACGGCAATCCGGTGATGGTGACCTATTCGGACGGGACTGTCGAACAGCAGCAAGAGTATCAGAGCGACGTAAAGACGATGATTTCGCTGCTGCAGCCGGTTTTACGTAAAACTGCCAAAAAAGTGCTCTTAGCTTCACAAACTTCACAGGGTACGCGGAAATGGTGTGAAGTTAAGCCGAGTAAAGTCGAACGAAAAAAGAAGTGGGAAGCGCCGCGATTTGGGAGCCTTCCAAGGTGCCGTTCGGGAGCAGCGGGCGGGATATTTAGAATGTCAAAGAGCGACGCGATTCTCGCAGGTCAAATCCTACATTGCAAGGGCATAGAACAGCGGAACCACCGCGTAGCGGTGGCGGCTAATGATAATCAAATGAGCGCATGGCGCGAAGCGGCATTCCCCATGTCTTTGGTTGTATAAGGCCGACAATCACGGCAAGTAACGATAATAGAGCGATTCTTTCGGAGCAAGCGGCATGAGTGACACGGTTTGGATCAGCGATATGATGGCGGATTCGGAGGTCAGTTTAACTGTGACCAACGACGTTTCGGAAAACAATTTGGATCGCTTTATTGAAGGGGAAAAGCTCCTTCGAAAAGGCATGCCGGTGCCGCCAGATTGCTGCCCCAATCGAATATGGGGCAATGCTGACATTGTGAATGATCAGGAACCTGTAGCACACTTCCCCGATTTATTTGGCGCAAATGGTCAGTACATTATTTCCGAGCGCGCAGCGAATATTCTACGTCAGTTCGATCTGGGTGACGGGGCGCTGTATCCGGTTTCGGAGGGCGTGTATCACGATGACAATCAGACGCGCTTCCCAGGCGAGTTTTTTACCTGGATTTTCGGGAATGTGAAGACGGCATTTTTGCCAGACGAAACTGAACGGAAAGATCCCTTCGGGGTTGCAGGCCTGCGATGGACGATGCCGACATTGATGCAAGACAACGATATTGCTGTTTCAAGGGCAGCACTTGATGGCCCGGATGTCTGGATGGAATCAAATTTGATGCGCTCGGTTTTTCTCAGTGGACCATTGGGTCAAGCTTTATCCGATGCCGGGCTTGGCAAGGCATTTCGACTAAAAACCTGCCGGGTTATCTAAACGACTGACTGGCAACAATAAGCGATAGTTTTTGGGGGTGTTATGGCAGGGCCATTTTATCAATTCGAAGTCGAGCATATCTTCGGGCAACAGATATTTGACTCAAGCACTACTCGTGCAGCGATCCTGCGCCAATATGGCTATCTCAAAGAAATGGCGAGCAACAAGATTGCCCTGTTCAAGGATGGGGACGTTGTTGCTCAGATTTCCAATGAGTCAGACTCTCATCCTTTCATACAATGGCTGCGCGACGCCGGTTGGGGACCCGTTCGTCATGACGGCAGTGATAGTGGTTCGGGCGGCAAGCAGCAGGGAAAGAATAACTTTCAGATCAAGTTCATTGATGGACTAATTGATCGCCTAAATCTCGACGCAGATGACCCTGATCACATTACATCCGAAGGCTTTCAAGCAGCACTGGATGACTTTCACAAATTCAATGTTGATCTGGCCAATGGCGATATCAAGGGTACCGATGGCAAGCCTTTGGGAGTCATGGGGGACGCGGCATTTGAAAATGATCTGAAACTTGCCTTCGCCAATCGCGAAGGGGCATTCGATCCTGGCATTTTCAATGATCCCGAGGGCGCGGAGGCGCAAGCGATCCGGGCGCGCTATGATGGCTACAACGCAGGCCTCGACCAGAATGAGGTTTCAAATCCCGTAGAGCGTTATAATTCAGTCGAGCGCGCAGTCCAAGCCGCACACGAGGCGGGGCATATTGACGATCAGCAGAAAAATGATGTTTTAAGGGCGTTAGGTACGTCCAAGTCGGATGGCGCGCGCGTTCGCAACTCCATGATCTTGCTGAGTAACTATGTTGGCATCAGCGCTGATTTGCACATAGCCGATAATTCCGACCACACCCAACGTGCTATGGCGGAGTTTCGAGCAGCCTCGTTGCTTTTCGGCAGGGATGGAAGGAATCTAGGCGCGACGCTCGCTCAATTTGCAGCCGAGACTGAGTCTCAGAGTAATTCAATAGCGACCGAGGCAACCCAGATTACCGCTAATAATGCCAATCTGGAATCGATTGTGGGTGCTGACGCTATGCGCTTGGGTGGACGCTCCCTCGAACGCATCAGCTTGGTGGCGGGGATCGGCGGAGGTGTTGCGGGAGATTTTGTCGAGTTTCTGAACTTGAGTTATGACTCGCTAAAAACATGGCACAGTACTGGTGATTGGCGACCTTTTGCAGGCAATGTTGTTCAGTTTGGTGCTTCTGCAGTTATCTCGGCAGGTGTTATCGGTGCGTCAGTAATCGCTGGAGCCGCAGTAGCGGGCCCCATCGGAGCTGCCGTTGTTGGCGCAGCTTGGGTGGCATATGGCATTTATGATGTGGTAACCAACGGTTGGGAGCTGGTTAACAAGATCGCGGCGGACCTTGGCTTGCGCGAGGCGATTGAGGCTGAGGGGCTTGCGGATCCAGGCAACCTGTTCACCAACGGAACGTCCGAACGGATCATCAAGAAGCTGCTAACCGGTGGTTTGGGTGAGCCGACCATTGCCTCTCTGGAACTGGCATACAAGATTGATGATCGCGATGACCGTTTTGCTGATAGTATAACCGGCACCGGCAGGGATGAATTTTTCCTCGTCTACAATGGCGGCAAGGTCGATGGCGGGGATGGTTTTGATGAAATCTATCATCGCGGTTATGGAGAAGCCAAAGGTGGCGCCAGTAATGACGTTGTCGTCGGCATCAACGCCCAGGTTCTTGCCAAGGGTTCTGCCCTTTACCCGCAAATGGACGCTGCACGTGCTGCGCGTCAGGTGGAAAACGCGCAGATAAGGGCCGAAAATGTCATTCGGGAAGAGCAAGGCCTGTTGCTCCTGGAGGAACTGCCCGACCTGCCACCCAGCCCGAGGGCGTTTGAAGACATCACCTTAAAACTCGACGGCGGTATCGGGAACGATATCGTTTTGTCGGTCGAGGGTGGACAGCGGGCAACGGCTATTGGCGGTCTTGGTCGAGACTGGATTTACAACAAATCGACCAAAGGCGTCATCTGGGGCGATATTGAGAACAGCGTCGATCTTGGCGGCGGCGAACGCGCCTATTTTGTTCAGGAGAAGAATGCCGAGGGCGAAACGGTCACTGTCCGCAAAACCATAGCTGACGACGGCTCCAATGCCGACAATTTCTGGTATGCGCCCGATGTCACGATCATGGATGCGCAGCACAAGGATGTGCTCAAATTTTACGGCATCACGCTGACGGGCGGCGATGCGGCTGCATCCTCGGTGGCATTGGCAGTTGGAATTGCAGCCGGTGTCAAGACGCGCAGCCCGCTCGTTACGTGGCAGGTGGCCTCCGGTGTTACAGGGGCTGCCAACCTAGCCGCGTTCGCGACCGGCGACAGTGTATTTTTCGATCATCTGCTGCCGTTCATCACCTATAAGAAGGAGCGCAACGCGCAGGGCGGCTATGACCTGATCGTCGGCAATGTGTTTGACGATTTGTGGACGGCGGTTACAGGCGGTCCATCGGGACTGTTCAGCACCGACCCGCAGGACGGCACCGACATAACAGGCACGATGCGCATCAAGAATTTCGATTTCGTGTCGAGCCGCTGGGGATATGAGCAGTTTGATCTCGCGGGCCAAGGAACCTTGAACATGGCGTTCAAGAAGTCCAACCCGCTGCTTGCGGTAGCACAGATCATTGCTGCTTTGCCGCCTATAGCGGGTACAGGTGCACTTGGTGTTTTGGTGCAATTCGCAGCGATGCTTGATCCGCTTTTATCGATGGCGGCAGCCATTGGCCGGGCTGCTAAGGCAGTTGGTTGGGCTGAGGGCAGCGATCCGCTGGTCATCGATCTTGATGGCGATGGGTTGGAAACGCTCGGTATTGATCAAAGCCAGGCTTATTTCGACGTTGACGGTGATATGTTCCGCGAGGCGACGGGCTGGCTGAAGGGCGACGACGGTTTCCTGGTGCTGGATGCCAACGCCAATGGCCGGATTGATGACATATCGGAGATGTTCGGCAACCGGTTTGAGGGCGGCTATGCGGAACTGGCGGCTTATGACAGCAACGCCGATGGCAAGATCAGCGTGGGCGACCTTATGTGGTCTGAGCTTCGGGTCTGGCAGGATACTGACCGGGACGGCGAGACCGATGCGGGTGAACTGAAGTCGCTGAGCGCGCTCGGAATAGTTGAACTTTCACTGACCAATAATGCGCTTAACGCCACGACTCCGCAAGGTACGCAGCTGCTTTCCTATGGCAGCGTCACCTTTGACAGTGGCCGCGTTTCGACGATGTTCGAGGCGATCTTTAACTCGAACGATACGGTCACCAAATATGCAGGCGAAGCGGGCCGTGCGCCTTGGCAGGGGGCGTCCACGCTAAACGCCAAAGGCTTTGGCACGATCACCGATCTGGCTGTCGCGACGGCGAACGATGTTGGCTTGGCTGAGCTGGCGCAGAGCCGCGCTGCCGCGATGGTGGCGCCCAACCTGCGCACGCTTGTTGCGCAGTCGGGCGATGTGCTGGGCGCTTGGGGGATGACCCTTGAGACCAGCCGTGAGCTGCTCGCGGTGCGGCTTGGTGCTGGCGGCGAACTGCTCGAACATCGCCTGTGGGATGGCGGCGCGCTCGAAGCTGGCTGGACGCTCGAGCAAGCATGGTCGCCCATCGACCGTTCGCCCGCAGAGATGCCTTCGCGCAACGAAGCGCCTTATCTCACCCAGATCGTTCCTTCGACGGGCTCAGGAGGTCGCGCGGTCATTCTCGATTATGGCATCAAGCAGGGTGACGGGACATGGAAGCTCGCCTCCGATAATTCGACCATCTACGCGACGCGCGAAGACATAATTGCGCTGGCGCATCCGGCGGGTACCGAGTGGCGCGTTGAGGACATCCAGGCGAACCCGCTGGCCGACCTGCCGGTATCCGAGATCGGTGTGAACTTCATCAACGGCACGGCGGTGGACTATACCGTGCGTGTTACCGACAATGACGGATCATTCTACGTCTGGGCGCGCAATCTTGACCGCGCGCTGCAATTGCAGGCGAAGACCGGCGCGGCCTATGAGTTCAACC
>JANOHL010000111.1:0-1599 GCA_031406495.1 Sphingomonadales bacterium | reverse complement strand
GGAGCGCGCCTACCCGATGCGCGGCGGTCTTGTCGGCGTATCTGTGCCCGGATGGCGGAATTGGTAGACGCACCAGCTTCAGGTGCTGGCGCTGGTAACGGCGTGGAGGTTCGAGTCCTCTTCCGGGCACCATTTGTTCTTTTCAGGACATTTCAAAATGGTTGCGAAACCCGCAGAAATCTGCCATAAACTGGGTTATGTCGTCTCGTGCCATCCCAGTGAAAACCACTAAATCCCGGTCAAAAGTGGGGCCAAAAGTGGGGCCATTTTTGAAATTTGGGCGTCAAATGACCGTTTTGACAAAAAATTGGCCCCACCTATGCCTCTGACAGCCGCACAAATCCGTATGTTACAGCCAAGTGCAGGCGAGACAAAATTGTACGATTCGCAGGGATTGTATCTGGTCGTGTCGCCAAGCGGCTCCAAACGTTGGAGAATGCGGTACACCTTTGCTGGTAAGGAGCGAAAACTCTTTTTCGGGCCCTATCCCGAAGTTTCGCTAAAGGATGCGCGTAACAAGCGCGATGAAGCACGACTGTTGCTGGCCAGCGGAACGGACCCGTCGCTCGCCAAGAAGAAGGCGAAAATCAAAGCGACCTTGGCGATAGCCAACACCTTCCATTCGCTTGCCGAGGAATATATCGATACCAAGATGATCCGCGAAGGAGCGGCCAAGGCTACGGTCGATAAAGCCCGATGGTTTCTCAGCCTTCTGAAGCCCGCAATCGGCGACATGCCGGTCACCGAGGTCGATCCGCAGATGCTGCTGGCCCCACTCAAAAAGCTGGAGGCACGAGGAACGCTCGAAACAGCAAAGAAGTGTCGTTCGTTCGCCAGCCGTGTCTTTCGATACGGTATCTGGACAGGACGCTGCACGGTTGACGTTGCCCGTGACTTGCAGGGCGCTCTTACCTCGCCCAAGGCCAAAAATTATGCAGCCATCCTCGAGCCCGCTAAATTCGGCGCGTTGCTCAGGGCCATTGAAGATTTTGACGGAAGTCCCATCACCAAATTTGCCCTGCAATTGTCACCACACATTTATGTTCGTCCTGGTGAGCTTCGCCATGCCGAATGGCACGAGTTCGATCTTGACGAGTTCATCTGGCGGATTCCGCCAGGAAAAATGAAATCGAGGCGTAAACACGATGTGCCGTTATCGAAGCAATCCGTTGCTATCTTGCGCGAGTTGCAAAACCTGACTGGTCCGGATGGGTTTGTGTTTCCAGCGCTCCACACGGCTTTGCGCCCGATGAGCGAGAACACGGTCAACGCCGCATTGAGGAGAATGGGCTTCACCAAGGATGAAATGACGGCCCATGGATTCAGGGCGACCGCCTCGTCGCTGTTGAACGAGAGCGGCAAATGGCATCCAGATGCCATCGAGCGCTCATTGGCACATGGTGAGAGCAACGCGGTCAGGGGTGCCTATCATCGCGGCACTCATTGGAAAGAGCGCGTGGAAATGGCGCAGTGGTGGAGCGATCATCTGGACCAGCTAAAGGCTGGAGCCGTCATTATACCGATCAAACGCACTCGGCGTGCTGGCTAAGGCCTATTTTGGCCTTCCGGATAATCATTGATTGAGTAGTTCATTGGATC
>JANOHL010000079.1:0-34926 GCA_031406495.1 Sphingomonadales bacterium | reverse complement strand
GCCGCGCCCTTGTTGCCGCGTTCTTCCTTGACGACTTGAACGAGCAGCACCTGACGGCGGTGGATGACATCTTGGATTTTGTAGCGGCGACGCAAGTTCATCCGCTTGGCGCGGACTTCGTCGCTTGCTTTGGCTACCGGGTCCTCACGCCCGCCCCGGCTGCGGCCCCGGCGACGGCGGTTGTTTCGACCATTATCACCGGCCAGTTCATCGGATGAGCCGTTTTCGCCGTCTTCGGCACTGGCGGCGTCCAGTTCGGGTTCTTCACCTTCGGTGATGTCGATGGTGTCGACGCTATCGTCGCTCTCGACTTCGATGACGTCGCTGTCATCTTCGTCAATCTCGTCGGACCCGCCGATGATGTCGGCAGGCTCGTGATCATCATCTTCTTCCTGCTCACGCAGCGCGGCTTCTTCGGCGGCCGCCTCGGCCTCTTCGGCGAGCAGACGTTCACGGTCTTCGCGCGGGATTTGATAATAATCGGGGTGAATTTCGGCAAAGGCCAAGAAACCGTGGCGGTTGCCGCCGTAATCGACGAAAGCCGCCTGTAGCGACGGTTCGACTCGAGTTACTTTTGCCAGATAAATATTGCCTTTGAGCTGCTTGTGCTCGGCAGATTCGAAATCAAGCTCCTCGATCTGGTTTCCTGTGACGACAGCGACCCGGGTTTCCTCCCGGTGCCGCGCGTCGATTAGCATACGCGTTGTCATTGATATTACTCCAGACAACGGTCCGTCCGGTTGTCAGCCGAAGGCCGCTGGCTTTATGGTTGTTGCCATGCTGCAAGGGACGCGAGGCGTCTGCGCAAACATGGCGATATGGTTGGAAAGAAAAAATTGCGTCTGCTGCAAATGCATGGCGGGCGTAATTCGCGCGCGCTTGATTCCCGGCCCGTGCGCCATGCCCATATTGGGCGGCGGGGGTGGGAATATCATGCCTCATGTAGCGTCAACCTGTTAAAAAGGCCGGAAATACTGGCAGCATCCGGCGGCAAAACGACCATTAGCCCAAAAGGATCAATAGCCGTAGCTAGTTGCTAGCACTGTCACCGGGATACAGCAAGCGCAGCGTTAGATTAAGCGTCGAGCTCATGGCGAAGAATTTTGTGGACCGGATGATGCGTGTCGAAGCATAAGCACAATATGCTTGCCGCCGCATTTTTTGCAGGACTTCCGTTAATCCTGTCGCCGACTGTCACCGGTGTCGCGGTGGGCGAGAGCATCGTTGTGCCAGCTATCCAATTTCGTGCCGATCCGCCCACGCGGCGATACGAAGTATCGGCCCCGATCAGGGTGGGCACCACAAAGGGGCTCCCTGATATAGCCGGTCCATCCGACAGCAGTCTACCGTTGGTAGTGCTCGACGCAGGTCACGGCGGTCATGACCCGGGGGCCATCAGTCCGCACGGCGGGCAACGGGAAAAAGATGTAACGTTAGCGATCGCGCGGGCAATTCGGATTGAATTGCTGAAATCAGGCCGTGTTCGTGTCGCGCTGACCCGCGACAGCGACGCGTTTCTGGTATTGCAAGACAGGTACGGGCTTGCGCGTAAAATGGGTGCCGATCTTTTTATCTCAATCCATGCGGACAGCGCGCCGAGCAGGGATGCGAGCGGTGGAACGGTCTATACATTGTCCGAGGTTGCTTCCGACCGCGAGGCGCAGCGGCTGGCATCTCGCGAGAACAAATCCGATATCATCAATGGCGTGAATCTGGGTGGGGCGGATGCCAATGTGTCGTCGATCCTGATCGACCTGACGCAGCGTGAAACGATGAACGTGTCGGCGGATTTCGCAAAGCTGCTCATGCGCGAGGCGAGGCCCAAGATGCGGCTGCGTTCCAATTCCCACCGTTTCGCTTCGTTCATTGTCCTCAAAGCCCCGGATATGCCTTCGGTGTTGTTCGAAACGGGGTATCTCAGCAATCTCGATGATGTCGCCTTCCTGTCGTCCCCCGATGGCCAGCAAAAGGTCGGACAGAGCGTGGCGAGCGCCATTCAGGTTCATTTCGCGCGACGCCTTGCATCGCGCTAAAGTAATTTGCGTCCGGTTGCTGCTGAACTTTCTGGACGTTACCGGCAAACTGGCTAAATAGGGCCGATAATGGATAATGACACCTCTCCCGCCGCAGAACCCGCCAATTTCAGCTACAAACTGAAGCGCGATGTCGATGGTTTTGTCGGGCGCTGGCAGGTCTGGTGGCAAGGGAAATGGTTCCGGCGCGCGATTTATGCGACCGCGACATTGCTGGTTTTCCTGCTGCTGCTCTGGGTGGTTATCGGGCGTAACCTACCCGACGCTGAGGCGCTGATCGAATATGAATCGCCATTGCCCACTATCGTGCGCGATATCGATGGCCAGCCGTTCCACAGCTATGCCCGTGAGCGGCGGGTGCAGCTCGAATATGCCGACTTTCCGCAGCTGCTGGTCCGCTCCTATCTTGCAGCAGAAGACAAAACCTTCTTCAGCCATGGCGGCATCGATTATCCTGGCATCGCGTCTGCTGTCTTCGACAATATGTTCAGCAACCAGCGTTCGCGCGGGGCATCCACGATCACACAGCAGGTGGCCAAGAACCTGCTGTTGACCAACGAATATAGTTACACCCGCAAAGTCAAGGAGGCCATTTTGGCCAAGCGGATCGAGTCCGCCCTCACCAAACAACAGATATTGTCGCTCTACCTGAACGAAATAGCACTCGGACGGCAGTCGTTCGGGGTGGAGGCTGCGGCACAGGCCTATTTCGGCAAAAGCGTGGACCAGTTGCGGTTGCATGAAATGGCATTTCTCGCGATCCTGCCCAAAGCGCCCGAGCGTTATGGACGGCTCAAAAATTCAGACGTTGCGCTTGCCCGGCGTAATTGGGTGCTCGGCGAAATGTACGACAACGACTGGATTACATCGGCGCAATTGGCCGAAGCGCGAGCGCAGCCATTGGGCCTGATCGCGCAGCGTGGCAGCCCATATAAGCGCAATATTGGCGGCTATTTTACCGAAGAGGTAAGGCGTCAATTGATCGAGCGTTTTGGCGAAACCGACGAGGACGGCCCCTATAGCGTTTATTCGGGTGGTCTCTGGGTCCGGACATCGATGAATGCAGGTTATCAGGAACTGGCGACGCAGGCGTTGCGCGACGGGCTTTTGCGCTACAATGCCGGTAAGGCGTGGAAAGCCAATATGGGCACTGTCGATGTGTCCGATGACAAATGGGCGTCGCGTTTTGCCTCGACCAATATCGGTCTCAACTATGCGAACTGGCGCGCGGGCGTGGCGTTGGGTGGGGGTCGCGTAGGCTTTGCCGATGGCACCGTCGGATTGCTCGCGGGTGGGCCGGAAGCGATGAAAGCAGGCGATGTTATTGCGGTGGCACCGAGCGGCGGCAACAGCTTTGCCGTCCGCAGCGTGCCCGAGGTCGGCGGCGGTATGGTCGTGCAAAACCCGATCAACGGACGCGTACTCGCAATTCAGGGTGGTTTCGACAACCGCATTTCCAGTTTCAACCGGGCAACGCAGGCACAGCGCCAACCTGGCTCGACGATCAAGCCGTTCGTCTATGCAACCGCACTCGATACCGGGATGACACCCACGTCGATCATCATCGACGGACCATATTGCGTCTGGCAGTCTGCATCGCTCGGGCAGAAATGCTTCCGTAACTTCGGCGGCGGCGGTGCCGGGCCGCAGACGATGCGCTGGGGTCTGGAACAATCTCGCAACCTGATGACCATTCGCGCGGCCGCCGATTCGGGCATGAATAATGTCAACGACACATTCCGCGCGATGAGCATCGGCGACTATCCCAACTATTTATCTTACGCGCTTGGCGCGGGCGATACGACCGTACTGAAGATGACCAATGCCTATTCGATGCTGGTCAATCACGGGCGCGAATTGAAACCGACGTTGATCGATTATGCGCAGAGCCGCAAAGGCAAGGTGATCTGGCCGACCAAATGGAAGGCTTGCGCCAATTGCAATGCGAAGGACTGGAACGGCAAGCCGATGCCACGGTTTACGTCTGCCGGCAAACAGGTCATGGACCCGATCACCGCCTATCAGGTGGTCCACATGCTGGAGGGCGTCATCCAGCGCGGAACCGCGACGATCTTGCGCGATCTCGATCGGCCATTGTTCGGCAAGACCGGCACGACCACCGGCCCGACCAACGTCTGGTTTGTCGGCGGATCGCCGCATTTGGTTGCTGGCATCTATCTCGGTTACGATCAGCCCCGCAGCCTTGGTGGCTATGCGCAGGGCGGGCGGATCGCCGGGCCGATTTTTAAACAGTTTGCGCGGGTCGCGATGGCAGACCTGCCGAAGACACCCTTCATCGCACCCAATGGTGTCCGGCTGGTCCGGATCGATCGCCGATCAGGCAAGCGTGTTTACGGCGCTTGGCCCGGCGAAGACCCGATGAGCGGTGTCATCTGGGAAGCTTTCAAACCCGAGACCGAGCCCAAGCGTTCGATCCGCCGCGAGGAAGTCGAGAAGACCGACAAGGCGAAGAAGAAGGCATCCGGCGAGACGTCGACAGGCGCGCGCGCGTCGTCCGATCAAAGCGCAAGCGCCGCCACCAAACGCGATCAGGATTTCATCCAGCAAGGCGGCGGGATTTATTAGGCGCTGAGTCAGTTTTAATCTTCGCAATTGCGGCAGTTACAATATTGGCCGACTCTGCGATCGGAGCAGGTGCTGGTTCAGTTGCTGCTGTGATCGTTATTGTGAAGAGTTGGTCGAGCAGAGGCAGCGGTAAATCATAGACAGCAACAACCGCTTGCAATGTAGGATTTGATTTGAGAGCGTCGTCAGATTGCTCTTTGACATTTTGAATAATTGACAGCGCGTCGTCGTGGGTAAAGTCGCTGGATTTTCGGCAAAGCGGGTTTTTGAAAAAGCATCAAATAGGCGTAACTCATGTCACCCATGTCACCCTTTGCGAGGCGGCAACAATAGCGATTTTACTGTGAACTTTCCCAGTTTTCTGCGGGTTTCTGAACTTCACGTCAGACACCGCGCTGATAGTCGGACGTCAGCGGACGCTTCGATGCCATATTGGGTGCCTGAACCTTAACTTTCCAGATTCAACCAGACAGAAAAACGCCCGTCAGTGAATTACTAACGGGCGCATTTTACCAAGTGGCGGTTTTTTAGCCGAAGCTGACGGCTACCTTCGGCTTGCCGCGGCGGAGCGCTGCGCCCATCAGGCCGAAGCCGACAATCATTAGCGCCCAGCTTGCCGGTTCGGGGACGGCTGCCTGCGCAAGTGCAACATCGAAAGTGATGCTTTGGGTGTTGTCGCCGAAATTCGAATCCCAATAGTACAGGTTCAAATTGCCGGATGCCCAGGCCGCGCCATTAAAGTTCGCACCGAGAAACTGGTAAACGCCGCCAATTTCACCAACCAGCGACCCGTAAGGTGCGCTAATTCCGTTCTGGTTCCAAAGACCGAAATTCGATCCGATCAACGTGCCTGCTGCCGCCCCTGACTCATCGGTGCCAGTGGCAAACAGCGGGCCTATCAGGCCGTTCGCGTTCGACCAGCGCGGCAAAGCGCCCGCGCTCCAGAGATCGGTCAAGCTGGATGTGATGGTAAAGGTCTGGCCTGCGATCAATACAAGTCCGGAATTGGCACCGGATCCACCGGTTGAGCTGTTGCCTGCGGCGTCAACAATGATCGCTGCGGCATTAGCCGGATTGGCGATAGCGAGTGTAGCAACGGCGGAAGTCGCGAATAGAAGCTTTCTGAGCATGTTAGTATCCTTATCTTCGTGGATTTGTTCTTCAGATGTGGAAATCGGGAGATTGATGCGAAACTGTTCGCAGCCGCGTCTTAGCACCCCGTTAACTACAGTTCCTAGGTGAAGTTCCACACACGGGCCGGTTTATCTAACATCCCGTCACGGTTGTATTGCAAATGGAACGCCGGTTTCGACCAGCGCGCAAAAATGGGGCGGTCCGAATCCTAGAACTTTACTTCGGGCGCCGCGCTGATCGTCGGGCGTTCCTCTGCGCCCAGCTCCCAGAATTTCTCGTCGCTGAAACCAAAGGCACCTGCGAAAAGCACTGCCGGAAAAGCCTGCCGCGCGCCGTTATAGTCGGCCGCTGCCGAGTTATAGGCGCGGCGTGAGGCGGCGAGCTTGTCTTCGACGTCGGACAGCTCGTGCTGCAATGTCTGGAAATTCTGGTTGGCTTTCAGGTCGGGATAATTTTCAGCCAGCGCAAACAGGCTTTTGAGCGCGCCCGATAGCCCGTTCTCAGCCACCGATGCCGCTGCCGGGTTTGCTGCACCAAGCGCTGAATTGCGCGCCGATATCACGGCATCCAGCGTCGATTTCTCGTGCACGGCATATCCCTGAACCGTGTTGACTAAATTGGGGATCAGGTCATGGCGTTGGCGTAACTGCGCGTCGATGTCGGCCCAACCCTGACGAACATTCTGCCTCAGACCGACCAGCCGGTTATAAATCATTATCGCCATAAGGCCGATGACGATGACGCCACCCAATATCCACAAGCTCATCTGTCTACTCCCCCTTGAACGGTCGATAGCATTGGTTATCATGAGAGCGGGGGATTTCAAAACATGATTGCTTTGCCTGATGTCGATACGCTGATGGCTTCCGGCTTGCGCGCAAGGCTGGACAGCCTGACCGCAGAGCGTGCGAAAGCGAAAGAGAAGGTCTACTGGACCGGCGGCGGCGGGATCGTTGTCGCGGTAATGGTTGCCATCATCCTGGCGATATTGGGCGCGGGCCAGTTTGCCTATTTCGCGGGAGCCATTATCGGCGGCGGCGCACTGGCTTGGGCGAACAGCATCCGCCAGAAAATGGTCAACGCGCTGAAGCAGGAAATGAACGGCGCGTTGGCGGCGGCGCTGGAGATCGACTATTCGGTCGCAGCTTTCTCGGGCCAGGAATTCGAGCGGGCGTGCGAATATGCGCTGCTGCCATCTTATGACGACAGCTATTTGCAGGACCAGTGGCACGGCCAGATCGATGGTACCGACTTCTTGCTCTACGAAGCAAAACTGACCGAAACGCGCGGGAGCGGCAAGAACCGACGGACGGTGACGGTGTTCGAAGGCGTCGTGCTCCGCTTCCAGTTTGCGCGCGCCTTTCTGGCCACCACCCTCGTCCGCCGTGACGGTTTCAAATTCACGCTGTTTGGCGACACCAAATCCTATGGCGGGCAAAAGCTCGAACGGATCAAGATGGTCGACCCGCGTTTCGAGGACGCGTTCGACATTTACGGCACCGATCAGGTCGAGGGGCGCTATCTGGTGCATCCCGCCTATTGCGAGCGATTGCTCGATCTGGAAAAGGAGTTCGAAGGCGAGAAACTGGCGGCGTTGTTCGTGGGCGGCGACCTGATTGTCACTTTGCATACAGGCGATATTTTTGAAAGCGCAACGCTCAATCCCGAACAGGACCGCGATCTGCTGGCACAAACCATCGGCCAGTTCGCGTCGATCGTGCGGCTGGTGAAGTTGCTCAACGAGCGCCCGCGCGGATAGCCACCCGCCTTTGACTTCGCCAACAGTTCGGCTAAAGGCCCGGGCCATTAGTTTTCGTTTGGAGTTTCCCGATGCGCGCCGACGCAGAAGCCTTTGTTGCCCGGATTGATGCAGCGCTCGATCTGGTCAAGCTGTCGCTCGACTGGGACCGCGCGCTGCGCCGTCTGGACGAGCTGAACGCAAAGGTCGAAGATCCGACATTGTGGGATAATCCCAAGGCGGCCGAGGAGGTGATGCGCGAACGACGCCGGCTCGATGCGGCGATTTCTACAGTGCGCGAAATCGATGCCGACAAGACCGGGACCGTCGAACTGATCGAACTGGCCGAGATGGAAAATGATGCCGCATTGGCCGACGAGGGCGCGGCTTCACTGAAGGCACTTGCCGATCGTGCCGACAAGGACAAAGTCATGGCTTTGCTGTCGGGTGAAGCCGACGCGAACGATTGCTTCATCGAAGTCCACGCAGGCGCAGGCGGCACCGAAAGCCAGGATTGGGCCGAAATGCTGCAGCGCATGTACTACCGCTGGGCTGAGCAGCGTGGCTACAAGGTCGAAATTGTCGAATATCAGGCGGGCGACCAAGCAGGAATCAAATCGGCTACAATGCAGATCAAGGGCGAAAATGCTTACGGTTATGCCAAGACCGAAAGCGGCGTTCACCGCTTGGTTCGCATTTCGCCCTACGACAGCGCGGCCAAACGTCATACCAGCTTTTCCAGCGTATGGGTCTATCCGGTAATCGACGACAATATCGAGATCGAGATCAACGAAGGCGACCTAAAAATCGACACATACCGTGCATCGGGTGCGGGTGGTCAGCACGTGAATACGACGGACTCGGCGGTGCGGATTACGCACAAACCGACTGGCATCGTCGTCGCCAGCCAGAACGACCGTTCGCAGCACAAGAACCGCGCAACTGCGATGGGGATGCTGAAGGCGCGGATGTATGAGGCCGAACTGCGCAAACGCGAAGAAGTGGCAAGCGGAGAATATGCGGCCAAGACCGAAATCGGCTGGGGCCACCAGATCCGCTCTTACGTGTTACAGCCCTATCAGATGGTCAAAGACCTGCGTACTGGCGTGACCTCGCCTACGCCTAGCGATGTACTCGACGGAGATTTGGACAATTTTATTGCAGCAGCGTTAGCGCAGCGGGTGACCGGCGAGGCTGTGGCGGTCGAGGATGTGGATTAAGTCCACATCCTAATTGGTTTCACTAAGCTACAGTAAAATCAAAAACGCGGAAAGTCGCATTCGCGCCAGCGCCAACTCCGCCCGCAATGAACCCATATTCACCGGACTTGAGCGGCAGCGTCGGTACAACTTTATATACCCCAGGCTTAACCTGCGTCACCTCAAAATCGTGCTGATCTTTGTCGCGTAAACCAGCCTTGGTACCGCCAAGCCCAACACTTCCGATAACAGCCTCACGCTTATCTTTTTTTGTTTCAAAACGGATGAGTGAAAATTCTTGGGGCGATGTCACGGCACCTCCAGAGGCACCGAGGCCTTGATCTGCCTGGTCAAAATAGAAATAGAACACAGGACTCGCTTTGTCGGTGCTGACGTTGGCTTTCGGACCATTTACTCCAGCCTTAATACGCATGCCGCTCAGGCCGCTCGTGAGAACGGCCCCAAGCATACCGGACGTGCGGGCTTGCCGCGTGGTTGTGGATTCAATTCGCGTCATTTTCTCGCCGCCTGCAAGGTAAATACCCGAAGGATGCGGCACCATCGGATCAGGTGAATCGATTGACATCGCGGGTTGAGCTGCAACTGCCGATGCAGTGATCATTTCTGCTAAAACGGGACCGGATACACCCCGCTGCTTCAAAATAATCACAGTCTCCGTCGACAATTCAAAGCTCGACGGGGATGATTTTATTTTTGCGATTACCACTTCATCGCCTAGCCCTGCATTCAGAAGAGAGAGCACAGAGTCATTGTTGAGAGTCTCTGCGGCTGCAGCTGACGAAATGATGATAGCCATTGCGGTGAAAGTTGCTTTGATGATCATTAGTGGCCCCCAATTTTTGTTCAAAAAATTAGTATTTTCCAGAAACGCCAGAATATGCAATCTCTTTTTTAGTAAATATTTTTATACATTGCATGTAATAAATGTGACCTTCGGAAAGGTGTCAACTGTGCGGAATTTGGTTCTATTATGCCTTTTGATTATCGTACCTGATGCCGAGGCTGGCAACGATCAAACCGCGAGCATAGCCACCGCAATTCCTGTTTTTGAAGGCGGTGCAGAGCGGCCTTACGTTGTTGTCGGGGAAATCCATGACAATCTTCGCAAGCCGTTCGCATTCATGCCCAACCCGAGCAAAGAAAAGATACGGGCCGAAATTTGGGAGCGCGCAAGGAAAATGGGCGCTGATGCGGTCATCAATGCCCGCTTTGGCCAAACAGAGCGTACGATGTTCAATCATGGCCGCACGCCCATATCCGGGACGGCGATTAAATATACTGATGTCAGCAATTAAGGCCTGACGAGTTCACCTAAAAGCGCCTCAATCCCCCGGCGATGCAGACGATCCGGCTAGCAATCCGCCGTCCAAATGCACCTCGCTGCCGGTCATGTAAGCTGCGTCATCGGAGGCGAGCATTAGCGCAATCGCAGCAACTTCCTCGACCGTTCCGAACCGTTTCATCGGCGTATCCGCGACCATCGCAGCCATCCGCGTTTCTCGGTCAGGGCCATCGCCTATCAGCGCTTCCCACATCGGCGTCAGTATTGCCGCTGGGTGGATCGAGTTGCACCGGATGTTTAGACCTTGGCCTGCGCAATAGAGTGCAACCGATTTGGTGTGGTTGCGGATTGCAGCCTTGGACGAGGCGTAGGCCGCAGCGGCGGGAATACCGACAAGGCCGGAGCGTGACGACATATTGATAATCGACCCAGCACCCTTGGCGCGCATGGCCTTTATGGCATAGCGGCAACCCAGAAATGTACCGTCGAGATTGACGGCGTGTACGCGGTGCCAATCGTCCAGCGAAGCATGTTCGGGGTCATGCGGTCCGGGGCTGCCTTCGAAGCCGGTTATCCCGGCGTTATTAACGACGATGTCTATTGCCGGATGTACAGATTCGATCGCGGCCCAACTTGCTTGTGACGAAACGTCAAGTTCGAAAAACACGCCGCCAATTTCTTTTGCAATGGCTTCACCGCATTCGCGGTCAACGTCAGCGACAATGACATCTGCACCTTCACGCGCAAAGCAACGTGCAATAGCAGCACCAATACCGCGTGCACCGCCTGTAACCAAGGCGGATTTATTCTGTAATTTAGACATAGGGATTCCGTATATAAGGGGTGGCGCTGTCATCGCAGCGCGGGGCCAAGCGCAGTGCGCTACTTGGCGGTATTTCTATGTTTACCCTTGAATCACCGGACCTACTCCATCAGTATGGTTGGGTTAATAGGCACGGCACATAAATACTGGCAAGCACAAATGGAGAGATTGATGTCCGATTGGTACCCTATCCCCACCGATGCTGCCGCCAATACGCATACTAAAGCTGCCGATTACGTTCGGCTATATACGCAGAGCATCAATGAACCCGACGCATTTTGGGCGGAGCAGGCGAAGCGCCTCGACTGGATGACACCGCCAGCCAAGATCGGCAATTGGTCATACGATCCAGTGTCGATCAAATGGTATGAAGATGGCGTGCTGAACCTCTGCCACAACGCGGTCGATCGACACGTGGCGGCTGGCAACGGCGAGCGGATTGCCTTCATTTTTGAACCCGACGACATCGCCAAAGACGCGCGCCGTGTCAGCTATGCTGAATTGTTGGCCGACGTCATCCGCATGGCCAATGTTATGAAAAAACTTGGCGTCCAGAAGGGGGACCGCGTTACCATCTATATGCCGATGATCGTCGAAGGCGCGGTCGCAATGCTCGCCTGCGCGCGGATCGGCGCGGTGCATAGTATAGTGTTCGGCGGTTTCTCGCCTGAAGCGCTAGCCGGGCGGATCGGGGATTGCGGCAGCCGTTTCGTGATCTGCGCGGACGGTGGTCTTCGCGGTGGCAAAGCCGTGCCGCTCAAAGCCAATGTTGATGCAGCGCTGGAAAAGGTGGCTGGCGTTGAGGCTGTGCTGGTCATCCGCCACACAGGCGAAGCGATAAAAATGCGCGAGGGCCGCGATCATTATTATCACGACGCGGAAGTCGGGACCGAATGCCCCTGCGAGCCGATGAACGCCGAAGATCCGCTGTTCATTCTCTACACGTCCGGTTCGACCGGCAGCCCGAAAGGTGTGCTCCACACCACCGGCGGCTATTCGGTGTGGACCGCAAGCACGTTCCATTATGTCTTCGACTATCGCCCCGGCGAAGTCTTCTTTTGCTCAGCCGATATCGGCTGGGTCACCGGGCATAGCTATGTCGTTTATGGTCCGCTGCAAAATGGCGCGACCAGTGTGATATTCGAGGGCGTTCCGAACTATCCCGACAATGGACGCTTCTGGGATATTATCGACCGGCATCAGGTCAACATCTTCTACACCGCGCCGACCGCGTTGCGTGCTTTGATGCGCGACGGTGACGCGCCAGTGAAGGCGCGTAGCCGCAAGAGTCTGCGGTTACTCGGAACGGTCGGCGAACCGATCAATCCCGAGGCATGGCGCTGGTATCACGATGTCGTGGGTGAGGGCAAATTGCCCATCGTCGACACTTGGTGGCAGACCGAGACCGGCGGGGTGATGATTACCACATTGCCTGGCGCACACGGGATGAAACCGGGAAGCGCGGGGCGACCGTTTTTTGGCATACAACCGCAATTGGTTGATAGCGACGGTGGCGTTCTCAACGGCGCGACGTCGGGCAATCTGTGCATCACGCATAGCTGGCCGGGGCAAGCACGGACGATTTACGGCGACCATGAGCGTTTTGCCCAAACCTATTTCTCGACCTATAAGGGCAAATATTTCACTGGCGACGGATGCCGCCGTGACGAGGATGATTATTACTGGATCACTGGCCGCGTTGATGATGTGATCAACGTTTCTGGCCACCGCATGGGCACTGCAGAGGTCGAAAGCGCATTGGTGCTGCACGATCTGGTCGCCGAGGCCGCCGTTGTGGGCTTCCCGCACGATATCAAGGGGCAGGGGATTTACTGCTATGTCACGCTGAATGCGGGCGTGACCGGCGACGATGCGTTGCATGCCGAACTGCGGACGCATGTGCGCATCGAGATTGGGCCAATAGCATCGCCCGACCATATCCATTTTACGCCTGCTTTGCCCAAAACGCGGTCGGGCAAGATTATGCGGCGGATTTTACGGAAAATTGCCGAGAATGATTTTGGCGCGCTAGGCGACACATCGACTTTGGCCGATCCGAACGTGGTTGATGCGCTGATTGAGGGACGGCAGAACAGGTAAGTATTGCAATCCTGTTTAGCGGAAGGTCACACTAACGTCACACCTAAACCGGCCGGAAAAGCGCCAAGGATTATACATATCGGCCATATCGAGCAGAGGCGGTTATTATGCAGCCGACGCTGCTCCGTTGGCGCAACCTTAACATCGGTATCGACAATTTCAAAGAGCAAGCCACTATCCTCTCAAAGCATTTCCTACATTGCAAGCGGCGTTTGTTGAAAACCTATTCGGTGTCCTCTTACTTTTAAACAAAAGTCGACAATTGGACACTAGCTTGACGCTTGCGTAAAGCTGTCGCGCAGACTACAAGGCGCTCCTTAATCGTTCGATTAACTTCGCTCGCTGTTGTTCCGTAATGGAAGGATGCCATGACCGATTCGTCTGCTAAAACCGGCCCGCTGAGCGGCATCACGGTTGTCGAACTTGCCGGTATCGGGCCGGGCCCATATGCGGGGCAATTGCTGGCGGATATGGGCGCTGATGTGACGGTCATTGACCGCCCTGAGCAGGCGGTCGTCGGCAAGGCAATCGACGGGCGAGGCAAGCGGTCGATTGTGCTGGACCTGAAGAAACCCGAAGCGGTTGAAACGCTTTTGAAGCTGGTTGCCTCCGCCGATGTGCTGATCGAAGGCCTGCGTCCCGGCGTGACCGAGCGTATGGGTGTCGGACCGGACGCCTGCCATGCGGTCAACCCGCGCCTGATCTACGGCCGGATGACCGGCTGGGGTCAGAGCGGTCCCTGGAGCCAAATGGCGGGGCATGATATCAACTATATCGGTATGACCGGCGTGCTGAATGCCATCGGTAAAAAAGGCCAACCGCCGGTCCCGCCACTCAACATGATTGGCGATTTTGGCGGCGGGTCGATGTTTCTGATTGCCGGGATATTGGCGGCGCTGATTGAACGTGGGCGAACCGGCAAGGGCAATGTTGTCGATACCGCGATTGTCGATGGCACCAATAGCCTGATGAGCTTCGTCTACGGCATGGCTGGATATGGCAGCTGGCAGACGGCGCGTGAGGCGAACTTGCTCGACGGGGCTGCTCCTTATTATCGGTGCTACACCACCAGCGACGGCAAATTTATGGCCATCGGCTGCATCGAACCGCAATTCTTCGCCGCGATGATGGAGCGGCTTCCGATCGACGCCGAAGACTATGGAAAGCAGAATGATTTTTCTGCTTGGGCGGGGCAGCATGAGATACTCGAAGGCGTTTTCGCCACCAAAACGCGTGACGAGTGGGAGGCGATCTTTGCCGGAACCGACGCCTGCGTGACGCCTGTGCTCGATTATGTCGAAGCCGTTGCGCATCCAGCCAATACCGCGCGACAAACGCACATCAGCCAAGGCCAATGGATCCATCCACAAATCGCGCCGCGGCTTGATAGTCAACCGCTCGCCACCCATTTCGAAATTGCAACAAAGGGCGGCGATTATGCCGCCATATTGGCCGAAGCGGGTTTGGCCGAGGCCGACATCTCCCAACTGGTCGCGGCGGGCGCCGTGATCGCGAATAAGGACTAAATCCATGACCGAAGCCTATATTTATGACGCGGTGCGCTCACCCCGTGGCAAGGGCCGCTCCGACGGCGCACTGCATGAAATCACCCCGCTGGACCTGGCGGCACAAGTGCTGGCAAGCGTCAAGGACCGCAACGGCCTCGCCCCCGATGCGGTCGAAGACATCGCTTTTGGCTGCGTCTCGCCAGTCGGTGAACAGGGTGCGGTGATCACACGTACCGCCGCGTTGCAGGCGGGCTATGCCCACACGACATCGGGCATTCAGGTCAACCGTTTTTGCGGTTCGGGGCTTGAGGCATCGAACATCGCATCGGCCAAGGTCATGTCGGGCGAATGTGACCTTGCCATCGGCGGCGGGGTTGAATCGATGAGCCGCGTGCCGATGGGTTCGGACGGCGGGGCGTGGCCGGTCGATCCGCGCTCGGCGATTGCCAATTATTTCATTCCACAGGGCATTTCAGCCGATTTGATCGCGACCATTTACGGCTACAGCCGCGACGACGTCGACGCATATTCGGTCGAAAGCCAGAAGCGCGCTGCAAAGGCATGGGAGGAAAAACGCTTTGCCAAGTCGATCCTGCCGATCCGCGACGTGATTGGTGAGGTCATTCTCGATCACGACGAACTGATGCGCCCCGAAACCGACATGCAGTCATTGGGCGCCTTGTCACCAGCATTCCAGATGATGGGACAGATGATGCCGGGCTTTGATGATATCGCGATCATGCGATATCCTGAAGTCGAGAAGATCAACCATGTCCACCATGCGGGCAACAGTTCGGGCATCGTCGACGGCGCAGCTGCTGTTTTGATCGGCAACAAGGAAGCAGGCGAGCGTTTGGGCCTGAAACCGCGCGCACGCATCGTATCTATGGCGTCGATTGGCTCCGAACCCTCGATCATGCTCACCGGCCCCGAATTCGCGGCGCAAAAGGCGCTGTCGCGCGCTGGTATGGCCAAGGGCGATATCGATCTGTGGGAATTGAACGAGGCGTTTGCCGCCGTCGTGCTGCGCTTCATGGAGGCGATGAACATCGATCATGGAGACATTAACGTGAACGGCGGCGCAATCGCAATGGGCCATCCTTTGGGTGCAACCGGCGCGATGATCTTGGGCACTGTGCTCGACGAACTGGAACGCTCGGGCAAATCGACCGCGCTGACGACGCTGTGCATCGGCGCCGGCATGGGCACCGCGACCATCATCGAACGCGTGAATTGATCCATGTGCTCCTGCAAAGGCAGGAGCCGCGGCTACCACCTCCAGCGCTCCCGCGTTTGCAGGAGCACGCAGAAGGAAAAGAAATATGACTTACAAAACTTTCTCAGTCGATATCGATGCCGACGGCATTGCGCTTGTCACGATCGACCTGCCGGGCGCATCGATGAATGTCTGGAATGAGCAACTGATTGCAGAGTTCGGTGCGTGGGTCGATGACCTCAACAGCAACGACGCGATCAAGGGCGCGGTGATTACGTCGGGCAAAAAGTCCGGATTTCTGGCTGGTGCCGACCTCGCCATGCTGGGCGGTTGGAAGGCCGCCAATATGAAGGAAGCGTTTGACCAGGCATTTGCATTGAGCGCGTTGCTCCGTCGCATGGAAGCGGGCGGGCATTCGGCCAAGGCATTGTCGAGCGGACAAGCGTCGGCCAAGCCTGTGGCGTGTGCGATAAACGGTCTTGCCTTGGGCGGCGGTCTGGAACTCGCGCTCGCCTGCCATTACCGCGTTGTCGCGGACAATCCGAAAATTCAACTGGGTATGCCCGAAGTTCTGGTTGGCCTGCTGCCCGGTGGTGGCGGTACCCAGCGCACGCCGCGTCTGATCGGCCTGCAAAATGCGGCGATGATGATCATCCAGGGCAAGTCGCTCGACCCGGCAACCGCAAAAGCTCAAGGTCTGGTGCATGAAATAGTACCCGCCGCCGATCTGATAGCCAATGCCAAGGCCTGGGTGAAAGCAAATCCCAAAGTTGCAGCACCATGGGACAAGAAAGACTTCAAATTCCCCGGCGGCGCAGGGGCTATGGACCCGCGTTCTGTGCAATTTTTCATGGGCGTCAATGCCATTGCGCATAAGGAGAGCAAGGGCAATTTCGATGCGGTGAACGCAATATTGTCGTGCCTGTATGAAGGCTCAATTGTGCCTTTCGAGCTGGCTCTGCGCGTAGAAGCCAAATATTTCACCAAGCTGCTCTCTGGCAGCCAAGCCAAGAACATGATCCGCACGCTCTTTATCAACAAACAAGCGGCGGAGAAGGGGGCTGGCCGACCGGCCGGTGTCCCGCTGGTAGAGATCAGGAAGGTCGGCGTGCTTGGTGGCGGGCTGATGGGGTCGGGTATCACCCATGTGACGGTCAAGGGCGGCATGGACGTTGTTGTGCTTGATCGCAGCCTTGAAGAAGCCAACAAGGCGGTCGATTACAGCCGCAAGATTATCGACAAGGCGGTTGGTCGCGGCAAGATGACCAAAGAAGCGGGCGACGCCTTCATGGCACGGATTACTCCGACCGATAATTATGACGATCTGAAGGATGTCGATCTTATTATCGAAGCCGTTTTTGAACGGCCAGACGTGAAGGCTGATGTCATAAAGAAGGCGGAAGCGGTGATCCGCCCCGATGTCGTCTTTGCCTCGAACACATCGACGTTGCCGATTACCGGTCTCGCGCTGAACTCGATCCGGCCCGACCAGTTTATCGGGCTGCACTTCTTCTCCCCGGTCGAGAAAATGCCGCTGCTCGAAATCATTCCCGGCGAGAAATCGGGCGATTTGGCGCTCGCTGCCGCGTTCGACTACAACGCCAAGATCAAGAAGACGCCCATCGTCGTTAAAGACGTTCGCGGCTTTTTCACCAACCGCGTCTTCCCGCCTTACATGGGTGAGGCGATGCTGATGGTGACAGAAGGCGTGAAGCCTGCCTTGATCGAAAATGCGGCGAAGTTGCTTGGTATGCCGATTGGGCCGCTGGCTCTGCTTGACGAAACCACGTTGCAGCTTGGTTATGACGTGATGCAATCGACCAAGGCAGCTTTGGGCGATGCCTATGTCCCCAGCGACACCGAGCCGTTCTTGGAAAAAATGGTAATCGAACTGGGCCGTAAAGGCCGACGGTTCGGTTCGGGCTTTTACGACTATGACGACAAGGGTGAGCGCAAGGAACTATGGAAAGGCATGGCCGACCATTATCCGATTGCCGAGGTCCAGCCGTCGGTGGATGAGATCAAGCAGCGCTTGCTCTACATCCAATTAATAGCAACCGCTTTATGCTATGAAGAAGAAGTCGTCCGCGACCCGCAAAGCGCCGACCTGGGTGCAATTTTCGGTTGGGGCTTTGCGCCCTACACCGGTGGTCCGATGAGCTATATCGACACCGTTGGTTTGGAGAGCTTCGTGCGCACGGCTGACAGCTTGGCACAGCAATTCGGTAGCCGCTTTGCTCCGCCCAAGACCTTCCGCGAGATGGCGGATAACGGCGAAACGCTGTACAAAGCCGCCGCTTAATGAGAGCAAATAAAAAGGGGCGGCCTCCACATGGGAGGCCGCCCCTTTTTTTGCGTAACGAACCGTTTTTAGAACTTGGCGCGGACCGTCAGGCCATACATCCGTGGTTCTTCAACAAACCCGATCCGCGAACGCGTGCCGGCACCGCCACGAAGCGGCGTGTTGGCGGTAATGCCGCGCGTTTTTTCGTTGCTCAAATTGGTGCCCCACAATTCAAAGGTGAAACGTTCGTCCGGCGTGGTCAGGCCGACACGCCCATTCATCTTGAAATAGGCGTTCTGATAATCGAACGGGATCGGCAAATTGACCGGCACATTGCTATCCAGCGGCACGGTGCTTGTGCGCCTTTTACTCGAATAATTGACGCTGCCATTGACCAGCAGCCCCCAACCCGAACTATCAAGCGGCCCGTCATAGGTCATGCTCATCACGCCGGTAAACTTCGGCGCGTTGGTAAGGCTGCTACCGCAAAGGCGCGTCACGGAAGCCAAAACCGCTGCCGGAACGCCGACATTGCAATCGTTGGGATAACGCGCATCAGCGTAAGTCGCCGAAACATTGGCCGAGATATGGTCACTCAATCTGCCGAAGACCTCAACCTCAACACCCGTCGATTTGGCCGAGTTGACGTTGAACGTAGTAAACTGCACGCCAGTGAATTCGAGGACCTGAAAGTCCGACATATCCATTTGGAACACGGCGACATTGGCCTTTATCCGGCCAAAGGTGGCCTTCGCACCGACTTCGATTTGGTCGACCTTTTCCGAAGCGAACCTTGGGTCAGCGCCACCAGCTGCGGCGGTCGGATCAAGGTTGAAACCGCCCGATTTGAAGCCGTGGCTATAGCCCGCATAGAGCAGGAGATCCTCGTTGGGCTTATAACCTGCCTGAATGGTGTAGGTGAGCTCGTCATCCTTGAAGCGGAGATTGAACTCACGCGGCAATGGCAGGAAGTTGCTGGCCAACCCGCCACCCACTGCTGCTGGAGCCGTCAGCGTCACCGGCGCGACAAACGGGAAGCAGTTTAATCCGACAAGGCCTGCGCGTAAGGGTGCCGGAACCGCTCCAGTCAACACCCCGTTGACGCTCGCCTGACAGGCAGCGTTAGAAGCTTCGAGCTGGTCGAACGCGCCATCTTTTGTTTCTTTGACATAACGTGCGCCAAGCGTCAGGCTGAGCTGGTCGGTGAAGTTGATGACATTGTGCGTGAAGATCGAATAGCTTTCCGCATTCTGGAAGAAGCGGTTGACGGCATAAGCACCATTGCTGTTCACCGGCACACCACCATTGCCAAGCGCCGTTAGCGCAAAAAGCGGGTTGACCCCGGCGGCGTTGGCAAAATTGCCTGCACTAACCGCACGCTGGAAGTCGGGTCCGAGCGTCATCACGCCGGTCGCGACGATGTCTTCATCGCCGTAGAACCCACCGATCAGCCAGTCGACGCTGTCATTGAACGCCGTGCCCTGCAGCCGCAGCTCTTGCGTCATGGTTTTGATCGCATCGCCATTTTTTGGCGTGCCGGGACGCGAAACGCTGCCGCCCGGGCCTACCGAAAAGATGCCGAGAGTGGTGAAATCGGATTCCTGGATCGAGAACGAGCTAAAATCACGATACGAACCGATATAGGTTAGCTTCGCGCCGCCGAAATCCCAGCGTAGCTCGCCCGACACACCCCATTGATCTGAGCCGTTGACGAATAGCTGGCTGTTGGTTGACAGATTTTGCAGGGCAGGCCGCCCGACTTGGTCAACTCCGTCGCTGGCGAGACCATGAAATGCGAAAAACGGCTGCAGTTCGGTCTCGCGTATGATGACCGCGTCGCAGCAATTTTCGTCAACCTTGGAATAATCGCCCAATAGGCGGATACTGACATCGGGGCTGGGTTCGATGAAAAGCTGACCGCGTATCATATAGCGGTCGCGGTTGTTGCTCTCAGCGCCGGTAACGCTCTTCAGATAGCCGTCCCGTTTGCGGTATGTGCCGGATAGCCGGACGGCGGCCAGATCTTGAGCAATCGGCGCGCTGATGCCGCCCTGCACATTGATGAAATCATAATTGCCATAGCTTGCGTTTACGAAGCCCTCAAATTCCGACAGGTTAGGCCGTTTGGTGGTGATGTTAAGCGCGCCAGCCGAAGTGTTGCGCCCGAACAACGTCCCCTGGGGACCGCGCAGAATTTCGAGGCGTTCAAGGTCGAGTAAGTCGCCAAGCGCCACCCCGGGGCGTGATTGATACACCCCATCGATGAATACCCCGACCGAGCTTTCAAGTCCGGTATTGTTGCCCGTGGTCCCGACACCGCGGATTTTTATCGAGGTGCCTTGGGTTTCGGTTTGAGACGACTGAATGTTGAAGCTTGGGGAAATCGAGGACAAGGTCTTGATGTCGGATACGCCTTCTCTTTCGAGCGTTTCGGGCGCAACGGCGGTAACAGCGAGCGGAATGTCCTGAACATCCATCGCGCGCAATGTCGCGGTCACGATGATGGGCTCGTCGCCTGAATCTTCTTCGGCCTGCGCGCCCTGCGCATAGGCAGCTGGTACAGTAAGGGCACTACAAATAGTACTGCACAGGGCAGCCGCCATCACTCGGTTAAATCGACGCATTTTCTCTCTCCTCCTCATAAACCGAGCAGCTTGCAGCATTTGATGCTTGTCTTGGCCACGCGGCTTTTTTCAAATTCGCTGGGTATTTCCCGGGGAATAGGTTCTCTCTCAACATGCATCCTATCAAGCATTTTGTACAAATCCAGATATTTAATCGCGTGATTGAAATTGGCAAATAGCTGTGGCTTTTGTGCCGGTTCGCGTTATTCACGCTGCAGTTATGTTTGATCGCCCGACCATTATTGACGAAGCTTTCGTCCGCCGCGTCGCCGTCAATGATTTCCCCGTAGCGCGCAGCAATGTCTCATCATTCGAGGGTGCGCCGAATAGGCTGGTCGACCTGTTCGACAGCCAGATCATGAGCCGTCATCTCGACCTGTGGGCAAGGCGATCGAAGGGAAAAACATTTTATTCGATCGGCAGCTCGGGGCACGAGGGCACCGCTGCAATGGCGGCTGCAACGCGTTCGACCGATATGGCATTCTTGCATTACCGTGATGGTGCTTTCCTGATTCAGCGCAAGAAGCAAGCGGGCGGGTTGACGCCGCTGTACGACATGGCCTTGTCGTTTGCGGCGTCGGCTGACGATCCGATTTCGGGCGGGCGGCATAAGGTTCTCGGATGCGCACAAACCTTTGTGCCGCCGCAAACCAGTACGATTGCCTCGCATTTACCAAAAGCCGTCGGGGCGGCGCATTCGATTGGCATGGCGCACCGGTTGAAACTTGATAATGCAGTTCTGCCGAAAGACGGGATTATCCTGTGCTCTTTCGGCGACGCGTCGGCAAATCACTCGACATCGCAGGGCGCGTTCAATGCCGCGTGCTGGGCAGCTTATCAGCATTTGCCAATGCCGATTGTATTCCTGTGCGAGGACAATGGCATCGGTATTTCGGTGCGCACGCCGGGCGGTTGGATCGAAGCCAATTTTTCTCAGCGTCCGGCGTTGCATTACATTGGATGCGACGGTGCCGACCTAAACGATGCTCTACGTGGTTGTGAAGAGGCTGTGACCTACGCACGGTCGCGGCGTAGCCCGGTATTCCTGCATATGCGCACCGTTCGATTGATGGGGCACGCGGGCGCCGACGTTGAGGCCAGCTACTCCGCGCTCGCCAATATTGAGGCTGCGGAGGCGCAAGACCCGCTGCTGCACAGTGCGCGTATTTTGTTCGAGCAGGCCGGGATGTCCGGCACTGAAATCGTCGCTCGATATGAAGACATGCGCGCCCGCGTAGACCGGGTGGCGCAGGACGCGCTCGCCAAACCGCGCCTGGAAACAGCTGCAGATGTGATGGTTCCGGTCGAGCCAACCATCAGCGAAAAGGCGTCACCGCCGTTCGCCAACAAAGCAACGAGAGATGCGCTTTTCACCAAGGACATGCGCAACCTCGCCAAACCGGTGACGCTCGCGAAGAGCATCAACTTCGCGCTTGCCGACCTGATGCTGCGCTACCCCAATATTTCGCTGTTTGGCGAAGACGTGGCAAAGAAAGGCGGTGTTTACGGCGTCACCCAAGGCTTGCAGGACAAGTTCGGCGCGGCGCGGGTGTTCGACACCTTGCTCGACGAGCAGACGATATTGGGCCTGGCTATCGGCATGGGGCATAACGGTTTTGTGCCCATCCCCGAGATCCAGTTTTTGGCCTATCTACACAATGCGGAGGATCAAATCCGCGGCGAGGCGGCGACCTTGTCGTTCTTCTCCAACAAACAATATCGTAACCCCATGGTGCTGCGGATCGCCGGGTTACCCTATCAAAAGGGCTTTGGCGGGCATTTCCATAATGACAATAGCCTCGCGGTGCTGACCGACATTCCGGGTATCATCGTCGCCTGTCCATCGAACGCCGCCGATGCTCCGGCGATGCTGCGCGAGTGCGTGCGAATGGCGCATGAGGACGGTCGGGTTGTGGTGTTTGTCGAGCCAATTGCGCTGTATCATACGACCGACCTTTCTGCCCCCGATGACGGCGGATGGACGGCACCCTATGTCGCTCCCGAGAATGCCAGGGAAATCGCTCTCGGCGAACTTGGCCAGCATGGCAAAGGTACTGAACTTGCGATTGTAACATACGGTAATGGTTATTATTTATCGCGACAGGTAGAGGCCGTGCTTCGTGCAGAGGGCATCGATTTGCGGATCATCGATCTGCGCTGGCTGCATCCGCTGAATGACAAGGGAATTGTTGAAGCGGTTGCCGAATGCGGAAAAATTTTGATTGTCGATGAAAGTCGGCGGTCGGGTAGTCTGAGTGAGAAATTGATGACGATCCTGACCGAGGCGGGCAGGGGCGATGCCGTTAGCCGCATCACCGCAGAAGATTGCTTCATCCCGCTCGGCCCTGCGGCTGAACTGGTTCTGCCCAGTAAAGCATCAATCATCGAAGCGGCAAAGGCAGCGGTCGCATGAAACAAACCGCACTCGTCATTTGTCCCGGTCGCGGCACGTATAGCGCGTCCGAGCTAGGTTACCTAAAGACCCACCACTCGGAACGGCGCGATATGATAGAACGGCTGGACGAACTGCGGCGATCGAACGGACAAATCCCGATTTCAGAGCTTGACGGTGCCGAGAAATTTGCGCCTTCAACCCACATCACGGGCGATAACGCGTCGTTGCTGATCTACGCCTGCGCGCTTGCGGATTTTGCCGCGATTGACCGCGATCGATATGACATTGTCGCGGTGACCGGCAACTCGATGGGCTGGTATCTGGCGCTTGCCTGCGCCGATATACTGGATTTCGAAGCAGGTGCACGGCTGGTGAACAATATGGGTGGCATGATGCACGAGCATGGCAGGGGCGGACAAATCGTCTGGCCGATTGTCGATAGCGACTGGCAGGTCGATCTAGAAAAAGTAAAATTGGCCAATAGGTTAATCGCCGAAGCTGCGGCGCGTTCGGACATAGAAGTCCATATCTCGATTCAACTTGGCGGCATGATTGTTTTCGCCGCAGACGATGCGGGTCTCAAATGGCTAAGCGAACAACTTCCCAAAGACGACCGCTTCCCGATGCGGCTAATGCATCACGCGGCGTTCCACAGCCCGCTTCTGGACCATATCGTCCCTATGGCGCGGGCGGCGAATCCAGCGACTGAATTCAATATCGGCACAATCCCGGCGGTTGACGGACAGGGGCGCATCTGGTCGCCCAAGGCTTTCGACCCGGCAACAATCTACGACTATACCTTGGGCGCACAGCTTAACCGTACCTACGATTTCACCCGCGCCGTGCAAGTCGCGGCCGCCGAATTTGCGCCTGACAAGATCATAGTGCTCGGCCCTGGAACCACGCTCGGTGCGCCAACAGCCCAAGCATTGATCGCAAGTCGTTGGCGGGGTCTTTCCGGCAAGACTGGTTTTCAGTCGCGGCAAGCACAACAACCGTTGTTCTTGTCGATGGGAATTGCCGAACAGCGTGCGCTGGTCACCGGCTAGTCCGCATTGCATACGAATAAGCCGAATAATTTCCGGAATATTCCAATAAGTCGCTGGACCACGCGCGTGAGCAATATAAAGGGACGCAAACGCACGGTTTGCGCAAATTAAAGACGCTGGCGACCTGATAGGGGCGATTTTGGATGGATCAGCATAGTTCGACGCTGCTACTTTTTGGAGCCACGGGGGATTTGGCGCGGCGAATGCTGTTGCCGTCGCTATACGCGCTGCATGCCGACAATCTGATTGATGCCGATTTGCGGATTTTCGGCACCGCGCGCAGTGCTTATAGTGACGAAGAGTTCCGCGAATTGGCGCGGGGTGCGTTATGCGAATTCCTGCCTGACGACCGCAAGGCAGAGGGAATGATCGATGCCTTCTTGCTGCGCCTGTACTATCAGCCGCTTGATGCGTCGAAGGAAGAGGGGTTTGCTGATCTCGCGGCGAAAATCGGCGACATAAGCGGGGGATTGTCTATCTTCCTGTCGACTGCGCCGACATTATTCGAACCTACCATTAAAGGTCTTCATTCGGCAGGGCTTGCGGGCGAAAATGTTCGCATCGGTCTGGAAAAGCCGCTTGGTAACGATCTGGCGAGCAGCTGCGCGATCAATGACGCCGTCAACGCGGTATTCCCCGAACAGCGCACTTTCCGCATCGACCATTATCTCGGCAAGGAAACGGTGCAGAACCTGATGGCGCTGCGCTTTGCCAACATGCTGTTCGAACCGCTGTGGAACGCGAACGCAATCGAGCATGTCCAGATAACGATTAGCGAAACCGTAGGGCTTGAGGGCCGCGCGGGCTTTTACGAGGATACCGGTGCGATGCGCGACATGGTGCAGAACCATATGCTGCAACTGCTCGCGCTGACCGCGATGGAGCCGCCTGCCAATCTGGACGCAACCGCCATCCGCGACGAGAAGGTCAAGGTGCTCCGCGCGCTGCGTCCGGTGGTGGAAGGCGATGTCGTCACCGGGCAATATGGCGAAGGTGCGGTCAAAGGCGCGGCGGTTACCGGATATGATAGCGACCTCGGCAAGCCTTCCGACACCGAAACCTTTGTTGCGATCAAGGCCTATGTCGATAACTGGCGCTGGCAAGGCGTGCCGTTCTTCCTGCGCACCGGCAAGCGTTTGCCCGAACGCCGCAGCGAGATTGTGATCCAGTTCAAGCCGGTGCCGCACAATGTTTTTCGCGACCGCGGCGGGCGGCTTGACGCCAACACGCTGATTATCCGGTTGCAGCCCGAAGAATATGTGCGGTTGCTGGTGATGGCGAAGGAGCCTGGGCTTGATCGCGGCGGGGTTACGTTGCGCGAAGTGCCGCTCGACCTGTCGCTGACTACGGCGTTTGCAGGCACGCGGCGGCGAATTGCGTATGAACGGCTGCTGCTCGACCTGATCGAAGGCGACCAGACGTTGTTCGTGCGCCGCGACGAGGTTGAGGCGCAGTGGAAATGGGTCGATGCGATCCGCGCCTTGTGGAAAGCGACGGGCCTAAAGCCTAGAAACTACGGTGCGGGGAGCTGGGGCCCGAATGCAGCGATCGCGCTCGCCGAACGGGATGGAGTAAGCTGGCATGAGTGATTTTGTTGCATCGACGTCAGGGGCAGGCGAGTTGGATTGGGTTGTCGTCAGCATCGATGGCCCCACGGTCGAATTTGCCCAGGTATCGCCTGCCAATCCGAACATCCTTCATCATGTAAAAAGCGTGAAGACCGCAGATTTTGCGACAGCCACCGACTGTATCAGAAGTTACGCCGCAACGCTGCCGGGCGGTTCGCTGAGCGGTCGCCGTGCGGCGATTGCGGTCAGTGGTGCAATCACCGGCGATTCTATCCGGATTTCGCGTGGCGGGTGGATTATCTCGGTTTCGGGGATGCGTCACATGTTCGGCGAACAGCCGCTTGTCGTCAACGATTCGGTAGCTTTGGGTTGGGCCGGTGCCAATGTCAGCGCACAGACGCATCGGCCGATTGGGGCACATAATGGCGTGGCCGATCCAGGCGAAGGCCGGATCTTGGCGATCAACTGGGGGCTGGGGCTGGGTGGTGCAGCGGTCCATGTCACGCCCGACGGCACGCAGATAGCATTGCCTTGCGAATTCGGCCATGCCGGGTTTTCGCCGGAGAACGAGCGAGAACTGGCTTTGCACCGCCTGATCGGCAAGGGGCGTATGCCAGTCAGTTGGGAACAGGTGCTTTGCCTCCTGCCCAACGATCCGGTCTGGCGCGATGCGGCGCTGGCGCTGTCGTCGGCTGAAATTGATGCGATGCGAGCCGAAATGGCGGGCAGCTTCGCGAGCGACGTTGCGCTTAGCTTCACCGCATGGAAGGGCATGGTTGTGACAGGGGCGAACTCCGCTTTGCTGGAAAATCTCGAATACGCCCGGCTGTTCAACCAGCGCTTTGAATCGAAAAGCGCATACCGGCTGAAGATGCGCACGGTGCCACGTTGGCTCTACAAGGAGCCATCGGCAATATTGAAAGGTTGCGCGCGTTTGCTGATGCAGGTGGCAGGGCAGAAGAATGCTTAATAGCGAAGTCGAACGGGTTACCAATCGCGTTATCGAGCGGTCAAAGCCAGGCCGCGCAGCCTACCTCGCCCTGATCGCGCGCCAGCGTGATGCGGGGGTGAACCGGCCGACGCTCAGCTGTGGCAATCTTGCGCACGGCTTTGCCGCCAGCGGCGATGACAAAGCCGCTATTCGTGGCGGCAAATCGATGAACATCGGCATCGTCAGCGCCTATAACGACATGCTCTCGGCGCATCAGCCTTATGGCCGCTACCCCGAGCAAATGAAGATATTCGCCCGCGAAGTCGGCGCAACGGCGCAGGTTGCAGGCGGCGTACCGGCGATGTGCGACGGCGTGACTCAGGGGCAGGATTCGATGGAGCTGTCGCTGTTCAGCCGCGATGTCATTGCAATGGCGACGGCGGTCGGGCTGAGCCACGGCATGTTCGAAAGTGTCGCGATGCTGGGCATTTGCGACAAGATAGTGCCCGGCCTCCTGATCGGTGCATTACGTTTCGGTCATTTGCCGACGATACTGGTGCCAGCCGGACCGATGCCGTCGGGCTTGGCCAACAAGGAAAAGCAGCGCGTGCGCCAACTCTTTGCCGAGGGCAAGGTTGGCCGTGCGGAGCTGCTTGAGGCGGAGGCAGCGTCCTATCACGGTGCCGGTACTTGCACCTTTTACGGCACCGCCAATTCGAACCAAATGATGATGGAGGTGATGGGGCTGCATATGCCTGGGGCAGCTTTCATCAATCCGGGTACCAAATTGCGCACCGAACTGACCCGTGCCGCCGTTCACCGGCTGGCGGAAATCGGTTGGGAAGGCGACGATTATCGCCCGCTCGGGCTGTGCATTGATGAAAAGGCAATAGTGAACGCCTGTGTCGGTTTGCTGGCCACCGGCGGCTCGACCAACCATGCACTGCATATTCCGGCAATTGCCCGCGCCGCCGGGATCATCATCGATTGGGAAGACCTCGACCAACTTTCGTCTGTTGTGCCGCTGGTTACACGGATTTATCCTAATGGATCGGGCGACGTGAACCATTTTCACGCAGCGGGCGGCATGGGCTTTGTCATTCGCGAATTGCTCGATGCCGGATTGCTTCACCGTGATATCATGACAGTCGCTGCTGATGACTTGACGGCTTATGGACAAGAGCCGGTGCTCGACGGCGAGACGCTGACATGGCGCGATGCCGTGGCGGTGACGGCTGACGAGACGATGCTGCGTCCACCAGCCAATCCGTTCAGTGCCGATGGCGGGATGCGATTGGTGACGGGCAATCTGGGACGTGCGACTTTCAAAACCAGCGCGGTCGATGAAGCGCGCTGGACCGTCGAAGCGCCGGTGCGCGTTTTTGCTGACCAGAATGACGCGCTGGCGGCTTTCAAGGCTGGCGAACTGGACCGCGACGTCATCGTCGTTATCCGCTTTCAGGGGCCGGCCGCCAACGGCATGCCCGAACTCCACAAACTGACTCCGCCGCTTGGCGTGTTGCAGGATAAAGGTTTCAAGGTCGCGCTGGTCACTGATGGCCGCATGTCTGGGGCGTCTGGTAAAGTGCCCGCTGCCATCCATCTTAGCCCCGAAGCAGCGCGCGGCGGCGCGATTGCCAAACTGCAGGACGGCGACATCGTCCGCCTCTGTGCGAGCAGAGGCGCTCTGGATGTGTTGGTCGATGCGGGCGAATGGGCAGCGCGGATGTCTGTGCCGATGCCACCGCAGCATATCGGCACGGGCCGCGAATTGTTCGCGCTCATGCGCGTGACTGCGGACGAGGCGGAGAAGGGCGGATCGGCGATGCTTGCGGCGGCGGGCCTGTAGTGCAGGTCGTATCGGTCGATATCGGCGGCACGCATGCCCGTTTTGCACTTGCCGAAGTCGAAGGCGGTCGCGTCTTGGAACTTGGGGAAGCGGTCACTCTGAAAACCGCCGAACATGCCAGTTTTCAAACTGCGTGGGAGGATTTTGGTAATATCAGCGGTGGCACCTTGCCGCGCGCCGCAGCGATTGCGATTGCCGCGCCGGTCAGCGGCGAAGTGATCAAGCTTACAAACAACCCCTGGATTATCCGCCCTGCCTTGATCTGCGAGAAACTCGGCGTGGACCGATATTCTCTGGTCAACGATTTTAGCGCGGTCGGCCATGCGGTGGCGCAAGCAGCGCCCGAGCATTTCATCCATCTGTGTGGCCCGACTACGTCGTTGCCTGACATGGGGACGATCAGCATCATCGGCCCCGGGACCGGCCTCGGCGTCGCGCATGTCTGGCGTGGCGGCGGCGGCTATCATGTGCAGGCAACCGAGGGCGGGCATATCGATTTTGCGCCGCTCGACAGCATAGAGGACGCAATTCTGGCGCGCTTGCGTAAACGCCACCGCCGTGTGTCGGTCGAGCGTGTGGTCGCTGGTCCGGGTATCTCGGACATTTACCAAACATTGGCCTCAATCGAGGGTCGCGCGGTGCAGCAGCTCGACGACAAGGTGCTGTGGCAGAACGGGACGTCGGGCGAAGATAGCCTGGCCGCCGCCGCCGTAGACCGCTTCTGCCTGTCGCTGGGCAGCGTTGCAGGGGATATTGCGCTTGCCCAAGGCGGCTCGGCCGTTGTGATCGCTGGTGGCTTGGGCCTGCGGATCAAGGATACACTCATCCGCTCAGGTTTCGCTGAGCGTTTTACCGCAAAGGGTCGTTTCGAAGGCCTGATGGCAAATCTTCCAGTAAAACTGATTACCCACCCGCAACCCGGCTTATTTGGAGCCGCTGCAGCATTTGCACAGGAACATGCCCAATGAGCCCCGTCGAAACGGTAATGCGCAGAGCGCCGGTTATTCCAGTCTTGGTAATTGACGATGCAGCTTATGCGCGACCGATTGCCGAGGCGCTGGTGGCAGGCGGTTTGCCGGTGTTGGAAGTGACTTTGCGCACTGCTGCGGCGCTTGATGTCATTGCCGAAATGAAAAAAGTGACCGGGGCAATTGTCGGGGCAGGGACAGTCGTTGACGTGCCGGGCCTTGAAAGCGCAATTGCAGCGGGGGCCGAGTTTATCGTGTCACCCGGTCTCACCGACAATTTGGGCAAAGCCGCAATTGCAAAGGGCATTCCGTTCCTGCCCGGCATCGCCAATGCAGGCGATATCATGCGCGGGCTGGATTTGGGGCTGGCCCATTTCAAATTCTTCCCGGCCGAATCAAATGGCGGCTTACCAGCTCTGAAGTCACTGATCGGGCCATTTGGCCAATGCAAATTTTGCCCGACCGGCGGCATAAAACAGGAAACGGCTGCCGACTGGTTGGCTGTTCCCGAAATTTTATGTGTTGGCGGTAGCTGGCTTGTTGGTAAAGGGGCGCCTGATGTTGCGGCAATCGAAGCCGCAGCACGCGCCGCGGGCGCGCTGAAGCACTGACGGAGAGTTTGGCGATGGCCGAAGAGATTGAGTACTGGGAATTTGATGAACTGGAAGATTTAATCGACGCGGTGGTCGGTGACGTCAGCTTCATCATCGAAAGCGCGCTTGATGCGCGGGGGCAGGCGCTGGTTGCGTTTCCGGGTGGATCGACTCCCAAACCGATTCTCGAAAAGCTGGCGCAGAGCAATATCCGCTGGAAAAACGTCACGATCATCCCGACCGATGACCGGCTGGTGCCGGTTGACAATCCGCTGTCCAACGTCGCCATGATCGCCAAGATTTTTATCCCGAAGGGCGCCCGTGTCCTGCCGATCGCGAGCGAGGCGGCGGATCACCATCTCGCCGGAAGTGCGGCGAACGCGCGGCTGGCCGATCTGCACTGGCCGCCCGATCTGGTGTGGCTCGGCATGGGCAGCGATGGCCATACAGCTTCGATTTTCCCCGGACCGGACATGGAAACGGCGCTGAACGCTGGCGCAGATGTTCGTGCAGTAGGGATAGCGCCCGATCCTTTGCCACTCGAAGCACCGGTCAATCGAGTTACCTTGACCGCGTCTGCAATCGCGGCGGCACGCACGACAATGCTTGTGGTGTCAGGATCGGAGAAACGCGCGGTGCTCGATGCAGCGATCGAAGCAGGCAAAAAATCGGAATATCCGGTCGGCCAGGTGCTGGAAAAAATCAACGTTCCAGTCGATATCTACTGGCTTGATGTTTGAGGCTATAGCCGCCGCAATTTGGTAATTGGCGTCGGATTGTTGAGCTTTTTGAGGTAGTTCGGCAGGTCACACTCGCTGCCAATGGAGTTCCTCGCATCCTTCGGATTGATCGGATGATCGAAGGCAATGCCGATCCGCCCTTCGGTGACCCATGCGACATGTCCGGTAATCCAGCCAATGCTACGCAGATTTACCTCGACAGGTTCGCCGCGCGTAACCCGCACGGGAGTTTCAGCCATGAGGCCGCCCGCCGACAAATTGCGAATCCGCACCTCGCCCTGATCACCCATTGAAGCCAGTTTGGACGAAGGAAAGCGCAGAATTGCTTTCAAAAACAAGCTGTCACGATCCCCGCCACGCTTTGCAGCGGCTGCGTCACTTTTTGTTAATGGACCGACCGGATTGTTCATTTCATGCTACCAAATGGCTCAATTGCGACGCTTGTTCCGCAATATTACTGGCAGCAATATGTAGCCAAAACGTTAACGGCAGCACAATTTAGGCAGCTTTGGCGACCAAGACATTAAGAATTCAACACGGGGATTTTGGCACGCATTATTTAGTCTTATTAGTCGTCGCGAGACACGCGTTCCTGACGTTCATGGCGCTCTTGCGCCTCCAGCGTCATCGTGGCGATTGGCCGCGCGCGCAATCGGGCGAGCGAAATCGGTTCTCCGGTCACCTGGCAATAGCCATATTCGCCCTCTTTGATGCGCCGCAGCGCTGCGTCGATCTTGGCGATTAGCTTGCGCTGACGGTCGCGGGTGCGCAGTTCGATGCCCCAGTCGGTTTCACTGGAAGCGCGATCATTGAGGTCGGGTTCGCGGATCGGCCCGTCCTGAAGCTGGTTCAGCGTGCCTTGCGATTCCGCCAAGATGCTGTTGCGCCAATCGACCAGTTGCTTCCCGAAATATTTTAGCTGCCGTTCGTCCATAAACGGCTCGGTTTCCGATGGAACATAGTTGGGGTCTACGTCATATTCCAAATCACTGATTTCGCTGGAATTATCATGAGGCTTGGCGCTTGCGCCCATTATAATTTCTCCACCTCGCGCACTTGGCCTGACGGCTTTCATGCAGAAAATTAACGCTCTCGGGCCGCGCTATAGACTCGGCTCCATACCCGCACAAGCGACAAATGGGCGTAAACTATGAAGATTTAACGAAAGCTGTGGAAAGCCGGTTTGCGGGTAAATGCTTGCCTGACAAACAGTTCCACTTCGGGACGATTGCCCGCATCGATTCATTTTTTTGCCTTTTTTCCACGTGAACCGCTTCCAAACAGGGTTAATGCAATTGAGCTTACCGGTTTCTTCTGCGCTTCTAAGTCCATCAGGAGGCATGAGGGGGTTATTCCAGCATCTGGAATTTCCGATAATGTCCCAAGGCTGAAGAAGGTCGAGATTATGTCGGTACGTATGGCTCTTGCGAAATTATGTGCTTGCACATGTGGCGGCGCGTTGATTGGTGGTGGTGCGATGCAGGTCGCAGACACCCCGGCAACGGCTCAGGTCTACAAGGTCAAGAAGCAAAAGGCACGCAAGATCGCCCGTCACGCGCCGACGCGTAAGGTGAAGCGCGTGCGCAAGGTCGTTCGGACAACCACGACAACAAGTTGCACGCCAAGCATTGTGACCATTGCCAGCCCCGGCGCAATGCCAATGCCATATATTCCGCCTGCACCTTATCAAGGTGAATTCGGCGGCAGCAGCGGCGTTCCGGTCGTCATCGGCGGATCGGGCGGTTTCGGCGGCGGCTTTGGTGGTGGCTTCTTCGGCGGATTTTCCGGCAGCAGCGGTGGCGGCAGCAGCGGTACCGTCGTGATCTCGTCGACATCGAGTAGCACCGGCGGCATCAGCAGTTCGACTTCGTCGGGCGGGTCAAGCACATCGACCGGCGGTTCCAGCACATCGAGCACGTCGGGCGGCGTATCCACTTCTACCGGTGGTGTATCTACATCGACATCGACCGGCGGCGTGTCTACTTCCACCGGCGGCGTGTCTACCTCGACCGGCGGCGTCAGCACATCAACAGGCGGTGTTTCGACTTCGTCAGGCAATGTCAGCACGTCCAGCGGTGCGGTTACCAGCTCGGGCTCATCTTCGTCGTCGTCCAGCTCGTCTTCGTCGAGTTCGTCTTCGAGCAGCAGCTCGTCGTCGGGTGGCAGTTCGGGCAAGCCGGGCGGGTCAGGGGGGCATGGCTCGTCGAGCTACGGTTCGAGTGGTCACGGTTCATCGAGCTACGGCGGTTCAGGCGGCAGCAACGGTTCTAGCGGCTCTTCGGGTAGCTCGGGTTCAAGCGGCTCTTCGTCCTCTTCCAGTTCGTCATCGTCGTCGGGCTCATCGAGCTTCGGCGGTAGCGGCGGTACCACTTCCTCATCGTTTGGCGGAACGTCTTCGGGATCGTCGTCTTCATCGACCAGCAGCTCTTCGTCATCGAGTTCGTCCTCCAGCGGCGGATCGACCGGCGGCTCTACTGGCGGCACCGATGTTCCGGCGCCACCGATGGTATTGCTGTTCGGCGCAGCAGCAGCGGCGCTGTTCGCCCGCCGCCGTGCAGCCAAGAAATCGAAGGATGTGACCGCAGCATAGGGGGCAGCGCGTTGCATTCATAAAGGGCGGTCTTCGGGCCGCCCTTTTTCGTTGTTCATCGGCACCGACAGGCCACAACCAAAACACTTGTGCTCCTGCGCAGGCAGGAGTGCTGTAGGACTAGCACCATGCTTCCGACGCTCCTGCCTCCGCAGGAGCACATACACCCTTTTTCGTTGCGAAACGGCAACCGGCTCGGCATAGCCAGCGGCCATGCACGACCTGAAATATATTCGCGAAAATCCGGATGCCTTTGATGCGGCGTTGATGCGGCGGGGACACCCAGCGCGCGCGTCTGCTTTATTAGAGCAAGACGAAATTCGCCGTGAAGTTGTGACCGAGATGCAGGTTGCTCAGGCGCACCGAAACAATCTGTCTAAAATGATAGGTGAAGCAATCGCCAAGCAAGACATGGCGTGGGCAGATTCGTTGAAGGCTGAAGTAGTTAAAGAGAAGGAACGGCTGACTAGTCTCGAAGAGTCTGGCCGTGTCTCTCAAAAGATTGTTGATGATGAACTTGCGGCGTTGCCCAATCTACCTGCCGATGACGTGCCCACAGGCACAGATGAAAACGACAATGTAGAGATTGCCCGTTGGGGCGAACTGCGCAATTTTGACTTTGCACCAAAGGATCATGCCGATTTGGGGCCGCCATTGGGCCTCGACTTCGAAACCGGCGTTGCGCTGTCGGGTTCGCGCTTCACCTTCATGCGCGGACAGATGGCGCGGCTCAATCGGGCGCTGGGTCAGTTCATGCTCGACCAGCACACGGTCCAGCGCGGCTATAGCGAATGTACAACGCCGTATCTGGTAAAGGACGATGCGATGTTCGGTACCGGGCAACTGCCCAAATTTGCCGAGGATTCGTTCCAGACGAAAGATGGTCATTGGCTGATTCCAACGGCCGAAGTATCGCTAACCAACAGCATTACCGGGCAGATACTGGACGAGACGAAGTTACCGGTTCGGCTAACTGCGCTTACGCCTTGCTTCCGGTCCGAGGCCGGGGCAGCGGGCAGGGATACCAAGGGCCTTATCCGCCAGCACCAGTTCGAGAAAGTCGAACTGGTTTCGATTACGCGCGCCGAGGACAGCGAGGCCGAGCACGAATATCTGACGGCGAGCGCCGAAGCGATATTGCAGGCGCTCGAACTCCCCTACCGCAAGATGCTGCTGTGCACCGGCGACATGGGTAACAGCGCGCGCAAAACCTACGATCTGGAAGTATGGCTGCCGGGGCAGGGGCTGTACCGCGAGATTTCGAGCTGCTCCAATTGCGGCGACTGGCAGGCAAGGCGGATGAACGCGAGATACCGTCCTGCGGAGGGCCCAAATATGAAGAATAAGGGGACGTCATTTGTTCACACGTTGAATGGGTCGGGTCTTGCTGTCGGGAGGACTTTGGTGGCCGTGCTGGAAAATTATCAGGAGGCGGACGGGTCTGTGACCATACCGACCGCCTTACTGCCCTACACGGGCGGAATAACCAAACTCGAGCCTGCTGTATGATGCATTTTCCAGTTCCGTTCGTGTCGAGCCTAGTCGAGACACCAATAGGTTATGCGCGACATCACGGCATCTCGACTATGCTCGATGCGAACGGAATTTGTGAATGAGAATTCTCCTTACCAACGACGACGGCGTCCACGCACCCGGTCTCAAAGTTCTCGAAAAAATCGCCCGCTCTATCAGTGA
>JANOHL010000009.1:0-1553 GCA_031406495.1 Sphingomonadales bacterium | reverse complement strand
AGCATATCAGCTGTCGAACAAATCATATTCCTTCTTTGGTACGGTCGATTTCAAAATTGCCGAGGGTCTGATTTTGACCGGCGGTCTGAACTACACTGATGACAGCAAACGTTTCTCCACGAATACGGTCAGCACCGATGTCTTTTCGAGCATCGATTTCAATGCGCCGGCTTACACGCCGTTCCGCCAAGCGCTGCTGATAGGAGCCGGCGTACCGCCAGCGACTGCCGCGTTTCTGGCAGCCAACCCTACCTTCAGCCCAACGGCCAATCCTCTGAATGGACTGCGCCCGCTCCAGTTCCTGCCGCCATTCATGAACGTTCCGAATGCGGTAGAGCCCGGCAGAACCGACGACAACAAGCTGACCTACACCGCCCGTCTGGCGTACAAAACGAGCGAAAATGTAAGCGTCTACGCCACCTACGCCACCGGCTTCAAAGCAAGCTCAATCAACCTGTCGCGTGACAGTCGTCCAACCCCTGCCAGCCTTGCTGCGCTTCGCACGGCGGGACTGGCTACGGTCAATCTGACTTCGGGCAGCCGTTTTGCGGCACCTGAGAATGCGACCGTCTACGAAATCGGCGCGAAGGGCAGCTGGGAAGGCTTCGGCGTCAATATCGCATTGTTCAAACAGGTTCTGAAAGGCTTCCAAAGCAACGTCTTTACCGGAACCGGCTTCGTGCTGGGTAATGCCGAAAAGCAATCGACAAAAGGCATGGAAATCGACGCAACCATTTCGCCAATCCGGGATCTTACGTTCACGGCGTCCTATACCTTTCTCGATCCCAAGTTCGATATGTTCACTGGCGGTTCGGCGTTCAATCCGGCCACCAACAACATTGTACCAACAAACCTGACCGGCCGTACGCCAACGGGTATTTCCAAGCATTCGGTCGCGGTTGGCGGTACGTACAATATCGATCTGGGAAGCGACAATGCGCTAATCGCACATGTCGATTTCGCCATGAACAGTGCCTATCAAATTGCCCAGGGCTTACCATTCAAGGCAGCTCCGGAATCGCTCAATGCATCGCTAGCCTTTGCAATGGCCAACGGCCTTGAGGTCAGCGTCTGGGGTCGTAACCTGACAGAGCCCAAATACAACCCAGTGATCTTTGCATCGGTAGCACAATCGGGCAGCCTTTCGGGCTACCCAAGCCCACCGCGCACTTATGGCTTGTCGGCCAGGTTCGAATTCTGATCCGATCCGATCCGATCTGATTTGAGTTGACGTTAAAATTGGCCGGTGCCGCAGATGCGGTGCCGGCTTTTTTGTTGGGTTGAAACCGAAAAATGAGCACTGCGGCGGGATACCGCCAACATTGCAAATATGGAGAGGTGCTACCCGCGCTTGGGCTTAGCAGTTTTCGCTAAAATCATGCGTCGCATGATTATTATAAGCTTAAAAATGGTGCCCGAGGGCGGATTTGAACCACCGACACGCGGATTTTCAATCCGCTGCTCTACCCCTGAGCTACTCGGGCTACACGGGTAAAACCGCGTGGGAGCGCAGCCTATAGAGAGGCAGTAGCGTCCTTGGCAAGCGCAAAATC
>JANOHL010000003.1:0-1986 GCA_031406495.1 Sphingomonadales bacterium | reverse complement strand
GATGTGGCCTACCGCTTCTTGCAGGAATGCCCTTGGCAGCGCTTGCGCGATATTCGCGCCGCCTTGCCAAACGTGATGACACAGATGTTGCTGCGCGCGTCGAACGGCGTGGGCTACACCAATTATCCTGACAATGTGGTGCAGGCCTTCGTCAAACAGGCAGCACTCACCGGGGTTGATGTGTTTCGGGTGTTCGACAGCCTTAACTGGGTCGAAAACATGCGCGTCGCAATGGACGCGGTGATTGAGGCAAACAAGGTTTGTGAAGGCTCGATCTGTTACACCGGGGATCTGCTGAACCCCGACCGTGCCAAATATGATCTGAAATACTATGTCTCAATGGGCAAAGACCTGAAGGCCGCTGGCGCGCATGTGCTGGGCCTAAAGGATATGGCGGGCCTTCTGAAGCCCGCCGCCGCCCGCGCGCTGATCAAGGCGCTGAAGGAAGAAGTCGGCCTGCCGATCCATTTCCACACCCATGATACCTCGGGGATTTCCGCCGCGTCCGTTCTGGCCGCCTGTGACGCGGGCGTCGATGCGGTCGATGCGGCGATGGATGCGTTTTCGGGTGGCACCTCGCAGCCTTGCTTGGGGTCCATTGTCGAGGCGCTGCAAAACACCGACCGTGACACGGGCCTTGATATCGAGGCGATCCGCCGGCTGTCGAACTATTGGGAAGCGGTGCGCGGCCAGTATGCGGCGTTCGAATCCGGTATCCCGGCGCCGGCATCCGAAGTGTATCTGCACGAAATGCCCGGCGGGCAGTTTACCAACCTCAAGGCGCAAGCGCGCTCCTTGGGGCTGGAAGAACGCTGGCACGAAGTGGCGCAGGCCTATGCTGACGCCAACCAGATGTTCGGTGATATCGTCAAGGTCACGCCATCGTCGAAAGTGGTGGGTGACATGGCGCTGATGATGGTGGCGCAGAACCTCAGCCGTGCGCAGGTCGAAGACCCCGCTGTTGATCTGGCCTTCCCGGAGTCTGTGGTGGACATGCTGAAAGGCAACCTTGGCCAACCGCATGGTGGCTGGCCCAAGGATATTTCGGCCAAGGTCCTGAAAGGCGATACCGCGATCACCACCCGCCCCGGCGCGCATTTGGCTGCGATTGATCTTGATCTTGTCCGCGCCAAACTTGCCGCCGATCTGCAGCGTGGCATGGAAGAGGCCGATGAAGAAACCGTCGATGATGAAGATCTGAACGGCTATCTTATGTATCCCAAGGTGTTCATGGATTACCGCGCGCGCCATCGCGCTTACGGCCCGGTGCGCACCCTGCCAACCCGCGCTTTCTTTTACGGCATGCAGCCCGGCGAAGAAATCAGCGTCGAGATCGACCCCGGCAAAACGCTGGAGGTCCGACTGCAAGCGGTGGCCGAAACCACCGATGACGGTGATGTAAAAGTGTTCTTTGAACTGAACGGTCAGCCTCGCGTGATCCGGGTACCAAACCGTGCGATCAAAGCGAAGACCGCCGCTAAACCGAAAGCCAGCGATGGCAACGCCGGCCATATCGGCGCGCCGATGCCGGGCTCAATTGCCTCGGTCGCGGTGCAGGTCGGCCAGAAAGTGAATGCAGGCGATTTGCTGCTGACGATTGAAGCCATGAAAATGGAAACCGGGCTGCACGCTGACCGCAGCGCCACAGTAAAGGCTTTGTACGTGCAAGTTGGCAGCCAGATTGATGCCAAGGATTTGTTGGTGGAACTGGAATAAGGGGGAACTCCACCGGACGAATTGCTGATTAGCGATATTTCGCGACACAGGTTCGTTTTCCCTCTTGCGGGCACGCGCATGACTTTATACATCACCCGAACCAAACGGAGTGCGGGCGTAGCTCAGGGGTAGAGCATAACCTTGCCAAGGTTAGGGTCGAGAGTTCGAATCTCTTCGCCCGCTCCAATTGGTGAAAACAAGATCTGATCAAACAAAAGCGCTCCAATCCGGGCGCTTTTTGTTTTTGTCGGCTCAGGCCTAGGCGCAACC
>JANOHL010000002.1:0-7469 GCA_031406495.1 Sphingomonadales bacterium | reverse complement strand
CATCCCCTCGGCCATCGCGTCACAAATCGTGGTGTCGAAAGCGGTCACGCCTGACATGACCGGCGAAACCGTTTCAGGCAATGTCAACGTGATCACCCGTTCGGCGTTCGATTATGACGGTTTCCATTTTGCCGGCAAGGCCGGTTACGGCATCGCCGAACTCGGCAACCGCCCGCAATATGAAGGTTCAGCAGTTGTCTCGACCCGCATCCCCGCTGGCGAAGGCGAGATCGGTGTGCTGGTATCGGGCAGCTATTACCAGCGTGACATGATCACCGACAATTTCGAGACCGATTATGAGCGCGTCGCGCAGGATCAGCGTCCGGGCTTCGCCAGCCGCTTCTGGGCGCATGAGACCGAAAACAAGCTCTATCGCCTCACGCGCCGGAACTGGTCGCTCTCGGGCCGGCTCGACTGGAAGCCAGATAGCGCGAACACGATTTCGCTGCGCTCCATTTATACGATCTTCACCGATGACGAGAAACGCGACAATTACCGTTTCGATCTCGACGACCGTCAGGGCGATCTCGTTGCCAACACCGCCGCCTGTGCTGGCACGGTGAACCCGACACCGACCACCACCGGCTATGCCGATGTCTGCATCGGCAACACGCCGTTTCAGGGCACCGTTTACGGCATCGACATCCGCCAGCGCTCAACATTGCGCGCATTCCGTCAGTCGATTTTCACCAACACGCTTGAGGGCACGCACGAGTTCGGCGACGGCTGGAAGATCAACTGGCTGGGCAATTACACCGAATCGAAGGATGACCGCTCCGTTACCGGCGAGACAACCTGGGATAGCCCAAGCACCCGCAATTTGCGCCCGACCGTCGCCTATAATTTCACCGATCCGCAACTGGCGCGGTTGCTGCTGTTCACGACGGTGCAGCTAAGCGGCCCAACCCGCTTTCAGGCAGGCACACCGGTGACCGGTATCGACAGCTTCACCAAGCCGCTTACTTCGTTCAGCGTCCTCGATGCCGTCGACACGACCGAGGCCTATACCGCCAAGCTGGTGCTATCGCGTGAAACCGAATTCATGGGCGGAGATGCCACTTTCAGGGTCGGCTTCCAGTTCGACCAGCGCACCAAGACGGTCGATGAAAGCACGATTCTGCTCAACACCGCCGCCCAGTTCACAACCATCGGCATCCCGACCAACTATAATGCGTTCAGCCTCGACAAACCGTTCCAGGGCGAGATCCCGTTGGGTTACACCTTCCGCTATTTCGACGCCGACCAGATGCGCGCAGCGAGCCAGGCAGCCCGCGATAACTTTGCCTTTGTCCCCGCCACTGGCAACATTTACGACGTACGTGAGCAGGTCTTCGCCGGCTATGCGATGGGAACGGTGCGCTACGACTGGGGTTCGGTGATCGGCGGCGCTCGCGTCGAGCATGTCAAGAATCGCGGCATTGCAGTGGCCACTATCGGCGCGGTGACCGCACCGGTGACGGCTGAATCATCGGGAACTTTGGTATTCCCAAGCTTGCATCTCAATTTCGATGTCGAAGAGGACAAAAAACTCCGAATCGGTTTCACCAGCGGTGCAGCCCGCGCCGATTACGATCAAATGCGTCCCAATGTTGTCGTCGACGACAGCAACCAGCGCATTTCGGGTGGCAACCCTGCGGTGAAGCCCGAACGGTCCTACGGCGTCGATGCCTATTATGAATGGTATGTGCAGCCGCAGGGCTATTTCATGCTCGGTGCCTTCTACAAGCGCGTCGAGGACGTTCTCTATACATCGCGTCGGACTTTCGGTTCGAATGCGCTTGATACCAACGGCATCGACCGGTCGGGTTATGCGTTTAGCGGGATCACCAATGGCGGTTCGGGTCGGGTGATGGGCTTTGAAGCCGCTGCCCAATTCCAGCTCGAACCCTATACCACCGATCTCGGCCTGCCCGACTGGATGGGTGGCTTCGGCATCACTGCCAATGCGACCTATAATGACAGCGAAGTGACCAAGCCTGCGATCCTCGATGCGACCGGCGCGATTACCTCGCCCGAGCGCAAGGTGCCGCTGCCCGGCACTTCGCAGGTCGTTTACAACGTCGGTGCCTATTATGAAAAATACGGTCTGTCGCTTCGTTTGCAATATCAGAACCGCACGACCTGGGCCGACGGATTTGCCGACAATCTGGACAGCGCGGGCGACACCTATTGGGCCGACGATGACGAGCTCGATTTCTCGGCGCGTTATGAGATACTCAACGGTGTCGAGGTCTATTTCGACGCATCGAACCTGCTCAACAACCCGGGCCGGCGTTATTCGGACCCTTCGAACATCCTGAACGCCAGCGGCATTCCGGCGGTTCGTAGCGGCCAGTACACCATCGAATGGGAGCGCTTCGGGCGTCGCTATTCGGGCGGTATCCGGGTGAACTTCTAAGCGAACGGCTTTTCATATGCCCCTCTCCCACGGGGAGAGGGTTGCGCAAGCTTGGTAGCTTGCTGCCTAGCTGTAGCTGGGTGAGGGGTTGTGCCCTGTCGATAGCGCACAACCCCTCACCAACTCCGCCTAAGCGATAAATCGCTAAGGCTGCATATCCTCTCCCTATGGGAGAGGATGATTGGAAGGGGACAATCCTCTTCCGGCTTTTCCTTTGCTCGGCTACACTTGGCCACATGACCGATACACCCCCCATGACTTACGCGCGCTATCTCGCGCTCGATACGTTGCTCGCCAGTCAGCATCCGCTGTCCGATCTCGACGATGAAATGCTGTTTATCATCATTCACCAGACCAAAGAATTGTGGCTGAAACAGATGATCCGCGAGTTGAAGTTTGCCAAGGCGCAAATACGTGGCGACGCGTTGGTCCCTGCCTATAAAGCACTGGCACGAGTCAGCCGGATTCAGGCGGTTATGACGCTCAGTTGGGATGTGCTCTCGACCATGACACCATCGGATTATACGCGGTTCCGGCATGTCTTGGGGCCGAGTTCTGGCTTCCAGTCGGACCAGTTCCGCACCGTCGAATATTTGCTCGGGCTGAAAGATGCAGGCTTTCTGAAATATCAGGACGACCGGCCAGACGCACGCGCCGCGATGGTGGCTGCACTCACCGGACCGAGCATCTGGGATGACGCAATTGGCGCGTTGGCAAGGGCAGGGTTCGATTTGCCGCTCGGGCAACTGGACCGAGACTGGGGGCAACCGCATGTCTTTTCGGCCGAGGTCGAGGCCGGTTTTCTGGGCGTATACCGCGACCCCGATCGCTATTGGGAGCTATATCAATTGGCCGAGAAGCTTGTCGATCTCGACGACGCGATGGCGACCTGGCGGCACAAGCATGTTTTGACCGTCGAGCGCATAATTGGCGGCAAACGCGGCACTGGCGGGACGGCGGGCGTCAGCTATTTGCAAAGCACCGTTCCCAAGCGCGCGTTTCCCGAATTGTGGTCGCTTCGGACGCAGCTTTGAATGCGGTATCTGTGGCTATGTCACGAGTCTGAAACAGCCATTGCCTAGCGCCAAAATTCAGGCAATGCTGACCAACTACTGAGGGGGAATTATATGTCGATCATCATCAATCGCCGCGCGCTTTTGGCGACAGCGGGTTTTGGCATCGGCGGACTTATGCTACCCGGTGGCGCTGCGATGGCGCAGGCATTGCTTGGCCTCACCGGCTTCACCCACAATGTCGCAAGCGGCGAGCCGGGGCAGGACTCGGTGCTGCTCTGGACACGTTACGTCAACCCGACCGGCGGGCCATCGAAAGTCCGCGTCGAGATTTCGGAAAGCAAAGACTTCGCCAAAATTGCGGGCGGTGGCCAGATGGTGACCGGCCCGTGGCGCGACCATACGGTCAAGATCACCGTCGATAATCTCAGCGCCGGTAAATGGCACTGGTTCCGCTTCATCGCACCCGACGGGACGATGTCGCCGGTTGGCCGGACAAAGACTTTACCGGTGGGCAAGACCGCGAAGTTCAACATCGCGATTTTCTCTTGCTCCAATCTGGGTCACGGTGAATTCAACGCTTATGGCCATGCCGCCGTGCGCGAAGATATCGACCTCGTGCTGCATATGGGCGACTATATCTACGAATATGGGCGCGGCGGATACGATGCCGGAGCAAATTTTGCTGCGCGGATTTTTCCGGCCGACGAGATATTGACGCTGGCCGATTACCGGCTGCGCTATTCCAGCTACCGCTCGGATCCGCAATTGCAGGCGCTTCATGCCCAATTTCCTATGATCGCCAACACTGACGACCATGAAGGCGCAAACGATAGCTGGGAAGGCGGCGCGCAGAACCACACGGCCGACGAGGGTGACTGGAACGCACGGCGCAACGCCGCGATGCAGGTGTGGCGCGAATGGTTGCCGGTCGGCGAGCAGCCCTGGAAGACTTACGAGATAGGCGAGCTCGCAACCTATTACCGTACCGATACGCGGATGGTCGCGCGGTCGAAGCCCTATTGGCACGGCGACCTGATGCGCGCCGCAGACCCGGCAAAAGCCATGGCGGAGTTTCACGACGGCGCGTGGCGTGACCCGGCGATGACGATGCTCGGCAGCGAGCAGGAAAGCTGGCTGGCGCGCGGTTTTGCACGCGATAATGCCATCTGGAGCGTGCTCGGCTCGGGTACCAATATGGGCTATAATTATACGCCCGAACAGGCGCTCGACTGGTTCCCGAAGGACGCGCCCGAGCGCAACAAGACCTATGCAAGGCAAGGGATTGCGGCGGCAAAGGCGGGGCTGCCGTACAATCTCGATAACTGGGGCGGCTATCCGGCGGCGCGCTCGCGCCTGCTCGCGGCGGCGCAGCGGGCGGACGCTAACCTGGTGGTGGTCACTGGCGACAGCCACAATGGCTGGGCGTTCGATCTGCCTGAGGGTGGCAAGCCCGTCGGCGTCGAATTCGGCGGCCATAGCGTATCATCGCCTGGCTTCGAAAGCGCGGTCGGGGGCACCGACCCGATGCTGATTGCGCGCAATCTGATCGAGGCAAGCAAATCCGAACTGCGCTGGGTCGATACATCGAACCGCGGCTATATGCACCTGTCGCTAACCCCGCAGGCCGCGACCAACGAGTGGGTGTTCATGGACACAGTGAAGTCGGTTTCGCTGGGCACGAAGAAAAGCCACAAGATGCGGGTCAGAGCTGGACGGAAAGTATTGGAGGCGGTTTAGAACGGCTAAAAAGGGGACAGTCACTTTTCCCGGCCCCGCTTTGACATCATGACCTCAGTCACTTCAGAAAGTGACTGTCCCCTTTTTATTTCCGACCAGAGTCCGGCCTTGATTTATCGCCGCTGCGCACGCCATAGAGGATCGACAAAACAAGCGGGAGAGAGACATGCAACTTGCGGGCCTGGGCTATAGCGAAGAGCAGATCGAACTGCTCGACGTCGCGACGACATTTTGCCGCGATAAATCGCCCATCGACAAGGTCCGCAAGCTGATCGACAGCGAGCTTGGCTATGATGCCGGTGTATGGGCTGAAATCGGCGCGCTCGGCTGGACCGCGATTGCCGTTCCGGAGGTGCATGGCGGCGTTGGGCTATCCTTGGCCGAAGTGGTTCCGGTGGTCGAGCAAATGGGCCGCAACTTGCTGGCCTCTCCTTTTATATCGAACGCCTTGGCGGCGCAGGCGTTGGTCGCTGGCGGAACCGAAGCGCAGCAAGCCGAATGGCTGCCAAAACTTGCCGAAGGGGCAGTCGGAACGCTGGCGCTGGCGGAACCGCATGGCGATTGGGATTTGAACAACATTACCGCGACCGCGCGTGTTGATGGCGACCGGATCGCGCTTTCGGGGACCAAATTGTTTGTTCTGTGGGCCGACAACGCCGACCTTGTCATCGCGTCGGTGATGCTCGACGGTAAACCCGCTCTGGTGCTGCTGACGCGTGAAGACGTATCAGGGCATTTGCGGCGCGAGGCAATCATCGACGAGACCAAGCGGAGTTTCGCGCTCAATCTCGACGGCATCGCTGTCGCCAAATCGGCGCTGCTCTACCCCGCCAAGGCGCCAGCAACGCTCTCCCATCTCGATATCGCCGCAGCCCTGCTGCAAAGCGCAGAAATGTGCGGCGGTACGCAAAGCGTTATCGATTATACTCTCGATTATCTACGCACCCGCAAGCAATTCGGCAAAATCATCGGTGAATATCAGGCGCTGAAACATCCGATGGTCGATGCCTATGTCGGTTATGAAAAGGCGCGCTCGCATCTCTATAGCGCTGCCAACAGCTTCGGTGACCAGGGCCTCGGCGAGATTGCGGTTCGCATGGCCAAGGCCGCCGCCGATGGTGCCTACAGCCACGCCGCCGACCGCTCCGTGCAATTCCACGGTGGTTTCGGTTTCACCCATGACTGCGATGCCGGGCTCCACAGACGCGCTGCAATATTCCAGGCTTCGCAATTCGGCGACGCCGCGTGGCAGCGCGAAAAGCTCGGGGCTTTGTTGCTCGGGTGACAGCGTGGTGGATATCCGAGCAGGGCGGTAATATCCTCGAAGTGCGATAACTCTATGTGAGAGTAATGGCGCACCCTAGAGGATTCGAACCTCTGGCCTCTGCCTTCGGAGGGCAGCGCTCTATCCAGCTGAGCTAAGGGTGCGCATAGCGTGAGGCGCGGTTAGCAGGACGATGCCGCCCTCGCCAGTTCTTTTTGTCGGCGACCTGCGGGTAACGCATGTCCGACGCGTTTTCTTTGAAATGGTACACGCTGAGGGGTTCGAACCCACGACCCGCTGATTAAGAGTTTGTATCAGCGCGCTTACCCGCAGATACTACACTGTTCTACGCAATCTCATATAATATTGAATAATAACAGTTAAATTAGATACTCGCTAGCGAGCCCTTCCCTCAGCTATCTCCTCATTACCCAATTCGGTGACAGCTGGGTGGTTGCTATTTTTAGCGACCCAGCCAAAGTCGATCATCGAAAAGGGGGCGCATGGCATGGCGAAGTTGACCAAGACACTGATAGATTCATTGGCGGTTACCGATGGCAAGCCGATCATTTTGTGGCGCTGGCGGTATAGTTCCTTGTCGTAGTGGTATTGGGCTTTGCGGAAGCCATCGCTTCTTTGTCGGGGTTCGCCAACATTTCGGACGCTGCAAGTGCTGGGATATCTTTTCTAAAGCCGGCATCTGTTCATCTATCAGCCAGAGTGCTGCTGGCTGCTGCGTCGTTGACAAGGAATTGCGGGCTATTACGATATAGGAGCATAGAGTTATCGCGGAGCAAATGTGTCGGCTGCTGAAATCACCATCCCCGCCCGTCCGGAGGCGCTGCGGCTCAAACCGCAGGAAACGGCGGTGGTCGTTATCGACATGCAAAATGCCTATGCCTCGCCCGGCGGATATGTCGATCTGGCGGGTTTTGATATAAGCGGCGCCAGCAGCGTTATCGAACGGATCGCAAAGGTGCTGGAAACTGCACGGGCGGCGGGCGTGCAAATCATCTATCTGCAAAATGGCTGGGATCCCGATTATGTCGAGGCG
>JANOHL010000124.1:0-71508 GCA_031406495.1 Sphingomonadales bacterium | reverse complement strand
GAGCGGCTTTCTATGCAACGTTTTGGGTCTGTACGGCGTCAACGAAAATGCTTTCGGCCATTCGGGTTGGGGCGGCTCGTTCGCGTTCGCCGATCCAGACCGGAGGTTCGGTTTTGCCTACTCGCCCAACCGCATGGGATCTGACCTCGTCGGTGATCCTCGCTGCACGGCGTTGATTGCGGCTCTTGAAACCTCACTGCTGAATTAGCAGCGGTTTGCACAAATGCCGAACCTCGACAATTTTGCTGCAAGCAGAGGGTCTCTGTCGCCCAAGCTACTTGGTGCAGGCAGATCGGCTGGCACTTCCATCGCACGACCTGGGAACTTTAATGTCCGCCGACTTCGCAGAAGTACTTACACGGACGTCCGCTTTTTGCCTTTCTTGCACCTACGGTCGGACAGACGGCAATCGACCCAATGCAGGGCATTCGATCAGCAACCAGCGCAGTTGTCGCCGACGAGGGTACAATACTTCTGGCCATTCAGGCCGAAGGAGTTGTGTCATGGGAGTATCTGACCTTGATCCCGACGCTCACGAGCGTCGTCCGTGGAATGCGGGCAACATTGTAGGCGCTAAGCGCACGCTCAAACCCCGCGATGTTTGGGCGATCCGCTTTTTTCTTGATGAGCACCGCCGGTTACGTGATCGTGCGCTGTTTGACTTGGCGATCGACAGTAAGCTGCGTGGATGTGACGTCGTCAAAATGAAGATCGGCGACATCGTTACCGCCCGCACCATCCGAAACCGTGCAACTGTCATCCAGCAAAAGACCGGCAGACCAGTGCAGTTCGAGCTGATGACCGAAGCGCGCAAGACGCTGTTGACGTGGCTCGAACGGCGGGGTGGATCGGTCGAGGACTTTATGTCTTACCAAGCCGCGTGAACTATATGGGCCATTTGAGCACACGCCAATACGCCCGCTTGGTTGACGAATGGGTGAGCGCCGTCGGCCTTGATGTGCGCGAGTACGGAACGCATTCGATGCGTCGAACGAAGGCTTCGCTCATCTACAAGACCACCGGCAACCTGCGAGCTGTTCAAATCCTGCTTGGGCACTCGAACATTGAAAACACGGTTCGCTATCTCGGTGTCGACATCGACGATGCGCTTACCCTTATCATACGGGCGGTTTGCATGACATGATCGTTGCGCACCAGGTGGTGGTGCTGTGCTTTCGCTACATTCTCGAAAATCTCGATGAAGCCGGAATCTTCACGATCGACAAGGATGCCGATGTCGCAAATTGCGGCGTCACTGAGTACCGTTTCGACCCCGCAGCGGGTAGGACGGCAACCTTTGTCTTTTCGGATATAACGTGACTGCTCTGCTTGAAGAGAAAAGCGCTGAAGTCACGAGCGAACCCGATCCGATCGTGGCGGCGCGCGGGTGAAATCGATCACTGCACTCAATGCTGGTTGGCTGTGCTCGCACGTGCTTCCAGCAATCAGCGACGAGACGAACAAGAATGCGGCGGTCGCGCTCTTGTTGTGGGTGGCGCAAAATTCGTACCCGGAGCGCTTCGGTTGACAGGTGAGGCAGCGTTGTGTGCAGGCGCTGGCAAGTTGCAGTTGGCAACGGTGGAATCCGCCCCACTTGAGCTAAAAGCCAGCGTGCCCCCAAACGTCAACGGAGGCATCTGATTTGCCCCTGGCACTAAAATCATGGTCTCGTTTGGCTTTGTAAAGGGCAGTCCTCCGAACCCCAAAATCCATCAGGAAGCGTGATCCTCCCGTTAGAGTAACTGGCACCACCTTGGACATCACATGCTAAAAATGCTGGACCGTCAAGGTCAACATAATCACATAGTTGTGCCAACAAATAGGCTGGCGCCGCAGCATAGCTCGATCCGCCCATATTGCCTACCATGACATCTAGCCCGAGGCTGCGTGCCTGCTTCACCATCATCAAAGCCTCGGTCAGTCCGCCACATTTGTCCAGCTTGATGTTCGCAATTTTAAAGATGCCAATGAGCGAGGGCAGTTCATCCAACCCCAACAGGCTTTCGTCTGCAGCAAGCGGGATAGGTGAGTTCATGCCCATCAAAGCCGCCTCCCCGCCCCTGGGTACGGGTTGCTCAATCACCTTCACCTGCGCCTCCACAAGTGAAGGCAGAATCTGCTCCAGCAGATCCACCGAATAGCCTTGGTTCGCGTCCACCATCAACCATATGTCTGGTCGCCTCCCCCGGATCAGCTTTAGCCTCTCGCGGTCACCGTCTATATCACCGTCCAGCTTTAGTTTGATCGCGCGCGCTCTCCCGTAGCTATCGAGCGTCCGGAGAAGTTGCTCGGGCGGATCAGCACCAAGGGTGAATGTTGTCACCTGCGGTTGGGGGCGTTTCAAGCCCGCTAGTCGCCACACAGGCAGCCCAGTTTGGTGGGATTCCAGCTCCCATAAGGCAGCATCAAGTGCGTTACGCGCTCCGCATGGTGGCAAAAGTTGCCGCAGCTCGGCGCGGCCTGCCCCCTTTGCTACTTCTTCTCGAACGCCATCGATCATCTCGATCATATGGTCAGTATCATCGTTTAGAAAAAAGACGCCGCCAGCCTCGCCTCTACCCGAGTGACCGTCTTCCTTGATCATTGTTCGGACGGCAGGAATGCCGGCAAAAACTCTGCCTGCAATTCTCAGCGGTTCACGAAAAGGCAGCGGCTCTACTTCAATATGAACCCTGCGGCTCATTCGGAAATCACCGTGGACAACTTGGCACGCATGGCGAGCAGGAAGCATGCGGCCGAAGCTATGCCAGCGGGTGCAGAAACCATAACGATTGCCTGACCCAACATACCCTCGCCGCCCAAAGCCTGGCTAAGTAAAGCGATGGCGGCAGGCGCTGTAGCGGCACCGAAAAGCGCGGTACATAGTACATAGGCACCGATCGCAAGACCTCGGATCTCATTGGGAATATTAAGCGTGATTGCAATCACACCAACGGTCGGAATCAACCCGGCGCAGAACAGATCCAGCGCTAGCAAAACCGCAAAGGACTGCACATTGGGCGCTAAGGCGAACAGAGCCAACGGGGCGCTTGCAAGCGCCGCCAAAACAGCAGGGAGTAGCACGCCAGCGCGACCCCCACGACGCCGACCAAGTTCAGCAAGCTGCCCCCCACCTAAAGCGCCGAAGATCAACGCGATCAGAGTAACCAAGCTTAGCCAACCGGCAAAGTCGCCAGGCGTCAGGCCGAAATTTCGAATGAGCAATGGAGCCGCCCAGACGTTTGCGGCCTGAACTGCGATCACACTGAACAGCAGGCCGCCCACCAACGGAACCAGAAAGCCGCGGAATTTCCAAAGCTCGCTCCAGCCTGCTTGAGCATCGCGTGTTTCATCCCGCTCTTGGCGTTCTGGCTCGCGCAAAATCAGCAACAGGACAACGAGCAAGACGCATATCGCCGCTGCGGCAACATATATGACACGCCACGGGGTGAGACCTGACATTACCCCGCCGCCTGCCATCGACGACAGCATGTCGAAAACGGTCCCGCCAATGAGTATCCCGAATGCCTGACCGCATGCCTGACCGCCCGCGAAAAGACTGGTTGATACTGCGCGCTTCTCGGGCGGAAACAGGTCGGAGATGAGAGATAGCGAAGCCGGTACAAGCAAGGCGGTGACTATCCCAAGTGCCACGCGCCACAGCGCAAGCGCATTGAACGAGCCGGCCAGCCCGGACCCGGTCATGGCCAAAGCCCAGATGACGACACCCCAAATCAGCATCCGAGTGCGGTTGCGGCGATCGATCAGCCAACCCATGGGCAACGAACCCAAGCCATAAGCAAGTCCAAATACGGTTCCTTGCAGGAGTCCGATCTGTACGTCGGTTAGCGCCAGTTCACGTTTCATCGGTTCAATCAGGAGCGCGGTAAGCGTGATGTCCATCGAGGTCAGAAACGCAAGCAGCACAAGCACCGCCATCGCCCCTCGTGCACGACGGGATGACGGATAGGCCGATGCCGGGTTCAGCGCGATCATGCAGCGCGCTCGAAGCGCAAGCGCTCGGTGCGGCCGTTGGAGAGACGGAAGCCATCGGGATCAGTTTCAATAGTAAATGTCATAGGGTAGCTTGAAACTGCGGTGGCCTGCCAAAGCGCGGGGCCGATTGGCATCAACCCGTAGGCCGTATTCCCCCATTTATTAGACAGCGCGACGGTCAAAGCACCGTCTTGAGAAATTGTAACGTTCGCCGACAAGCCTGCAGCCTTGCTCTCGTAGCGGCCCGGCAGCAAGTTTACGTCTGGGACCAGTGGCGGTTCCACATGATCAAACAGGTCAACGTTTCCAAATTCGTGAGAAGTAAGTGAAACTACATCGTCGCCCGCGCGCGCAGGCACGACAACCAGATCCGTCGGAAGGATCGCAACCGATATTACGCCATCTGCATCGCGTCGTGCTGGCAGGGTCATACCCCCTACCGTCATTGCCTGCTTTCCTTCATGCTCAACAAGGGTCAGCACCTTGCCTGTCGTCGGAGAAAAGAATGTTCCGCTGAATGCAGGAATAGTGGCATCGGTCGGCACCGCAGGAAGACCCGGGATACAAGCGTCAATAATCGCGTCGACAAGATTATACATATCGAGTGCGCTTTGACCGTTGGTAATCAGGATCAGGTCAAGATCATGGTCGATCACCTTCAGCATCTGGCTTGATCCACCTATCACGCCGCCTGCATGATGAACCGTGGCAAGCCCGCGGTGATCATTTGTCGTAAGACCCAGGCCATAGCCATGCGTGGCGTGCGGTGTCCGCATTTCTGACCATGTCGCGGCCGAGCCCACAACAGGATTGGACATGTGCGCTAGCCAACGAAGCATGTCGTCAACCGTCGACACGATCCCGCCCTCACCAGCGACAGGTGGCCCAAATATGCCCCGCGTCCATCCGCCGGCGGAATTGGGTACATGCAGTGTAGCACTGTTTGGCAGAAGCTCGGTATCGAGCAGCCGAAGCTGCGTATCGCACATGCCGACAGGCTCGAAGATGCGGGTGCGCATGAAGTCAGCCAGACTCATCCCGCTTAATCGCTCGACAATTACCGACAACAAGACGTAGCCACCGTTATTGTAGTTCCAACTGGCTCCTGGCGCGAAGTTCACACTGTCAAGCGAAGCGAGCAACCGAAACTGATCGTCCGCCTCCGCCGATTTACCCGGCCCAGCTGCAAGCAGCATGAGATCGAGGCTATCCCGCATACCGCTGATATGAGCCATCAGCTGCCTGATCGTTATTGCATCTGCCCACTGGGGCAATTCAGGCAGAAAACGGCGCGGACTGTCGTCAATTGACAACTTTCCGGCTTCCGCAAGCAGCATGGCCGACAGAACGCAAAAATGTTTCGAGGTCGAGCCGATCCGCATCCGGATTGTCGGCGAGAGCGTAACCGGAAGCTCAACGCTGGCCATCCCGAAGCCGCGACGATAACCTGGCTTCCCCTTCAAAGCTACGCCGACCGCAAAGCCGGGAGAATGGCTGCTATCATATGGCGCGAACAATGCATCCAGCGCCGAAGAATCGATTTTGGCTTCGAGTGCCACACGCAATCTCCCTAAAATTCCAATTGAAATTGGTTAGAATCGTGCCGACGCGCTGATACCGATTGTGCGCGGCTGCAACATCGTCACTTGGGCCGGCCCGCCGATTACAGACAGGAAAGTGGCTGCTGAAAGCTGTCCGCGGTCATCGAATAGATTACGCGCGAAGACTTGCAATTCTATCGAACCAAACGCCAAACCCGCGCGCAAATCGACTGTCACATAGTCTGGAAGTTGGTACTGTGGCAGGCTGGGATTCGCGTCGAAGGATGCTGTTCGATCCGAGACGAAACGCAACGTTGCACCAGCCGTTGGCCGAAGATTGCCGCCGTTCGACATGCGATAATCTGCGCTTATGGCAGCGGTGAATTTTGGTACATTTGGCAGTCTCTCGCCTTTTGCCGCGCCCAGCAACGTTTCATTTTCGCGCAGTCGAGCGTCCTGATAGGCGAACCCGCCGACAACCGTGAAGTTGGGCGATGGTCGGGCCGTCAAGGTCAACTCGCCACCATCAATCTTCGCGCCACCGCTGGCATTGGCAATTACCGAAACCCCGCCCGCCGCAGTTGTTACCTGAATATTTTCCCAGTCAATATGATAGACAGAAGCATCGACAGCAAAAGTTCGGTCCCCAGTTTGCCCTTTGAAACCCAATTCATAGCTCTTCAAGCTGTCAGACTTGAAGGTCGGCGAAGCCAGCGGCGCGCCCGTTATGGGGTCGTTGACCACGAAGTTGGGGCCACCCGGGCGGTAGCCCGTCGCAAACCGCAGATATGTGATTACATCTGGGCTAAAATGGTAGCTAGCGTTGGCAAGGTAGGTGACGACGTCATCGCTGGATTTTGAAGCGGGCACCGAGCCGATCAAAAGTCCTGAGCCATTCTGCATGAACTCCTGATTATTGCTTGCATAGCGCAGGCCGCCGCCAATCTCGAATTTCGGTCCAAGATGAAGCGTCGCGTTGCCGAATATAGCAACCTCTTCATAGCGACTTGGAATGAAGACCGTCGCGAGGTTGATCGGCGACACAGCGCCGCTCAGATCATAGGGCACAACAAGCTGCGAGTTGCCACTTTTCTCGTCCGTATAATAGCCGCCAACCAGCCATTCGAACGCGCTGCCATTGCGCGATGCCAAGCGGATTTCCTGTGCGAATTTGTCGGTTGATCGGCCTTGGTCGACCGCCACGGCACTGAACGGCAACCCGAAAAACCCGAGCAATGGGACATATACTGCGGACGCATCCTGCCGGAATGCAACGTCCACCTTTTGGTAGCTGGTATTGGACGTAAGTACGACGGGACCAAAGTCATAGTCGATCGTACCGCTCAGGAGACGAAATTGCTGTTCGAACGGTTCCGATTTCAACCGTCGCTGGTTGAGCGCACCATCAACTGGTTCACCCGCAAGCGTAAAATCTGCAGCCGGGGCTCCCTCGCGATCAATATCCTGGACGAATCCGGTCAACCGAATGCTGAGTTCATCGCTCGGCTTAAACAATAGATCAAGGCGGCCGCCATATACATGTGAACGATCCACATCGCTGTCGCCAAGCGCGAGATTATCGATGTAACCGGCATCTCCCGAATAGAAACCACTTACCCGAACCGCCAGTTCGTCCGCTACCAGAGGCGCATTCAATGCAGCGGCACCATGATAGTTGGCGCCGCCCGATTTGGTGACAGAAATTCCACCTTGCGCCAATCCTCCGAGTTCGGTCAGATTGGGCTGCTTCGTTACATATTTGATGACCCCGCCCATCGCGCCTGCGCCATATAATGTACCTTGAGGTCCACGCAGCACCTCCACTCGGTCGAGGTCGAACAGACCCACATCGAGAGCAAGTGATGAGGCGTTCGAAAAGGCGCTCGACGAACCATAGGGCGTGTCGTTGACATAAATACCCACCGTTGGTCCGATATCGATACCCGCCGTAACCCCGCGTAACGTCACTTGGGTCTGCCCCACACCAGCGGTAGTGAACGATAGCGCGGGTACAGTGTTTGCAAAATCGCGAAACTGGGTCGCGTTCAGATTTGCTAGATCATCGGAAGTGATCGCTGTGACGGATTGCGGTGTATCGATTAGTCGCTGTTCACGTTTCTGAGCCGTTACAACGATCTCATCGAAATCGATGCTGCCAGAACTTACGTCGGCTTCATCAACTGTTTGCGCCAATGCTCCCTGAGGCAAATATGCCACTGCTACCAACAGCGCTGACTTCAAGAACCGGTTGGACATGCTTAATCTCCCATCTTGCATTTACCAAAACGTATGTTCGTTTTTTATTTATATGATGTCAAGGGTTGATTTGCAGGCGAGATAGAAATAACGAACGAACAATATTTTTAGGAGAGGTCATGCCCAAACGGGACACCGAGCACATGGATGCGCAACGCGAGAGGATCGTCCGTGCCGTTATAGAATGCATTTCCGAAAAGGGTGTGGAGCGCACCTCAATTGTCGATATCTGCCGCAAAACCGGTCTCAGTGCCGGCGCACTTTACGTCCATTTCGCGAACCGCGACGAGATTATTGCAGCGGCGCTTCACTATGGCAGCATGACCGAAACGACGCTCCCCGACAGCTGGGACGAGCTGGTCACAATGATAACATCGCTCGACGACCAGATGGGCTTCGATATCAAGACGGTGGCGCGCAACCGCCTGCACCTCCATGCGGAATGTGTCCATCCGGGAAAACTGCACGACCTCTATCGCCCCATCCTTGAAAAGACTTTATCTGTGTTTGCTACGCAGTTGCAGCGCCTTGCTGATCGCGGCGAAATCACGTTGAAGATGAACGCTACCCAGACCGCAATGAGTATCAGTGCGTTCATCGATGGAATGCTCTGGATCGCTCTTGCAACCGATCGTCCGCTAGAAGAATTGAGGTCCGAGCTTGCGGATGGTCTGAGTTGCTTAGTTAGCCCGAGATCGGACTAAGCAGGAGATAGACACAAGCGCGCAGTTCAACTGCGAGCAATAAACTTCGCACAGTTTGAGGCATTTCCCGGGTCGCGAGCGCAGGAACCCCAGGCAATATACCACGGCCCTGGCCCCTTGCGTTGCAATCGGATTCAACAAAAATTAGACTGATGCAGCTTTTCGCCAATTCGAAAAGCCCAGGATGAAAAAAAACAACGCTGCAGTGATGAATGCGACCGCAGACAGCAACTCCAATCCGGTTTCGAGGCCATACTGATCCTTCATTGAGCCCAGCGCAAAAGGTGCAATCGCACCAAATACGTAAGCGCTGGCTACGATCAGGCCCGTGACGGACGAACGAAGGCGATCTTCGATGGCATCGAAGATCGCAGCAAACAAATTGGCATCGTAAACGCCGCGAAAGAAACCGAATCCGGCAAGGGCAAGATAAACAAGCCACAGCTCGTCCGCATTTGCCGAAAGCCAGATAAACGGCGCACAAAGCAGCAAGCCGCCTGCCATGGCGATCAGACGTATCCGCGGGAAGCTGCGAATCAGATAGTCGGTAGCAAAACCGGTTATCAAAAGGCCAACATAGCCCAGCAGGTGATGATAAAAGACCGAAGAAAAGCCTGCGTCAGCAAGTTTGAGGTCGAAACGCTCGTATAGCAAAGTAGGCATCCACGTCAGATATCCGGCAAGAATGAATACCAGTCCGCTGAAGCCGATGAGCTGTGCGATCAGGATAGGACTGCGGGCGATCGTGCGTGCCGCTTCCCGGAAGTTGGCTGCTTGAGCGCCACTCGGTCGCACCGTTGCCGGATGATTCCAGGTGCGCGCGATGATGACAATTGCCCACAGCAATCCTGCCGCACCAAAGAGCAGGAAGGCGGGCTTCCAGCCGAACGCATCGGCAACCCATCCAGCAAAGAGACTGCCGAGGACTACGCCAGTGTAGTTGGCGGTCTGATGCAGCGAAAGCGCGCCCGCACGTGTGTCGACATGGGCCTCGCCGATCCAGGACGCCGCTGCGGGAGCGTATAACGCTTCGCCTGCCCCAGTCGAGACACCGCGAAACAGCAACAGAAGGAGAAAGCCCGTCGCCGCGCCGGTAAGAAGGGTGCCGGTACTGAATACCAGCAGGCTTGTTATCACAACAAAACGGCGCGGGAACCTGTCACCCGCCAGACCGGCAAAGGGAACAAGCAACCCGAAAACAACGGTGAAGGTCGTAGCGACCAAGCCCATTTGCTGGCTACTGAGGGCGAAATCGGTCTGGATCAGCGGCAGCGTCACGTTGAAGATTTGGCGGTCGGCTTGGTTGAGAAATTGCGCAAACCAGAGAAGCGCGACTATTTCCCATTTAAACCACGGAGCGGCGAAGCGCGGGTTGACCGGAACGGTTGCTGTCAACATGATGCTTCGACCATTTAGTCGCTACCAACAAATGACATTAGACCGTTGCCGACTTGCGGGAAACTGAGCACCTGGCCGCGCTCCGCTTCGGTGACCACGAGGCCCAGCTTGCCCGAAGGATCGAAAGCGCAGTTCGTCGGATTGCTCCCCGGTGTGGCCAAACAACCGGCTCGTGTTCCGTCGAGTCTGAAAATGTCGATACAACCGCTGCCATAAATTGCCGTGTAGATGAGGCCGTTGTCTCCTATCGCGATGCCATCAGGACCGTTTGGGCCCTCGGTGGTTTCGCACAAGATTTGCGGCTCAAGCCATTTGCGCGCGGTCGCGTCCCAATCGCCACACCATAGCCGCCGTCCATAGGTCTCGGCGATTACCAGGGCGACACAGTTGTTGGCAAAAGCCAGCCCGTTGGGAAACATCAACCCGTCGGCGATCACAGTACACTTCCCATCGGCGGCCAGGCACGCGACATAACCGGTTGGCTCAACGCGTGAGTTGCCGGGACAAGTGAAGACAAGATTGCCAGCTGAATCGAAGGCGAGATCATTGGGTCCTTGGTGGCCCGATGCGACTGTCATGGTGAATGCATTTTCGGGGTTAAGCTTGCGCACTTCGCCTCGGGCGCCATCGCAAAAGAAAACACTGCCGTCTGCATGGAACGCCAGCCCGTTGGGCTTTCCACCGACCTCAAACGTTTTCACATCGCCCGAGCAGGTTCGGCACCAGAGTGCACCGCCTTCGATCTCGCTCCACCACAAATTACCTTTCCAATCGAACACGGGACCTTCGGGAAAGCACAATCCGCTGGCAATAATATCAAAGCGCGACACCGTCATTTCAGGTGGATCGTAACAAGCACGGTGGTTTCCGCGCCGTCAGGCAGGTCGGTCGCAACGCGCAGCCAGTTGCCGAAATGAGCAATGCGGACCATTGCAATCCCGTCTCGCTCGGCTGGCATCTGAAATGTCGTCCCCTCAGGCATCCAGCGCATCCCGTCCGGGGACATCTCAACGTGCGCAAGCGGCATCGCGCCGGTTGGGGGCTTGAGCGCACGTACGAAAATGACAGCCTCGCTTGCCCATCCGGCCTCGAACGGTTCGGTTGCCGACGCCCCCCGCCAGACATCGCCGCGCGCCACGACCGCAGTAGTGCTTTCCCGCAACATCAGAAATCTCCCGAAAGACAGACGGAATCCAGATAGAGAAACGCCCTATTGTCCGCCGCTGTTTCGACAAACATGCAGACATTGAGCATGCACCACAGATTCTTCATGGCGGGAATGCGAATGGAATCGAACGCCGACAGATCGAACACGCGGTCGTTGCATTGGAAATGTGTTGCTGTCATCGTCGCAAGATCGAAGTCGAACCGGACATAATGCCAGTTCACCTTGGTCGGAATTTCATTGTAGCAAAGCTGTTGTGACGCACCGGACAAGTCTTCCCAACCGTCCTCGCCCAAATGGAAATGGCTCACAGTTTCCTTCGCTTCGCCGATGTCAGAAAAATCGGGGAATCCCCGTTTGAACTGCCATTTTTCTTGCAGACTGCCGCCACTTGCATTGAGATAGCGCAAATGCGGCATCACCCGCTGGCCCCCTGCAGATCCGCCTTGGAGGTCGAGCAGGAAGCCGATGGCTTTGACATCGCTTTGCGACAGCATAAGCTCGTTCGCCTCAGGTTTGAAAGTCATGTAGAATTCGAGACGGATGGGTCCGGCCTTGCGCGCGGTCAGTCGTTTCAATGCCACAGTAATGGCATCGTCAAACGGTCGCGTTGCGAGCTTCATCGCATAGCTGCCGGTCATGCCGCCATGCGAACCGGTATCCCAGTGCCCGAGCGTCGACAGCATGGGGCTTGTAATGGGCCGGAAGCCCGGCAACATTGCGTCCAGGCTGCCTTCATAATTGCCGATCAGCTGGGTCCAACCGCATGTGCCGCGATTGAAATCGTCATAGCTTATGATGCGCGACAGCGGGTCGAAGCGGTCGAGACCGATCTCGGTCGCGATCAGGGGGCGGGGTGCTGACACCGGTTTCGTATCGAGCGCCGCCGTCATGCCGTGTCGGGGTCCGTCCGCCATCACCGACCTCCCTCGTTGTAACCAAGCGCGCTTGAAATGTCCTGCGCAGCCGTGACAACCGCTTCCAAAGCTTCATTTAGCGAAACGTCATTGCCGCGCTGTTCTAGATAAGGAATTGTAAGCGCTGCAGCGAGCGCACCATCGTGATTGAATACCGGCCGACTGAGATTGGTGATGCCCGAAATCAGGTGACTGTCGCGGCGTTCAAAGCCTTGTGCCTGGACTTCGGCCAGCCGCATTTTGAAATCCTCGAATACGGCAGGACTAACTTGCTCGACGACAGAATTTAGAATTGCTTCCAACTCGTCAGGACGCGAGAAGGCGCACAGCAATACGCCAGAACTCGTTTCCCAAATCGGGAATGTCGCGCCCAGGCGAACGGAATGGCGGATAGGCAGCGGCGAATCGACCTGCGCGACAATCACCATGTCGGTGCGGTTCACCACTGACAAATGACAGCTCTGGCCTACCTGGACTGCAAGCTGCTCCATCACCGGCGCAGCGCAGACCACGAGCGAGCGAATCGGCGGATGCTCATGCGAAAGCTGGAACAGGCGAAATGAAAGTGTGTACAGATCGCTCTCGCGGTCGCGGTCAATATAACCGCGATATTCGAGATACTGGATGATTCGATACAGCTCTCCAGTCGACCGACCAAGGCGACCGGAGATTGCCGTCACATTCATTCCAGTCGGCGTCGCGGCAAGTAGCTCCAGCACTTCCAGACCCTTTTCAAGGGCGGGAACACTGTAGCGCGCGGCGTCGAGCGGTTCGGCTGAAACGCGGCCTTTCCCCACGGCCTGGCTCCTTTCGATTGGACTTCGGGCCGTTACGGTAGCGTGTCTTGCATCCCCTGCCATCAAATAATCCTTGCTTACTGGTGAAAACATCTTTTATATATGAAAACTAACATCGGATGACGGATGGCGCAAGCAGCTTTTGTCACCGGGTAGAAATTGGCGAAGAGCGACACACGCAGCAGAGGGGAGAGGGAGATATGGCTGATGCAGCCGGGCATTTTGACCTCAGCGGTCGCAACGCGCTCGTGACTGGATCGACTCGCGGCATTGGTCGCGCGCTCGCCGACGCGATGGCCGAGGCCGGTGCGGCGGTCGCCACACACGGTTTGAGCAAGGGCGAAGCGCAATATTGCTCGGATATCGCCGACGCTGACGCGTGCCGCGCGCTTGCCGCCGACGTTGAACGCGATTTGGGGCAGGTCGATATACTCGTACTCAATGCTGCGGCCGACCTTCGCCGTTCATGGTTGGAAACCACTGCCGATGAGGTCGATCATCAACTGGCAGCCAATTTCCGCTCGACGCTGATATTATGCCAGGCGCTGCTGCCGCAAATGATGGCCCGGGGATGGGGGCGGATCATCACGATCGGTTCGATCCAGGAGGTTCACCCAAATCCCGATTATCTGGTCTATGCAGCAGCGAAAGCCGCACAGACCAGCCTCGTCCGTAATCTTGCCCGGCAGGCCGGATCTAGCGGTGTGACAATAAACAATCTGGCTCCCGGCGCGATCGCGACCGACCGCAACGCGGAAACGCTCGCCGATCCCGAGTATCGGACCAAAGTCGAATCGATGATTCCGCTCGGTCGGATAGGTGCGCCGCAGGACTGCGTCGGCGCCTGCCTGCTGCTGGCATCCGATGCCGGAGCCTACATCAACGGCATCAGCCTGTTCGTTGACGGCGGATGGAGCGCATGAGTGGCTGGAAGAAACAACAACATCAAGACTGAGGGGAAGACTGCCATGCTTAGGAACATTGACCAACGCTTGTTAACGACAATCAGTGCAGTCGCGTGCATCTGCGCGGGCAGCACCAGTGCGTATGCTCAATCGGCACCGGTTGAAGGTGCATCACCCACCGAACCGCAGGCTGAAGAACAGGCCGAAGAAATTGTCGTTACCGGCATCGCCGCATCGATTGCCGATGCAATCAATGCAAAGCGCAAGGCTGGCAACCTGATAGACGTGATCAATGCCGAGGATATAGGTAAGCTCCCCGACCAGAACGTTGCGGAATCGCTCGGTCGCGTGCCCGGCGTCTCGATCGCCAGAAAAGACGGCGAGGGCAGCAACTTTACCGTTCGCGGCATCTCCCTCAATCGTGTCGAAATTAACGGTCGTTCATTCGTTGGTCCGACGCAGGACGCAACACCGGCGCTCGAAACCGTCAATCCCGAAATCCTGTCCGGGGTCGAAGTAATCAAGTCGCCGACCGCCGATCTCGTGGAAGGCGCGATTGGTGCGACGATCAACCTGAAAACACGCCGGCCGCTCGACCAGCGAGAGGATTTCCTGCTCGCCGGACGCGCACAGGTGGTTTATGCCGACAAGGCGGAAGATCTGGGTTACCGCGCCTCAGGAATTGTCTCAAAGCAATTCGCCGACGGGCGTTTCGGTGTTTTGGTCGGATTAGCCTATGCCAAGATCAGGGCGCGCGGCGAAGGGTTCATCACCAATGGATATGTCCGCACCAATAATATCGACGGCAATGGCGATGGCGTCAACGATGTAGGACTATTCCGTCCAAATCGCATTTCCTCGCTTATTGAATCGCGCGACGATGATCGTTTCACGGCTAACGCGGCGCTGCAGTGGCAGCCCGACGACGATACCGACATCGTCTTCGAAGGCACCTACTCGCGATTCAAACGAGCTCGTGATCTCAATTACTTTCAGGTGCTCCTCAACGACAATGATGTTGCTGGCAGCGCGACCGCACTTTCCGATGGAACTGTGACGAAAGCAACTTTGACTGGCGTCACCATTCGCCCGCTCGTTTATGATGCGCCTTCCGATCTCGAAAATTACAATTTCGGGCTATCGGCAAAGCGCGAAATTGGACGTCTGACCGTGCGCGCTGACGCATCGTACAGCAAAGGCAAGGGGTCTGAAAATCAGGCAGGCATTTCGACCGGCGCCCCATTTACGTTCGTGATAGTGCCGCGCGCCGGTAATACGGTGGCGCTCAACTATGATTTCACGGGTCAGCGCGATTTTCCTAATTATAACTTGACGTCCAATTTCGACCGCAATGATCCCCGTCAATACCAGCTATTTTCGGTTTTCGACGGCGTGGCCATTTCCGAAAACCGGGGATATGACGGCAAGGTCGACTTGGATTACGATGCCGATTGGGGAGCGTTTAAAACGATAGAGGCTGGCGCGCGTTACGAAAACGTCCGGCTGTCATCGCAAGATCCGCAATCGACACCCGGTGCAGCGGCGCTGCTGGCCGCGGCCGATCGCAACGGCGATGGTATCATTACGATCGACGAATTGCCTGCCGTTACTTACGCTAATCAGTTCGGCGAGCCATTCTACCCAGAGGCTAACGGCAATTTCCCGCGATTTTTCCTGACTGGCGACCTGAGCTCGACAGCTGCAGGGCGTGCAAACGTCGGTCTGGGCGCGCCAGCCCGTGTGCCGGCGTCCGAGCGGCAAGTCGATCAGCGGACACTTGCGGCTTATGCCAAAGTCAATTTTGAGGGCGACCTGGCTTCGGTGCCGTTCGCGGCCAATGCTGGCGTACGCTATGTTTCGATACGACGTTTGGCGCAAGGCAACTCGGTCGCAACCAACGGCCCGGTCGTGACCATCACCCCTACATCGCTTACTCGAAAATTTGATTATTTTCTGCCAAGTGCCAATCTCTCGTTTAATCTGGCTGACGACATTATGTTGCGCTTTGCGACGGCAAAGGTCGTATCTCGCCCCGCATTACGCGACGTCGCGCCAGGCATCACTGTATCGCTTACCAACTTCACCGCAGCGGCTGGCAATCCTAATCTCGAGCCTATCGAGGCCGATCAGTATGACGCAGCACTCGAATGGTATTTTGACGATGCCAGCCTCCTATCGGTAGCGGCATTCAAGAAGGACATCAGCACCTTCATCATTTCCAGTACAACGCTGGAAACGCTCGACGGTTACCCGCCGACGGCTGTAAATCCGACCGGATTGTTTCAGGTCAACCGTCCGCGCAACGGGACTGGTGGCAGCGTGCGCGGGTTCGAGGTCAATTATCAGCACGCGTTCCGCTTTCTGCCTGCTCCATTTGACGGATTGGGTGTTCAGGCGAATTATACCTATGCCGAAAGCAAGACGCCGATCCTCGATCCACTGGGAGGAGGCACACTGCCTCTCCCCAATCTGTCAAAGCACAGCTACAGCATTGTGGGTTATTACGAGAACGCACTGTTCACCACACGTCTGGCCTACACCTATCGCAGCCGCTTCCTGTTCTCGCTGGACAGCCTCGCGCTTGGCGGAGCCCGGTTTGAAGACGCCTACGGCCAACTCGATTTGACGGCGACTCTTAACATCAACGACCGCTTCCGTCTCACTTTCGATGCGACTAACCTCAACAAGGCCATTACGCGCCAGTATCAGGGTACGATGAATCGCCTCACAGCTTCCTCGGTCAACGATACGCGCTACCAGCTTGGTGTCAGCGCGAGCTTCTAGTGGAAAAGAGTGAATCTAAAGGGGGTGCAGCGTTGCTGCGTCCTCCGCGCGGCGGCAATGGCATTGGTGATTATTCGCTGCGCGACTTTGCCGCCCGGTGGATGATGCAACAGGCAGACCTTGCCGAAACCGACTATTATCGGGACGCGAACATGTCTGTGCTGGGGTTGGCGGACGAAAACCAACCTCCCATCGTGCTGATTGGCGATTCAATAACGGAGTTTTGGGTTGATCTCGATAAAGTGTCGATTGGCGCTGGCCAGCTAATCAATCGCGGAATTGCTGGCCAGAATACGTCGCAAATGTTGCTCCGCTTCGAAACTGATGTGGTCGCCCTTAAACCCGCCTCGGTAATTATTCTTGGCGGCACGAACGATTTGCGGTGCTACGTCGGTGATCCTTCGACCATTGAAGCCAGCGCTTTGCGGCGGATTTCGGATAATCTGACGGCAATGGCGGATATTGCATTTGGCCGTCATATTCGATTTGCATTCTGTACCCTTCCGCCGGTGGGCGGCGATCCAGAGATTGTCGCGCGCGATCCTGCAGCAATCTTGCTGGTTAACCGCTTTATCAAAAAGCTTTCGCGCGAACGGGGATCTCCGGTGATCGATTATCATGCGGCGCTGGCCGACGGGAGCGGCGCGCTTAAATTGCAGCTTTCGGACGATGGCGTTCATCCCAATCCAGCGGGTTATGCCGCGATGATGCCTGTGCTCGAGCGAGGTCTTTCACAACTGGCAGCATTGCCGTGAATAGGCGGAGTGTTACATCATGAAGATCACTGCGGCGCGGGTCATCGTCAGCTGCCCGGGACGAAATTTCGTCACGCTTAAAATCGAAACCGATCAGGGTGTTTACGGAATCGGCGATGCAACACTCAACGGGCGCGAGCTATCGGTTGTCGCCTATCTTGAAGAGCATGTCGTTCCCTGCCTGATCGGTCGCGATCCGCGCCGCATCGAGGATATCTGGCAATATCTGTATCGCGGTGCCTATTGGCGGCGCGGTCCGGTAACGATGCGCGCCATAGCAGCGGTCGATGTGGCATTGTGGGACATCAAGGGCAAGATGGCCGGAATGCCGCTATATGATTTGCTCGGCGGACGCAGCCGCGACGGCGTGCTCGTTTACGGACATGCCAATGGCACTGATCTTGACGCAACGGTGGAGGCGGTAGGGCAATATGTCGACCTGGGCTACAAGGCAATTCGTGCACAATCGGGCATTCCCGGTATCGCACTGGCTTATGGGGTGGGTCGCGGCAAGCTGCATTATGAGCCTGCCGATGCAGAATTGCCGACCGAAACGGTCTGGAACACCTCAAAATATCTCGACTTCGCGCCGAAGCTTTTCGACCGGTTACGCGAGACATTTGGCTTCGACCATCACCTGCTCCACGATGTACACCACCGTCTGAGCCCTATCGAAGCGGGACAGTTGGGCAAATCGCTCGAACCCTATCGGCTGTTCTGGATGGAAGATGCGACTCCGGCGGAAAATCAGGAGTCGTTCCGGCTGATCCGCCAGCATACGACAACCCCGCTGGCGGTTGGCGAGATTTTCAATACGATCTGGGACGCCAAAGACCTGATCCAGAACCAGTTGATCGACTATATCAGGATGACGATCGTTGGATCGGGCGGGATCACGCATCTGCGCAGGGTTGCAGATTTCGCAAGCCTGTATCAGGTGCGCACCGGCTGCCACGGTGCGACCGACCTTTCGCCGGTGACAATGGGTGCAGCGCTTCATTTCGACAGCTGGGTGCCGAACTTTGGCATCCAGGAATATATGCACCACACCGAAGAAACCGATGCGGTGTTCCCACACGATTATCACTTCAAGAACGGCCTGCTGCATGTTGGCGATACGCCGGGCCACGGCGTCGATATCGACGAAACATTGGCGGCAAAATATCCCTACAAACGAGCCTTCCTTCCGGTCGCGCGGTTGGAAGACGGATCGATGTGGAACTGGTGATGATAATGTAAGGCGAGCAAGCGCGATCGGATGATACCAATGGGTTTCAATTCCCGCTGTAGCAATCACTGACCATGAGACGATAAGCCGGGCAATTTGCTGGTATGTGCTATGGCGCGAACTTCCACGAGTTGATGAGGGAATGCCAAAGCTGTGACACCAACTAGGGTTCCCGCAGGTCGATGCCCTTCGAGATACGCTTTGAACAGCAACATGAACGGCTCGAAATGCATCGCGGGGTTCGTCAGATAGGCCTGGACATAGGCAATATTAAGCTTCGTTACTCCAAAGCCCGCCAGAACGCTGTCCAGATTCACAAAAGTCTGGCGGACTTGGGCGTCCAGATCGCCTTCGCCGACAAATTTTCCGTCCGAATCATGGGCAAACTGCCCCGATATATAGATGGTGCCGTTAACGCCGTAACCTTGGGTCACGCCAAAATCTTCCCAGGGAACACCATGGTCAAAAGTGGTAACTCTAGCTGTCATTTGGAAGCCGTCCTTATGTCTAAATGTTGCGTGATGGATCGAGCCGCATCGTTGCGACATTAGGTCGTGCATTCCAAATAGGGCTGGATGAGAGCCATATCGCGAACGTGGAATATTCGCTTCAGGCAGTGAAACCAGGTGCAACCCAACGTGAGAAAATCCCTCGAGCCGTGCCGTTTATGGATGCGACGATCACAACGGCTTCCAGTTTTTAAGGTCGACCAGAAATTGACGGCGGACGTGATCGGCAAACTTTTCCAGCTTCAGATTGAACCTGGCTTTTTCGAATTGGTATCCGGGGATATCGGCAAATATTGCAGGAAGCGGCCAGTCCGCCTGCAGGTCTACCATAGCCTTTCGAAGCTCTAAAAATGACTCGCGATAAGCTGGCTCATAAACGCTCCGCTGATCTGCGGGCAATGATTCAAATATGTCAGTTGTAAGTCGCGACAGCTCTAAGAACAGACCAGCACTTTCGCGTCGGCCGGCCACAAATTCGTGCATGGCTTCTCGCTCCGGAGACGCGACAAGCATGTCGGCACGATTAGAGAGGTATTCGAGGCGATCTGCGAGTTCACCAAGTCTTTTCGCCTTGTCACTAAGACTGTCCATTTTTCGTCTCTCTATCGCCTGCAGCGCGGCACTGCCGATCCGCCAATAGGTAAAATAAACGGAGGGTCATTCTCATGACCTTCCGTTCAAGTCGTTGGATGAGAGATTACCACTTATAGCTTATAGTCGCTCCATAAGTGCGCGGAGTATTATAATATATTGGGAAAGCCCCGAACAATGCGTAGCTTCCTAACGAGAATGATTCATTGAGCAGGTTCCTGCCCCACAACCAAAACTCCATTCCCTTGTCGATGTTTGCGATTGTAAAACGCGCATTTGCGAGAACATATGAATCTTGCTTGAGATATGGAACATTTTCCGCATTCAGCTGGTAAGGGCCGTTATACTTGCCATCAAGCTGGAGAGCTGCTGACCAGTTTTCAGCGATATCGGTTTCATACCGGGCCATCAACGTAAAGGACGTTTTGGCAGCGAGGGCAAAGTCGTTTCCGTTAAATAACGCGTCTGCTGGATTGCTGGAATCCTCCCTAATTTTTGTATCTAGCAATGACAGCGTAGCCTGAAGATCGAGGCCGTCCGTCGGATTTATCGCAAGATCAAGCTCTGCTCCGTATAGATCAGCGCCGTCAAGATTGATAATCTTGTTGTATGGCAATCCGATGGAGCTGAACCGCTGGGCCCGGATTTGAGGTTTTTTGTAATTGTAATAGAATGTCGCGCCATTCAGGCGAATCTTTCCGTCAGCAAAAGTGGTCTTGAAACCAAATTCATATGCGGTCAGCGTCTCCGCGTCATAGGCTTCGAGCTGCTCACGGATAAACGCAAAGTCGCCGTCATAACCACCGCTTTTGTAACCCCTTGATGCATTGGCATAGATGAGCACATCTTCACTGGGTTTGTAATCCAACCCTATTCGGCCGGAAAACTTCCCTCCACTAGTCGAATCATCGATAATCGCATCATCTTGCGGTCCCGAGCCAAAATTTGCGATCCTCGTGACGCCATCCGTACCAGTCAACGTGCTGACACTGAAGAAATCGCGTTTCTCCCAGGAATATCGAAGACCGCCCGTGAAGCGCAGCTGTTCAGTCAAATCATATTCAACTTGACCATAAGCAGCAGCAGCATCGGACACTTGCCGAAAGTCGTTTCGGCACGCGACACCAATACCAATCAATGGATTCAGATCGCCGCAGAATGCCTGGGTTATCTTATCATGTGAGTAGTAAAGCCCGGCAATCCAGTACAAATTTTCTCCGCTTTTCGAGTTCAACCGAAGCTCTTGGCTGAACTGGTCGAAGCCGATATCATAGAAGACGTTGAATACATTTAGCGCTCCCCCATCTGAATCAGCTGTGAAAAACTTGTTTGCACTTTCATAGGCGGTAATGGATGTAAGGTTCACGCCGCCAAAGTCCCAGGTTAACCTTGTCGATCCGCCCAAATTTGAATCCTGATTGTACCCCACATAGTCATTCGACACGGTAAATGGATCGCCATCCTTGTCAGAGTAGCCGAACGCATCCCCGCAAAATTGTGGATCAGAGACCTGACCGGTGGTACCAGTAAGCGGGCAAACCCCGCCCGATCCTGGAATACTAGTAAAACCAATTGGCGTCACGGGCAGCGTATCAGACTTCCGCTTGCCACCATGCACGTTGAACGTCAGCAGGCCATCCGCGCCGATATCCATTTCGGTGACCAATCGTGCAGCCCAGGTCGTATCTTCGCCGATTCGGCTTTTGTAGCCTTGGAAATTTGGCGCAGGGCCGAACGGATTCTGAGCTGGCGTGAATGTGTTCTTATAATGACCTTTGCCCTGGTCAGAGAAAATGCCAGCGAGGCGAACCCGAATGCCGTCGGAAATCGGCCCACCAATTCCAAATTTTGCGTCAATGGTTTGATAGTTTCCGTAGCCGAGTTCGGCATAGCCCTCAAATTCGTTGGACGGGCGCTTGGAGGTATAGCTAACTGCACCGCCTGTGGTGTTGCGTCCAAATAGTGTGCCCTGCGGTCCCTTAAGAACCTCGGCCCGTTCCACGTCAAAGATGTTGAAACCCGTGACAATGTTTGAACCCAGATAGACTTCGTCAACATAGACAGCGGCGGTAGGTGCCATGTTCGGTGCAAAATCCTGAGTCCCCACCCCGCGGATCACGAACGAAGGCTGCCCCTTGCCACGATAGTTGTAGATCTGCACACCGGCAACGGAATCCGCTATATCGTCCGCTGAGGATATCCCCAACTCCTCCAGTTGCTCGGCGCCAAACGCAGTCACCGAGATGCCCACATCCTGCACATTCTGGTCGCGCTTCTGAGCGGTAACAACAATTTCGTCGACCTGCGCATGGGCCGCGCTGCTGAGCAGCGTAACGGAGACGCCCGCCAGCAAAGCGCCCTTAAACAGTGATAGTTTCATACATCCTCCCTCGATAGAATTTCAGCTTTTTGCCTCAGGCATACATCTACAACCACCGGCGGTTAATGTCAATATATTACCATATTTCATTATTTGAAACAATCGGGTTTGGCTTTTATATTGAAATTAGAGAGAAGTTTTGCGCAGGTACCCCAATTTTTTGGCGTGCAAATCCCGGTGCTGCAGCCAGATATGTGACCTTCATGATTCGTGAGGGGTCAGGCGGAGCCACTAAGTTAGCCAGCTAATTTGTGAGTACGCAGGCATGGTGCGACTCCGGGTCGCTGTACAAAGTTACAGCGAGCGGGGCAGAGGTGATTGAACAACTCACAGTAGATGCGAACCGCCCCTGCCATATGCTTGGGCAAATAGCAGGGATGGGCAAGTTCAGTCTGTTCGTCGCTTTCACCAATACGGAGTACCGACTAATCCTGCGATCGCTGCACTGAACTCAAACCTGATTGGGCGCCTCGATGCCCTCGTATAGCAGCGCCCGAAGGCGCACCAACACCCACTGTTCGAAAGCCCAATGCGCCGCAATTTTCCACGGACGCTTCGTTGAAACCATGTCGAGATAGTGGTCAGCAACTCAGGTACCCGTTGATGACCGTTTAAATCGCCTTTGAAAATTCGCCATGCAGTTCGAAACTATGGGCAAATCTCACTTACTATAGATGCCTCTAGTCCAGCTGGCGCTTCAGAAAGTCGCAGGCGCTTCGAAGCGCCTGCATCGCTTCAGGCAGTTCTTTCGAAAACATCGGCCAGACGTGGAACATTTCTGGCCAAACTTCCAGAGCAACGCGCACCTGACTATTGGTCAAATGCTGTGCCAGACGGAACGAATCACTCAACATGACTTCGCGTTCACCAATCTGGATCAGTATCGGAGCAATACCGCGCACATCGGCGAAGACTGGTGAAACATCGGGGTCATTGGGCCGGGTATCACCAAGTGCTACACGTGCCATGTTGACGAGGAATTCGCGCGTGCAAAGCGGATCGATCCCGTCACGCGTAATATAGGATTCCGATGTCATCTGCAGATCGACCCACGGCGAAATTGCAACGCCGGCTGCAGGAAGATCTAACCCTGCGTCACGCGCCTTTACCATGACCGAGATTACCATCGCACCACCCGCGGAATCGCCCGCAAGAACAATGTTCCGCGCATCTCCGACCTCGCCAAGCAGCCAGCGATAAGCCTGCAAAGAATCAATCAGAGGTGCCGGAAACGGATGATCGGGTGCGAGCCGATAGTCCGGCATAAAAACGCTCGCACCCAGCATATTGGCAAAATTGCCTGCAATGCCGTGATAACCGGAAGGCCCACCACTCACATAGCCGCCGCCGTGAATGTAAAGCATTGCCCTTTTCCCAACAGCATTTTTCGGGATCGCAACCTCTCCGGGAATACCCCCTAGGTCCACCTTTTCGAAAGTGACCCCCTCGGGAGGAAGGCTGCGAGCCAATTCGCGGTTATAGTCCTCGCGCACCTCCGCCAAAGGGCGTTCCATGGGCTGCCCAGCAAGCAAAGGGCCGAACTCCATCGCAGCAGCTCCCCAACCTTGCAGGCGCTCTAAAGTAGCTTCGTTCAATGGCATTTCAACTTCCTCTCCAATGCCGCGTTCACCCTCACACTAGCTTGTGCTTAGCTATGCTGCACCGGCCATACCAATGCCCGCATAATGCGTTGTAAGATATTCTCCGATCCCTTCGCTTCCACCTTCGCGGCCCAGGCCTGAGTGTTTCACGCCGCCAAATGGAGCCGCAGGATCTGAAATTGCGCCGGTATTGATGCCAAACATCCCAACTTCGAGCCGATGCTGTAGCCGAAATGCCCGGTCCAGATCGCGTGTATAGGCATAAGCCGCCAATCCATAATCGCTCGAGTTGGCCAGTTCGATCACCTCATCTTCGTCGCGAAACCGACATATTGGTGCGACAGGACCGAATATCTCGTTTTGCAACGCAAGCGCGTCTGGTGGTACGTCGGCAAGAACCGTTGCTGGATAATAATAGCCAGGCCCGGCAGACGTCTGTCCGCCAACCAGACACACTGCACCTTTTGCACGCGCATCCTGGACAATGGCATCGACATCCTGTCGGGCCTTAGCGCTTATCATGGGGCCCAATGCATTTTCCGGTGTTTCGGAACTGGCAAGCGGGATTTGGGAAAATCTGGTCACGAGCCGCGCTGTGAACTCTTCGGCGATTGAGTCCTGCACGTAGAAGCGGTTTGCAGCAGTGCAGGCCTGCCCCATATTCCGAAGCTTTGCTTGAACGGCACCTTCGACCGCCGCGTCAAGATCGGCGTCGTCAAAAACAATGAACGGAGCATTCCCCCCCAATTCCATCGAACAGCGCAGTACATTCTGCGCTGAACCAGCCAGCAGTGTGCGGCCTACCTGTGTGGATCCTGTAAAGGACAGCTTGCGCAATCTACAATCGCGCAGCAGCGGATCGACGAGGCCAGAAGATCTGCTGGTATGGACCAGATTGATTACGCCGGGTGGCAAACCCTCCTGTTCGAGTAATTTGACAAACATCGCCGCAACAAGGGGCGTAGCAGCAGCAGGCTTCAATATCATCGTGCAACCAACTGCAATTGCGGGGCCCACCTTGCGAGTGATCATGGCGAGTGGAAAATTCCAGGGCGTAATTAACAGACATGGCCCAATAGGCCGATGTGTCACAATATGACGGGCTTTGCCGCTGGGTGCCATTTGGTAACGGCCATGAATCCGGACGGCCTCTTCAGCAAACCAACGCAAGAATTCCGCCGCATAGGCCACCTCGCCACGCGATTCCTCCAAACTCTTGCCCATCTCCAAAGTAAGAATATGCGCAAAGCGGTCCTGTTCACTGATTAGGCGAGAAAAAGCACGCTGGAGTATTTCCGACCGCTTCCGCGGGGGCGTTTCTGCCCACTGCCTTTGTGCTGAGTGAGCCGCTTCCAAAGCCGCAAGACCGTCCGCTGGCGTTGCATCCGCCATCTCGCACACGGTTTCGCCTGACGCAGGATTCTCAACCGCAAATGTCGCGCTCCCGGTTGCATCGCGCCAGGCTCCACCGATCAACAATTGCTTTGGAACCGCCTCCACTTCATCCGTCCAAGCCGGTGCGGCACCCTTTGTGTCGATATTCATCTGGCGCGCCATTGCTAAGCAGCCTGCAGCTTCTTCATAAACTTAGGAGACGCAGGTATTTCCAGCTTCTCTTGATTGCCGTCGAAAATGCGCAGCGGGCCGAACGCATCCGGGCTTGTGATTACATCGAGCAGTGTAACCTTGCCCGAAGCCATTGCCTCTTGGAGCGCAGATTTGAGGTCGTCCGGATTTTCTACACGAACGCCTACCGCCCCAACCGATCTGGCGATTGCTGCGTGATCCACGTCGATAAATTCGATCCCGGAAGTGTTCTGACCATATCCGAGATTTTCCCCGTGACGCTGCATGGCGAGTTGTGAGTTATTGAGAACAATTAAAGTGATTGGAATTTGTTCACGTACCGCCATTTCCAGTTCGGACCAGACATGCGCAAATCCGCCATCTCCAACTAGACCAATGACGTTTGCATGTGGCCTGGCGAGCTTCGCACCCATTGCAAAAGGCAGGCCCCAGCCAAGACCAGCAAGACCACGCGGGGTCAGTATTCGTTGTCCTGTTGCTCTTGCGGTTAGATAGGCGGTTACCCAGACCGATGAATAGCTGGCGTCGGCAACAACAATATCTTCAGGACCGATCAGGCGATCAAGTTCAGCCATAATCCGTTGTGGCAATATTGGTGTCGCAGCAGAATCCAGTTCGTGTGCGATGGCCGCTGACCTACTTTCGCGAGATTTGGCTATGTCCGCTTTCAAATTGTCCGCTGCCGCAATACGCTTCGTCAGATCTCGGGCTTCAAGTGCGTTCGCCAAATCTGCCAGCGCTGACCGGGCATCGCCCACCAATCGCAGTGCCTCATAATTTCTTCCGACTTCCAGCGGATCGAAATCGATATGGATATATTGTGCGTCAGGAGAGGTCAGCGACCAGGAATCTGTTCCATTCTCATTAGTACGCGTGCCAACAAAAAGCACCACGTCAGCATCGCCAATAAGATCGCGGTGTGCAGTTGCAGGTCCATTTTCACCCGTAATATTCGCAGCAACGCCTAGAGCGAAAGGGCCGGTTTCGTTTATCGTACCCTTGCCCATAAAAGTAGTCGCCACTGGCAGTTGACCGACCTCGACCAGCCGGGCGAGCTCATCTGAGGCTTGCGATACGTGAATACCTCCTCCCGCGATAATCACCGGCGAAACTGCATTGGCAAGGAAATCAGCGGCAGCTTCAATCGCTACGAATTCGGGGCGGGGCCGGTCCAGCGGAAAGCTACCCAGATTCTGGGTCCGGCGGAGGGGAGTGCCATGCGACGGCTTAGAGAGCATATCTTTTGCGATGAGCAACACTACCGGACCCGGCCGACCGCTGTTTGCAACGGTCATCGCCAGATCGACATATTCCGATGCACGGTCTGGATCGTCCAGACGGCGCGTCCATTTTGAGACGCCTGCAAACATCGCGATATGGTCATATTCCTGGAATGCATTGCGATCCCGCTGTGAGGCCGGCACTTCCTGAACCAATACGAGCATGGGCACCGAAGCCTTCATGGCTTCAGCCATCGGTGCAACCATAAGGGCTGCGGCGGGGCCGTTCTGTGCGGCAACCACACCGATCTGATTTGATATCCGCGCAAAGGCATCAGCCATAGCCCCCGCGGCATTTTCTGTTCGGTAAAGCAACTGTCGAATGCCAGCTGCTTCTGTAGCCAGCATCAGTGCAGTGGGATTGCTCTGTCCAAAAATAATATCCACGCCGTGGCGGACCAAAGCCCGCGCCATCGCCTCAGCAACGTTATGCACCATCAATTCATCCTTCATTGTCGCCTTAACCCAAGCCAGGCGATAGTTTTTTCGAATGGCCTCCTTGTTCCACTGAGCAGGAAGGAGACGCTCCGAGACAAATTCAGCACCGACTCAATTAGCCAATAATGTCGATATATGAAATATGGTCTGTATTTGACACGATTCTAATTGCGTGTAAAGTGCCGTTGACGGGTTGGGCCGCCTTTGTTACCCGTCAGCAAATGGCAGATCGGCACTAGGTCACCGTGGTCAGCATCCTTGGGCAACCTGGCGCGCGCAGAGGATCGCTAGCGCTACCCAGCAGCCTCAACTGGGATAATTCACGGTATTTTTGGGGTTGAAAAAAGCGCGGGATACGGTGGGCACTTTCGTCATAATATCGGTAATGCGCACTTCATACGCAACGTTCGCACGCCGCCATCGCAGTGCCTTGAAAACGCAGGTCGTTGAGGCATGAACCCAACACCTAGCCTCGCATGGGCAGTGAAGCAGATAAGATTCCCGGCGCTATTCTATACCCTCCCGGTAGGCACCAAGAAGTATTAATCGGATGCTCCCGCATGAATTCACGGGCGATCTGGCCCAACGCAGCGTTTAATTAAGTCAGGAATCTCATAGGCACCGGATAGCAGTAGCACGTCAAACAGTGCCCATAGACTTCACCAGACGTGTTGCCTCGGCAGCTGCACTTGATACAGAATTGATAAATGCATCGCGTGACTTGTCCATGCGGAATGTCGGAGTGACTATTCCCGTAGCCCCTACCACTTCGCCTGACACCGCAAAAATAGGCGCACTTACCGCGATAATACCGTGCTCTGTTTGCCCGTCATCAACGGCCCAGCCCTGCGAAACAACCAGCGGCAATTCCTTCTCCAGCGCTTTGAAAATGGACTTTCGCTGGCGCTCGGGCAAGCCCGCCATGCCAGCTTCCAGCATCGCCTGCCGAGCCTTGTCATCCAGATGGGCTAGGACGGCCTTACCAGATGCACGACGAAATTCCTGACCCTTCAATCCCACATAGAGGCCCGCAACACGTAGGCGCTGCGTCCCTTCGATCAAGACCTTGAGGACAACGCTGTCCCCTTCCCTTAAGGACAGGAACGAGGTTTCCAGCGTTGTGGCCGCCAGCTGTTGTACAACTCCAGCCAGATATTGTTCCCTGTCCTGGTTTTTGCGAAAACCGCCGACAAGAACGGATATTCGATCACCCAGTTCGAGCCGGTTATCCGGCAGACGCACAATATATCCCTGCGCGATAAAAGTACGCAACAAGTGATAGCAGGTCGTAATATTCAGCTCGAGATCAGCTGAAACATCGCGGATCGTTGGCGGGGAAGGCGATGTTGCGACATATTCAAGAAAAGCAATTGCGCGCTCGACGGTTTGAAGGGTGTAACGGTTATCCATGCACATCAGCTACACCAGAAAGTGATGATCTGTGAACTGCTTTTCTGGCGATGTTCTGGACCCCTGTTTGGTGCGTTGGGAGCTTATGCACGTCAAAGAATGCGGTGTATATTGAGACCGCCGGCAACCCATATCGGCTGTCCTGTCATATAGGGCAAAGCCCCGGAGGCAAGCGAATGGACGACCCTGCCGACATCTAGGGGTTGCCCCCAGCGCGCAATCGGGACGACCCCATTTGCCAGCAGTTTCTCGATGGTGTCGTTCCCGACGTTGGCGGTCATCGGCGTCTGCATGAGGCCAGGCCGAACTTCGTGTACGTATATGCCATATTCGGCAAGCCGTACACCGAACAGCTTTGTGACCATCGTCAGGGCCGACTTTGTCACACAATATTGCGAGCGGTCCGTGATGGCGATTTCGGCTGCCATGGAGGTGATCATAATGACCGAGCGATAAGTGTCAGCGGTTGCTGGACCGCTCGCAATCAAGCGTCGCGCAAAGGCCTGGGTAAGGAAAAACGTCCCGCGCAGGTTGATCTCGACTGAGCGATCAAACGCATCGGCAGATAAATCCAGAATATCCGTTAGCGGGCGTGCCGCGATGCCAGCATTGTTGACCAGACAATCAAGTCGGCCAAAATCAACCTCGACCGCTGCAAGAACTGCGTCATGCTGATCTACATCAGATATATCGAGACGGTAATATTTGCACCTTCCCTCATCTTGCGCCTGCAACTCTTGGGGCAAATCTGCATTATCTGCCAGATCGACGATTGCGAGGTCAAAGCCGTTGCCGAGCAGCTCCAGCGCGATACCAAGGCCCAGACCTTGCAACCCACCTGTTACAATCGCGACGGGACGAGCTATATGCGACATAGAGTTCCTCTTAATCAGACACAGGCAGCAAAAAGACGGGCTGAACCGTTTTTATTTGATGGCAATCGGGTTCACAGGTGCTCCTGTGCCATTGACGACTTTGAGGGGTGCCGCAACGTACAGAAAATCCCATTGCCCGTCTGTTGAGCAGTCGTCAGCAAGATGCGACAGTTTGCAGATTTCGGTAAATGTCACACCGAGGTTGCGCATTAATGCACCATGCAGCGGCAACATCACGCCGCTGACCGGATCAATCGATACTTCGTTCGCGATCGTATCGGTAACGAGATTGGGAATTTCCATCTCGTGGAACCAGTTTACCAGTTCGGGCGAATAGGTAAGACCGGGCTCGATGAAATCCTTGTAGAATTCTTCCGCCCCAACACGATAGAACGACTCCACAAAGCCGGTCCGGATCACGATGATATCCCGTTTGCGGATTTCCACGCCCTGCGAAGCCGCTGCAGCCAGCAAATCATTATGATTAAAAGTTTCGCCCTTATCGAGAGTTTCCTTGCCGCGGAAACGGGCAATGTCGAGCAGAACTCCGCGACCAACGACGCCTTTTTCGCCCAACGCCTGAACGCTCGCCTTTTGCAGCCCGCCTATCGTTGTATTGGCATGATAGCCGTTATATAATTCCCCATCATACCAGACATGGCCGAGCGCATCATATTGCGTCGACCCTTGCAGATATGCCGAAATCGCATCATCTGCATAATGCTGCCCGCCTGGCGTCTCCGCTGCTTTCCCGCAAATCCAGTCACTCTCATCGATGATTTGATATCGCTCAGCACCGCGCCGTCCTGGCCATACCGGGTCGCCCTTGGGATCCGCCATTGGCACCTGCAAGGTAAAAACCTTTCCCGACTGTACGACCCCAATTGCTACCAGCACCTCTTTTGGTCCCAGGTAATTTAACGCGCCGACCTCGTCGTCCGCTCCCCACTTTCCCCAGTTGCGAGGCGAACCGCGCAACAACTCGCTTACGTCGACATTGGTTCCGTACGTCATGTCGCTCATAGGCTCCTGTTACATTTCATCCGTGCGGGACACCCAACGGGTCAGCCCAGGTTTTTGCTCGTCATGGTTTGGGTGTTGGTAAATTCGAGCAAGCCCGCCATGCCGTGCTCCACACCAACGCCTGACTGTTTGTGTCCCCCGAAAGGCGCGTTGGGCAGGAAGGCGAACATTTCATTGATCCAAACCGTTCCAGTTTCCAGCTGCTGGCCAATCTCGCGCGCCTTATCAATATTGTTGGACCAGATAGAACCCCCAAGGCCGGTATCTGTATCGTTCGCCCGGCGGATCACATCGTCAAGGTCGTCATATTTCAATAACGGCAGGATTGGGCCGAACGCCTCTTCGGTCACCACGCGGGAATTCTCAGGCGGATTGTCGATAATCGTAACCGGAATAAAATAGCCAGGTCCATCGTTCACTTTTCCACCGAGCAAGAATTTGTGGCCGTTCGCCTGTGAATCTTCGAGCAGGTTTTTTACCTTTTCGAACTGCATCTTATTTTGCACAGGGCCCAGATCGACCCCCTGCTGCGAGCCGTCACCCACATTCACCGTCTTCGCAAACTCCACTAGCTCATGCGCCACAGCGTCATAAATGTCCGAATGAACATAGAGCCGCTTGATCGCGACGCACACTTGAGCGCTGTTGAAAAAGGCCCCCCAGAACAATGCTGGCGCTAACGCCTTGGGATCGACGTCCGGAAGGACGATTGCGGCGTCATTGCCGCCCAGTTCAAGCGTCACGCGCTTGAGCGTTGTAGCAGCACTTTCCATCACCCGCTTGCCGGTTGCTGTGGATCCGGTGAAGGACACTTTGCCGATATCGGGATGTTCAGTGATCCATTGGCCCAGATCATTGCCGCCTGAAACGATATTCAACACGCCTGCGGGCAGGACATCGCGAAGCAACTCTCCCAGTTTGAGCGTCGTTAGGGGGGTATAGGGCGACGGTTTAAGCACCATAGTGTTGCCTGCCAATAATGCAGGTGCCATTTTCCAGATTGCCATCAGTAGAGGTGCGTTCCACGGCGTGATCGCTCCGACTACGCCGATCGGCGAATGCCTGATCTCAACTTTGCGTTCCGGGTTATCCTCAATGACTTCAACGGGAAGAGCAAATTGCGAAACCGCCTGACACCACGAGTCTGCAACGTCGACTTCCCATTCGGCTCCGGGCAAAGGGCGACCCTGCTCGGCCGTGAAAATCCCCGCCAGTTCCCGCTTGTTGTCCTGAATGGTTTTGCCGATCAGAGCAATTTTGGCCTGCCGCTCCCCGATGGGAGTTGCCGCCCATGCCGGGAAGGCAGCTTTTGCGGCTGAGACCGCCTCATCAAGCTGTTCTCTCGTTGCATCGGGCGCACGTGCAACAATTTCCTCGGTCGCCGGATTGACCACATCCATATAGCGGGCACCGGCTACCTGCTTCCCGCCGATCATCAATGTAAAGTCGCCATGGATAGTCATGATTCTGCTCCCTAATCTCGCGTTCGTCCGATCAGCCAATGGCCTGCGCAATGAATTCCAATGTCTGTGGAATGACAATTTCGGGGGCCTCCAATATGGGGCTGTGACCCACGCCCGACAGTGACATCAATTTTGCACCGGATATGCCATTTCCTACTTCCTGGCTCCATTCGGTGGGTCGCGCGACATCTTCGTCACTGGAATATACCAGCGTCGGCACGGTGATCCGGGGGAGGAACGACACCACGCTTTGCCGGTCCACGACACCATACATTGTCGGCCAGACCGAGGGCGGCAACTGGCCAATCCGGGCGCCCCAATGCGCCAGCATGGCCTGGGCTTCCGATCTTGCCCGTGTGGTTGCACCAAACATGATTGACATCAACAGTTCCAGGTCATCACCTGAAAATCCTGTTGCAACCGTCCTGTCGAGCAAGTCGGTAAAATGTGTTTTCTGTTCGTCGGGCTCACCGCGTGCGGACGACCCCATCAGGACCAGTGATGAAAAGAGCTCGGGGCGGCTTGCCAGCATGCGTATTGCAACATCCCCCCCCATAGACGCGCCTATTAGACTTGCCGGGGCTACTCCCAGCAGATCAATCAGCGCATTCATATCTTCGGCACAGCAATCCATGCTGACACTGCGCTCTGTTGCGGGCGCACTACTGCCCTGCCCGCGAAAGTCTGGACGAATGATCCTAAACCGACCAGCAGCCGCCGAAATCAGTGCATCAAACATCGATCCGTCCAGAAACAGAGAGTGCAGACAGATAATGGACGGGAGATCAGGCTCGCCGGTATCGCGGACCCAAAGGATAGTATCCCTGACCTGAATTCCGTTTGCAAATGCCATGGGCACCGATCCTCTCGTTTGACCGCTCAGCTTATTGCGCTGCTTCATTCTGACCTTATTAGCAGTCACCATTTTCGTGTCAATAAATGAAATGATGCATTATTTGACATTTTTTCGATCTCGATGCAAAGGTCCCTCCGCACCAACACAGACCCGGGGCAGGAGGCATAACACATGAACCAACATCCCAATACACAAGGGTTGCCCGCGTTTTCTTATCATCCGGCAGATACAGATCTGCCCCTTATCGAAGGCACGATCGGCGACGCGCTTCTCCTTGCAGCGACGCGCTTCGGGTCGAATTGTGCGCTGGTCGACGGACAGGCAGATCAGGAAATGCGGCGGCGCTGGTCCTTCGCCGATCTCGCACGCGAAGCGGCCCAGGTTGCTCACGCCTTGCGGGGTCATTTTGAGCCGGGCCAGTGCGTCGCCATCTGGGCTGGCAATTGTCCCGAATGGATGCTGGTAGAGTTAGGAGCAGCGCTTGCCGGAATTGTGCTGGTGACCGTAAACCCTGCCTATCAGGAACATGAACTGACACATGTACTGCGTCAGTCGAGAGCTGCCGGGATCATATTACAGGACAGTCATCGCGGACGAAATCTCGCCGATATACTGGAGGCGGCCCGCTCCGAGCTCCCCGAACTAAAGACCGTCATCAAGCTTTCCGACTGGGATAGCTTTCTGGCGTCGGCCAGCCCTTGCTCGCTGCCCCGCGTGCAACCGCGCGACATTGCACAGATACAATATACGTCGGGTACCACCGGTTTTCCCAAGGGCGCATGCCTCACACATCTGGGGCTCAGCAACAACGGACGCCTCTTTGCGGAAACAATTGCTGCCAGACCCGGTGATAAATGGATCAATGCAATGCCGATGTTCCATACGGCCGGATGCGGACTGGCCACGCTTGGCGCGCTCCAGACCGGTGGCACCCAGATCATGGTGCCCGGCTTTGACGCTGAATTGATGCTTGATCTGTTCGAAACTGAAGGCGGTACAATCTCGCTTTGCGTCCCCACTATGTTGATCCGGATGATCGAAGAGCAGCAACGCGCACCCCGTAATATATCATCCTGGCGTCTTGTGACACTGGGGGGGGCGCCTGTTCCGGCAGAACTGGTCCGAAAGGCGCAAAATATCATGGGCGTTGAAGTCGGTATCGGCTTTGGCCAGACCGAAGCCTCGCCGTATCTCACACATACACTGCCCGACGACCGGCATCCCGAGTGGTTTGAAACCGTTGGCAAACCACTACCCCATACCGAGGTGAAGATTGTCGATCCGGCAACCGGCGCGATACTACCGGTGGGCACACAAGGGGAAATTTGCGGCCGTGGCTACGGCTTGATGACGGGTTATTTCGATGCCCCCGATGCGACAAGCGCCACGATTGATACCGATGGATGGCTGCACACAGGCGATGTCGGCAGCATGGATGAACGTGGCTATTGCCGCATACAGGGGCGCCTGCGTGATATGATAATTCGCGGCGGCGAAAATATCTATCCCCGTGAGGTGGAAGACATATTGCTCACCCATCCGGCGATCGCCGACATCGCCGTGATCGGGCTCCCCGACCCCGAATGGGGTGAATCTGTTGCCGCATGCATCCGGCTTGCTGATCCGGGACAACCCGCTCCTGCTGAACTTGAGGCATTTTGTCGCCAACGGATGGCAGGCTTTAAAGTGCCGCGGCAATGGCATGTCATGGAGAGCTTTCCGCAGACAGCGTCTGGCAAGATCCAGAAGTTTGTCCTGCGCGACATGCTCCTGGCCGCAGCGAATAAGGCGTAAGAGTCCTATGCCAGACCCTGTTATATTTTACTTCGACTTTACTTCACCTTATGGCTGGATTGCTGCAGAACAGATTGATGCACTTGCCGCCAGATTTGGCCGAAGCGTTGAATGGCGTCCCTTTCTCCTGAGCGTGACAGTGGTCAATGCCATGGGATTGCCGCCGCCACTGGAGACTCCTCTTAAAGGTGACTATCTGCGTCACGACATTGCGCGGTGCCTCCGCTTCCACAAACTGGACCTGGCCAAAAACGCACGTTTCGGCTTTGCTTCGCTGTCGGCCGCGAGAGCAACCTGCTGGATCCGCGAAGTGGCACCAGAACAAACTGGCGAACTGGTATGCACCCTCTACCGGACCCATTGGGCCAAGGGTCGCGATATCTCTGAGCCTGCGGTCGTGCTCGACGTGATAGAAGGCCTTGGCCTTGACCGTGCGCGGGCAGCCGCAGCATTGCAGGATGACCGTATCAAATCTGCATTGCGCAAAGAGACCGAACGAGCGCTCGGTCTCGGTATTTTCGGATCACCCAGCATCATCGTTGACGGCGAAACATTCTGGGGCGCTGACCGGCTTTCCATGGTCAGCGACTGGCTGGAGCGCGGCGGCTGGTAATCAGGCTGAGAAGCATCTTCGCAGCCAGTTTGGCAAAATGACTTCAAATATCGGGAGATTTCAATTGAGCAGTTCATTGATGGGAAAGACCTTGTTTATCAGCGGCGGGTCGCGCGGGATCGGCCTTGCGATCGCGCTGCGCGCTGCGCGCGACGGTGCCAATGTGGCGATTGCGGCAAAAACCGGTGAGCCACATCCGAGCTTACCGGGCACGATCTATACGGCGGCCGAAGCAATTGAGGCAGCGGGCGGAAAAGCGTTGCCGCTGCTCTGCGATATTCGGGACGAAGGTCAGGTGGAACAGGCTGTAGCGCTTACAGTAAAACGATTTGGCGGAATTGATGCCTGCATCAACAACGCCAGTGCTATCAAACTGGCCGGAATTACCGACACCCCTGCAAAGCGCTTTGACCTGATGAATGGCGTCAATGGACGTGGTACTTTTCTTGTTACGCAAAAGTGTATTCCGCACCTGCTCAAGTCAGACAACCCACATATCATGGCAATCTCGCCGCCGCTTTTGATGGAAGAGCGCTGGTTCGCGCCGCATGTCGCCTACACCATGGCAAAATATGGCATGAGCATGGTGATACTCGGAGTATCTGGCGAATATCACGGAAAAATCGGAGTTAATGCGCTTTGGCCGCGTACCGCGATTGCGACGGCTGCCATGGCCGAATTTGAACCAGCTTCGGGCGGCAGACCGTTACGGTCGCCTGAAATAATGGCAGATGCAGCCTATCTGATCCTTACGGCCGATGCACGGAGTACCAGTGGCAACTTTTTCATCGACGATGAACTCCTGGCCGCGCACGGCATTACCGACCTGTCAGGCTACGCCCCAGACGGTGTTGCTGACATTGACATTCTGCCGGATTTTTTTGTGCCGAGTCTTCGGGAACTGCGGGGTATGAGCGATCCCGACAATCCTTATCACCCGCATTAAATGGACTGGCAGTGAGCAATCAGCCTAATCCTATGCCACGCCTTACGAGAAATTGCCGGACCGCGTCGTTGAACTCGACAGGGTTTTCAATCATCGGATAATGGCCGGTCCCGGCAAGCGTTACCATCTGGCTACCCGTAATGCGCTGCATTGTCGCGATCACCTGTTCTTCTGAGACAAGCCAGTCGTCACTGCCGCGGATCAACAATACGGGGTCGATGATGTGCGCCATGGCGGCACGCTGATCAAAACCCGCATAGCCGCCCAGATCGGCAACCATGATCTCCGGTAGCGTCCGGCTGATCTGCCAGATTATCTCGCGCGCCCGATCGGGCGGCGTCCGCTTCCCGGTTAGCGACCGCGCATAGCACTCCAGGAGCTGGTGGCCATTGACCCTCAGCATATCGACCACAAATTCCGATAAACCTGGCGTGTGATCGGCACCTTCTGCAGAGACAATAGCTGCATAATATCCAGGACGTCTTGCCGCCATTTCAAGTACGACATTGCCGCCCATTGAGCAGCCAACCAGCACAGGGTGCCTGAGACCGAGTTTCTCGATCACCTGTTCGTAGAAAACGGCTTGTGCGGTCAAATCTGACAATGGGCCGGAAGGTGGCATCCTGCTTTTACCGTGACCCGGCGCGTCAACGGCAATGGCCCGGTAGCGATCTGACAGGTCCGCAAGAGTATGACGGTACATGAGGCTATCCTGACAGGCTGCGTGAATGCAAAATATCGGTAGCCCCTCACCTGAAAATTCATAGAATATCTCGAGCCCGTCAACATATGTATAGCTACCTATGGTCGGTGCATGTCGCAATCTGGGCGAAGGCGACCAGCCGACGACCGCCTGGTCTGCGCCTCCGTGCCTAATGGCGTCACAGATCAACCACATGATTGTTATATTGCGCATCAGGAAGGCAGGATTGGTTTGAACGGTCACCTCGCCAAATCCCGGCGTGGTAGCCTTAAACCAGTCAAGTTCACCGTCTGCAATTCGCAACCAGTCAGTCGCCGGGCCTTTGGCCATGATGTCTGCGTGGGTATCGCCACCGGCAAACTGCCGTATCATTGTTGATCCTGATGCAACTTCGAGAGTTACGCCGTGGCCCTCATCAGCCAGGCAGATGAGGGCAGAAAAATGTTTCGTTAGCGCGTGCCATTTCGGCATTTTCAACAGTTCGAACGAAAATCTGTTTATCCGATCAATCGTCCAGAAGCTCATAGCTCTCATCTCCTTTCGTCTCGCTTATCGAATGCAGAGCATAATTTCACTATTTAAATGTATTTCATATATTGACATACAGGAGCGGATAAGGCCATAGATCTGTTCGCGACTAGTTTCCGAAACTCAGCAAAATGAGGATAAAATGAGCAACCCCATCACCCGCCTGAACCCCCCTACCCTTCCTGATGCCGGTGCCGCAGGCTATTCACAGATTTCCATCGCTGAATCCGGCCGTTTGGCATTCGTTTCGGGTCAGGTCGCCTGGTCCGCAACCGGGGAACCGACCCCCACTACTTTTTCAGGGCAGGCGGAGATGGTGGTTCGCAATGCGAAAGCCGCACTGGCGGCAATTGGTGCCTCGGCCAAGGACATAGTAATCGCGCGAGCATATGTAACAAACATCAACGAAGAACGTCTCGGAGAGTTGTGGCCGCATGTACATAATTTGTTCGATGGCCATCAACCCAGCCTGACTGGCATCGGCGTTGCAGCACTGGCTGCGCCAGATTTGCAACTTGAAATCGAAATGACAGTACGCGTGCCCGACTAAAGCCAACACTGCCAATAAAGGTTCCCATCGCAGGACTGGCTTACCTGTGCCCAAGCAATTGCCGCAAGCGGATGCGTCCGCAAGGGCGAGCGCGGCTAGTCTTAATATGCGAGTATGTGGATCAGATAATATTGACAGAAGCGGCAACGCCGTTTGCAGGCCTAGACGTCGCTGTTATTCCCTAGCATTCAAAGCATCTCTGAAATCATTGCCATGATCGGCTCTTCCCCGGCAGCAATGCTTGCGGCCAGCCCGCGCGATTGTGGCAGCACACGCCGCGCATAGAAGTCCGCCACGTGAATCTTAGATGCGTGGAGCGGCGTATCGCCCTTGGCCCCTGCGGCTGCCATCCGGACCCACATCCAGCCGAGCGCGACCAGCGCGAACAGACGAAGATAATCCGACGCGGCTGCGCCTGTGGCGTCAACAGATGCACCCCGTAGGGACCCCGTCGCAACACGCAGCAGTGACAGTGCCGCGCCTGTCTCCATGGCGATTGCCGTGCGTGCTGATGATTCAAGCTCTGTCGCGATCAGGTCAAAAAAGCCTTCCACAACTGCTCCGCCTGCAAGCGGAAGCTTGCGCCCGACGAGATCCATAGCCTGTACGCCATTGGTACCTTCGTAGATCTGAGCGATGCGCGCATCGCGGACATACTGCTCCATCCCCCACTCGCGGATATAGCCATGGCCGCCGAGCACTTGTTGCGCTTGCACGGCACTCTCAAAGCCCAGGTCCGTAAAGGCGGCCTTCACCACAGGAGTTAATAATGCGACCAGCGCATCCGCCTTCGCCCGCTCGCCAAGATCGGGATGATTTCGAGCCCGATCGAGCTGGAGTGCGATCCATCCGGCCAGCGCCCGTGCTGCCTCAACAAACGCGCGAATATTCAGCAGCATTCGCCTCACATCGACGTGCTCGATGATTGATACCGGCCCGCGCGAACCGTCCGCGCTGCGCCCCTGCAGGCGGTCGCGTGCATAGCCTACTGCTTGCTGATATGCGGCGCCGGCAATACCCAACCCTTGAATGCCAGCCATCAGCCGTGCTGCGTTCATCATGGTGAACATAGCGGTCAGCCCTCGATGCCGCTCACCAATAAGCCAACCGGTGGCACCGTCATAGTTCATTAGGCAGGTAGGTTGGGCATGAATCCCCATTTTCTTTTCGAGCGCCCCCACCGACATGGTGTTGCGTAAAGCGAAGCCGCCCTCGGCATCAGGAAGATATTTGGGAACAAGAAATAGGCTGATCCCTTTTACACCCGCGGGCGCGTCTGGCAAACGCGCGAGTACGAGGTGAATGATATTCCCTCCAAAATCATGGTCGCCCGAGGATATGAATATCTTGCTCCCGGTAACAGCATAGCTCCCATCATTCGCATGCTCCGCCTTTGTCTTAAGGAGGGAAAGATCGGTACCAGCGCTGCTCTCAGTCAACGCCATTGCTCCGGTCCATTCTCCGCTCACCAACCGGGGGAGCCAAACAGATTTGAGCTCTTCACTTGCGTGTGCAGCAATTGCTTCGGATGCACTGCGGGTCAGGCCGGGAAACAAGCCAAAGGATAGGTTTGTGGCCGAAATCATCTCGTCTAGCCAAAGTTGCAGAATGAATGGTAACCCCTGTCCGCCATGAGCAGGGTCGGCGGAAAGAGAAACCCAGCCAGCAGCCGCGAAGTCACGATAGGCGCGCGCAAAGCCCGGCGGCGTCTGCACTGAGCCGTCCACTAAACGGCTGCCATGCTCATCACCATCTCGATTAATGGGGTGTAAGCGTTCAGCGCACATCCGGCCAGCCTCCGCCAGCACGGCAGCCGCGAGTTCGGCGTCCACTTCCATTCCAAGTTCACCCATCGCGCTGTCAAAACCCAACACCTCGGTCAGCAGGAACTGGTAATCGTCAATCGGCGGAACATAACCGTACATCAATATTCACCTCGGTCTATTTGCGAGCAACTACACCAAACGTCTGTTACAGTCAATTTTGCAAAAATGATCAGCCAATTTTTGGCGCGTCCGCAACTAAAATGAAGCGATTATTCGTGGCGAAAAATAGAAGCAATCTGTATTGCAATTTCGCGCGGCGTGAGGCGTCCAGAGCGATACCAGTCTGCCGCCGAGTTGAGCTGAGTCAAAATGAGATTGCGATAGATCGACTTGTCAATGTGCGGCGGCAAAGGAAGTTGTTCAATTATAGAACTAAATTGATCTTCAAACGTGTCTCGCCGCGCTATCAACTGCTGCCGCACCAGATCGGGCACTTCCCGAAAATCGTTCATCATTGGTAATGTAATCGAATCGGGATCAAGCTGGATTTCGAGCAAAGTTGTGCAAGCTGCTTCCAGCTTTGCCCAAGGGTGGCTCTGCGCATCAACAGCCCGTTCGATCTTTTCGGCCGCCTCATCAAGTGCAGAATTATGGAGCTCCACGAACAGTGCATCTTTAGATTTGATGTGATGGTATAGTGACCCGCCCAGAACCCCTGCCTGCTTGCCAATGTCGCGCATGGACGTGCCGCGATACCCTTTCCTAGCGAACAGCTGGGCTGCGATCTCAAGGATCTGGCGGCGACGGCCAACAGTGGGTTCTTCAATAAAAGCAGCGGTGGCGCTGAATGGCTTGCTCATTCGAGAAACCTAGCACAGTTTAATAGGCAGAATCATCCCCGTTGGCTCCTGAGGCTACATTCGCCAAAGTACCGCTAAAGCCCCCAGGTGCCGGCAAAAATCAAATCTTGTCAGAAGTGCTTAGTGGCCGTTTCGAGAACTGCGGCGCTAGGCTGCAAAGGTAGGCCTCGCTCTTTAATGAGCGACTTTAGCTAGGCTATCAATAATAGCAACCACCCAGCTACCACCGAACAGGGTATTAGAGAGATATCTACAGGAAACACTTACATGCAGATATCATACTTTATCATTTTAATTCAATATTATGAAGGAGTGATTGGTAGAAGATAGTATTAGCGAGTAGCTCAATTCGAACAAACTTTTAATCAGTAGGTCGCTGGTTCGAACCCAGCAGGGCTCACCACTATTTTGTGACGCATTTTCACCAGTGTGCCGCCCGTGGCATTTTTGCCACCCCATTGACGCCTTTTCTATCAGCGTAACAGTATATGTTTGCGGGCTTTTCATTGTGCGGTTAATACACCGCGCAATGCTTATGGCGGCTCATGAGGGAAGCTGGGGCGAAAACAGAATATTCATCCCCATGAAAACGTCCGCAAAGGGCACGTGAAGTAAACAGGAGAGGACTATCATGAAAATCACTAACCGGATATTTAAGACCGTGATGCTGTCGACAATTAGCGTCGTATCGCTCGGTCTGGGGTCGGTCGCTTATGCACAAGATGCAGCAGCGCCCGAAGAGGAAGTTGCCGAAGAGGATGACGTGATTATCGTCACCGCCACCAAGCGCGAGCAGACATTGCAGGAAGTGCCGATTTCGGTATCTGTAACCACTGGAGAGAGCATTGAGCGCTCGCAAGTGCGCGACCTTATTGACCTGCAAACGTTGGTACCATCGTTGAAGGTTGGCCAGCTGCAGAGCTCGGCCAATACCAACTTCATTATCCGCGGCTTCGGCAACGGCGCCAACAACGCAGGGATCGAACCTTCGGTCGGTGTGTTCATCGACGGTGTGTATCGTTCACGTTCGGCCGCGCAAATCGGTGACCTTTCGAATATCCGCCGCGTCGAAGTTCTGCGCGGCCCGCAATCGACACTGTTCGGCAAGAACGCGTCGGCTGGTATTATCAGCATTGTGACGCAAGAACCGCAGTTCGAATTCGGCGGCGGGATCGAGGCATCCTACGGCAATTACGACGCGATCGTCGTCAAGGGCGATATTACCGGCCCGATTGGCGAAACGCTCGCTTTCAGCCTGGCAGGCAACTACAATAAGCGCGACGGCTATATCGACGTCGTCAATCTCGGCACGAAGTCCAACGACCGTAATCGTTATGGCGTTCGCGGCCAGTTGCTGTGGGAACCAAGCGACACCGTCAAGCTGCGCCTGATCGCCGATTATGACAAGATCGACGAAATTTGCTGCGGCGTTGCCAATGTGGTCAACGGGCCGACTGGTGGAGCTGTAAACTTCTTGGCAGGCGGCGTCGGATTGGACCCTAACGATCCATTTTCTTATACCGTTTTCCAGAACTTCGAATCGGTGAACAAGATCAAGAATTACGGGTTCTCGGGGCAACTCGATATCGATCTGACCGATGCTTTGTCGTTGACCAGTATCAGTGCCTACCGCGCTGTCCGTTCTTTCACCAACCAAGACTCGGACTTCACCAGCGCCGACCTGATCGGGTCCAACATCGCCGATGCTGCGATCAATACATATACGCAGGAATTGCGGATTGCTTCCGATTTCGACGGCCCGCTTAACTTCCTGCTCGGTGGCTTCTATTTCAAGGAAGATATCGACATTGAAGCGCAACTGACCTTCGGCCAGAATTTCCGCAGCTATGCAAACCTGCTGAGCGGTGGTGCATATAGCGGCAACGAGGCATTGATACGGGCGCTCGTCGGGCTTCCGGTCGCTACGCCGACCACTCAATTCGGTGCAGCCGGTCAGGGCCGCTTCGAGAACTACGATTATAATAACGAAGCGTTTTCCGTTTTCGGACAAGTCGATTTTGAAATCGTTGAAGACCTGACGTTGACCGCCGGGTTTAACTACACAAGGGATAAGAAGCGGGTTGCCACGGCCAATACCAGCACCGATGTATTCTCCGGGGTTGACTTGGTACAGGCCGGAGCAAATGCAGGTGTTCCCGGTCCATTCCGTACGGTCACTTGCAGCCCGACTACCGGTCCGGCATGCAACCCGTTCCTTGGGCTGCGTCCGCTGCAATTCCTGCCGCCGTTCCTGAACTTCCCCAATGCTGTGGAAGACGGACGGACCAAGGATAGCGATCTGTCATACACCATCCGCGCGGCTTACAAGTTTAGCTCCAACGTCAGCGCCTATGCTACTTACGCGACCGGTTTCAAGGCAACGTCGTTCAACCTATCGACCGACAGCCGTCCGTTCCCGGCCGATTTCATTCCCGGATCACCGTTCGCGGTACCGGCACCGGCAGCCTCGCCGATCCGTACCGCAGGGCTTGCGGTCAACAACCTGACTGCAGGCACGCGTTATGCCGGCCCCGAAGATGCGGTAGTTTATGAGGTCGGTGTCAAAGGCAACTGGCAAGGCTTCGGATTCAACCTGGCATTGTTCAAGCAGGTACTCAAAGGCTTCCAGAGCAACGTGTTCACCGGCACCGGTTTCGTGCTTGGCAATGCGGAAAAACAGTCGACCAAGGGTATGGAAATCGACGCGACGATCACGCCTACAGATGGCCTGACGTTCACGGCTTCGTATACCTTCCTCGATCCCAAATTCGACACGTTTACCGGCGGTTCTGCGTTCAACGCGACCAACAATATCGTTCCGACCAACCTGACCGGGCGGACGCCGACCGGGATTTCCAAGCATTCGGTCGCTGTCGGCGGAACTTACGAAGTCGAACTGTCCACTGACAACGCCTTGGTCTTCCACGTCGATTATGCGTTGAACAGCGCGTATCAGATTGCGCAAGGACTGCCGTATAAAGCCGACATCGAATCGCTCAATGCTTCGCTGTCGCTTGAGTTGTCAAACGGCTTCGATATCAGCGTCTGGGGCCGCAACCTGACCGAGCCGCAATATAATCCGGTGATCTTTGCATCGGTGGCGCAATCGGGCAGCCTCTCGGGCTATCCGCCGCCACCGCGCACTTATGGCGTATCGGCGAAGTTCGACTTCTAAGCTGAGCTGCGGTTAAAAATAAAAAGAAGGCCGGTGTCGCGGGCGCGATGTCGGCCTTTTTTGTTGGGTTGGAGTCGCCAAAACGAGGCGCAACATTATACTGCAAACGATCGCAAATGTGGAGCGGTGCTGCCCGCGCTTGCGCTTGGGATTTTTTCGGATGAACATCCCCCGGATGATCATTTGGCCCGAAAAAATGGTGCCCGAGGGCGGATTTGAACCACCGACACGCGGATTTTCAATCCGCTGCTCTACCCCTGAGCTACTCGGGCTACACGGCAGAAAACCGTTGGGAGCGCTGCCTATAGAGAGGCTAAGCCGCCCTTGGCAAGCGCAAAATCAGTCGCGGTCATTCAGGTCGATGCTGTCCTCATAATCCGCTGCGGGACCCGGAACACGGTAACCCTCGCCCAGCCATTGCAACAGGTCGCGGTCCTTGCAACCTTGGCTACAAAAAGGGGCAAACTCGGGCTTGGCGGTCTTTTTGCACAATGGGCAACGCGTCCCTGATGCTTTATGCGGTAGCTTCGACATAGCCTCCGCCGATAGCCAGTTGCGCATCGGCGCGCAAGGACACAGCCCGTCCCGTCCGTCTCTGGAGCACAGCCGTCCATGTGGGCTGCGCCGCGATCTGTGCTAGTACGGTAGGAAACGCGACCAGCGTCATCGGTCCAGTTCCCCGGTCGCGTTCGGCACGGCGAAGAAGCGCAAGTGCCTCGGCCAACACCGGGCGGTATTGCAGCATCTCAGGGATCGACTGCCGTGTCCGACGGGTCAGGATTTGCATGAAGCCGAAGCCATTGATTGCCGTCCGTTCGAACGGCCCAGACATCGCCGCATCAAACGCCTCAGCTGCGACCTGACGGTCGGCCTTTGCCTCTAGCGTCGGGAAGTCGATGCCGATATTGCCCTGCAAATCAAGCCGCTGAATGGCCTGTGCTACTGCTGTCGCAGATGCCAATGCCAACGCGGCAGGCGGCAAGTCACCGTCCACGTCTATCAATGTCATAGCCGGGGTCAAAGAAATCTGCAGCGCGCCGCCTGCGAAAGCGACATCGCCGGTGCGCGCTTCTTCCAACAGTTCACTCCAGCCATGCGCTTCGAAATGGTCGTCGTCATGCGCGTTGCACCGTGTTACCGGCTGATCGATCTGCTCCAGCAAAGTCGGTGGTTCGCGCGGCGCTTTGTCTGGCGCAGCCTTCACCACAGGCAATTTGAAGCGGCTCTTCTCGTCAATCGCCGAGCGGGTCACTTCGACCATCAACGATGCGCCTTCGTTCAGCCCCTTGGGCAAGCGTGAAAGCAACGCCTCGCCGCCGCCCGCAAATTTGACGATGCCCCGTGTGTTGGCGACAATGCGCGTTACCAGTTGCGCTTCAATCACCGTGCCCGGTCTTAAGCTGTCATGCCGCTCGATCCGCGCCGCAACGATCCGGCCATTTTCGATCTGGATCACGCGCTGCTCGCCGATCCCGTCTTCATATAGCCACTCAGCCAAGCGGATAGCCCGAGGCGATGAGCAGCGCGCGGGTCTCATACAACGGCAATCCGATTACGCCCGAGTGACTGCCTGCCATCCAGTCGATCAGCGCCTCTGCCCTGCCCTGAATGGCATAGCCGCCCGCCTTGCCAAGACCTTCGCCACTGGCGATATATGCATCGATTTCGGCAACGCTCAACCGTTTGAACCGGACTATACTGTCGCTGATCCGCGTCCGCTCCCTGCCCTCTGTGTCGATGGCACAAGCCGCGCTCAGCACATGATGCCGCCTGCCGCTCAGCAGTTCCAGCAAGCCACGCTGCATTTCGACATTGACGGCTGGCGGCAATATGCGCCGCCCGACGGCGACTGTGGTATCACCGGCAAGCACGATCTCGCCCTCATTACGCGACACCGCATTTGCCTTTTCGATTGCCATGCGCAGCGCATAAGCGCGCGGCAGCTCTCCCTTGCGGGGGTTTTCGTCGATGTCAGGAGAAGCGACGCGCGCCGGTTCCACGCCCAACCGCGCCAGCAAATCGCGGCGGCGCGGGCTTGATGATGCGAGAACAAGCTGCGGCATGCCGCAATCCGCTTTATTTAAAGCGGTACGTGATCCGGCCCTTGGTCAGATCATAAGGGGTGAGTTCGCACAATACTTCGTCACCCACGAGCACGCGAATACGGTTTTTGCGCATTTTACCTGCGGTATGGCCAAGCACCTCATGGCCATTTTCCAACTCGACGCGGAACATTGCGTTGGGCAACAACTCACGAATGGTGCCCCGCATTTCCAGAAGTTCTTCTTTTGCCATTCGGCCCCTTGATATTTGCGATTTTTGAAACTGCAGCGCCCTTAGCCGGTTGGCATGCAAAAGGAAAGAGCGTTGCAGAGGCTGTAGTTTCTATCGCGCTGCGACAAAATGTGACAAATTTCCGGCTTCTAGATTGCTGTCCTTACAGTAGGCGTTCATCTCCACGACAATAATGCGGCCCAAGCACGCACAAGAACAGAAATGATCTCCAAATGTACAAACTCTCCCTCACGGCCCTATTGATGGCTACAACTGCCATGCCGCTTGCGGCACAGGATTCTGAAGTTGAAGTACAGGCACAGACAGACACGAAGCTGCAAAGTGACGACACGCTAACCAAAGACGAAATCGTTGTGACGGCAATGCGTATTCGCGGCTCGGTCGAAACCGCCGTGCCGCCGATCGATGAGCTGGACGAAGCCGACATCATGGCGGTGGGCGCATCATCGCTGACTGAATTGCTGGAAGCGGTATCGCCGCAGACGGGATCGGGACGTGGGCGTGGCGGTGGTCAACCGGTTATCCTGCTCAATGGCCAGCGGATCTCTGGCTTTCGTGAATTGCGCGACTTACCTCCCGAAGCGGTGCGCAAGGTCGAAATTTTTCCCGAAGAAGTCGCGCTGCAATATGGCTTCCGTCCTGACCAGCGCGTGGTGAACATCATCCTGAAGGAAAATTTTGCTTCGTTCATCGCAGAGGTCGAGCATGGCCAGCCTGAAAAGGGCGGCCAAAGCACGCAGGAAGTCGAAGGCACATTCACTCAGATCGGCAAGAGTTCCCGGCTCAACATCGATTTCGAATATGAAACCGTAAACTCGCTGATCGAAAGTGAGCGCGACATCATATCCACCAGCAACGGCGCGCTGGGCGTTGGCGGTAATATCACGGGAATTGGAACTAATGGTGAAATTGATCCGGCCTTGAGCGCGCTTGCTGGCAGCATGATTACGCAGGCTGGCGTTCCGATCGGTAGCGGCAACCCTACTCTCGCCAATTTCGCAACGACAGCGGGCACGCTCAACCCAGGCGATGTTTCGGCATTCCGCACGCTAATACCGGCAAGCGACCGCTTCGAAGTCAATGCAACATGGAGCCGCTCGCTTGGCACACAGAGCAATTTCTCGATTAACGGCAATTACAGCGTAAACGACAGCACCTCGCTTCTTGGGCTTCCGGGCGAGAGCTTTGTCTTGCCCGCGTCGAGCCCTTTCTCGCCCTTTGCTCAGGACGTGACGGTAAACCGCTATTTCGATGGCCGCGCCCTGACCCGCAATTCGGAAACACACAGCGCGCAATTCGGCGGATCATTCAACACCTTACTTAATGCATGGCGCTGGTCGGTAACCGGCGACTATGCGCTGACCGACAGCCATAGCACCACATTCCGCAATGTCGATTTCGCGGCGCTGGAACAGGCTGTTCTCAACGGCACCGCCAATCCCTTTGATGCGGCATTCGGTAACAACCTTGTCTTCCTCGCACCCGATATTTCGGACAGCACCACCAACACGATGACTTTGCGCAGTACGCTTTCGGGCACGCCGCTGACGCTGCCGGCTGGTGACGTGCGCCTGACGCTGGCAAGTGGCTACAGCCGCAACACGCTCGATGCGACAAGCTGGCGTTCTGGCATCACAACGACCAGCAATCTTGGCCGCGATGTGATGTCGCATTCGGCCAATGTCGATGTGCCGCTGGTAGAGCGCGGTGTCGGCGCGCTGGGCAGCATTGGCGACCTCTCGCTTAACGGCAATATCGGCGTTAGCGACGTTTCCGATTTTGGTGGCCTGATGGAATATGGCGCGGGCCTGCGCTGGTCGCCAGCGCAGAGCCTGTCGTTCAGCGTGTCGGTGATTGGCGATGAAAATGCCCCCTCGGTCGCGCAGCTTGGCAATCCGATGACTCTCACTCCCAATGTGTCCGTTTATGATTTCAACACAGGGCAGACGCGGTTCCTTGACGTGATCAGCGGCGGCAATCCGTTCCTTGTTGCCGAAAACCGCCGCGACCTAAAAATATCTGCCAATTGGCAACCCGGATTCGTGAAGGGGCTTGGGGTTCAAGTCGAATATTTCCGTAACCGGAGCAAGAATACCACGCAGTCATTCCCGTTGTTGACGCCTGAGATCGAAGCAGCGTTTCCTGATCGCGTGATACGCGACAGCAACGGCCAATTGCTCAGCCTTGATCAGCGCGCCGTCAATTTCGAGGAAGAGCGCTCACAGCGGATACGCTGGGGTTTCAACATGTCCGGCAGTCTCGGCAAAGAGCAGCAGGCAGGCGGTGCCGGTGCCCTTCCGCCCGGACGTGGCCCAGGTGCGGGCGGTGGCGGTCGTGGCCAAGGCGGTGGCGGTGGTCGTGGCGGTGGCGGCGCTCGTGGCGGTGGCGGCATGATGGCGGCGCTCGGCGGCAATCGTCAGTCCAGCCGCTGGCAGGTAGCACTTTATCACACCTATCGCATTCAAGACGAAATTCTGATCCGTCAGGGCGTGCCGGTTCTCGACCTGCTCGACGGATCGGCGCTTTCGGCCAACGGCGGTTCGGCACGGCACGAAATTGAGTTTTCGGGCGGCATCTTCCACAAGGGCTTCGGCTTCCGTCTGCAAGGCACCTACAAGGGCGGCACCCGCGTCGAGGGCAGCGGCTTGCCAGGAAGCAGCGATTTGACTTTCAGCGACCAGACATCGCTGAGCGCCTTCTTGTTCGCCGATCTCGGCCAGCAAAAGGGTTTGGTACACGCGCTACCATTCCTGAAAAATAGCCGCTTGACGCTTCGCGTCGATAATGTCCTCAACGATGTCGTCGATGTCCGCGACCAGAATGGTTTGGTGCCGTTGCAATATCAACCAGGCCTGCTCGATCCACGCGGTCGGGTGTTCGAGTTGAGCTTCAGAAGGCATTTCTGACGCGGGAGTTCAGTTTTCGCATGACTCGCCACGCATAAGCTTTGGCCTTGTTTTGCGCCGGAAAACGCCCGGGGGCTTTCGGGCGTATCCCTATGCGGCGCAGCATGCCGTTCAGCGCACGCGCGTCTGCTTCGGCGAAGCTCCAGTCGGATCGCCAGGTGATCGACAGCGAGATTGAGACGCCGGGACCATTTTTGACATGGTGGGGAGCCATAACGGGGACAAACAATGCTTCGCCCGGCGATAGTGGCCATGCGCTGCCGCCTGCTGCAAATTCATCGCGCCAGACGAGGTTGCGGTGGCCGCCAGTGTGATATCCTTCGTGCGTCTGGTCGGGAGCGAAACGCGCGTCACCTGCGGGGAACTGTGTCATCACTTTTTGCCCGCGCAGTTGCATCAATATGTTGTGTTCGGGGTCGAAATGATAGGGTGTGACCGCATTGGGGCTCGACACAAAGATATAGCCTTGGGGCCGCAACATCCGACCGGTTTTTCCCTCAATATGCGGCTTCAATTCGGCAAGCAAGCCAATCAATAATGCTTCATATTCAGTGTGTTGTTCGATGTTCTTGAGCACCGCCCAACTACCGCTGGTTTCGACATCGCGAATAGTATCACCGATGGTCAAGCCGTTGGCCGGAACCAGCGCCGGATCGATGCCGACGGGCAAGTCGCCCTTGTTATATTCGACCGACGCGGGTGGCATTTTTTCGCCGAGTTGCGCCAATGCTTCGATAGTCAGCAGCGGATGATCGCCGAGCATATGGGTGAGCTTATGCGGGATTTCTGGGTAGTTCTGTGCAAACACCTGTCGGTTGGTTGAATCGAAAACAGCGGTCATGCGTTTTCTCCCTGCCGCTCGACGCGGCGAGGAATGCGGCCTGCGTTGCGGGCAAGTTCGGCTTTCAACAACGCGCCAAATATCGCCCGCCGACCCGAACCGCCAATCGCAACCGAATAGCGGCCAATCGCTCGCCTGCCAGTCCACAGGCTGTCGATCATGGGATGGCCTTCGGCGGCGCAACTGTCGCAATAGTCGATATCGGGGCGCGTTAGCAGCGCAAGGTTCTCGATTTGCAGCAGGACACCCGGAGAGAAACGGGCGTAGCTTTCGTCGAAGGCAGTTTTGAAAGAGAAGCTACCCGGAGCACACAGGAAGTTCACCAGCATCGCCAATGGCCGCCCGTCGAGGCGCAGTTCGAGCCGTTCGAGCTTGCCCTTGGCAGCCGCGCCCTCCAGAACGTCGGCAAACAAGGCGCGGGTTTGGTTCGAACAGTCGAGCGCAGAGCCATTTCCGCCCTTCCACCCTGCACGTTCGAGAGCGAGAAATTCATTGGTCCATGCGGACAAATCTGCGTCATCAACATGCCGCGTGAATGTCAGCTCACCTTCTTCCGCCAGCCTGTTCTTCTGCCGCCGCAATTCCTTGCGTTTTTTGCTGCGGACGGCGCTCTCGAAATAGGCTTGGGGCGTCAGGTCGCTTTTGAGCAGTGCGCGCGCCTCACAATGAACCAGTGCGCAGCGGCGCGAGTCTTTCCGACAAACTAATTCGAGCGCAGAGGCCAGCGGGCCGTCCACTGGCAAACAATTGAAATGCGCGAACAACGACTGCCCTGCGCTCGCGTCGAGGAACGGTAAAAGTGCCGCCCAGAACTCCCGTTCATATCCGCTCCGAACGAGCGGCGTTCCGAGGAAAGCATTGTGGTGCAGCCAGTTTTGCATATGCGGCACCGGCCAGCGGCCATATTGCGATTGTGATGAAAGCGGCATCAATCCTAACAGCCGGTTCTCATCCCAAAGCGTAAATAATTGCACGCGGCCTTCAGGGTCAAACTGCTCAAGCGCGGCAGGCAGAAACCAGCTTTCATTGAAAGCATTGGCTTCGACGGTGTTGTCGGCAAGATCATCCCAAGCGTCGATGAAGGCGTCATCAAGCACAGCCCGCCAGCTATCCAGCCGGGACAACGGCGAGCGCGCCGAAATGCCGATGTTAACCGCCCTTGTTGCCACGATGCCCCTTTGCCCTTCGCGGTCATGCGATGACCGACGATAAAGCTTAGCAAAAAGCAGCAAATAAAATGCTAATGGACAAACAAAAGGCCGCCATCCGGCGTGGAGGGCGGCCTTTGTTAGATTGGGCGGCTTATTTCGACGCGACCGTTACCGTAACAGGTACCGGCTTATCTGGATCTGTCGCAATATACGCAGGATTGAACCGTTCGGCCCATGCCTCCGCTTCCTTCAACCATTGGGTATGCACGTCTTCGTAAGGTAGATTGTGGGTACCCTTGGGCTGTTCGATATACCGATAATCGACCCCGTCTTTCTTGCCAGACCCCTTCAGACGAGAGACCAGCGTTCGCGATTGCTCGATCGGGATACGGGCATCACGCAACCCCGCGACGATCAGGATGGGCGACCATTTGCCACTGGTATTCCGAGCCGAAGAGATGCCGACGGGATCGTCGGAAGTATCCTGAAACTTACGACTGAAAGAGCTTAGGTTGACTTCGTCCCACCGGTTCATCATTGGCATGTCGTACACGCCTGCACCGGCGATTGCGCATTTCCAAACATCTGGATCGCGTTGTGCGCCACGGGCCGTGGCATAGCCGCCATAGGACCAGCCCATGATACATGCACGCTTTGGATCGATCAGTCCGGACTGACCAAACCAGGTCAGGGCATCATTCAGGTCGTCCTGCATCCGCTTGCCATAGCCTTCAGGTTTACGACCTTCCTTGTTGAATTCCTTGCCGTAGCCGCCCGATCCTCGATAGTTGGGCTGGATAACCACATAACCCAACTCCGCCATCGCTTGATGCCAAGGGAAAAAGCCGAATTCTTCCTCGTCCCTAACACCGAACGGACCGCCATGCGGCAGGACAACGACCGGCAAGTTTTTTCGGTGTGGCCGGTGACGCGGATAAGTGACAACTGCTTCGATTTCAAGACCATCCGAAGCCTTATAACGGATTGAATCCATCGGATTCATTTCCATGTCTTTGAGAACAGGATGGTAGTATCCAAGGAAATTAAGCTTCCCTGTTTCGGTTTCGAATAGATAATAGGCGCCCGGCTGATTGGACTTTGCTGCGTAAACAACCACTTTGGTATCACCGTCATTGGTCGAGCCAAGCGAAACGTTGCCCTTGCCGAATTGCTCTTCCAACAAACGCTGGATTTCCGCCCGGCGACCATCCAGCCACCTGACCTTGCTGCGCGTCGTGGTGTAACCGATCCCGGCAATTTGATTATCTGCTTCGTTCGAGTAAAGACCGCCAACATCGTAATTCTTCAAACCGAATATCGGTTCTCCAACGACTTCCATTGTCTTCATATTGACTTTGTAGACCTTGCGAAAACCATCCTTGTTGCTGGTTGCATAAGCCATGTCAGGCTCATCCAGAAAAATAGACGGATAGACTTGCGTTCCTGTAAATGTCGCATCCGCCACATTTTGAACGGTTTTGAATGTACCTTTTCCATCCGAACGATACATGAGCCGCTGCTTGCCGCTATCAGAATCTCCACCGACACCTGCTCGGACGACACCTTTTCCGTCAACGAACCAGCCAGAAACCTCGACATTGGGCCGCTGCACGATGCGGAACTTTCCGGTGCGGACATCAACATCGATTACTTCGGGATTTCCTTTGTAATCCATATCCTTGATCGTATCCCGTTGGATATAGACACGTTCTTTTTCATCATCGGTGTAGACAATGTCCGAGGCATCGGCACCGGCATTCTCCCATGCCAGCGGGATCATTTTGCCCGCTTCGATATCGTATGCCGCCAATCGCAAAATATCACCACGCTGCCCGCCGATGATTTCGCGCGAGGCAAGCGTTACCACAATTGTTCTGTTTCCGACCCATTCCCATGAGCCGACCGTTCTATCCCCGGCTTCCCGAAACTCTTCGGCTTGGACGAAAAAATTTGGCGGTGAGCCGGGTTTTTTCAAGTCAAGCCAGCCAAGATTATCGCGGCCATCTTTTGACATCATCACTGCCAACTTAGTGCCGTCCGGCGATAGCCGAGGCGCTCGCATAAATGGACGCTTGCCGAACACTTCGATGCTAGCGCGTCCCTTCGATACAACAATGGTGTCGTCATAAGCAGCGGTTGTTAAGGCAGCCGTTGAAGTCGTTGCAGCGTCATCTTCCGATGCGCGCGCAAGCCCGGAAGCAAGTACGACTGGCAAAGCACTAGCGACCATCAGTGCAGTTAAAACTCTATTTTTCACGAACTCTGCTCCCCAGCATATGAGTGACTGGCGGCGAATATAAGCGGGTTCAAACGGGACGCAAGCGGGACGAAATAAAATTACGCCGACTTTTCGACGAACGGCTTTGGAATTTACAAATTGAAACCCCACCGGAATCGCTTCCGGCGGGGTTTCAACATCTGGACCGTTTTGGTCAACTCATGCGAACGAGGCGCGCACCGTTTGCCGCTTCCGGCGCATTGCTGCTCCGATCAGGCCAAATCCGGCAATCATCATCATCCACGTAGCAGGTTCGGGAACAGCCGACAGCGACACATTGTCGATCACGATCCCGACATTATCCGAACCGGCACCCCGCGCGCGGATGTAGGCCTGAAGGCTTCCCGCACCGGTGGCGGTGTAGGTATATGTGTATTGCGAGAAAGGATCGTTGAAAGCCAAGACCGGGCCATCGAAATTAATCTCGGTCGTGCCGTTCAGCAGGAAGCCGGCCGAAAACGAGTCCGCGAACCCGCCGGGGCCACGCTGATTGCCGCTTGCGAAAAACGAGAGCGTGAAAACGTCGCCTGCCTGGAATGCCCATGTGCCCTTGGTCAAAATGCCACCGAGACCGGGCGAACCGTCCAGATCAAGGCATTTGCCAGCACCGCCAGCACAGGTGATTCCGAAACCTGGCGTTTGGACGATGTCGATTGTCGGGCTGGTGACCGTCCAATTTGTCAGCGTATTTTGCGGAGTGCCGGGCGTTTCCGCCTCAAAACCATCGGTGAGAAGGACGGTGGCATGGGCGGGTGCAGCTACTGCCAAAAGAGCCACTGCAGCGAGAAAATAGGTCTTCATACTCATCACTCCTGTTTCGGCATAACGAGCAATAACGTCAAACAACGCTATCAGTCTTGCCGTAAGATTTACAAGTGCGACCTTTTAGGAATTGGGATGAGACTATCACGCCATCGAATGGAGTCAACGTGGTTAGCGCCTTATTAATTTCAAAATGTCCCAAAATGAAAAACCCCGCCGGAATCGCTTCCGGCGGGGTTTCGTGTTTTCAGATCAGCGCGAGGCTTACATGCCGTTGGCCAAAGCCGCCAATAGCAGGAGTGCCACGATGTTGGTGATCTTGATCATCGGGTTCACGGCGGGGCCAGCGGTGTCCTTATAAGGGTCACCCACAGTATCGCCGGTCACGGCTGCTTTATGGGCTTCTGAGCCCTTGCCGCCGTGGTTGCCATCTTCGATATACTTCTTGGCATTGTCCCATGCGCCGCCGCCCGAGGTCATCGAGATAGCAACGAACAGACCGCCAACGATCACCCCGAGAAGCAGAGCGCCGAGAGCAGCAAAGCCCTGTGCGGGGCCAGCGACCCAGCTGATCACGAAATAAACCGCAATCGGTGCCAGTACCGGCAACAACGATGGCAGGATCATCTCGCGGATCGCCGCCTTGGTGACCAAGTCAACGGTGCGCGCATAATCGGGCTTCGATGTGCCGTCCATGATGCCGGGGTTGCTCGCAAACTGGTCACGAACGTCCTTCACCACTTCGCCAGCAGCCTTGCCCACTGCGGTCATGCCCATCGCTCCGAAGAGATAAGGCAGAAGCGCGCCGAGCAGCAGGCCGACGATGACATAAGGGTTCATCAGCGTGAAATCGACGCCACCTTCTGCGAGGCCGAGTTTCTCCGAATAGAACGCCAGATCAGCAGTATAGGCACCGAACAGCACTAGCGCCGCAAGTGCCGCTGAACCGATGGCATAGCCCTTGGTCACGGCCTTTGTGGTGTTGCCCACGGCGTCAAGCGCATCGGTTTTTTCACGAACCGATTTGTCCATCTCCGCCATTTCGGCAATGCCGCCCGCGTTATCGGTCACCGGACCATATGCATCGAGTGCCACGACCATACCGGCCAAGGCCAGCATCGAGGTTGCGGCAAAAGCGATACCGATGAGACCAGCCAGCTGAAACGCGACGATGATGCCGACGCAGATAACCAGCGTTGGCAAAGCGGTCGATTCAAGGCTGATTGCCAGACCCTGGATGACGTTGGTGCCATGGCCGGTTTCCGATGCCTTGGCAATCGAACGGACCGGGCGGTAGTTGGTGCCGGTATAATATTCGGTGATCCAGACCAAAAGCCCGGTAACGGCCAGACCGACCATCATCGAATAAAACAACGCCCAGCCGGTAAAGCCGCCAAGGCCGTCGATATCAGCACCAATGACAGCGTTCATGTCGCCGCCGAGCGTCTGGTAAGTGACATAGCCAATCGCCGGGATCGACGACAGTGCGGTGACCAAAAAGCCCTTATACATTGCACCCATGATGTTGGTGCCGCCGCCCAAACGGACGAAGAAGGTTCCCAGGATCGAGGTCAGGATGCAAATACCGCCAACAACCAGCGGCAAGGACATCAGGTTGAGCAGCTCGGCCGCTGGCATTGTCGATGGCATCAACAGCGCCAGCAGTACCATCGTCGCGCCAATCGTCACAACATAGGTTTCGAACAAGTCAGCCGCCATACCCGCGCAATCGCCGACGTTGTCACCGACGTTATCGGCGATCGTTGCAGGGTTACGTGGGTCATCCTCAGGGATATTCGCTTCGACCTTGCCAACCAGATCAGCACCAACGTCGGCGGCCTTGGTAAAGATACCGCCGCCCAAACGCGCGAAGATCGAAATCAGCGAAGCACCGAATGCGAGAGCCAGCAAACCGTCGATTACTTCACGGCTGTTCGGCAAATGCATGGCGATTTCGGTCAGGTAATAGAAGAAACCGGCAATCGCGAGCAGCGCCAGACCAGCCACGAGCATACCGGTGATCGCGCCAGCGTTGAACGCCATCGTCAGGCCCTTTTGCAAGGACTCACTTGCCGCCTGCGCGGTGCGGACGTTGGCACGAACCGAGATATTCATCCCGATAAAGCCGGTCGCGCCCGACAACAGAGCGCCGAGCACAAAGCCGACAGCCGAGAGCGGCCCCAAAAACACACCGACAAGGATCGCAACAGCCACGCCCACAAAGGCGATGGTGCGGTATTGGCGGGTCAAATAGGCGCCAGCGCCTTCCTGAATTGCGGCGGCAATTTCTTGCATCCGCGGCGTGCCTGCAGATGCTGCGAGCACCGACCGGCTAGTGATAATTCCATAAAGCACGGCAACTAACCCGCATAATATGGCCATAATTGACAAAGACATGAACTGTCCCCTCCCCGTTTGTTTTTGTTAAAAACAGTCTCCGAACCCGCCAGGACTGGCAGGTAAGCCGCCGGGCTATAGGGTGGGTTTACAGGTTTGCGCAACCCCAAAAAGGCCGCATTTTAGCGCCTTTGGTCAGTGGTGCTGATAACCCAACGAAGACGGTAGCTCGACAGGCTCACCAACATCATGCAGCATCAGTCCTGCCCCGTCGATCACCCGACCCACAATAGTGGCAGCCACAGAGATTACCTCCGTTGGAGGCGCGGCAAAAAGCAGCTCATAATCATCCCCCCAGCTCACTGCCTGCAATCGGCTTTCACGTTCATCTCCGCGCTGCTCTCGATAGTCTTTGGACAGCGGGATGGTTGACAAATCAATGGCGATGCGCACGCCACTTGCTTGCGCCATGCGCTCCGCATCAAGCAGAAGGCCGTCCGATATATCCATCATCGCGCTGACAGCGGGAGCTAACGCACTGCCTTCAGAAATGCGCGGTTCTGGGCGATTGTAGGCTGTCGCCAATGGACTAACTTCGGCGAAGCCTGCTTCAACCAGTTCAAACCCTGCAAACGCATCGCCCAGCGTTCCTGTGACATAGAGTAAATCACCAACCTGCGCGCCGCTTCGCGACGGGACCGGACGGTGGGTTGCAGCACCAATCGCGGTAAGCCCCAACGCCCTTTTGTCACCCCGGTTTGCAACGGTGTCGCCGCCCAATAAAGGAACTTTGTAGCAGGTAAGAACGTCCTGCAAACCGACGGCAAAGCGCCGGTCCCAATCATCTTCGCCAAGCATGAAGCCCAGCAGGACGCCCAACGGGCGAGCACCTTTCGAGGCGAGGTCAGAAAGATTTGAAGCTACCAACTTCCAAGCAACATCGGCAGGATCGGCGCTGGAAAGCCAGTGCACCCCTTCCGCCATCATGTCATGGGTCAGGATGAGCGTTTCATTGCCCAGTTCGATAACCGCCACGTCATCGGCCAACCCCCGTGCCGCCGGGTCGTCCGCCATAGCACGCATCAGACCGATGAAGGTTGACTCATTAACCACTCAACTACCGTCACCCTGAACTTGTTTGGGGGTCTTACTCTTAACCAGCGCAGAGAAAGTAAGATGCTGAAACAAGTTCAGCATGACGAGAGGGTATTGAGTCACCCCCGCCGCTCCTTCGCCACAGCGTCAAGCAGCCCGTTCACAAACTTCGCATCCTTCGCGTCAAAAAACGCGTGGGCTACGTCCATATATTCGTTGATCACCGTTCCTGTCGGAACATCGGGCCGCGCAATAATTTCATACGTTCCGGCGCGCAATATTTGCAGCATCGTTTTGTCTAGCCGGCCAATTTTCCACTGCTCGCCCAAATTGGCTTCGATCAGCGCGTCAATATCTGCGCGGCGGCCATCGGTGCCGACCACGATATCGTCGAAGAAATCGATATCGGCGTCCACCAATTGCGCGTCTTCGATTTCCTTGCCCAGCCGGTGTTCATGAAACTGGCCGAGTAGCCGCGCCAAGCCGATTTCTTCCATATCCATCTGGTACAGCGCCTGCACAGCGGCCAACCGCGCAGCGGAGCGGGCTTTGGACGTCTTACTCATAGTCTTTTCCTTACGCTCAGCGCGTGGGCTGGCAAGCCTTCCGCATCGGCGAGTGTTGCAGCAGCCGGACCGATCGCTTCAACCGCCGCCTTATTCAGCGAGATAAAGCTGGTGCGTTTCATGAAATCGAGAACCGACAGGCCCGACGCAAAACGCGCACGGCGGCCGGTCGGCAGCACATGGTTGGGGCCAGCAATATAATCGCCGATGGCCTCGGGAGTCATTCGCCCCAAAAAGACCGAACCGGCGTGGCGAACCATGTCAAACAACGCCTCGGCACGGTCGTCGTCAACCGCAAGCTCAACATGCTCAGCCGCCAGCCGGTTGACCAAAGGCATCGCCTCTTCAAGCGTCTTAACAACAATGATCGCACCATTATCGGCCCAACTGGTCTCCGCAACCGCACGCGTCGCCAACTGTCGCAACTGCTTATCAACCGCTGCCGCGACCTTGTCGGCGAAGGTCGCGCTATCCGTGAACAAGACTGACTGGCTAGTGGGGTCATGTTCGGCCTGGCTGAGCAGGTCGGCGGCAATCCAGTCGGGCTTGTTCTTGGCATCGGCGACAACAACGATTTCCGATGGCCCCGCCACCATGTCGATACCGACCACGCCATAAAGCTGACGCTTGGCCTCGGCGACCCACGCGTTGCCGGGGCCGGTAATCACATCGACCGGAGCAATCCGTTCGGTGCCATAAGCCAACGCCGCAATCGCCTGCGCGCCGCCGACGCGCCAGATTTCGTCGACGCCAGCCAGATGCGCGGCGGCCATCACGGTCTGGTTGACCTCGCCCTGCGGCGTGGGGGTGACCATCACCAAACGGCCCACTCCCGCGACCTTTGCCGGAATGGCATTCATCAATACCGACGATGGATAAGACGCCCTGCCCCCCGGCACATAGATCCCGGCTGCATCGACCGCGCTCCACCGCGCGCCAAGGCGAACGCCCTGCTTGTCGCGATAATCGCGGTCCTTGGGCAACTGCGCCTTGTGATAAGCGCGAATGCGGGTTGCGGCGAGTTTCAGCGCGTCGCGCAAATCGGGAGCGAGGTCGTCGAACGCCGCCTTGCAATGGCCTAAGTCAATCTGCCAGCCATGGCTGTTGAGATCGAAGCCGTCAAACCGCTCAGTCAGTTCAACCAGCGTTACGTCGCCACGATCGCGCACCTGCCTGATGGTTTGGGCAACGACGGTCGAAACATCCGCCCCGGACTCGCGCCGGTCATCGACCAAAGTATCGAAAGCGGCGGCAAACCCTGTCTCGGAGGCGTCAAGACGCTGCACGGGTGTTTACCAGTTCGCGAAAACGCTCGACCAACGCCGGGATAGTTCCACTCATCATCTTATACGCGGCACGATTGACGATCAGCCGCGCCGACACCTGAGAAATGATCTGGGTTTCGACTAGGCCATTTTCAGCCAATGTCTTGCCCGACGAGACCAAATCGACAATCCGCCCGGCGAGCCCGAGCGAAGGTGCCAATTCCATCGCGCCGTTCAGCTTCACGCATTCGGCCTGAATGCCCTTGTTCTGATAGTAGCGGCTGGTGGTCGCCGGATATTTGGTAGCAACGCGGATATGACCGCCATTCGTTGCATCAATCGCGTCATCTGGCATGGCAACCGAAATCCGGCATTTGCCGATGCCGAGATCGACCGGCGCATACAACTCCGAATAATCGAACTCGTCGATCACATCGGAACCAACAATCCCGATTTGCGCAGCGCCGTGCGCGACAAAGGTCGCCACATCGAAGGCGCGGACACGTATAATGCCGATATCCGGGTTTCCGGTCGCAAAAAGCAAGGCCCGGCTGGCATCGTCGAAGAACGCCGGTTCAGGCTCGATACCTGCGGCCTGCATCAACGGCAAAGCCTCGTCGAGAATCCTTCCCTTGGGGATTGCAAAGATGATGCGTTCGGTCACAATGGCGCGGCTTTAGGGGCCATGCGGCGAAAGGGCAATATGCGCGGCGATATCATATTGGGGATCAACGGGCAGGCGATGCATTGTGAACGGAATGGTGCGCCAATCACCGCCGCGATTTGCCGCTCGCTGCTTGCGTTGCCGAAGGGCGATACACTATGTGGGCAGCGTATTGCCAATTGGCCCGGCGCGGTGCTGGCAGACGCAATGCCGTTGCGCTTTGCAGGCGGACTGCATGATCTTCACCGGAGCGGGGCGGAGGCGGATCTAAAGGCCATCTATCGCGGAGAAATCAGCGAGCAGGCGGAAGTAGACGCGATCATCTGTGCTGTTGTAGCGCGTCATGACCAGCGGCTATTGCCGTGGCTCGATGGCCCGCCGCAAACCAACGAGGCTGGGCGCTCGGCAAGCTTCGTCGCTGCGCTGCATTGGCTCGCCAGCCGCGTTATGCCCAACTTTGAACTGAACGAAATAGGTTCAAGTGCTGGCATGAACCTGCTGATCGATCGCTACGGCTATGACTTGGGCGGCGTAACCAGCGGGCCTCCAAACGCGTCCGTTACCATCAAGCCAAGTTGGAATGGCGTGCCGCCGCCAACCGACCTGTTCACCATCGCGTCGGTGCAAGGCTGCGATATCCAGCCCATCGACGTCCGCGACGATGCCGCTGCCAACAGGTTGATGGCCTATATCTGGCCCGAAATGCCCGAACGCTTTGCCCGGATGGAAGCAGGTAGCGACATGATCCGGGCGCATCCGGTTGATTTGGTACAAGCCGATGCAGCCGATTTTGTCGAGGCACGGCTCGCGACACCGCAAGCCGCCAGCAGCACCCGCGTGCTGATGCACAGCATTGTGTGGCAATATCTGCCGGAGACTGTGCAGCAACGGATTAAGGCTGCGATGGCAGACGCCGGATCAAAGGCGACGGAACAAAAGCCGCTGGCGTGGGTCAGCCTCGAAACCAACCGCGCGACATTCCGGCACGAGTTGAAGGTCAGCTATTGGCCGGGCGGCGACGAGCCTGTGATGCTGGGTGAAGCCCACGCCCACGGTACTTGGCTGAACTGGCTGGGAAATTAGGGTCTGAATCTTAGTTCTGCGGATTGCGCGTGAATATCGGCCCCATCCACGGTGCCCAGCGTTGCCAGCCGCCGTGCAGCGAGAACCACTCCCAGAAAGCCAACTCTTATAGCAAAAGCGCGCCTATGCCAAAAATCGCTCCATTGCAGCATTTACTGCATCCGGCTTTTCCCAGATTACGAAATGCCCACAATCATGCACAGGTTCGACGGTTACGTTGGGCACAAGCGCCTCGATGCCGTCAATATTGCTGACTGGCAGCGCGAGATCATCCATCGCCCAGATTACCAATGTCGGAATGTTGAGTTTCGGAAAGCTACCTGCCGCAAAGGCCGGAATTTCCGCATCCTCATCCATCGCCGGGACCACAAGCGCCGACGCACGGTACCAGTTGAGCATCCCGAAACAGGCATCGCGGTCCTGCCAATCGGCCAACAAAGCCGCACGCTCCTCAGGCGGTATATTGCTTGGCTTGTCCCATTTGACCGCCTGCATCATCAAGCCGGTCAAACCCTTTTCACGGATCAGCCCGTCATTGGCAGGATCGCGAAACGCCCGGATATATTGGCTCGACGCGCGCTGCCCCATATCGGTGATAAGCAATCGCTGAAACAGATAGGGATGCGGCGCATTGGCGATGATGGCTCGGGGAACTCGGCCAGCCCTGGCGGGGTTGAACGCACCCGGCTGGCCATTGAGCGCCACGCTCCACGCAATCGCTCCACCCCAATCATGCCCGGCGATTATGAATTCCTGCACCCCGAGCGCGTCGGCCAATGCAAAGATATCGGCGGTTAGCTTATCGGCGGTATATGCCGAAACCTCTCGCGGCTTCGACGTACCGCGATAGCCCCGCTGGTCGGGCGCGATGCAATAAAAGCGGTCAGAGAAGGCGGCAATCTGGTGCCGCCAGGTACGGTGCGATTCGGGAAAGCCATGGAGAAAGATGATCGCAGGATTTGCCGGATCACCGGCTATGTAGGCGTCCATTTCGATGCCGGTGGAGAGCGAAAGACGGCGGTGGTTCTGTTCGGTCACGCATCGCTCCGGGTCAGGGGCATTTCCGGAATGGGTATGAACTCTTCACTATCACCCTGGATTGTATCGAATAATCTATTTTTCCAATCGGACTTTGCCTGGTTAATCCGGTCTCGGGAGGACGATACAAAATTCCACCACACATGACGCGGCGTTTTGAACGCCTCACCGCCGAGCAACATCACGCGTGCGTCGGTGGTTGCCTTGAGTGTCATGGCCTGCCCCGGTGCCAGCACATACATGCTGTGTCGTTCAAGCTTTTGGCCATCGAGTTCGGCGTCGCCCAAAGCGACAACCAACGCCCGCTCATCGGCCTCGGCGTCAATCGGAATGCTCGCTCCGGCATTCATCAAAATGTCGGCATAGATCGTCGCGGAATGCTGCGTTGTCGAGGCAGACGCGCCCCACAGGCTGCCCATGATCACCCGCGCGCTAGTTCCTGAATCCTCGACCAGCGGAAGCGCATCCGCACCGACATGTTCAAAAGCTGGCGCAATTTCTTCCTTACCATCGGGCAGCGCCAACCAAGTCTGCATCCCCGATATCGGCGAAACCTTGTCGCGCTCGACTTGCGGAGAGCGTTCGCTATGTACAATCCCCTTCCCCGCCGTCATCAAATTGACCGCGCCGGGATTAATCGTCGCAAATGTGCCGATGCTATCGCGGTGGTCGATCGCGCCTTCGAACAGATAGGTGACTGTGGCTAGATTGATATGCGGATGCGGGCGGACGTCCATGCCCTTGCCGATATCGAACGCCGCCGGGCCGAATTGATCGACGAAGATGAAGGGACCAACCATTGTCCGGCCTTTCGACGGCAACGTTCGCCGGACTTTGAAATCGCCGAGGTCGTGGGTGGTGGGTGTAATGAGGTCCATCATCATTCTCCCGGGGCCTTTGCCTTGATAGCCAGCGCATGCACCCTCTGCCCCGGCAAGTCGCCCAGCGCCTTGTTCACCATCCGCTGCCGCATCACGCGGTTTACGCCGGCAAACGCGGCGCTCTCGATCTCCACGGTAAAGTGCGATTCGCCAGAGCCATCGTCGCCCGAATGACCATGATGGCTGGCGCTGTCATTGATGACGGCGAGGCGCGTCGGGGCAAAAGCTGCGGTTAACAGCGTTTCCATTTCAATTTGGGCGGGGCCTTTTTTCATGGACACAGTCTTCCCATATTGGCAGTTTTTCGCCAAGGGGAATTATGGCGTCCGACCGCTCCCAAGACCGTTTTCATGGCCGCGTCCGTGGTTCGCGGGCGCATTGCGCGCATCCCGGCTGCCCAGAAACCGGCGAGTTTCGTGCACCCGACCTTTCGGGCCGCGCGGCGTCACCCAATGGCCCGGGCGATTACCAATATCTCTGCCTCGACCATGTCCGCGAGTTCAACGCGCGCTATGACTGGTTCACCGGCATGAGTGCCGACGAAATCATGGCAGCGCAAAGCCCGACGCATGTCTGGGCGAGCGAAACTCGGGCTTTCCGGCCAACAGCAGGCGTCGATTCGCCGCCGAAATGGGCGGACTTTCACGACCCGCTCGATGCGATTTCGGCGCGCTTCAACGAACGCATGCCGCGCGCCCGTGCTGACGGCTATATCCTCAGCCCCGAAGACCGCCGCGCGCTGAAGACGTTAGGGCTTGGCGACGACGCGGACCGGCGCGCGTTGCGTTCGGCCTATTCGGTGATGGTGCGCAAATATCATCCGGACAAAAACGGCGGCAACCGGTCATATGAAAAGGCTTTGCAAGACGTCATCGCGGCCTATACGCACCTGAAAGGCGTTCCCGCATTTACCTGACGAGACTGAGCATGACCGACATTCCTAACATCCAACCCGACAGCCGCGATGCGACCATCCTTGCCGCACCCGACAAGACGGTCAGTGTGCGCGAACTGTTCGGCATAGACGTCGATATGGAATGTCCGGCGTTCAGCGAAGCCGACGAACGCGTTCCCGATTATGACGCCGCCTATGTTTTCGATCCCGACACCACCCTCGCAATTCTGGCCGGGTTCGCACACAACCGCCGCGTGATGGTTCAAGGCTATCACGGCACCGGCAAATCGACGCATATCGAACAGGTCGCGGCGCGGCTCAACTGGCCATGCATCCGCATCAACCTCGACGCGCATATCAGCCGCATCGACCTGATCGGCCGCGATGCCATCGTGTTGCGCGACGGCCAACAGGTCACCGAATTCCGCGAAGGTCTGCTGCCCTGGGCATTGCAGACGCCAACCGCATTGGTGTTCGACGAATATGATGCGGGCCGCCCCGACGTAATGTTCGTTATCCAACGCGTGCTCGAAGCGGAAGGCAAGCTGACATTGCTCGACCAGAACCGCGTTATCCGTCCCAACCCGTTCTTCCGGCTGTTCTCGACCGCGAACACCGTTGGTCTGGGCGACACCAGCGGCCTTTATCACGGGACACAGGCGATCAACCAAGGCCAGATGGACCGGTGGAATATCGTCGTCGGGCTAAACTACCTGCCCGCAGCGGTCGAAAGCGAAATCGTGCTCGCCAAATCGACTGGATGCGATGCCGCCACAGTCGCCAATATGGTGAAGGTTGCCGACCTCACCCGCCAAGGTTTCATCAACGGCGACATCTCGACCGTGATGAGCCCGCGCACCGTCATCACCTGGGCACAGAACACCGCGATCTTCAAAGATGTCGGCTTTGCCTTCCGCCTCAGCTTCCTCAACAAATGCGATGAAGCCGAACGCGCGTTGGTCGCCGAATATTACCAGCGGGTTTTCGGGAAGGATCTGCCCGAGAGCGTCGTGGGTACGACCGCTTAAAGGCGCATGGCCGACCAAAGCCCCCTTGAACATTTCAAAGCGGTCCTGACCGGCACCGCGCGGGCGCTGGCGCATGAGCCGGAGGTCGAACTGGCCTTTACCGCCGATGCGCCCTCACAGGCTGGCAAGAACTTCAAGGTACCGATGCCGGGGCGTTCATTGCCGCCCGAGCAAGTGGCCGAAGCACGCGGGTTTGCCGATAGCTTTGCGCTAAAGCTGAAGCATCATGATGTGGCCGCGCATATGGCAAGGCGGCCCGCCGAGGCGATTGCGGGTGCGGCTTTCGATGCGGTGGAGAATGCCCGCGTCGAGGCGCTAGGCTCGCGCAATATGGCAGGTGTCGCTGCCAATCTAGGCCATGCGCTCGACTTGAAACTGCGCACCGACCCTATCTCACGCGCACAGGCAGCTGATGAAGTGCCGATATCGACCGCGCTGTCGCTGATCGTTCGCGAGCGGCTAACCGGAACGCCGGTGCCGGACATCGCGGCGGAGGGCGTAGACATGCTGCGCGGCTGGATCGAGGAGAAAGCGGGCAGCGATCTCGATGCGCTCGGGCTGGCGCTCGACGACCAATCGGCCTTTGCCGCACTCACCCAGTCGATGCTCGAACATCTCAACCTGACCGAAGGCGATATCGACCCGTCCGACGCCGACGAGGGCGGCGAGGATGCGGATGACGATCAGGAACAGGACGGCGAGAGCGAGGATGAGGGCGAAGGCGAATCCGGTCAGGCCGAAGCGCGCGGCGAGCCGCAGGACGGCGATGGCGAGGATACCGAAGCCGATTACGACCAGCAGGACATGGAGGATGAAGACGGTGCCGATGGCGAGATGGGCGATGACGGCATGCAACCGGTTACCCCACAACGCCGGAATTGGGACCATTTGCCGCAGAGCGACTACAAGGTCTGGTCGGCCAAATATGACGAAACCATCGCCGCGACCGAACTCGCCGACGAAGACGAACTCAACCGGCTCCGCGCGTATCTCGACCAGCAACTGGAAAGTCTGCAATCGGCAGTAACCAAGCTCGCCAACCGCCTGCAACGCCGCCTGATGGCGCAACAGAACCGCAGTTGGGATTTCGACCAGGAAGAAGGCATGCTCGACGCGGCGCGATTGGCGCGGGTTGTGGTGTCGCCGGGCAGTTCGCTCAGCTACAAGGTCGAACGTGAAACCGATTTCCGCGATACCGTAGTAACGCTGCTGATCGATAATTCGGGTTCGATGCGCGGACGACCGATCTCGATTGCCGCAATCAGCGCCGACATATTGGCACGCACATTGGAACGCTGCGGCGTGAAGACCGAGATTTTGGGCTTCACCACGCGCGCATGGAAGGGCGGGCAAGCGCGTGAGGGCTGGCTGGCGGCGGGACGACCCGCGATGCCGGGGCGTCTCAACGACCTGCGCCATATCATCTACAAAAAGGCAGATGAGCCGTGGCGGCACGCGCGTCGCAACCTCGGCCTGATGATGCGCGAGGGACTGCTCAAGGAAAATATCGACGGCGAAGCGCTGCTATGGGCGCATAACCGGTTGATCGCACGGGCCGAGGACCGTCGGATATTGATGGTCATTTCGGATGGCGCACCGGTCGATGACTCGACATTGTCGGTCAATCATGGCGGCTATCTGGAGCAGCATCTGCGAAAAGTCATCGAGATGATCGAGACGCGGTCGCCGGTGCAGCTGATCGCGGTGGGCATTGGCCATGATGTCACGCGCTATTACCGGCGCGCGGTGACGATTATGGATGCCGAGCAACTGGGTGGCACGATGATCGAGCAGTTGGCCGGGTTGTTTGACGAGGAGTGAGTTTGACACATCATACCAAGTATGATTAAGTATGATAATGGCTAAACTCGAACGCATCACTGTCACCATGCCCGAAGAAATGGCCGCCAAAATGCGCGCCGCCGTGGAATCGGGCGAATATGCCACCACTAGCGAAATTGTTCGTGAAGCGTTGCGCGACTGGGACGCTTATCAGGAACGGCGACAGGCCAAATTGCAATGGTTACGGGCAGAAATCCAAAAAGGCTTGGAAGGCCCGTTCCGTCCTGCAGACGAAGTATTTGACGAACTGGAAGCTCGGCTCCAGAAGTTGGTCGATGAGCAGAAAAAATCTGCTGCATGACAAAATACGTTATTGCTAAAGAGGTAGAACGCGACCTCAATGACATTGCAAACTATATTGGAAAAGATAATCCAGAACGCGCATTAAGTTTTGTGCGGGAAATCCGAAGCCGTTTTTCCGATATTGCAGAACGGCCATACAGCTTTCCAGCACATGACGAATGGGGGACCGATCTTCGATCTGCGGTTCACGGGCGGTATCACATAATCTTTGCGATAATCGATGACGTTGTTCACATCGCTCGGGTAATTCATGGAGCCCGAGACATTGATGGGCTGTTCCGATGATGTCGGCACTATGAACGTAACCGAAGCTGTCACCTCCCGCCGTTCCATCCGGCAGTTCCTCGATACCCCGGTCTCGCGCGAAGTCCTCGAACGCGTCCTAACCACTGCACAGCGCGCGCCATCGGGCGGGAATGTGCAGCCCTGGAATGCGATCATCCTGACCGGCGAGCCGCTAAAGACGTTGATCGACGCGGTGCAAGCGCGGATCGCGGCTAACCCGCAGGACCGCGATGACGAATATACGATCTACCCCGAGAATCTTCAGGAACCCTACCGCTCCCGCCGGTTTGGCGTGGGTGAGGCGATGTATGCCGCTCTCGACATTCCGCGTGAGAACAGGCTGGGTCGCCTGATGCAATTCGCCGCCAATTTTCGCGCCTTCGACGCGCCGGTGCTCATGATGATCCACTGCCCGCGCAATATGGGTCCGCCGCAATGGTCCGACATGGGGATGTGGTTGCAGACGATCATGCTGCTGCTGCGCGAAGAGGGGCTGGATAGCTGCGCGCAAGAGGCGTGGTCGGTTTATGCGCAGACGATCAAGTCGATGCTGGGGATCAGCGACGATGACGACATATTGTTCTGCGGCATGGGCATCGGCTACCGCGACCCCACCGCGCCGATCAACAATTTCGACGTACTGCGCGCGCCTTTGGATGAGGTCATCGAATGGCGGGGATTTTGAACGCCAATCCGCTTGCAATGTAGGATTTGGCCTGTCAGCCATATCTTATGGCCATATTATCATTCTCATCGCATTTTTGTTGGATCGCCGAACCCGATTTTAGTGTGAGCTTGCACAGTTTTCTGCGGGTTTCCGCGAGCCACTTGACCCCGATTCCTATTTGAAGCATCGCCCCCGTCCATGACCGAATTACGCCTCTTTAACAGCCTGACGCGGCAGCTTGAGCCGTTCGTCCCCGTCCACGAAGGCGAGGCGCGGGTGTATACTTGCGGGCCTACGGTCTATAACTACCCGCATATCGGCAACATGCGCGCCTATGTCTTTGCCGACACGCTGGGGCGCGTGCTGTCCTATAAGGGCTATAAGCTCACCCATGTCATCAACATCACCGACGTTGGGCATTTGACCGACGATGCCGATGCGGGTGAGGACAAGATGGAGAAGATGGCGGCTGAAAAGGCGCAGTCGATCTGGGACATCGCCAGGCATTACACCGAGGCCTATTGGGCCGATGTGAAGGCGCTGAACATCCGTCAGCCAGCGCACTGGTCGATTGCCACTGACTATGTTCCGGCGATGATCGAGTTTGCCGAAAGCATCGCCGACAAGCATTGCTACGAGCTGGAAGGCGGCCTCTATTTCGACACCTCCACGGTTGCCGATTACGGCGCGCTGGCCCGCGCGAAGACCGAAGATGGCGAGGGCCGCATAGAAGAAGTCCAAGGCAAGCGCCACGCCGCCGACTTCGCCATCTGGCGCAAAACGCCAGCGGGCGAGACACGGCAGATGGAATGGGACTCGCCGTGGGGCAAAGGCGCGCCGGGCTGGCATCTCGAATGCTCAGTGATGTCGGAGGCCTTGCTCGGCTTGCCGTTCGACATCCACACCGGCGGCATCGACCACCGCGAAATCCACCATCCGAACGAAATCGCGCAAAACCAGGCGCGGTGCCATTCAGACGCGAGCGGCGCAAACATATGGATGCACAACAACTTCCTGATCGAACGCAGTGGCAAGATGAGCAAGTCGGCGGGTGAATTCCTGCGCGTGCAACTGCTCATCGACAAAGGCTTCCACCCCCTTGCCTACCGCCTGATGTGCCTTCAGGCGCATTACAGGAGCGAGCTGGAGTTTTCGTGGGAAGGGCTTGAAGCAGCATTTACGCGGTTAAAACGGATGTATAAAGTTGTCGCTGTTCAACTCTGGAAGCAGTTTGAGGAAAACGGACATCGACCAGTTGATGCCACAAAGCATTACCAAGTAATCCCGTCGGATGAATGGCAAGAGGCAGATCAGACTGGAGTTCTTGCGCAATTCAACGCTGCATTATTTGACGATCTAAACACCGCAAAGGCACTGCCTTTGATGGAAGAGGTTTTAGGCGAGCCATATATGACACATGCGTGGCGTTGGCATATGATAGCTACGATGGACCAAACTCTCGGATTGGGATTGCTGGACTTTGATCGCACCGACCTCCGCATCCGCCCGAAAGCAGCCACCATCAGCGAAGCCGAAATCGAAACCGCCCTCGCCGCCCGCAAGGAAGCCCGCGCCGCCAAGGACTTCGCCAAATCCGACGCGATCCGCGATGACCTTATTGCCAAAGGCGTAGAAGTCATGGACGGCGACCCGCTTGGCTGGGATTGGAGAATAGAGATATGACCACCGTCGTCCTCGCCGGTCTTGTCCGCCCGCTGCTCGAGGCGCAATTGCCTACCGACCTCGACGTGCGCTGGTTCATGTCAAAGGATGAGGCAATCGAACTCGCGCCGCTGGCCGACATCGGCTGGTTCGACATGTATGACAAGGCCGATATGGCCGCTGTCATTGCCGCTGCTACCAAGCTCAAATGGCTCAATTCGATCTATGCCGGGGTCGATGGCATGCCGCTCGATTTGCTCAAAGAACGCGGCACCATCGTCACCAATGGCGCAGGCATCAACGCCATCACCATCGCGGAATATGTCATCATGGGAATGCTGACCGTCGCCAAAGGCTACCGCGAGGTCGTCCGTGCGCAGGAGCGGCGCGAGTGGTTGCAGGACTCGCCGGGCAAGGTCGAGTTGTACGGCTCGAAGGCACTGCTCCTCGGCTATGGCGCAATCGGCAAGCTGATCGAGGAGCGGTTGAGACCCTTCGGCGTCGATGTCACCATCGTCCGCCGCTCGGCCGGCCCGAACACGCTGACGCCCGACCAATGGCGCGGGAGGCTGGGCGAGTTTGATTGGGTTGTTTTGGCCGTCCCGGCGACGCCGGAAACCGACGGCATGATCGGCTCCGCTGAACTGTCGGCGATGAAACCGACCACAACGCTCATCAACATCGCGCGTGGTTCTGTGGTCGATCAGGATGCCTTGGTCACGGCCTTACGCGACAAACAAATCGGCGCGGCGTTTCTCGATGTCACCACACCAGAACCCCTACCCGCCGACCACCCGCTCTGGAGCCTCGACAACGCCCACATCACCATGCACCTGTCGGGCCGAGCGCAGGACAAGATGTTTATCCGCTCGGCCCAGCGGTTCCTTGAGAACCTCAAACGCTACCAAGCGGGCGAGCCGCTGGAGCCACAAGTCAACCTCGATCTAGGATACTAAAATGAGCCACAACCCCGCCGCCATCTGGCACACCGTCGCCTTGTCACGCGATGTGGGTGCGATATCCGCCGTCCTCCATGACGATTGCATCTTCGAAAGCCCTGTCGTCCACTCACCCCAGTTGGGCAAGGCGATCACCGCGAAATATCTGGCCGCCGCTGGCCACACTTTAGGCAATGCGGACTTCGAATATGTCGGCGAATGGCACCGTGAAAACTCAGCGGTGCTGGAGTTCAAAACCGTGATCGACGGCATTGCGATCAACGGGGTCGACATGATCACCTGCGACGATAACGGCCTAATCACCCATTTCAAGGTCATGGTCCGCCCGCTGAAAGCCGTGAACAAGCTCCACGAAAAAATGGGCGAGATGCTGGCGGCGATGAAGGCCTAAGGCCAGAATTTCAGTTCGCCCGCCCTTGCCGGTGCGGCCACTGGCTTTGGCTTTTTCGAAAGTGTGAAAGCCGCAAAAACGCCCGCCGCTGCGCCGAACAAATGCGATTCGAACGAAATATAGCTTTGCGTCGGCAGCACGCCGAAGACCATGCCGCCGTAGAAAAACACCACCGCCAGAGCGATTGCGATGTTGCGCGGGCTTCGGTCGAACCAGGCGAGCGCGATGACGAGGCTCCACAGGCCGAAAATCCAGCCACTTGCTCCGATATGCGTGGCGTCGCGTCCGAGCAGCCACACCAAGATGCCGCCGAGGCCGATAATTAAGGCGCTAGCCTTTACGAAGTAGCGCAGCCCGTTCAGCAGGGCCAACGACCCGAGCACTATGAAGGCGGCGAGATTGCTGCCCAGATGCACGAAATCCGCGTGAAGCCAGGGTGCCGTCGCGATGGTATAGGCAGAGGCTATCTCGCGCGGCTGGATGCCGAAGCTTTTGAGGAAACCACCCAGAAAAAGGTCGACGACATGCACGGCTGTCATGGCCGCGCTGATCATCGCGATTATTTTCCACTGTCCCAACATTGCAGTTCCTCGGGTCCCGATAAGCTGTATTACATACCTAACACAATAACTCAAACAGAAAAGGGCCGGTGAGTTTCCCCACCGGCCCCTTTGATTTCAGTCTCGACTGAACAGCGTGGCCCTTCGACCAGCTCAGGACAGGCTTAGAAGCCCATGCCGCCCATATCGCCCATTCCGCCCATGCCACCTGGCATACCGCCAGCGCCACCGGCTTTGTCTTCTGGCGCGTCGGAGATTGCGGCTTCGGTGGTGATCAACAGACCAGCAACCGATGCAGCGTCTTGCAACGCGGTGCGAACAACCTTGGTCGGGTCGATCACGCCTGAGGTCACCAGGTTTTCGTACACATCGGTAGACGCG
>JANOHL010000115.1:0-2560 GCA_031406495.1 Sphingomonadales bacterium | reverse complement strand
GGCCAGATGCTTTTCGAGGGTAGCCGTCCAGGTATTGACTTGCCCATCCCGCCCCGGACCGCTGCAAGAATTCCTAGGTTCGACGAGGAATGATACTTGTCGACACGAATGTGTGGAGCGAGTTGATAAAGGCAGTTCCTGATCCCAAGGTTCGAGCGTGGGAAGCGCAGAACGCAGAACAGCTTTGGCTGGCAGCAACGGTGGTTGGCGAGTTTCTGTCAGGCGTCGCGTTGATGCCCGAAGGAAAGCGGAAAGCATCCTTGTCGGTAACCTATGAGCAAATTCTCGAAGTGCATTATGACCGACTGGCCGAGTTCGACCTGTCAGCGGCAAGACATTATGCCGATATAATTGTATTTCTGGAAAAGGCGGGTCGCAATCCCAAAACGGCCGACGCCCAAATCGCCGCAACAGCGCTTGCAAACGGTATGATGCTGGCAACAAGAAATGTGAAAGACTTTGAAGGGCTTGGAATCGAATTGATAAACCCTTGGGACGCCTGATCACCTGCGTCCCCGAATAATCCAACACGCACGCCTGCCCGATGATGATCGGGCCAGCGCCGATGATGAGGATGGAGGAGATGTCAGTGCGTTTGGGCATTATTGGGAAAACCAAGCCAATCGTTGCGTGAAGTTGCGGACGGCCGGACGCAGTTGCTTCAAGTCGAAAGCTTCTGCCCGGTCGGCTGATTCGCACGCCAAGGCGGCCTGCCCCAACCATGTTTTGAAGTCGCTTTCGATCCGTCGCTCGACCATACGACCAGCTTTCATCCACCGTTTTACCGTGATGGAATAGCTTTGTTCAAAATCCTCATCCTCCCCGCGGCAATCGTCGATATCAATTGATACACGCACGTTGAAACCTTGGTCCCAATTTACTCGAAGCTCATCGCAAACACCGCCCTCAGCCCGGCAGTTTTGCTCCTGCACAATCAAGGCAGAGGCATCGTCACCACCCGCGCCTGAAACGCTGTTGATACTGACGACATGCCAAGCCCCGAAATGCTGTCCCGTTGGCGTGGAAGCATAAACGGATGCCGCGCCTAAGCCAGCACCGATGATTAGGGTGGAGAAAATGGCAGAGCTTTTGGGCATTATGGCTCTACGTATTTCAGAAAATCGGCGGGTAATGTGCGTGCTTCTTCCGATGCGACTTGCCTGCTGCACCAATCTGTAGCCTCGCGCCAATGGGTGTTGTCGATGAGATAGCGGGCATTTTGCCAACCTTTGGGCAACTCGTTCAGCCCGCGGTCCACCACGTTCCAGTCGCGACTCTTAAAGCCCCAAGCCAGTTTTTTTGCCGAAAGCAGTTTGCCCTGAATTAAATCAAAGTTTGTCCAGGCATCTTCCGGCGACTTCCGCACGGCTTGAAAACCTCGCCAAACCGGGATGATAATTTCGTTTTCACGGTCGTAGACAGGATATTTTATGTTAAGCAGTTCACTCGGGCGCCGCTCGATGTTTGCATACTCCCAGCGCTCGCCATCGATATACAGCCAAAGATGATCACCTGCTGCTGTGATCTCACCGAGTCCGCCGTCCTCATCCGGACCGCGAAAACGAAGCATAAGATCGACAGCAGCAGAAGAGTTCATGCTGAAATCAGCGTGTTCCGATTGACCGTAGCAGTTGATTTCTTCGATGCGTGGAAACTTTCTGCCTTGCTCTTCACTCCATATAATTTCGGTTTTAGCTCTCAAAGACCAATCGCCAATCTTCAACTTGGCGACCTCAAACTCCCTCGGCAAAGTTTGCGCAGTCAACTGGGCCGCAGAACCGGCTACCAGCAACAAAAATGCAATTTTGATAAATTTATTACTCACCCCATCATCCCCGCAAATTTCTCGAACAGATAATGGCTGTCCTGCGGTCCCGGTGAGGCTTCGGGGTGATATTGCACGCTGAATGCGGGCTGGTCAGCGAGTTCGAAGCCGCAATTGCTGCCGTCGAACAGGCTGGTGTGCGTTGCCTTCGCGTTGGCGGGGAGCGTGGCGGCGTCGACCGCAAAGCCGTGGTTCATGCTGGTAATCTCAACCGCGCCGTCGCTGAGCCGCTTCACCGGATGGTTCGCGCCGCGGTGGCCCTGGTGCATCTTCTCGGTCTTCGCGCCGACGGCAAGGCCCAGCATCTGATGCCCCAGGCAGATGCCGAACAGCGGCTTTTTGGTTTCCAGCCATTGCTTGATCACCGGCACGGCATATTCGCCTGTCGCGGCAGGGTCGCCGGGGCCGTTGGAGAGGAACAGGCCGTCTGGGGCGTGCGCCATGATTTCGTCGAAACTCGCTGTGGCGCTGACGACGGTGACGTCGCAGCCGGTGTCGACGAGGTTGCGCAAGATATTGTGTTTTATGCCATAGTCGATGGCGACTACGCGTGGTTTTTGCCTTTGGGGTGTCTCGTCTTCGCTCGACACGAACGGGTTTGAGAGTGCGGTTCTCCACTCCCCTTCGGGTTCCGTCCCCCCCTTTCCGTTCGTGTCGAGCGAAGACGAGACACCCCAAAGGCAAAAACCACGCGTAGTCGCCATCGACTATGGCATAAAACACAACATCCTGCGC
>JANOHL010000089.1:0-2346 GCA_031406495.1 Sphingomonadales bacterium | reverse complement strand
TGCTCGACATGTTACACGGCATGCTGCACGATAAGTCCGATCCATCGGTCGTGCTGCCCGCAATTTTCATGGGCTATGCCGATATGGTGTTCAAATCGGTCGGCGAACGGGTGACCCCGGCAAACATGCTGTGCCTGCTTTCGCTTTGGTCGGACACAGATCCCATCCGCCGCACTTATGCCGATCCCGAATTTATCCCCTTTGCCCAGCGTATCGGCCTCGCCGATGCCTGGGACAAATATGGCTGGCCCGATCTGCTGCCGCCGCCGAGCAACTTGCCCGCCTAGGCCGCCTAACCCAACTTTCACGCACTATTGACGCTTTATTGACGGTAGCGCGGATTGACGCTTGGCGTAGCGTCAGCGCAATATCCCAACAAAGGGATCGCAGACATTTTCATGCCATTGGCCAAGCCGCGATGATGCGGTTCTGGCGGCGGGAAAGCTGCGTCTGCGAGGTTGGAGGCCCCAATGAGCGCAGGCATCACTAACGACACAAGCACCGGCCGCTTCGCAATGCGCAAGGTGTTCTGGCGCATCTTGCCGCTCATCCTGCTGGCCTATCTCTTCGCCTATATGGACCGCGTCAACGTAAGCTTTGCTGCCGCGTCGATGAACGAGGACTTGAAGTTCAGCGCGACGATTTACGGCTTAGGCGGTGGGCTATTCTTCCTCGGTTATGCGCTTTTCGAAATCCCGTCGAACCTGATGCTCGTCCGTTTTGGCGCGCGCAAATGGATCGCGCGGATCATGATCACCTGGGGGCTGCTGTCTGCTGCGATGATGTTTGTGGAGACGCCGCTGCAATTTTACGTGGTTCGCTTCCTGCTTGGGGTGGCCGAGGCGGGTTTCTACCCCGGCGTCATATTCTATTTCGCTGGATGGTTCCCGCCCTGCCATCGCAGCCGCGCGGTGAGCCGGTTTTACGTTGCCACGCCGCTGGCGTCGGTGGTGATGGGGGCAATGTCGGGCTGGCTGCTCGGATTGGACGGGCATAGCGGTTTGCACGGCTGGCAATGGCTGTTCCTTGTGCAGGGACTGCCCACCGTGCTCGTCGGCCTTGTCGTATTGCGGTTCCTGCCCGAACGACCCGAATCCGTTTCGTGGCTCAGCCAGTCCGAAAAGGACTGGCTTCACCGCGAGCTTGCGCTTGAGCAGGCACGGATCGGACCGCCCGCGAGCCACAATGTCCTCGCCGCATTCCGCAATCCGCGTGTTTTGATGTTCGGCGCCTTTGGCTTCTTGCTGATCGGCGTGCTCATTACCTTCATTCTATCCGCGCCGATCATATTGGCTACCGCGACCGGGCTGGGCGAAACCGGCGTCGGCTATCTGGTCAATCTTGGCGGCTTGCTGGGCGCGGCGGCGATCCTGTTCGGCGGCAATTATGCCGACCGCAATGGCGACCGCTTCCTCAACGCATTTTGGTGCACGATGGTCATGGCGGCTGCCTTTCTGGCGATCTACCTTGTGCCGTCGCCGGTTGTGGTTGGCATTGCATATCTCGCCTTTGCGACAGTGTGCTTTGTCATCCCGATGCTGACCTCATCGGCCTGGGCAGAGGTGCTCCATGTCCGTGAGCTCGCGGTCGGCGCGGCGGCGATCAACACGTTATGCCAGGTCGGTGCGTTCCTGATGCCGTTCGGCTGGGGCGCGGCGCGCGACTTCACGGGCAGCTTCGATGTGGGAATGATTGCGCTGTTTTTCATGACGTTGGTAAGTGGGGGACTGATGCTGATGCTTCGCTGGCAGGTTCGGGGGCGGGCGATGCGGCAAGAGATTGCCGCTGCCTGACGATCCAGGATTTTTGGAGGCCACCTCATCCCGAGGGGCAAAATAGGTGGAGTGAAGACGATGAAAATGATGAAATCACTATTGGCAGGTGCCGCGATGATGATGGCGGTAACAACGGTCACACCAGCGATGGCGCAGGAATCGAGCTACAAGCCCGGAACGGTCTGGGAAGCTGGACTGATCGATGTTCTGCCCGGCCAGTTCGAAAACTACATGGATTGGCTGGCCACCACCTGGAAGAAGATCCAGGAGTTAGGCAAGGCCGAAGGCATTATCGTGGACTATCATGTGCTGTCGACCAACAATCCCCGTGCTGGCGAACCCGATCTGATCCTGCTGATCGAATATCAGGACTATCAGACGACCGCGCAGCAGGAAGCCTTTAACAAGAAGGTCAACGCCATGCTGTCGCAGGATAGGCGCGCGGCCGGTGCAGCCAGCGCCGAGCGCGGCAAGATGCGCGAGCCGCTCGGCAGCACTGAGTATCAGGAATTGATTCTGAAGTAAGCGACCCAATTCAGGATCATGGCGGGCGGCAAACCTCCCAGCTTTG
>JANOHL010000081.1:0-56313 GCA_031406495.1 Sphingomonadales bacterium | reverse complement strand
GTGAACCGCGCATCCCCATCTTGTCGATTTTCTGGCCGATGGAGAAACCCGGCATATCTTTTTCGATCAGGAAAGTGGTGATGCCGCCCGAACCCTCGCCGGTTTTGGCGTAGACCACCAAAGTGTCGGCATAAGGCGCATTGGTGATCCAGAATTTGGTGCCATTCAGAACATATCCGCCCTGCACCTTTTCGGCCTTCAGCTTCATCGAGACTACGTCGCTACCCGCACCTGCCTCCGACATCGCGAGGCTGCCGACATGTTCGCCGGAAATCAGCTTGGGCAGATATTTCGCCTTCTGGTCTGGGCTGGCCCAGCGGCTGATCTGGTTCACGCACAGGTTGGAATGCGCGCCGTAGGATAAGCCAACCGACGCCGACGCGCGTGCCACTTCCTCTTGAGCCACGACATGCTCCAGATAGCCGAGGCCAAGCCCGCCATCCTCTTCGGCAACGGTAATGCCGTGCAGGCCAAGCGCGCCCATTTCAGGCCACAGGTCTTTGGGGAACCAGTCTTCGGCGTCGATCTTCGCCGCCAATGGCGCGATCTTGTCATCGGCAAACCGCGCGGCGCAGTCGCGGATCATCTCGGCATTTTCGCCTAAGCCAAAATCAAAATTCCCAACCGACATATCCGCTCCCGACTCAATTTCTTTTTGGCAAGTTAACAGGCCCCTAAGCCCTAAAGGAAAAGTGCGAAAGTCACCATATTCCCGATAATGAACCTTTGAGCCATACTACAAGCCTTATGCCCGCTGCGCTCGGGCTTGGCTGTGCCAAAATGCACGCTTGCAATGTAGGATTTGGTTTGAGACATTCGTTGGCGAAGCTGCCGGATGAAAACGGCGGCTGACATCGGTAACCGCCCGCGCTTGTGACTATCGGGGGCTGAACGCTTGTCCTGAGCCTGTCGAAGGAGGGCTTGGCAAAACAGCTGTGCGTTCGCGTTCGCCTTCAGACGGGTTTTTGAAAAAACATCGAATAGGCGTCACTCATGTCACCCATGTCACCCTGCTTGCATCAATCGCCCACCCTCGTTGCCGCTGTTTCGTAGGATTTCCGTCCACCCGCAAAAAGCCAATTTTGGTGTGAACTTGCCGAGTTTTCTGCGGGTTTTTGCCAACTTTCATTTGCCCGATTGACGCACCGCACAAAGTTGGTGTTTAGCGTTTTGCATGACTCTGCACGCGCCCATAACCAACAGCTTCATCTCACAGCGGCTGCGCCTTAACTATGTCGATTGGGGCAACCCGCAAGCACCGCCTTTGCTGCTCGTCCACGGCGGCCGCGACCATGCGCGCAGCTGGGACTGGGTCGCCGAGGAACTGCGCCACGACTGGCACATCATCGCCCCCGACCTGCGTGGTCATGGCGACAGCGCATGGTCGCCTGACGGCAATTACGAGATGTCGGCCTTTGTCTACGATCTGGCGCAGCTGATCCATCAATTGAACCTGCCGCCGGTCAGCATCGTCGCGCATTCGCTGGGCGGCAATATCGCGACGCGCTATACCGGGCTGTATCCGGAGAATGTAAAGAAGCTGGTGTCGATTGAAGGGCTTGGCCCGTCGCCCGCGATGCAGGCGGAGCGCGACGCAATCGGTATCGGCAAGCGCTTCCGCAAATGGATCGATGACAAGCGCAATGCGGCGGGCCGCACGCCCAAACGCTACCCGACGATTGATGCCGCATTCGAGCGGATGAAGGCCGAGAACAGCTACCTCACCGACGAGCAGGCGCGGCATTTGACCGTTCACGGTATCAGCCGCAACGAAGACGGAAGCTGGAGCTGGAAGTTCGACAATTACCTCAATATCTGGGCGAGTTTCGATATGCCGCGTGAGGATTTGCTGGCGATCTGGCACGCGATCAGCTGCCCGGTTTTGATGATGTACGGCGCCGACAGCTGGGCATCGAACCCGGAGAAAGACGGGCGGATCGAACATTTCCCGACGGCGCGGGTGGTCGAATTCGAGAATGCGGGACACTGGTTACACCACGACCAGTTCGATCGCTTCATGGCCGAAGTGAAGGCGTTTCTCTTTAAGGGCGATTGAGGCATGAGCGCGCATATCCTTGTGATCGACGAAGGCACCACATCGACGCGCGCAATGCTGTTTGCAACCGACGGCCGCAGCCTGGGCAGTTGCCAGCGCCCGCTGACGCAGCATTATCCTGCCCCCGGTCTGGTCGAGCACGACGCCAGCGAAATCTGGAACCTGACGCTCGAATGCGCACGCGAAATGGTGGCGAAGGCGGGTGGCGCGGGCAAAATCGCCGCTATCGGCATCACCAACCAGCGCGAGACGGTTGTGTTCTGGGACAAACGCACCGGCGAACCGCTCGCCCCCGCGATTGTCTGGCAAGACCGACGGACGGCGGATATCTGTGCGAGCCTAAAGGAACGCGGTGAGGAACCGGTGGTGCAGGCCAAGACCGGGCTATTGCTGGACCCTTATTTCTCGGGCTCCAAAATCGGCTGGGCGCTGGCAAACTGGCCGCAGCTAAAGGACGCGGGCGAACATCTCGCGGTGGGCACAATCGAGAGTTACCTCGTCTTCCGTCTGACCGGCGGACTGCATGTGAGTGATGCTACCAATGCCAGCCGCACCGCGCTCATGGCAATCGGCAGCAGCGGGTGGGATGATGGCCTGACCGACATGTTCGGGGTGCCGCGTGATATCTTGCCGGAGATTGTCGATTGCGCCGGAAGCATTGGCACTACCCTGCCCGACATGTTCGGTGCGCCTATTCCGATTTGCGGGATGGCGGGTGACCAGCAGGCCGCGACCATCGGCCAGGGCTGCTTTGCCATCGGCCAGACCAAGGCGACCTTTGGCACCGGCGCATTTGTGCTCACGCAGACGGGCCGGGCCTTGCGGCAATCGAAGAACCGTCTGCTCTCGACGGTGCTTTATCAATTGAACGGCGAACGCCATTATGCGCTCGAAGGCTCGGTGTTCGTTGCGGGTAGCCTTGTACAATGGCTGCGCGACGACCTCGGCCTGATCGCCAACGCCGCTGATACCGAGCCACTGGCGCGCAGTGTGCCCGACAACGGAGGCGTCTATCTTGTTCCCGCCCTATCCGGCCTTGGTGCACCGCACTGGCAACCGAATGCGCGGGGGAGCATCAGCGGGCTGAGCTTCTCGGCCAAAAAGGCGCATGTCGCGCGCGCCGCGCTGGAAGCGATGGCGTACCAAACCAACGATCTGAAAACCGCCTTTGCCGCAGATGGCGCGGATTGGGCCGAGCTTCGGATCGACGGCGGCATGGTCGCCAACGACTGGATGGCGCAGGATTTGGCCGACATGCTGGCGATTGATGTCGAGCGACCTGCTTTCATCGAAACAACGGCGTTGGGTGCCGCAATGCTCGCCGGCGTTGGCGCGGGCCTTTACAAATCGCTCGAAGCCGCAGCAGTCATGCGCGGCGGCGTTACCCGCTTCACGCCACAGCTTGCAGCGGCTGAACGTCAAACACGTCTATCGGGCTGGGCCGATGCGTTGGCGCGGGTGTTGTCACAAGCCGTCCACTAGCCCCTTCGTGTCGAGCGCAGTCGAGACATTGACCCGCCAGCGATACCAAATAACAACCGGCAATTTCTGACCCGATATAAAATTGGTTTACGCCATTTTAACCATCTGTGGGCAAAGTGCTTCAGTCGGAATGGATATCGACATGAAATAGCAGGACCTTATGATGGATAATTTACGCGGATTAGACCCGTTTGGATCGGACGCTGAACCCGAAGTGTCGGCTTATGCCGCCTTTGAGGAAGAAGATGCCGCGATCGAGCCGCCGCCCGTTGTGTCGGGCGATGAGCGCCGCATGCAGGTCCGCGCGTATAATTTCTGGACCGCGCAACTCCACGGCAAAAATTATCCTTGCATCGAAGAACTCGACCCTGAAGGGGCTCAGGACTTTAGCGATTACGCCGTGTTGCTCGACTTTACCTCGGGTATTGAAAACCCGTCTATTCAATATCTTGGTGAGACCCTGCGCATCGAATGCGGGCTGAATGAAGACATCACCTATCTTGATCAGGTGCCGGCACGTTCGTTGCTGTCGCGGATTACCGACCATTATCTGCAGATCATTGCCAACCGCGCGCCGATCGGTTTCGAGGCCGAATTCGTCAATGATCGCGGCCTGACCATTATGTACCGCGGCATACTGCTGCCTTATTCGTCCGACGACGACACCATCGATTTCATTTACGGCGTAATCAACTGGAAAGAAGCCGCCGACGCCGAGGTTGCAGTTCCGCTCGAACTCGAAGTCGAACAGGCGCTCGCCGCCGCGCCGCCGCGCCAGGAGCATGTGCCTGTGTGGGCCGACGGCCCGACAACGGGACATCTCGAAGATGAAACGCCGGATGAAGAGTTGATGCTCGATGACGAGTTGATGCTCGGTGAAGACTTTGTCGCCGACGAACCGCAGCCCGACGAAACTTCATCGCTCGCCGATTGGCTGCACGCCGCACGGATTAGCGCGGAAGGAGCCCGCGACAGCGATTTGCGCACCCGCGAAGTGCTATATCAGGCGATTGGCCGCGCGCATGACTTTGCGCTGGTCGCACAGCGCAACCCCGCCGATTATGTAGAATTGTTGTCTGATGCCGGCCTGAAACAGCAAGATCGCGCCCCGTTTACGCCGATCGTTAAGCTGGTTTTTGGCGCAGCTTATGACAAAACCCGCCTGACCGAATTCGCAACCGCGTTGCAATATGCCGACCGCAATGCCGTGCCTGTAGGCGGATTGGCCGAAATTCTGGCCAGCTATGATGGCGGCCTGAAAGGCATCGTCGCCGCCGAGCGGCGCGCCCGCAAGGTTGCATCAGGCCAACATGTCGCCGCCACTCCGGTCGACCCGCGGCCACGCCTGCGTTCGGCCCGCGTCCGCGACCTCAGCGAGTTCGCAGGGGCAGGTGAAGAATTCGTCCTCCTCGTCGCCCGCCGCGAAGCCGACGGCAGCGTTGCCATTGTCGGCAGTGTAGAGGCTGACGCAGCGTTGACCGATAAGGCGCTTCGCAAGACTGTCGTCTAAATCTTCAAGTCAGACTCAAGCCGTAAGCTTGCCCGCCAGAAAAAGAAGGCCGGGATCAAACCCAGCCAAGCCGCGCCGTACAGCACCCACCGAACGCTTTCGACTCCGGCTACCGGCTTGAACCAGTCGGACAACATGCCGAAGAATAGCGGGCCTAGTCCAAGGCCGATCAGATTCTGGCCAAAAACCACGAGCGACGTAGCAAGCGCGCGCTGCTCTGTTTTAACGAGTTGCTGCGCAAGCGCGTAGGATGGGCCGTAGTAAAATGAATTGAGCACGGTCGGCACGAAGAGCAGCACCAGCGCCACGCGCCAGTCATCGACGAAATAGGCAGCAAACAGTATCGGCGCAGCGAGCGTCATGCCGATGGCCGGTGCCGTGAGCAGGTGGCGCTTGTCGCGCGCGCCGAACCGGTCGGCAAGATAGCCGCCGCCCCATGTTCCGAGCACACCGGCAAGCCCCGCGACGGTGCCGAGCCACAGCCCGGTTTCAGTCGCGCTGAGGCCGAAATCACGCTGGAACAGGATCACCACCCATACGCTCTTGCCATAAGCCAGAAACGCGGTGAACGAAGCGCCCAGGAGAACCAGCACGAAGCTGCGCGACGTCGCAATTTCGCGCAACGCTAACCAGAAAGGCTGCTCAAGTTGCGGCTGCGCAGCCTGACGCGTTTGCGCTGCATTGTCCCTTGCCGGGTCTTTCAGCAGGAACGGGAGTATCAGGGCAAACAGCAATCCGGGCACGGCGGCGGCCAGAAACGCGTGGCGCCAACCGATGATGTCGTTGAGCACACCGCCTATAATCATCCCGAGCAGTCCACCAATCGGTATGCCAAGCCCGTAAAAGGCAATGGCTGAAGAGCGTTTCTCAGGCGCCACAGCGCCGGTAATGATCGAATGTGCGGCGGGTGTGCAGCCCGCTTCGCCTACGCCCACACCGATCCGTGCCAGCAGCAACTGCACGAAGTTCTGCGAGAACCCGCATGCCGCCGTCATCAGCGACCATAGCCCGAGCGACCAGGTGATTAGCTTAACACGGTTGCTCTTCGGGCGGTCGGCATAGCGCGCGATAGGAATACCCAGAAACGTATAGAAGACCGCAAAGGCTAGGCCGGTCATCAACCCGATCTGGGTATCGCTGAGCTTCAGGTCTCGACTGATTTCCTCGGCAAGAATATTGACGATCTGACGGTCGAGGAAATTAAGGATGTAAACGAACAGCAGCGTCCACAATAACAGGCGGGTGGGTGCCTTGGTCGGCAAAGCGGGGACCGCGATCACCCGCATTGCGCGCGGTGCAATAGCTTCTGATCTGCTAGCACCAACGCCATCATCGCCTCTACGACGGGCGCGCCGCGGATGCCGACGCAGGGGTCGTGTCGTCCTTTGGTGATAATGTCGGTCGCCTCGCCTTCGCGGGTGATGGTTTCCACGGGCGTAAGGATCGAGCTCGTCGGCTTGAACGCCACGCGCACCACAATCGGCTGGCCGGTAGAGATGCCGCCTGCAACGCCGCCGCTGTTGTTCGCCATGAATTGAGGCTGGTTCGAGCCCTCTGATGCTGGCCGCATGCGGTCGGCATTGTCCTCGCCTCGCAACCGGGCTGCCTGAAAACCGGCACCGATCTCGACACCCTTGACCGCATTGATACTCATCATCGCAGCGGCCAGTTCGGCATCTAGCTTGGCGTAAAGCGGCGCGCCCCAGCCGGGTGGTACCCCGGTCGCCACGCATTCGATGACCGCACCCAACGAAGAGCCAGCTTTGCGCGCCTCATCGACCATTTTTTCCCAGCGTCCGGCGGCTGCTTCGTCGGGGCAGAAGAACGGGTTTTTGTCGATCTGCGCGACCTCGAAATTATCGCGGTTGATCGCATCGCCACCGATTTCAACGACATAGGCCAATATGCTGACATCGGGTATCACCGCGCGCGCCACCGCCCCTGCGGCAACCCGCGCCGCCGTTTCACGGGCACTCGACCGTCCACCGCCGCGATAGTCGCGGAAGCCATATTTCGTATCATAGCTGTAATCGGCATGGCCGGGGCGATAAGCCTTCGCGACGTCTGAATAGTCCTTCGAGCGTTGGTCCACATTTTCGATCATCAGCGAAATCGGTGTGCCGGTGGTCCGGCCTTCAAAAACACCCGACAATATCTTCACCGCGTCCGGCTCCTGCCGCTGCGTCGTGAAGCGCGACGTGCCAGGGCGGCGCTTGTCGAGGAAAGGCTGAATGTCGGCTTCGGAAAGCGCAATTCCGGGAGGACAGCCGTCGACCACCGCGCCGAGCGCAGGTCCGTGACTTTCCCCCCATGTCGAGAACCGGAAAACGCGGCCGAACGTGTTGAAGCTCATCCTCTATCCCATCCGCGCAAAGGCTGGCGCATATTCTGCCCTGCCCCTTTGCGGTACCGCGAGGCTGCTGTCCAGATGCGCCGCCATAAAATGCGGCCCCTTATAAGGAGATGCATAAGGTGCGGCCAGCTCGGCGCGATAGCCGAAACGCAGATAATAATCAGCATGTCCAAGGACAAAGCTTATCTGGAAGCCATCTGCCGATAACTGGCTCAACCCGGTTTTGATTAGAGTTGAGCCAACGCCTTTAGCTTGTGCATCTGGCAGAACCAACGCCGGCGCGAGTGCCGCTGCCTTGAGCGACTGTCCATCGGCCTGAACCGACATGACGCTAAATAGAACATGGCCTATCAAGCCGCTGTTTTGCTCAGCAACCAGGCTGACCGCTACATCGCCATCGGCGTAAAGCTGCTGCACCAGTTCGGCCTCTCCACTGTGCCCAAATTCGGATGCCGCAAATGTCGTCCTGATGACATGATCTATTTCTTCGAAGTCGGACGGTGCAGCGCTGCGTATGATCATTCTGTTCCGGCTGCTCCGGGCGTTTCCCGCACCCTTAGCTTGCGGTAGCGGACCTGCTCCTTGCCGATCCACGTCCTGGTGCCGCGAAACAGGATCAAGGTCACCGCCAGCGCCAGAACACGTGCCGCATGCGGATGCCCATATTCACCGCCGACACGCCCGGCCCAGACAAAGGCGCCGACAACAGCCAGAAATCCGGCCATCGACACAAAGGCGTCCAATATCGGTGGTAGTCCTTCCCAATAATGCCTGGCGTGCCAATAACCATGCAGCCCGACCATCACCGCGCAACCGGCCAGTAACAGCACGAGTTCGTTGCTATGCCCCGCGATCATATCAAGCCAGCCCGATATCAGGAGCATCCTCCTGCTTCATGCCTACGGTATGGTAGCCTGCATCGACATGGTGAGTTTCCCCCGTCACGCCCGCCGCCAAATCGGACAGTAGATACAGCGCAGACGCACCAACGTCGTCAATGGTGACATTGCGGCGGAGCGGAGAATTCAGCTCGTTCCATTTCATGATATAGCGGAAATCGCCAATGCCCGATGCGGCCAAGGTCTTGATAGGCCCGGCGGAAATCGCGTTGACGCGGATACCGTCGGGGCCGACGTCGTTCGCCAGATATTTGACCGAAGCCTCCAGTGCGGCCTTGGCCACGCCCATCACGTTATAATGCGGCACCACCTTTTCGGCCCCATAATAGCTCAAGGTAAGCATCGATCCGCCTGCCGCCATCATCGGTGCCGCACGTTTGGCGACGGCGGTGAAGCTGTAGACGCTGATGTTCATCGTCATCAGGAAATCGTCGAGCGTCACATCGAAATATTTGCCGCGTAGCGCCTCTTTATTGGTGAAGCCGATGGCGTGAACGACGAAATCGATGGTCGGCCATTTATCCGCCAGCGTCGCAAAAGCGCGGTCGAGATTGGTCATGTCGGAAACATCACAATCGATCAGGAAATCGCAGCCCAGTTGCGAAGCAAGCGGACGGACGCGCTTTTCCATGACTTCGCCCTGATAGCTGAACGCCAGTTCCGCACCTTCGGCGTTTAACCGCTGGGCGATGCCCCAAGCGAGCGACTTGTCGTTCGCCAGCCCCATGATGAGGCCGCGTTTGCCAGCCATTAATCCGCTCATATCTTCCTCATTCTTCCAGTGAATCTTGGTTGGCTTGCCTTATGCCATTTTCATGCTGGTTGGCCAGCGCCGCGTTCAACTGCGCACCGCTGACCAGCCCCAAACCGATCAGGTAGAAGAAAATCAGCGCGACCATTACCCCTGCAAGGCTGCCATAAGTGAGGTCGTAATTGCTCACGCTGGTCAGGAACCAGGGCAGCACCGCAGTGCAACCGAGCCACCAAAGGCTGACCAGAGCAGCGCCAGGCCATTTCGGGAAGACGGGATCGCGATATTTGCGCGGGGTAAGGCTGCGGAAAATGATGTAGATCGCTGCAAACAAAATCAGGAACGGCACAATCCGCCCCCACGCGAAATATGCCGATACCCTTTCGGCCGCCGGAATGTACAAATAGACCAGCTCCTCGATTGCGGCCACCAGGACCTGCGCGCTAAATGCCACCATCGCCAGCAGAACCGCGACAACTATCGTGGCAAAAGACCCCAGCCGATATTGCCAGAAATACATATGTGGGCTGGTGCCATAAGCGCGGTGCAGCACATCGCGGAAGGTTTCTATCAGGCTCGCGGTGGTCCACAGGCTGACCGCAGCACCGAACCAGAGCAGCGGTCCCGAGCGCGCGGTCATCGCGCTTTCTACCGGATCGCGGAGAGCCGCACCTACCCCTGGCGGTACCGTCCGGAAGAACGCTTCGATCAACGCAATACCCGATTGCGTCTGCCCGAACGCCCCTGCAATCGCTGCTGCGACAATGCAGAACGAGAACAATACCACCAGCGACAGATAGGCAAAATTACCGGCGTGGACGAAGCCCTCGCTGTAAACGCCGACGACCATGCGTTTCACCACCTCCCATGACTGGTGAAACTTGTCGAGATGGGCAAACCAGCTCGCTTCGCTTTCTTCTGCCTGCTCGACGACCGGCAAATGCGCGCGGGCTTCGGGCGACAGGGGGGAATGTTCAGACATTCAGTTTTGCACGAACGATGTCGTCGGACAATATCTCGGCAAGCTTGGCCAGCGCTTCGGCATCGGTTGGCAAATGAATCATCAATGTCACCAACTGGTCGCCGCGAGCGCCTGCCTTGCCAGCAAAGCCGCGTCCCTTGATGCGCAGCGTCGCACCCGAATTGGTGCGCGGCGGCACCGTCAGCATCACCGCGCCGTCGACTGTCGGAACCTTGACCTTGCCGCCGCTGACTGCTTCTTTGAGCGAAATCGGAAGGTCGATACGGATATGGTCGCCGTCGCGGACAAAATGCGGATGCTTGCCGATTTTCAGTGTCACCATTGCATCGCCATTGCCTCCAGGGCCGGGCTGGCCTTTGCCGGGTATGCGGATTTGCTGGCCTGCAACCACGCCTGTCGGCAGCTTGAACTCGACAGTCTTGCCATCCTGCAAGGTTATCCGCTGCGGTGCCAAGGTGGCGGCGTCGGTGAACGACACGAGATGCTCGTAGGCGATGTTGGCACCCTTGGGCGGCGGGCCGGGTTGCGGGCGTGGGCCGGGGCGGGCCTGCGCACCACCACCGCCGAACAGACCGTCGAAAATATCGCCCAGATCGATGCCGCCGCTGCCAAAATCGAAGTTAGCCCCCCCGCCACCTTGCCCTGGCCCAGCGCCGTAACCGAACGGCGCGCGCTGGTTGCCTTCGCCGTCGATTTCGCCGCGGTCGAATGCTGCGCGTTTTTTTGCATCGGACAACAGGTCGTACGCGCGCGTAACCTCGCTGAATTTTTCAGCCGCCTTGGGATTATCCGGATGCTTGTCGGGGTGCAATTCCTTGGCGAGTTTACGGTACGCGCTTTTGATCGCTTTCTCGTCCGCGCCTTTGGTTACGCCTAATATCGAATAGGGGTCGGCCATTTTTGTCCCTGTGTTACTAAACTACTACTCTAAATCGGGATTGCGCCCGATATGTCAACTCGGGACTGTCGCATTTTCATGCGGAGCCCCGACAAATTGGCGTAAAATAAGATAGAGCGTCAACCCCAGCGGCCCGAGCATGAATATGAAAAACAGGATCGGCACCTGAATAATCCGTCCAATACCGCGCCGGTCGGCATTGCGCGCGGCCCAGATGCCAACAAACAGGTCGAACGCCAGATAATGGATCCAGCCGATGGTCGCGCCGCCTTGTGTGTCGAATATTGCCTGCACGCCCGCCAATGTAGTGAAATCGGGCGAGCCTCCGCTACCGCCTGTCCCGCCATCGATCATCCCACCCAACAGCCCGACGATCAGCACGGCATAGCTAAGCGATAGCAATCCTGCGCCTGCATAGAATAGTGGCACAACAACCCGCTCACGCCCCGGCGCGAACGCCAGCACTGCCCAACAGACCATCGCCCAGATATTGACGAACCCAAAAATCTGCTCCCACGGCATAAAATTCCCTTCCCTCTTTTATCCACGATAAGCTTAGCCTATCGCGCGTATATGGAAAGACCCGATCCTTTTGACCTGTTCGACGAATGGTTTGCCGAGGCGCTGGCGAGTGAACCCAATGATCCGGGCGCCATGGCGTTGGCCTCGGTGGACGCGCAAGGCCGCCCATCGTCACGCATGGTGCTGTTGAAAGGGCACGGCGCAGAGGTTGGCGGCTTTATATTTTACACCAATCTCGAAAGCCGCAAATCGGGCGATCTGGAAAGCAATCAGCACGCCGCTTTGCTGTTTCATTGGAAATCACTGCGGCGACAGGTCCGTATCGAGGGCCCGGTGAGCCGCGTCGATGACGTTACCGCTGACGCCTATTTCGCCACTCGCTCGCGTAATTCGCAACTGGGGGCCTGGGCATCCGACCAGTCACGGCCGCTTGCCGACCGCGCGACGTTCGAGACACGCTTTGCCGAAATGGAACAGCGGTTCGAAGGGCAAGACGTCGCACGCCCACCGCATTGGTCGGGCTGGCTGGTAACGCCTGAAAAAATCGAGTTCTGGCAGGACCGCGAATTCCGCCTGCACGAACGCTGGCTTTATCAGCGCGACGGCGATGGCTGGACATCGGGGATGCTTTACCCGTGAGCCGCCCTTCTTCTCCGTTCGTGTCGAGCGAAGACGGGACACCCCGCCGCTGTGCAAGACTTATGGGCCTCTCGTCTTGGCCTGTGGCCACGTTTATCCTGAGCGGCTGCAAGCCAGCCGAAGGGCTCGAAGCGAACGGGTTTGGGAGGGAAGTGTCCTAGTGTCTCTCGCCCACACTCATCACCATGAAACGCATGACATGCTAACCACGCGCGCCGCGATTGCCAGCGTCAGCATGGCGCTGTTCCTGCTCGCGCTCAAAATCTACGCAGCGGCGGAGACCGGTTCGGTCGCCCTGCTTGGGTCGCTGGCCGATACCGGATTTGACGTGCTGGCCTCGCTGCTCACTCTTTTCAGCGTCCGCTATGCCGCGATGCCCGCCGATGACGACCACCGGTTCGGGCATGGCAAGGCAGAGGCTCTGTCGGCGCTGATGCAAGTGGTTTTGATCACCGTTTCGGCGATTTTCATAGGCTGGCGCGCCATTGTCCGGCTTGGTAGCGGTGAAACCACCGCCAATCCCGAATATGGCATCGGTGTGTCGTTAATTGCCATCTTCGCAACGCTCGGCTTGCTCGCCTATCAACGGCATGTAGTAAAGGAAACCGGCTCGGTGGCGATCCATGCCGACCATGTCCATTATCAGAGCGACCTTTTGCTCAACGGCGCTGTAATTATAGCCATCGTTCTCGACACGATGTTACGCGTGAAGGGTGCCGACCCTGTATTCGGTATAGGGATAGCTTTGTGGTTATTGTGGGGCGCTTCCAAAGCAGCCCGCATGGCACTGGACCAGTTGCTCGACCGCGAATGGCCGGAGGAGAAAAAGGCGCGTTTTTTGGAAATCGCGATGCGTCACCCCGAGCTTAAAGGCGTTCACGATATGCGGACACGCTCTAGCGGCATGCATGAATTCTGCCAGTTCCACGTCTGGGTTGAGCCGACGATGACCGTGCTAAAGGCACATCAAATTATGGATGAGATCGAAGCCGAACTGATGCGCGAATTTCCCGGTGTCGAGGTGCTGATCCATCCCGACCCCGAGGGGCACAAGGACGAGATGGGGTATATCCCTTCCGAAACCGTTGAACATCACGGCCATGAGGAGCATGCGCATGACTGAACTCCCATATTATCATGTGGATGCCTTTGCCGACCGGCCGTTCACAGGCAATCAGGCGGCGGTCATGCCCTTGGAGGCATGGCTCGATGACGCGGTGCTGCAGGCAATCGGAGAAGAAAACAACTTCGCCGAGACCGCCTTCATCGTGCCCGATGCAACCGGCGAGGCGGACTATGAGCTGCGCTGGTTCACGCCGACGGTCGAAGTCCGGATGTGCGGTCATGCAACGCTCGCCAGCGGACATGTTGTCCTCAGCCAAAACCCCGACATGGACCGCGTAACATTCCGCACACGCAAGGTTGGCATATTGGAAGTGCGCCGTGAAGGCGAAGGCTGTGCCGTTGCGTTGCCCACCATCCCCAGCGAGCCCATGGACTTTGCGGACGCCGCCAAAGCCGTTGGCGGCTCGCCAATCGCAATTCGCGGCAATCCCAACCAATATTATCTGCTCCGCTACGCCAGTGCCGATGAAATATGGGCGCTAAAGCCAGACATGAAAGCACTCGCCCTGCTGGGTAACGACCTGTTCGTCGCCACTGCGCCGGGCGAAGGCACCGACATCATCAGCCGCGTTTTCGTACCCGGCGCAGGCATCGACGAAGATGCGGTAACCGGCTCAGCCCATGCGCTGCTCGCACCCTATTGGGCGGCGGAATTGGGGCGAGACAATTTCACCGCTTATCAGGCGTCAGCACGCGGTGGTTATCTGGGATGCCAGATCGAAGGCGACCGCGTCTGGCTTTCAGGCCGGTGCTTCACCGTTGTCGGAGGGCGGTTTCACCTGAGTTGATCGCAATCTCTGTATTAAATTGTCGCAACCACAATATCCCGCTGGCCGAACCTGGCTCGAACCTCCATCTTGGCCCGGAACTACATTATTCGAACTTTATTGACGAGGAATCCAAATGCTGAAACCTGTTGCCGCTGCTTCGTTACTGTTATTGTCATCCACGCTTTGCGCTCAGGAAGAACCCGCACCCGCCCCATCAGGCGGCGGTATGCCAAGCCCCGAGCAGATTTTCGGTTTTCTGGATGCGGACAAGGATGGCTTCATCGCCCGTGAAGAAGCAAAGGGTCCGCTGGAAAAGCATTTCGACAAGGTCGATGCTGACAAGGACAACAAGATTTCGCCCGCAGAACTAAAAACCGCGATGGAAGCCATGCGTCCGCCCGAGCCGGAGCAATCCGCGCCTTCGGAGTAACTTGCTTGCAATGTAGGATTTGATTTGAGAGCATCGGCAGATCGCTCTTTGACATCTTTAATAGAATAATGATGTCCCACCGGCCAAACGCCGGTAGCATCTGTTGCTACGCCGGATACGCGTTTTCGTTTTTCTTTATTATTATAGTGTCCACTTTGACCACTTCTCGACAAAATGAGATGACGCGCGAAGATGATTTGTGAAGAAGGCACGAAGGGGCTGCTGAAGACGGCGAAGCCGCTTGTCGCTTTTAGCTGACGCCCGACTGCGACGACTGAGCTAGGAAGGACGCTCTGCGTCTTTGTGCCTTTTTACCTTCGTGCCTTTTTTACAAAAAATTGGCACGGCACTGCAACCCGGGCTGCGGCTTCCAGCACACCCCGTTATTCGATTTCACTGTGAACTTGCGCAGATTCCTGCGGGCTTCAGCCCACCGTCGCCTTCTTGATAACACCCGGATTCGCAGGCGGTTCACCCTTGGGCAGCGCGTCGACATGTTCCATCCCGCTCACCACGTTGCCCCATGCGGTGTATTGGTTGTCGAGGAACGTTGCGTCGTCGAAGCAGATGAAAAACTGGCTGTTGGCGCTGTTCGGGCTGCTGGAACGCGCCATTGAGCATACACCGCGCACATGCGGTTCGGAATTGAACTCTTGCGCCAGATCTGGCTTTTTCGAACCGCCCATGCCGGTGCCGTCGGGGCAACCGCCTTGCGCCATGAAGCCGGGGATTACGCGGTGGAATTTTACGCCGTCGTAAAAGCCTTCGCTCGCCAGTTCTTTGATACGCGCGACATGATTGGGTGCCAGATCGGAACGCAGTTTGATAACAACGTCGCCGCTGTCGAGGGAAAGAGTAAGGGTTTCGTCGGCCATGATGATGTCCTTTGGCTATCTGGAGATGTTGGGCGATGCCCTAGGCGAAGGCTGTTCTTCATAAAAGCAAAAAAGCGAAAGATGTCTCTAAAGCCCCTCCCCTTCAGGGGAGGGGTTGGGGTGGGGGCTATCGGCTTGGCGCTGTGCTTCGAGGCCCCACCCCCTTCCCCTCCCCTAAACAGGAGGGGCTTGAAGGCCCAAAATCATTGCTTTTTGATGCGGCCTGCTTAGGAGGGGCGACGATCACCGCCACAATCGGGAAAGGCCGCACATGACTAGCGAAATCGCCGATCCCGATACCACCCGCAACGCCCTAGAAACGCTCGACGAAGACAACCGTCTGACCCGCGATTTTGTCGATCGCGTGCTCGATGCGGTTGAAGACAGTAACCTCGACGAGGTTCATCGGCTGGTCGAGCCGCTGCACGAAGCCGACATTGCAGACCTTCTGGAACTGACTCCGTCCGAACGGCGCGGTGAACTCGCGATTGCGCTTGGCGACCTGATGAGTGCCGAGGTGCTGGCAGAGGTCAATGATTATGTCCGTGAGGATATAATCGACGCGCTGCCCGCAGCTCAAGTCGCCGACCTTGCCGGACAGCTCGATACCGACGATGCGGTCGCGATTATCGAGGATATGGAGGAGGAGGACCAGCAAGCCGTCCTCGCCGAACTCGACCCCGAAGACCGCGCCGCGATCGAGGACGCACTCTCCTATCCAGAAGAAACCGCCGGACGTATCATGCAGCGTGATCTGGTCGCGGTGCCCGAACATATGACGGTCGGCCAGTTGATCGACTATTTGCGCGATCATCAAGACCTGACCACCGATTTCTGGGAAGTGTTTGTCGTCGATCCGCAGCATAAGCCGGTCGGCACCTGCAAGCTGAGCTGGATCATGCGGAGCCAGCGCAAAACGCAGGTCAACGAACTGATGCAGCGCGAACAAACGCTGATCCCGGTCGATATGGATCAGGAGGAAGTCGCCCTAAGGTTTCAGAAATACGCGCTTATTTCGGCGGCAGTTGTCGATCAGGTTGGTCGCCTCGTCGGGGTAATCACCGCCGATGATATCGTCCATATTATTCAGGAAGAAGCCGACGAGGATATCCTGCGGCTGTCGGGCGCTGGCGAAGGCGACATTAACGAGCCGATTTCTGATAGCTACAAGGCCCGCGTGCGTTGGCTAATCGCCAATCTTGGCACCGCAATGGTGGCGTCGTTCATCATTGCTCAGTTCGGCGCAGCGATTGAGACAATGGTTGCGCTCGCGATATTGATGCCGATTGTCGCGTCGATTGGCGGTAATGCCGGAACGCAGACATTGGCGGTAACGGTGCGCGCGCTGGCGACCAACCAGCTGACGCAATCGAACACGATGCGGTCCATCTGGCGCGAAATTCGGGTGGCATTGCTGATCGGTGCTACGATCGCGGTCATCGCAGGGTTAGGGGCGGGGCTGATTTTCGGCAACTGGTTGCTGGGCGGGGTTATCGCCGCCGCCATTTTATGTAACATCACTCTGGCGGGGCTTTCCGGCGTTGCTATTCCCGTCTTTCTTGACCGGCTCGACCAAGACCCTGCGGTATCGAGCTCGATCTTTGTCACGATGATAACCGATTCGATGGGGTTTTTGATTTTCCTGGGGCTGGCGGTGTTCAGCGGGCTTGCCGGATAAATTTGCACCGGCGCAGATTTGGCTTGCGTATTTCAGAACTAAATTGCCATCTATCGCCTTCGGTTGGCCGGGGGGCATCAATGCGTATCATCCTGTTAGTTTGGGCCATGCTTATCTGGTCGGCACCGGGTTTCGCGCAAAGCGACGACGGCATAACCTATGTGCCCGCGCCTGAATGGGTGGTTCCGGTGGATTTGCCCGCCGAACAGACCGACGCGACGAAAGGCTCAGCCGGAAGCGTCGCTTTGGTCAGCTATCAGTTTTATCTCGGCAAGTCGGGTTCGGGTGCCCATTATGAACGAAAGGTGCTGCGCATCAGCGATGCGTCCGCTTTGCAGAGTATGGGCACCGTCATGGTCGGCTATGCGCCGGGCCGCTACCGGCTGAACATCCATCATCTGAAGGTGCACCGTCAGGGCAGCGAGATCGACATATTGGCAGCCGGTCAGAAATTCTCGCTTTATCGCACCGAGAATCAGGCTGCCCAAGGGATATTGCACGGGTTCAAACAGGGGTTTCTGCAAATCGCCGATCTGCGTGTCGGCGATTTAATCGATCTGGCGTTAACGATGGAACAAATCAATCCGATGCTGGGTGACCAGTATGAGAACGAGGTGTCTTATCTTCAGGGTCTTCGGGTCGACCGGCTGCATCACCGCGCGACGTGGCACAAGGACCGGACGGTTAATTGGTACTCCGGCAAGAAACTGCCTGATGTCCAGGCAAAGGCCGACGGCAACTATCAGGTTCTCGAAGCATTGAAGGACAATGTTTATCACAAGCCGTTCGACCAGACTGTCCCGCTCCGTCTGGGGCGTGAGCATATGTTTCAGATATCTACTTTCGCCAACTGGACCGATGTCGCAACCGCGCTTCACCCTGTCTATGAAAAGGCGCTGATTCAGGTTCCATCAGGCGAAATGGCCGACCGGATCGCCGCGATTGCCACAAGCAACGCGTCGAACACCGACAAGGCGATGGCGGCGCTCCGGCTGGTGCAGCGAGAGGTGCGTTACAGCGGCAACTTCGAAGGGCTGGGCAACTATCAGCCCGAACCCGCGCAATCGGTTTGGGATGGACGCTATGGCGACTGCAAGGGAAAGACCGTGCTGCTGGTGTCGATGTTGCTGCAACTGGGAATCGAGGCGGTGCCAGCGCTCGTCTCGGTCAACCGATCCAACGGTATTGAGGCAAATACCCCGATGATGCTGGTCTTCGACCATGTAATTGTGCGCGCCAGCATTGACGGCAAAATATACTGGCTAGATGGCACCCGCCAAAACGACCGGAGCCTGGCCACTCTCGACCAGCCCGGCTATCAATATGCACTACCTCTTATTCCCGCCGCCAAAATAGAAAAACTCCCGCCAGCTTCATTCGCGATTCCAACCGAAACAACGACCTACACGATGGACGCCAGCAGCGGTTTCGATGTGCCTGCGAAATCGACCGTTTCCACCGTATATCGGGGAGAAACAGCGGCAGCATTTTCAGCTCGGATCGCCACGATGACTGAAACGCAGCGCCGAGAACATATCGCCAAGTCAAAAGAGGACAGCAAAGACGAAGACTTCAAGATCGAACAAATCGAATGGTTCGACCGCCCCGAATTGGGAGAGGCAGGCTTTATCGTGACCGGAACGGCGAAGCTGGAATGGGAAGACATCGGCGATTTTAGCGAATTGCTCTTGAGCGACCTCAACGTAGGACATGATTTTGCCGTCGAGCGAACCGAGGAGGCGGACAAACAGTTGCCCGTTGAAAGCGGCGCGCGCCATGTGGAAACGCTCATATCTATAAGGCTTCCGACGCAGGGCAAAAGCTATTCGATGACCGGAAGTAAATTCGACCGGAAGATTGGACCTGCCCGCTATGTGCGCGAGGCGACATTGAACGGAAGGGCATTTTCGGGCCGGAGCCTGACGCAAGTCACGTATCAGGAAATGTCGATGACGGAGGCTGAGAGGTTCGACCGGCTGAGCGATCTCCTGTATAATGATCGGATTTTTATTCTTGCCGAAAATGCAGGTGCGACGATCAAATCGGCGGAACGCAGCGCTGTTCAGCAAATCAATTCGCAGGCAGTTGGAGGCGATTTGGACGGCGCGCTGACCGCGCTTGCGGCGGAGATCAAATTGCGACCGAAATCCGCCTCGCTGCTGCATGCAAGGGCGAAACTGCTGCACGACAATGGCCGTCCTGGAGCCGAGCGCGAGCTGCAGAAGATATTGCTACTCGACCAAGCCCACTCGCCGTCGCTGCAGTTGCTTGCAGAGATTTATGCCAAAGAGGGCGATCTGGAACTGGCCCATTCCTTTGTGGAAAGACTGCGCACGGTCGAGCCGCAAAACCAGTGGGCAAAGCGCTGGCCGAAATTGCGCAAGGAGATTGAGGCCGCGTCAATAGCAGAGGGTGGAGAGCCTGCTGCATCGACAACAAATTAATCGGTGCCAGCTTGCGGATTATACCGTGTGACGCCAAATAGGTTTGATGCCGCTCAACATGACCAAAATCGCATTCGGTACACAAGGGGCAGCGCATTTGCGCGAGCGCCTCGAATCCTATGCCGCCGATGGCGAGGTCAGGTTGACCACAAGATATCTGCCCAAACGCATCGAGGAGATGGCGGGCGGCTCGCTTTACTGGATACATGCGCACAGCATCATTGGCCGCAGCCTCATCCTCGGCTTTATGGAAAATGGCGCTGGGCGATACTGGATCAGATTGGAACCGCGCCTGATACCGGTCCGCTCAATCCCCAAACGCGCGCATCAGGGATGGCGCTATCTGGAAGAGGTCAACGCCCCGCCCGATTTGGACAGCGTGGAAGCCGACGGGCGTGATGAAATGTCGCCGAAAATGCTGGGTGAACTGATGCGGATGGGGCTGGTTTAATCGGTCACCCAATGCCGTAGCAGGCTATGTGCGATAGCAAATGGCGGCGGCGCGTTGAAGTCTTTGTCCGGCGCATTGTCGAGCGCGGCGCGCGCCTGGTCTTTGCTCACCCAGATCGCGTCCTCCAATTCGTTGGTGTCGAGCGCAATTTCGTCACCTTCGGCATCGGCGACGCACGCAATCATTAACTGCGATCCGCCGAAGGGCCAGGGTTGGCTGGTAACGTATCGGACAGCGCCACAGGTGACGCCCGATTCTTCCCAGATTTCGCGCCGCACGGCTTCCTCAATGCTTTCGCCGGGTTCGAGAAAGCCTGCCAATGCCGAATAATTACCCGGCGGGAATCGTGATTGACGGCCAAGCAATGCTTTGCCCTCAAACTCCGCGAGCATGATAACGACTGGGTCGGTGCGCGGGAAATGTTCGGTGTCGCAATTGCCACATTTGCGACCCCAGCCGGCTCGGAATAACCCGGTGGAGTGGCCACATTTCCCACAAAAACGGTGCGCGTTATGCCATTCGATCAGGCTACGCGCGGTGCCGTAAATCGCTGCGTCCTCTGCCGGTAAAAGCGTCAGAGCGCGCCACATCGCTGGCGAGCGAAACATCCCTCCCTCGGCCTCGACCAAAGGCACGAAATGCGGCTTGCCGTCGGCTAGGCCCAACAGGATCAGCTCGGCGTCCTCTGCTATGTCGGCGAGCGATTGCCATGTCAGCCCACCTTCGGACGCCAGCACCGGATCGAGCCCGTCGAGCCCCAAAACCCGCGCGCGCCAATCGCCGAGCAGCGCGCCATAAGCCTCAACATCGTTGCGGACGCGGTCGGCACGGTCGAGTGGTGATCCGGTGAAACCGGGCGCGATCATTTGGCTCAGGCCGCTTTGTCTACGTCGGCCAGCACCCATTTGCCGAATTCGGCATGCATCGGGTAAACGTCGCTTGGCATATATTGCGCCATGCCGGTCGCGCGGATATTGCGTTTCCGATCGACAAAGGCAACGGTTCCGGCGGCACCGCCCCAGCCATAAGTTCCAGCCTGCGCACCAAGACCGACGCGACCGCCCGCGCCGAAGCCAGCGCCGGCGGCGAAGGTGCCTTCGGTGCTAACGCCCGCTGGCAACAGGTTCGACATGCCAAGCGCAGCGGTTTCGGGCGACATGATCCTCACACCGTCGAGCGTCCCGCCGTTAAGCAGCATCGAGAGGAACCGGTCGTAATCACGCGCCGAACATACCAGCCCGGCGCCTCCAAAGGCAAAAGCCGGCTTGTCCAGATAGATGCTGGTGGCCGCCGGATCGAGCGGGAACAACACGCCGTTGACCGGCGCATAGTTGGTGACGAAGCGCTTGGTTTCGGATGCAGGCACCTGGAAATAGCTGCTGGTCATCTTCAGCGGGTCGAACAGCCGCGTTTTCAAAAACGCTTCGAAATCCATCCCGCTCGCAGCCTCGATCACGCGGCCCAACAGGTCGAGCGAAATCGAATAGCTCCATTTCGTGCCGGGTTCGGCAATCAACGGCAATTTCGCCAAACGCTCTGAGAAAGTTTTGAGGTCGGGCGTCGGTGCGCTTGGCGGCGTGCCGGGGATCGGGAAACGACTGACGATACCCGGTGTGATCCCATTATCGAGATAAGCCTGAAGCAAGGGCCCTTTAGTGATGATCGAATAGCCCAACCCCGCAGTGTGGGTAAGCAAATGGCGAACGGTAATCTGCGTTTTGGCTGGCACCGCAGCCAGACTGTTCGCCGGATCGGTCAGCACAGTCATATTGGCAAATTCGGGCAGGAAATCAGCAATCGGCTGGTCGAGCTTCATCTTGCCTTCGCCAACCAATATCATTGCGGCGATACCGGCAATCGGCTTGGTCATCGAGTAAACGCGCCAAAGCGTATCGAGATCGACCGGCGTTGAGGCGCCCTGCGCAATATTGCCGACTGCAACTAGGTCAGGTGCTTCGGTGCCGTGACCGATGGCAGCCAGCATGCCGGCGAGCTTTCCGGTAGATACAAAGCTTTGGAACTGAGTGGTGATCGTCGGATAGGCGTTTGCCGCCCGCGCCCATACGGCTGCGGGGATAAACGCGGTTGCTGCACCGGCCGCCGCCAATCGCGCGCCCAATGCCAGAAAACTACGCCGCGCCAGCATGTCCCGATCAATCGCTTCAAATTCCATTATCGCTCTCCTGGCGCCATTACGGCCTTTGCTGCTTTCGAGAATAAGGTCGGCAACCCAGCCTTGTCGAGCGATTTTACCGGCCAATACTCGCCTTGGCCCAACGCGGCGGCATCAGGCGCGGATGCCGTAACGGCAACCTTCAAGGTCAAGCTGAAATGGGTAAAGACATGTGCGACAGTCTGAGGCAAAATTCGCCAGTCCGCTTGAAAGGGCGCAGCGCCGTTGCCGTCCGATTTCGCGCTCCACCCGTCGTCGGGAAGCGCACGCATTCCGCCGAGCATCCCGCTGCCGCCGCGCTTCACCAACCAGACCTTGGCATCTCGCTCGATCCAATAGGCCGTGCCGGTGCGATGCGGCTTGGCCTTCTTCGCGGACTTTACCGGATAGGCATCGGCCGTTCCCGCCTGCCCTGCCGCACAATGTCGAAGCAACGGACAGATCATGCACGACGGATTGCGCACCGAGCATATTCCGGCACCCAAATCCATCATCGCCTGTGCAAAGTCGCCCGCATCTAAGTCTGGCGTAATCGCGTCGGTCGCAACCCGGATTTGCGCCTTGCCTGCGGGCAAAGGCGTATCGATCGCGAACAATCGGGCGACCACGCGCTCGACATTGGCATCGACCACCACGGCGCGCTGCCCAAAGGCAATCGCCGCAATCGCTGCAGCTGTATAACCACCTATACCGGGCAGTTTTAGTAACTCGGCTTCGGCTTCAGGCAGTCGGCCCTGATGGTTGGAGGCAACAGCTTTGGCGCAGGCCACCAGATTGCGCGCCCTGGCATAATAGCCAAGCCCCGCCCAAGCCGCCATGACGTCCGCTTCGTCGGCCGCCGCCAGCGCGGCAAAATCAGACCAGCGCGCAGTGAACCGATCGAAATACGGGATCACCGCCGCCACCGTCGTCTGTTGCAGCATGATTTCGGACAGCCAGACATGATATGGGTCGGGAAGCGCTGTCCCCGGCCTTGCACGCCAAGGCAATTCACGTGCATTTTTTTGGTAATGCGCCAAAAGGATTGCGGCGATATCCCCAGCTTTTTGGTCACTATGTTGGACGGCGGTCATTCAAAATGGCATGACGCAGACTATGGACAAAGGCAAGGCACCTGCGGGCAAGTCAGGCGGCAAAAAAGTTACGCCCAAACCTTATCAGCGCCCACGCGGTGGCGAGGCGCGCGCGGTGTCCGATCTGATGCCCGAAATCGGACGCGCTGCATTTCGTCGCTTCGGCTTCGTACAAAGCTCGGTCGTCAGTCGCTGGGACGAAATCGTCGGCGCACGCTACGCGGCGGTATCTGCGCCCGAGGCGATCCGCTTTCCCGTCGGGAAAAAGGCCGAAGGTACGCTGGAACTTGTTGTCGAGGGCGCGCATGCGACGATGATGCAGCATGTCATCCCCGAAATCATCGAGCGCGTGAACCGCTTTTTCGGTTACAGCGCGGTGGCGCGGATCAAGGTCCGGCAGGGCGTGGTCGTAAAATCCGCAAGCACGCCCAAACCCGCTGCGGCGCCAATGCTTAAGCCTGTGCCAATGGAACTGGGCGATTCTTTGCGAGAAATTGCCGATCCCGAGCTGTTCGCGGTGCTCGAAAGTCTCGCAAAAAGCCTTGCCAAAGAGCCCGAGTGATTCCAGATGCGCGAGATTGCCTTTCAGAATGTAAGAAGCTCCATAATGTCGCGACTTTCCTCTTTAGCCCGCCTTGGATTTGTTGGCGCAGTTGCGCTCGGCACGGTCGCTGCCTTTGGCGCGCCTGCCAAACCCAACTGGCTGCTCACCTTCACGCTGTCCGACAAGGGAAGCCATATTATCGGCAACCCCGCCGCTCCAACCAAAGTCGTTGAGTATATGAGCTATACCTGCGGCCACTGCGCGAATTTCGAAACGAACAACGCGCCGGTTTTCAAAAGCCAATATGTGGCAAGCGGCAAGGCGAGCTTTGAAATCCGGAACTTCGTTCTGAACCCGGTCGATTTGACCGCAGCGATGCTTGCTCGTTGTGGTGGCAAGAGCCGGTTTTTCGGTAACCACAAACATCTGCTCGCAACCCAAAAAACATGGTTGGCGGACACCGGCAAGATCAGCAAGGCGACCGATGCGAAATTGCAGACCGAGGACTATGCCGGCTATATGGCCGGGGTATATACCGAAACCGGCCTGTCGAAGATCATGCAACAACGCGGTGTCACGCCTGCCCAAGGCAAGGCATGTCTCGTCGACCCGGCAGCGCTTAAGGCGGTGCTCGACATGAGCGATGAAGGCGCAAAACTCGGTATCCACGGCACGCCGACATTCACGGTCAACGGTCGCCTCGACGGCGAAGTCCATGACTGGCAATCGCTGAAAAGCAAACTTCCTGCAACATGACCCTCCGATTTGAAAAAGGATCGAATATGCGCATCAAATCAATTCTCACAACCGCCGTTGCCGCGCTCGCAGTTGCTGCTTGCGGCGGTGGCGATACCGCAGCCGTCCCGACGGGCGAACCGTTGGCCAAGGTTACAGCGCCCGCAGGTAAAATCTGGAGCGATGTCGTCGTTAAAACCGACGTCGGTGGTTACAAAATGGGCAATCCCGATGCGAAGCTGCAGCTGGTAGAATATGGCGCGATCACCTGCCCCGGATGTGCGCAATTCTCGGTAGACTCTGCCGAAGAGATCAAAAAAATGGTCGATGGCGGTGTGGTCGCAATGGAGTTCCGCCCGTTCCTGGTGCACGGCGCTCAGGACATTCCCGGCTTCTTGCTCGCCCAATGCAACGGCCCGGATGCATTTTATCCTTTGAGCGAACAGCTTTTTGCAGAGCAGGCCAGTTGGCTGGGACGGATGAGCAGTATCACCGACGCCGAACAGCAATCGACCCAGAATATGTCGCCTGCCCAGCTGTCGACCTTTCTTGGCACAAAATTTGGCCTGATCGATTTCGTCAAGCAGCGCGGGATCAGCGAAGATCAGGCGAAGGCTTGCCTGGGAGATGCGAAGGCGATTGATGGGCTGATCAAGCTGACCGAACAGGGGGGCAAGGACGGCGTAAGCGGAACACCGTACTTCACCCTGAACGGCGCGCCGCTGAACGTCGGGGCATGGCCGCAGGTGAAGGCCAAGTTGCAGGGTGCTGGCGCGCGCTGATCATGGCTCGGGAGGGCTTTTACTTTGACACATTGGCGCAAGGGCCTGAACCTTGCGCATAAAGCGGCTGAAACTTACGGGCTTCAAAAGCTTTGTCGAGCCCGCCGAACTGCGGATCGAAACCGGGCTGACGGGCATTGTCGGCCCAAATGGGTGCGGCAAATCCAATCTGCTGGAAGCCATCCGCTGGGTGATGGGCGAAAGCAGTCCAAAGTCGATGCGCGGCGCCGGCATGGAGGATGTGATCTTCGCTGGCACCGTGTCGCGACCCGCGCGCGACTTTGCCGAGGTCACGATTTCCGCCGAACGCGATAGCCATGATATCACGGTTGGCCCGATTGCCAACGACGACGATCATGAGATCGAAGTCACTCGCCGGATCGAACGCGGAGCGGGGTCGGCCTATCGCTCAAATGGTCGCGATGTTCGTGCGAAGGATGTTGCGCTGATCTTTGCCGATGCAGCGACGGGCGCGCATTCGCCCGCGTTGGTCAGTCAAGGGCGGATCGGGTCGATTATCTCCGCGAAGCCGCAAGAACGGCGGCAGATGCTGGAGGAAGCCGCAGGGATCTCCGGGCTTCATGTGCGGCGCAAGGATGCCGAGCAGAAATTGCGTGCGGCGGAAACCAACCTTGACCGGCTGGCAACGATTCTTGCCGACATGGATGCGCGTAGCCAGCAATTGCGGCGGCAGGCAAAACAGGCCGAGCGTTACCGCAAGCTGTCGAAGGATATATTGCAGGCCGAAGCGCGGTTGATCTTCATGCGCTGGCAGGAGGCAAAATCAGCAGCCGATGCGGCGCGGGCGGAGGCGCAAGCGGCGGGCACGGCGGTCGATAAGGCGGCAGCGGTGCAGCGTGAACTGACCGAGCACCAGCAATCGGCGGTACGCGAATTGGCAGAGGCGCGCTCGGTGGCGATGGCGGCACGTGATGCCGCGAGTGATTTGTCGAACCGGCTGGTGCAACTGACCGGCGAGCGAGACCGGATCATCCAGCGGCAAGCCGACCTTGCCGCACAAGCCGCACGAATGGCCGATGACGGCGCTCGTGAAGGCAAGTTGACGCATGATGCCGCCGATGCGCTGGCACGATTGCAGGCTGAAAGCGCGGCGCTCGCCATGCAGATAAAGGCCATTGAGGAAGAACGCCCTGCCCTCGCCCGCGCGGGCGACGCTGCTGAAAGGCAGGCGCGCGAGAGCGAAGTATCGCTCGCCAAGGCACTGGCCGAACAGGCGCGCGCCGAGGCCGAGTTGCGCGTGGCTGACGCTGCGGTTGCGAATGCGCAAGGCCGATCTGACAGGGCTGCGCGCGATGCGGCGAGGTTGGTGGACGAGTTGACCGCGCTTGGCGACGAGGCCGAACTAAAGGCTGCGCATGATGCGGCGTCGAAGCGGGCGGTTGAACTGCAGACGGCGATTGAGACGACCGCGAATTCGCTGCTGTCTTTGGAGGAAGAGCGCTCAAACCATCTGGCCGAGCGCGACACCGTTCAAAGCAATCTCGCGGCTGCCAAGGCCGAGCTTTCGGCATTACTGTCGGAAAAAAATGCTCTAGAACGCGCTATGAGCCAATCGAGCGGTGCAAAAGCCATCGACCAGATTACCGTCAAACCCGGCTATGAGCGCGCTTTTGCTGCAGCACTGGGTGATGATGTAAATGCGGCTGTCGGTGGTGATAGCGGACGGCGTTGGAATTCGCTTCCCCATCCGTTCGTGTCGAGCGAAGTCGAGACACCAAGCGGGAGCGCTCGATATAGCGGCATCTCGACTTCGCTCGATGCGAACGGAATTTTAGGTCGCTTGTCTGATTACGTCGATGCCCCCGCCGAACTCTCCGCCCGTTTGGCGATGGTGCGTGTGGCCGAAAGCGACGACGGCCAACCCTTAGCCCCCGGCGAACGTCTCGTCACGCTAGACGGCAAGCTACGCCGCTGGGATGGCTTTGCCGCCGATGACGATGGTTCGACTGCGGCAGAACAATTGATCCGCGCCAATCGCCTGACGGCGCTGGTTGAATTGGTTCCGGGGGCAGAAGCGGCGGTTGACGCGCTGGGAACTGCGCTTGCCCAGCTATCCGACCGGATGGGTGCAGCCCAAACAAAACTGCGCGAAGCAGCCCAGCAACGGCAATCGGTTGAAAATGATCTGCGCCAAGCCTTACGTGATGCCGACCGTGCCGAGGACGCCCTCACCCGTAGGCGAAACGCGAGCGAAGCGTTGGCGGAGCGGATGGCCAATGCGGATCAGGAGATCGCGCTGGCCTCAGCCGATCTCGAAGCGGCCAATGCGGCGCGCGCGGCGCTGCCCGATGGCGGCCAGCATGACGTGCTGGTCGAAAAACTGACGGTTGAGAGCGACGCCGCCCGACAGCTTGTCCTGCGCACCCAAGGCGACCTGTCAGCGCTCGACCAGCAAATCGCGCAGCAACGCGAACGCCGCGCGGTTGCCCAAGCCGAAATTCGCGGCTGGCAAGACCGCGCCGGAGAAGCCGAACGCCGCATTTCTGAAATGAACAAGCGCGCCGCCGAGATTGCCGCCGAGCAGGAAGCGATGGCGGGGCGACCCGATATCTTGGCTGGCGAGATCGCGTCGCTTGAGACCGACAAGGGCGAACTGGCCGACAAGCTCGCGCAGTTGCAAGTCGCCGAGACCACCCGCGAGGCGGCGCTGAAATCACTCGAAACCGAACTCGCTACCGCCGCCGAGACGCTCTCAACCGCCCGCGAAACCCGCGCCGGTGCCGAAGCCCGCGCCGAAAATCAGGATCAGCGCCGCGTCGAAATGGGCCGCATTTCGGGCGAACGCTTCGAATGTCCACCGCCAGTGCTTCCGGAAAAACTGGATTTTGACGAAACCACATTGGACGACGCGGCAGCCGAATCCAGCCGCCTTGACCGGCTACAAACCGAGCGCGAACGCATCGGCCCGGTCAACCTGATCGCCGCCGATGAATTGGCAGAACTTGAGGAACAGCAAGCGAAAGGTATCGCCGAAAGCGAAGAACTGACCCAGGCAATCAACCGCCTGCGCGGCTCAATCGGCAGCCTCAACCGCGAAGGCCGCGCCCGATTGCTGACCGCGTTCGAAGCGGTCGACCAGCATTTCCGGCGGCTGTTCGCGACACTGTTTGATGGCGGCCAAGCGCATCTCGCGCTGATCGACAGCGATGATCCGCTTGAGGCTGGCCTCGAAATCTTCGCCCAACCGCCGGGCAAGAAGCTGCAATCACTGACGCTACTGTCGGGTGGCGAACAGGCATTAACCGCCGTCGCGCTGATCTTCGGCCTGTTCCTCACCAACCCCGCCCCGATCTGCGTGCTCGACGAAGTTGACGCGCCGCTCGACGATGCCAATATAGAACGCTTCTGTGACTTATTAGACGCCATGACCCGCGAAACCGACACCCGCTACCTGATCGTAACCCACAACGCCGTCACTATGAGCCGCATGCACCGCCTGTTCGGCGTGACGATGATCGAGCAAGGCGTGAGTCGTTTGGTTTCGGTCGACTTGGGCGGCGCCGGGGAATTGCTGGCGGCGGAATAACCCTAACCCATCGGATACAAAATCTCGCGCGTCACATTGTGCACTGCAGTCATCACCTCGGCCGACAATTTCAAATCGATTGCTGCAAAAATCTCGTCGAGTTGGTCCTCCTTGCTCACCCCGACAATCGTCGAAGCCACAAAGTCGTTCTGCTTTGACCAAGCGGTGGCCAGCGTCACCGGCGACACCCCGGCTTCTTTGGCAATCTCAACGATCCGCGCAGTTGATTCCATCGCCTTTGGCCCGGCAAAGCGTTGCGCCATCGTGAACTGGCGCGATCCTTCCATTTGCAAATAAGCCGAAAACCGCGCGCCTTCTGGCCGCTGTTCATCAAGATACTTGCCCGACAACACTCCACCAGCCAGCGGCGAATATGGCAGCAGCGATACACCTTCTTCGCGGCACACCTGTTTCAATTCATCCTCGAACCGGCGGTTGTTGATCGAATAATTATTCTGGATCGTATGGTAACGCGCGGTGCCCAGCCGTTCCGACGTGGCAAGGCTCTTCATCAGACCATAGCTTGTCTCGTTCGAACAACCGAGCACACGCAATTTGCCCGCCCTGACCAACTCATCCAAAACTTCCATCGTCTCGTCATAGCCCGTGCCATGGTCCGGCCAATGCGTCTGGTAAAGGTCGATATAATCGGTCTGCAACCGGCGCAGGCTGTCTTCGACCGCAACCGTGATATTATGTCGGTCAAGCGCGGTCATGCCGCTACGTTTCGGGGATTTGAACCATGTGTGGCTCGGGCCCGAAACCTTGGTCGCCATGATGATCGCGTCGCGGTTCTTGCCTTTCATCCACCGACCGACAATTTCTTCCGTGCGGCCGACCCATTTAACCTCGGGCGGCACCGGATAACCTTCTGCCGTGTCGAAAAAGTTGATGCCTGCTTCGAAGCAGCGGTCCAGTATCCGGTGCGCCTCCGCCTCATCGGTTTGCGAGCCGAAGGTCATCGTCCCCATGCAAATGTCGGAAACATATATCGCGCTTTTGCCCAACCGCCGGTTTTCCATAAATGTCCTTGTCCTTAAAAATCTAGCTGGCCGCGCCCACCACCAAACAGCCCAACGCCGTTAGCAAACCAGCCATCCGATTCGACCGGAAATGGCCCAATGCATTGCTGCCGTCGCTCTTCAGGGTTACAACTTGCAAAAGCAAATGCACCGCCACAGGCACCAACGCAACCAAAGCCTGCCCCTGCGGCCGCACACTCCAGATGGCCATACCCCATCCCGCAACAGCGAGAGCATAAAACAGAACGACACCGCTGCGGATATGCCCGCCCAAGCGCAATGCGCTGGACCGGATGCCAATCAGCGCATCATCTTCGCGGTCCTGCATCGCGTAGATCGTGTCGTAACCGATCACCCAGAAAATCGTCCCCGCATAGAGCCATAGCAGCGCCGCATCGACGCTGCCGGTAATCGCGATCCAGCCGACCGGCGCGCCCCAGCTGAACACCAACCCAAGCCAAGCCTGCGGCCACCAGGTTATGCGCTTCATAAAGGGATAGGCGGCAACGAGAACCAGACTGCCCAAAGCCGCCAATTGCGCCTCCCAGCGGAGTTGCAACAGCACGATTAGGCCGACCAGAGACAATGCAATCAGCCAGCCCCATGCGGCCTTGAGCGACACCGCACCACTGGCCAGCGGACGGTCGGCGGTGCGCGCGACCTGTGCATCGAGATCGCGGTCGACTATGTCATTGTACACACACCCCGCCCCGCGCATCGCGATTGCGCCGACGAGCATCCACAGAACCAGATCCCAGCGCGGTATCGCGCCGCCCGCAAGCGCGAGGCCATAGATGCAGGGCCAGAACAGCAGCCACCAGCCGATCGGGCGGTCAAACCGGGCGAGCAGCGCAAAGGCACGGAGCTTCGGCGGGAGTAAGCCGGTGAGGCCGGGATATTCGGTATCGGCGACTTTCTTGATATCCGTCACAAAACCCCGTTTTCGCTGAGCCTGTCGAAGTGCCGTCCTTTCACGTTCTTCGAGGGAAAAGCAATAAAGCCCTTCGACAAGCTCAGGGCGAACGGTTTAAGGAGGACGTCATGCCCGCAACCCCCACCTGGCCGCCAAAGTCTACGCCGCGCTTGTTCGTGGACAGGGTGCTGTCCGAGGGCGTGGAAGTACATGTCGATGGTGGGGCGGCACATTACCTACTCGGCGTCATGCGGTTGAAGACGGGCGCGCCGGTCAAATTGTTCGATGACCAAAGCGGCGAGTATCTCGCCACCGTTACCGCCACCGGCAAACGCGACCTTTTGTTGACGGTTGAAGCCAGACTGCGCGAGCGCGAGGCTGTGCCTGACCTCTGGCTGGTTCAGGCGCTGATCAAGAAAGACCGCTTCGACTGGATTGCAGAGAAGGCTTGCGAACTGGGCGCGGCGCGTTTCGTGCCCGTCCTTACTGCCCGATGCGTCGTCGACAAGGTCAAGGAAGACCGGCTGCGGACGCAGATGATCGAGGCGGCGGAGCAATGCGAGCGCACTGCACTTCCCGAAATCGCGCCGCTCGCCAAACTGGATGCACTGCTTAAGGATTGGTCCGCTGAGCGAATTTTATATTTCTGCGATGAGCGTGGCGGGACAAATTTTGGCGACGCCATCAAGCCCGGACCTGCTGCTGTCTTGATCGGTCCCGAAGGCGGCTTTACCGACGAGGAAAATGCAGCAATCCGCGCACATCCGCGTGCGGTTGCTGTGTCTCTAGGTCCGCGCATCCTGCGCGCCGACACCGCAGCGGTTGCGGCAATATCTGTCTGGATGTCTGCTGCAGGGGACTGGCATTAGGATCGGGAAGCACGGCAGATTTACATGCCAAACCCAAGCAAATCCGCTGCGCTTCACTATTACTAAAGAATATTTAGGTATAACTCTGCGCGTGTTGAAAGCAAACGACTCTAACATAATCCCGAATTTCGGGCTGCTCCGGTTGCGCCGTGCTGCTTGCTGGCTTGCGACGCCATTTGCGCTAGCCCTGCTGTGCGCGCCTGCAAATGCGCAGCTGCGGTCGCTTCAGAACCCCTCCTTCGAACTCAACGATCCTGCGGGGCCGGGCGCGCCAAATTATGAAATCATCACCAACGGCTCTGTGGTCGGGTGGGATTCAACCACCGGCGAGGTCGAATTGTGGGACACCACCTTCAACGGCGTGCCCGCATATGCCGGCAATGTTTTCGCCGAGATGAATGCCAATGTGAACGGCACGCTGTACCAGAATATCTGCCTGATCAACGGCGAGCCGATCGGCTGGACTTTTGCCCACAGGGCGCGCGCTGGTGGGGCCGCCACGCAGACCGCACGGTTTCAGGTCGCGAACAGCAGTGGCACCGTGTTGCAGACGCTGGCCACTCAAGCCTCGACCACGGCAAATCAGGTCTGGAACGTGAATAGCGGCAGCACGACCTATACCGGCGCATCGGGTTTTCAGCGCGTGCAGTTCAATACCCCCGATACCGGATCTTTCGGCAATTTTCTGGACGGCATCCAGATGGCGTTAAGACCGTTTCTGCAACTGTCGGTCACAACCGGAACGGGAGTGGAATCCATACCCAGCGCTAACATCCCAGCTATTCGGATCACCGGGCTGGTCACAACTTCGTTCACCGCCAACATTACCGTCACCGGCGGCACCGCGATCCTGGGTACCGATTACACGACGCCGGGGGGCGGCGCATCGTTCACCGTGACCGTTCCAGCAGGCACGTACAACAACACGGCGATTCCGCTTGGCATTGCGATCATCGATGACAATGTACTGGAATCAAGCGAAACCATTGCCCTGTCGCTGACAGCGGGCGCCAATTACACCGTTGGGCACACCGTAACGTGCGGTTCGGCCGCACAGACCACGACAACCTATACGATCACCGATGATGATTCGCGCGTGACGCTTCGCAAGCAATGGACCAATGCGATCACGGGAGACGACGCAACGCTAACAATCTCGAGGTCTGCCACCGTCATCGATACCCTTAACTCGGACGCGGGCAGCGCCAACGAACTGGACACCGACGCCACACCGACTGTGGCGATCATTGGCGAGACGCTGACGTTGGCAGAAGCGCTGGCTGGTGCGAATGTCGGTGACTACACGGGAACCCTTGGCTGTTCAGGGACGGCAGACAGCAATCTTGCCAATGGGCTTACCGTCGGGACAGGTGAGACCAGCATCATTTGCACCTACACTAACACGCGCAACACTCGCCTCAGTATCGTCAAAACCAGCAGCATTTCGAGCGACGGGATAAGCGGTTCCAATCCAAAGGCGATTCCGGCTTCCACCGTTCGATATTGCATCACAGTGACCAGCCTAGGGCCCGGTACATCGACCACAATAATTGCGACCGACAATGTGCCTGCCTTGGTCACCTATGTTGCGGGCAGCATGCGGTCGGGAACGAGCTGTGCCACAGCCACCACTGTCGAAGATGATAATGCGACTGGCGTTGATGAGAGCGATCCTTTCGGAATGTCGATCAGCGGCACGGCAATCACCGGCACCACGGCCTCGCTAGCCGCCAGCGGCAGCTTTGCATTGGTGTTCAGCGCAATCGTAAATTGACGCAGATGCACTGGTTCATGTTAACGAAGATGCGCCAATTCACGCTTGGTAGAGGATAGCGCTAACGGCGGTAAATGCGTTAATATTGGCAGGACTTAGGCAAGACTTTACATGTCGAACCCCCGAAAATCGCGGCGGTTTTATCATTAATTAAGGCTTGCCAGATTATGTGGTCAAATGTGGATGGGACCGGACCAGGGTCATACCAGTCACCAAAAGCCATTTTATTTTGGTGGGTGGTCTGTATTTAACGCGATTTTCGCGTTCGCGCTGCTGTGCCTGATGCCCTCCATGGCATCAGCGCAAACCATCAATCAATACACCAACACAACCACCGGCAATATCGTTGATTCAACTAACTGCGCCACTACCGTAACACGAACATTCGTCGTTGGAACGAGCTATACCGTTTCAGACGTCGATCTGGGCGTCTTCCTGACCCACACATATCGCAGCGACTTGCGGATTACGCTTAGCTCGCCGGGCGGTACGACGGTCAATATCATGACTAACACAGGCGGTTCCGGTGACAACCTAAACGACCGCTTCGACGATGAGGCGGCGTCCGCTATCGCATCGCATAACGCAACCGCAACGGACTCCACCACCGCACCGCCCCCTTATTCGCATTCTTTCCAACCCTCCAGCCCGCTCAACGCGTTCGATGGCCAGAACGCCCAAGGCACATGGACAATGGTGATTTGCGATTCGGTCGCACAGGATGTCGGAACCTTCACTCGCGCCGATTTGTATGTAACCGAAACCCCGACAAATTTTGCTGATCTCTCGCTGACAAAAACAGTCAGCAATCCAACGCCTGCGAACGGAACAAACATTAGCTACACGCTAACCGCTTCCAGTTCTGCCGCATCAAATTTGACGGCAACCGGCGTCACTGTGCTGGATATATTGCCTTTGGGTATTACCTTTGTCAGCGCGACTGGCAGCGGCAGTTACAATAGCGGCACTGGCATCTGGACCGTCGGAACACTTGCGCCGAACGGCAGCGCATCGATTACCATCACGGTCACCGTGACAGCCACAAGCGGTGCGACTGTTACAAATGGTGCGGAGATCGCGACATCCTCGGCTGTAGACAGCGATTCCACGCCCAACAACGGATCGACCGCAGAGGATGATGATGCATTCGTCAGCTTCACCGTGTCCGGAACGCGCGTGGCAGGAACTCCGCCGACGCTGGTTTGTCCCGTCGGTTCGACTTTGCTCGACTGGAACAGCCAGAGTTGGACTTCGGGTAGTGCAACTGGCAGCGCGACTTTGACTGCCATCGGGACCGTGAACTTCGCGGTCGCAACCGAGGGCACGTACAATGCCCCACTTGCCCTAACCAGCGACAACACCGGCGGCTTTGGCGCGGGGCAGCTTTCGCTGTTTCAGAGCATTGAATATACCAACCGAAGCCAGGTAACGACAACCACCGTAACATTGCCAACCGCTGTCCCCGGCGTTCAATTCCGCGTATTCGATGTCGATTTCGCTGCCAATGACTTTGCTGACAAGCTGACGGTGACCGGCACCTTCAACGGATCGCCCGTCACGCCGACGCTGACCAATGGCATTGCCAACTACGTCATTGGAAATGTTGCGATCGGCGACGTCGGCTCCGGCGGTACGGCCGCCGACGGCAATGTCGTTGTCACATTTTCCTCAGCCGTCGATACGATCGCGATTGTCTACGGCAACCACACGACCGCGCCAGCCGACCCGGACGGTCAGGCCATTTCGATCTATGATTTCAATTTCTGCCGACCGCAGGCGAATATCAGCGTCACCAAAATCAGTTCGGTACTGTCCGACGGCGTCAGCGTCACCAATCCGAAAGCCATACCAGGCGCGACGGTGCGCTATTGCATCCTGATATCCAACCCAGGCAGCGGCACCGCCACCGGCCTAACCGTCGCTGACGCTATTCCGGCGACCGTAACCTATGTGCCGGGCACGATCCTGTCAGGCAGCAGCTGTGCGTCGGCAGCAACCGCAGAGGACGATAATGCCGCCGGGGCCGATGAAAGCGATCCGTTCGGGGTGTCGGTGACCGGCACGACACTTGCGGCAACAGCAGCATCGCTTGGCCCTGCGGCAGCGTTTGCAATATTGTTCAACGCGACCATCAACTGAACCACTGAATCTGCTGGCAATCGCGCTGCTACATTTATAAAGCCGCGGCATGAGCACGAAAACAGTTTCAAATAGCAACGGTCCTGTGATCGAAACCCGCGAACAACTGATCGCGCCGATGGCTGCGGGCGAAAAGCCCAAGGAACGCTGGCGGATCGGCACCGAGCATGAGAAATTTGTCTATTGCACGGACGATCATCACGCGCCGTCATATGACGAAAACGGCGGCATCCGCGATATGCTGATGGCGCTGACCAGCTTCGGTTGGGAGCCCGTTGAGGAAACCGCGCCCGACGGCACCGTCAATGTCATTGCCTTAAAGGGTGAGGACGGCGCGGTCAGTCTTGAGCCTGCGGGTCAACTCGAACTATCCGGCGCACCGCTTGAAAATCTGCACCAGACTTGCGCCGAAACCGGCCGCCATCTGAAACAGGTAAAGGCGATCGGCGAACAAACCGGCAAGGCGTTTTTGGGCATGGGGTTGTGGCCCGACAAAACCCGCGCCGAACTGCCGATCATGCCCAAGGGCCGTTACGCGATCATGCTGAAACACATGCCCCGCGTCGGCAGCATGGGGCTCGACATGATGCTCCGCACCTGCACCATTCAGGTTAACCTCGATTATTCGAGCGAGGCCGACATGGCGCACAAATTCCGCACCAGTCTTGCGCTGCAGCCGCTGGCAACGGCGCTGTTCGCCAACTCGCCCTTTCTCGAAGGCAAACCGAACGGCTTCCTTTCATACCGTAGCCACATCTGGTCCGACACCGATCCGCGACGCACCGGCATGCTGCCCTTCGTGTTCGACGACAATTTCGGATACGAGCAATATGCCGACTATATGCTCGATGTGCCGATGTATTTTGTCTATCGCGATGGCCAGTATATCGACGCCGCAGGCCATAGTTTCCGCGATTTTATGAAAGGTGAGCTTTCGGTGCTGCCGGGCGAACTGCCCACCGCTTCCGACTGGGAAGACCATATGTCGACCGCCTTCCCCGAGGTCCGCCTGAAAAGCTTTCTTGAAATGCGTGGTGCCGATGGCGGGCCGTGGAGCACGATTTGCGCGCTACCGGCGTTCTGGGTGGGCCTGTTGTACGACCAGACCGCGCTCGACGCGGCTTGGGATGAGGTCAAGCACTGGACGATGGAGGAACGTGAAGCCTTGCGCTCGGCAGTCCCGGCACAGGCGCTCTCTGCGAAAATTCCAGGCGGTGGGACATTGCTCGATCTTGCTGGCCGCATCCTCGATATATCCTCTGCAGGCCTTGCCGCGCGTAACCGTCTCAACAACAGCGGCGATAATGAAACCGGCTTTCTCGACCCACTGCGCGAGGTTGTCGCGTCGGGTAAAACCCCCGCCGAAACATTGCTTGACCGCTATCACGGCGAATGGAACGGCGACATCAATCGCATCTATGATGAGATGAGCTTCTAAGCGGCTCACAGCGTTAAGTTCTGAGTCAGACAAATAAGCATATGAACGGGGCGGGTTTGCGAAAGCGGACTTGCCCCGTTCGCGTAACAGCGTTAAGGGCGCATCTCTTCGCGGTAACGTGGAGTGCAGGAGTTTAGCTCAGTTGGTAGAGCATCGGTCTCCAAAACCGAGGGTCGTGGGTTCGAGTCCCCCAACTCCTGCCATTTTTCAATGGTTTAGCTGATTTTCTAAAGCCCATATTGGTCGAAAAGTTTACACATAAAACGCCAGTTTTTCACATTGTTTACATTCTGTCCGCTAACCTATTGATTTTAATGGAGGAGCATCGGATTTTTCAAACCGATGCTTTGGCTTCAAATAAACCCTGTTAAATCAGTGTCCCTTGCTTATCCGCGTCGGCACGCGCCGCCGCTGACTTGACCGCATCAGTGCGCGCCATCGGCAGGTCTACAGGTAGCAACAACACTCAGTGAACAACCCGCGCGGTATCGACGAATTGACGGAACAGGTCCTGCCATTCGCCCAATTCCCCACCTTGAATGGCGCTTCGTATCAACTGCATATCCGTGGAAATGACTAGTGCGTCAAAGTGGCCGTCTCGCTCTCTCACACATTGGCGTATACGCTCTAACATCTCTTGCTGATCGCCTTTTTTGTGGCTTAGTCTTTTGAGCTGGTCGAACTGTTCTCCCGTCATTCGAAAAGTATACGGAAGAGCACTTTGCGGCGGGCCAAATGGTTTCATCTCCATAACCATCCCACTGAAACTCAGATCGAAATTGCCATCTGCGTGAATTGGCACAATCGTCTGGATATGGCCTACAGCTGTCGCTTGGTAGTCAATGTAAGTCGACGGTTGCCCCATCACCAAGGAGCCATCAAACATCTCAGTAGGAAACTGGTGCACAAGGGCTTTCCACAACAATTTTCCCAATGTGTCGACCACGCTTTCGTGAGGATCGGGCAGTGAACTTTCGATTTCCTTGAGTGTTGCTCCGTGCATTAGGCTGTTGCGGGTCTTCTCAAGAAGGGTCACCGTCGCGTCATCGCAGATCTTATCGACACCCATCAGCAAAGTGCGGATGGCTTGTTTAGGGTAAGGCCGGTGAGCCGGATGAGTATCACATTTTTCGCAGTAAAGTGCCGACTGACAGCGCGGACATTTGTCGTTCACCTTTTCGCTTGGCTTCTGAAACTCGGCAATTATCTCCAATGCGAACCAAAAATAGGTGAATTGGTCATCTAATACGGAGGCGTCTATCCCTAATCGGTACCATCGGAGCGCGCGCCGTATCGCTCGTGGAATGTCAAACTCTAGTAGCCGTTCGATCGTCCTAGTGTTTTCGGTGTCCAAAAACGGCTGAGGATCATCGTACTGAATCCTGTCGCTCCACATACGGACATCTCGCATTGCACCTTTCGGTAATTCTGCATCGACAATTTGCCTTATGCGATGTTTTCGAAAGCCAGAGCCCACAGTGAATGAAAGCATATTGAGGCAGGTTGTCAGGTGCTCCTCTGCTGCATCAGCAGCTTCATCCAACGTCTCAGAATCGAAATAGATATGAAAAGAAAGCAAAAATGGTTTCGTGAACTCTGAGCGAGGAATGTTCCTAATCAGGGCTTCGAATGCATCATTGGGGTCACGGATGTTCAATACCTGATCATCGGCCACTACCGATACATCAGCAGCAACTTCGAAATTAGCTACACAGCGCATAAATCGTTTTCTTAGCCTCCCCAATTGATTGATCTCTATAGCGGACTTAGGCCAAAGCGTCACCAAGCGTCCTCGGCCGGGTCCACTCGATCAGCTTATTTATCGGATAACACCTTGAGCAGCTTTCCACTCAGAATAAGTTTGCTTCTTAGGCTCGTCGTCAGTCGGATCTCTTGCGGTGATGATGATCTTGCGCGGATGAATTTCGATTGAGCTAATTTGAATGCCCGCTCTTTCGGCAGCAGCGATCGCTCGTTTTATCTCCACTGAAGGCGGGAATTTTAGATCCGGCATGGCGAGCCCTCCCGCTGGAAATTGGACTGTAATATCCCTTGTTCCGGTTTACACCGTCTTGGTATGTCATTGATTGTCTTGGGGAGTTGAGGGATAAAGTTTACAAAATTATCCAATAAAAACAATGTTAAAGTTGGACTCCAAAACCGAGGGTCGTGGGTTCGAGTCCCCCAACTCCTGCCATTACTTTCCCCGTTTTCTGCGGGTTACAGCCGGAAAATTCTGATCGTGCCAGAATTGGAGCGCTTTGGCACGATATCGGCACGATTTCTTTGACCAAGGATGGTCATTATTCAGTCATCGACAATGCATTATGCTAGTACCTATACTCCGTTGCAAGCAAGGGGATCGTGATATTGCTGGAGGCGTTGTGGTCACCCAGAGGAGTTTGGATTTTGATCATAAATATTTGCGGAACTTATAGTGGAAGCTGAACGCATAAAGGCCGCACGTCGAGACCTTTGGCGAATATGGATGTTTGGCGGACTTGGCTGGTCCGTTATGTTCCTCGGCGTAGCATTGTTTCTGTCGTGGCTTTTGGCACCTTCGCTCTTAGAGCTCGTTACGTTAGCTCTCACTCTGGCAATCGTTACCCAATTGGGCGTTTCGGGAATCAGCCATGTCGTTTGGCACTTTTGGCATAAAAAGAACTGATGGTTACGTAAGTGAACTTAGGTCTGCTGATTTTTGATAAGATCGTTTCGGTAAATTGACCAACGTTCGAGTCCCATAAATTCTGTTAATCAGATTATCACGATAACGGAGGGGACACCGTGCCAAAATGACCTTGAAAAAGTCTGGCACGATGACGTCAAACCCGCGAAAAACCGACAAAGTGGCTCCGCAACTCCTGCCATTTTCTTGACAATATGACGGCCAGTTGCGACGCTTCCCTACCTTTGAGGAGAGGAAGCGATGGGCGATTGGCAAATGCTGCTCGATGACGCTACGGCTTTTGCCACAACGCGCGCGGAGTTCGACCGAGATGGCTATGTGTTGTTCGAGTCGGTTTTGGACGCGGCACAGCTGGCCGACATCCGCGCCGCACTCGCCCCGTATCTCGCCGCCGACATATCGGGCCGAAATGACTTTGAGGGCCTTAAGACTAACCGTGTTTACGCGATGCTCGCAAAATCGCCGGTATTCGCCGACCTCGCCTGCCATCCGCTGCCGCTCGCCTTTGCCGAGGCCGATCTGGGCAAAGAGTGCCTGCTTTCTGCCTGTTTAGCAATCAACATCCATCCCGGCGAAACCGTTCAGCCTTGGCATTATGACGACAGCCATTACCGCCTGCCCCGCCCGCGAGCATCGCTGGGGGTCAGCGCTTTTTGGGCAATCGACGAGACTACTGAACTCAACGGCGCGACCGAGATCATACCCGGTAGCCATGTCTGGCCCGAGCAGAATCTGCCCGGCGGAAACACGCTGGCGACCTTTGCCGACAAACGGGTTCGCGATACCGGCGATGATCCGGGCGCGCGGCCCGACAGTGTCAGAGTGACCATGAAGCCGGGGTCGCTGATGCTCGCCAAAGGGACGCTGTGGCATCGCGGAGGTGCCAACCGGTCGGATAAGACGCGGATGATTATTACCCCCCAGTACTGCCCGGGCTGGACGCGGCAGCTTGAGAATATGGTGTTAGCCGTGCCTCCCGCGATTGCGGCGACGTTGCCCGAGCGGGCACAGCAATTATTGGGCTATGGCATCCATCCACCATTCATGGGCTATGTCGACGGCATGCACCCTGCGCGGGTGCTTTCACCCACATTGTAAACCGTTTTTCTCGCACAAAGGCACAAAGGAGGTTGTCGCTTAAGGCATCTTTGTGCCTTTGTGCCTTTGTGCGAGTAATTTTGGATATTGCAGACATTCAGTGAGCTTTGCGGTGAGCCACCTTATGATGCACCCAAACAATCACCGCGCCGACGGCCAGACCGAAAACGCCGCATAAAGCGGCATCTGCCAGCCAGCCCATTACTCCCCCCTCTATCCCGACCAACGCGCCGGGATAGATATGGAAGCCATGCAGAATAATTTGCCCACCTACCCACAGCATCGCTGCGGTGCCGATGGTGGAGAGAAACGCGAGCAGCTTGGGCATCGCCAGCACCAGCCCGCGCCCGATCGCCCGCGAACCGCCATTTTTTTGGCTCGCCATGTGGAGACCAATATCGTCCATCTTCACGATCAGGCCGACCACGCCGTAAACTGCGATGGTGATGGCAATTCCGACAGCACCCAAGGTGATGCCTTGCCAAATAATTGGGTGAAGTTCGTCTCCGATTTTTGCGAGCATTCCACCTTCGACGATATCGTTCAGCGCAATGGCCATGATTTCAGCGGACAATATAAAATCGGTACGAATTGCTCCGCTTACCATTTTTTCCTCATGGTCGGCCGCGCTCAGTATCGCGACCTCCTCGGCCAAAGTTTCTTCCTCTCCATCGGTCGCGTCGGCGAATTTCTCCATCACCTTCTCCGCGCCCTCAAAGCACAGGTAACAGGCACCGATCATCAATATCGGGGTGATTGCCCAAGGCAGAAACGCGCTCAAAAGCAACGCCGCTGGCAGGATGAAGAGCAGCTTGTTCTTCATCGAGCCTTTGGTAATTCGCCAGATAATCGGCAGCTCACGGTCGGGGGTGAAGCCGGTCACATATTGTGGCGTCACTGCGGTATCGTCGATCACCACGCCCGCCGCCTTGGTGCTTGCCTTGCCAGCGGCCGCCGCGACATCGTCAATCGACGAAGCGGCAATTTTGGCAATGGTGGCGACATCGTCGAGTAAAGCGGCGAGACCGGATGGCATAGGAAATCCCTGTTCTGAATTGACGCCGAATGGATAGCCGATGCCGACAGCATATCAAGGCCGGTCGTCAGCAAAATCCTCGGCGAAAAAAATTCGATGCGGCGGATGAAAACCCGATCAGCCATCGTTTCCCTGACACCATCAGGTTCAAGGAGACGACCAATGAAGAACTTCACCAAAACTATATTGCTTGCAGGCGCTGCTATCGTGGCTGCATCGAGCCAGGCGGCACCCTTTGCCGACAGTGCAAAAGACCACACCGAGATCCGCAGTGAGCCGATTGCCGGTATCTACAACTCACCTTGGTATTCGTACCTCGCTGACGTGCGCGAGGCAGAGCAGGAGCTGGGCAGCGACCTGAAACATTCCACCGACGCCGAAGACCAACGCGATGCGTGGGAAGAATATCATCACGAACTCACCGACGCCGACAAAGACTATGTGAAAGAGATGCGCGAGCGCGGCTACCGTGCCGGGCGCGTGACGGTTGGCTGACATCCCCTCCCTGAAACCCAGCCAACCCGAGGAATGGCGGAAGTGTAATGCTTCCGCCATTTTCCTTATCCTCCCTAAATCGAAGATTTGGGGAGGTGGAGTTTGCAAACTGTGCCCCCGGCACAGTTTCGGATTGCTGGGGGCAATCCGACGCGAACTCGTTGCGGCCAGCAACGAATGACGGAGGGGCTACAGCGTTGATGGCCCCTCCGTCACGCCTCCGGCGCGCCACCTCCCCATTTTTACAAAATGGGGAGGATATGTTGTGAACGTTTATTGCCAATGCCTGTCTTGTGCAGCCTTCTCACCAGCAGCATCGAGCGGCTCGCCTGCCATCATCGCAGCCGCAGCTTCTGCCAGAGCACCCGCCGAAGCCTGACGATATTGCGTCGCCTTTTCGCCCGACACCGCCTGGCGCAGTTGCCAGTCACCGCCGGTATTGCAGGCGATGCCGTCGAGCGCGGCGCTTTCGAATGTGCGGCAATAGCCACCTGCTTGGCTGGCGAAACTGGTGCCGATGCGGATTTTCGCGTCAGCCGTTTGGGTCGCGGCCAACTGCGTATCGAGCGCATCGGATAAAGCGCCCGATGCAACCAACTGCCCGCCGCTGTCGCTCACATATCCAGTGTCGCGGTTGAGCGCATAGCCGCCGATCATCAGGCCCAACGCCAAGGACGCGGCCATTGCCCCCCATTGCGCGATCACCGGACGACGGACCTCGGCGCGCGCTTCACGGCGCTTGTCCAGACTTTCATCGACATTGCCATTTAACAGCGCGGTCAGCCGGTCGGGCACGACCTCTTCCAGAACCGGCGCATAATGACCGGCAAGTTTCGCGCGCAATGCCCGTTCCTGCTCCACCGCCTGTGCCAGCCCGGCGTCATCTGCCAGTGCCTTTTCTACCCGTTTCGCCGTGACCAGATCCAGCTCGCCATCGACATAAGCGGCAATCGTTGCGCGATCGAAGGTCATGCTGCTTCTCCCAATTCGCGCACCAGCGCCTCGCGCCCGCGCACCAGCCGCGATGTCAGCGTGCCGATCGGCACCTCCAATATCTCGGCGGCTTCTTTGTAGGCATAGCCCTCTACCAGAACGAGAATCACCGCCTCGCGCTGCTCATCGGGCAGCCGTGCCATCGCTTTATCGACATCGTTCAACTCAAGCGAAGCCTCCATGCGGGCGTGGCTGTTATCGGCGATCTGCATCACGCCGTCGTCGATATCGGCATGCACGCCTCGCCGCGCGGAAGCCCGGCGGTTGTCGATCCATATATTGCGTGTAATCCGGTACATCCAGCTATCCAGTCTCGTTCCTTCCTGCCACTGTTCCTGAGATTTCAGCGCGCGTTCGATCGCGGCCTGACACAGGTCATCCGCGTCGGCAGGATGATGCGTCAAACCACGCGCAAACCGGCGAAGCCGCGGTAACAGCGCAAGCAGTTCTTGTTCAAAGGCCATTTAGAATCATTAATCTTTCGCCTTACATGGATGAAACGACCGCATTCGCTCGTTTCATCCACAACCCGAAATTAATTCCGGCGAAACGTCGCATCGTCTATAGTGGAAAGCAAGCCTATGGGAAAATGGACATCATATAAGGCGGTTGCCACAATCGCGCTGGTGTTGCTGTCGGGCAGTGCCGTCGGGCAGCTTAGCCTGCCGCGTGTGGATTTACCGAAAAGCGTCGATCTGCCCATTGATTTGCCCGAGACCGGAGCGTTGCCAGTGCGCGAGCTTGCCCGCACGCTCCAGCTGGCAAGGGTGGAGCGGCTGACCGATTTTGTCCGGTCGAACCGTGATGCGGTCGAATTCGACGGCAACCGCAATCCATCGGTTCGCGGTGTGCTGATCGCCACCGGTGTAGACGATGCAGCGGTCGCCAAAGCGTTTGCAGCGGGTTTTGCTATATTGGACCGCGAACGCATCGACGGGCTGGATATTGATCTGGTCCGCTTTGCCGTGCCGGACAATATGGGCCTGAAAACCGCGCGAAAGCGTCTGCAGAAACTGTTGCCCGACACTGAAATCGATACTGACAATATTTACTTTCAGGGCGGCGTTTCTCCCGCGCCTGCGCTTTCAGGAGCCGCGCTGGCCTCAACTTCGGTGACCAACGCTTCGCTAGGCTTGATCGACGGCGGTGTCGCCAGCCACGCCTCGGTCGCTGGCCGCGTCGAACAACAAGGCTTTGCCAGAGGCGCACCAATGCCGAGCACGCACGGCACATCGGTTGCGGCGCTAATGATCGGCAAGGGCAGCATATCGGGCGGCGCGCCCGGCGCTTCGTTGTTAGCGGCAGACGTTTACGGCAGCGACCGGGCAGGTGGCAACGCCAGCGCAATTGCCCGCGCATTGGGCTGGCTCGCGGTCCGCCGCGTGTCCGTTGTAACCATCAGCCTGGTCGGCCCGGACAACGCGCTCCTTAAAAAGGCCGTTGCCAGCGCCCAACGCAAAGGGATGATCGTGGTCGCAGCGGTCGGTAATGATGGCCCTGCCGCCCCGCCAGCCTTTCCGGCATCCTATCCCGGCGTGCTCGCCATCACCGGTGTCGATGCCAAAAATCGTGGGCTTCCAGAGGCGGGCCGCGCCTCGCATACCGATTTTGCCGCACCAGGTGCCGACATTGTCAGCGCGCTCGGCACCAACAAGCAAGGCCGGGTGCGCGGCACGTCTTTTGCCGCGCCATTGGTGGCAGCACGTTTGTCGGTTTTCTATCCCAGACAAGCAAACGCCTCGGTTGAGGCCGCCGTGCGCAAATTGATGAATGAAGCGGTGGACCTCGGAAAAAAAGGCCGTGATCCGATCTATGGGCATGGGCTTGTCTGCGGAAACTGTGTGCCGCGCTGACCCCTCTCCCCATGGGAGAGGGAGCTTTTCGCAAAAATTTCATCTCTGTGGATTAAATCCTCGTCCGCCATCGTTGCTCCAACATGCAGGCAATATTGCCGCAAATAAGGAGAACGATCATGAAAATGCGTTTCAAACATTCAATCATTCCGGCGATTGCGTTGATGGTAGCGGCAGGTTCGCCCGCATCCGCCCAGTTGTTGGGCGGCGGCGGCGGATTAACCGGTGGCCTTGGCGGCGGCCTCGGCGGCACGCTTGGCCAGACAACGGGAACCGTAACCGGCACCGCAACCGGTTCTGCGAGCGGCGAAAAGTCGGTCGACACCCGTTCAGGCCGTGTTCGCGGTAGCGGACAGGCAAAAGGCAGCGGCAACGGATCTGTAACCGGTGGTTCCAGCGTTCTCGACAACCCGATTGGCGGCACCGCTAGCGGATCAGCCGAAAAATCTGTCGGCGGAAGCGCCGATGCAGCTTTGGTGGGAACCGATTTTGTCCGTGCCACCGCTGCAGACGGCGTCACCCGGACACGCGGTGCGGTTGATAGCGCACGCGGCACCGCCGGTTCCGCCGTTGGTCAGGCCACCAATGCCGCAGGCAGCGCTTCCGGCGCGGCATCGGGCATGGGATCGATTGCCGGTAGCGGCAACGGGATGGCGCAAGGCAGCCTCGGCCAGCTTGCAGCATCGGGATCGGCTGCCGCAAATGGCGCAGGCATGTTCGCTATCGAACCCGGCATGGCAATCGAAGATAATAAAGGCCGCGTCATTGGCTATGTCCAGCAGGTCCAACAGACGAAGCGCGGCGTGGTTCAGGCGGTGACCGTCGAAGTCGGCGACCGTGTGGCAACACTGCCCGCATCCAGCTTTTCCGGATCGGGCGAAGCTTTGGTCACTGGAATGACCAAGGGCGAATTGAAGTCCACTGCCAAGGAACAAGAAACGGCTGCCGACAGCGGTTCGGCAACCAACAGTAACGAAGCGCCGGCCCGCCAGCGCTCGTCGGGTGGTGTTAAGGATCAGGATCGCCAATCGGCTGTGAAAGATCATTAACTACTAGCGATCCGCCTGAAAACTTGGCAGGCCGGGGGCATATCCGGCCTGCCCTTTTTTTTGGATTCTTGACCAGACAATACCTGTTCGACGGTGCACTCGCTTTGCCAAATCCGCTTGCAAAACCCCGAATCTATGGCTACGGGCCTAGTCTTTCCGAAATCGGAACCTATATCGCTCTCGACCCGCCGGTCGGAGCGCTGGCGGCTACCTTCGGAAGAGCAAGCTTAGGATTAGAAACAATGGCAAAGACAAGCCCCGGTGAATTCATCCGTCAGGTGCGGACCGAAATCGGCAAGGTCGTATGGCCGACCCGCAAGGAAACCGTGCAGACCGCAATCATGGTGCTGATCATGACGGTCATCCTTGCCATCTTCTTCCTGGGTGTCGATGCGGTTTTTGCCGCGATTGTGAAGGGGCTGCTCGCACTCGCCAACTAAGGCGGATCGGGCAATAAGCAGAATAGAGATTTATGGCACGCTGGTACATCATTCACGCTTATTCGGGCTTTGAAAACAAGGTTCGTGACCAGATCATTTCCGAGGCAGAACGGCTCGGCCTGTCCGCGCTCGTCGAAGCCGTCGAAGTGCCGACCGAGCAAGTCACCGAAGTCCGCCGTGGCAAGAAAATCAAGGCTGAACGGAAGTTCTTCCCGGGATACGTTCTCGCTAAGCTTTCAATGACGGATGACGTTTATCACGTCGTTAAGAACACGCCGAAGGTTACAGGATTTCTGGGCGCGATGGGTAAGCCGCAGCCGATTTCGGAAGCCGAAGCCGCGCGCATCCTGAACACCAAGGAAGAACTGGCCGCCGCGCCGAAGAAACGCGTTTCGGTCGATTACGAAATCGGCGATCAGGTCAAGGTACTGGACGGCCCGTTCGCCAGCTTCAACGGCGCTGTCGAAGAACTCGACTTCGAAAAGAACCGCGTCAAGGTATCGGTATCGATTTTTGGCCGCGCAACCCCGGTCGAACTCGATTTCGAACAGGTCGAATTGATGAAGTGACGGCCTAGGGGTGGGTTACACACCTCTTTCCCAAAACCGTCATGCTGAACTTGTTTCAGCATCTTAATTTTTGCTATCGCCGTCGGAAGTAAGACCCTGAAACAAGTTCAGGGTGACGATCAGGTTGATTTCGGCGTGGTGTTATACTATGCGCGCCGCTTCCCCGATGAGAATCAGGGAAACCCGTGCGGGAGGAAGTCTTCGGACGACCGTTTGACCGCTTAATTTGATCTGCCTTAGCTCCCAAGCGAGGTGGAGAAAGAATGAAAGGAGGCCACCAATGGCCAAGAAAATCGACGGCTATATCGGCCTGCAAGTACCCGCAGGCGCCGCCACTCCATCACCGCCAATCGGCCCGGCTTTGGGTCAACGCGGCGTGAATATCATGGAATTCTGCAAGGCGTTCAACGCCGCGACTGCTGACATGGAAAAGGGTACGCCCATTCCAACCAAGATCACCGTGTTCTCGGACAAGAGCTTCACCTTTGCGACCAAATCGCCACCCGCAACCTTCCTTATCAAGAAGGTTCTCGGTCTGAAGGCGGGTTCGAAAGAGCCCGGCAAAATCAGCGCTGGCAAGATCACCCGCAAGCAACTCGAAGAAGTCGCGACCATCAAGATGGCCGACCTCAACGCGAACGACATGGACGCGGCAGTTAAAATCATCGCAGGCTCGGCTACCGCCATGGGCCTCGAAGTAGTGGAGGGCTGAACCGATGGCCAAGCTGACCAAAAAAGCAAAATCGCTCGCTCACCTCGATGCTGAAAAACTGTACGGCGTCGACGAAGCAATCAAGACGATCAAGGAACTGGCTACCGCCAAGTTTGACGAAACCATCGAAATCGCGCTGAACCTGGGCGTTGACCCACGTCATGCTGACCAGATGGTCCGTGGCATGGTCTCGCTTCCAGCGGGAACCGGCAAGGAAATGAAGGTCGCCGTGTTCGCACGCGGTGACAAGGCCGATGCAGCAACTGCGGCAGGGGCCGACAAAGTCGGTGCCGAAGACCTGATGGAAGACATGCTGGCCGGTAACCTGAATTATGACCGCGTTATCGCAACGCCTGACATGATGGGCATCGTTGGCCGCCTCGGTAAGACACTGGGTCCAAAGGGCCTGATGCCAAACCCGAAGCTGGGAACCGTGACCATGGACGTTGCAGAAGCGGTGAAGGTCGCCAAAGCCGGTCAGGTTGAATTCCGCGTTGAAAAACAGGGCATCATCCACAGCGGCATCGGCAAGAAAAGCTTCTCCGACGCCGACCTGCGCAAGAATTTCGACGCGCTGGTCGATGCCGTGATCAAGTCAAAACCAAGCGGCTCCAAGGGCAAATATGTCCGTAAAGTTGCGATCAGTTCGAGCATGGGTCCCGGCCTGAAGGTTGATCTGGCGGATGTTGCTGGCGCGTAAACGCGTTTCGAACTGACAACAAAAAGGGCCGGGAGCGAAAGCTACCCGGCCTTTCAGTTTGTTGGAAGCCTAATAGGGTAAAGTCAGGGCAACTTTAGCCAGGCTCCAAGGTTGGGCAAATTACATCATGGCGCCAAATTCTTGGTTGTCGAACCGATCAGCTTGGTCGCTTCCGCAACGGCCTTGTCCTGCTTGATCTTGCCCGCCTGAATCTCGTCAGCGATTTCCAATAAACGTCCGCTGATCACGGTACCGGTTTCGGCTTCTTCCTGAATGCCGATACCGCCTTTGGTTATTGCAACCTTGCCCCATTCGGCACGGACGGCGGCCCAATAACCCTTGGTCGCGGTCCAATAATCGTCTGCTGCTTTGACATCATAGCCGTCAAACTTGGTATAGCTGTTGAGCAGATATTCCTGCACGATTGGCTTTAGTGTACCGTCCTTCGTGCCCATTTTGATATTGTCCTGCCAGTGAATCCAGCCGTCTGGGCTGACTTGGTGGCGGTTGATCGACAGATAACGGTCATAGACGGGTTTCCGCACCGCATCGCGGCGGGCTAGTGGGCGCCAGGTCCAGTTGGACCGCCAGCGACGGATACCGCCTTGCTCCTCGAACTGGCCATAGCTGCCATAACGCGGGCTGTCGTCGACTTGCCAAACGGTCTGTGACCATCGGCCTTTGCGGGTTTTTTCGGCGATATCCTCAAATTTCCATTCATTGGTGTCCGAATAGACCAGCACCTTTGCCGGTTCGTATTCCCAGTCCTGCCGCCAATGCTTGATTACATGCGATTTGCCTTCATGCTCGATAACCAACATATGCTGCAGCGAGATTTTGCGGCCAGTGTCCTCAATCACGCGAACCACTTCGTTGCCGCCCGAAATTTTCTTGTCGAGCGGGGTGTAGGTCGGGTCCCAACGGGTCGATTCCTGCATATCGAAGCGGACTTTGTAATTTCCCGCCATCGCAAGGATATCCGCACGGTCAGCGGCAAGTGCTGCGGCTTCGTCTGCTGCCGGTCGTTCCCTGATCGGCGGGTGCGCAAGCGCGGGGCTGGATGCAATCGCCAGCGCATATAGCGCAGTACAAAGGCCTTTCTTGGTGAACTTCATGTCACTTCTCCCTGAGTTTTATCGTTAGAACTTTAGGCTAACCGAGACACTGGCATTGCGTCCGGGACGGGTATAGGCGTCTTTGGTCGTCGACGTGTCGGCGAGGCCGCGTACATCCGACCAAAGCGCGTATTTCTCGTCGAAGATGTTAAACACACCGCCCCGCAGCGTGATCATGTCGGCAATGCGCAGGTGCGCGGTAAAGTCGGCCAAAAATACCACGTCGGGACGATAGCATGTGACCCCACTGCACCCGCCGATATTGGTTGCGGCCTCGATTTCCTTCTGGCCATGATAGGTCAGCACAAACTGTCCGCCGAAGCGTCCCTCGGTCGGCTCTCGATAACCAAGGCCGAGTACCGCAGTGAATGGATCGATGCTGGCGAGACGTCCTTCCGGCACCGTCGGCGTTTTGGTCTTGCCCCGAGCGAAAGCGGCAGCGACGCGTGCGTTAAAGCCCGATGGCAGATTGAAGTCGAGCTTGCCCTCGATCCCGTCAACCTCGACCTTGCCAAGATTGACGAACTGGAAAATGATCGGGTCGATGACAGTGCCGGTGCCGCTGACTTGGACCTGATCGATAAAGTCATCATAATTGGCGTTGAACGCCGTGATGCTGCCGGTGACATAGTCGGACGTGACGCGCAGGCCGCCTTCAAAAGATTCGCTCGTTTCCGGACTCAAATTCGGGCTTGGAATACTGCGATAGCCTTGCGCCGGGTTTTCGAAAAACTGGTTCACCTGGCTCGGCGAGGGTGCCTTGAAACCGCGCGTATAGTTGCCGAACAGCCGGATGTTATTCGAAAGCTTGAATACAGCGCCGAACTTGGGCGAAAGCTTTGACCCCGATTGACCTGCGCCCGCGAAGGTTGGCAGCAATGGATCATCCTGCGGGTCGAGCACATAGCGGTCCCAACGCAGCGCCGGATACAGCGTCAACGCTCCATCCGCGATAGCGATCTCGTCGCCAATGAATATGCCGCCGAGCATGAAGTCGGTGACAGGAAAGGCGCGGGTAGGGAATATTTCGCCGGGCGGCGGCACGGTACCGCCACGAACACCCTGTTGCCGCGTGAAACTGACATCGCTGCCGAGCACGATAACGTGTTTGATCGCGCCCGTATCGAACCCGGCGCGCAAATCCGCCGCTGCGCCATAGACGCGGTTTTCGAAGGTGTTGAGGCGCGTGCGGTCAGCAGCGGGCGTACGCAATTCCTCGGTAAACTGGCTGTCAAAAGCATCTTGCCAATAGGCGGCAACACGCGCGCTTTGCAGCGTGCCATCGCCAGTCCAGCTCCAGTCGCCGGTGACGCGTTTGCGCTCGCCTGTGTCATGCGCAGTCAGCGAGTCAACGGTGGCACTGCGTCCCGAAAGGATATCGGCATCAAGCCGCGTATCGACATATTCGCCCGTTAGACGAAATTTGTGATCACCACCCGGCTCGAACACCAACCGAGCAAGGAACGCGTTGGAGCGGCCATCTTGCGGATTAGACAGAGTGCGCGTGGCGCCGTTACCAATGCCAATATTCACAGCACCAGCGAGGCCAGTACCAAGGCCACCCTGATTTTCTAGTTCATTAAAATCACGACGCGTATAAGCGAACATCGCCGAAAGGCTGCCGGTTTTGCCTGCGACAATAGCGGTTTCAGTAAATTCGTTGTCGTCGCTGCTATAGCCGACGCGCACCAGCCCGCCGAAATTCTTGTCAGCGCCGATGATATCATTGGGATCGCTGGTCACAAAGCTGACCGCGCCCGACAGGCCATCGCTGCCGTACAGCGCCGAGGCGGGACCCCGCAGGATTTCAACCGATTTCACCAGGCCGATATCGACATAATCGCCACGGCCCGCGCTTTGCGCGCCAAAGGTGAAGCCGTCGGGAACACGCACGCCATCAACCTGAATCAGCACGCGGTTGCCGCCAATGCCGCGAATAGTGAAGCCTTCATTGCCGCCACGTCCTGTGGTGCCGAGCGCCGCGCCAAAACGCGCGGGCTGCCGCGTGACCGACACGCCCGGTTCAAAACGGACAAGATCCTTGATGTCGGTCGCCAGCTCGTCGGCGATTTCTTCGTCGGTCTTCACTGTCACTGTGACGGGCGCATCCGAAACCAAAATCGGCGCACGCGTGGCGGTGACGGTGATCTGATTTTTACGCTGGACCCAATATTCGCCTTCATCCTCCGGCGCTTCCTGCGCGTGCACGGGTGCGGCCAGCATCGCGAAAGCGACGGCAAGCGACGCGCAGGCGGGGCGAATGGACATCGCCCGGCCTTCAAAGGCTCTTGTACGGCAAGGCGCTGGCAAGACTATCTTATTCGAAGCAGCAAGCACAAAAATTCCCTTTAATGCAAATGCGAATGATTCTTAATTGCAGTTCCAATGAACAGAGCACAACCCAAGGTCAAGTTCAAATTTGTCCGCAGTTCGAGAAATGCCGAGCAGCGTTCCTATGGCATTGCCAGTTTAAGCGCCGACCCATAGGCTTGCGGACATGCGCAGATATTTATTCCCCGTCCGATTGTTGCTGCTAATGGTCATCGCAGCGATGATGCTGGCACCCGCATCCGCCACAAGGCCAGCGCCGACCCTTAGCCTCGGCATCGAAGTTCTATTGTCCGATCATCTCCCGATGCTCAGAGGCAAGCGCGTTGGCCTTGTGACGAACCAGACCGGCACCGACCGCGCGCTCACCAGCAACATTGATTTGCTGCGCGCCGCGCCGGGGGTGAACCTTGTCGCGCTGTTCGGGCCGGAGCACGGCGTGCGTGGCAATGCGCAAGCGGGGGAGAAGGTGGCTTCCTCGACTGACGCAGCGACGGGCCTTCCGGTCTACAGCCTCTATGGTAAGAGCAAGGAACCGACGGCGGAGATGCTGGCCACCATCGACGTTATGCTGTTCGACATACAGGATGCCGGCGCGCGTTTTTATACCTATCCCTATACGCTGCTCGGACTGCTGCGCGCCGCATCAAAGGCAAAAGTCGAGGTCATCGTGCTCGACCGTCCCAATCCACTGGGCGGAGAGCTGGTCGAAGGACCGGTGCTGGAGCCGCCTTACACGTCGTTCATCGGAATGTTCGCAATGCCGGTGCGCCACGGCATGACGATGGGCGAGCTGGCCACAATGTTTGTGGCCGAGGAGAGGCTCAGCACGAAACTGACAGTGATCCGCATGAAAGGGTGGAGGCGCGGCGACGATCCGTTTCGGCGTGGCCTGCCCTGGATACCACCCTCCCCCAATATGCCGACGGCCGACACCGCTCTGGTCTATCCGGGAACGGCCTTGTTCGAGGGCACCAATGTGTCAGAAGGCCGCGGTACCGCCAAGCCGTTCGAACAAATCGGCGCGCCGTTCATTGATGCGACTGCGCTGGCCAAGCGGCTAAACGATGCCAAGCTACCCGGCGTAACCTTCCGTCCCGCGTGGTTCACGCCGACCTTCTCCAAATTTTCAGGCCAAAATTGCGGCGGCGTGATGCTGCACATCACCGACCGCAAAGCCTTTCGGCCGTTCCTGACTGGTATGAATATGGTCAAGGCGGTGCATGACCTCCATCCCGAGCAACTGGAATTCCGCCCCGGTGCGCCATCCTTCTTTGACCAGCTGGCCGGGATTGATGGCGTGCGGACAGGAATATTGGCGGGCGACGATGTGGCCGTGATTGAGGCGCGGTGGAAAGCGGGGCTGGAGAAATTCAGAATGGGGCGGAAGCGGTATTTGCTTTACTGACCGAATTCCCCATCAAGCACACCAAAAACGCAATCACCGTCCCAATGCAAAGTTGCCAAGGGAAGGCCAGCATTTTCCAACCCACCGGCAGGCCCAGCATGTCGACGATATAGACCTGCTGCAGCAATATCGTGATGAACCCGGCCACCAGCGCGGCGATCACCGACCAGGTCGCGCCGCGCTTGGTAAACACCGCCACGCCGTACACCCCGAGCAATCCCGAATAAGCAAAAACCATCACGCCCAGCACGAATTCGAGCAATGGCGTGTTGGTATAACGCTGCCAGTAGAAACACAGGATCGACATCGCGAACAGGGCAAGTGCAAGCACCACCACCGCGCCGCGTCCGGCGGCGACATAATGCCGCTCGTCCCCAATATTCTCAGATGACGCTCCACGGCGCTGCCGGATCGGGCGGTAGAAGTCGTTGACCAGCACCGATGACATCGAGATCAGCCCGGAATTGATCGCCGCCGCCGCAATCACGCCGACCGTCACCAGACCGCGCAGACCGGGCGGGATTTCACTCAGGATGAAGGACATGAATACGGTGATTTTCTCGCCATTGAAGGTCCGTGCAGCGACCGCTCCCTGCCCCATCAAGTCTGGGCGCTGGTAAAAGATAAAGAGCAGCGATCCGATGGCCATGAACAATGCGACCACGGGGATGCCGACCCACGCCGACAAATACAGCGCACGCTTGCCCGCCTTTGCGTTTTCGCACGCCAGAAAGCGCTGCGTCGTATCCTGATCGAGTCCGAAATTGCCTGCGTTCAAGAGCACGATGCCGGTCAGCACCGCCCATACCGAAAAGGGTTTGGAAAAATCGAGCGACCAGTCGAACAAAATCAGCTTGTCGGCACCCCCATCCAGTCCTTGGCTCGGTGCATTGCCCAGAGCGTTCCAGATTTCAGACAATGGAGCGGGAATTTTCATGAGCAGGAAAACCAGCACAAACACTGCTGCGCCGACATACAGGACGACCTGCACAAGGTCGCTCCAGATTACGGCGTTAAGGCCGCCGAACAGGGTGAAAACGACGCCAAACACCACCAGCACCGCGGAGGCGATCATGATATGCTCCGCCGACACGTCGAGAAATATCATCATCGAAACCGCAATCGCGGCCAGATATAGCCGCGCGCCGCTGGCCAGAATGCGCCCGACCAGATACATCGCCGCCGCCGCCCGCCGCGCCACCACATCGAACCGCGCCTCAAGCAGTTCATAAACGGTCGAAGCGCCGAGCGCATAAAATCGCGGGATCAGGAACCGCGCGACCAGAAACGCCGCGATCAGCGCGCCGAAATTGGTGGCGAGATAGGTGTAATCGCCGCGATAGGAACTATCGGGCGCGCCCAGAAAAGTCGCCGCAGACTGCATCGTCGAAAGCACCGACACCGCAACCAACCAGGTCGGTGCGTGGTGGCTAGCGAGGAAATAATCGTCCGCCGTAGCAATTTTCTGCCGTGACGCCGCATAGCCAGCAACGCTCAGCAGCCCAACATAAGCGGCGACGATAGCCCAATCCCAAAAGGTGAATGCCAATGGCATATCCGCGTGTCCCCTGTCCCCAACGCGTTGTTAGACGACGACAGCCGACTTCACAAATCGCGGCCACAGCAGGCTAAGCGCCAGCCCGCCCATCACCAGCGCCGCCGCCAGCAGTTTCCAGTCCTGCAACGGCTCACCCAGATAGAGCGCCGACGCGCCCATGCCGAACACCGGCACCAGCAGGGCCATAGGAGCAACGGTCGCCGCCGGATGCCGCGCGAGCAGCCAGCCCCAGACGCCATAGCCGAACATGGTGTTGCCCACCGCCTGCCACACTACAGCGCCCCAGGTGACTGCTGTCGCCTGCTGCACACCAGCAACCATCGCGGGCCAGCCTTCAAAAATCAGCGCAAACAGGAACAATGGCGGCACCGCAAAAACGCTGGCCCACACAACATATGCAAGCATATCGACCTTACCTGCCGCACGTGCCACCATGTTGCCGCTCGACCAGCAGAAGGCGGCAGCAATGACAAGGCCCAGCCCCAAAGGCGTGGCGCTGCCGTCCGAATGGGTAACGATCACCCCCAGCCCCAATGTCGCCAACGCCAGCGCCGCCCATTGAAAGGGCCGCACGCGCTCGCCTGTCAATCGCATCGACAGCCCGATAGTAAAGAACACCTGTATCTGCACCACCAGCGACGCGAGGCCGGGCGTGATATCGCCCTTTATCGCCAGAAACAGAAGCCCGAACTGCCCCGCACCGATTAGCACGCCATATGCCGCCAGATTGGACCAAGCCACCGCCGGGCGTTTCAGAAAGAACACCGCAGGCAAGAAGGCACAGGTAAAACGCAGAGTTGCGAGCAACAACGGCGGCAAATGTGTGAGTGCCAGTTTGATCACAACAAAATTGCTCCCCCACACCGCCATGACCGCGACAGCGAGAAGGAAGTGCGAGCGCGGCAGGTGGGCAGATTGAGACATGAACGCGCGGTAACGGGAAAGTTGGGGGTTGGGAAGATGGGGAGCGCATCGGTCGAATAGCGCCCTTCCTCTTGACTCTCCCCCCGTTCCTGCTACCTGCACGCTCGTTCGGCAAGGCGACGGCCTTACCGGACAACCGTCCGAGACAGTTGGTGGCCCGAATTTGCGGGTCTTAATTTCCAGCCTAGACGGGGATAGAGATTTCAGGTGCTTGTTGCACCTTCGCCACCCGCTCCCGGACGTTCGCGTCCCTAAGCAACCGGCATGAAACTTCCCCACGGACTAGTAGCGCGGATGGCCTGCAAATGGCTGTTCGCATCGTCGTGTTGGGTTTGGCTGGTCCGCTGGACAGGCCCAAATAAGGAGTAATGCATGAACCGTTCTGAAAAGACTGATGCGGTTGCAGCGCTGAACGCCAATTTCAACCAGTCGGCGGTTGTCGTCGTCACCCGGAATCTCGGGCTGACGGTTG
>JANOHL010000057.1:0-71553 GCA_031406495.1 Sphingomonadales bacterium | reverse complement strand
GATTGAACCCCTGACGAGAAGAAAAATTTTAGGTCGAACAGTCCGCGATCGCAGCTCAGATATTTGTTGCTGGTCACCCGGCTGACCGTCGATTCGTGCATTTCGATCGCTTCGGCCACCTGTCGCAGCGTCAAAGGCCTTAAAAGTGCTACGCCTTTGCGGAAAAATCCGTCCTGCTGCTTCACGATCTCGGTTGCGACCTTCATGATCGTGCGCTGGCGCTGGTCCATCGCCTTTATCAGCCAGTTGGCGTCGGCCATGCAATCGTTCAGCCAAGCCTTCGTCGCCTTGTCGGTACCGAGCTCGGCGTAATAGCTTTTGTTGATAAGAATGCGCGGTAAATTGGCGCTGTTGAGTTCGATTGCCCATCCGCCTCCTGCTTTTGGCCCGAGCGCGGTCACGAAAATATCGGGGGTTACGGCAACGCTCGCTTCGCTTTCGAAGCGGCAACCGGGTTTCGGGTCATAGCTGCGCAGTTCGACCAGCATGTCGCGTAAATCTTCGTCATCGACACGGCACAAGCGCCGTAATTGGTCGAAACTACCGCGTGCCACGAGGTCGAGATTGTCGATCAGCTTTGCCATGCACGGGTCGTAACGGTCGGCCTCCTTCGCCTGCAGCGCCAGACATTCCGCCAGATTGCGCGCGCCCACCCCGGTCGGGTCGAAGGTCTGCACCGCCGCCAGTGCCGCCTCCAACTCCGCCATCGGCACAGCGAGCCGGTGCGCGGTCGTGAGGAGATCGGCGCTCAAATAACCGGTGGGCTCGATTTGCTCGATCAGTTGCTGTGCCAGGAACAATATCTGGCCCGACAAGGTCGAACCCGCCTGATTGAGCAGATGTTCGCGGAGGGATATGTCGGCGGCGGCGAAGCTGTCAAAGTCCGCGCCTTCGCCGGTTGCGCCGTTTGCCGCCCCGCCACCCGAAAGCCCCAGCATGCCATCGGCGCTACCATTTCGGTCGAACGTCTCTGCACCCAAATCGATATCGAGTGCCTCACTGGCCGCCATGTCGTTGCCGCCGAGCACGTCATCGCTGCCGCGCTCGTTGCTCTCGACGAGCGGTTGAACAGGGGCGTCGTCGAACGGTACTTCGCCCGCCGCTTCCCCGCCGCCCGCCTCCAGCAACGGGTTGCGTTCGATCTCTTCGGCAACAAATGCCTCGATCTCAACCGATGACAAGGCAAGCAGCTTTATCGCCTGCTGCAATTGCGGCGTCATCACCAGCGACTGGCTTTGGCGTAAATCGAGGCGGGGCGCTAAGGACATGCGCCTAAACTACCCTAAACAGTTCCGTTCGCCTCGAGCGAAGACGAGAGGCCCATCAGTCGCGCGCAACCTCTGGGTGTCTCGTCTTCGCTCGAGGCGAACGGAATCAACTGTTCGCAACGGCGCCAAAGCTGGCTCACATCGCAAAGCTCTCGCCCAGATAAAGCCTGCGCACATTCGGGTCGGCGACCAACGCTTCGGGCGAACCGGCGAACAACACTTGCCCGCCGTAGATGATGCAAGCGCGATCGACGATGTCGAGCGTTTCGCGGACATTGTGGTCGGTGATGAGAACGCCGATGCCGCGACCTTTCAGTTCCTTGACCAAATCACGGATATCCGAAATCGAAATCGGATCGATGCCAGCAAACGGTTCGTCGAGCAGCATGATCGAGGGGTTGGCCGCAAGCGCGCGCGCAATTTCGCAGCGCCGCCGCTCACCGCCCGAAAGCGCCATAGCGGGAGCCGCGCGCAATTTCGTCAGCCCGAATTCACCGAGCAACTTGTCGAGCCTTTCGGCACGTGCCTCGGGCTCGGGCTCGGACATCTCCAGCACCGCGCTGATATTCTGCTCGACTGTCATCCCGCGAAAGATCGAGGTTTCCTGAGGTAAATAACCAAGCCCCAAAATCGCCCGACGATACATCGGCAGCCGGGTGATATCTTCGCCATCGAGCATGATCCGCCCGCTATCGGGCTTTACCAGCCCCATGATCGAATAAAAGCAGGTGGTCTTGCCCGCGCCATTGGGGCCAAGCAGCCCGACGACTTCGCCCCTCGCCACCGAAAGCGAAACGTCGGTCAGCACTGCGCGTTTGTCATAGCTTTTGGCGATCGACACGACGCCCAGCCCGGATTGCAAGGCTTCGGCGGCGCTTGCATCGGTGACGCCCGGTTCTGTAACAGGGGGATGCGCAGTCATGCTGTCCATAAAATGTTCGGCCCGCAATTATCGATTGGTTATGCTCGCAGGTGCTAGTGAAAGCGCAGGCAATATGCAATTGGCATGATTCATGCCTGCCGGATTATCGCCGACCGGTGCTCCTGCGAAGGCAGGTGCACAGCACGCTTGAGTTCAGTTTTTACGCTGCGGTACGGTGAACGTTCCGGTCACACGTCCGCCGGAATTGTTGATGCCGGGTGTGCCGCCGCCGTTTATCGTCGATCGGCCCGAATTCAGATCGATCACCAGCCGCCCGCCATTCAAACGGTTGCTGCCCTGCACCAGTTTAACGCCGCCGATCAATGTAATCAGATTGGAATTGAGATCGTATATCGCCGCGTTGCTGGTGGCGCGCAGATCGTCTTTGGTAATCGTTACCCCGCCGGTTGCATCGAGGCGGTTCACGTCGACGCCGCCGTTGTTCGAATAGGCAGCGGTGACCCGCGATGCCTTCATCGTCAACCCCGCCTGTGTCGCGGTGACGCCACCGGTCAACACCACCCGGTCGGCGCGGTCCTGTAACTCGAGCGCACCCGCGTCGAAGTTTACGGGCGCGTTGCTATTATGATTGCGGATCGTCTGTGCAGGAGCAGCCGCTGAAAACAACGCCGCCGCTAAAACGACGCTTGCCAGACCGGCGGTCAAGGAACGGGACATTATCACTTGGCCTCACTTAATCGCATTCTGGTCGATACGCAAATGCACACCGCCGTCGAGACGGACAACACGTGTATCGAGATCGGCGCTTAGTCTCCCGGCGCTGAAGGTGCCGACCTTGGTCCGACCGCTCACCGGACCAAAACTCTGCATTTTCTTGGTATTGAGCGAGAATTCGACGTTGCTCGCGACCATATTGTAACCCGGCGACTGTACCGATAGCGGCCCGCTGACGCGCATGCTTTCCTTGTTGAGGTCATAAAGCCCGCGTCCAGCGACAATCGATGCCGGTCCATCGGTCAGCATGATCCTTCCGGACAGATCGGTCATATTCAGCACCTGTTCGGCAGAGCTTTTTTGCACGGCGCTGCCCGCGCGCAAGCTGAACGGACGGCCATTGCTGTCCTCGCCGCGGTACAGGGCCTCGGTCAGGCGCATCCGTTCGCGCGCCAGGCTGACCTCGTCTTTTGCCAGCACAAAGCTCAATTCGTCGGTGCCGGTAAAGGGGCTGAACGCCAAAACCGCCACCAGCATGCCGATGATGCTGGGCAGCACGACGCGTAACGACCGGATCAGCCGGTCATGCCTGCCGCCCGGCGTTGCCCATTTCTGTCGCTGTGTGCGTTCAAGATCGGCGAGTTCTGACATCAGCTATGTCCGAAAATATCCTGTTCGGGCCACCCGGCCAGATCGAGATCGGCGCGGTGTGGCAGGAAGTCGAAACAGGCTTGCGCCAGATGCGCGCGGCCTTCGCGTTCGAGCCGGACCACGAACTCTTCGTGCAGGCGGTGCAGATAGCGCACGTCGCTCGCCGCATAGTCCTTCTGCGCGTCGGACAGGGTCGGCCCGCCCCAGTCGCTCGATTGTTGCTGCTTGGATATATCGGTGCCGAGCATTTCCTTCACCAGTTCCTTCAAGCCGTGCCGGTCGGTATAGGTCCGGCACAGCCGTGATGCGATCTTGGTGCAGAACACCGGGGCCGCCACAACGTGCAAATAATGCGCAATCGCGGCCAAATCGAATCGGGCGAAGTGGAACAGCTTTAGCCTTGCTGGATCGGCCAATATGGCGCGCAGATTGGGTGCGGCAAAATCACTATGCGGGCCAAAACGCACCAGATGTTCGTCGCCGTTTCCGTCCGAAATCTGCAACAGGCACAGCCGGTCGCGTGGGGTAATCAGGCCCATTGTTTCGGTATCGACGGCCACTGGCCCCGCGGCCAGAACTCCGGCGGGTAAATCTTCTTCGTGCAGGAAAACGCTCAATTTCGTGCCCTTCAGCTGGCAAATGGTGTCGGCATCGAACCGGTGTTCCGGCGCGAAACGAACAGGTTGAAACTCATGCGGGCTTCTGTGCCCGAGCGTCACTCGCAAGGCAACAGGAACCACATGCCCGGACACCGTGTAATGTAACATAAAATTGCTATCGCGCATGGCGTTAATAGGGTATGAACCCCGCCGTGCGATCAAAAAGGAACGCGCGAATAGCATGGCAGGACTGTCGCCCTACACTGCCGGGCAACGTACGGAATGGGCGATGAGAAGGCAAATACGTAGTTATGAATTTTGATCGCAAGCGGCGCGGTAAGGGCCGCGACAAAAGAGACGGCTTTGGTGACGAAAGTTACGACGGTTACCGAGCGCCAGCCCAAAACGATTTTGGCGGCGGACGCCCCAGCGGCGGCGGATATAATGCTGGTGCGGGAGCTGGGGGCGGCTTCGGCGCTCCACGGCGCGCTCCAGGAGGTCCACCCATGCCAGCACAAGTAATCGGCTCCGGAAAAGGCGTCGTGAAATTTTTCAACGCGCAAAAGGGCTTTGGCTTCATCCAGGTTGATGACCGCCCCGATGACGTTTTCGTGCATATCAGCGCGGTCGAACAGGCCGGGCTCAGCGGCCTTGCTGAAGGGCAACCGCTTGAGTTCTCGCTGGTTGATCGTGGCGGCAAGGTGTCGGCGACTGATCTGGTGATCGATGGCGAACCAATCGCCGTTCCCGAACGCGCACCGCGTCCGGAACGTGATGGCTATGACCGTGGTGGTGATCGCGGCGGCTTTCAGCCACGCGACCGCGATAGCGGACCTCCACGCGGCGGACCGCAACGCGAAACCACCGGCGAACGCGCCAATGGTACGGTCAAGTTCTTCAACGATATGAAGGGCTTCGGCTTCATCCAGCGCGACGATGGCGGCGAGGATGTGTTCGTACACATCTCCGCGCTCGAACGCTCGGGCATGGGTCAGGTGACCCAAGGCGACCGGCTTGCGTTCGACATCGAAATCGACCGTCGCGGCAAATTTTCGGCGACCAATCTGGGCGCCGCTGCCGAATAAGCGATATTGTCATTAAAAGGGCGGGTGGGGCTGAGTGCTTCATCCGCCCTTTTTGTTATCGCAACCCAAACGCGTCGAGTGCCAGCAATACGCCCCACAAAAGCAGTAATGCTCCACCTGCCCAACGGATCGGTTTGACGGGCAGGATAACCGCCAGCCGCTCACGCAATATGATCGCGGGCAAGCATGCCGCCATGATCCCTGCAAACCCGCCAGCCAGCACGAAGCCCCATAGATCGGCCCTCGCCGCGTTGGCGGCGATGATGAACTGGCTCTTGTCGCCGAACTGCAGGATGAACAGCCCCAGAAACGCCGTCCAGAACGCGCCCGTCTTCCAGCCCAATAGCGGATCGACCTTGCGCCGCCACATCAACATGCCAGCGCCTGCGAAGATGTAAGCGAGGCCGGCAAATAGTTTGAGCGGTGCCTCGCTGATCCACCCGTCGATCACCGACCCGCCGACCGCCGACAGCATGCAGTTGAGCAATGTCGCCAATGCCAGTCCGGCGATGATTGTTCCGTCTTTATGAAACCGAAGCGCCAGCGCCGCCGCCAATATCTGCGTCCGGTCGCCCATTTCGGCGAGGATTACCGACAGGAATGTGGTGAGGAAGGCGTCCATGGCTTTTCATATCCGCTCAGGGTTAAAATGCGGCTTCATTTCTGGTTGAGAGTTTTTTGGGTGGCTCGCCGTTGGCGAGCAAGGCGCAAAGGCACAAAGGGGTCTGGTTAGGCAAGCCACCATCTTTGCGCCTTTGTATCTTTGTGCCTTCTTTACAATTGTTCTCAGTTATCGGCCAAAGCCGATACTGCGACCGAACGAGCAGCTTAATTTGGCAACCGAATCGCAACCGACGCCAGCAACGACTGCGTCACCGCCGGGCTCAGTTGCGAACAGCCGATCGCGTCGCCCAATATACCGGTGAAGCTCGAAACCACCGAATCGGCCCCGCCATGATGGATGACCCGCTGCATCGATGCTTCGAATATGCCCGCAATTTCCGCGACTGCCGAAAAATGGTGGACGACCGCCGTATGCCGTATCGCCTCCAGCCGGACGAGGAACTGCAACGGATTGGCGTCGAACGAGGTGAGCTGCAACGCGTCCAAAAGGTCGCTTAACTCCGCGCGCACCATCATCAATTGGTCGTGGTCCATATCCACAGGCTTTGCCCCTTACCCGTTACCCAACAGACGTGGTCTGCGCCAACATGGTTAATATGAGGTGAAAGGCGCCGCGTTTTGCGTCCAAACCCACGTCATCCTGAACTTGTTTCAGGATCTTAATTTGCCACGGTGACGAAAAAGTAAGATGCTGAAACAAGTTCAGCATGACGTTTTGAGACAATATCATCGTCGCCAGAGGCCAAATTCGCGCTGACGGGGCTTGACTTTCGTCCTCCAAAGCAGCATTGGCCCGCGTCTGTGAACGAACCGGCAAAACCGCCGCGCAGTTTTAGCACGAAATTTTTCAACGAAGGAATGGGCCATGGCGAAGCCAGCCACAATCAAGATCAAGCTGGTCAGCACCGCTGACACCGGCTTTTTCTATGTGACCAAAAAAAACCCGCGCAATATCACTGAAAAGATGACGTTCCGCAAATACGACCCCGTCGTGCGGAAGCATGTCGAGTTCAAGGAAGCCAAGATCAAGTAAGCGTTTCTGCGGCTTGAAAGCTATCGATCAGGGCGCTTCGGGCGCCCTTTTTGATTCGCCCAATTCACCTAAAAGCTGCTCCATCGACAGTTGGTAACGCGCGCACCATCGAAACATGAAGCCGCTTATGTCGTCATGCCCTAAAGCTTCCGAGTATCTGGCAGGCAGCAGCAGGCAATGCAAATATGCTTCTCTGCAAAAGCCTTCTTCTTCAAATGCCGCTTGAAAATTCTGAACCATTCCCTGAAAAATCATTGGCACGCCACCGTCGTGAAACGTCATTGACGACGGCTGCCACCGTGGATGCACGATTTCGTTTCGGAGTTGCGATAGCTCGAAAATTTTTTCGATCATCGCCTCTTGGTCAACAAATGGGCCGTCGTTTGACATTCCGATTAAATCAGAAATCTTTCGAGACAATGAGCCGTGTGTTTGGCCAATTCGTTCCAGCATCGCGTTGTTGTTCAATTCGATGGCGCGCAAATGGAAAAATGTGTTGGTGAAGGCTTCCAGCCCAGTGAGGCTCATTAAGAATGATTGCAAACCGAAGCGTCGCCGCATCTGATTGTCGGCCTGTGTTAACATTTGTTGCAGGTTATGAGCAGCTAAATCATAGTAAATCCTGACGATAGCGTCGGGTGTCTCTAAACTGATTGATCCCGAAAATGCTTCGCCATCCTTGAAAATTTGTTGGATTTTTCCATCTGCATCAGCTTGCAAGAAATAATGAGACATAGCTTATCCTACCCAACAATCCCCCGCACCGCCTCCAGAAATTTCATCACCGACACCGGTTTCGACAAATAGGCCCGCGCGCCTGCGCCAAGGATGCGTTCTTCGTCGCCTTTGCCGGCATAAGCGGTGACCGCCAGCACGGGGATCGCCGATAGCCCCGCATCCTTCTGCATCGCCTCGATCAGGTCGATGCCGCTAACATGGGGTAGCTGGATATCCATGATAACAAGGTCGGGGGCGAACGTCTTTGCCTGATCGATCGCCAGCCGCCCGTCGCGTACACCCTCCACATTGAATTGATGCGCGCGCAGCAGGTCGGTGAACAGCTTCAGGTTCAGCTCGTTATCTTCAACGATCATCACCTTTTTTGCGATCTGCGTCATTTACGCCCTTTGCCTCCCTTCGCTCTTCGCTTAAGCGAAAGCCATGCACGAAACAAATGGCAAGTTAGAGGCGTCAAGCATGGCGTTCCAGGCACTGGCTTGGGCATTGATGGATGAGAAGCGCGCCGAACGGTTGCTGGCGCTAACCGGGCTGACCCCTGAAGGCCTGCGCGCCAGCATTAACGAACGCAGCACACAGGCGGCGATATTGTCTTTTCTTGAAGCGCATGAGCCGGATCTTGTCGCTTGTGCCGATATTATCGGCGTGTCGCCCGCAATACTGGTCGCAGCAAGGCAGGAGCTGGAAGCATGAGCCGTCCTTTGCTGATCTCCGACTGCGACGAGGTGTTGTTGCACATGGTGGTGCCGTTCCGCGACTGGATCGACGAGGCGCACCATCTCCATTTCGACCTCGAATCGGACCATTTCTCCTTCGCGCTGCGCCATAAGCATGATGGCACACAGGTCGAAAGCGGGCTGGTGTGGGAATATCTGAAAGGCTTTTTCGATACCGAGATGCACCGCCAGCAGGCAATTGACGGTGCGGTCGCCGCAATCAATTCGCTTTCCGAAATCGCCGATGTCGTGATCCTCACCAACCTGCTGGACGACCGTGCAGGACCAAGGGCCGAGCAATTGCGCGCGGTCGGTATCGATTTTCCGGTTTACTGCAACCAGGGCGGCAAGGGCGAGGCACTGGCAAAAATCATCGCCGAATATGAGCCGTCGGTAGCGGTATTCGTCGACGATCTGGGGCATCAGCATCATTCGATTGCCGAACACAACCCCGATGTCTGGCGATTGCATATGGTTGGCGAACCTTTGCTCGCGCGGCATATCAAGACGTCGAAGGCGGCGCATGCGCGAAACGACCTTTGGGCCGATGCGGAAAGCTGGATCAGGGATAAATTATTGGCGGGGTTGCCCGCGCCCGCGATAGAATTGGAGCAGATATGATCGAAGCTAAACTCGCCGAACTCGGCATCACCCTTCCCGAACCCGCCGCCCCCGTGGCATCCTATGTGCCAGCGGTCGAGGCGGGCGGGATGCTCTACACGTCGGGGCAATTGCCGTTCATCGACGGCAATCTGATGACCGGCAAGGTCGGCGACAGCCGCAGCCTTGAAGAAGGTCAGGCCGCCGCCAAAGCATGCGCGACGATGATCATCGCGCAGATCAAGAGAGCATTGGGCGGTGACCTTAACCGCGTCGAACGGATCGTAAAGCTCGGTGTGTTCGTTGCCTCGACCCCCGATTTCACCGACCAGCCAAAGGTCGCCAATGGCGCGTCTGATTTGATGGAGGCGGTGTTCGGCGATGCAGGCAAGCATGCAAGGAGCGCGGTTGCGGTGCCGGTGCTACCGCTGGATGCGACTGTGGAGATCGATGCGGTGGTGCAGGTGCGTCCCGCTTAGCATATGCGTAACAAAACACCGTTCGCCTCGAGCATAGTCGAGAGGCCCATAAGTAGCGCGCGACATATCGGTGTCTCGACTATGCTCGACACGAACGGAAACCGGGGTGGGGATGCCTGACGTCATCGCCGAACTTCTGAACGCAGTCACCGAAATTCCGGCTGACCAGTGGGACACGCTGAACCCAAGCGGCAACCCATTTGTTTCTCACGCCTTTCTGTCCGCCCTGGAAGAATCGGGCAGCGTCGGGCCCGGCACCGGCTGGTCACCCGCGCCGATCCTGATCCAGGGTGCCAATGGCGCTCCAGCCGCCGCCCTCCCCGCCTACCTAAAGACCCACAGTCAGGGCGAATATGTGTTCGACCATCATTGGGCCGACGCGTTCGAGCGTGCTGGCGGGCAATATTATCCCAAGCTGCAAATCGCCGCGCCCTTCTCGCCGGTGCCGGGGCCGCGACTGTTGCTTCGCGATCCGGCGCTGGCGGTACCGATCCTGCGAGCGGCGGAGGCTGTGGTGGACCAAAACGGGTTATCGTCGGCGCACGCCACCTTTGTCGAAGAGGCCGAGTTGGAGCAGTTTCGTGCGGCGGGTTGGCTGATCCGCACCGGTACGCAGTTCCACTGGCAAAACCGCGGTTATGCCGATTTTGATGCGTTTCTTACGGCGCTGTCCTCACGCAAACGCAAGGCCATCCGCCGGGAGCGCGCCGGTGCGCAAACAGCGGTGCGGATCGAGCAGATCGCGGGTGCGGACATTACGCCCGATATGTGGAACGCGTTCTGGACATATTATCAGGACACAGGCGCGCGCAAATGGGGACAACCTTATCTGACCCGCGAATTTTTTGACATCATCGGCCAGAGCATGGTCGACAAGATCGTGCTGTTTCTTGCCTATTTGGGGGATGAGCCGGTCGCTGGCGCATTAAACTTCATCGGGCCCGATTGCCTCTATGGCCGCTATTGGGGCTGCACACAGGACATCCCCTTCCTGCATTTCGAATTATGCTATTATCAGGCCATCGACTTCGCGATTGGGCACGGGCTGGCCCGCGTCGAAGCAGGCGCACAGGGCGAACATAAACTGGCGCGCGGCTATGAGGCGGTGCCGACCTATTCCGCCCATTACATCGCCAATCCGGGTTTCCGCAGCGCGGTTGCTGATTTTCTCGAACGCGAAAGCGCGGCGATGGAGCGCGAGATTACGTTTCTTGGCGAAATGGGGCCGTTCAAAAAATCCGGCTAAGGCTTGCAATCCCTTATTTAATCGCGCACTTAAAAGGCCGAGAGAGGAATCAGCGATGACCAAACCTAGCGCGCAAGAACTTGCCGATTTTGAAGCCCAGTGCGAGGCTTGGTTTGCCGAAAACACCGTCGCCGACCCCGGCTTTATGTTGCCGCTGACCTTCATGGAGGTGTCGAACGACGAGCAGTTCGATTTCCTGCGCAACTGGCAACGCAAGGTTTACGAGGCGGGTTATTTGGGCATGAGCTGGCCGGTCGAATATGGCGGTTACGGCATGCATCCCGAATATCAGCGGATCGCGACGCGGATTATGAAAGCGCACGACGCGCCGATCATGTTGAATGCGATCGGCAATGGCTGGGCCGGGCCGTTGTTGCTCGATATCGGCAGCGAAGAGGCCAAACGGCGGTTTATCAAGCCGATGCTCAGCGCCGAGGAAGTCTGGTGTCAGGGCTTCTCCGAGCCGGAACATGGTTCAGACTTGGGCAGCGCGCAGACCAAGGCGGTCAGGGACGGCGACGAATATGTCATCAACGGCTCGAAAATCTGGACGTCTTTGGGCGACCGCGCCGATTATATGATCCTGCTCGCCCGGACCTCAAACGACGGGCCTAGCAAATATGCAGGATTGAGTTTCTTTCTCGCGCCGATGAAAATTCCGGGTGTCGAAACACGGCGGCTGAAGAAACTGACCGGCGAATATGGTTTTACCCAATGCTTCTTCACCGACGCGCGGATTCCGGTTTCGGGGCTGATGGCCGAGGAGGGGCAGGGCTGGATGGTCGCAATGAAGACACTGGAATATGAACGCGGCGCGAAGGTCAATCCGGCGGGTGGCTATTTCGTCAAGGAGATGGACGTAATGAGTATTGTCGATCTGGCGCGCTCATCAAAACGCGGCGGCAAGCCGGTGCTCGACGATCCGGTGATGCGAGACAAATTGGTCGAGTATATGATCGATATACAGGCGCTGAATCTGAACAACCAGCGCAGGCGAATGGCCCCGCTCACCAGCGACTGGCCGATGGGGCTGGCGCTGATGAACAAGCTGGCGCGCACCGAGCTGATCCGCGAGATGACCGAATTCTCGCTGCAATTCCAGGGCAACCGCGCGGGCTATTATATTGGCGACGAAAACGCGGTTGATGATGGTTACTGGCACCGCGCCTATCTCAACAGCTTCTCCGCAACGATCGGCGGCGGCACGTCGGAGATCCAGAAAAACATCATCGGCGAGCACGTGTTGGGGCTGCCGAAAACAAGATGAGTGCCGATACATTTTCCCCGTTCGTGTCGAGCATCGTCGAGACACTGAGAAGGCGGGCAATACGGATGGGTGTCTCGACGGGGCTCGACACGAACGGGAAAGGCTATTGAAGTGAGAGAAATTCCATGACTGAAGTCCTTACCCACGTCCAAGACGGCGTGCTGATCATCACGATCAACCGACCCGAGGCGAAGAACGCGGTCAACCGTGCGGCGGCCGAAGGCATTGCTGCGGCAATGGAGCAGTTGGATTCCGATACCAGCCTGAACGTCGGGGTCATTACCGGTGCTGGCGGGACATTCTGTTCGGGCATGGACCTAAAGGCGTTTCTGAAGGGCGAGCTGCCCAGCATCAAGGGTAAGGGATTTGCCGGTTTTATCGAAGCGCCGCCCAAAAAGCCGCTGATCGGCGCGGTCGAGGGCTATGCGCTGGCGGGGGGCATGGAGATTGCCACCGCCTGCGACTTGCTGGTTGCCAACGTGACGGCGCAGTTCGGCATCCCAGAAGTCAAGCGGTCGTTGGTCGCGGCAGGGGGTGGCTTGCTTTCGTTGCCCGCAATCGTCGGCAAGCGGATAGCGATGGAACTGGCGCTGACCGGCGATTTCATCTCGGCCCAGCGCGCTTATGAAATCGGCTTCGTTAACCGCGTCACCGATGGCGCGGCGCTCGATGCCGCGCTCGAACTCGCGGCGAAGGTTGCGGTGAACGGACCACTGGCGCTGATTGCGACCAAACGGATCATCACCGAACGGCCCGATTGGAACTCGAACGAAATGTGGGAAAAGCAAATGTCTATCGCGATGCCAGTCGTAACCTCGGCCGATGCGCGCGAAGGCTCGCTGGCCTTTGCCGAAAAGCGCAAGCCGAACTGGACTGGCAAATAAATGACCCACCCCAGCGTTCACGCCACCGCCAACCCTGACAAGCCCGCCGTCGTCATGGCAGGGTCGGGCGAGACCGTCACTTATGGCGAACTTGAAGCGCGGTCGAACAAATGTGCGCACCTGTTCCGCTCGCTTGGGTTGGGCCACGGTGACACCGTTGCGTTCTGCCTCGACAACCGCGCGGAGTTTTTCGACCTCGTCTGGGGTGCGCAGCGCGCCGGGTTGATCTACGTGGCAATCAGTTGCCGCCTGACGCCGTCGGAGATGGATTATATCCTGAATGACAGTGGCGCGAAGGCGTTGATCGCTTCGCCATATCTTGGCGAAACGCTGGACCAACTGCAAAGCCCGGTGGCGCGCTATATGGTTGGCGGCGAACATGCGGGATGGCAATCCTTTGAAGCTGCGGTCGCCGATATGCCGATCACCCCGGTCGCCGACCAGCGCGCCGGCGCCGATATGCTTTATAGCTCGGGCACCACAGGACAACCCAAGGGCGTGCGCTTTCCGCTGCCCGAAGATCCCGACATCGCTTCTCCCAATGCGCTGTCGGGGCTTGCCGCGATGGCGTTCAAATTTTCCGCCGACAGTATCTATCTGTCCCCCGCACCGCTTTATCATGCCGCACCCTTACGCTGGTGTGTTGCGGTTCACCGGCTGGGCGGCACTGTCGTTGTCATGGAGAAATTTGATCCCGAAACCGCGCTTGCCGCAATCGAGAAATACAAAATCAACGCGAGCCAGTGGGTGCCGACGCATTTTGCCCGGATGCTGAAGCTGCCTGAGGAAGTGCGCAGCCGTTACGATGTTTCTACGCTGGAAACAGCAGTTCATGCCGCAGCCCCTTGTCCGATCCCCATCAAGGAAGCAATGATCGCATGGTGGGGGCCGGTCTTGCGCGAATATTATGCGGGGACCGAAGGCAACGGCATCACCTTCATTTCGAGCGAAGAATGGCTGACGCACAAGGGCTCAGTCGGAAGATCGCTTAACGCAGTGATGCACATCTGCGACGAGAATGGCGACGACGTGCCGGTGGGTCAGGAAGGCACGGTGTTCTTCGAAAGCGAAGCCAAGTTCAGCTACCATAACGACCCCGAAAAAACCAAAGGTGCTACCAACAAACATGGCTGGACCACGCTGGGCGATGTCGGTCGGCTCGACGACGAAGGCTATCTCTACCTTACCGACCGCAAGAGCTTCATGATCATTTCGGGCGGGGTGAATATCTACCCGCAGGAGATTGAGAACCATCTGGTGACGCACCCCAAGGTTCAGGATGTCGCGGTGATTGGCGGTCCGCATGACGAGATGGGCGAGGAAGTGATCGCGGTCATCCAGCCGCTCGATATGACGCAAGCGGGCGACGCACTACGCGACGAACTGATCGCTTATGCGCGTGAGAAACTGTCGGGCATAAAAATCCCGCGCCGGATTGATTTTCGCGCGGAGCTGCCCCGACACGACACCGGCAAGCTCTACAAACGCCTGCTCCGCGACGAATATTGGGCGAAGCAGGACAAGGCTTCGGTTTAACGCTAATATGCAAAAGACTCGCCTGCCAAGGGCACGACATGAGGAGAATTTCGATGACTATGCAGTACAAGAACCTTATCGGCGGCGAGCTGGTCGATAACGGCAAATGGATCGACGTCGTCAATCCCGCAACCGAGAAGGTTATCGGGCAGGTGCCAGATTGCGGACAGGCCGAGCTGGACAAAGCGGTTGCTGCCGCGCGCGCTGCATTCCCCGCATGGAAGAAGACTTCGGTCGAAGAACGCCGCGCGTACTTTGCCAAGATGGCCGATGCGATCAAGGCGAACAGCGACGAGCTGATGCGCCTCCTGACATCAGAACAAGGCAAGCCGCACGCACAGGCGACCGGCGAGATTGCGGCATGCGTCGGCATGACCCGCGCGCTGCCGATGCTCAATCTTGAAGAAAAGATCAGCGAAGATAGCGATAAGCGGTTGAGCCGCACCCGCCGCGTCCCGGTGGGCGTCGTTGGTGGCATCGTGCCGTGGAATTTCCCGGTACTGATGGCGGTGCAGAAAATTGTGCCTGCCTTGCTGTCGGGCTGCACGATGGTGTTGAAGCCGTCGCCGTTCACCCCGCTCGCGACCTTGCGGATGGCCGAACTGATTGCGGGCGTGTTCCCGCCGGGTGTGCTCAACATCATCACCGGTGGCGATGCGCTTGGGCCGCTGCTCACCTCGCATCCCGATATCGACAAGATCACCTTCACCGGCTCGACCGCGACCGGCAAGCGCGTGATGGAATCGGCGTCGAAGGATTTGAAGCGGATCACGCTGGAACTCGGCGGCAATGACGCAGCGATCGTGCTGCCCGATGCCGATGTTGCCAAGGTCGCAGAAAAGCTGTTTTGGGCGAGCTTCTATAATGCTGGTCAGGTCTGCATCGCTGCAAAACGCATCTATATCCATGAGGATATTTATGACGAACTGTCGGGCGCAATTGCCGAATATGCAAAAGCAGTGAAGGTCGGCGATGGTGCCGAACAAGGCACTGCGGTCGGCCCGATCCAGAACAAGCAGCAATATAAGCGCGTGCTCGAACTGATTCAGGATGCCAAGGACAAGGGCTACAAATTCCTGACCGGCGGCGACCATGATCCGTCGATCCCCGGCTATTTCGTGCCCGTAACCGTGCTCGATAATCCGCCCGAAGATGCGCGGATTGTGGCCGAGGAACAATTCGGACCCGTAATGCCGTTAATGAAGTTTGCGACTGTCGACGAAGCCATCGGCCGCGCCAACGCCTCGGATTACGGGCTTGCTGGCTCGATCTGGACCAGCAATCCGGAGGCTGCGGTCGCGGTTGCCGAGCAACTCGAAACCGGAACGGTTTGGATCAACGAGTCGATGCACCTTGCGCCGAATGCTCCCTTTGCCGGGCATAAGCAGTCGGGCTTTGGCGCGGAACTGGGCGAGGAAGGCTTGCTTGAATTTACCTATCCGCAAGTCATCACAATCGCGCGCGAAGCGGCGTGAATTTAAGGTCGGGCATTCGCCCGGCAAGGCACAAAGGAACGAAGGCACGAAGATTGTGGGTATGCCGCCAAGGGTATTTGGGTAACGAGGCGTCTTCGTGCCTTTGAATCTTCGTGCCTTGCGAGGCCATGAAATGGCTCCGCCTAATCTCCTTCTTGACTCTCTCACTCCAAAGTTTAATCGTGCGATTAAACTTCGAGAACCAGGAGAGTGACGATGGCAGATGCCTATATCGTAGACGCAGTGCGGACCGCAGGTGGACGGCGCGGTGGCAAGCTTGCGGGCGTGCACCCGGTCGATCTCGGTGCTGCGGTTCTCGATGCGATTGCCGACCGCAATGATTTCGACCCCACCGCAATCGAGGATGTCATCATGGGCTGTGTCATGATGGGCGGCGAGCAGGCGGGCGATGTCGGTCGCAATATCGTACTCGCGTCGAAGCTCCCCAACTCGATCCCCTCGGTCAGCATCGACCGGCAATGCGGTTCCTCGCAGCAGTCAATGATGTTTGCCGCACAAGGCGTGATGTCGGGGACGCAGGACATCGTGCTTGCCGCGGGAATCGAAAGCATGACCAGGGTACCGATGGGTTCGACCTCGATGCTGTTCAAGAAAGAAGGGCTCGGCACATATAAAAGCCCGCGTCTGGAGGAGGCCTATCCCGGCATCATGTTCAGCCAGTTCATGGGCGCCGAAATGCTGGTCAAGAAGCACGGCTTTTCGCGCGAAGACCTCGACCGGTTCGCGCTCAAATCGCACCAGAAGGCGATTGCCGCGACGCAGTCAGGCGCGTTCAAAAATGAAATTGTGGGTGTTGAAATCGAAACTCCCGAAGGCAAAGCGACGCATGATGCAGACGAAGGAATCCGCTTCGACGCGACCTTCGAGAGCCTGTCGGGCGTCAAATTGTTGCAGGAAGGCGGCTCGATTACGGCGGCCAATGCCAGCCAGATTTGCGATGGTTCGTCGGCTGTGTTGATCGTTTCGGAAAAGGCGCTGAAAGAACACGGCCTGACCCCTCGTGCGCGGATTGTGAACCTAACGGTGACCGCGGGCGACCCGGTGATCATGCTGGAAGAGCCATTGTTTGCAACCGACCGTGCCTTTGCGCGCTCAGGGATGACAATCGACGATATCGACCTGTACGAAGTCAACGAAGCGTTCGCACCGGTGCCGCTTGCTTGGCTGAAACATACCGGCGGCGACCGGTCGAAGATCAATGTCAATGGCGGCGCGATTGCGCTTGGTCACCCGCTCGGCGCATCGGGCACCAAGCTGATGGCGACCTTGCTCAATGCGTTGGAAGCAAGTGGCGGTCGCTATGGCCTGCAGACGATGTGCGAAGGCGGCGGTCAGGCAAACGTGACGATTATCGAGCGGGTTTGACCTAACTCCCCTCCCCTTCAGGGGAGGGGCTTACGAAAAGGAGATTATATGAAACTGGACTCATCCATCGCAGCAGTCGTTACCGGCGGCGCATCCGGCCTTGGCGAAGCAACCGCGCGGGCATTGGCGGCCAAGGGCGTGAAGGTCGCGTTGTTCGACCTGCAGGCCGAAAAGGGCGAAGCCGTTGCTGCCGAAATCGGCGGCATTTTCTGCGAGGTCAATGTGACCAACGACGAAAGCGTCGATGCCGGTTTTGCCAAGGCCCGCGCCGCGCACGGTCAGGAACGTATCCTCGTGAACTGCGCAGGCACTGGCAACGCGATCAAGACTGCTGGCCGATCGAAAGAAGACGGCTCGATCAAGCATTTCCCATTGGATGCCTTTGACCGCATCATCCAGATCAACCTCGTTGGCACCTTCCGCTGCATCGCCAAATCGGCAGCGGGCATGTTGACTTTGGAGCCCATGGAAGACGGCGAGCGCGGTGCGATGGTCAACACCGCGAGCGTTGCCGCCGAAGACGGCCAGATGGGCCAAGCGGCATACTCCGCCTCGAAGGGCGGCGTGGTCGGCATGACGCTCCCTATCGCGCGCGACCTGATGAGCGAGGGCATCCGCATCAACACGATCCTGCCGGGCATTTTCAACACGCCACTCTTGCACGGCGCGCCGCAGCAGGTGAAGGACGCGCTCTCCGCGTCGGTACCGTTCCCCAAACGCCTCGGCCACCCGCATGAATATGCGCAGGTCGCGCTGACGATGATCGAGTGCGGATATTTCAATGGTGAGGATGTGCGCGTCGACGGTGCGATCCGCATGGCGCCGAGGTGAGCAGCCAAAGGTGGTGTTCTTCTTTTCCGTTCGTGTCGAGCGCAGTCGAGACACCCATCGGCTTGGCACCACCTCCCGGCATCTCGACTAAGCTCGATGCGAACGGATTTTGGAAATGAGCCAGATATGATCGACTTCACGCAAATTCTGTATGATGTCGCCGACGGCGTGGCAACGATCACGCTCAACCGTCCGGAAAAGATGAACGCCTTTACCGGCACGATGATGCAGGAAATGTGCGCTGCGTTCGATTTGATCGACGCCGACGACGCAGTGCGCGCGGTGATTGTGACAGGGTCGGGCGACCGCGCTTTTTGCGCCGGGGCGGACCTCACGCCAGACGGCGGGGGCCAAGTCTTTGCCAGCGGATCGAAGGTGGAGTCGCTCAGCGACGAACGCGTACGCGATTCAGGCGGACGGCTGACGCTTCGGATATTCCAGTGTACCAAGCCTGTAATCGCGGCGGTCAATGGCGCTGCGGTCGGCATCGGCGCAACGATGCAGTTGGCGATGGACATCCGGCTTGCCAGCGATACCGCCAGGTTCGGTTTTGTCTTTGCGCGGCGCGGGATTGTGCCAGAAGCGGCTTCTTCGTGGTTTTTGCCAAAAATAGTTGGTATTGCCCAAGCGCTCGAATGGTGCATGACGGGCCGTGTGTTCGATGCGCAAGAAGCATTGGCCGGGGGGCTGATCCGTTCGGTCCACGCGCTGCAAGACCTGCTCGCCGAAGCGCAAAAGCTGGCGCGCGAAATCGCCGACAATACCTCGCCGGTTGCCGTCGCGATGACGCGCGCGATGCTGTGGCGCTTGTCCGCCGAGGCGCATCCGATGGACGCGCACAAAATCGACAGCCGCGCGATCTATCGCCGCTCGCGCTCGGGCGATGCGCAGGAGGGCATCGCCAGTTTTCTTGAAAAGCGAACGCCAGCCTATCCCGACAAAATTTCCACTGATTTGCCAGACTTCTTCCCTTGGTGGGATGAACCTGCTTATAGCTAAACAGTTGAGGGGGAGCTGATGGTGCAAAATGGGCCAAAGCCGGTAAATGACGACAACGCCAATGCGCGAGATCAGTTGATCGAGGCGGCGAGTCAGATCATGCGCAACGGCGACACGATTGACCTGTCCTTAAGCGAACTGTCGCTACGCGCCGGTCTCAACAGCGCGCTGGTCAAATATTATTTCGGCAACAAGAACGGCCTGATGCTGGCGCTGCTCGACCGCGACATGAGCAATATAGTGAACAGCGTGGCGGCACTGGTTGCCAAGGACATGCCACCCGAAGAAAAGCTCCGCCGCCATGTTAGCGCGGTGATCGACACTTATTATGCCTTTCCCTATCTCAATCGTTTGCTGATGCGGATGGTGCGCGACAGCGCACCGGTCGAAGCGGCGCGCATTGCCGAACTCTACCTGAAGCCGCTAAGCCGCGCCTATGACACGCTGATAAATGACGGTGTAAAAGCGCGGGTGTTTCGCAAGATCGACCCGCAACTCTTTTACTTTACCCTCACCGGTGCATCCGACCGCTTCTTTGCCGCACGTTTGGTGCAACGACATTGTTTCGAAATCGACGACTATAGCGAAGAAATGCGTGACCGTTACAAGGCGCATACCATCGACATCATCATGCGCGGGATTTTGGCTTGAATACCCCTCTCCCATGGGGAGAGGGGTCACATTCCCAATGCAGCCTTAATCTCATCGCCGTCGGCATCGAGCATCGGTGGGTCGGCGTAGATTGACGCAGGCGTTCCGGCGTAATGTACCGGATGCCGCATAGAGCGATAACGGCCAATCTCCGCCCCATCGCGTTCCTCGAAAAAACCGACATCTCTCAAATGCGGGTCGGTTAGAACATCGGCCATACGATTATACTTCATCGCCGGAATGTCGTTCGTGGCAAGCAGGTCGAGCCATTCATCGGTGGTATGAAGCGCGGTCACTTCCTCGATCAGCGCATAAAGTTCGCCAGTATGTTTTGTCCGTTCCTGATAGGTCGAAAAACGCGGGTCATCGAACACGCCCGGACGCCCGCCGAGCTGAAAGAATCTCTCCCATTGCCGGTCGTTGTATGGGACGATGGCGATGAAGCTGTCCTTGGTCGGGTAGGGCCGCCGCCTTGGGTTCACCGACCGCGTATAGCCCATCCGGCCATTGCCCGGGATAAAGGTTTCGCCCCACAGATTTTCAACCATGTGGAACCAGGTGAAGCATTCGAACATCGGCACTTGGACAAACTGCCCGCCCTGACCGCCTGCGCGGGCGAGCAACGCCGCCATTGTTGCGTTCGCGGCGAACAACCCGCTCACCTTGTCGGCGACCAACGACGGAGAATAAGTCGGCCGTCCGCCGTCGCGCTGCTCGGAAAGTGCAGCAAAACCCGAAGCCGCCTGGATCAGGTCGTCATAAGCCTGCCGGTCGCCATAAGCCCCACCTGCACCGAACCCGGCGCAGTGGACATAGACGATATCGGGGTTGATCGCCTTCACCGCTTCATAGCCGAAGCCCAGCCGCTCCATCCCCGCCATCCGCACATTGTGGATGAAGACGTCGGCGTTTTCGAGCAGCGCCTCAAGCACAGCCTTGTCCTCGGGCTTCTTGACATTGAGGTTGATCGCCTTCTTGTTGCGGTTGAGCGCGGCGAAAATCGGGCCGTGCTGCCCGGTCGGCGAATCGCCCGCGTGACGCATCAGATCGCCGGGCGTATTGCCTTCGCTATTCTCGATCTTGATGACCTCCGCGCCCAGATCGGCGAGGTTCACCGTGGCGAAGGGGCCGAGCACGACGGTCGCCATATCGACGACCTTGATGCCCTTCAACGGCCCGCTCGGTTCGCTGTCCCATGTCAGTTTCGGCCACGCTGCCATCATGCTCTCCCTTTAAGCTTGCGTAATCCGGCAGCAGATTTAATCGTCCGGTTAAGCATTATATGAAAGGTCGCAGATGGATGGATTCGATGCAAGCGCACCGGTAATCATCGGCGTCGGCGAGGCCAGCCGCAAGAATTGCCAAAGCGAAAGGCCAACGCCGTCGGAGCTGGCCGGGGCCGCGATCAAGGCGGCGCTCGCGGATAGCGGGCAACCGCAAGCCGTTACCGCGGCAATCGACACAATCGCTGCAATTCGCACCTTTGAAGATAGCGGCGTGTCGATGGGCACCGGTTCGCCCGACAATGTGCCGGAGGCGTTCGGTGCAGCGGGCGGGATCAGCGCCACGCGACTGATCTACGCCGATGTCGGTGGCCAAAGCCCGCAGGCAATGGTGAACGAACTGGCGGGCGCGATCCGTCGCGGCGAAATCGGTGTCGCCATCATCGTTGGCGCGGAGGCGAACGGCACCGCAAAACGCGCGCGCAAGGCCGGGGTAGAACTGGATTGGCGGCAGCCCTCGACCAAAGATTTCGATAACCGGCTGTCGGTCTTCCCAATTCTCAGCCGCGCTGAAATCCGGCACGGCATTATCTCGATGCCGCTCGCCTACAGCCTCATCGAAAACGCACGAAGGTCGCGGCTCGACCTGACACGCGACGACTATGCCGTCGAAATGGCAAAGCTGTGGGCGGCGTTTTCGGCAAAGTCGCTGACCCGCGAACATGCGCAATTTGCGCGGAGCTGGAGCGAAGCCGAGCTGGCTGGCGAGAACAACGGCAACTATCCGCTCACCGACATCTACCGCCGCTGGCATGTCGCGCAGGATGCGGTCGATCTCGGCGGCGCGATCATCCTGACAAGTGCTGCCAAGGCGCGCGAAATGGGCATCGCAGAAGACAATATGGTCTGGCTCGCGGGTGCCGCCGAAGCCAGCGAGCCGCCTCTATCCGAACGCAGCAATCTCTCGGGCTCGGACGCGCTCGACTTTGCCCTATCCGCCGCGCTCGATCAGGCCGGTCTCACCGCCGCCGACCTCGGCATGGTCGATATCTACAGCTGCTTCCCCTGCGCGGTGTTCGCCGCAATCGACGCTTTTGACGATCCCACCCGAGTATTTGGGCGTTATACCCTAACCGGCGGACTTTCCTTTTTCGGCGGGCCCGGCAATGGATATACGCTCTACAGCCTCGCCGCGATGGTCGAGGCGCTACGCAAGGACGGCTCCCGACCGGCGATGGTCACAGCCAATGGCGGCGTGATGTCGAAGCAGGCGGTGGGCATCTATTCTGCGCAGCAACCAGCAAAACCGTGGGACGGCGAACCGGTCAAAGGCTACAGAAAAACACCGGTCGAACTCGATGACGCGCCGCACGGCAAAGGCCGCGTCCTGACCTACGCCCGCCCTGTGGCAAAGGGCATTATCGGTGCCGCCACGCTTGTCCTCGAAATGGCAAACGGCGCGCGGGCGCTGGCGGTGCTCGAAGGCACGCCCGACGTCGATCTTGGCGGCATGACCGTGAACGTGACCCCGCAAGAGAAGCGCCATCATGCCACGCTCACTTGATCATATCCTGTTCAGCCAAATTGCGTTATGTTGCGGCAACGGGGGCAAAGGAGAAGACTCATGCAAATGATGAAGATGACCGCGCTGGCCCTGCCGTTATTGACGCTGGCATCCTGCGCCGAAATGGACAGCACCCCTAAACCGCTCACCGACAAACAGGCAGAGACGCTGAACAGGCAACTTGAAGGCAAGGTTGCAGGTGCGCCGGTTAGTTGCATCAGCGATTACAATGCGACCAACCTGATTCGGATCAGTGACGATATCCTGCTTTACCGCGTCTCGGGCAATCTGGTGTACCGCAACAATCTGCGATTCTCATGCCCCGGCCTCGCGCGCGATAGCGACATCATCGTCACGGAACAGTTCGGCAGCCAGAAATGCCGCGGCGACCTGCTGAAACTGGTCGACCGCACGAGTGGTATGCAGGGTGCGGTATGCAGCCTCGGCGAATTCGTGCCTTACCGGAAAGACAAGAACGCGGGTTGACGAACTCATCCTCTCCATTTCGCAGAAATGGGGAGGATAGAACGTCTAATCCCGCAAAAATATCTGCTCAATCGGCATGCCGAACAGGTCGGCTATGCGGAATGCGAGCGGCAGCGATGGGTCGTATTTCCCTGTCTCGATGGCGTTGACCGATTGCCGCGATACGCCCAAAGCATCGGCCAGATCCTGCTGGTTCCAGTCACGTTCGGCACGCAGAACTTTCAGGCGGGTTTTCATCAGCAGGTGGTGCCGCTAATGCCGTCCCGCCCCATAGTCCGCCAATTATACAAGGCGCCAACGCCCAGCCCCATAAACCAGAAAAATGCCGCGCCAAACCCGCCATTGCCCTGCGTCACCAGATCGAAATTCTGCAGGAATTCCCAGATCGTCATGATCGTCAGGCAAAAGCCGGTCGCGATCAGGCATTGCCGGACGTGCATTAGCTTTACAAACTCATCGGGTTCTTCGACCAGCAACCGCATCACTGCCCAAAACACGCCGATGATCGGCAAAGCCGGGGCAATCGCCAGCGCGTAGGCCGGCACACCCGTCACCGCCTTCGCCTTGAACAGCGTGACGGCCGCGAACAGCGTTACCATATAAATCGCCATCAGCACGAAAAGGCGAATGAGATAGCTGCGAATCGCGGGGCTTTTGTATTTGGCCATGACAAGCTTCCTTATTGATTAGACAAGGATGCTTTACTATTGGGCAATCGGCATGTCAAGTGACCTTTACTTTGGCGCCATCCTGTCCCAACTGCGCGGGCTCATCGGCTACAAATCGACCCTTTCTCCACGCCAGCCCCAAGAACAACAGGCTCGCAACTAACGATACAAGAAGGGTCGCTAGCGACGATTCAGGCCCAAAACCGCCGCCGCTTAATATCGTGGCCACTCCATCGGTAGGGCGTGTCTGGAGCGGGCCACCGACAAAGAAATTCAGCCCGGACACTGCGCTGCCGAAAAGCCAGCCTTGCGCAAAATTCCAGCCGGCGTGCATTCCGATCGACATCCAGACCCGACCCGTCAGCAAATATAGCCCCGTGCCTATCCCTTCGCCCGCGACCAGACATAGCGCGGCAAAGACAGTGGCATCAGGGTTGGAAAGGTGGAGTCCGCCGAACAGCAATGCGGTCAGGATGAGCGCCGGAAACACGCCCGCCGCGCGCCAGAGCAAACGGAAAATGATGATCCGCATCAAAACTTCCTCAATCACCCCAGTCTGCACCGACTGTTTAAGCGATTCGGCAATGTGGGTAACCGGCGTTGCCGTAATCGTGACCCAGCTTGCGCTCCACATCAGGCCGATGATCATCGCGATCAACAGCCCGCCAATGGCGAGGCCAATGGCTAGATCGGGCGGCAAGCGGGAAAGCCCAAGCTCTGGAATTTTGCGACGTTCGACAAAGCCGACCGCGAGGGCATAGGTTAGAAGCATCGCGATCGCCCCGACAATCACGGCGATCAGGCGCGCAACCGGAGGCGAATTGGCGCGCGAGGTAAAGGCGTCGCCCGAAACCATGGCGGACAACCGCAGGCTGGCATCGGCCGCCAAATTGAAGGCCGCGATACACAAGACAGCCAATACAAAAAGCCACACAAGCGCCTTTGCCCAGCGGAACCGCCCCGGCGCCAACCATCCTTCGTTTCCCAATGCGATTTCTGCAGCCATTTTGGCGCCCTCCTGGATCGTCTGATAATCAATGTGTATTATGTTAGCAATACACTAAAATAGACTCCTGACATTATAGAGATTGCCAACTGACATATTGACATTTCCAGAATAGTCGAATAGTTAGTCGTGGATGAACGCCGCTTCCGCCATCTCAGCGCTTGGTGCGCTTGCGCAAGACCATCGGCTTGAGGCCTTTCGGTTGCTGGTTCAGGCCGGGGAGCCTGGAATGGCCGCTGGCGCGATTGCCGAGGCGCTCGACATTCCCGGCTCCTCGCTGTCGTTCCATCTCGCACATTTGACCCGCGCCGGACTGGTTCGCCAGCAACGCCGTAGCCGGTCGCTCATCTACACAGTCAACTATCCCGCGATGAATGCGCTGGTCGGCTATCTCATGGAAAATTGCTGCGGCGGTGCGAGCTGCGCCGTGCCGCCGGAAGAAGTAAACTCCCAAGTTACCGAAAGGAAAACCGCATGAAACGCTTGCATGTCCACGTCGGGGTGAATGACCTCGATCAATCGATTGGGTTTTATTCAACGCTTTTTGCCGCAGAACCGACCGTGCGAAAAACAGACTACGCCAAGTGGATGCTCGATGATCCGCGCGTAAATTTTGCGATTTCCATGGGTCAACACGCGACCAAGGGTATCGAACATCTCGGCATTCAGGTCGATAACAGCGATGAGCTTGGCGATGTTTATGGCCGGTTGCGCGACGCAGGAGGCCCCGTCCTCGAAGAAGGTGCGACCACCTGCTGCTATGCCAAATCTGAAAAGAGCTGGATCGCCGATCCCGACGGGGTGGTTTGGGAGGCATTTCATACCAGCGGCGAGGCGACCGTCTACGGCGATAGTCCCGCGCTTTCGGCCTTGTCGGAGAAAGCCGCCGAAAATGCGTGTTGCGCTCCGGCGATGCCAGCCCAAGAGCCTGAAGTTTCCTGCTGTGGCTGACCGTCTTTACAATGTCCTTTTCCTTTGCACCGGCAACTCCGCGCGCTCGATCCTTGCCGAGGCCTTGCTGAATCGCGACGGCGAAGGCCGCTTCCGCGCCTTCTCGGCAGGCAGCTTCCCTAAAGGTGAGGTCCACACTGCGGCGCTCGAACTGCTCGACCGACTTGATTTTCCAATTGCCGGTCTGCGGTCCAAAAGCTGGGACGAGTTCGCCGCTCCGGACGCGTCGCAGATCGACTTCATCTTTACCGTCTGCGACGCCGCAGCCGGTGAAACCTGCCCGATCTGGCCTGGCCACCCGATGACCGCACATTGGGGCATCGAAGACCCTGCCGCCGTCGACGGGTCGGGCCAGCGCGAGGCATTCGAGACCGCGCTCATATATCTCCAGAACCGTATTTCGCTGTTCCTCTCGCTCCCGGTCGACAGTATCGACCGGATGACGCTTCAAAACCGTCTCATCGCCATCGGCAAGACGTCGGACGCGCCCGTTGCCACCTGAATCGCTAGCACGGCGATTGGCAGCTGAAGGCGTTGGCTCCTTCTTCCTGTTCGCCACCGTAATTGGCTCGGGCATAATGGCGGAGCAGCTGGCGGGAGGCAATGTTGCAGTGGCGCTCTTGGGTAACACGATGGCGACCGGCGCGATATTGTTTGTGCTGATCACGATGTTCGGGCCGGTTTCGGGTGCGCATTTCAATCCGGCTGTCAGTCTTGTTGCGGCGTCACGCCGAGAACTCTCCGGGCGCGACGCAGGGGCCTATATCGTGGTGCAGATCGTTTGCGGCCTGTTCGGAGTATGGGCGGCTCACCTGATGTTTGACCTCCCGATTCTCCAGTTCTCCGCGAAGGTGCGCACCGGCCTCGGCCAGTGGACGGGCGAACTGGTCGCCACCTTCGGCCTTGTCCTGACAATCCTCGGAACCGTCCGCCACCGACCCGCATGGGTTCCGGCAAGCGTCGCGCTTTATATCACCGCCGCTTATTGGTTCACGTCCTCGACCAGCTTCGCCAATCCGGCAATCACCATCGCACGCAGCTTTTCGGACAGCTTTTCGGGTATCACGCCCGCAAACGTCCCGGCCTTTATCGGCGCGCAGCTGGCGGGTGCGGCGCTGGCAGCGGCGATTGCCGGGCCGCTATTCGTCGGCGAGGATTGAAGCTGGCGCCCGGACGACGCAACGATTTAATAGGTCCTGACCCTAGGCTCTTGCCCAAAAGGGCGGCAGTCGCCATAGGCTTCCCCATGTCTGAGATGTTCAAAATCACGCTTCCCGATGGCTCTGTGCGCGAAGTTGCGCCCGGTTCCACCCCTGCCGATATCGCCGCCGCCATCGGGCCGGGGCTGGCCAAGGCGACGATTGCCGCGCGGGTCGATGGTGAACTGCGCGATGTGATGCGGCCGTTCGATGGTGACGCGGCGCTGGCGCTGGTGACCACGCGCGATGAGGCCGACGCGCTTGAGCTGGCGCGGCACGACTTCGCCCATGTGCTGGCGGAAGCAGTGCAGTCGCTGTTTCCCGGCACGCAAATCACCTTTGGCCCATCGACCGATGATGGCTTTTATTATGACTTCGCGCCCGCGCCGACACGCGGACCTTTCACCGATGACGAGCTGCCGCTGATTGAGGCGGAAATGCGCCGGATTATCGCCGCTGATCAGCTGCTGGTCCGCGAAGTGTGGAGCCGGGCCGATCTGATCGCCAAATGGCAGGCCGATGGCGAGAGCTTCAAGGCCGAATGGGCCGCCGAACTGCCCGGTGACGAGGAACTGACGGTTTATCGTTCGGGCCACGGCGAGGGCGCGTGGATGGACATGTGCCGCGGGCCGCATCTGGCATCGACCGGCAAGCTCGACCCGGCAGCATTCAAGCTTATGCGCGTGTCGGGGGCCTATTGGCGCGGCGACCAGAAAAATGCGCAGCTGACGCGGATTTACGGCACTGGCTGGCTGAACAAGAAGCAGCTCGATGCGCATCTGGTGCGGCTTGAGGAAGCTGCAAAACGCGACCACCGCAAGATCGGCGCGGAGATGGACCTGTTCCATTTGCAGGCCGAAGCGCATGGGTCGGTGTTCTGGCACCCCAATGGCTTTGTCATCTACCGCGCGCTTGAGGCCTATATGCGCAGGCGTCTCGACGCGGCGGGCTATCTGGAGGTCAAAACACCGCAGATCATGGACGCGCGGCAATGGGAGCAATCGGGTCACTGGGGCAAATACCGCGAAAATATGTTCGTGATTCCCGACGAGGTGCCCAATACCGAAGATGAGGGACCGGTGGTCAGCGACAAGGCCGAATGGATGGCGTTGAAGCCGATGAACTGCCCGGCGCATGTCCTGATTTTCCGGCAGGGGATCAAGTCTTACCGCGACCTGCCATTGCGGCTCGCGGAGATGGGTTGCTGCCACCGCAATGAACCGCATGGCGCGCTCCACGGGCTGATGCGGGTGCGGCAATTCACGCAGGATGACGCGCATATTTTTTGCCGCGAGGACCAGATTGTCGATGAGGTTGCGAAGTATTGCGACCTGCTCGACGTGATCTACAAGGATCTGGGTTTTCCCGATTATGCGATCAAGCTCGCGCTGCGCCCCGACAACCGTTTCGGTTCGGACGAAATGTGGGACTGGTCCGAGCAGTCGCTGCGCGATGCGGTGGCGGTTACCGGCCGCAACACCGCCGAATGGGGTTGGGAAGAATTGCCGGGGGAAGGCGCGTTCTATGCGCCGAAGCTCGAATTCCACCTGACCGACGCGATTGGCCGGACATGGCAGGTCGGCACGATGCAGACCGATACGGTTTTGCCCGAGCGGCTCGACGCGGCCTATATCGCCGAGGATGGCGCAAAGCACCGCCCGATCATGCTGCACCGGGCGATACTGGGTTCATACGAACGCTTTATCGGCATCTTGATCGAGCATTATGCCGGGCGTTTCCCCGTCTGGCTCGCGCCGGTGCAGACGGTGGTCGCGACGATTGTGTCCGACGCCGATGCTTATGGCGCACAGGTGGTCGAACGGCTGAAGGCAGCAGGCATCCGCGTCGAAGCCGATTTCCGCAACGAGAAGATCAACTACAAGGTGCGCGAGCATAGCCTCGCCAAAGTCCCGCATTTGCTGGTGGTCGGCATGCGCGAGGCCGAGGAAGGCAAGGTGGCGATCCGTTCGCTGGGTTCGGATGGCCAGCGCATCATGACGCTTGATGAGGCGATTGCGATGCTAACCGCCGAGGCGACGCCGCCGGATTTGCGGAACTGACGCGCACTTCATGCTAAACCCCGCCGACGCGCTGGCCGGTGTCGCGCCGTGGCTGATGGTTGGGGCCGCCGCGATGACATTCGGCGCGGCGTTTATCCGCGGGCTGACCGGCTTCGGCATGGCGATCATCCTGGTGCCGCTGCTGGGCCTGATCGTGACACCGGGCGAGGCGGTGGTGCTCGGCATCCTCCTGCAGGTGCTGATCGGGCCGGTGGGGCTGAAGATCATCTACGCCGATGCAGACCGCAAAAGCGCGCTGAACATCGCGGCGTTTGCGGTGGTGGCGACGCCGGTGGGCATCTGGCTGCTCACCGAGACAACGCCTGATGTCGCGCGGCTGCTGATCGCGGCGATTGCGATTGGCGCGTTCCTGGCTGTCCTGTTGCCCGGGCGACCCGGCTTCACCCCCGGTCCCAAAGAAACCGCTGCGACCGGCATCGCGTCGGGCATCATGACCGGCTTTGCGGCAATGCCGGGGCCGCCGGTGGTGCCATATTATCTCCGCCAACAGATCGAGCCCGCCAGAGCTCGCGCCTCAATGATGCTGGTGTTCTTCGCCACCGCGATTGCAGGCACATTGTCATCCTTTGCGCTGGGGCTGGCGAGTTGGCGGTTGGTCTGGCTGTCGGTTTTGTTGTTCCCGCCGATGCTGCTCGGCAACTGGCTGGGCGCGAAATGTTTCGGACGGGTGCCGGCACCATTATGGCGCAGTGCCGTTGCGTTGATATTGGGCCTCGCCGGATTGTCGGCGGTGGTTCGGCTGTTCTGAGCCGCGCCCTTACCGCCCGAATTTCCGCTGCGTCTTCCCGTACCGCGTCTTCCGCGTCCCCGGTTTGCCCTCGGTCGCGCGGCCTTTGGGTGCGGTGATCTGTTGCGGATGCGGGATACCGAGTTCGTCCTGCTCCAATGAACGGATTTCGTCGCGGAGCCTTCCCGCCTCTTCGAACTCAAGGTCGGCGGCGGCGGCGCGCATCTTCTTTTCGAGCTCCTCGATGTAAGCGCGCAGATTGTGGCCGACCATGTGGGATGGCCCGTCCTCGATCTCGACCAGCACCGAATCGCGGTTTGAGACATCCTTGATGATGTCGCCGATGGCGCGCTTGATCGACTCCGGCGTGATGCCGTGTTCGAGGTTATACTCGACCTGCTTCTCGCGCCGCCGGTCGGTTTCGCGGATCGCGCGCTCCATGCTGCCGGTCATGCGGTCGGCGTAGAGGATGACGCGGCCATCGACATTGCGCGCGGCGCGGCCGATGGTCTGGATGAGCGAGGTTTCGCTGCGCAGGAAACCTTCCTTGTCGGCGTCCAATATCGTGACCAACCCGCATTCGGGGATGTCGAGGCCCTCGCGCAGCAGGTTGATGCCGACGAGCACGTCGTAAACCCCCAGCCGCAAATCGCGGATCAGCTCGATGCGTTCGAGCGTCTCGACGTCGCTGTGCATGTAGCGCACCCGAAGCCCCGCCTCGTGCATGAACTCGGTCAAATCCTCGGCCATGCGTTTGGTCAGCGTCGTGACAAGCGTGCGATAGCCCATCTCCGCCGTCTTGCGACATTCGTTGATGCAATCCTGCACCTGATCCTCGGTCGGACGAATCTCAACGGGCGGGTCGATCAGCCCGGTGGGACGGATGACCTGTTCGGCAAAGACACCGCCGGTCTGCTCCATCTCCCAATTGCCGGGCGTCGCGCTGACATAGGTGGTCTGCGGACGCATCACCTCCCACTCGTTGAACCGCAACGGTCGGTTGTCGATGCAGCTCGGCAGGCGGAAGCCATATTCGGCGAGCGTCAGTTTGCGCCGGTGGTCACCACGCGACATGCCGTTGATCTGGCCGATTGTGACATGGCTTTCATCGACAAACAAAAGCGCGTTGTCAGGCAGATACTCGAACAGTGTTGGCGGCGGCTCACCTGGCAATCGACCGGTGAGGAACCGGCTGTAATTCTCGATGCCCGCGCAACTGCCCGTCGCCGCAATCATCTCCAAGTCAAAATTGGTGCGCTGCTCCAGCCGCTGCGCCTCCAGCAACTTGCCTTCTATCTCCAGCTCCTTCAACCGTTCGGTCAGCTCGAATTTGATCGCCTGCGTCGCCTGCTTCATCGTCGGGCCGGGCGTCACATAATGGCTGTTGGCATAGACGCGCACAGTGTTGAGCTTGACCCCGGTCTTGCCGGTCAGCGGATCGAACTCCGATATCTCCTCGACATCGTCGCCGAAGAACGAAATCCGCCACGCCATATCCTCATAATGCGAGGGGTAAATCTCCAGATTGTCGCCGCGCACGCGGAAGGTGCCGCGTACAAATGCTGCATCATTGCGCTTGTACTGAAGCGCGACCAGCTTGCGGATCAGCTCGCGCTGGTCGTAACTATCCCCCTTCTTGATGTCGAAAATCATCGCCGAATAGGTCTCGACCGATCCGATGCCATATATGCAGGACACCGAGGCAACGATGATTACGTCATCGCGTTCCAGAAGCGCGCGGGTGGCCGAATGGCGCATCCGGTCTATGGCTTCGTTTACCGAGCTTTCTTTCTCGATATAAGTATCCGACCGCGCGACATAGGCTTCGGGTTGGTAATAGTCGTAATAGGAAACGAAATATTCGACTGCATTGTCGGGAAAGAAGCTTTTGAATTCACCGTAAAGCTGCGCCGCCAATATCTTGTTGGGCGCAAGGATCAGCGCGGGCCGTTGCAGTTCCTCAATCATCTTCGCCATCGTGAAGGTTTTGCCCGAGCCGGTGACCCCCAACAGCACCTGATCGCGTTCACCGGCGAGAGCTGTATCCACCAGTTCGCGAATCGCCGTCGGCTGGTCACCCGCAGGTTTATATTCCGAGACGACCTTGAACGGCCTCCCTCCTTCTGCCTTGGCTGGGCGTTCGGGTTTATGCGGGATGAAGTTGCCTTCGGTCTCGGGCTCTTCCAGCCCGCGCCGGATGATGAGTTCTGCCATGTTCGCTATATGTACTGTTTGGGGGGTGAGGGCAAGGGGGCTGGGCGCCGATATCATGCGTATTGTTAGTCAGCGCCACTAGCATGTGTCACCAAGAAAGTTCGTGATTAACATTGGCCATAACCCATCGCATACTTATGCTGCGGAGAAAATTTTGCCAATTCGACGGGCCTCTAAAATGCATATGATTCCCATGTTGCCAAATGGCGACGGCACGACCAGCTAGACCAGCACGGTTTGCGCGATACTCTAAGCTCGATAGCGCCTCCTCCTGTTCGTTGGTTGACTTATGACCAAATGATTGGTCGAGCGGAAATATAATCATATTCTGCCCTTGCTCGTTGATGTGAGCCACTTTTAATCTCGGCACTGTGCTTCTCCTACTTTGGGTGTTTAATACGCTCATGTTCAGTGATCTTCGGGTGACGGTTTGCGTATTGCTCCGTCACGAACCTGCCAGACACAGAGCTGCGATGTGCATCCTGCGTCGGGACCTTTGTTCCTTTTTTCATCATTATCTCCATGATTTTAAGCGAGTCGGGTCGCTCGAGTTGGTTGATGACACATCTATCCAGCACCTGTCAAATTAAAACATACCAAAATGGTAACAATAATACCATTATAGAAACATTGATATTGACATGGGAACTGAACTATGGGATAACAATGCATGTGATCACGAGAGGAAAACTTCAGGCATATTGGTCCCTTCCGGGACGTGAAGACGCCGAACAACCGCTTAAATCTTGGTATGCGGAAGCCAAGTTTGCGACTTGGAAATCACCTGCTGACATCAAGGCAGTTTATCCTGCAGCCAGCATTGTCGCCGACAACCGGGTGATTTTTAACATAGGTGGGAATAAGCATAGGCTTGTGGTTCATGTGAACTATGGAGTCGGCGTGATATTTATCAAATTTGTGGGATCACATTGAGAATATGATGCGATTAACGCTGTAACCATTGGAGGAGGCAAAAAATGATTGTCGATAGGATAAGGCCAATACGGTCAGAAGCCGACTATCAAGCGGGCCTAGAGCGCATTGAGGCGCTTATGAATGCAGAACTAGATTCTGATGAAGGAGACGAGTTAACAATCCTCGCCACACTCGTCGAACGCTATGAAGAAGAGCATTTTCCGATTGAAGCTCCTACTCCGCTCGCCGCCATACAATTTCGTATGGAGCAGCAGAGTTTAACCCCGCGAGATTTGATTCCTCACATTGGTTCCAGATCGCGTGTCTCGGAGGTTCTAAATGGCACGCGAGCCCTCACCATAGATATGATCCGCGCCCTGCATCAGGAGCTTGGAATACCAGCACATGTTCTAATTGGGGCAGACGAAAATCCGCAAACACAGGCTGTACAAGAATTTTCAAAGCCGGTGGCAAAGGCTTTAGCGAAATTGAGGCTACTGAAGCCTTCTGAGACCTTTGAGCAGTTTTTGTCGAGAGCATTCAGTGGAATGCAGACACCAGCGATGTTGCGCAAAACGACAACCCCTAGAACCAATGCGCGAACTGATTCAATTGCGCTCCAAGCGTGGTGCGCCGGTGTCCGTTTGAAGTCTGCAGCAATAGAGGTAAGTGGGGTGTTCAATCAGAATGCGTTTGATAGCTCGGCTCTGCGAGCTATTGCAAAATTGAGTGCGCAATCGGACGGGCCTCGCGCAGCCGAAGCTGAGCTAAGCCGTCGTGGCGTAGCCCTCTTAACTCTTGAACATCTTCCCGGAACCCACCTTGACGGTGCGGTTATGCGCCGACGGGACGGCATCCCCGTCATTGCGTTAACTTTACGCAGAAATCGGATCGATAATTTTTGGTTTACGCTACTGCATGAGTGCGCCCATCTGGCGTTGCATATGCGGGATGCCGATGATGTCATTGTTGACGATTTGGAGATAAATAGCTCCGAGAAGATCGAACGCGAAGCAGACGATGAAGCTAAGAAAGCGCTGATTCCCGCCGACGTGTGGCGGACCGACAAGATGGGGAAATTTGCGAGCATCGCTGACATCAATGCGATGGCCAGATCGGCTGATGTCCACCCAGCAATCGTAGCCGGTCGTTGGCAGAAGCAAAACAACGATTACCGCAAGTTCTCAAGACTTTTGGGTCATGGGCTAATTGATTTATAAGGCAACGTTTAGTGAAGTCACCCACTTCGCCCCAACGCGATATCGAGCTTCGCCAACAACTGCCCCAACTGTCGTTCGGTTATCCGGCCAGTCTGTTCGATCAACTGGCTTTGGTCGACGGCAAATAACAAAGTCGTTTGTGCCACAGAATCCTTTTCGAGGCCGGTCGCGTTTGCCGACAGTAGCATGTTCCAAGGCGCGATCTGACGGTTGAGATTGCTCGTCAACGGCACGCATAGATAGGTCGCAAGTCGGCTAACGTTGATTGCGTCGCTTTGCACGATGATCACTGGCCGGTTAAAGCCCGCGCCGGAGCCAAGCGGATCGCCAAGGTCCGCCCACCACACGTCGCGCTGGGAAACGTGCAATGGCTTACTTTACCATTCGGTGTGCTGGAGGGCGTTGCGCGCACCGGCCCGTCTGAATAGCGCTGTCTCTTCATCGATATCGTCGGCCATAGCATTGGCAAGCGCGGTCAACTCATCGGTTGAATGTCCCGCGACAAAGGCATCAAGTGCGCGCGCATAAAGCTTGCTACGGGACAGTTTCATGCGTTTTGCCAAGGCTTCGGCTTCGGCAAAAACGGGATCGGGAATCGAGACGGCTACTTTCATACTATTGGTAATACCATATTTGGCCGCCTTGTCAATATGTTCCTTATTTGTTCAAAAAGCCACTTTCCTACACGCCGCAAATTTGTTTTATCATTTCAGACGAAGAACAATGATTCGCAGCGTAACGATGGCCCCGCACTATTACGCGAAGGCGCTGGCGGCGACCGTCTGCGTCCTGATTGTGCACGGGCGGGACCACATCATGTTTTGGCGTGACCTTAGTGTGACCTTTCAAACTCAGCCTCGGTCATCGCTGTTGCGTTTTATGGCCATGCGCGACAGAAGACAGAATCGAAAAGTTTCGGGAGGAATGACTATGCGCAAATTTCTAATCGTTGGTTTGGCGGCTCTTGCCATCACCGCATGTTCCGACAAGGGCGCCGACGCCGACGGCGACGGCAAGGTCAGCAATGCCGAGGCAAAGGCCGAAATGGCCGATGGCGGCGCAATGGTCATGCAACCGGGCGAATGGGAAACAAAGGTCACGTTCGCTTCAATCGATGGCAAGGGATTGCCGCCGCAAGCCGCCGAAATGATGAAGGCAAAAATGGCGGAAGGCACGACTTCCAAAAGCTGCCTGACCAAAGAGCAGGTCGAAAAGCCCGACTCCAATTTCTTTGGAGCGCCGCCTGAAGCCAATTGCACGTTTGAAGAACTGAACCGTTCATCCACTGCGATGAAAGTTTCCATGACATGCAAGCCGGGCGGAAACATGGTCATAAAGAGCAAAATGGACGGCAAGTTCGGTGCCACCAGCTATGCGATGATGATCGAGCAAACGACCGAGGGCGCGCCGATGGGTGCCATCAACATGAAGGGCAAGATAGAGGGTAAGCGCATCGGGGATTGCCCGGTATGAACCGTTTTGCGCGGACTGCTGGTGCGACTTTTGCCGTGTTGGCGCTCGCCTCCTGCTCGGACAGCAGCGCCGACCGCGACGGCGACGGCGCGGTCAGCGAGCAAGAGCGTGCAGCAGAAATGGCGGCAGACGCGTTTATTCCTATGAAGCCCGGCCGCTGGGAAACCAAATTCACGTTCACAAACGTTGACATGCCGACGCTGGGCAAGGCCCAAAGGCAGCAAATCATGGACGAAATGACAAAGGGTGCGTCGAGTACCTCATGCCTTTCCGCAGAAGAGGCGCGAAAACCCGGCGCGGATTTCTTCGGTGGCGAGGGGGCGGACAAATGCGTTTACCGCACCTTCGATGTCTCGGGCCACAATGTCACAATGGCGCTACGCTGCGGTATGGAGGGGATGGGCTCGGTCGATATGGATCTGGCCGGAGCGATGGACGAAAGCAAGTTCGACTTCGATACGCAGATGGCGTTGCGGTTGCCGATGATCGGCAAGGTGAAGCTGAAAGGCAAGGCCGTGGGCAAACATGCGGGGGCATGCACGGGAACCGAATGATGCGGACGGCGTTGCTCGCCGGATGGGTTTTCGCAATGAGCGGCTGTGCGCCGGTCCAGACTGACAGGCTGCAGGTTGTTTCAACGCAGTCCATTCGCCCGGCGGTGGTCCGCGTCGATTTTACCAGCAATTCATTGGCCGCGACATCGGCCTCGGGCGATGCGGGCGCCGCGGGGCGCGCTGTAACCATTAATGACCCTGTGCGTGTCGCGTCGATTTCCAAGCTGGTTGTAGCCTTGGCGGCGATGCGGCTGGTCGATGCCGGGAAGCTCGATCTTGACCGTAACGTTAGTGGTTATCTTGGATGGCCGGCGCGCAATCCGGCCTATCCCGATACGCCGGTCACGATGCGGCAATTGCTGTCGCACCGCGCCGGGTTGATCGACGGCATCGACTATATCGTTCCGCTCGATGGCGACCTGTCGGTGGTCCTCGCCAACCCAAAGGCGTGGGACGCGGCGCATGTCCCCGGCAGTTATTTCCAATATGCCAATATCAACTCGCCGTTGATTGCAGCAACGATGGAGGGCGCGACCGGCGAGCGCTTCGACCGGTTGATGGCGCGGCTGGTGCTGGAGCCTTTGAAGCTCGACGCCTGCTATAATTGGGGCACAGGGTGCAGCGACGGCAGACGTGCACAGGCGATCACGTTGCTGCGGCCCAATGGCGACCTCGCCCGTGACGCAGCAATTACCGGGCGCGATCCATGCCCAGTGCTGGCGGCAAGCGACGGTGGTTGCGATATCGACAAAACTTATCGTCTTGCGCGCAACGGCTCGACATTCAGTCCGCAAGGCGGATTGCGCATATCGGCACGCGATCTGGCGCGGGTGGGTCAGGTTCTGCTGAACGACGGCAGGCCGCTTTTGTCACCAAAATCCTTTGCCGAAATGATCGGCCCGGTGTGGCGCTTCGATGGCACCAACGGTGCCGATAACAAGGGTTATTTCATGGGCTACGGCCTCGGCGTCCACTGGCTCGACGATGGAAAAGGCGGAGAGTGGATCGGCCATGTCGGCGAGGCGTATAGCCTGCGCGCAGGGTTCTGGGTAAATCGCAAGGCCGGCAAGGGCTTTATCCGCTACGTCACGATGGTCGATGAATTTGCGCCGGTCGGGCATTGCTTCGATAAATGCCCATGATAAGTTGCTGCCCGAACCTGGCCAGCAAAAGTGGGGAACCGGTTTTGCGATTAGGACATGCGACTTGAAAGACAACAAGTCGAAAATTGGGAGGCGACATGCTAGGTCACATTACAATGGGATCGAACGACTTGCCAAAGGCGCGCGCGATAGACCGCCGATCGGTGCCGCTGCTGGTCGGCGCGGCGGTCGGCATAGTGGCAATCGCACTTGGTTTGGCGGTGGGAGACAGTCCAGCCGAACAGGCCAATCTCGCCGCGCGCTGGACCGCGCGGGCGGCATTACCGATGTTTCTCGTAGCCTATCTGGCGAGCAGCATGCTGCGGCTTTGGCCGACCGACCTGACGCGGGCGGTCATGCGGCGTCGGCGGCAATGGGGCCTCGGCTTCGCTTTGGCGCACACTATCCATCTGGCCGCACTTGCCAATAACGTGCTGGTGTTCGGCCCGTCGCGCGAGCCTGAAACCCTGATCGGTGGCGGACTTGCTTATGCGTTCATTTATGTGATGGCGCTGACGTCGAACAATTGGTCGATGAAGCTGCTGGGCAAAAACTGGAAATGGCTCCACCGTATCGGCATCCACTATATCTGGCTGATCTTCGCGGTCAGTTATGCCGGACGGATCGCCAATCCGGATATGTGGCTTACGGGCGTGATATTCACGCCAATCACGCTCGGTGCGTTGGCGATTCGCCTGTACGCACGCTTTGGTCGGCCAACGTTAGCGCACAACAAGGCTCCGGCATGAGTGATGAAACCAACTGCTGGCTATGCGCCCGTCCCTTGGGTGAAGTGGCCGAACTGCATCTGCCCATACCCAAGAATCGCGGCGGCAAGGCAAAGGTCAGAGTGCATCCGATCTGCCATCGGACCATTCACGACAATGTAAGCAATGCCGAGATGGCGCGGCGTTTCAACACGCCAGAGGCGCTCAAAGAAAATGAAATAATCGGGAAGTTCGTCGATTGGATAACCAACAAGCCGCCCGATTTCGATGCACCTACAAAGTCGAAACGTTAGTCGCGCAGTAGCTCGTTGATCGCGGTTTTGGTGCGGGTCTGTGCATCTACGCGCTTGACGATCACCGCACAGGACAGGCTCGGACCGGGGCTGCCGTCGGGCAGGGGCTTGCCGGCGAGTGATCCGGGAACGACGACCGAATAAGCAGGAACCCTGCCGACAAAAATCTCGCCTGTCGCTCGGTCGATGATCTTGCTGGTTGATGAGATAAATACGCCCATCGACAGCACCGCGCCTTCCTCGACAATCACGCCTTCGACCACTTCCGAACGCGCGCCGATGAAGCAATTGTCTTCGATGATCACTGGCCCCGCCTGCAACGGTTCTAGCACACCGCCGATGCCGACGCCGCCCGACAGGTGGACGTTTTTGCCGATCTGCGCGCAGCTGCCGACGGTTGCCCAAGTATCGACCATCGATCCTTCGCCGACCCGCGCGCCGATATTGACGAAGCTCGGCATCAGCACCACGCCCTTGGCGATATGGCTGCCGTGGCGCGCGACGGCACCGGGGACGACGCGAAAGCCCGCATCGCGGAAACGGTTTTCGCCCCATCCAGCAAATTTTGATGGCACCTTGTCATAGGCCGGCGCGCCGCTCGCGCCGCCATCGACAACGACATTGTCGTTCAGCCGGAAGGAAAGCAGCACCGCTTTTTTGAGCCACTGGTTGACTTGCCAAACGCCTGCCTGTTTTTCGGCAACACGGAAAGAGCCGTCATCCAGCCCGGCGAGCGCGGTGTTAACCGCATCACGCACTTCGCCGCCGGTTGCGCTGCTAATATTGTCGCGCGCGTCCCATGCGGCGTCGATGATTTGGGAAAGCTGTTCGGTCATGCTGCTCTTTCGGTCAAAAACGGGCTGGCGAGCCAGCCTGCAAGGTTTGGAATTTCGATGTCGATAAACGAAGCGTCGGCCCCGGCTGTACCATATTCCGAGCCATTGTTGATCCAGACGGTGGTCATCCCCAAGTCTTTGGCAGGGGCGAGATTGCGCGCCATATCCTCAACAAACAGCGCGCGAGTCGGGTCTATGCCGGTCCTCGCCAACAACGTGGCATAAGCGGGTGCACTGGGTTTGGGGATGTAAGCCATGTCGTGGATATCGACAATATCCTCGAAAACATCGTCAAGCCCGAGAGCTGCCAGGACTCTTTGCGCATAATCAGCGTCGGCATTGGTGAAAATAATCTTGCGTCCCGGAAGCGCCGAAATTTCTGTGCGCAGCGCGGGTGCTGAAGCCAGCCGTGCGAGATCGATATCATGCACGAAATTTAGAAATTCATGCGGATCAATGCCGTGATTGGCCATCAGTCCTGCCAACGTAGTGCCATGATCGCGGAAAAAAGCTTTCTGGATGAAATGCGCATCGGCTTCTGGTATCTCCAGCAGGCGTGCAATGTAGATCCGCATTTTCTCGTCGATCAGGTCGAATAACGCGCATTCCGGCGGATAGAGCGTATTGTCGAGGTCGAAAACCCACGCGTCTATGTTGGAGAAAGAACTTTCCATGCCACGCCGCTTAACGACCGATTAACCTTATCGCAATATCGGCTGTTAACGTTAAGTTTGGAGAAAGCAGAAATGTTTAATACGGGCTTTTTACGGGGAAGGTCGCACTTCAGATGAAATCGCCAGTCACAGGCCGCACTTTGGCGATCGGGTCATCCGTTATTTTTGCACTTACTTTGTCGGCATGTGGCGGAGGTGGGGGCGGGGTCAACTCGACGCCGCCACCCTCACCACCCGTCTTTGCGCCTCCATCACCGCCACCACCTCCACCACCTCCTCCGCCCCCGCCGCCTGCTGCAGGTTTTGCCACCGCCGAGTTTAACCGGTCGGATGGCCCGGGCTTCCATAATGCGGTCACCGCTTATCAGGCGGGCGCTACGGGGGCCGGAATCACCATCGGTGTTATCGACTCAGGGATAGACCCCAGCAGCCACGAGTTTACTGGGCGTATCCACGCGCAATCGGGCGATGTTACCTTCGGCGGCCGCCCTCTCGGCGACGAAGACGGGCATGGAACCGAGGTTTCCCGCGTCCTCGCCGCTGCCAAAGATGACAGGGATGTTCACGGTATAGCCTTCAACGCCATAATTTTAGCCTTGCGTGCTGATAGCCCGGGCACTTGCACCACGCCTGACCCCGGCGAGGACGAGGCAAGCTGTTCATTCAGTGACACCTCGATTGCTGCGGGCGTCAACCGCGCCGTTGATAACGGTGCGCGGGTGATCAACATCTCGCTCGGCGGTCCCGGAGGCGCGACCACCGCGTTACGAAATGCGATCAACCGCGCGACGCTCGCCGGAATCGTGATCGTCGTTTCGGCTGGCAATCAGGGCGATGAAGCGACGCCCGAATTCGATCCCGCCAACCCCAGCCCGTTTGCGCAGGCATTGGTTGCAAATGGCAACGGTTTGGTCATCATTTCGACATCGGTCAACGACAGCGGCGTCATATCCAATTTCAGCAACAAGGCGGGGAACTCGCAAGCGACCGTGCTTTCGGCGCTCGGTTCAGGCGTCTGCTGTGTATATCAAAACGACGAGATTTTCCGCTTCACGGAGAACGGCCAGAGCTTTGTTCGTGTTTTCAACGGAACATCGTTTTCAGCACCGCAAATCACGGGAGCGGCAGCGCTTTTGGCACAGGCTTTTCCAAATTTGACGGGCCAACAGATCGTCAACTTGTTGCTTACAAGCGCGCGTGACGCTGGCGATCCGGGAACCGACGCCATTTATGGTCGCGGAATATTGGACATCGCGCGGGCATTTGCGCCCGCAGGAACGACCACGCTGGCAGGCTCCACCACCGCAGTGCCGCTTGCTGGCAACGGCGGTACGACGTCCGGTTCGATGGGCGACGCGGCCACATCGGTTCGCCCGATAAACGCGGTGATCCTCGATAGCTATGGTCGCGCTTATGACATCGATCTGGCACATGGATTGAGCGCCACCACACCGCGTTTGCGGCTGTCGCCAGCACTCATCAACCAAGGCCGTTCGGTGAGCGCTTCTGCAGGAAGCACCGAACTGGCATTTTCGATCAGTGCAGATGGTAATGGGGGCGCGTCGGTTGCGCCGCTTCTGCTGTCTGACCGGCAAGAGAAGAAAGCGCGCGTCCTCGCCGGGCGCGTCAGCGCCACAATCTCCAAAGATATGCGCTTCAGCCTTGGCATTCGGCAGGCAGCGGCGGGCCAAGTTGCGGCGCTGCAGAATATGGGCGGCGTGGCCTTCCTCACTGCATCCGAAGCGCGGCTGGAAAGCGGTTTTGAACGTCGTCCAGGTTCATCCTTTGCCTTGCGGCAAGAGGTTGCGGGAATGGGGATCACGGGCAGCGCCGAAATCGGCTCGGCCCAGCTTTACGAACGCGCCAGCGACGAGTTCTCCAGAAACGGTACACACAACTATGGATATTCGATGCTCGGTCTGTCGCTAGACCGCGCGTTCGGCCCGGCAAAACTGGCACTCAGCGCGAACTGGATGAAGGAACGCGAGACGGTATTGGGCGCGCGCTTTGCCGATGTGTTTGGCCAGAATGGTGCTCAGAGCCTGTTTGTCGATGCAAGCGGCGAAGTGCGCTTGGGAACGAACTGGTCGGTGGTCGCGAACTGGCGGCAGGGCTGGACGCGGGCCGATGCCTCGGCGGCTATCGCTGGACAAAGCATGCTGAAAAGCAATGCGTTTTCGTTCGACATTGCGCGATCAAACGCGTTTTCCAGCGGCGACCGGTTGGCATTCCGCGTGTCGCAGCCGCTACGGGTAACCAGCGGCGGCTTGGCGCTCAACCTGCCGGTGGCTTATGATTATGCGACGTTGACGCCGACCTTTGGCGTCCGGCAATTCAACCTCGCGCCAAAAGGACGCGAGATTGCGAGCGAGCTGGCATGGGTGATGGCGCTTAACGGTGGACATCTATCGACCAACCTGTTCTGGCGGCAGGAGCCCGGGCATTTCGAAAACGTGCGCGATGATGTTGGCGCGGCGGTCCGGCTGACGCTGGACTTTTGATCAGACCGTAAAACTCTCGCCACAGCCGCAAGCGCCGGTGGCGTTGGGGTTGTTGAAGACAAAACCGGCGGCGAAATCGTCTTCGACCCAATCCATCGTCGAACCGACCAGATAGAGCACCGAACCACCGTCGATATACAATATGCCGCCGGGTGTTTCGATGCGCTCGTCGAACGGCACCGCTTCGCTGATATAATCGACCGAATAAGCCAGCCCCGAGCAACCCCGACGCGGCGTCGAGAGTTTGACGCCGATCGCATCGGCAGGGGCCTTCGCCATCAGGTCGGCAATCCGCGCCTCGGCGGCTGCGGTCAGGATGACGGCGGCTGGGCGGGCCGGTCTTTGGGCGCGTATTTTGGTTTCGCTGTTCATAACATTCCAAGCTCCAAACGGGCTTCATCGGTCATGTTGGTGGGTGACCATGCGGGCTCCCACACCAGATTGACCTCGGCATCGCCAACACCGGGCACCGCGCCGACGCGCATTTCGACTTCGGCGGGCATCGATTCGGCGACCGGACAATGCGGCGTGGTCAGCGTCATTGTCACCAGCGCGTGACCGCCGTTGATCTCTACATTGTAGATCAGGCCGAGGTCATAGATATTGACCGGGATTTCGGGGTCGTAGATTTCCTTGAGCGCGGCGATCACCGCTTCGTACAAGTCGCCATCAGGTTCGCCAGCGACGGCGACTGCGGGCTTTTGCGCGAGGAAGCCTTCCAGATAATCCTTCTTGCGCTCGAACGTTTCGCTAACCGTTTCTGGCGCGCTTTCGACACGCGCTTTCGGCGGTGCTTCGACGCTGTCGACTTCCTCGATTCTGATGTTGCTCTCGCTCATCCAAAAATCCTTTGTACTCTTGCGAGGCCGCGTATCAATGCCGCGACGTCGCTTTCGTCGTTATAAATCCCGAAGCTTGCCCGCGCCGTTGCCGGAACCCCCAAATGCTCCATCAGCGGTTGCGCGCAGTGATGCCCGGCGCGGATCGCCACGCCCTCCTCGTCCAATATGGTGCCGATGTCGTGCGGATGCACCCCTTCAATCGAAAAACTCACGATTCCCGCCGCATCTTCGGGGCCGAACAAGGTGACCGAATTAATCGAACGCAACGCATCTCTGGTTTGCTTTACCAGCGCGGTTTCATGCGCGTGGATAGCGTCGAGGCCGATTGTCTCGACATAATCGACCGCCGCCGCCAGCCTGATTGCCTCGACGATCGCCGGCGTTCCCGCCTCGAAACGCTGTGGTGCGGGGGCGTAGGTTGTGCCGTCAAAGCTGACCCGGTCGATCATCGACCCGCCCCCCTGCCAGGGTGGCATCGCGTCGAGAATTTCGCCACGCGCCCAAAGCACACCGATGCCCGTCGGGCCGTAAAGCTTATGCCCTGAAAACACATAGAAATCGCAGTCGAGCTCCTCCATATCGACTCTCAAACGCGGAACCGCCTGACAGCCATCGAGTAACAGCTTCGCGCCGACATTGTGCGCCAGCGTCGCCGCTCGTTTGGCATCGAGCACCGAACCTAGAACGTTGGAAACATGGGCAAAGGCTACCATCTTATGCTTGGGCGTCAGCATCGCTTCGGCGGCGTCGAGGTCGATTTTGCCATCTGCGGTCAGCGGACAGACATCGATCTGCCATCCGGCGAGCTGCCACGGCACGATGTTTGAGTGATGCTCGAGTTGTGAAAGGAGAACGCGGCCTTTCGGGGTGTAGCTTTGCGCAACCAGATTGATTGCCTCGGTCGCGCCGCGCACGAAGACGATCTCGTTTTCCTTGCCCCCGATGAACTGAGCCACCCGCGCGCGCGCCGCTTCATAAGCCAGCGTCATATTGGCCGAGCGAGCGTAAACGCCGCGGTGGACGGTGGCATAATCCTCACCCATTGCCCGCGCCATCGCGTCGATGACGACCTGCGGCTTCTGCGCGGTCGCGGCGGTGTCGAGATAATGCCAATCGCGCACGCCGGGGAAATCGTCTCTACGCCCGTTCGCATCGAGCCCAGTCGAGATGCCGTGAGGTCGCGCTCCGCCGATGGGTGTCTCGACTACGCTCGACACGAACGGCACAGGGGAGCCCTGCGGTAATTGCGAAATTTTTAGGATTTTGCGGGAAGAACTCACACCAATTCCCCCAATTTCCTAAGCGCCGCTTCGGTCAGCATTTCCTCATCCGCAGCACCCTCGAACACCCCTGCAACAAACGCCTGCAGCATCAGCTTTTTGGCGTCCGCAGGCGCAATCCCGCGCGCAGCCAAGTAAAACAGCCCCATCGGGTCGAGCTCGCCAATCGCACAACCATGCGCGCATTTGACATCGTCGGCGTAGATTTCGAGTTCGGGCTTGGCATTGGCGGTCGCAGTCCGGTCGAGCAGCATCGCCTTTACCGATTGCACGCTGTCGGTCGCTTGAGCATCGCGCGCGACCGCAACCTTGCCAAGATAGGTGCCGGTGGCTTTGCCTGCCAGAACAGAGCGGACAACCTGCGAAGAGGTGGCGCTTGGTTCGGCATGGGTGACGGTGGTGATGATTTCCAACGTCTGCTCACCGCCACCGATCTGCACACCGCCGAGCTTGAAATCCGCGCCTTCGTGCAAGGTTACGTTGAGCTCAACCCGCCCATAGTCGCCGCCGATGTTGAGGATATGGATTGCTGCGGTCGCATTTTTGCCAAGGACGAGTTCGATCTGATGAATAGAACCGCCGTCTTGAATGATAGTGCGAACGAAGTTGCCACCAGCAGGCACAACTGTGCTTTCGGGCGCAGCCAACGGCCAAACGCCCGCCAGGGCATCTATATCGCTATAACGCCAAGCCTCATCGCGGCGGGTGGGGAGCGCGATCATGTCACAACCCCCTTTGCGGTCTCTGCTTTCTCTGCGCCTCTGCGTGAAACTACTTTATTTCGCGCAGAGGCGCAGAGAAAGCAGAGACCGCAGAGAAAAGAAATGCCTGCGGCGCTCACGCCGCCAGTTCCTTATATCCGTCGCGCTCCAGCTCGTGCGCCAGTTCCGCGCCGCCTGTCCGCGTTATCCGCCCACCATCGAGCACATGGACAAAGTCCGGCTTCACATAATCGAGCAGCCGCTGGTAATGCGTGATCAGCAGCACCGCCTTGTCGGGTTTTCGCATGATCCGGTTGATGCCGTCGCCGACCACACGCAACGCGTCGATGTCGAGGCCGCTGTCGGTTTCGTCGAGGATTGCCAGTTGGGGCGCGATAATGCCCATCTGCACCATCTCGTTGCGCTTCTTCTCGCCGCCCGAAAAGCCGACATTCACCGGGCGCTTGAGCATATCCATATCCATATCGAGCGCGGCGGCCTGTTCGCGCGCGATTTTGAGGAACTCGCCTCCCGAAAGCGGAGCCTCGCCGCGGCCCTTGCGTTGGGCGTTCAGCGCCTCGCGCAGGAACTGGACGTTCGACACGCCGGGAATTTCGACCGGGTACTGGAAACCAAGGAACAGCCCGGCGGCGGCGCGCTCATGCGGTTCGAGCGCGAGCAAATCCTGCCCGTTGAAGGTCACCGAACCTTCGGTCACCTCATAACCGGGCCGTCCGGAAAGCACATAGCCAAGCGTCGATTTCCCAGCGCCATTCGGCCCCATAATCGCATGGATTTCGCCTGCACCCAGCGAGAGCGTGAGGCCCTTGAGAATAGGCTTGTCGCCAACGGTGGCATGGAGGTTAGTTATCTGGAGCATTAGTCTCGCTTTGGTCGGGAACAACTGATCCGACTGTTGGAATGGCATTGGTGAAAGTATCGACATCGCTAAGCGCCTTGGTGATGAAGGCTGCGCGCTCTTCGTTCGTTCTACCGCCCAACCGCCTCAATTCCTTCTCGGAATCCTCTGCGGCCTTTTCACGAACGGCCGCGCAATCCGGGTTCGTTGCGGACGAGGAGGATATCTCTTTGCCCTTTGAAAGCACGGGTATACCCATGCTCGCAAACCTGCACATCAGATAGGGTTGAACGGCAAATCCAATTTCATCGGGAATCTTTATTGTACCCAAAGGCATGCGCGTCTCAATTACCGGGCGGGGCGTTGCATCGACGTCGGGTGACTGACCCGCAAGCGCGAGAATAGCAATTTGAACCAACATCACCCCACGCTCCCTTGCGAGACACGCCGGAACGTCCGCCCGCGCGCGCTTACTCGGCGGCGAAGATTTCCACCAGTTCGGAGCTTTCGATCTCTTCCATACTGATCACGCTGGCATTCTGCAGAAGTTGCAGCCGCCGGACCAGCCGGTCGATTGCGTGATGCGGGATGTTGATCACGTCGTCCCGATCGCGCTCGGAGGACCGTTGCTGGCGGATCACCACGCCGTTTTGCCCCGAATAAGCCACCACCGCCTGCACCGGATGGATGACCAGATCGGCTTCCTCCCAGTTGAAATCCAATGCCCTTGCCATATCGCTTTCTCCCTGCTGAATCGGACGCGACACGACGATAAGGCAAAGATACGGGTCTGCATGTCCCCGTTTGCGGACTAGGCTGAAAATTGGTCATCCGACCGATCCCTCAAGCGAAATCCCTAGCAATTTCTGCGCCTCTACCGCGAACTCCATCGGCAGTTGCTGCAATACTTCCTTGGCAAAGCCATTGACGATCAGCGCCACGGCTTCCTCGGCATTGAGGCCGCGTTGCATGGCGTAAAACAGCTGGTCGTCGCTGATCTTGCTGGTGGTGGCTTCGTGCTCGATTTGCGCGCTGGGGTTGCGGACCTCGATATAGGGAACGGTGTGCGCGCCGCTCAAAGACCCGAGCAGCAGCGAATCGCACTGGGTGAAATTGCGCACCCCTTCCGCATTCGGGGCGACGCGCACCAGCCCGCGATAGGTGTTGTTGCTGTGTCCGGCGCTGATGCCCTTGCTGACGATGGTGGAGCGACTGCCCTTGCCATTGTGGATCATCTTGGTGCCGGTATCGGCTTGTTGATAGTTATTGGTCACCGCGACAGAGTAGAATTCGCCGACGCTGTTTTCACCGTTCAGCACGCAGCTTGGGTATTTCCATGTGACAGCACTTCCGGTTTCGACCTGCGTCCAGCTGACCTTGGAGTTTTTGCCCTGGCAAAGCGCGCGTTTGGTGACGAAATTATAGATGCCGCCTTTGCCTTGCGCGTCACCCGGATACCAGTTTTGCACGGTCGAATATTTGATCTCGGCATCGTCCAATGCAACCAGTTCGACCACGGCGGCGTGAAGCTGGTTCTCGTCACGCATCGGCGCGGTGCAGCCTTCGAGGTAGGAGACATAACTGCCCTTGTCGGCGACGATCAACGTGCGCTCGAATTGGCCGGTATTCTCCGCGTTAATGCGGAAATAGGTGGAAAGCTCCATCGGGCAGCGCACACCTTCGGGGATATAAACGAACGTCCCGTCGGAAAAGACCGCGCAGTTGAGCGTCGCGAAATAATTATCGTGCATCGGCACAACCTTGCCGAGCCATTTGCGGACAAGATCGGGATATTCCTTGATCGCTTCGGAGATCGAACGGAAAATCACGCCCGCGCGTTCGAGCTCGGCGCGGAAGGTGGTGGCGACGCTGACCGAGTCGAACACCGCATCGACCGCGACCTTGCGCGCGCCTTCGACACCGGCAAGGACCTCCTGCTCGGCAATCGGGATGCCGAGCTTTTCATAGATGCGCAGGATCTCGGGATCGACCTCGTCGAGGCTGCCGAGCTTGGGCTTTTCCTTGGGCGCGGCGTAATAATAAGCGTCCTGATAATCGATCGGCGGCACGTTGAGCTTAGCCCAGTTCGGCGTTTCCATCGTCAGCCAATGACGAAACGCCTTCAATCGCCAGTCGAGCATCCATTCGGGCTCGTTTTTCTTGGCCGAAATGAAGCGGACGGTGTCTTCGGTAAGGCCTTTGGGCGCGAAATCGGTCTCGATGTCGCTCGAAAAACCCCATTCATAGGTTTCGAGGGACTTGGCGGCGTCGCGCGCGGCCTGGTCTTTGACGATGGTATCGGTCATGCGCAGCAGCCTGTTTCTTCTTCGTGTCTTTGTGTCTTCGTGTGAGATTTTTTTGTTTCACACAAAGACACGAAGGCCCAAAGGGAAGTAGAGTTGAACCTCATCGCGCACCTGCCAATGTGGTTAGATTGATATCCGCAAGCGCGCCGCGCACCGCGCCGTTGACCACCGCCCAATGAGGCTGGACGCGGCAGTTACCTTCCATCGCACAGTCATGCTTGCCGCTATCGCAGCAGGCGGTCATCGCGATTGGCCCTTCGACCGCCTCGATAACCTCGGCCAGATTAATCGCCGCTGCTGGCCGCGCCAGCGTTATGCCGCCGCCCGTGCCACGCGCCGACCTGAGCAGGCCCGCCTTGGTCAATATGCTCACCAGTTTCTGCGTAGTCGGCAATGCCAACCCCGTTTCTGCCGCCAAATCCGTCGCCGACACGCGCGCGGAGCCGCAATGCCGCGAAGCTGCGCTCATCACCACCACTGCATAGTCCGCCATATTGGACAGTCGCATCGACTCGGGCCTTTAATCAGAACAAATCATTCTGATTACGCATATGGTCGCTCAAAACCGACAAATCAACCCGGATAGGCCTCCAGATCGCGGTAATTGTCCCTACTAAGCCATAGCCGCAGGATTCTACTGTCATCGCCGTCGAGCGCGCCGGGGGTCCGGCCCGCAAAATGCCGGATTTCGCGGATCATATGCGGCTGGTCGTAAAACAGCGATTCGATCCTCGTGCGCAGTTCGATGGTGCAGGCCGGGTCGCACAACACGCTCGCCGCCCGAAGCGCGCGGTATTTGCGCATCAGCTGTTTGGGTGGCGACCCGAAATAGCGGGTAATCAGCCGCACGGCCGTGCTGCGCGACATCGTCAACTGGGCATAAAGATCGTCGACGTCGGGATCGAAGTTGCTCGACAGCCAATCGGTCACGCGCTGGATCAGGTCGATATGCGCGGGCGGAACCTTTTGGACGCGGGCGAGCAGGAACGCGCTGACCGCCTCTACCATTTGCGTAAACCGCATATTGCCTTCGTTCAGGCCGTTCTGGAATTGCTCGGCCAGGTTGTCGATCTCCGGGCCAAAAATCTCGGTCGCTGCAACCGCGCGGTCGGCATAGACGTTGGCCGCTTTGCCGGTCAGCGCCACAAACCCAAGCGGCGAAAGCGCAAGGCCGAAATCATATAATGGCCCTGCAAAGGTGAATTCGGCCGCTGCAGCTCCGGGCCCGAATATCGCGGCGCGGTGCAGCTGGTCGATGTGACCGTCGTGGAAGCGAAGCTGGCCTTGGCCGCGTAGCAGGAAGACCAGATGGCCAAGCGATGCTGGCTGAAAATCACGGATAAACTCTTCTTCGCAGCGGAAGAAGTAAATCTGGGTTACAAACGGGGACAATTCGCCAGGCGGCGCAAATTGCAGTATTTCGATTTTTTCGAGTGCGACATAGGTCGAATCCGCGCCGGGCGGCCCACCTTCATTATCGCAATCGGCCGTTTGGCTCTCTTGCATCATGCCGCGCCCCTGGTCCCCTAGTGTCGTCGTCCAACTCCGTTCGGTGTTTCGCTTTTGCTTGTTAACCACACCCCTGTGGGCCAGTCGTTAACCTGTGTCTAGAGGGCCAGGGAAGAAAGATAGTTTTCCAGCACGGCGCGTTCAGCGTCAGAAAAGCGCAAGCCCAACTTGGTACGCCGTAATAATATGTCGTCAGCGCTGCAAGCCCACTCTTGGGCGATCAGATAATCGACTTCGGATTGGTAAAGCCCGTGTCCGAAATGAGCACCCAGATCGGCTATATTTCCGGCATCGCCGAGCCAGTTCCGCGCCCGTGTGCCATAGCTGCGGACGATCCGGTTAACTAGCTTGGCATCCAGAAACGGATATTCGCGGGTGAGCGTAGCCACAAGCGCCGTCGCGCCGTCCTGAGGAAAATCGCCGCCGGGCAACGCTGCGTCGGCCGTCCGGCTATTGCCAGCCAGAATGGGCAGATAGGCTGATAGCTTGCCAACCGCGCTTTCAGCCAGATGACGATAGGTGGTAATCTTGCCGCCGAAGACCGAGAGGACCGGCGCTTGCCCGGTGGCGTCTACATCAACATCGAAATGATATCCGCGCGAGGCGGTCTCGGGCTTTCCGGAGCCATCATCGACCAGTGGCCTGACACCGGCGTAGCTGTAGATGACGTCGGCGGGGGTTAGTTTCTGTTTGAAATACGCCCCCGCAGACTCGCACAGATACGCGATTTCCGGGCTCGTCGCGCGGACGTTGTCGAGGCTGCCATGATGATCGGCATCGGTGGTGCCGATCAGCGTGAAATCATCCTCATAGGGAATGGCGAAGAATATCCGGCCATCGGGGTTCTGACAGAAATAGGCTTGCGGGCTATCGAACATTTTGGCGACGACGATGTGCGAACCGCGCACCAATCGGATGCGTTCGTCGGGGTCGCGGTAATGTCCGGTGGTGCGGGCGAGGAGGTCGAGCACAAAGGGGCCGGCCGCATTGGCGACGGCGCGCGCTTTCACGGGCGCTTGGCTGTCTATGCTGATGGTCCAGATACCGTCATGCCGTTCGAGTTGGGTGACCTCAGCGCGCGTGCGGATGTCGGCACCATGTTCTGATGCGTCGAGAGCATTCAGCACCACCAGCCGCGCGTCATCGACCCAGCAATCCGAATATTCAAAGCCCTTGGTGAAGACCGGCAGCAACGGCGCGCCTGCCGGTTCCCTGGCTAAATCGATGCTGCGTGTTGCCGGCAGCCGCTTGCGTCCGCCGATATGGTCGTAAAGGAACAGCCCCAACCGCACCAGCCAGCGCGGGCGGATGCCTTTCTGGTGCGGCAACACAAACCGCATCGGCCAGATGATATGCGGTGCGATTCGCCAGAGCCGCTCACGCTCCATCAGTGATTCGCGCACCAGCTTGAACTCGTAATGCTCAAGATAACGGAGGCCACCGTGGATCAACTTGGTCGAAGCCGACGATGTCCCACGCGCCAGATCGCCGCGTTCGAGCAGAATGACCTTCGCCCCGCGCAGGGCTGCATCCCGGGCTATCCCACAGCCGTTGATACCACCACCAACGACCGCGAGGTCGTAAATGTCTGCACTCACAGGAAGCCCCAGGCAAAGCCGCAGGCAAGAACGAAGGCGGTGAGTGTTGCCATCATCACCGGCAGCAACGCGCGCCAACCTTGGTTCAACAACAGATCGAGGCGCGACCGCATTGCCGTCGCCGTGACCGCAAACAGCAACATCGCCTTCGAAGCGACCAAGCCATATTCGCGCACCCATTCCGGCGCGCTGACCACCGAATTGATCGCCACCGCCGCAAAGAAGGCGAGAATGAACCAGGGCAGTTTGAGCTTTGCCATCAGGCTGCGCTTCGAACCATCGATGCTGCCAATCGCCAATCCGATCAACGCGACTGCGGGGGCGAGGAGCGCCACGCGTGACAGCTTTACAATCGTCGCCACCTCACCCGCCTCTTGCGAGAAGCTATACCCGCCGCCAAGCGACTGTGCGACATCATGAACCGCAGCACCCATCAGGAAACCCGCCTGCCGGTCGGTGAACGCCAGATAGTCGGCAATGATCGGATAGAAGGACATGGCAATCGCGCTTGCCAGCGACACACCAACGAGGGTGAGCGTGAACTGCGACTGGTTCAGCCGCTCGCGTCCGATCAGCGCGTAGATAGCGAGCGCCGCAGAAGCCCCGCAGATCGCGGTTGCTCCGCCGGCCAGCCAGCCGGTGAAGTTGCTTTGCCCACCAACTTTTGCGCCAAGCAATCCAGCACCGACCACCAGCGCCATGATAAAAACCAGCCCGATAAAGGCAAGCACCCCCAGACCGCCGATCTGCATTGCCGTTACCTGCGTTCCGAGCAGGACAATCCCCCAGCGCAAGCAGCTAGTGCCGCAGAAATCCAGGCCTAGATGGACTTTCTGTTCGGCAGATACGAAGTTCAACGCCAGCCCGATGAGCAATCCTGCGAGGATTACGGGCATGGCATAATGTTCGGAAAACCAGGTCGCAGCGGCCGACGATATGCCGACCACGATCAACCCCGGAAACAAGGCGCGAACCGTTGCCCTGCTGCGCGGCTGCAGCGTGTCGTCGGTGAGATAAGTTTCGCCGTACAGATCGGCGATATAATGTGCGTTTATGTCTGACGAGGCCATCGCTCGCGACTAGGGCGTTTACTCTGCTTTTGCTAGCCCTTCGGCCTCAACCAATTCCTGCAACTCGCCTGCTTCATACATTTCCATCATGATGTCTGAGCCGCCAAGGAATTCGCCCTTCACATAAAGCTGCGGGATGGTCGGCCAGTCGGAATAGTCCTTGATGCCGGCACGGATTTCCATGTCTTGCAGCACGTCGACGGTCTCGTAGGCGACACCCAGATGGTCGAGTATTGCAATCGCCTTGCTCGAAAAGCCGCATTGCGGGAACAACGGCGTGCCTTTCATAAACAGCACCACGTCATTGCCTTTTACCAAGGCCTCGATCCGTTCGTTCGCACTCATTTCAGTAACTCCTTATTCCGGTGCCGCAGTGGTCAGTTGCAGCGCGTGCAATACCCCGCCCATTCGTCCGCCCAAAGCGGCGTAGACCGCCTGATGCTGCTTTATGCGCGGCACCCCGCGAAAACTCTCGCTGACCACGCGCGCGGCATAATGGTCGCCGTCGCCGCGCAGGTCGGTAATCTCGACCAGCGCATCGGGGAAGGCGGCTTTAATCATGCCTTCGATTTCGTCCGCTTGCATCGCCATAATATGGTCAGGCTTGCTCGATAAATTGGCGGCGCGCTTCGATCATTTTTTCTTCGAGCGCGGCGCGGATCATGGCATCGTCGACCTCGACCCCCGCAGAAGTCAAATCGCCGAGCAGCTTACGGATCACATCCTCATCGCCCGCTTCCTCGAAATCGGCCTGTATCACGGCGGTCGCATAAGCCGCGGTCTCTTCGGGCGTCAGCCCCATTTTCTCAGCCGCCCAATGCCCCAGCAGCTTGTTGCGCCGCGCAGTGATCTTGAAATGCAAATCGGCGTCGTGCGCAAATTTGTTTTCAAAGGCGTTTTCGCGGTTGTCGAATGTGGTCATATCAATCCCCGATGTATCATATCTTAGGTAGTCGCTTCGCGCCGTTGAAACAAGGCGCAGCGCGTGTTCATATGTGCACGACCAGCTTGCCGACCGCTGCGCGGTCGCCCAGTCGCGCGATTGCCTCGCCCGCACGTTCGAGGGGAAATGTTTCCGAAATGCGTGGGCGGATCTTTCCGCTCGCATAAAAATCGAACAATTCGGCGATATTGGCGTGGTTGCGCTTTGGGTCGCGCGCCGCAAACGCACCCCAGAACACGCCGCATACATCACAGCTTTTGAGCAAGGTCAGGTTGAGCGGCAACTTCGCGATGCCTGCCGGAAATCCGACGACGAGGAACTTGCCCTCCCACGCAATCGCGCGGACAGCCGGTTCGCTGTAATCACCGCCGACGGTGTCGTATATGATGTTGAAACCGTCTTTTCCCGCAGCCGCCTTGAACATCTCCGCCACAGCCCTTGACTGGTCGCGGTCGAACGGTTGGTGCGGGTAAACGACGACTTCGTCAGCGCCGGCCTCGCGCGCGATTTCTGCTTTGGCCTCGCTCGACACGCCCGCGACAACGCGACCGCCATAGGCCTTGGCAAGCTCGATTGCCGAAATCCCGATACCGCCAGCGCCGCCCAACACCAGGACATTATCGCCTGTCTTCATATGGCCGCGGTCTTTGAGTGCATGGATCGATGTGCCGTAAGTCAGCAGCAATGCCGAGCCATCGTCGAACGACATGCCATCGGGCAGTTTGAAGACGTTGAATGCCTGCACCGCGACCTTTTCGGTCAAGCCGCCATTGCCGCACAGGCCGATGACGCGGTCGCCAACGGCAAAGCCGGTAACGCCTTCGCCGACCGCTTCGATGATGCCGGCCACCTCGCCGCCTGGCGCGAAGGGCCGCGCGGGTTTGAACTGGTAGAGGTCGACGATCATCAACGTGTCGGGAAAGTTGATCGAGCACGCCTTGACCGCGACCACGACGTGGCCGGGTCCAGCGACAGGCTCGGGCAGTTCGCCCATCGTCAGCGTTTCGGGGCCGCCGGTTACGGTCGATAGTAATGCGCGCATATTCGTTTCCTCTCGCTATCTCTCTACTTCGTCACCCTGAACTCGTTTCACCTCTGGTGACTACGTTCCAGGGTCTTAATTTCACGCGCAGCAGAAAAAGTAAGATGCTGAAACAAGTTCAGCATGACAGAATTAAATCATTCAAACCGTTGATGGCACAAGCCAAGGCTGCTCCGCTGCTATCTTTGTCTCATGGGCTGTTATGGCGTCGCCACTGGCCAATGTCAGGCCGATTTCATCGACGCCGTTCATCAGGCAATGTTTGCGAAACGGGTCGATCTCGAAGGTAAAACGGTCCTGAAACGGCGTCGTCACCGTTTGCGTTTCGAGGTCGATATGAATGGGGTCGGTTTTGGCGACCTCCATCAACCGGTCGATCGCCGTCTGAGGCAATTCAATCGCCAGCAGCCCGTTCTTGAACGCGTTGCCTGAAAATATGTCCGAAAAGCTTGGCGCAATCACCGCAGTGATGCCCAGATCGGCCATCGCCCAGGCGGCATGTTCGCGGCTCGACCCGCAACCATAATTGTCGCCCGCAATCAGGATCGGCGCGCCTAGATATTCGGGATCATCGAACACATTGCCGGTCTCGGCTCGCAGCGTTTCGAACGCCCCGCGTCCCAGCCCCTCGCGGCTGATCGTCTTCAGCCATTTCGCCGGAATAATAATATCGGTGTCGATATTTTTCAGGCCCAGCGGATAAGCGCGGCCCTCGACCGAGGTGATTGGCTGCATCCCGCGTTAGTCCGTTTCGCTTTTGGGCGTGATCTCGCTCATCGGCTCGACTTCGGGTTCCGGAGACATCGGCTCCAGTTTCCCCTTCTTGCGGGTCAGGCTTCTCTTGCCCGCATAGAGCAAAGCCGCGACCAAAGCCGCCGAGCCGACCGCCGCGCCAACCTTGGCACCCGTGGACCAGTCGGCATCTTTATCGGCTTTGTTCTTGCTGTCTGTCATCTGCTCATATCCTGCGTTGATGCTGCCTTAGCTTTCGCGCTTACGCGAAGTAAAGGCCTTAGGCTTCGACCCTAATCCTTATTTGCGGAAGGGGTTCCCAATCCGCCGCCACAATGCGGGCTTTTGTCGGGCAGGCAGCTTCTGTCCCGTAGCGTCAAGCAGATATTTGGCGAGCAGCAACGCCTGATTGTGCGTCATCAGGAAATGGTGGCTGTCGATATCCTTGTCGTTCAGCGCCTGCTGCGACGCCGCGCTCTGGATTCGCAAATCGATGCTGGTGCCGAGATCGTTATGCGTCCAGCCGATGATTACGCCAGAAGCTTCAATTGGCGGCGGGGTTGTATGTGCGGCGATGGTCGCGGGGCGCTTGGCCATATGCTCGTTCCTGACCAATTTATATTCGGCAGCTTTTGGCGCGAAGTCAATATGGCCAAGGCATATGTCCCTTGCGGAGACAGCAGGTCAGCGCTTCATCACAACCGACATGCAGGTCAAACCTGCCTCCGCTTTGGCAAATTCGGATATTTCGAGCATCTCGATAGCAAAACCGGCTGCGGCAACCCGCCGTGCGGTTTCCGGGTGGACGGCCTGCATGAATATGCGATCGCCAACTGAAAGGCTATTTCCGGCAAAGCGTTCTTGCGGATGAACCACGACTCGGCGCTGGTCGCCGAAAGCGTCGGCATCGATCCATGCCGGGTTGATAAGGATGAGGTCGGACGAAAGCGCCGTTACCGCTGTCTTCAAATGCAGTGCACCGGGAACCTCAACTGTTATTATCTTATAACCAAAAGGCTGCGCAAGTTCGACCAATTGCGCAATTCCGGCATGATTGGTGCGGGTGGATAGACCGACATATAATGTCTTGCCGATCAATAGAACATCGCCGCCATCGACTGTGCCGGGCGTGACGATGTGCGCAACCGGCAGATCCGCAGGCAATGCGGATTGAATTGCCATAACCTCACCACGCCGCGATTCCGCGCCGGGACGTGTCAGAATGGAAATTTCGGGAAGGCTGATCAGAACATCCTCGACAAAGGTACAGTCAGGATAGCCGTCCAGCGCCGGTAGAACGACAACCTCAGCTCCCGTTGCCGAGAGAGCGGTGCAATAAGCCGCGTGCTGCTGTATCGCCAGCGCCATATCAATCGGTACCCGCGCCAAATGCGTCAACTCAGCCTCGGCCATACGCGGAGAAGGGAGGCGGGTGAGGACTTTCAGAGCCATTATTCTCTAACCCATCAACTCCCGAACATCCGTCAACCGCCCTATAACCGCCGCCGCTGCGGCCATTGCCGGGCTGACCAGATGGGTGCGCGCGCCCGGGCCTTGCCGCCCGACGAAATTGCGGTTGCTGGTGGAGGCGCAGCGTTCTCCGGGTGGCACCTTGTCGGGATTCATGCCGAGGCAGGCCGAACAGCCGGGTTCGCGCCATTCGAGGCCTGCGTCGGTGAAGATGCGGTCGAGGCCCTCCGCTTCGGCTTGCGCCTTCACCAGCCCGCTACCGGGCACAACGATCGCCCATTTGATGTTTGCGGCTTTCTTGCGCCCCCTGAGCACCGCCGCTGCCGCGCGGAGATCTTCGATGCGGCTGTTGGTGCAACTGCCGATGAAGATATTTTCGACAGCGATTTCAGTCATCGGCGTGCCGGGTGCGAGGCCCATATAGGCGAGCGATTTTTTTGCCGCCTCCTGCTTCGACGGATCGGCAAAGCTCATCGGGTCGGGGACGACTCCGGTGATCGGCAACACATCTTCGGGGCTGGTGCCCCATGTGACGCTCGGCGCGATGTCGGCGGCGTCGATGGTGATGGTCTTGTCGTAGGTCGCGCCGGTGTCGGTCGCGAGGCTGCGCCAATAGGCGACCGCCGCGTCCCAATCAGCGCCCTTGGGTGCCATCGGGCGGCCTTTCAAATAATCGAAGGTCACATCGTCGGGCGCGATCAAGCCAGCACGCGCGCCGTGCTCGATTGCCATGTTGGAAATAGTCAACCGACCCTCGACGCTAAGCGCGCGAATAACCGCGCCGGTATATTCGATGACGTGACCTGTCCCGCCAGCCGCGCCCAGCACGCCGGTGATGTGCAGCACCACGTCTTTGGCGGTAACACCGGGGCCGAGTTCACCCTCCACACGGACTTCCATCGATTTCGATTGCTTGAGCTGCAAGGTCTGCGTGGCAAGCACATGCTCGACCTCGCTGGTGCCGATGCCAAATGCCAACGCGCCCAGACCGCCGTGGCATGCAGTATGGCTGTCGCCGCAGACAATGGTGGTGCCGGGGAGCGAGAAGCCCTGCTCGGGCCCAACGACATGGACAATGCCCTGCTCGGCGTCAGTCGCACCAATGTAGCGGATACCGAACGCAGGCGCGTTGGCTTCGAGCGCCGCCAGTTGCGCAGCACTTTCGGGGTCGGCGATTGGGATTCGATTGCCGCCCGCATCCAACCGCTTTGTCGTCGGCAAATTATGATCGGGCACCGCCAGCGTCAAATCGGGCCGTCGCACCGTGCGTCCGGTCACGCGCAACCCCTCAAACGCCTGCGGACTGGTCACTTCATGCACCAGATGCCGGTCGATAAAGATCAGTGCGGTGCCATCACCCCGCGTCTCGACAACATGCGCATTCCAGATTTTTTCGTACAGCGTTTGGGGCTTTGACATAATGAATGTTGCCATAGAAGCGATTGCAGTGAAATCAAGTGAAGCAGCAGCACTTGCACTTCAAACATTGGGAAATTGGGTCTACAAGAACGACATGAGCATTTCGGCTATCATTCTAATCGTGCTCTCCACCGTCGTCGCGATGGAGTTTGTTGCGTGGTCCGCTCACAAATATATCATGCACGGCTTCGGCTGGGGCTGGCACCGCGACCATCATGAGCCGCATGACAATATGCTGGAGAAGAATGACCGGTTCGGACTGTTTGGCGCAGTTTTGAGCATTTCGATGTTTGCCATCGGCAGCCCGATGATCATGGGCACGTCGGCTTGGGAGCCGGGGACGTGGATTGGGCTTGGGGTGCTGTTTTACGGCATTATCTACACGTTGATCCATGACGGACTCGTGCATCAGCGCTACTTCAAATATGTGCCGAAACGTGGGTATGCCAAGCGGTTGGTGCAGGCGCACAAGCTCCATCATGCGACCACGTCCAAGGAAGGCGGGGTCAGCTTCGGGTTTGTCTTCGCGCGCGATCCGGCGAAGTTGAAAGCTGAATTGAGGGCGCAACGCGAGGCTGGGATTGCCGTGGTGCGAGAGGCCAATCTCGCTTAGGCCTGATGGATAGCCTTGTGCACATAATAGCCGTCGAGCCCCTCCGGCCCGCCTTCGCTGCCAAAGCCCGATTCCTTGATACCGCCAAAGGGCATATCGACCGCGCTGATCCCGGCGGTGTTGATGCCGATCATCCCCGCTTCGATCGCGTCGCCCGCCATATTGGCCTGCCGCCCGTTTTCGGTGTGGACGAACGCCGCCAAACCAAAGGGCAGGCGGTTGGCGTTCTCGATGGCTTCGTCGAAATTCTTGAACGGACGGATTAGCGCCACCGGACCGAAGGGTTCATTCGTCATGATGTCGGCCTCCAAAGGCACGTCCGACAACACCGTCGGCCGGAAGAAGAAGCCTCCGCCGTCTGCCGCGCCGCCGCTGCCCAGCGTTGCGCCCTTTGCCACCGCATCATCGACCAGCGCACCGACCGCAACCGGACGGCGCGGGTTGGCGAGCGGCCCCATGATCGTGCTCGCGTCCATGCCATTGCCCATCACCACCTTGCCCGTGCGTTCGTTGAACCCGGCAACAAAGCGATCGTAAATGCCCTCCTGCACATAGAATCGCGTCGGCGAAATGCACACCTGCCCGGCATTGCGGAATTTCTGCGTGACCACGATGTCGAGCGTCTTTTCCAGATTGCAGTCGTCGAATACCAAGACCGGTGCGTGGCCGCCCAATTCCATCGTCACGCGCTTCACACCGTCGGCTGCGAGCTTCATCAGATGCTTGCCGACGGGAATCGACCCGGTGAAGCTCAGTTTGCGGATGACCGGCGAGCCGAGCAACTGGCGGCTGACCATATCGGGCACGCCGAACACCAGTTGCGCCGCGCCCGCCGGAATACCGGCGTCGGCGAGCGCACGCATGATCGCGCTGGTGCAGCCGGGGGTCTCCTCTGCGGGTTTGGCGATAACCGAGCATCCGGCGGCGAGCGCTGCAGCGACCTTTTTGGCCATCAGCGAAACAGGAAAATTCCACGGCGTCAGTGATGCCACGGGGCCGATCGGTTGTTTCAGCACCATCGCGCGCTGGCCGGTCGGGCGCACCGAAATGCGGCCATAAGCGCGCTTTGCTTCCTCGCCGCTATAATCGAACACCGACGCTGCCGACAGCACTTCGCCTTTGGCTTCGGCCAGCGGCTTGCCCTGCTCCAAAGTCATCAGCACGGCGATGGCATCGGCGCGTTCGCGGATCAGGTCGGCGGCTTTGTGCAAGATGGCGGCGCGCGCGTTGACGTCGGTGGCGCGCCAAAGCTTGAAGCCTTTATCGGCCGCCGCCAGCGCCTCGTCGAGATCGGCGGCGGTTGCAAGCGGCAGCCCGGCGATTGTCGCGCCGGTTGCAGGGTTGACCACGGCGTGCGTGTCACGGCCTTCGCCGCTGCGCCATTTACCGTCGATAAAGAGCGCCAAATCGGCGTTATAGGTGGTGGTCATGTCAGAAGTCCCGCTTATGGAAAATTATGACCTCATGTAGGCGTCAGGCAGTGGCTTTGGAACCCCCGCGATTGGCTATTTGCATCAATCCATAAACCGGTAAGCCCGCAATCAGCAGTACGCCGCCCCAACCCAGCGCCTCCCAACCCGCGCCATAAATCGTCCAGAGCGAATAGAGTGCAGCCAAAGCGAGAATGACGGCAAAGCCCTTTGTCACCGGCATTTCACCTTTGCCGATCAACCGTACCGCCGCTGCCACGCAACCCAGATACATGACGAGGACTATTGCGGTTGTGAGCACGATCAGAAATTCGAACATCGCCGACATCGAACGGCTGCTGTTCATCAGGATGACAACGGTCAGCAGGCTCGTGGTGAACAGATGCGCGTTGCGCGGCGTACCGTTGGCCGATGCTTTGCCAAGAAATGCCGGGAACAAGCCGTCGCGCGCCATAGCGGCGGGAAGCTCGCCTTGCACCATCACCCAGCCGTTGAGCGCACCCAGTGCGCTAATCGCGCCAAATGCGGCAATTGCAGTTCCGGCATTGGTGCCGCCATAAGCCGCGGCAAACTCAGCAAACGGCGCGGGTGACGCCGAAGTGATGGCGGCGGGCAGCATCAGGACGACCGCCGAGCAGACCAAGATATACAGCACGCCCGCGCCGCCAGTGCCGAACAATGTCGCGCGCGATATATTGCGTTCGGGGTTGGCGACCTTGTCGGCGGGAACGGTAGCGGTTTCCAACCCGAGCATCGCCCAGAGCGTGAGGATGGTGGCCGTCGATATACTGGCAACTGAAATGTCTTCCGAACGGAACGGCGTGACAACACCCGATCCGCTGGTCGTCAGGACATAAGCGGCCAGTCCGATAACTGCCACGAGCGGCAGCAGCTTGATGATGGTCCAAACCACCTGCACCTGCCCCGCCAATTTGGTGCCGCCGATGTTGATGAGGGTGAAGGCCCAAACGATTGCAACGGTTACCGCTGCCGATATGCCGGACTCGCCAACCACTGGAAAAAGCTGGCTCAGATAGCTGACCGCGCCGGTCGCGATTGCGGCATTGCCGACCCACATCGATATCCAATAGGCCCATGCAATGGCAAAGCCCGCGCCGTCGCCAAAGGCCGCTCTTGTATAGGCATAAGGGCCGCCCGCTTTAGGCAGCGCCCTGCACAACCGCGCAAACACTGCAGCCACGCACAACGCGCCCGAAACGGTAATCAGCCAGCCAAAAACCGAATTCCACCCCAATGGCGCAAGGCTGGCGGGGAGCAGGAATACCCCCGAACCAATCATGCTGCCCATCACCAGCGCCAATGCCATCCACAGCCCCATCGGGCGATTCTCAGCAGGAGGGACGGTTGCGGTCGCCATGTCACGGCGTTGCATGCGCAACCCCCAGCGTCAAGCAAAGGCCTTTCAATGTAGGATTTTCTGTGTCAGCGATGTTTTGAAATATGTGGACAGAGCCCGGCTTGTAGGAAGAATATTCTACACAAATTTGGTCGAATCCACTGTGAACTTGCGCAGATTTCTGTGGGGTTCGGAAAGACGATGGAGGGGTAAGAATCATGGCAGAAATGACGTTGGTGGCCGATGGTTTGCGCTTTCCCGAAGGGCCGGTGATCATGCCCGATGGCAGCGTCATTTTGGTAGAGATTGCGGCGGGCCGGATTACGCGGGTTGCGCCTGACGGCAGCAAAACAACCGTCGCAACCCCCGGCGGTGGTCCTAACGGTTTGGCAATGGGGCCGGACGGAAAGCTCTATTGCTGCAACAACGGGGGCTTCGAATATCTCGATTCGAACGGCTACCTAAGCCCGCACGGCATCGCGCATGATTATTCGGGTGGGCGTATCGAGCGTATCGATATCGACACGGGCGAAGTCGAGATACTCTACAAATCGGGCGATTTCGGCTGCGTTTTGCGCGGACCAAACGACATTGTGTTCGACGCAAGCCAAGATGGAGGGGGCGGCTTCTGGTTCACCGATCACGGCAAGGTCGATTATGCCAAACGCGCCCATGACATTGTCGGCATATTCTATGCAAAGGCCGATGGCAGCCATTTGGAAGAAGTCGTCTTTCCGTCGAACAATCCCAATGGTGTAGGTCTGTCACCCGATGGCAAGACGCTCTACGCCGCTGAGACCTACACCTGCAGGCTGATGAAGTTCAATATCACAGCACACGGCAAAGTGGCCCCTGATGCTGGCCCCGGCGGTCCGGGCATTCCAGTCTACCGCCCCGCCGGTTACAAATTCTTCGACAGTCTGGCTGTGGAAGCCAGGGGCAATATCTGCGTCGCCACCATCGGCGAATGCGGCATCAGCGTCATTTCTCCAGAGGGCGAGCTCGTCGAGTTCGTCACCACAGACGACATCTTCACCACCAACATCGCTTTTGGCGGCGAGGATATGATGGACGCCTATATCTGCCTGTCGGGCAGCGGACGGCTGGTCAAAACCCGCTGGGCAAGGCCGGGGTTGAAGTTGCAACATATATGACATTCACCACGGTCATTTTCGATTTCGGCGGAGTGATAACGTCATCCCCGTTCGAGGCTTTCAACGCGATGGAGGCCGAACGCGGTTTGCCCCGTGATTTCGTGCGAGCGGTTAACTCGGCCAATCCTGACAGTAACGCGTGGGCGAGGTTCGAGCGGGCGGAGATCGATGCCTCCGCGTTCGACGTGCTCTTTACTGAAGAGGCCGCCGCTTTGGGCCACAGGCTAGAGGGCAGCGCAGTCATTGCCTGCTTGTCGGGCGATATACGTCCAGCGATGGTCGCCGCACTCGACCGGCTAAAGGCAGAAGGCTTCAAGCTCGGCTGTATCACCAACAATGTACCGACCGGGCAGACTGGACTTTTGGGCGCAGGGATGGCGGGAAGCGAGGATAAGGCCGCCGCAATTGCTGCAATCATGGCACGTTTCGACCAGACAATCGAATCGAGCAAAATCGGTATCCGCAAACCCGACCCGCGTATCTATCAGATGATGTGCGATGCCTTGGGCGTCCAGCCGGCCGAATGCGTCTATCTCGACGACCTCGGCATCAACTGCAAACCGGCCGCGATGCTTGGTATGCACGCGATCAAGGTGACGAGCGGCGAGCAGGCTTTGGAAGAACTCAACGTGCTATTGGCGTTGACGCCCGCGCCCATTGGCGGCTAGGCGCTTTCCGTTCCATCTCTCCCAATATCAGGAGCACCTAATGGCCAAGAAGCTTTACCCTGACGCTACGGCAGCGCTGGACGGCATCCTTAAAAACGACATGTTGATCGCGAGCGGCGGCTTCGGTCTTTGCGGCATTCCCGAAAGGCTGCTCGATGCCATCGAGGCAAGCGGTGTGACCGGCCTGACCTTTGCCTCCAACAATGCCGGGATTGACGGTGAGGGCATCGGCAAGTTGCTTCGCACGCGACAGGTGAAGAAAATGATCGCCTCCTATGTCGGCGAGAACAAGGAGTTCGAGCGGCAATATCTGGCCGGAGAGCTAGAAGTAGAATTCTGTCCGCAAGGTACGCTTGCCGAACGCATGCGCGCAGGCGGCGCGGGCATCCCCGGCTTCTACACGAAGACTGGCGTTGGCACACAGGTGGCCGATGGCAAGGAAGTGAAGAGCTTTGGCGGCGAGGACTATATCCTTGAACACGGCATCTTTGCTGATCTGTCGATTGTGAAGGCGTGGAAAGCCGACGAAAGTGGCAACGTGATTTTCCGCAAAACCGCGCGCAATTTCAACCAGCCCGCCGCGACCTGCGGCAAAATCTGCGTCGTCGAAGTCGAGGAAGTGGTAGCGGTAGGTAGTCTTGACCCCGACAGCATTCATCTACCCGGCGTCTATGTACAGCGGATGATTATCGGCGCGCCCTATGACAAGAAAATCGAGTTCCGGACGGTGCGCGAGCGGGAGGCGGCATGATGGGACGGTCTCTGCTGATAGCCGCTGGCTGGATGAGCATTGCCGCGTCGTTGCTACATGCCGGTTGCATCATCGGTGGTCCAACTTGGTACCGTTTCTTCGGCGCAGGAGAGGAACTGGCGCGGGCGGCTGAGCGCGGCTCGCCGGTCCCGGCGATCATCACCGCTGGCATTGCAGCCGTGCTCGGCGTGTGGGCGGCCTATGCGTTTTCAGGCGCCGGGATTATCGTCCGGTTGCCGTTGCTGCGCACAGCATTGGTCGCGATCAGTGCAGTGCTGCTGGTGCGGGGTCTGGGCTTGCCATTGATGCAGATTTGGCGGCCCGATCTGTCGTCGGCGTTTCTCTATTGGTCGTCCGCGATCGTAACGGTTTACGGCCTCGCCTTTGCCCTTGGGACTTGGGCTATGTGGCCAGCGCTTTCGCTCGAAAGGACGTAAAAATGAGCGGTAAGCCCACACCGATCGACCTCGTCCCTTATGCCGATCTGCTTGGCGATGCCCGTGAATTTTTGCGCGTTTGGGCGAAGCAGGATGGCCCGGTCACCTGCTTTATCAATCCGGTGCCGATTGGCGCCGACCCGTTTCTGTTCGGTATGGCGCTGGTCGACTGTGTTCGCCACGGCGCGAAAACCTATGCGCAGGCGACGGGTGTGTCCGAGATGGATGCATTCGAGCGCATTTGGCAAGGCGTCGATGCCGAGCGCGCCAACCCGACCGACATTGCAACCCAATACCCTGATGGAAATGGATTGATATGACAACGCATGATGGCAACGCCAACGGCTGGACCCGTGACGATATGGCCGCTCGCGCCGCAAAGGAATTGCGCGACGGATATTATGTGAACCTTGGTATCGGCATCCCGACGCTGGTGGCCAACCATGTTCCGGCGGACATAGAGGTGACGCTGCAGTCGGAAAACGGCATGCTCGGCATCGGGCCGTTCCCTTATGCTGGGGAGGAAGACCCCGACCTGATCAACGCGGGTAAGCAGACAATCAGCGAACTACCGCAAACCGCCTATTTCGACAGTGCCGCCAGCTTCGCGATGATCCGCGGCGGACATATCGATCTGACTGTCCTCGGTGCGATGGAGGTCGCGGAGAATGGCGACATCGCCAACTGGATGATCCCCGGCAAGATGATCAAGGGCATGGGCGGTGCTATGGATCTGGTCGCGGGCGTCAAGAAGATCATCGTCGTGATGGAGCATAATGCGAAGGACGGTAGCCCGAAGTTCATTCCGGCATGCACCTTGCCGCTGACCGGCAAAAATGTCGTCGATATGATTATCACCGACCTGGCGGTGTTCCATCGGCCCGACCATGCTTCGCCATTCAAACTGATCGAGATGGCTCCCGGGGTGACGGTGGAAGAAGTCGCTGCGAAAACGACGGCGAACTATTCAGTTTAATCGCCAGCTTCTTTCGTTGGTTCATCGCGACCGACATCGGTCAACCATTTGAAGAAGAAATATTCGACCACAAACACGGCTAGCGCCGTCAGACCGATCCCCGCAACGATGTCGATCAGATAATGCCAGCGTGTGGCTACCGCCTCGTTCATGATGAACAGGAACAAAGGCACATAGAGCCAGCACAACCGTCGCTCATAGCGCCAGGCATAATAGACAAAGACCGCCGACGACGCGACGTGCAGCGACGGCATCGCTGCCAGTCCGGTTGCCAGATACTGCGCGCCATTTGCACTCAGCCATAAAGTCCCGCCCGCCAGCGCTTCCTTGTGCGCCGCCAGCATATAGACCTGCCGCTTGGTCTCGAGCGCGTTGGCTCCCGCTTCATAAAGGAACGGGCCGAGCGCAGGCGCGATCAGATAGCTGAGCCCGCCCAGCACATGGACGAGCATCGCGGTCAACACGACCTTGCGAAAGACGATGAATGAGCGTGACGAATGGACAATGATGCTGCAACCGAACATCGCCAAAAAGGCAAACAGGTAAAGCAGATCGAGCGCGCTGCCCAACCACCCAAACGCGCTGCGTATGCCGAAAGTCGCGCTGACCAGCGGTGACAGTGCCTGGTCGATTCCCAAATAGGCCTGATCCCACGACGCAGGGTTGATCTCGGTGACCCACAGCTTGATGTTGAAATGGACGACCAATATCGCGCCATAAGCCAGCAGGACCGTCAGGAAATACAGCGTGCGCGCCGCCTTTTGCGTCGCCAGCGTGACCAGCAGTCCGGCAACGACCACGATAGCCGGTATCGTATAGCCCATCCCGGTAAATGCTAGCGATGCGCTGCTCGGCAGGCTGATCGGCAGTTTGAAGACCATGCTTATTGCGATACCGACCGCCACAAATGCCACCATCAGCAACGTTTCCGGAATCGGAAGATGCAGATGCAGCTTTGACTTTGATACCGTATTGATCGGGCTTGCGACCGGTTCTGCAATCAATTCAATTGCTGTGCCCATTCATACTTCCGTTTTGCGACCGTTTTGAGGAAATTTGACGAGCGTGCTAGCCGCGCGGCGGCTTGCTTGCCATAACTTATTTCAAAAATGTGACAGAAGCAGAGGAATATCGGATGGATTTGAAGCCGCGCCGCGAGTTTGCTAAGACGATCTCATGGCCTATACTTTGATCACCGCGAACCGCAATTATTCGAGCTGGAGCTTGCGTCCCTGGCTGCTGATGACTGTGCTGGGCATCCCGTTCCAAGACCGGCTAGAGCCATTTACCAAGCCTTCCAACTACCACGAGTTCCGTGCCTTTTCGCCGACGGGGCAGGTGCCTCTGCTACTCGATGGCGAGCGGACAATCTGGGACTCGCTCGGTATCACGCTTTATCTCGCCGACCGCCATGATGGCATCTGGCCAGCAGGCGAAGCGGCCAAGGGGTGGGCAGGGTGTGCCGTTACCGAAATGCACGGCGGCTTTTCGGCGCTCAGAAACGATTGCACAATGAATGTCGGGGTGCGGGTGAAGCCGAAACCGATGTCCGATGCGTTGCAGCGTGATGTCGGGCGTGTCGCGGAATTATGGACGCAGGGCATGGATAGCTTTGGCGGGCCATTTCTTGCGGGCGACAGATTTACCGCTGTCGATGCATTCTTTGCGCCGGTTGCTTTCCGGGTGCGGACTTATGGACTGGATGTCGGGCGCGCGGGGACGGCTTGGGTCGAGCATATGCTAACCCTGCCCGCAATGCTGGCCTGGGAAAAAGACGCGCTGATGGAAAGCTGGCGCGAGGTCGGGCATGAAGAAGAGCTTGCCGCCTGCGGCGCGATTATTGCCGATTATCGGGCCGGACCATAAAAAAGGGCCGCGAAAAGCGGCCCTTTTGTTCGAGGCGCAAAACGTCAGATCTTGTCGCCAAGCGCACCCTTGATCTTGCCCTTGAGATTCTGGCCTTCGCCCTTGCGTTCCTGCGCGATGCCTTCGCCTTCCAGCGCGGGATCGTTGCTGGCGCGACCAGCACCTTGCTTCGCATTGCCGGCAATCTCGTTTGCGATGCCCTTGGCTCTGTCTTTCAGTTCGCCCATGTTCCTATCCTCTCGATGATATGTCGGCACGGGGAGTCGTGCCACTCAATAGCTAATCGCCGGATTGGGACTTGGTTCCGCTACTGAACGCGGCGAGAGAGCATCGCATCGGCAAACGCGGCACCATTGTCACCTGAAAACCTCAGAAACAGGCTTGGTTCGATCAGTTCGAGTTCCATAAGCCGGAACTGCCCCTCGCCATCGCGCAGCATATCGACCCGAGCGTAGGCCAACGCACCGGTTTGCGTGATGTTTGCGGTCTCAATCAACGCGGCTTCAGCCAATGCTCTTGCCGCTTTCGGCGCAGCTATCGCTTCCTCATAACCGCCAAACTGATCCTGCACGCGAAAGTCGCCCTCCGCCGGACGCTTGATGATTGAATGACTGAACACGCCGCCGAAGTAGAACAGCGAATATTCGCCTTCTGCAACGATGCTGGGCAGGAAAGGCTGGATCATCATCCGCTTGCCTGCGACGGAATCCGGTAACGCATCGCTACCGGCCAATCGGAATGTCCCATCGGCTCCGCCTGATATCGGCGGCTTGACGACCAGTAGATCGGTGCCGAATGCGGTGCGGGCTTGCGCGAGCGTTGCATCGTCGAGCGCTGCGCTGATTCTGGTCGGGACAGTCGCAACACCGGCGACATCGAGTTCGGCTAGATAGCTTTTGTCGCTGTTCCAGCGCAGCACACGCACCGGGTTGCATACCGCCAGGCTCTCTGCTTCCATCCGGTCGAGCAACGCAAACCAGCCCGCGCAATCGCGCTGATACCCCCATGCGAGCAGCGGCGATACCAGATCGAAGCCTGACAGCTCGCCCGGCTCGGTCCAGCGGCGAAACGTGAGCGCTTCGCCAAACAGCCGCCAGTAATCGGCCTCCAACACCGACCAGTCTTCTTCATAATTTTCGGCAGGCGTCAGAAAGCAGATATTCGGCACCGGCTATTCGCCTGCCATCTTCAATATCTCTTTCCATTCGGCAGCAGCAACCGGCGCGACCGAAAGCCGCGACTGGCGAACCAATTGCATCTCGGCAAGCTTCGGGTTGGCCTTGATGGCTTTCAGCGTCACCGGATTAGCGATCTTACGCACCGGCTTGACCTTTACCGCCACGAACCGCGCTTTTTCATCGGTCGGGTCGATGAAATGCTCCCCCGAAATCGTCATGATGCCGACAATATCCAGCCCGATATTGCTGTGATAGAAGAACGCCTCATCGCCGACCTTCATCGCCTTCAGGTTGATCGCGGCGGTGTGGTTGCGCACACCGTCCCACGTTCCTTCTTTCTGCGTAACAAGATCGTCCCAGCTATAGGCATCGGGTTCGGATTTCATCAGCCAATATTGTTTTGCCACGGGGGTTGCTCCATAAACTTTTTCTGGCGTCGCTTTAGGCCAAGGGCTATTCGGCTGTCCATGACACAGATGCCCATAATATCACTTGCCAATGACGACGCCGACGCTCTCGGCCAAGCACTGGGCGACAGCTTCAAAACCTATGGCTTCGCGACTGTGGTCGACCACGGCATCGATGCCGCTCTGGTCGCAAAGGCTTGGGCGCTGACGAAGCAACTGTTCGAGTTGCCCGAAGCCAAAAAGCGTGAGGACTTCGATTCGGCGATTGCCGGACAGCGTGGCTACACCCCGTTCAAGACCGAGATTGCCAAGGGTGCGGATCACCATGACCTGAAAGAATTTTGGCACGTCGGCCGTGATGTCGATGCAGACAGCCCTTTAGCGGCGTCGATGCTGCCCAATATCTGGCCGCCGGTGCCCGAGTTCAAAGAAACGTTTGAGGCGCTTTATGCCGAGTTCGACAAGGCGGGCGCGCGCATCCTTTCCTATATCGCGCGCTATCTGGGCCTGGACGCCAACTGGTTCGACCCCGCGATAGAGGATGGCAACAGCGTGCTGCGCCTGCTGCATTATCCGCCGATAGCAGGCGACACCGAAGGCTGCATCCGCGCGGGCGCGCATGAGGATATCAACCTCATCACCCTATTGCTCGGGGCGGAAGAGGCAGGTCTCGAAATCCTGCGCCCCGACGGCAGCTGGATGGGCGTGGCACCTCCGGCTGGCGGGATTGCGGTCAATGTCGGCGATATGTTGCAGCGGCTGACCAACCATGTGCTGCCATCGACCACCCACCGTGTGGTCAATCCGATGGGCGAGCGGTCGAAGTTCAGTCGCTATTCTATGCCGTTCTTTCTGCATCTGCGTTCTGACTTTCCGATCGAGACCTTGCCAAGTTGCGTGACGGCGGACAATCCGAATCGCTATCCCGAAGCGATTCTTGCGGATGACTATCTGCGTGAGCGGCTAATCGAGATCGGGTTGCTTAAGCCGTAACCGTCTCTGGCGGCTTGCGCCTTGCGACCAGATTAACGACTTCCATGAAAGTCTGGCGCGCGGCGAACCATAATAGTCCGGTGTAAATCAGGCCGCCGGTCGCCACCAATATCGCCAGATGGGGCAGGACCGGCAGAGGTGGCAACATTTGGTCGACCAGCCACACAACCGCGGCCATCGCCAATGCGGCGCTTAAGCCGGGGACGACGGCGGCGAACAGTCCGCTGACAGTAAAGCCGATATGCGGCTTCGCCTGATAGATTGTCACACCAAGCAGAACCGGAAACGCCACCAGCCAGCCCCACGCCAACCCGACCGGTCCATATTGCACTGCGTATAGATAGACGGTCGGCATCAGGATCGCGCCGAAGATCGAGTTGCGCAGCGTAATCTGCGGTAGGCCAAGCGCGTTCAACGCGGGGTGGAATAGTATCTGCAACGTCATCACCGGCATGGCGAGCGCCAGCACTGCGACCAAGGGCGAAGCCTCGACCCATTTCGGCCCCATCACCACCTCGACCAGCGGACCTGCGGTTACCGCCATGCCGAGATAGAAGGGGCAGGAGATCAGCATGATCAGGCGAACGGCTTTCAGGAAGCCTGCTGACAATGCAGCGCGGTCGTTCTGCAACCTTGCGTAAGCCGGAAACGCAACCTCGTTGAGCGGCGGCACAAACTTGGCGGCAAATATCTGGGTGAGGAACAACGCCTCTGCATAAAGTCCGAGCGTGTGATTGTCGAAAGCGCGTCCGGCGATGAAGATGTCGACCTGGCTCTGGACGATCCAGAAGCCGTGCGCCGCCAGCATCATTGTGCCGAAACTGAAAATGCTGCCTGCGCCTGTGAAATCGAAGCTTGGGCTTACCCAAAAGCGTGTGGCGATCATCAGCGCCACGGCGCGCGTCCAGAAGATGGCAATCGGTGCGACCACCAATGTCCAAACGCCGTAACCGCCCAGCGCCATCGATAACGCCACCACCGCCCCGACTAAGGCAGAGGTCAGATTGATGATTGCTGGCTTCTTGAACTCCAGATTGCGCGTCAGCATTGCCTCGGGGAGAATCAGGAAAGGCGTCGCCAGATAGATCAGCGATTGCCAGCGCAACATATCCGCCACCACCGGCTCATTGAAATAGGCCGCAGCGAGCGGCGCAACGACGGCCAACTGGATCAGAGCCAACCCGCCGTTCAACAGAATCAGCATGCCGAACGCCTGCCGAATCCGAACCGACTCGACCTTTTCGGACTGGATCAGCGCAGAAACAAAGCCGTAACCGTTAAGAAAATTAAGGAATACGAGCACCACCGAGGTCATCGCGAACAGCCCGTAATCGCTAGGATCAAGAATCCTGATGACCGCGAGCGTCGCGCCCCAGCTGATGAGCTGCGCCAGGATTTGCGTGCCCGAACGCCAGAAAACCGCGGATTTGACGCGAGCGCCGAAGTCTGCCGGGCTTTGGCCCTGTGGGATCGCTTCAAAACTCATACCCGCGCGCTATATATGGAAAAGCTTACCAAAGCCTCGCTGCGGCCCGGTTGCATTTTTTTTGTAATAAAATTGCAAATGGCTGTTGACCGAATCCGAAAGTCGCTTTAGAGGCCCTCTCACCGGACGGGAAGTGCCCAGCATTTCTGCGGTTTCGGTCGCAAACAAACAGGTCATCCGTTCTCTCGGTAGCAATATCGGGAAACCACGGGTGTCCCCTTTTTGTCTGTCGGCTCTTTGACATTGTGATAATAAGATGAAGGGACATGTGGGCGGCGGCGCCAGGTCCGGGGGTTTTAAGGCTCCGGGTGCTTGGTTATAAATTAGCTCGTTACGCACATATGTC
>JANOHL010000046.1:0-2094 GCA_031406495.1 Sphingomonadales bacterium | reverse complement strand
CCGAACGGGTACCATTGCGTGCGAGCTTCTCGCGCCCCAGCACCGTCATATTATTATCAAGGAACCAGCGGACTAATGCGGCGCCCTCGCCACTAGGCAGGCTGTCCGCATCAGCCGTCATCGCAGCCAGCATCTTGCGCCAGTCGGTCACCGCCCCGCGCACGTCGCGCAATACTGCATGAAGATCGTATTCTAGCGCGCGGCGTTCCTTGGCATCGACGCGGTCGGTTTCAAGATAGATAAAAGATTCTCGAGCGACATCAGCCGCGCGCTTGCGGCTAACGGATTGCAGAATGCCAGAACTGTCACGAACTGTGCTTAATACCGGGTGGATCAAGCGCTTCACGCTGATCCCGTGCGACGCAACCGCTGCTGAAATCGAATCGACCAGAAACGGCATGTCGTCATTGTTAAGCGCGATCCGCATAGCCAGCCGTCCGGTCGGATCAGTGAAGCTGTCGAGCGCGACAGCCGCCACCCCGGCCTTGCGTTGGTTAGCAAGCTCAAGCGTAAATCGCGCCGCTTCCTCACTGGCTTTGGCGTCAAACCCCTCATTCTCTCCAGGGAGTGCGCTGTCGCAGAAGGCGGTGGCCATTGCCTTTAGCAAATCTGAGTCCAGCTTTTTGGAAGGTTTTGACGGTCTGGCGGCAGCCATGAATATTTCTCCTGAACCCACGACGATCCGGTTTCGCCCGCTCTATATACGATACGAACCATTGTAATTTTATTTCAACGCTTATGCCGCCCTTCGCTGTGCGACACAAGTATCGTCCGTAACCTGTTGCGAGGATTATGCCGCCTGTGTAGCGTGGGTCGAACGCCTAGAGAGCAAGAGGGAAAATTATGGATAAGCGGCTGACGGTCTACATATTGATCGGGATGATATTGGGCGTGCTGGTTGGTTACGGCGTCCATGTCGGAATTGCCGCCGACAATATCTGGTTCGAATATCTGACCAAGACGTTCAAATTGCTGTCCGATATTTTCCTCAATCTCATAAAACTGCTCGTCGCGCCGCTGATCCTGTCGACGATTGTCGTCGGAATTGCGCATATGGGCGACAGCACAGCGCTCGGCCGGATCGGCTTCAGGGCGATCACCTGGTTTATCATCGCCAGCTTCATTTCGATTGGGCTTGGGCTGTTGATGGTCAACCTCTTCCAGCCCGGGATCGGCGCCCCGGTTGACAGCATTGCAAATGCTGCGGCGACAATCGGCGAGGTCAAGAAGCTCGATTTCTGGGAATTCATTCTTTCAATCTTCCCCAAGAACGCGCTTGAGGCGATGGCGACAAACAACATCTTGCAGATATTGGTGTTCGCCCTGTTTGCCGGTGTCGCGCTCTCCGCGCTTGGCGAAAAGGGTGCGCCGCTGGTACGCGGTGCCGATGCGCTGGCTGAAATGATGCTGCAGATTACGCATTATGTTATGCGTTATGCGCCTATCGCGGTGTTCGGCGCGTTGGCGGCGGTTGTGTCGAAAAGCGGGCTGGCGATCCTTGGCACTTATCTCGAGTTGGTCCTCGAATTCTATGCGTCGCTGGCGATATTGTGGACGATCCTGCTATCGATTGGCGCGATATTCCTTGGGCGGCGGATATTCACGCTGATCCGTTATATCCGCGAGCCGATGCTCATCGCGTTCTCGACCGCGTCGTCCGAAGCGGCTTTGCCGAAGCTGTTCGAGCAGCTCGACCGCTTTGGCGTACCGCGCCGGATTTCCGGTTTTATGTTGCCCTTGGGCTACAGCTTCAACCTCGACGGTTCGATGATGTATATGAGCTTCGCCACGATCTTTATCGCGCAAGCTTACGGCATCGACCTGCCGATTGCGACGCAAATCCTGATCCTGCTGACGCTGATGATCTCGTCCAAAGGCGTAGCGGCGGTCCCGCGCGCATCGCTGGTTGTCATCACCGGTACGCTGGCGATGTTCGATTTGCCCGTCGAAGGCGTGGCGCTGATCCTTGCCATCGACCAGTTCCTCGACATGGGCCGCACCGCGACGAACGTTGTTGGAAACGCGGTGGCGACCTCGGTCATCACCAAATGGGAAGGCATGTTGGAGGTCGAGTCCGGCACGGCCATGCGCGGC
>JANOHL010000016.1:0-82696 GCA_031406495.1 Sphingomonadales bacterium | reverse complement strand
GTCGAGGCGAGTCGCGGTCTCCGTTAACACTTAACTGAGTGTTAACATCGTCATAACGTTTATGATCAGGGGCTTAACATCATGAAAAAATTATTGGCAATTGCTGCACTTGCAGTCGCGATGCCCGCCCAAGCGGCGGTTGTTGTAACTTTTACTCCAGGTGTCAGCGCCCTTCCGCCGGGCGCGGTCGTCTATGAAGACTTCGAAGATGAAACCGGGGGCCTTCCCGGGCAGTCGATCGGTACCAACGCGTTTGTGTTCAGCGGTAACCATGGCACGGCCGCACGTCCGGCTTTTGGCAGTACCGGAAATTTTGGAGCGGTTTTGGGCACCCCTGCGGATGGCGAGTATATTACTAACTTTGTCACGTCGGGAGTTTTCTCATTCGTGCTAGGTTCGCTTGACACATATAACACGTTGGAACTGCTTCTGTCCGATGCGACTTCCATTATTTATAATGGCGCTGGCATTACCCAAGGCGTGTTGGCAAATGGGAGCCAAGTCGATCCCAACACAAACGGTCGGGTGACTTATACCGTAACCGGCGGAGGTCCGTTCATTGTCGGCGCACGGTTCCGGTCGACGGAAAACTCGTTTGAATTCGATAATCTGGCCATTCGAGCGGTTCCCGAACCCGCAACCTGGATGATGATGATCCTGGGCTTTGGTGCGATCGGTTATGGCATGCGTCGTCGCCGCTCGAAGGGCAGCCTCGCGCTGGCCTGATCACGATTAAGATTTAGCAAAAAGGCGCTGCCTTCGGGCGGCGCCTTTTTGCTGTCAGGCTTGCCATCAAATTTGATTGCGTTCTGCATTCGTTCTGCTACGTGGAACGTGATGGCAAAAGCGAAAAAGCGATATATTTGTCAGGCCTGCGGGTCGGAGGCGACGCGCTGGCAGGGGCAGTGTGCCGATTGCGGCGAATGGAACACTTTGGCCGAAGAAGCCGGTGCAACGGTGTTCGAGATGAAGCACCATTTGCGCAGCGGCGGGCGTGATGTGACGCTGCATAGCCTTGATAGCGAAATCAAGCTGCCCGACCGGGCTTCTACAGGAATTGCCGAGTTCGATCGGGCGCTAGGTGGAGGATTGGTGGCTGGTTCGGCGACTTTGCTGGGTGGCGATCCCGGCATCGGCAAATCGACTTTGCTGTTGCAGGCGGCGGCCAATCTGGCGCGACGCGGGCTTTCGGTTGCCTATATCTCGGGCGAGGAAGCGGTCGATCAGGTCCGATTGCGCGCAAGGCGTTTGGGCTTGGGTGACGCAGCTGTGCAGCTCGCCGCAGCGACTTCGGTGCGCGATATATTGACGACATTGGGTCGCGGCCAGCCGCCTGCATTGGTGGTAATCGATTCGATTCAGACAATGCACAGCGACCTTATCGAGGGAGCGCCGGGAACCGTCAGCCAAGTGCGGGCTTCGGCGCAGGAACTGATCCGTTTTGCCAAGGAGCGCGGTTCTGCGCTGATGTTGGTCGGGCATGTGACAAAAGATGGCAGCATTGCCGGACCAAGGGTGCTTGAGCATATGGTCGATACCGTGTTGGCGTTTGAGGGCGAGCGCAGCCACCAATATCGGATACTGCGCGCAAGTAAAAACCGCTTCGGTGGCACTGACGAAATTGGCGTGTTTGCAATGGCCGAGGAAGGTCTGACCGAGGTCGGAAACCCCAGTGCGTTGTTTCTCACCGACCGTGCCGAGCAGGTTACTGGGGCGACGGTGTTTCCCGCACTCGAAGGCACGCGTCCGGTGTTGGTCGAAATACAGGCACTGACCGTGCGCTTGTCGAGCGGGGCAACACCACGCCGCGCGGTGGTCGGCTGGGACAGTGGGCGGTTGGCAATGATCCTGGCGGTTTTGGAGGCGCGTTGTGGACTAAGCTTTTCAACCGCGGAGGTATATCTCAACATCGCCGGTGGCTATAAGATCTCCGATCCAGCGGCTGATTTAGCGGTAGCAGCGGCTCTGGTATCGGCTTTGTCAGAGCGGCCGCTGCCCTCGGACGCCGTCCTGTTTGGTGAAGTGGCGCTTTCTGGCGAAATCCGGTCCGTCGCACATGGCGCGTTGCGATTGAAGGAGTCGGCCAAGCTTGGTTTCAGCCATGCATTGGTTCCGCCCTCGGTTAGAGGCCAGTCGGGGATCTCAACGCAAGAATTTCGCACACTCGCCAATCTCGTTGACCACATGCTTGGCCGAGGCTAGCAAATGCAGCCATGACTGCACTCGATATTATTGTTCTATTTCTGCTCGGCGGTGGGGCCGTTTTCGGCTTCATGCGCGGCTTTGTGCAAGAGGCGCTCTCATTGTTCGCCTGGATCATGATCATCGTCGCGGTCAGGATATTGCACGGTCCGGCAACCACCATATTGTCAGAATCTGTCGGTACCGAAAGCGGCGCGGCGGTACTGGCGTTTCTTGCCATCGTTATCGTAACTTATGCGCTGGGTCGCTGGATCGCCAAGCTTATCGGTTCCAAATCGCGGAAGTCGATTCTCGGACCGATCGACCGTGTTCTGGGATTTGGCTTTGGCGCGATCAAAGGCCTGATCGGTGCGACGCTGATATTTTTACTGCTCGTGATGGGCTATGAAACATTATTTGGCGGTGATGAAAAGCGGCCCGAATGGATGACGACTTCACGCACCTATCCGCTTCTGAATGCCAGTGGTGACGCGATGTCACAGTTTGTCCGTGAACGACGCGATATTGCGGAGGCGGAAGCCGAAGAGGCACCATAATGGCCGCAACATTATATAACCGCGATATTTTGCGGCTGGCGGCGTCGCTGGTTCCGGATGATCGCTTGGAAAATGCCGATGGCGTTGCTGAAGCGCGCGCGCCATTGTGCGGAAGCCGGATACAGGCTGAAGTTGCGTTTACGCCCGACCATAAAATTAGCTCACTGGCGCTCCGTGCGTCTGCTTGTGCCTTGGGCCAAGCGTCAGCAGCAATCTTGCGAGCCAACGCTGTCGGCGCCGACATTGCGACAATCGCTCAGATTCGCGGGCAGATTGCCGATATGCTAAGTGGCAAAGCGCAACCTCCGCAGATTTGGGCGGACCTGGCTTTGCTTGGTCCGGCAAAGGACTATTCGTCGCGCCATGCGGCAATCCTCTTGCCTTACGACGCGCTGTTGGCTGCTGCCGAGAACATGAAACTGGCGAGCTAAGGGTCCAGACTTACCAATAATGCGACTGAGGTTTGAAGCGATTTTGTTCAGTGCAAGGCGGCAAGGCGTGGGCTTAGTGGTTCTAAGTCGAGCCTTGCCAACGCAGCAATGGACAAAATCGGTCAAATCCGTAGGACGACAAAATGGCTTCGATCTCGAACGTAAATACCCTTGGAAGCAGAATGACTGCTCCCGGCGGGCTTTTACGCCCGATATCTTTGCCATTTTGCCGCCTCAGTCGCATTATTGGTAAGTCTGGACCCTAATGGAAGAAGCGTCGCACAGCGTCATATCGAACGTGTTGTTTAGCGGCGTTGTTCTGCTCGGCGCAGCTTTGATATCGGTATTGCTGTTCCGCAAGCTGGGCTTGGGCGCGGTGCTGGGGTATCTGGTTGCCGGGATCGTTATCGGGCCGGATGTACTGGGCTTGACGGGCGATGCCGAAACGATCCTCGGCTATTCCGAGATCGGCATCATTCTGCTGCTGTTTTTGGTCGGGCTTGAACTGTCGCCGCGTCGGCTTTGGCTGATGCGGCATGACATATTTCTGTTCGGCCCATTGCAGGTGGTGCTTTGCGGGTTGGCGATGTTCGGCGTTATATCGGCAACGATGTCTAATTTCAGCTGGCAGGCGGCTCTGGTGCTTGGCCTGCCGCTGGCGCTTTCATCGACGGCGCAGGTGTTGCCGTTGCTGCAATCGCGCGGGCGGCTGAAAACCGACTATGGCGAAAAAAGCTTCTCGATCCTGCTGTTTCAGGATTTGTCGATTGTGCCGTTGCTGACCATTGTTGCGGCCCTGTCGCGCGCGCCAGCAGCCGAGGATGCGGTTAGCGGCTGGCGGCTCGTGGTTTACGCGGTACTCGCGATTATCGCGCTGGTGCTGGCCGGGCGTTATCTGCTCTCCCCGTTGCTGCGTCTCGTTGGCAAGATTTCGGAACGCGAACTGTTTATCGTCACCGGTTTGTTCACCGTCTGCGCCAGTGCTGCGGTCATGCAGATGATCGGCGTTTCGGCGGCATTGGGTGCCTTTGTTGCCGGCGTGATGCTGGCTGAGTCGCCATATCGGCATGAGCTTGAGGCGGACATTGACCCATTCCGGTCGATCCTGCTCGGGCTTTTCTTCCTTGCGGTCGGGATGATGCTCGACCTTGATGTTATTTTTGCACAGCCGTGGCTGGTAATCGGCCTCGCGCTTGCGCTTGTCAGCGTAAAGACCGGAGTGATATTCATGCTAGGCCGCGTTTTCGGCCTGACCAGCAGCGCGTCGATCATCATGGCTTTGCTGCTGAGCCAGGGTGGCGAGTTCGGGTTCGTGCTTTTCGCAGCGGCCCAGAATGCATCGTTGATCGAGCCTGAAGCCGCCAGCCTGTTTGGCGCAGTGGTAACGTTGTCGATGGTGACAACGCCGTTCCTGATGATTTTAGCAGGTAAACTGGCGGTTCGCAAAAGCTTGAAAGATGTGCGTTTGGACGATCCCGAGCTTGCGGCCCAAGCAAGCGTCATTATCGTTGGCCATGGCCGGTTCGGACAGAATGTCGCGCAGATTATGCAGGCCGCAGGACGCAGCGTAACCGTCATCGACATCAACCCGCAGACGATCGATGTCGCGCAGGAATACGGTCGCAAGGTTTTTTACGGCGACGGCACGCGTATCGACTTGCTGCACAGGGCAGGCGCGGAAATGGCTTGCGCCATTTTCTTTTGCATCGCCGACCGAAACCTCGATGCCGAAACTCTGATGCCGGTGCGCGAGACCTTTCCAAGCACGAAGCTGTTTGTTCGCGCTTATGATCGGACGCAGGTGATGAAGCTGATGCCAGATACTGGTATTGGCATTGTCCGCGAAGTATTTGAATCGTCGGTTCGCATGTCGGTCGATGCGCTAAAATTTTTGGGTACAAGCAAAGAGAATATCACCAAAATCGTTGCGGAATTCCGGCTGCGCGACCGAACGCGCCTTAAAGCACAGTTCGAATCCGGCGATATGCATGCAGGGCAACATCACAGCTTTGGCAGCGACGAATCTGACGATTTTCTGATTGATTAGGCTTAGGGGCATTTAACAGGTCCTGACCCTAATTTTCTTCATCGAGAAATGCCGCCACATCGCCAAGCACCACGTCTTTGCTCAAGAACGTCTGCCCGATGCCGCGCGCGAGCAGGAAGGGCAGGGTACCGCTGCTCATTTTCTTGTCATGCAGCATATGTTCGACCAGCCGCGCACCGCTCGCCATCACATTCGCCTCGGCCAATGTCGTTGGCAAATTCGCGCGTTTTAGCAAAGCTGCGACCCTGTCGGCATCCGCGAGATCGCAAAGCCCCAGCCTTGCGGAATAACGAAACGCCAGCATTATTCCGGTCGCAACGCCTTCGCCGTGGAGCAACTTGTCGGAAAACCCCGTTTCCGCCTCAAGCGCATGGCCGAACGTATGACCCAGGTTCAATAGCGCGCGCGTACCGGTCAGCTCGCGCTCGTCGGCTGCCACGATCCGTGCCTTGGCGGTTACCGAATGCACAATCGCATATTCGCGCGCCGCCGGGTCACCAGCAAAAAACGCGTCGAGATTATCCTCGCACCAACCAAAAAACTTAACATCGTCGATCAGCCCGTATTTCACAACCTCGGCAAATCCTGCTGCCAGTTGGCGCGGTGGCAAGCTGCTCAGCACATCAGGATCGATCAATACCATCGACGGCTGATGAAACGCGCCGACGAGATTTTTTCCAGCGCGACTGTTGATTGCAGTCTTGCCGCCAACGCTGCTGTCGACCTGCGCAAGTAATGTCGTCGGAATTTGTACAAAGCTGCACCCACGCTTGACGATGTGCGCGGCAAAGCCGGTAATGTCGCCAACGACACCACCACCCAATGCAACGATGTGATCGCTGCGTTCGACATGGTTATCAAGCAGCCAATCTACCAGCAGCTCCAAATGCGCCCAGCTTTTCGCGGCTTCGCCAACGGGTAAGGTGAAAAGCGCAGTTTCAATTCCGGCATCGTTCAACGACGCTTGCAAATTCGGCCAGACAATTTGCCCCACTTTCCCATCGGTCACGACGAGCAGCCGTCCATTCCTTGCCACCGGGCGCAATATGTCGCCAGCAAGCGACAACAGACCGGCCTCGACACGAATGTCATACGGCCTATCGGCCAGATCGACGGGGATGACAGTCATTGCGTCAGGGCCTTTATGATATTTTCAACTGTAAGGGCATGCGGCGACGTATCGCTGCGAACGTGGATGTTCGCCTGCGCATAGATCGGGTTGCGGATCGCGCCAAGCTCGGTCAGCACTTCGCGCGCGTCGCGGCCATTGAGCAACGGACGGTGCGCACGGCGCGATACGCGCTCGACCAGAACGGCAAGATCGGCATCAAGCCAGATGGACATGGCCTTTTCCAATATCAACGACCGCGTATCCGCATTGATGAATGCGCCTCCGCCCGTTGCGATCACCTTCGGCGTCCCATCAATCAACCGCGCGATCACCCGGCGTTCGCCATCGCGAAAATATCCTTCGCCAAAGCGTTCAAATATTTCGGTAATCTTCATGCCCGCCGCTTCTTCGATTTCATCGTCGGCGTCCGCGAAACCGAGACCCAGTCTGCGCGCCAGCTTTCGGCCAATACTGCTTTTGCCAACACCCATCATACCGACCAGCACGACGGGCCGGTCAATCGGCGGAACTTTGGTGGAATGTTCGATTTGTGAAGCCATTGCGATGCCGCCTATATATCGGCTAGGCTTGGGCGGAAAGTTTTTTGCCATGCTGCGGGATTCGATATGCACTATGAGCAAATCCGCCAGTGACCTCGGCGCGAAAGGGAGTAAGGCGGTGGCGTTTGCTGATCTGGATCATTATCGTCTTGGTGGCTTTGCTTTTCTGGCTGGAATGGCTGGGTAGCGAAAGGCAGCAGCAAATTATCGAAGTGCCGGTTTCGGCCCCTCAACAGAAAACGGGTTAGTCATTTGAAATATCGAGCAATCAAAGCGAGTTTTCTGACTGCTGGTGCTGTTGCGGCGGTCTTCGCGCTGCCCGTGCTGGGGCAGCAGGGGCCCGAGTCCCTTCTTCCGCCGGGCTTTGGCGATCCTTCACCCCCGCCGACTACGAGCAGACCGCCAACCGCTCAGCCAACCACGCCGGGTGATCCCGCGTCGCGGCCAGCGCAAACTGCGGGCTCGTCCGCATTGCCCACCGCAGCAGAGGATGAAGATGAAGACGAAGAGGGCGAAGACGAGGAAGACGCCGAGGAACTCGTCATTCGCTACGACGTGCCCCCGGCAGCGCGGCGCTCGCTGAAAGCCATTGGCATCTTTTCGCAAGCTGGTGGCGGTTATCCGGCTGCCGCATTTGGCATTACCAGAGGTGCGTTTCTAAGACAGGCGCTGCAACGCACCGATGGACCGCTGGCCTCGCGTTGGGCAACGATTATGGCGCGGCGGTTGCTGGCCAGCCGCACGGATACGCCTTCCGGGATAGACGGGGCAGACTGGACCGCCGACCGGGCCTGGTTGTTGTTGCAAATGGGCGATGCGGTGACATCACGACAGTTAGTGCAACAGGTCGATGCGGGCCGATATTCAAAGCGGCTGTACGATGTTGCGATGCAGACGTTTCTGGCCAACGGCGATCTCGGCGGAATGTGCCCATTGGCCGACAATGCGGCGCGTGTAGTGGCGGATTCGCCCTGGAAAATGGCCCGCCCGATTTGCGCTTCGCTCGCGGGTGAACAGGGAACGGCAACGGCGTTACTGAATCAGGCGCGTTCGCAGGGCTGGACCAAGGGAATCGACTATCTGCTTGCCGAGAAGGCGGTCGGGGCGGGGACCAATGGCCGTGGTTCGGTTAAAATCGAATGGGAAAATGTCGATACCATCAACTCGTGGCGGTTCGGTATGGCAGCCGCCACCGGGTTAGAGCCACCGGCGCGTCTGTACGAAACTGCTGGGCGGCATCTCGCTGGCTGGAGGGTTTTGTTGCCGATGGCGACGCCCAGCGCGCGCGTGCAAGCGGCACCCGGCGCGGCGGCGCTTGGCGTTTTGTCGAATCGGGACATGGTCGATCTCTATAGCCAAGTGCTTGATGACACCGATGCAGCGGACGCCGACAAGGCACGTGCCGAGTTTCTGGCAACCGCCTATGCCGGGGCGGATGAACGTAGCAGAATTGGTGCAATGGCCAGCCTGTGGAACGGTGCCGAGGAAGGTGCGGATTATCACGCGATGCTGGTCCTCACCGCGCGTTCAGCCGCACTTATCGCCCCTGCCTCGGCAAACGTGGGCGAAGCGGATCGTATCATTGCTTCAATGATGACCGCTGGCCTTGATCTGCCAGCGGGGCGGTGGGCGAGTATAGTCAACGATGGATCGCTGGGCTGGGCATTGCTGGCGGTCGGTGCTTCGCGCCGTGCCAGTGCTGTACAATATAGCTCGCTCGACGATTTTTACGGCAACGACAACAGCAGTGACGGACATAAGTCGAAGATGCTGCTTGCCAGTCTGGCCGGACTTGGTCGTCTTTCGGGGGACGCACAAGCCGACTTTGGCGGCGATCTCGGTGTGAATGTCACCCGTCAGACCCCTTGGACGCGGGCGATATCCGCCGCGGCCAATCGCGGAGAAAGCGGCACCGTGGCATTGCTGGCGCTCGCCGGATTGCAGGCAACCGACTGGACAAAAATTCCGCCGCACCATTTATACTATATCACCCGATCATTGCGTCAGGTCGGGCTTGATGCCGAAGCTCGCATGATTGCCGCCGAAGCCGTCACGTTCGGTTAGCATAATGGCGCATCAAACATGGTAATATCCGACCATGGGACCGCGCCAGACGGTGGGCTCATCGATCGTTTTCTGGAAATGATGGCGGCTGAACGCGGGGTCGCCCGAAACACGATCGACGCCTACCGAAGCGATCTGGCTGCCGCCTCCGGTTTGCTCGGCGGCAAACTTTCGATCGCCGATGCCAGCGCTTTGACACAATTGGCCGCGAATTGGGGCGCGCTTGCCAACAGTTCGGTGGCACGCAAAGCTTCAACGCTCCGCCGATTCTTCGGGTTTCTGCACGAGGAGAATCTGCGAGCCGATAATCCGTCCGCCGCACTGCCAAAGCCGATGCAGACACGGCCTCTGCCCAAAATACTCGACAAAAACGAGGTCGATTTGCTCTTTGCAGCTATCGAGACGCGGCTGGCCAAACCGCACCCTTTGGCAAATGACTACCGCTTATCGGCGCTGGTCGAACTGCTCTATGGGTCGGGTCTGCGCGCCTCCGAACTGGTGGCAATTCCGCGTACCTCGATTGTTTCGGATCGCCCCTATATCATATTGACCGGCAAGGGAGCCAAAGAGCGACTCGTGCCGATTTCCGATCGCGCCCGCCGCGCGGTTTCAGCTTGGCATGCCTTTGTCCCGCAGAGTGCAAAATACCTGTTTCCGTCGCGCGGCGGCCATATCAGCCGGATAAGGTTGTTCCAGATCATCAAGCAACTCGCCGCTGAATCCGGGTTGGATGCGACTAAAGTCAGTCCGCATGTCCTGCGTCACGCATTTGCCACACATCTGTTGGCGGGCGGTGCAAATCTGCGCGCGTTGCAGGCCATGCTCGGCCATGCCGATATCGCAACCACGCAGATCTACACACATGTTGACAGCAGCCGATTGGTTGAGCTGGTCAATGCGCGCCATCCTTTGGCAAAGCGCGACCTCACTCGGTAACTGCCGTTGACCCGCGCCGTCGCACGCTCTAACCGAAGCCCATGACTGTCTATCTTGATTTCGAAAAGCCGGTTGCGGCTCTGGAAGCGCGCATCATTGAACTGCAGGAGGCTGCCGACGAGAGCGAGGTCGATGTCACCGCGGAGATCGGGAAGCTGCGGGACAAGGCTGACAAGCAGTTAAAAGACACCTATTCCAAGCTCACCGCCTGGCAAAAGACGCAAGTGGCGCGACACCCCGAACGTCCACATTTCAAACATTTTGTCAGCGATGTTTTTAGGGACTTTATGCCGCTTGCGGGTGATCGCGCGTTTGCCGACGATCAGGCAATATTAGGCGGATTGGCCCGGCTCGGCGACCGGCGGATCATGCTGATCGGCCACGAAAAGGGCGACGATACGCAGAGTAGGCTGCACCATAATTTTGGCATGGGTAAACCCGAAGGATACCGCAAGGCGATCCGCCTGATGGAACTGGCCGAACGGTTTGGCCTGCCGGTGGTCACGTTGGTCGATACCTCCGGCGCATTCCCCGGCGTCCAGGCGGAGGAACGCGGCCAGGCTGAGGCTATCGCCCGGTCGACCGAGAAATGCCTGTCAATCGGCGTGCCGATAATTGCCTGCATCGTTGGAGAAGGTGGATCGGGTGGGGCGGTTGCGCTCGCTGCTGCCGACCGGGTGTTGATGTTCGAACATGCGGTTTATTCGGTGATATCGCCCGAAGGCTGTGCGTCGATTTTATGGCGCACCGGCGACAGGGCGGCAGATGCCGCGCAGGCGATGAAAATGACGGCCGACGATCTGAAAGCATTGGGCGTCATCGATCGCATTGTGATGGAGCCGGTGGGAGGAGCACACCGTGATTACGCGTTGGCCGGTGCTACGCTGGGCAAAGCCATTGACGAGGAACTGAACGCGCTCACGGGCTTTTCGGCGAAAGAATTGCAACAGAAACGCCGTGCCAAGTTTCTGGCAATGGGCGCTTGAAGCCCGTTAATCCATTGCCTTGAACCAAGTTTTTACGCTCGTCCGGCACAAATAATGCTAAACATGGTTTAGCAGACTGCAGGAGAAAATATTATGCGGCTCAGCAGAAAAATTCTGGTTTTGGCGTCAGCAAGCTGTGTGTTGTGTAGCGTCAATATTGCTCAGCCTATCGCAGCACAATCGAAGACAAAATCGTCGGTGCCCAAGCCTTTCTCCGCCGGTGAAAAGCAGGAAGGTGCGAAAAACCATCCGCAGATATTGACCGAATTTGGCGGGGCGATGCAAAGCCCGCAAACCGATTATGTCGTGCGCGTCGGGAAGGGCATTGCTGTCCAATCGGGCCTTGGTAACGCGCAAAGCGACTTTACCGTTACGCTGCTTAACTCGCCTGTGAACAACGCCTTGGCCATCCCCGGTGGCTATGTCTACATCACCCGGCAACTGGTCGCTTTATGCAACAGCGAGGCCGAAATGGCGGGGGTATTGGGCCATGAAGTAGGGCATACTGCGGCCAGGCACAGCGCCAAACGGCAGCGCACAGGCAACATCGCAAACATCCTTGGCGTTGGTGGCTCGATACTGGGCGCAATATTGGGTGACAGCGGCGGGCTTGCCGGAATATTCGGAAGCGGATTGAAGCAATATTCGGGCGTTGCGGCGCAGCTGTTGACGCTTTCTTATTCCAGAGGCCAGGAAGAAGAAGCCGACGATCTGGGCATCCGCTATTTGAGTAAAGCAGGATACGACCCAAGCGCGCTCTCCTCGATGCTGACGTCGCTGGCCCTACAAACCAGTTTGGACGCACGGTTGGCAGGCCAGAATAGTGGACCGGTGCCCGAATGGGCGAGTACCCATCCCGACCCGGCAAAGCGTGTGGTCCGAGCGGGTACCAAATCGCGGGCTTACCCTGCCAGTACGGTCCGAAAGGCCGATACCCACTTCGCTGCTATCAACGGCATGCTTTATGGAGATGACCCGGAGCAGGGAGTCGTCGAGGGGCAGCAGTTTTTGCACCCTGTCATCAGGATAAAGTTCGCGGCACCAACAGGCTTCGGCCTGCAGAACGGAACCACTGCGGTGTCGATCAACGGCAATAGCGGACAAGCTATCTTCACCCAGGGCAGGTATGATGGCGATCGCGCGGCTTATGTGACCACAGCATTCAGATCGGTATCGGGTAGCCAGCAGGCAATTCCTGCGGGGCCGGTCAATCGGACAACGATCAACGGTATTCCCGCATTTTATTCGACGGCGCTTGTCGCAACGCAACAAGGGCAACGCGCGCTGACGGTATTCGCGTATGAATGGGGCGAAGGCGTTGCATATCATTTCATCACCGTTTCGGCGGCAAATTCCAGGCCGTTTGACGGAATGTTCCAAAGCGTATCGCGCATGACCGCGAATGAAGCTGCATCGATCCGCCCGCGTAAATTGAAAGTCGTAACCGTCGCAAGGGGAGACAGCGTCGCCAGTCTTGCTGCCAAAATGGCCTACGACTCGATGAAAACCGAGCGGTTCTTGGCGTTGAACGGCATGACCGGCAACGCAGCACTGTCGACCGGCCAGAGGGTGAAGATCGTCACATACTGACCTGCAATGGTGCAGTGAAACGGCGTTCTGCACGACGGGCATAAGAAAAGGGCGGCGACCATCTGGTCACCGCCCTTTCTTTTGTTCCTACGCCAACCAGATGGTCAGCGTCGGCTCAACTATTATGCTTCAAGCGAAGTGTTGACTTCGTTGAAGGTGTTGCTGAGGTTCGAACCAAGGTTGCCCATTGCAACGATTGCAGCAACTGCGATCAAAGCGGCGATCAGGCCGTATTCAATTGCAGTCGCGCCGTCTTCGTTCTTCATGATTTTCGAAAAAAGTTTCATTGTAGGTCTCCTGTTGCTTGTATTCATAACACCCGGGCGGTCATCGCGTTCAACTTACAAATAACCGTCCTTGGCTTGATAATCTAATAAGTCCTACCAATTCGTTAATTGACAATTCAATTTGATGACTCGGTCACTTTATTAGATACGGTTGCCCACATACCGTTGGTTGAATCAGCGACGTTCTTCACTGACGCAATGATCGCAATAACGACCAACGATACTATCAAGCCATACTCCACTGCCGTCGCACCCTGTTCGCATCTGCGGACGTTCCGAATTAGATCCAACATAATAGGCCCCATTTCATTACTCGGTTGCGAGCAGCCTCAAAATTCCACACAAGTCTTAACAAAACCTTGCCAAGCCACGAGAAAATGGAAAAAAATCCGACAATGATGCTTGTAGTTGCTGCCGCGTTAACCAACCAAGTTGGTGAGATTTTGCTACAAAAGCGACCGAACGGCAGGTCGATGGCTGGCCTGTGGGAGTTTCCCGGCGGCAAGGTCGAACAGGGCGAATCACCTGAAATTGCCTTGGCGAGGGAATTGAACGAGGAGTTGGGCATCAAAATCGACCCATCCGATTTGCGGCCGTTTGCATTTGCCAGCGAGCCTTTGGGTGATCGAAATCTGTTATTGCTGCTCTATACCTGCGACCGGTGGCGAGGTGAACCACAGCCGCTTCATAGCCCCGAGCTACGCTGGGTTACCCCGGCCGCAATGTACGCTTTGCCAATGCCGCCTGCCGACAAACCGTTGGTCGCGGCGCTCGAAAAGAACGGGGTGCGTTAGTCGGTGCGTTTCGAAGGCGGAAGAATCGATGCAAGCGACACGCTGCCGCTGCCGCGTTTTGCGGGCTTTGGCTGATCCGCCGACGGACTCCAGCCGCTCAGATGGATATGCACGAAGCGCTCCTCGATTTTGCCGTCGATGGACGCCTTTGTATCCCAAGCCGCGTCTAGACGACTGGTGATATCGTGGCCCAGAAACGAACGCGGTCCCGCAAGGGCGTTGCCCAACCCCATGTCACGTATGTCGCCGACCAACGTTCGCCAATCGCGGTAGCGCACCGTGGTCGCGTCAGTATCGGCAACGTGTAATGCAAAGCCTGCGCGGGTCAGCAGATCGGCGGCGCTACGTAAGTCGATTTGCGGATGGATGTGCGGCGACGCTCTTTCACCCTCGGCTTCCAACAGAGCGGCTTTCAGGCTGGCTAAAGTACCCGCTCCAAACATATGCCCTAGAAACAGCCCATCGGGTTGAAGGCACCTTCGAAATTGCACCAATGCGCCGGGCAAGTCATTGACGCTATCCAACGTCCCAGCGCAAATGATCAGGTCGAAGCTGCCAGCAGCGAATGGCAGGCGGTCCTCGTCTATGACTTTACCCGTGACGCTGGTCAATTCCGATCGGCTTAACGCGCCTTCGGTAATTCGCACCTGACGGTTGGCTAGTATTTGTGATGCATAAGACGCCATTGGTCCAATGATCAACACATCGCGAAAGTCGCGGCTGACATCGACCAGCCGGTCGGCAAGTTCGTCGGCGATGCTGCGCCATAGAAACCCGTCGCCTCTACGCCGCCCCGCACGTTCGCGAAGTGTACGACGGCGCTTGCGATCAAATATCTCGGACGGTCGGCTATCTGGCTGCATTTGCGCCTTGTGCCGGTCCGGGCTTTGTCGGACAAGCACGATGTGGCTACCCTCGCTCAAATGCTGCGCCCGGCGCTCGATATCGTGCTTCCCGAACGGTGCCCGTCGTGCGGCGTGATAACGCCGCCGGGCGGCACGTTTTGCGGTGCGTGCTGGCAAAAACTGCAGTTTCTGGTGCCGCCCTGGTGCGCGTCTTGCGCCGTGCCTTTTGCTTATGAGCAGGGCGACGATGCGCGCTGCGCCAAGTGCCTTTCGTCGGCGCCACAGCACGACGGGATCCGGGCGGTCGTTGCTTATGACGATGTTTCGCGGCAGGTGGCGCTTAAGCTCAAATATGGCGGCAAAATCGGCTTGGCCAAGATGATTGCGGCGCAAATGCTGAGGCACCTGCCCGAAGACAGAGACGGCCTGATAGTGGCACCCGTACCGCTGCACTGGACGCGGCTGTGGTCGCGTAGTTTTAACCAGTCGGCGTTGATCGCACAAGAGCTGGCCAAGATCGGGAACCTGAAATTTGCCCCCGACCTGCTGTACAGAACGAAGCGCACGCCCAGCTTGCGCGGCATGTCCGCCAAAGATCGTCGCAGGGCGGTTGGCAAGGCGTTTGCGTTCAATCCACGGTGGCAGAGCCAGGTGTCTGCAGCGCGTGTGATCCTGGTTGACGACGTGCTAACCACCGGAGCGACCAGCGACGGTTGCGTCAAGGTATTGAAAAAAGCAGGGGCTGACTGGGTCCAACTGTTTTGTTGGGCGAGGGTTTTGCACGGCGAAGCATTGACCGACACGTACGAGCTCGGGATGGGCGCTTGACTTAACCGCTTGCTAACACCATTTTGATCTCATGACCGCCTCTGTTGAAATCTACACCAAATTTGGATGCGCATTTTGTTTTCGGGCTATGCAACTTCTCGATAGCAAGGGTGTCGAATATACCGAATATGACGTCGGCGCAGATGCCGCGAAGCGCGACGAAATGGTTTCGCGCGCACCCGGCGCGCGCACGGTTCCGCAGATATTTATCGGCGGAGCGGCGGTTGGCGGCAGCGACGATCTTCGCGCGCTCGACAGCAATGGACAGCTCGATGCGATGCTCGCGGGAGGCGCCGCAGTATGATCGCTTTCGACCTTTGCTGTGGCAAGGGGCATCTGTTCGAAGGCTGGTTCGCTTCCTCGCGCGATTATGACGCACAGCATGTCGGCGGGTTGGTGGCTTGCCCGTTATGCGGCGACAGCGCGGTGCAAAAAGCGCTCTCGGTGCCGAATATCGGTCGGAAGGGTAATCAGGCGCAAAAGGCATTACCTTCGCCTGCCGAAGCTGCATCGAACGGCAAAATGGCCAACGTACCGGTCGTTCCTGCCGAAATGACGGAGATGATGCAAAAGCTGGCGTCCGCGCAGACCGAGATGCTCAAAAACTCAATATGGGTCGGTCGCGAGTTTGCCGAAACCGCACGCTCCATCCATTATGGCGAAAGCGACAGCCGCTTGATCCACGGCGAAGTCAGTCCGTCAGAGGCCGATGCGTTGGCCGACGAAGGCGTCGCAGTCGCGCCACTGCCGTTTCCGTTCATTCCGCCAGAGGCAAAAAATTGACCCTTTGATATGTGGAAGCTATGGCGGCGTCACGGCGCACCCATAGCTCAGCAGGATAGAGCATCAGATTCCTAATCTGGGGGCCACTGGTTCGAATCCAGTTGGGTGCACCACGCACATCCAAGCATCTGATATAATTACGTTATATCTATAGTAATCGCCTCAAGTGGCGCAGTTCTGCGGCATTCTGGTCAAGATGATTCGGGTTGTAGCCAGAGACCGGCACGCACTTGCGCGAGATTATGCCAGACGGGTGCGGCGTCTCTGCAGGCGGTTTTCGTGGCCACCGCGGCGGATGAGGATCATGCGAACCCAAGCATTCGCCGCTGCTCCGGCCATGCGAGCGGCAGGCCAGGGAGCTTGAGAAGACTCCGGCTGGTCAGTGTCGCGGGCTGCGAGCCGTCCAGGATTGCCGACGTGATATCGGGCGCGAGATAGGCAAGCCGCGCTAGTCGTTCGATGTGCCGATTGCCGCGAGGTGCGGCGTTCGAGAACAAAGCAGCGCGGGCTTGCTGAGCCTTGGTTGCGAGTGCGACGAGCTTCGGATCGGGCGCCTTTTCGGCGCGCGCTTTTCCAGCGATGACAAGGCGAGCGCCGCGCTTGCGGTGGGTGATATTGGTATCAACAATCAGCGCAATACGTCGGTCATCACCTTCGGCCGTGGCAGCGTCGTGATCGAGTGCCGCTAGCAGCGCAGCGCGCGCAACATTGCTATCCACGCGATCGCGCTGGACGGTGAGTGAGAAGTTTAGTCGTTCGAGTAGCGCGTGCGCGCCATCGATTGCATGTGGCCCCAGTTTCCGTGCCAGCTCGGCTGCGGTCGCCAATCGCCGGCGCGTCGTGGCGGTATCGCCATCATCGAACAGGTCGGCGAGTTGAAGTTCGTCCATCAGCAATGCGCGCAACGCTTCGCGGACTGCCGACTCCACCCGCCGAGCAGGGACACGTGTTATGGGTGCTGCTGATGTGCCTGTGAGGCCATGATCGATGTCCTTGCTGATACTCGATACATAATAAGGGTAGCGCCGACCCTCCTTCACGGTGAACGAGGGTGACATAAGCCGACCAGCTGCGTCACGGATCATGCCGGTCAGCAGGGCAGTGCCGCTGCCGGTTGTCGTATTGCCACGTTCGGCGGCGGACGCCTTCAGTTTCGACTGGACCGCGTCCCACAGCTCCAGCGGGACGATGCCATCGTGCTGGCCGTCGTGCAGCTTATCCTTGTGGCGCAACTTGCCGATGTAGATGGGGTTCGAGAGGAGCCAATAGAGGGCACCGCGCGAGAACAACACGCCACCGCGCGGCCCAGTTTTGCCCTGCTGTACCTTGGTGCGGACAGCCTGCGCGTCGAGCGCCTCTTTGAACGCCCGCACCGACGGTTGGTCGAGATAGCACTGGAAAATGTAAACGATCGTGGCGGCCTCGGCGGGGTTCGCGAGCAACTTGCGATCCAGCACATCATAGCCGAGGGGCACGTTGCCGCCCATCCAGATGCCGCGGGCCTTGGACTGCGCTACCTTGTCGCGCACCCGCTCGGCGATGACCTCGCGCTCAAATTGGGCAAAGGACAGCAGGACGTTGAGGGTCAGCCTTCCCATGCTGGTGGTGGTGTTGAACGCCTGGGTCACACTGACGAACGAGGCGCCGGCGGCATCGAGCACGTCGACGATCCGCGCGAAGTCGGACAAAGCGCGGGTCAGCCGGTCGACCTTGTAGACGACGATCACGTCGACCTTCCCGGCGCGCACGTCACCGAGCAGTTGCGAGAGGGCAGGGCGGTCCATCGTGCCGCCCGAGAAGCCGCCATCGTCATACGCGGTGGGCACGAGCACCCAGCCTTCGGCCTTCTGGCTGGTCACATATGCCTCGCAGGCCTCGCGTTGGGCGTCGAGGCTGTTGAACGCCATGTCGACCCTCCTCGGTCGACTTGCGGGTATAGATAGCGCAGCGCAGCTTCTTCATGCCCGAGTTCCGAAGAAGCGCGGGCCAGACCAGCGCGCGCCGGTGATCGCGCAGGCGATCGCGGAGAGCGACCGCCAAGTCTCGCCGGCATAGGTATATCGACCCTCAGCTTCGACGGTCACGCGGTGAGTCTGCCCACCCCACTCGCGCAGAAGTTGCGTCCCGTGACCGAGGGCTTTGCGATGGCTCGCTTGCACGGCGCTATCGCTATCGGTCGACGCCACGAGGTCGCGTAGGCGACGCTCAAGGCGCTTGTCGATGCCACCTGCGGCCTCGACCTGCACTCGGTGTGCAAGATCGCGGGCGAGCAGGCTCGGTGCGATGGCGGGAGCGGGTACGCCATGCACCCGCTCCCATTCCAGGATGATCTGAGGTATCGACATCCCGGCGATTGCCTCGATCGCGTCATTGCTCTCGATGGTCATCCGCCGATCCGGTAGACGGTAACGGTGCCTTGCTTGCCTCGGATGACGGCATGGCCCTTTTTGCGCAGACCGGTGAACGCAGCACGCGTCGTATGCTGCATCCAGCCGAAGCGATCGCTCAGTTCTTCGATGCTCACACCGTCCGGTGTCTGGAGCAATGCCAAAAGCTGATCGGTCTTGGTTGGTGCGCGACGGGCGCCCAAGTCTGCAGGCGCATCGACAACTTTCGCCGATGCCTTCGTCGGTTGTGATTTGAAGGTCGTTGTCATGGGTGGTCTCCTCGATGGGATCCCGGCACCGCGCCGGTCCCACCACCCAGAGCCCCGCTGGTCGTCCAGTCGAGGATGTTGCCGATTCAAATCGTCGCGTCGGCGGCGCTCCCGACCAATGCTCGATGTTCGTGCGCAGTCCAGTGCAATGTCAGCTTCGCGCCCAAATATAGTCATTAGAAGCGCCGGCTGGCTCCCCCATAAGCGGACATTTCATCAGCAAGGTTGATATGGCTGATTTGTTCGACGATCCGGTTAGTCCGCTTTCGGAAAGGGGAAGCGTGAAGTGGACGTTCGGTCAGTTGGATCCTGACGATAGTTTCGCGCCCAAAAATCGGTCAATCGGCGCCAAGCCAACTCGGTTCATTTCAAGCGTCCCAGCGGTTGGGCAACGGAATGCCGCTGTCGGCGCAAACATGAACAACTCCTCCCCGGACCCAAAAATGCGCGAATGAACCCGCTGTCTGTCGTACCGATGGATTTAAGGTTGCCCGCCGGAGCCAATCCCGGTGGACCCGCCAACAGGGGCGATGTTTCTGCATCAGCGACAACTGAATGATCTCGGTTCGATCTGCAGGGCAGCGGAAGTACGCCCATTTCGCGTAACCCTTCCCGCCCACGACGTAAATGATTCCATCGAGGATTTCGTCGTCGACGGGATGTTCATCGACGAGACGGACGAGAAAGTCGGGCCTGCGGATAAGGCCGAGGAATATGAGCAAACGCCGGATTAGCTCGATGGAGGCCTGCATGATCAGCTCACCCGACCGATGAACGGGTCCACATCGCCGCGGCCCCACAAACCGTCATCATCGCAAATGCGACAACCCGTCCGCGGGCGATAGCCGGGACGCCGATCTTCGCAGAGGTGGAACTTGCGCACCCGGTTTGCTGCGCTTCCTTCCACGGGCCGGAAGCCAGTCATGCGTTGGATAAGCTCATTGACCGCCATGCAGGCGACTTCCGTTGTAAAGGTCACAACCGCAGGAGCTGGATTGCCCTCTCCGAGAACGTAAGCCTCTCGCTTCAGCTTTTCGTATTCGTCAGGATGCTCGCGCTTCAGCGCCTCGGCCCGCGCGATCTCAGGGTCCACCAGCCCAGCACAAACCAGACACGGGTTTTCCGGCCCCAAAACCGTTACCCGCCCATCCATGGATTCGATTTCGGGCGGATCGCTGTCAGAAACATCGATCGCAAGGCCCATGTCCATCACGGGAACAAGAGAGTAGTAGGCGAACCGGCTCAGAAACATCCGCCCGTCGTGGTAGTCGGTACAGCCGAAAATCGCATCGCACGCGCGGAGAGCGTCGCGGTTGGCCTTGTCGCCGACCCAACCCTCAAATGGCACCGCTCTTACGCCCAGCCCCATCCGTGCGATACCCGCGCTGATCGCGCTCGGTCTCCCGGCGAATATCGGCAACGCCACGTCAAACGTCGCCCTGCTCCCCGGGGCTGGAACGAGTGTCTGGGCCTTTCGGCATGAGCTTGAACCGCTCGCGGGCATCTCGGTCCGATTGCTCGCCGCACTAACCTTCGTCTTCGGCCTCTTCGGGAGCCTGCTATTGGTGGTCACGCCGACCGAGACGTTCGACATGCACATCCCATGGCCGCTCCTCTTCGCCTTCGCGGTGATGGTTTTCGGCAAGCGCGCTGCCGACTGGCTTCACGTGCGCGTAACCATCGGGCGACCGGCGCTGATCGCCGCGCAGGCATTGCTCGGCATATATGGTGGAAGATCGCCGCTTGGATCGATGATTACAACACCGGGCGACCCCACTCGTCGCTTGGCTATGCCACCCCGGCGGCCTTTGCTGCCGACCTCGAAAAGCAAGGGGGCTGCTTCGCTCCGCATAGCCGGAGGCTACGCTACGCAGCCCCTTGCTTCACCTGCCAGTGTGGGCAACAACAATGCCGAGGCTCTAATCGCAACTGGATGAAAGTTGGGGGTCACGTCAACATTTCCAAAACTCAAGCTTTGGGGTAGCTTGCACCATTCGTGATTGACGCATTAGGCTGATATTCAGCTGTCGGTACCGAAATGGTCAGCCAGTTGCGGGCCGGTAAAGCCATAGCTGGGCGCATCGGGATCGAACAGCATGCCAGCGTTCCATTCTTTGAATGCTTGCTCAAGGTTTACGAAAACTTCGGAGTGACGTCTCTTGAGGTTGGCGCGCTCTAGTGGGTCGGCAACAACATCGAACAGGAAAGTGTTGCCTGCGATATTGAGATACTTCCATTTGCCGCTGCGCGCGGCTTCCTGCCCCTTGTTCTTGAAGCGCCAGTAGAGCGTCCGTTCGGGCATGGGGCTGCCTGCAAGTGCAGGGCGGATGTCGATGCCGTCGCTCGGATGCGCGGGGTCTGGCGCGCCGCCGGCTGCGGCCAGGAATGTCGGCATCCAGTCCATTGACATAATCGGTACCTGGCTTTCGCTGCCTGCCCTGGTCAGGCCGGGCCAGCGCACTATGGCTGGAATGCGCAGCCCGCCCTCCAGCAATTCGGTCTTTTTACCGGTAAAGGGCCAGGTGTTCGAGAAGCGTTCCCCGCCGTTGTCGCTGGTGAAGACGACAACGGTGTCCTCGTCCATACCCAGTTCTGCAAGACGTGCGAGCACCCGGCCAACCTGACTGTCGAGACAGGTCACCATCTCCGCATAGGTTGCCATGCTGCCGCCGTCATAGTGCGCGATGGCAAAGCCGTCTCCAGGCGACTTGGAAGCGAGATAATCAGATTCAGCCTTGTCGTTCGGGCCTTCCCAAGGCCAGTGCGGTGCAGTGTAGTGCAGGCTCATCAGCCAGGGCTTGCCGTCAGCTTTTCGTCGGTCGAGCGTTTCCAGCGCCTTGTCGGTCAGCAATTCGGTCATGTAGCCCTGCTTTTCGATCCGGGTCGTACCGTCCCACAGGTCCGGCTGGCCGAATATCTTGTGCGTGAAATAGTCGACACCGCCCTGGCTGATGCCCCAGAATTCGTCATAGCCGCTCTTAAGCGGTCCATAGGCAGGCAACGACCCCATGTGCCATTTACCGATCAGGCTGGTGCGATAGCCTTGCCTGCGCAGCAGTGAGGCAATTGTCGGATGTTCGGGCGGAAGCCCAATGTCATTGCCTGTGCCTAGCGGTTCCTGGAGGCCGACTGGCAGGCGGTACTGATAGCGCCCGGTAATCAGCGCGACGCGCGTGGCGGTGCAGACCGCCGAATTGGCATAAGCATGCTTGAGGCGCATGCCTTCTCGCGCCAGCTGATCGAGCACAGGCGTCTCGTACTCCGTTCGGCCATAGCAGGACAGGTCGGCAAAACCCATGTCGTCAGCCAAAATAAAGAGGAAATTTGGTACTTTCCTTCGCACCTGCACGTATGCCGGAGCGCTCGAGGCAAGTGCTACTGTGCTCAGCGCAGCGGTCAGCGCCTTACGGCGGGACATGTCATTTCCGATTTGCGACATAGATACTATCTCCTGAGAAAAAGGATGGCCGCCAGAATCGGGCGGGGCGCGGGAGGGATATTGCCGTTTGGAGCTGAAGATACTAGCTGCTCATGGAATTCGGCCACGCGACATTGTATCGCGTTCATCATACCTAGATGTCATAGCCTCGATGGTGAAACGGGGTTTGGGCTTAGCCATATTCCCTGAACCGCTAATTCCCAAGTCGGCCAGGGGCAAGGTGGCCATTCCCTACCCACTCACGGAATGGCAATTGTGCTTGTTTCGCAAGGACCGGGAAGCGGACCTGGTGTGTGATGCGGTGGAAAAGTTCCTCGTCAGCACTGTGCTTGGCGATCCCGACTACCCGACCATCGCTTATGATGCCTGAAGGAACGCAAGGTTCCCAATGTCTGGCTTGCCGCCGGTTTGGCGGCCGTGCCCCTGTTTGGATCGGGGGTGGCGCGCGATGAGGCGAGAAGTGCATTTATGGCAATGTGCCCATGCCGAAGTGGCTGTTGTCTTTTCCTCAGCTGCGTTCAGGCTGTAATCGCAAATTTGCTTTCTGCGTGTTTGATCTTGTGAAGGATTTCGTTGCTCAACTTGTCCCGGATCAGCTGCCTGAGTTCGGGCTGCATTGCCGGATGCGTCACGAACTGCAAGTACATGGGAGCTACCTCGCCGCCGATCTGCGTCAACTTTCCGGCCGAAACATGGCTGGCGACGTGGCATTCCATGAAGACTGCCGCACCCTTGCCGTCCAGGACCTGCCGCAACAGCGACGCGATATAGGGGCTGGCTTGCAGGAATTCCCGATCAGACGCGCCGACGGCCTTGAGGCGGACCTTCAGCAAATCGGGCAGCGGCCCCCAGTCCGGCAGGAATATGGGGACATTGTCCGGCAGGCTGCGTGGGTCATCGGAATCGCCTACCATTTCACTGCTGACGAACAGCGAACACCGATCGATATCGAGCACATCGTATTTCAACATTCCCCCCGGATCGGGTGAAAAAGTGCGAACAAGGGCAACCGCATCGCGATCACGCGCGATCCGTTCCTTGAAATCGGCAAGCGCAGCGATGATCTCGAAGCACAATTCGGTTGGCAAACCGTCAAGGCGCAGATCCTCGATCCAGGGTTCGATTTCCGAGAACATGTGGCTGCGCAACAGCACGCTCACGAATTGCGGGAACCGGCCTCTGCGAGCCCTGTGACCCAGCCGGTTCTGTCCAGTCAGGGTCTCTTCCGCCTGCCGCATCACGCTGCGTCCCTGGTCTGTCAGTTGTGCGCTTGATCCGCGCTTACGGTGAAACAGGGTGAAGCCCAGCTTTCGTTCCAGTGCGAGCAACTGTTTGCTGACGGTTGGTTGGCTCACGCCCATCTCATCCGCAGCGGCGCGAAGCGAACCAAGCCTGGCAATGGACAGAAAGGTTTCGAGCTGGCGGGCGGTCGGCATAAGCAGCATATATAGCCAAATATGCATATTTGAAATAGCCAACAGTGGCGTTGCTTCTGCCGGCCCGTTGCTGTGATCTCTGCGAACCGTTGGCAAGATCCGACGGTGGGAGCAACTTAGGTCCAAGGACATGAAACCTTGGCCAGACAGGGGAGGATGAAATGAAGATGAAATGGTTGGGCGCGTCTGCGCTTTCGGTTCTGGCGATTGGGACCATGGCGACTCCGTCGCAGGCTCAGGAAACCAGCGGGGAGGATTCGGCAAGCAGCACTGAGATTGTCGTGACGGCGCAGTTCCGCGAACAGAGACTGCAGGACACGCCGATCGCGATCACCGCGGTCACAGGTGATCTGCTTGAACAGCGCAGCCAGACCGAACTAGCCGAAGTTGCACAGCAGGCCCCCAGTGTGGTGCTGCGCGAGGGTTCAGGGGCTTTCGGAAATTCGATGTCCGCCTCGATCCGCGGCTTGGGCCAGATCGACTTCAATCCGGCGCTCGAACCGGGTGTCGGCATGTACATCGACGATGTCTATTATCCCCGGCTGACGGGCGCGAACTTCGATCTGCTGGATGTGGAGCGGGTGGAAATTCTGCGCGGTCCGCAAGGCACGCTGACCGGCCGCAACTCTGAAGGCGGCGCCATTCGCTTCGTCAGCAAGCGCCCGACCGGTTCGAACACCGGCTATGTCGAGGGTTCCTATGGCAGCCGCTCGCGTGTGAGCCTGCGCGCCGGGGTCGACTTCGCGCTGACCGACAAGCTGTCTGCGCGCCTTTCCGGCTCGTTCAAGACCCAGGATGGCTATGTCAAACAGATCGATTATGGCTGCGCCTTTCCGACCAGCGGCGTGCCGGCCACCTCGACAGCGAGCGACTGCGTGGTCGGCAAGATGGGAGCGACCGATTACAAGTCGGCGCGCGGCATGCTGCGCTACCAGCCTGTCGATATGATCGACATCCTGCTGAGCGCCGATTATGTCAAAGACAACGGTTCCAACAGCCCAGACGTGCTGGTCTATCTCAACAACCTCAATCCCAACGCGGTCTCTGCCGGCGGTCTTACCGCAACCTCTCGCTTCCTGTGCGGCAACTTCTGCAACTATGCGGTGTTCGGCCATACCGGGGGAACCTTCATCAGCAGCGGCGCGGCCAATGGCACCGCACTTAGCGATACGCGCGGCTATCCAACGCAGCAGGAATATGAAGGCTGGGGCGTTTCGGGCAATGTGGCGATCGACCTGAGCGACAGTGTGGAGTTCACCTCGATCACCGCCCTTCGAAAGTTTCAGAACTACTTCGTCAACGATGCCGAAGTTTCGCCCGCGCGCATCAATTTTGGTGTGAACGATGTCGACAGCAAGTTCTTCAGCCAGGAACTGCGGCTCAATATCGATCTGGCCGACTGGGTGAAAGCGACACTGGGCGGCTACTATTCGGATGAAACCACGGTCTACAATACCATGCAGGACATCCGCACCGGCCCTAACCCGTTGCAGTTCCTTGGCAAGAATCCGGTCGATGTCACGTCCAAGGCGCTTTTCGGCACGGCCATCATTTCGCCGTTCAATAATTTCAACATCACGATCGGCGGACGCTATACCGATGAAGAGAAGTCGACCCTGCTCGGTCGCTACAATCTGGATGGCGTGACCATCAATCGCTTCCAGGATCCGATCGGCGCCGTCTATGGCTATGGTTACAAAGGTGCCGATACGCTCGATACCGATCGCGATGGCAACACCACCGAGATCGTGACCGCGGTGAACGGCTTGCTCGTCTCGCAGTCCGCTAGCCGGTTCGACTATCGCGTTTCGCTGGACTACCGCTTCAGCGACCAACTGCTGGCCTATGCCACCGTATCGACTGGCTTCAAGGGCGGCGGCATTACGCCCCGGTTTTTCAATGTGGCGCAGATACAGCCGTTCGGTCCCGAATCGCTGACCGCGTATGAAGTGGGCGTCAAAACCGACCTGTTCGACAAGCGCGTGCGGTTCAACGCCGCGGCGTTCTGGAACGATTTCACCAATGCCCAGCTGACCTTGGCGTCCTGCCCGCAATTCGGCGGCCCGGGCCCCTGCGCCGCGGTGGTGAACGCGGGCGATGCGACGGTACGCGGCGTGGAGTTCGAACTATTCGCCAGTCCGGTCGAAGGTTTCGATCTGAATGCCTCGCTATCCTACCTCGACTTCCGCTGGGATTGCGTCGTGCCCACGGTGGTGGACGCCACGGCCAGCCCGACGGCGCCGTGCAGTTCCGAAGCGCGTTACGTTGATCGGCTGAACAGCCCGCCGCGCGGTGTCGGGAACTGGCAGTGGTCGATTGGCGCGCAGTATGCCATCGACATGGGCGGCAATGGATCGATCACTCCGCGCGTGGACGTGAGCTACAGCGGCAAGCTCAATTCCAGCCCGCTGGTGCCTGCCGCGGGATCGCCATCGGCCCTCTATGGCACGATCGAGGCCTATACCCTGGCCAATGCCCGCCTGACCTGGCGCAATGCAGACAAAAATCTCAGCATCGCGCTCGCAGTGTCCAATCTGTTGGACAAGTATTACCAGCCCAACAAGTTCGACCAGGTCGGACCTTCCGGTTTCATCACCGCAGCGGTCGGCCGGCCGCGGGAATGGTCCATCACAGTGAAGAAGGATTTCTGATCCCTCACCTCCCGACGTGGCATTGCCGGTTCGAGCAATGCCGCGCCGGATTTCTTCGAGGAATGGTCGCATGACGTTGCCGGGACTTGCAGTCAGGTTTGTGACGATGGGTGCCATGCTTTGCGGGCTAGCTGCGTGTGCGCAGGAGCAGCCGCGCTCGGTAGCGGCTGTCGGCGTGGCGGCTGCTTCCGATTCCGGGCCGCAAATGTCGTCTGATGATCGGCAGGTGTTTTTCGGCGATCTTCACCTGCACACCGCCTATTCTCTGGACGCCGCCGCTTCCAAGACACAGACCACTCCAGACGATGCCTATGCCTATGCCAAAGGCGAGGCAGTCAACTATTTGGGAACGCTGCAGAAGCGGCGCGTCCCGCTTGATTTCCTGGCGGTCACCGATCACGCCGAATATCTTGGCAATGTGCGCCTTGCGATGGCGGGCGAGATCGTTCTTCCAGGGGACCAGAAGAACTGGAAGCGACTGTTTTCGCACGACGGCGGCCCCACCATGTTCGAACTGATGCGCCGGGCAGCCGGCGGCCTCTATGGCGAGGACGTGCCCGGCCTGATTGATCCGGCGCGCATCCATGGTGCCTGGCAGGAGATAATCGCTTCGGCACAGCGGCACAACCAGCCGGGGCGCTTCACCGCTTTCGTCGGTTTCGAATATTCGCCGACCTATCGCGGCAATGGCGCCCACTTGCATCGTAACGTCATTTTCCGCGGTCCCGCGTTCCCGGCAATGCCCTTTTCAGCCACCGATTCGATGCATCACGAAGCCCTGTGGGCCTATGCGGAAAATAATCGGGCGGCTGGAATCGAATCGCTGATGATCCCGCACAACTCCAACCTCAGCAGTGGACTGGCCTTTCCGTACCAGGATACTTTCGGTCAGCCGATGAGCCGGGACTATGCCGAACGCCGCCGCCGCAATGAACCGCTTGTCGAAATCAGCCAGAACAAAGGCACCAGCGAAACCAGGCCCGAACTTTCGCCCGACGATGAGTTCGCCGGGTTTGAATTGATCGATTCCAAAGGAGACATTGCAGGAGGCTATGCGCGCAGCGGATTGTTGCGCGGCCTGGAACTGGCCGAGAGGCTGGGGGTTAATCCATTCGAGCAGGGCTTCGCCGGATCGACCGATTTTCATTCCGGAATTTCTTCTACGGAAGAAGACAATTTTCCCGGTGGACTTGGTTTGGGCGATACCCAGCGCGATCCCAAGGCCATCCTGACGGATATGTCTCCGGTTCTGAACAGCCCGCTGGCTAATCTCAGCGCGTCGGGTCTTACTGGGGTCTGGGCCGAAGCCAACACGCGCGAATCCATCTTTGCCGCCCTGCAAAGGCGAGAGACCTTTGCCACATCGGGCCCGCGCATCCAGGTGCGCATGTTTGCGGGATGGGGCCCCACCGAAGCGCTCACAAAAGGTGCCGACTGGGTCCGGCGCGCTGATCGTTGGTGGGTGCCGATGGGTGGGAATTTGCCTTCCCGGCCAGATGACGCAGCCAGGGCACCCGGTTTCGTCGTCCAGGCGGCCCGTGATCCCCTGTCGGGCAATCTCGACCGCATCCAGATCATCAAATTGTGGCGCCAAAACGGCCAGTCGCACGAACGGATTTTCAATGTCGCCTGGTCGCCAGGACGCGATCTGAGGGCGGATGGCCGCCTGCCCGCAGTTGGCAACACAGTCGATTCGGCCAAGGCGACCTATCGCAACACGATTGGCGCTGCCGAGCTGTTTGGCACATGGAGCGATCCCGATTTCGACCCTTCCCAGCGGGCGATCTATTACGCGCGCGTCATCGAGATACCGACACCCCGATGGGCGACCTATCTGGCGATGAAAAGCGGAATAGCGCTGTCACCCGGCACCCCGGCCTGGTTGCAGGAGAGGGCTTGGACTTCGCCGGTCTATTACGCACCGTGATCCGGCACTGCCTGGTTCTGGCCGGAATTTTCCTGCTGGCTGGCAGTACTGTCGCGCACGCGCCAATTGCGGCCGCAGCGCAAGGCGCGCCAGCGAGGGCGGCTGACGTCAATCCGGCGGCGGCGGACCGGCTGCTGCTGTGGGGCGACACCCACGTCCACACCACCAATTCGGTCGACGCCTTCGGCAATGGAATGGCCAATGCCGACATCGAGACTGCCTATCGCTTCGCCGAGGGCATGCCAGTGGTGTTCCCGCGCACCGGCCAGAAGGTGCAGATCGACCGGCCGCTCGATTTCATCGTGGTGGCCGACCACGATGTCAGTCATTCCGCCTCGGTCCGGCTGATGGCGCGCGAGCAGGGCATGATGCGCTTGCCGATCAGCCGGCGATTGCTGGAAATCTTTGAGAGCAAGGGTGGGCAGGCGCTGACCCGTGCACAGATGTTCGGCGATGGCCTGACGCAAGCGGAATGGGATCAATACCGGCAACAGATCTATTCCGACGACTTTATGGCGACGAGCTGGGAAGGCCAGATCGCGGCCGCGGAGCGCCATAACCAGCCAGGCAAGTTCACCGCGCTGATCGGCTGGGAATGGACCAGCGCGCCGGGCGGCCGCAATCTTCATCGGGTGGTATTCACCAATGTTGGCGGCAGGCAGGCGCGCTCGTTCTTGCCCTTTTCCACCTACAACAGCACTCGCCCGGAGGACTTGTGGTCCTTCTTCGAGCAGACCAAGGCGCGGACCGGAGCCGATTTCGTGGCCATCCCGCACAATTCCAATCTTTCTGACGGGAGAATGTTCGCGCTGGTGGACAGCGAGGGTGCGCCGCTTACCGCAGCTTATGCGGAACGCCGGTCGATCTGGGAGCCGGTGGTGGAGGTAACCCAGTACAAGGGAACTTCGGAGACCCATCTGCAGCTTTCGCCGCGCGATGAATTCGCCGATTTCGAATTGCGCAACATGCTCCTCTCCGGGAAGCCGACAGCTGTCTCGGACGGATCCTATGCCCGCAGCGCGCTGTTGAACGGCATTGCAGAAGAGCAGCGCATCGCCCGCAATCCCTTCCGCTTCGGGCTGGTGGGGTCCAGCGATACGCACACCGGCCTGGTTTCGATGCAGGAAAGCAATTTCTTCGGCAAGCTGGGCGAAGACGCACTGCCTGCCGAGCGGCTTGGACCGTCTCGCAAGGCCTTCATTTTCCCCGCGTCCGAAATGTCGGCATCGGGGCTGGCGGCGGCATGGGCCGACCGGAACGACCGCCAGTCGCTGTTCGAGACGTTTCGCCGGCGAGAAGTCTACGGGACAAGCGGCACGCGGATATCGCTCCGGCTGTTTGCCGGGAGCGGATTTACCGCCGCCGACCTTGCGGCGCGCGATTTTGCCGCGATCGGCTATCGCAAGGGGGTGCCGATGGGCGGCATTCTCGCCGCGCGGCGCAAAGGCGGTGCGCCGCAGCTCATGATCCGCGCAGTGAAGGACCCGGCGGGCGCCAATCTTGACCGGGTCCAGGTGATCAAGGGATGGGTCGATGCCACCGGCCGCAAGCGGGAAAAAATCTTCGATGCCGCCTGGTCCGCAGGCCGCAGGGCCGGCACCGATGGACGCCTGCCGCCGGTCGGCAACACGGTTGACCTGTCGCGGGGCCGGTATCGCAACACGATAGGCGTGCCGGAGCTTACCGTGCTGTGGCGAGACCCCGATTTCGATCCTGCGCTTCCGGCGTTCTACTATGTTCGCGTGCTGGAAATTCCGACGCCGCGCCATCACCTGTTCGATGCATTGGCGCTTGGCATAGATCCGGCGAGCCTGCCACTGCCTGCGACCATCCAGGAAAGGGCCTGGTCCAGCCCGGTATGGTACCGTCCGCAATGAAGACGCCAGCCTGGCTCAAAGAACCGCTCGTCCATTTTCTCGCTGCTGGAGGGCTGCTTTTCGCCGTTTCCCTCGCGCTGAAGGGAAGTGAGGCCGGTAGCCGGACGATCCGCATCGGGCGCGACGACTTGCTGGTCTTCATGCAGGGCCGGGCGCAGGTATATGACAAGGCCACGTTTCAGAAACTGCTCGACCGGATGAAACCGGTAGAACGCTCTGCGCTGGTTCGCGACGCGGCTTTGCAGCAGGCGCTCTATCGCGAAGGTATGGCACTGGGACTGGCCGAGGCCGATCAACTGATCCGCCAGCGGGTGGTGCAGCAGATGCGATTGCTGCTGATGGAAGAGGCAGCCACCGGGCTGAGCCTTTCAGACGATGAGGTCGAAGCGTTCTATGCGCGGAACCGGAAGGATTATGCCCTGCCGACAACAGTCACTTTCACCCACGTATTCGTGCCGGGCCAGGCATCGCGAGACCAGGTCGCCGCGCTGCTCACTGCGCTGCGCCAGCATCGAATTCCCTTCGACAAGGCTGGTCAGTATGGCGAGCGGTTCCTCTATCAGTTGAACTACGTCGATGTCGGCGGGCCGCTGGTTGCCAGCCACTTTGGCAAGGGCTTTGCCGACGCCGTGCTCAGACTTCCTACCGGACAGTGGCAGGGGCCGATCCAGTCGGAATACGGCTGGCATGCGGTTCTGATCAGCAGGCGTTCGCCTGCTCGCGATCCCGCCCTGGCCGAAATCCTGCCAACTGTACGCGAGGATGCGCTGGCAGAAGCGCGGCAGCGTGCGGCAGATCGTGCGCTTGACCGGATGCTGGCACAATATACCGTTGTCACGGCGGATGGCCTCGGCACATGATTCGGCTGTTGCTGCTGGCCCTGGCCCTGGTGAGCTTCACCCCAGCGCCAGCCCTGGCCGATGACAATCGCCCCTTGACGATCTCGATAGAAGAGGAGCGCGGCGATCTCGTCCGGTTGACCTGGAAAGTGCCGGCCAATGTAGAGCCGCGCCACGTTCCCTCGCTTTCGGCCGGATCGGCTTGCAGCGCCGCAGGCAAGCATCGCAACTGGTCCGATCCGATCGGGTATTGGCGGCAAGAAATGTGGTATTGCCCGGTGGGAATTGCCGGCCAGCGAATCGCCATCGCCTATCCCTTCGCCAACCCCAACCTTGCCACGATCGTCCGGTACAGGCGGCTGGGCGCCAAGCATCCGCAGACGGTGCTCCTGCAGCCTCACAATGTCTCGTTCGCGCTGGCAGCGAAGAACACGGGCAAGGGCAGCTTCGGCGCGTTTCTGCTGCTGGGCATCAAGCATATCTGGGCCGGATTCGATCACTTGCTGTTTATTGCCGCGCTGATCTTCATTGCCGGCACGCCGCAGCGCATATTTTCGACGGTTACCGGGTTTACCATTGCCCATTCGATCACTCTGGCCTTGGCCGCACTCAATCTGGTGCGGCTGCCGACATCGGCAATCGAGGCGGTGATCGCGCTCAGCATAGTTTTCCTCGCGGTCGAGATCGTCAAAGGGCCCCGTGACACCCTGACCTGGCGCAAACCCATCGTGGTTGCCGGAGCATTCGGGCTGTTGCACGGCTTCGGTTTTGCCGAGGTGCTCAAGGAAGTCGGCTTGCCCGTTGACGGACTGGTCACGGCGTTGCTGGCGTTCAATCTGGGCATCGAACTGGGCCAGATCGCATTTGCAGCCGCAGTGTTGCTGCTGCTCAGGTCCGGCAGCCGTTTGTTCGCCAGGCGCGCAACATCCCTGCCAGCTGCTCGCATCGCGGGTTACTGCGTGGGGGCGCTTGCCAGCTTCTGGATGTTCGAGCGTTACCTTGCATGATCGGACCCACCGCACAAAATGGCGCGAACCGCTCAGGATGGCCCACACGTCGCGTGGCTTCTCTTGCTCGATCGCCGATTTGCGGGTGGGGGACACACGCGAACATGATCGCCGCCAGCGGATCGAAGCCGAAGCCAACCGTTTCGCGGCACACCTCCTTATGCCGCCCACACGCATTCGGTCGGCGCTGACTTTGCGCCACCCCGATCTGCGAGAGATCGTCCGCCTAGCCGGCGAGTTCGGGGTCAGTAGGGAGGCGATGGCCCGGGGCTATATCGATGCCCATCGCGAAACCCTGGCGGTGGTCATCCTTCATGATGGGCTTATCAATCGCACTTATCGCGGCGACGGATTTCCCTGGATTGAACCACGATATCGGCAGCCCGCGCCAACGGACTCGATCGCGGCAGGGCATGATCTTCAACCGGGGCAGTTTTCAGACATGGAAGAATGTGACCCGGCAACCTGGTTGGGCGATTACGGTGCCCGCCAGGTCGAAGTGCTGAGCGAGCAGATTCTCGCGCAGCAAAATGGCTGGGCCACGATCCTGCTTCACGCCGAAATGAGCGGCAGCTAACCGCAACGCTGCGAAGGCATTCGCATTTCGCACCGCGCAGTCTTTCGCTGTTCGTCGTGCCCAACTTCCCTGATCCCGCACAGATGCTTCCCTGTTCGCAGAGTTGGAATTCCCTGTTCGGAGTTTAGGGAATTCTATCCCGATACCTTACGAAATCCGCCATTCTTGACCTATTTCGAAGGGTCAAACTGCGCCAGAAAAAGATGTTTTTCCTGCAAATTCCCTGTTAAGCAGGGAAATCAGTCGGAGACGCGTTCGCTCCAGACTGCGTGGCGCACCATTTTTGTCAAATGTCGCTGGCTCAGTTGTCCACTTTCGCCGCCTCGAAAGCGGCACGAGCTCGCTCTATCTCTGCGTGATGCTCCTCCGCCCAGGTCCACACGCCGCAAAATGCGCCGCCAAGGCTGTGCCCCAGATTGGTAAGGCTATATTCAACGCGCGGCGGCACGACGGGATAAACGGTGCGTAAAACGAGCCCGTCACGCTCCATCTGTCGGACGGTTTTGGTCAACATTTTCTGGCTTATACCGCTCGCCAATTTTGCTATCTGGGTAAAGCGCGTTGTGCCGTGCTCTTCCAGTATTTCGAGGACAATCATCGTCCATTTGTCGGCAACGCGGCCGATAATTTCCTCGACCAGGGCGTCAAGCTTGGGATCTGTTTCGGCAGGTGCCGGCTGCCACAATTTGGCGGCCATTTTGGCGGCCATATTGGCGTCAGGTTTTTGCTTTTTCATCATAGTATCCAGAAGGTTAGTATGGCACTTTCAGGTGCCTTCTTTCCGTTGGAATGTGTCATCGCTAAATCGGCGATGCAACATCTATTTCAAAGGAGAACATCATGAAGATGACCGGCAATACAATTTTAATCACCGGCGGCGGTTCCGGCATTGGCCGTGCCTTGGCCAAGAAATTTCATGCAAGCGGCAACAAGGTTATTATTTCCGGCCGCAATAAAAGCCGCTTGAACGATGTGGCCGCGGCCAATTCGGGAATGGTCGCGATGGAGCTGGATATTTGCGACGCAAAATCCATCAGCAGCTTTGCCGAACGCATTATTGCAGATCACCCGGAATTGAATGTCGTGATCAACAATGCGGGTATCATGATTCCGGAACAAATGACTGCTAACCCTATGGATGTGGCGATTGCGGACGCAACAGTGATCACCAATCTGCTTGGACCAATCCGGCTAAGCTCGGCGCTTTTGCCGCATCTTGCTCAGCAAGCTGATGCAATCATTATGACTGTTTCATCGGGCCTTGCTTTCGTGCCTCTGGCAATGACACCAACATATAGCGCGACCAAAGCAGCGATCCATTCGTGGTCGATGGCGATGCGCCACCAGTTGAAGGATAGTTCTGTCCGCGTGGTTGAGTTGGCACCGCCTTATGTGCAAACCGAATTGATGGGCGAACATCAGGCGGTTGATCCACATGCGATGCCGCTTGTGGAATTTATCGACGAAGTGATGGCGATTTTGACGGACGATCCCAATGTAGAAGAAGTGATCGTAGAGCGTTGCAAACCGCTTCGTTATGCAGCGGAAAATGGTAATTTGTCCGATATAATGGCGGGCCTCAACGGCGCTTTCAGCATCTAACGGGTAACTAGGCAACAAAATGCCCGCCGCTGCACTGGTGCAGGGCGGGCTTGCATATCGTCTTATTTGATACACTTATTTTGTGGTGTCTTTCACATCTTCGCCAGCTTTTTCAACCGCAGCGCCAGTGGCTTTGGTTGCGTCTGCAGCAGCGTCGCCGGTGGCGTCAGCAGCATCGCCTACAGCGTCGGCGGTTGCATCCGCTGCACCTTCAGCAGCTTCTATTGCGTTGTCAGCACCGGCTTCGACTGCATTGCCGGTAGCATCGACGGCTTCGACGGTTTCTTCCGCAGCCTTGTCGCCTGCCTCGCCGCAAGCAGCCAATGGTGCCATCAGGATCAGGGCAGCAGCAGTTGCGACCACTTTGTTTAATTTCTTCATTCTGTTTCTCCTAATTCCCAAATATCCCTAGCGGGAAAGGAAGGGGTAACGGATGAAAAGGCATCCGCCAACTATTTTTCCAAGCCCTTGGCTTTGCCCCATGAACGCGCGGCGGTGTAACCGAGATAACCGGTGCCAAAGAGCGCATAAAGGGGTTCGGGCAGACCGTTCAGATACGCGTTCATCCCGCTGGCGATTTGCGCTGCTGCCTCGGGCCGGACGGCGGCGATCAGCCCCATCGGGATTGCCCACAGGATCATCGCGTAAATCACATAGAGGAAGCTGGGGCGGGCGCGGCTGGTCCACGGATCGGTGGAACCTGCTTCAGCGAGAATGGCGGACAATTGCGTGCGCAACGTCTCCATTTCCTGGCCGCCTTGCAGTTTGATAAGCTCGAGTTTCGCCGCGTCGCGCGCTTTGGGGTCGGGGATGATCTTGTCGATCAGGCTGGCGATTGGGCCGATGATGGATTCGATAAGGGGCATGAATATTCTCCTCTATTAATTTGGAAGGTCACAGTAAGGTCTCACCTGCGCAGGGTGAACCAGTCTATCCGATACGGTTTGCTATCCAGCCATACAGAAATGCTTCCTGCGACGGCCGCGTTTCGGCCAACCGGACATAATGCGCGCCTTGCAGCGCCTCGACGGCTTTCAAGAGGACGCTTTCGCCCGCCTCTCCGCGTCGCCGGAAAAAGGCATGCAGCGCGAGTAATGTTGCGGGCCCGATCCGTCGGTCCACAGCCAGATCGGCGTAATCGCATCCGTTGCGGTTGAGCGCATTTAACGCACGTTGCAGGAAACCCGTTGCGGTGCCGGTGCCCATATTGATGCCGGTATCGAACAGCTCAGCTGCCAGTTTCGGCGCGGCTTCGGCAATCCGTTCGAATGCGGGTGCGATCCAGTATAGCCGTTTGTAAATCGCCGCAGCATCGCTTTGTGGCAGATGGCGCATATCATCCATATAGCCCTGTCGCCGCGCAACGGCTTCGGTAATGCCCCACCGCGTTGGGCCGCCACGGTCGGCCGGATGGTTTACATAATCACCCTCTCGGTCGATCACATCTTCTATCAGTTGGTCTATCAGCTCGGTCATATTCGATTCTCACTTTCAAGAATCAATATAACCAATATGGTTTGTTGTAGGACAACAGAAAATGCAAAACCGCGCTGGCCGCAGGTTGCCGACGACATCGACCAAAATTTTCCGCGGACGGCTAGCGGTTTGGTAATTCACCAGCCTGCAGCACATGGCCGTCGCGTTCGCGTAACCAGTTGTGCGCCTTCATGGTGGAGCACAGCTTCCATGCAAAGAAGCGTTAGGAAAGGGTAACTCAGCAACCACCCGTTGCCTAATCCGACTTCCGATCAATCAGGCAGCTCAGACCATCCGCAATCCGTCACGGCGATCACTTCAGATGATCTGGCAAATCTGAACGCGACCCAGTTTCGCGATTTTGCAAGCACTGTACCCGCGCTATCGTTCACTACCGCTGGTGTGGGGCAGACCCAAGTGACGTTGCACGGGGTTGCTGTGTGGCAGAATCTTGAGGTATGATGCTTGCTGTTTCCGACTATAGTTGCTCCAATCGGAGACAAGCTGCCTTTCGTCTGGCAGCACCCTATCTGCTGATCTTCAGCACTCTTTGTTGTAAAGATGTCTAACCAGTATTGACAATTGGTAAGGCCAAAATGTAAGAGTGGTAAAACCGCTATTCATAATGGGCGGTAAGGGGAGAGAGCATGGCTACTAAAGGTTCCGGAAATTCGCGTCGTCAATTCGATTGGGCTCGCGTCCTAAGTGGCGCGTCGCTTGCTGTGTTGGCGTTTACCAGTGTTAGTGCAGCAGCGCAGTCCGCCGGAACGCCCAAGCTTTCCGAAGAGGTCGATGCGGGCGACCAGCCGGTAACCGAGGCAATCATTGTTACGGGGCTCAGAGCGAGCATCCAGACTGCGCGCGATCAAAAGAGGGATGCTGATGTCGTTGTCGATAGTGTATCCGCGCAGGACATCGGTGCGCTGCCTGATCGATCTGTAACCGAGGCTCTGCAACGCATCCCGGGTGTTTCCATCACCCGCTTCCAGGCAGGGAACAATCCCGATCGCTTCTCGGTGGAAGGCAGCGGGGTTGTCGTGCGTGGTTTGACCTACACGCGCAGCCAGCTCAACGGGCGCGACACATTCACCGCGAACAACGGTCGCGGCCTCAGCTTTGCGGACGTGCCCGCCGAACTGCTGTCGGGTGTGGATGTGTTCAAAAGCCCAAGCGCTGATATGATTGAGGGCGGTATTGGCGGTATCGTAAACCTGCGCACGCGCACGCCATTCGACGCGCGCGGACTCTTGCTTGCCGGTACTCTGGAGCAGACCTACAGTGACTTTGCGGGGCGTCCGGCGCAGAATGTTTCGCTTTTGGCGAGTGATCATATATCGACGGGTATCGGCGAGTTCGGCGCAATGATAAGTTTCGTTCGTTCGGAGCTGTTCTCGCGGGCGGACGGAATTCAGATTTCCAACTTCGGTCTGCGCGGGCTTGATGCTGCTGGCGGCCTCGTTCCAGCTACCAGTGTGAATGCGGTGCGCCGGGTTTATGTGCCGCGCGGCGCAGGCCAGCGATCACAGGAATATAATCGAGTCCGCTATGGCTATGCTGGTGCACTGCAGTGGCGCAGTAATGACGGAAGCGCGACTGCTACTATTCAGGCCTTGCGTTCCGATGCGCGCGAAAAATCTACAGAGCATGTTTTCGAGATCGCAACCGACAATATTACCAATAACGGCGACGCGCTCGTCGTGCCGGGTACAAATTTAGTCTTTGACGATGATGGCGTCTTTGTTAGCGGCTCATTGACTTCGCGGCTTGGTTATCGCGATGACCAATTCAATTCACGCGCCCGCACGCCCATCTTCGGTCTCAAGTCCAATAACAACGTGCGCTTTGTGGATCGTCGGCTGGTTACTGACGATATCGGTGCCAATCTGAAGTGGGATATAACTGACAGGTTGGCGCTGAATCTGGATTATCAGCATGTCGCATCGCGGGTTGATATCTACGACATGACTGTTCGCACTACGAGTTATCAGAATGCGGCGATCCAGCTCAATGGCGACGCGCTTCCGACGGTTGCTTTTTCACCCGTCCAAACCTGCCCCACGCGGGCCGCTTGCGGACTTACAGCAAGCCAGTTCCCGCCGACATATTTTTTACCTCCGCATGCGAGCTTTCTTGATCCTTACAACACCTTTTACGGTGCGGGGATGGATCATTTGGAGAATAGCGAGGGTAACGAGGATGCGGCGCGCATCGATCTGCGCTACACTTTGCCAGTTGGTTGGGTCAAATCGATAGGAGTTGGCTATCGTTGGGCAGACCGTAGCAATACCGCGCGTTTTTCGGTCTATAATTTTGGTCAGGTCAGTGATATTTTTGCTGGTGCCGGGCCTGTCTGGCTGGATGATCCGGTCAACGGCATTCCTGACAATGTCGGCACCAATCCCGCCCGGCTTGGCGGGCCGGTTGGACCTTCGGAAGCGTTTCTCTTTAGCAATTTCTTCCGTGGCGGCATTCCAAGCCCTGCGGGTGATGGACGCCTCTACTTCCCAGGAAAATTGCTGCAAAATTATGGTGCAGCGTCCGCTGTGTTGCAGCAGATCGGTGATGAGTGGCGGACGCGTTTGGTCAATGGGTGTCCGCAAAACTGGGTGCCGCTGGCGCAACGGTGCGGCGTCATACCTGGCAGCAGTTACTTGCCAAGCGAAATCAATCCCGTTCAAGAAACCGTCAATGCAGGCTATATCGTAGCCAATTTCGGGAACGATTTTGCCAACGGCTGGAAACTGAGCGGCAATGCCGGTGTGCGTTATACTTCGACATCGCGAGAGGCATCGGGCTTCTTTGCATTTCCGAGGCGCACATATACATGTCCGCCACCACCGGCCGCCGTTTCGCCATTCTGTTCGCTTGGGCCGGCGATACTCGCTGAAGCCAACGCCTTTGCCAATGGTGGCATGACGCCCATCAACACAAAGCTGGATTACGATTATTTCCTCCCTGCGTTCAATGCGAAGCTTTCTGTTGGCGGGGGGCTGTTGTTCCGTTTCGCCTACAACAAATCGATAGCGCTGCCCGATTTCGGCCTGACTCGCGCATTCTACAATGTCGTACTCAACACCGCCGATCAGACGATTATCAGCAACGGTCGTCCACAAGCGGTGTTTAATGTCGGCAATCCTTACTTAAAGCCAGTCCGTGCCGATAATCTTGATCTGACGGCCGAATATTATTTCTCGAAAATTGGGCAGGTCTCGCTCGCGCTGTTTGCGAAGAACCTCAAAGGGGTTGTTACCAACGGTACCGAGCGGTTGAGCTTCACGAACAACGGCGTAACCTTTGATGGCCTCGTGACTACGCCGTTTAACTCGCCGGAAACAGGCAAGGTGCGCGGTTTTGAGCTAGGCTATTCGCAGACCTATGACTTCCTTCCTGGGCCATTGGCCGGACTGGGATTGACGGCCAACTTCACCTATGTTGAAGCAAAGGGTGTGCGGCAGAGCACATTGTCAAACACCGACCCCGATGTCGCAGCTGGCACTATTGCAAATGTTGATACCAGCCGTTTGCCGCTGCAGGGGCTATCGAAATATGCTCTCAACATCCAGCCATTCTATCAGATGGGTAAGCTGGAAATGCGTGCGGCATATTCGTGGCGGTCCCGCTTTCTGCTTACAACGCGTGACGTCATTGTGCCTTTCGCACCGATCTTTTCGGAAGCGACCGGGCAGCTTGATGCATCGATCTTTCTCAACGTCACGCCGAATATTCGCTTTGGCATTCAGGGTTACAACCTGACCGCCGCAACGACCCGGACGTCACAGGTGATCAATAATGACATTCTGACAGCACCGCGTTCTTGGTTTGTAGCGGATCGCCGGTTTACCCTATCTGTTCGCGCACGTTTCGGGCAGTGAAGTAAGCAGCGACGATAGGAGCGCCGCGATGAAGAAATTATTATTGGCCATCGCAATGGCTGTGAGTCCACTGTGGTTGCCGCAAGCGGCAGCGCAGGAAGCGCCAGCGTTGGCAGCCGGAGACCTTCGTCCCGGAATCAGCCTCGCTGGTTCGTGGCATTATTCGGTTGATCCTTACCGGGCCGGGATCACTGGCTTTCACGGTGAGCCAGCCAATGCGAGCGAACGACGATGGGCCGAAGTGGATATAAACGCCGCGATGCGGCGGGGCGAGGGTCTTTTCGAATATGACATGAAGTCTGCTGCCCTTGTAACGCTGCCAGCAGGCTGGATTACCCATGCGCCTGAAATGCGCTATTATCAGGGGCTTGTCTGGTATCAAAGGCACTTTGAGACAGCCCGAATGTCCGGCAAGCGGCGGTTCCTTCATTTTGGCGCGGTGAACTACAAGGCTAGGGTTTACCTTAACGGTAGCTTTGTAGGGGAACATGAAGGAGGATTCACTCCGTTTTCGTTCGATGTGACGAAGCTCGTACGCGATGGCGACAACCAAATTACAGTTGGAGTTGACTCGACCGCGACGGAATCAAGCGTGCCGCCGCCGGTAACCGATTGGGAAAATTATGGCGGCATTACACGCGATATTCGCCTGATTGAGACACCAGAAACATTTGTTGATGACGCCTGGGTCCGGTTGACGCGCGACGGTCGGATTGCAGTTGATGCTCAACTCAAAGGCACCGAAGCGGCGGGGCGTAGCGTAAGGCTGGCGATTGCCGCTCTGGGAATATCAATTGACGGGAAGACCGATGCGCTCGGCCGTTGGCAGGCAAGCGTGGCGCCGCCGCGTCAACTCGTCCGTTGGTCGCCTGACCGACCGCAACTCTATGATGTCACTATCGAAGCGGGTGCCGACAGTTGGCGCGACCGTATCGGGCTGCGCACCATCGAACGGCGCGGCAGTGATATATTACTTAATGGCCAGCCGGTCTTCCTGCGTGGTATCAGCATGCACGAGGAGGAACTCGGCGTGTCGCCTGCGCGAGCCATCACGGCTGCGGCGGCGCGCGCGCTACTGACAGAAGCGAAACTCAGCCTGCATGCGAATTTTGTGCGGCTTGCACATTATCCGCACTCTGGAGTCACCACGCGGATGGCTGACGAGTTGGGTTTGATCGTGTGGAGTGAGGTGCCTGTGTATTGGCGGATATCCTGGGATAATCCAGCCACGTTGGTAGCTGCTCGCAGGATGCTCGCTGAAAATATCGTGCGTGATCGTAATCGCGCGTCAATTGCTATCTGGAGTATCGCCAACGAGACACCCAATAGCCCCGCGCGTAATAGCTTCCTCACGACACTTGCCGGCGATGTGCGCGCGCTCGACAGTACGCGGCTGGTTGGAGCAGCGCTGTTGACCGAACGCAGCGAAAAGGACGGTCATCCAGTGATGACGATGAATGATCCGCTTGCCGCCTCCCTCGATGTGATGGGAATCAACACTTACAACGGATGGTATACCGGTGATCGGCTTGCTGATCTGCCATCAATTGCGTGGCAGGTCCCGGTCGACAAGCCGCTGATCCTTTCCGAATTCGGCGCCGATGCAAAGGCGGGGTTCCATGATTCGCGCTCTTCTCCGCAGAAATTTTCGGAGGAATTCCAGCGCGATTATTATTCCGCGACTTTGGCGATGGCGGCAAAAATTCCGACTTTGCGCGGCATGTCTCCGTGGATATTGAAAGATTTCCGCTCCCCCCGTCGCCAGAATAGTTTTCAGCAAGGCTGGAATCGCAAAGGGCTGATGTCAGAAACTGGACAGCACAAGCTGGCCTTCGATGTGCTTGCCGATTTTTACGCAGAACGTAAGGCGAGGGAGGCACGATGAGCGGTCGTCAAGATGCAGGCGTAGCGGATGCTAATGCCTATCGCATGACCCAGACGATGCGTTGGTTTGGACCGGCCGATCCGGTACGGCTGTCCGACATCCGTCAAGCTGGTGCGAGCGAGGTCGTAACGGCTCTTCATGAAGTGCCGAATGGTGCCGTGTGGACCAGCGAAGCAATTGTTGAGCGCCGTTCTCAGGTGGAAATGGCTGGGCTGGGGTGGACAGTAGTCGAAAGCCTGCCGGTGAGCGACGAGATAAAACGTGGCGGGCCGCTGCGCGAGCAGCATATTGACCATTATCGCCAGAGCCTAATCAACCTTGCCAAAAGCGGCATAAATGTAGTCACCTATAATTTCATGCCGCTACTCGACTGGACACGAACCGACCTTGCCTATCCGATGGATGACGGTGCACTCGCACTCCGGTTTGAGATTGAGGCAATTGCAGCATATGATATTCACATGCTGCGTCGCCCGAATGCCAGTGACGATTATGCGGAACATGTGGTCGATGCTGCGGCGAGGCGATTTGCGGCGATGGATGATAAAGAGCGGATGACACTCGAACGCGCGATCATTGCCGGTCTGCCCGGAAGCGAAGAGAGCTTTACCTCCGCAGACTTTCAAATTGCATTGAACAGCTATGCCGGGATCGACGCGGCGCGCTTACGTTCCAATCATCTGCAATTCCTTCAGGTGGTCTGCCCGATTGCGGATGAATTGGGCATTCGCCTTGTCGTCCATCCGGACGATCCACCATTTCCCCTGTTCGGCCTGCCCCGGGTCGTAAGCACCGAGCAGGACCTTGCGCACTTGTTCAATTGTGTACCCAACCAATCGAATGGCGTGTGCTTTTGTGCAGGGTCATTTTGCGCACATGCGGACAACGACATTCCCGGCATGATCGAACGGCTTGGATCACGCATCGGCTTCTTCCACTTACGCAACATTCGCCGCACTGGCCCACTGACTTTCCACGAATCGCCGCATCTTGATGGCGACGTCGATATCGTCGCTGTGATGCAGCGGATTTATAGTCTGTCGCAGCATGAGCAGCGCAGCATCCCGATACGTCCCGACCACGGACATCAGATGCTCGACGATCTCTCCAAGGTCACAAATCCGGGCTACTCGGCAATCGGTCGGCTGCGCGGCTTGGCGGAGTTGCGCGGGCTTGAGATGGGCGTGGCTTCTGCAATCACACATGCAAGGTTTACGGAAGTGTCGCGAATTCACGCGTCCGCTCCAGTTGAGTGATAAACAGCGGTACTGTTCTGTGTCTGGGCGAACTGTTGCTTCGTTTGTCGCTCCAGCGTGGTGAACTGCTTGCACGTGGAACGGCACTTGACGTGCATGTCGGTGGAGCGGAGGCCAATGTTGCTGTTGCGCTCGCTTGCCTAGGCAATTCGAGCCGGATGCTGTCCGCTCTGCCTGACGGATCGTTAGGCGACCTTGCCCTTGCGCATCTGCGCCAGCACGGCGTCGATACAGCATGGGTCGGACGCGGCCTGGGCCGCATGGGACTCTATTTCCTTGAACCGGGCGCCTCGCTGCGCCGGTCCGTGGTGCGCTATGATCGTGCCAGCAGTAGGTTTTTGGAACTTAATGCCGATGCGATCGACTGGGATGGTGCGTTTGACGGTGTCGGGCATCTTCACCTTTCCGGTATCACGCCAGCGCTTGGTCCCGCCTCTGCCGAGTTGGGTTTACAAGCAGCTCGCCATGCGCGCGCTGCACAAATCACCGTCTCTTTCGATTGTAATTACCGACAGCAACTGTGGGAGCAAACGGGTGGCAATGCAGCGCCTGTGCTCAGGAAGCTGATTGCCGAGGTTGATATTCTGTTCGGAGGTTCACGTGACGCGACCCTTCTTTTCGACTGTTTGGTGGAGCCAGAGGGTGCAGCAGCAGCATTCTTCGACGCTTTTCCTCGGCTTTCACTGGTCGCGTCGACTGACCGTAAACTGATCGCTGCGGACCATCACCATTTGACCGGCAGGCTTAGTACACGCGATGGAAATTCCATCATTGATAGCATCGAAATTCCGGGCGTGATTGATCGGATCGGTACTGGCGATGCTTTTGTTGCCGGTATTTTGCACAGCCTTTTATTGGGAGCAGCGAATGCAGAAATGCTTGCTTCCGGCCTCGCACTGGCTGCACTTAAACACAGCGTGGCAGGCGATGCGACGACATTCACAGCGGAAGATCTCATGCAATTTCGTTCAAACGAACGCGATGTAAGCCGCTGATGACCTTGGATACGACATCAACTACCAGCAACGAATACATTGTTGCAAAGCCCTCCGGCAAGATCCGCTGGATTGTGTGTGGGCTGCTCTTCTTCGCGGTCGTGTTGAGTTATATTGACCGACTGGTGCTGGCGGTTCTGAAGCCTGAGCTTTCCGCGCAATATGGCTGGAGCGAGACGGGTTATGCCGATCTTGCTTTCTATTTTCAGCTTGCATACGGCATTGCTTATCTTGTCTCGGGTCGGCTGGTCGATCGGCTCGGCGCGCGCGTGGGCTATGTAATCGCGGTGACAATTTGGACGATCGGTCATGTCGCTCATACGGCCTTCACAACTACAAGCGGGATGGTCTGGGCGCGCTTGCCGCTTGCGGCAGGCGAAGCGGCTACGTTTCCGGCAGCGTTGGCCGCCACTTCCGAGTGGTTCCCGCGGCGCGAACGGGCACTCGCGATAGGCATTTTCAACGCTGGCTCAAATGTCGGAGCGATCATAACTCCTTTAATCGTACCGTTTATTGTGGTGACGCTCGATCTGGGGTGGAGGGCGGCCTTCTGGATCACCGGCGCACTGTCCATTATATGGCTTGTTGCATGGCTCGGTTTCTACCGGCGACCGGAAAAGCACCCACTGGTCAAGCCTGACGAACTGGAATGGATCAGGTCAGATGCGCCGGAGGCGCCGGCGCAACCGGTGCGCTGGTCGACGATCCTGCGCGCACGGCAGACCTGGGCCTATATACTGGGCCGTTTCCTGATCGACCCGGTCTGGTGGACTTTCCTCTTCTGGCTTCCCGACTATTTCTCACGTCAGTTCGATCTGTCGCTCAAGCAATTCGGGCCGCCCTTGGTTGCCGTTTATTTGATGGCCGATGTTGGCTCAATCGGTGGCGGCTGGTTATCGACACGGCTTGCAACATCAGGACGCAGCCTGGGTTCCTCGCGCAAATGGGCGATGTTTGTCTGTGCGCTGTGTGCGTTGCCGATTTCCGTAGCCGGGCAGGCAGAGAATCTTTGGGTTGCCGTGGCGTTGATCGGTCTCGCTTGCGCCGCGCATCAGGGCTTCTCGGCCAATCTCTTTGCGCTTCCCGGTGACCTCTTTCCGCGCTGGATGATTGGCTCGGTAGTAGGGCTCGGCGGTCTTGCCGGGGCCATCGGCAGCATGCTGATGGCACGCTATGCAGGTCTGGTGCTGGAAACGGTGGGAAGCTACACCCCGATTTTTATGGTGGCATCGCTCGCTTATCTGGCGGCCCTCGGAGTGGTGCATCTAATCACGCCGCGCTATACGCCGTTCGAACATAATGAGAGTTTGACCCCATGACGCGCCTGTCTCTGCATCCGGATCGATTGTTTTCAGCCGAACCTACAACCCGTGCTGTTGCGCGTCGGCTTTACGAGCGGATCGCGGACCTGCCGATCATTAGTCCGCACGGCCACACAGATCCGGCCTGGTTCGCGGACAATATGCCGTTCGACGATCCCGCGCGATTGTTGATCGTACCTGATCATTATCTGCTGAGGATGCTGCACAGCCAGGGTGTTGCGCTCGAAGATCTGGGCGTACCGCGCCTTGATGGGGTCGCCGTTGAGACTGATCCACGCGCCATCTGGCGCCGTTTTGCCGTGCATTATCATCTATTCCGCGGGACACCGACACGGTTGTGGCTCGACTGGGTGTTTGCCGAAGTGTTCGGGATCGACGAGGTCCTATGCGCCGACAATGCCGATGAGCAATATGACGTAATTTCGGTAGCCCTTGCTAGCGACGCGTTCCGGCCGCGCGCGCTGTTCGAACGGTTTGGGATTGAGGCGATCGCAACAACTGAGGGCGCACTGGATCCACTCGACCACCACCGGGCGATACGCGCCAGCGGCTGGGATGGCCGTGTCATTACAACTTATCGGCCCGATGCTGTGGTAGATCCGGATTATGAAGGCTTCACCCGCAACGTTGAGGAACTGGGCGCGCTGACCCGCGAGGATGTTTCCAGCTTTGACGGTTATCTTCGCGCCCACGCTGCACGCCGCGCCTACTTTCGCGAGGTCGGTGGTGCGACAGCCACCGATCACGGCCACCCGAGCGCACGCACGGCAGACCTTTCAAAGGCGGAGGCACAGCGGCTTTATGACCGTGCCCGCGCTGGACAGGCGACGCCTGAAGAAGCGGAACTGTTCCGGGCGCAAATGCTGACCGAGATGGCGGCAATGAGCATCGAAGATGGCATGGTACTGCAACTTCACCCTGGGGTTTTCCGGAACCACAATAGTGCATTGTTGCGCACTTTCGGCCGCGATAAAGGTGCCGATATTCCGGTTGCCGCCGAATATGTGAGAGCGTTGCGCCCGCTGCTTGAGAAATACGGGAACGACCCGCGTCTTACTTTCATAATATTTACGCTGGATGAGGATGTTTACAGCCGCGAACTGGCGCCGCTGGCGGGTCACTATCCTGCATTGATGTTGGGGCCGCCATGGTGGTTCCACGACAGCCCCGAAGGAATGCGCCGGTTCCGCGAGCGAGTGACCGAAACGGCGGGCTTCTACAATACGGTTGGCTTCAATGACGATACGCGCGCCTTCATGTCGATTCCCGCAAGGCATGATGTTGCGCGGAGGATGGACTGCGCCTTTCTGGCAACGCTGGTTGCCGAACACCGGATAAGCGAAGTCGAAGCGCATGATGTTGCCCGCAGTCTGACATATGATCTTGTGAAACAAGCCTACCGATTGTGACTGAAAGACTGTCTGCAGCGACGATAAACGCTCTGCCGAAAGAAGTTGAGCGGTTTACCTATGACCGCTCGACTTTGAGCGCCGGCGTGGTGCATCTTGGCCTGGGCGCATTTCATCGTGCCCATCAGGCGATGATATTCGAGTCAGCGATCGAAGGTGGCGATCCACGGTGGGGCATCATCGGTGTATCGATGCGCGCGCGAGACGTGCGTGATCGACTGAAACCGCAGGATGGGCTTTACAGCGTCGTTGTGGATCAGAGGGCCCGCATCGTGGGTGCATTGCTAGATATGCTGGTTGCCCCCGAAGAGCCACGTGCGGTAGTTGAAGCGCTCGCCAGTCCGGATGTACATCTCGTCACGCTGACGGTGACAGAAAAGGGCTACAATCTTGATCCAGCGACCGGAACGCTCGATTTTGCCAATCAGGACGTGCGATGGGATATCGCACGTAGCGAAGTGCCGCGGACGGTACAGGGATTTCTGATCGAAGGCCTTGCCTTGCGCCGTGAGCGCAGTCTTTCACCGTTTACTGTCATTTCCTGCGATAACTTGCCGCGCAACGGTGCAAGGTTGCGAGATAGCGTTATTGCGTTGGCGGAGGCGAGCGATCCCGGGCTCGCGCGGTGGATCGAGTCCGAATGCGCCTTTCCTGATACAATGGTGGATCGGATTGTTCCGGCAACGACGGCAGCCGACATTGACGGGCTAGCAACAAAATTCGGTTATCGCGATGAAGGGATGGTTGCAACCGAACCATTTTTACAATGGGTGATCGAAGACCGGTTTGTCTCGCCGCACCCGAACTTCGCATCGCTTGGTGTCAATCTGACCGCTGATGTACGGCCTTGGGAAGACGCAAAGCTGCGGCTGCTGAATGGCGCGCATTCGGCCATGGCCTATTTGGGAAGTCTGATGGGACTGGAATATGTGCATGAGTTCGTGACGCGTTCCGATGGACGACATTTCATCGAGTCATTATGGAACGAGGCCGCGACAACGCTGACTCCTGCGCCCGGGCTGGATATTGCCGCCTATCGCGACCAGCTCATGGCGCGGTTTGGGAATGTGTCACTGCGCCACCGTCTGCGGCAAATTGCAATTGATGGATCGCAGAAGCTGCCCCAGCGGCTTATCGCGACTTATGCGGAGCGATCTCGACTTGGTCTGTCCAGCAGTGCCATTGCATTGGCAATAGCCTGCTGGATCAGGTGGCAAGCAGGGATCGATGATCTGGGGCGAACCCATGTTGTTGAGGATCCTTTGAGCGAGACGGTGGCGGCTGCGCTATATGGCAAGGCCAATGCACATGAAAGAACCGCAGCTATATTTGGGATGGAGGCGTTATTCCCAACCTCCCTCCAAGGCGACGCCCAGGCGCGCAACGCGGTGGCCGATGCTCTCTGTGCCCTCGAAGGACAAGGAGCGAAGGCCCTGCTTACGCGATGGAAACAACCGATCTTGTAACTGGTGAACAAGCAGGATACGCGTTGGCCATGGAGAACGGAATGCAATCTGGCCGATTATATGAGCGCGTATCCAGCGATATCGCGACTAGGATCGAGGGCGGTGAATATCCGGTGGGAAGCCGGTTGCCAGCCGAGCGACAGCTTGCTCAATCCTATGATGTGTCGCGCCCAACCGTGCGCGAAGCTATCATTGCGCTTGAAGTCGACGGACTGGTCGAAGTGCGTAAAGGTTCGGGGGTATATGTCACCGCTTCCTCGCGCGTCGATGGTGCAGACACAGCAGATGTTGGACCGTTCGAATTGCTAGAAGCAAGGCGTCAGATAGAAGGTGAAGTCGCAGCACTTGCGGCTACGCGGATCACTGACGAGCAGCTCGAACAACTCCGCTCACTTGTTGCGGACATGCGCAAGGCGGGCACGGACGTTGTTCGTTCCGAAATCGCCGATCGCCAGTTTCATGAGCTGATCGCGAGCGCCAGCCTGAACAGCGCGATGGTCGCGATCATCGAGTTGCTTTGGGATATCCGAGCACGCTCGCCCCAAGCCCGGCTAATGAGTGCAAAGGCGCAGGGCGCCGGAGTCATACCGAGTATTGCCGAGCATGAAGACATTGTTACTGCCCTGGCTTCGCGCAATGCAGAAGCTGCGCGTGCGGCGATGCGTAAGCATTTGTCCCGAGTTCTCGAAGCGTTGCTGGAAGCGACCGAGGTGCGCGAAATCGAGTTGGCGCGTCAGCGCGTGGCAGACGAACGAACGCGATACACGCAAACATAACGTCAGATTCATCACTCTTGAATTGGTCAGGCCAATGTGTAATAATTGGCCTGACAGTGGAGGATGAGGTATGTTGCTGGGCCGACGGGCGTTAATGCTTGGTGGAGCGTTTGCGCTCACAATGCCGCGTTGTGCCAGGGCGCAACAGAGTGCGGCGCTTCGGGAGATAGCTGTGCGTAACGGCATAGCCTTCGGCGGTGCGATCGGTGCTCGCGGTTTTGCCGATAGTTCGTATCGCGCGTTGCTTCAGCAGCAATGTGCGATTGTCACTCCTGAAAATGCGCTAAAATGGCAGGCGCTGAGCCCAGCCCCGGGACGCCTTGTCTTTGACGAGGCTGATCGAATAGTGAACTGGGCAACCAAGGCTGGGCTTGACGTGCGTGGACACACGCTTTTCTGGCCGCGGCAGGATCGTCTTCCTGGATGGGTCAATGAATATGATTTCGGTTCAAAACCTGTTGATGAATGCGATTTGCTGGTCGGTCGCCATGTTGTCGCGGTAGCCAAAAGATATGCGGGCCGTATTCGCAGCTTCGATGTCGTAAATGAAGCAGTTGATCCTGCCACCGGCGGGTTGCGAGAAAGCGTACTGTCCAGGGCGTCAGGCGGGCTTGGCCGACTGATCGCGCTCGCATTCCAGCTTGCCCGGGAGGCAGCGCCCAAGGCGGAACTTGTCTATAATGACTATATGGATTGGGGTGAGGGGTCCGCTAAACATCGTGACGGTGTCCTTCGGCTCCTTGAAGCAATGCGAAAAGGCGGCATCCCGGTTGATGCGCTTGGCATACAGGCCCATGTGACTGCCGCATCCGACATGAATGTTGTCACTCGCCGTGAGCGCGACTGGCGCCTGTTCCTCGATGAGGTAACCGGCATGGGCTACAAGCTCCTCGTTACCGAATTTGATGTGGATGATCGCGAGCTCTCAGGAAGCCCTGCGGAACGCGACCTCAAGGTTGGGGACTATGGCAAAGCCTATGCCGAGATATTATTGTCCTATCCGCAACTGACAAGTTTCGTGGTTTGGGGTCTGTCCGACAAATATAGTTGGCTAGACAGTTTCCGGCCACGCGCAGACAGGCAGGCAAAACGCGGCTGCCCATATGATGCTGGCCTTCAGGAAAAACCACTCCGTAGCGCGCTTGCGGCGACGCTGGCCGTTGCGCCAAGGCGCGTCCCGCTCAAGCGAGTATAGAGCATTCGGAGTAACGAGTTTGCGCGGGCCGTATCATCTCCGCGCCGAGGTCAAGGCCACTGACCCTCGATAATCGATCGGAGCCAGTCAGGGCGTAGCAAGTTTCTCCTTGGCGTGACCTGACCAGCGCCTCGTTCCTTCGGGAACGGGGCGTTGTTTGTGCCAATGACTGAAAACGGCAACAAACCCGCCGTTGCGCTAATCGTCATATTCGATGCCGAGGGCTTCCAGCGACCTAAATCGCTGCAGCCCGATTTGATCAAACTCATCGGACTCTTCAGACCGACCTACGCCGAGTCGACTAAGACCTCCGTTGATAGGTGATTTTCCGCAATTCGCGGTCTTTTCATACAAGTCGGCGAGCGACGAGCCCACCGGAGGCTCCTCGCTCGATTCCGCCCCCCACCACGTTAATTCCCCGTTCTCGAAATAAGCGGCGCTCTGGCCGCCCATGCCGCCGAAATATTCCGTTTCAACGTAGAGTGAAGGACCGCTTATCGTGACCGCTATCTCTTGGGCCATGCGCGGCGTCAGATAGGTGAAGCCTTCGATTGCGGGTTCAACAGACATCGCAATAACGTCGAGGCGTTGCTCGTCTAACGGGATGATAACCAGACCAAACGAAAGCTCCGTTGGGGCCGGAGAGCCCAGATGAGTAACAAAGTTTTTCAAAGCTTCGAGCGTGCCGATTAGCGCGTTGATGTGATGTCCCATCAGGCCATCCTATCAGCGGAAGACGTCGGGTCAATAACAGCTAACCACAACATTTCGGTCGTTCGTCCTGACGTCACGCAACGCCCTTGCCTTCGGGTGCGGGGCGTCGCCGTGAGGGCGGCGATTCAGGGGCACTGCTTACGGTCTGCTTATTAGCAACACACTTACGGAAACATGCAGCTTGTGCCGACCGCATAAACCGTTGAAAATGCTTAGGAAAATTGGTCGGGACGACAGGATTCGAACCTGCGACCCCCACACCCCCAGTGTGATGCGCTACCAGGCTGCGCTACGTCCCGACCGCCAACGCCCGCGCTGCGGCCATTGGAAGCGCGCCTATATGGCGGCGCTGTTGCAATTGCAAGCAATGACCGCCCTAAAATCAGCCGCGCTCCTGCGCAGGCAGGAGCGCTCTAGGCGTTGCACCGCCGTCGCCAACACTCCTGCCTTCGCAGGAGAACGGCGCTTTGACGTTGCGTCTAACGCCCCCAAGTGATAATCGCGCCCGATTGTTCAACCATGCCGCGAAAACAGCGGCATTTTCATAAATTAGTCGCGGGGAATATTGATGGATTCGCTCATACTTTTGACTGCTGCCGCAACTGGTGGTTTCGGTGGTTCTGCGATGTTTGTGCAGATTTTTCCGTTGCTGCTGATCTTTGTCGTCTTCTATTTCTTCCTGATCCGTCCGCAGCAAAAACGCGCGAAAGAACATGAAGCGCGGATCAATTCCGTCCAGAAAAACGATGAAGTCGTCACCGGAGGCGGGTTGATGGGCAAGGTTACCAAGGTCGCAGACGACTATGTCGAAGTCGAAATCGCCACCGGCGTCCGTGTCAAAGCGGTCAAGGCGACGCTCACCAACGTGCAGTCACGCAGCGTCAAGCCCGCCAATGATTGATCCTTGGGGTTGAACGTCGCGACGGCCAACCCCAAATCCTGTCCTTCTGATAAGTCCGGACCCCGTATATGCTAGATTTCCCCCGTTGGCGCGTTTGGATGCTCAACATCATCCTGATTGTAGGCGTATTGTTCGCTCTGCCCAGCGTGTTGCCGACAAGCGTCCGGTCGCAGGTTGCGCAATATCTGCCGACGCCGACGATCAATCTCGGTCTCGATCTGGCCGGTGGCAGCCACATCCTGCTGGAGGCCGATGCTTCGCAACTGGAGCAAACGCGGCTGGAAACGCTTGAAGACAGCATAAGAGCGGCGATGCGCCGGACCGATCCGCGTATCGCAATCGACGATGTGTCGCGCTCTGGCGGGCAACTGAGCTTTACCGTTAATGACCCGAGCCAAGTCGATGCTGCGCGTGAGGCTTTGCTGTCGCTGACCAGCAACAGCACCGGCGGGCGTGACTGGAACATAGGCGTCAATGACGGCAACCGCATCGTTTTGACGGCAGCCGGATCGGGGACCGAAAGCGCGATGGAGCAGGCGATGGATACCGCCAAGGACGTGATCGACCGGCGTATCAACGCCCTCGGCACGCTGGAACCCGATATCCGCCGTCAGGGCGATGACCGGATCAGCGTCGCGGTGCCGGGGCTCGACGACCCTGAGGCATTGAAGGCGCTGATCGGCAAAACCGCGAAGCTGGAATTCAAGCTGGTCGATGAATTGGCCGATCCCGAACAGACGAAGGCAGGCAAGGCTCGCGTTGGTAGCCAGGTGCTGCCTTTTGCCGAAGGTGGGCAGCAATCCGGCCTTGTCGCCGTGCGCCGTTTGGGTGGTATTTCGGGCGACAAGCTGCTCAGGGCTGACCCAACCGTCAACCCTGACGACAACCAGCCGGCTGTTTCGATCGGTTTCGATTCCGAAGGCGGGCAAAAATTTGCGCGGATGACGCAGCAGAATACCGGCAAACTGTTCGCGATCATTCTCGACGGCCAGGTCATTTCTGCGCCGGTGATTAACGAGCCGATCTTCGGCGGACAGTCGATTATCTCCGGCAGTTTCACCACCGAAAGCGCCAATCAACTGGCGATTGCGCTGCGTTCGGGCGCGCTGCCGGTCGATCTGAAGATTATCGAGGAGCGTTCGGTCGGGCCCGATCTAGGTGCCGATTCGATCCGCCGCGGTATGCTGGCGGCGATTATCGGCACGACCGCAATTCTGGTGCTGATGCTCCTCACTTATGGCCGTTTCGGCATGTACGCCAATATGGCGCTGGTGTTGAACATCACGCTGATTTTGGGTGTGATGGCGATGGCAAATGCCTCGCTGACGCTGCCGGGCATTGCCGGCTTCGTGCTCACTATCGGTGCTGCGGTCGATGCCAACGTGCTGATCAACGAACGAATACGCGAGGAGCTTAAACGAGGGCGACGCGTCGTGCAGGCCATCGAGTTCGGTTATAAAGAGGCCAGCCGCGCGATTTTCGATGCCAACAGCACCAACGTGATTGCTGCGGTATTGCTGTTCATCTTTGGCTCCGGTCCAATCCGCGGATTTGCCGTGGTCTTGATGATCGGCATCGTTACATCGGTGTTCACGGCCGTTACCATCACCCGCATGTGGGTATCGCGCTGGGTCAAGCGCACGCGTCCCCATGAACTGACGATTTGAGGAAAGACACATGAAACTGCTCAAACTCGTTCCCGATGATACCAACATTCACTTCCTCAAATGGCGGACCTGGGCGTTCGCGATCAGCCTGGTGCTCATGGCGGCGTCGATCGGTTTGGTTGCGACCAAGGGCCTCAATTTCGGCGTCGACTTCATCGGCGGTCAGATGATCCGCGCGACATTCACGCAAGATGCGACCGCGCCGATTACCGAACTGCGCGCAAAGGTCGATACGCTCGGCTATGGCGAACCGACAATCCAGCGGTTCGGTCAGGAAAATCAGGTTTCGATCCGCATGAAGCTGCCCGAAGGCGCAGACAAGAATCCGGAACTATCCAACACGATGGCAAACAAGATTACGGCCAAGCTGAAGGCCGATTATCCGGGAGTGCGCATCGACGGGGTGGACTCGGTTTCGGGCAAAGTCTCCGAAGAGCTGTTTTCGAAGGGCGTGCTTGCGCTGCTAGCGGCAATGGCGGGGGTTTCGCTCTACATCTGGATACGGTTTGAATGGCAGTTCGGCGTAGGGGCGATCTGGTCATTGCTCCACGACGTGACGTTGACGTTCGGATTATTCTCGCTGACGGGTATGGAGTTCGACCTCAACATCATTGCCGCATTGCTCACGATTATCGGTTACTCGTTGAACGATACCGTCGTTGTCTATGACCGTATCCGCGAAAATCTGATGAAATATCGCAAGATGGATATGGCGGGATTGCTCGATCTGTCGGTCAACGAAACCTTGTCGCGCACGGTGATGACCAGCGTGTCGATCTCGCTGCCGCTCGTCATCCTCGTGCTGTTCGGCCCCGGCGTGATCTTCGGTTTCAGCGTTGCGATGGCGTTCGGGATTGTCGTCGGTACTTACTCGTCGATCTATCAGGCGGCACCGATCCTGATCTGGCTGAAGGTCGGCCCACACAGCTTCGTGCCGACCGAAGGGGCAGGGCCGAAAGCGGAGCGGATGACCGAAGGTTTCGGCGCGCAGCCTTAACGAGCTGCCACAGTCCGGAAAAATTCGGCCAGCGTCCGCGCATTCTCGTCCCACGAAAATGCGCGGATGGTCGCCGCTACCGCTTCGCGCTGCGGCGGGTTGGCCAGCAATCCGGTTATCGCCGTAGCGATAGCATCGGGATTGCGCTCTACAATGCGTCCGGCATCGGGCGACTTTACCAGTTCGCGGATGCCGCCTACGTCGCTTGCGACAATTGGCGTGCCGCAAGCCAGCGCCTCGACCCATACATTCGCCAGCCCTTCGCTTTCTGACACTAAAGCCATGACATCGGCAGCCGCGTAGAGTGCGGGCAGGTCGTCATGCGCGATGTTGCCCATGAAGCGGACACGGTCGGCCACGCCCAGCTTTGCGGCCAGCGCGCGGTAGTCCGATTCCGCCGGTCCATGTCCTGCCAGCATCAGTGTTGCGTTGGGCAGTTGCGGCAAAGCCTCGATCAGCAATGCCTGATTTTTGCGCGGGATCAGCGCGCCGACGCACAGGATCAGCGGGCCGGTGATGCCAAGCCTGGCCTTTTCGCTGGCGCGATCACGCGGGGCAAAGCGCGATTGATCGACGCCGGTGTAGTGGACGGTGATCTTGTCGGCATCAATACCGAGCGCCGCCATATCGGCCTTCAGTGCGCCTGAGACTGCGAGCAAACCCTCCGCTTTGGCCGCTGCCTTTAGGAGCTGCCGCCCGCAACCCGGCGCACGCCCCCAATGATGGATATCCGCACCCCGCGCCTTGATAGTGAACGGTATGCCGAGCGCATCCGACAACCGCATCGCGGCGGGGCCATCGGGGTAGAAAAATTCCGCGTCGATCAGGTCGAACGGCGTTTCGGCATGCAGCTTTTCAGCGAGCGGCAGCACCGCACGAGCGAGCAGCGCCGGGTTCAGTCGCCCGCCGACGACCGGGATCGCGGTAAAACGCGGGCGAAAAACTTCAAGCCCGCCCCACTCTTCGTCATGTAGCAATCCTTGCAGCGCCGATTGCTTGCCGAAAAGGCTAAGCGGCCAAGGCGCTATGCCGATGGGGTTGATGACGGTGACGGCGAAATCGCGAACCGCCGCGAGCGCCGCAGTTTGGCGTTCCACGAAAATACCGAAATTGGGCCGGGTTTCGGCGGGAAATAGCGTGGATAGTGTCAGTATGCGCATCGGTCAGACAATTCAGTATCCGTTCGTATCGAGCGAAGTCGAGATACCCATAAGCCGGGCTCGCCCGATTGGTGTCTCGACTGCGCTCGACACGAACGGAGAATGGTGGTCAAAGCGCGCGTACCAAACGAACCGCTTTGGCTATCCATGCAGGATCGGCAACCACTTGCTGCCGCGCACCAGCCTCCAACGGCAGCAGGTGCAGCTTGCCGTCCTCGCGCCCCAAAAGCCGTCCGAACAGGAAGCGTCCGCCGGGACGAGGGACCAGAACGTCGAGGTTAAGAGCGGTTGCAAACGCGGCGGGTTCCAGTTGTTCCATCCATAATTCGTCGCCGCGTCGATACTCGCCGATACTGGTCGCGACGCGCATGCCGACCATCGCGCCGCCGATATTGGGCACGACGATCCGTTCCTCTTTGGTTGGCGCATGGGTGCCGTCGTCACGCAGGACCGCAGCGACAGGCAAATGCTGCTGGTCGGGAAGCTGCACCAGTTCGCTCGAATCGACGCCTAATCCGGCGGCGATGCGGTTAATCCAGTTGAGCGACAATACCCGTGTTCCGGTTTCCAGCCGACCGATGGTTTGCGCTGTTGTCGGCGGCTTACAGCGTGCGGCAACATCGGCCAAAGTCAGCCCTTTTGCCCGACGAACATCACGAATACGGCTTAACATCAAAAATCTCCTAAAACCAGATAGGTTTTTCTCTTTCCTACAACATTGCCGAAATGGCAAGGTATAATTCCGATTCTTAAGAACAGGATATTTATGCCGCGCAAAGCACCCCAGCCAAAATTCACCGATCCGCGTCCTTTGGTCGAACGTCCGGTTGTTGAGCCGGGCGGGCGCAGTCAACGCCGCGACATCGCGCGAACGGTGACGGTCAATCTGGCCGAATCGCCGTTGTCATGGCTCCATGCACGCGGGCAGCTGACCGACCGGCAATTGCTGGCCGGCGAGAAACTGCGCGGCGATTATGAGATGGCGGCCATGGGACCGAACGTCACGATGCGCTGGGAGAATACTCCGTTCAGCCGCCAAAAACGCGGCGCACCATCGGGCTTGAACCAGACCGAGCGGATGATATCGGCCAAGGCGCGCTTCAACGATGCGCTGTTGGCGCTGGGGCCAGACCTGTCAGACATTGCGTGGCGGGTGATTTGCGCGGGCGAAACTATGCCGATTGCCGAACGTGAAATGGCGTGGCCGGTCCGGTCGGGCAAGCTGGTGCTCAGGATTGCGTTGGATAGGCTTGCGGGCTTTTATGGGCTGCCGGGTTAGGATGCCATTTCCTCAACCAACATCGCCAATTCGAGCCAGCGTTCTTCCGCCGCATCCTTCTCGGCGCGCAGCGTGTCAGTTTTTGCCATCAACTCGGCGAAGCGCTCGGGCTTGCGGGTATAGAGCGTCGCGTCGGTCATTTCGGTTTCCGCCGCTGCTATTTCGGTATCAATCTCGGCTATCCGTTTGGGCAACAGGTCATAATCGCGTTGATCCTTGTACGACAGCTTCGCGGGGCGCGCATTTCCCGCTCGGTTCTTCGTGTTTTCGCGTTGAGGGGGGCTTACCTTTGTTACCTTATCGGCATTTTTGGGTCGCCGGTCGCGTTTTGCCTCCCAATCGGCATAGCCACCCGCGATGATATCGACCTTTCCTGAACCATCGAGGCCAAGTGTCAACGTTACCGTCCGGTCGAGGAAATCGCGGTCATGGCTGACGATCAGGACGGTGCCGTCATAATCGGCGATCACCTCTTGCAGCAGGTCGAGCGTTTCAAGGTCGAGATCGTTGGTCGGCTCGTCGAGCACGAGCAAATTGGCCTCACGGGCAAATTCACGGGCCAAGAGGATACGCGACCGCTCGCCGCCAGACAAAGTGCCGATGCGTGCCTCGATCAGTTCGGGGTCGAACAGGAATTCCTTGAGATACCCCTGCACATGCTTTTTGACCCCGCGCACCATGATCCAGTCGCTGCCATCGGCGAGCACATCGCGCACCTTCTTTTCCGGGGCGAGCAATTTGCGTTGCTGGTCAATCACGATGCCGGTCAGCGTCTTGGCGAGCTTTACGCTGCCGCTGTCGGGCGCGAGTTCGCCGGTCAGCATCCGGATCAGCGTTGTCTTGCCCGTTCCGTTGGCGCCAACGATGCCAATCCGGTCGCCGCGCTGGATACGCAGCGTGAAGTCCTTGATAATCCCGCGTCTATTCTCTTCGGTACCAAAGCTTTTCTGCACATTCTCGGCATTGATCACGGTCTTGGTCTTGCTGTCGTCGCTCGACGCCGCGAGCTTTGCCGTCCCCTGCGGCCCCAGCATCGCGGCGCGTGCAGCGCGCATTTCCCACAGTTTCGCCAGTCGTCCCTGATTGCGCTTGCGCCGCGCGGTCACGCCGCGTTCGAGCCAATGCGCCTCGATTTTCAGCTTGGCATCAAGCCGGTCGGCGTTGCGCGCATCTTCGGCATAGACCCGCTCGGTCCATGCATCATAGCCGCCAAAACCGATCTCGTTCCGGCGCAGCAAGCCCCGATCAAGCCAGAATGTCTGTTTGGTCAGCCGCGTCAGAAACGTCCGGTCATGGCTGATCACCATGAACGCGCCCTTGTAACGCATCAGCCACTCCTCCAGCCATTCGATGGCGGCGAGGTCGAGATGGTTGGTTGGCTCGTCAAGCAACAACAAGTCCGGTTCGCTCGCCAGCGCCCGGCAAATCGCGGCGCGGCGACGTTCACCGCCCGACGCCGTTGCGGCTTCGCGGTCGAGGTCGATGCCCAATTGATCGGCAATCGCCCGCACTTCATGTTCGGCTGGCCCTCGTTCGCCGTGGATCGCAAAATCGAGCAACGTCTTGAACGGCGCAAAATCGGGGTCTTGGTCGAGCATGACAATATTGGTGCCGGGAACGACCACGCGCTTTCCCTTGTCCGCCTCGACCGCGCCCGAAACGAGCTTCATCAACGTCGTCTTGCCCGCACCATTGCGCCCGATCAGCGCCAGCCGGTCACGGGCGCCGATGAACAGGTCGATATCCTGAAACAACCACCCGCCGCCCTGCTGCAGCGCGAGGCCTTCAAAGGCAAAGATAGGTGGTTGCGACATAGTCCGGCGCGGATAGGGGGAGGCGGTTTGCAATGCAACCTTCCAACCACCGTCATGCTGAACTTGTTTCAGTATCTTACTTGCGGCATTCCAGAAAAAGTAAGACCCTGAAACAAGTTCGGGGTGATGGGGATTCATAGACCAATGCGCACGATCTATCTCAACGGCCAATACATCCCCGAAACCGAAGGCAAGGTTTCGGTCTTTGACCGCGGCTTTCTGTTTTCGGACTCGGTCTACGAAGTCGTCTCGGTGCTCGACGGTAAACTCGTCGATTTCGACGGTCATGTCCGCCGCCTTGCCCGCTCGCTTGGTGAACTCGGTATCAAAGGCGCAGCGGGAGCCGGTGACTGGCTCGCAATTTGCCGTGAACTGGTCACCCGCAACGCCGTCGAAGAAGGCATGATCTACTGGCAGGTCACTCGCGGCGCGCCCGCCGACCGTGATTTCGCCTTCCCGCCAGCCGATACAGCGCCGACGATACTGGCCTTCACGCAAAGCCGTCCGCTTGCCGATAATCCGGCGGCCAAAACGGGCATCAAGGTCATCACGCTGCCCGACCTGCGATGGGGCAGGGCGGATATCAAGACGACGCAACTGCTCTACGCCTCGTTGATGAAAAACGAAGCCATCGCCCAGGGCGCGGACGACGCATGGATGACCCGCAAAGATATGGTCACCGAAGGCACCGCGCAGAACGCGCACATCCTAACCAAGGACGGCGTGCTGATAACGCATCCGCTGACCCGCGATATCCTGCACGGCATTACCCGTGCAGCAATGCTGCCGCTTGTTTTGCAGCGGATTGAGGAGCGCGCGTTTTCGGTGGAAGAAGCGGAAAATGCCGCCGAAGCCTTTGTTTCTTCGGCTTCTGGTTTTGTCATGCCGGTGGTGCAGATCAACGGCAAAGCCATCGGCAACGGCACTCCCGGCCTGATTACCGCCGCTTTGCGTGCTGCCTATATTGCTTGGGCACGGCAAACTGCAATTTAACCACTGTTTCAGGAACCGCTCCGTTCATCGCTGGTTATGACCGGCTGATGCAACTGCCGCTCATCAACTTACCGAGCCTGAAGGACGAACCTATGAAAAAAACTTTGCTTTATCTCGCAGCAGCGATCGCCGCTATAGTGCCCGTCGCCGCCTCTGCCGCCGAAATCCATATCGAAGCCAAAAACCCCGTCGTCGAATTGTCGGTGGTCGAAGTCATCGAGAGCGCACCCGATACCGCGACATTTTCAACAGGCGTAGAAACCAGCGCGCCGACCGCGTCTGCGGCTTTGCGCCAGAATTCGGCCGAAGTGACCAAGGTGATCGCGCAATTGCAGAAGCTGGGGATTGCCGAGAAAGACATCCAAACCAGCGGGATCAATCTGAACGCCGAATATGATTATATTGAGGCGACGCAGAAAAACCGCTTCAAGGGCTACCGTGTGTCCAATCAGGTGCAGGTGAAAATCCGCGATATATCCAAGCTGGGCACGATAATGGACGCTGTGGTCACATCGGGCGCGACCAATATCAACGGACCATGGTTTTCGATCGACAATGACAGCGACGTCAAGAAATCGGCGCGCGTACGCGCGTTGGCGAACGGCAAATCGCAGGCCGAAAACTATGCCAAGGCAAATGGCTATTCATCGGTGCGCTTGCTTTCTGTCGCGGAAGGCATCACTGGCCGGTCGCCCGGGCCACAGCCGATGATGAAGAGCTTCGATGCTGTCGAGCAGTCGGCGTCGGTGCCAATCGCGCCCGGTCAAATTGGCACATCGGTGGTGCTGTCGCTGCAATATGAAATGGTGCGCTGACCCTGAAGCGGCGCTAAACCTTACCAATTGGTTGACGGCCCATTCAGTTTGCGTTCAATGCATGGGCGGTAGAACGACGCCCATGATGAAGAAACCCGCAATTTTTGCCGCATTGGCGCTTGCCACGTTGTCTGCGAATATGTCCGTCGATGCGCGGCAGCGCGAGCAGGATGATGTCCGCGAGGATATGCGTAATGGCAAGGTGAAATCGCTGCGCCAGATCGAGGCGTCGATTGTACCGAGAATGCGCGGGATGCAGTATCTGGGGCCTGAATATGATCCAACGGCCCAGATATACCGGCTGAAATTTATCAACGGCGACCGGGTGATCTTTGTCGACGTCGATGGCCGGACCGGCGGCATATTGCGCCAACGCTGATAGGATTTTGCGCCCGGGCGGCTTATCTGCTAGCCCAATCCGACATACAGATAAGCTATAAAAGGGCAAAGCATGCGCATCCTTATCGTTGAAGACGAACCGACACTTGGGCAGCAGTTGAAATCGACGTTGGAAGGTGCTGGCTACGCCGTTGACCTTTCGGTCGATGGCGAAGACGGTCACTATATGGGTTCCACCGAAAATTACGACGCGGTAGTACTCGATTTGGGGTTGCCCGAAATCGACGGGCTGACCGTACTCGACCGCTGGCGTAAGGAAGGGCGGAAATTCCCGGTGCTGGTGCTGACAGCGCGCGATAGCTGGTCGGACAAGGTCGCCGGACTTGATGCCGGTGCCGATGACTATCTGGCGAAACCTTTCCAGACCGAAGAGCTAATCGCCCGTCTCCGCGCGCTCATCCGCCGTGCGTCGGGCAATGCGTCGTCCGAACTGACCGTCGGTGATGTCCGGCTGGACACACGCTCTGGTCGCGTGACGTTCGACGGCCAGCCGGTGAAGTTGACCGCGCAGGAATATAAGCTTTTGTCCTACCTGATGCACCACAAAGGCAAGGTCGTGTCGCGCACCGAGCTGATCGAGCATATCTACGATCAGGATTTCGACCGCGATTCGAACACCATCGAGGTGTTCGTTACGCGTATCCGCAAGAAACTCGGTCAGGAAGTAATCTCGACGATCCGCGGTCTTGGCTACAGCCTTGAGGAACCCGTCAGCTGAACCAGTCTGCCGCCATAATAGCGGCGACGCCAAACCCTCTGGGCTGGCGGGCCCAGCTGCAAAGCACCGGCTCGCTCAGCAGACGCATGATCGTTATCGCCGCTGCCTGGATCACGATATTGCTTATCGGCGGTGGTATAGCGCTTGACCGGGTGCTCACCACGTCGGTCGAGCGCAATTTCGATAATCAACTCGAATATGTCCTGACGGCGATGATCGCCTCTGCTGAGATCGGCCCGGATGGTGAGGTTCGAATGAACCGGCCGTTGGGCGACCAGCGCTTTCTGGAGCCAAATAGCGGGCTGTACTGGCAAATTACCGGCCCCGGGGCCACGCCATTCCCGTCGCGTTCGCTTTGGGACCGAGAGTTGAAGACCATATCCATCACAAGCGACCGCGCCGTCCATTTCCGTGACAGTGCGGAGTTTCGCGACGAGCCGCTGAGGATAGCTGAACGCTCGATCATCCTGCCCGATTCGGACATCCACTGGACTTTCATGGTGGGGCAAAACCGCGATAGCCTCGATGCGCAGATTATCGAACTCAGGTCGGTTCTGGTGACCAGCTTTTTGCTATTGGCGCTGGGGCTGATCATTCTTGCGGCGCTGCAGACCTTTTACGGATTGTGGCCGTTGCGCGCGGTTCGCCAAGCAATCGCGCACATGCGCAGCGGACGCGAAAGCCGTGTCACCGAAGCATTGCCCGACGAAGTTATGCCGATGGTCAACGAACTGAACGCTTTGCTCGACCATAACGAGAAACAGGCTGAGGAATCGCGGCGCCATGCGGGCAATCTCGCGCACGCGCTGAAAACCCCGCTAACCGTCATCATGAATAGCGCGACCGCAAAGGCCCCCGATCTGTCCGAGGCCGTTATCCGTGAAGCGACGACGATGCGCCGGCAGGTCGATCACCATCTGGCCCGTGCCCGCGCGGTCGGTCGGCGTGGCCATTCACACAGCCGCGCCGACGTGTGGGACAGTCTTGAATCGGTCGAACGTGCGGTCAGCCGCCTGTACTCGCATGTGCGGCTGGATATGGCCGGCGACAAGACCTTGGCAGCAAGGGTGGAGCGGCAGGATCTCGATGAAATGCTCGGCAACCTCATCGAAAACGCAGCAAAATACGGCGGTGGCAGTGTGTTTGTGACCGTCGAAGAAGCAAACGGCTTCGTCGAAATGCTGGTCGAGGACGACGGCAAAGGCATCCCCGAAGACGAACGCGAACGCATATTCGACCGCGGCGCGCGGCTCGATACCGGCAAACCCGGCACTGGCCTGGGGTTGGCCATCGTGCGCGATGTTGCTGAAATTTATGACGGATCGGTTTCGCTGAAAGAAAGCGAAGATCTGGGCGGATTGCTCGCCCGTCTGCGGTTGCCGAAGGCCGCGATTTAGCAAGAAATTTGGGGGTAAATTTGGACGGGGGTTTAACAATCGCAGTTGTCGGCTGCGGCCCGGGCGGGCTTGCAAGCGCGTTGTTTCTGCACCGCGCGGGACACGTGGTCACTTTATTTGACCAATTTGAAAAACCGCAGTCTTTGGGTTCGGGTTTGCTCATCCAGCCTTCGGGCCAGAATGTTTTGGATAGACTCGGTTTGCTGGGCAAAATCCACGAACGCGCAGCCCCCGTTACCCGGCTGAGCGGCACCAATATGTTGAGCGGTAAACGCGCGCTCGACATGGCGTTCCTCCATTTGGGCCATGGGTCGATGGCGCTTGGCATTCACCGTGCCAGCCTGTTCGACATATTGTTTGAAACGGTATGCCTCGAAGATATCACACTGCAAACAGGCAGTGTCCTGACTGGCGCCAAGGTTGAGAATGACGGTGTTCGCCTTCATTTTGGTTCGGGCACCGATTTTGGCATGTTCGACCTGTTGGTGGATGCCAGCGGCGCTCACAGTCAGCTGGCCAGCGGAGTCGAATATGTGCTACCGTTCGCTGCGTTTTGGACGACAGTCGATATGCCCGTTGCCAGCGGCATTGCCGAGGCCGCGCTGGACCAGCGTTATTGGGCGGCCTCGAAAATGGCGGGCATCATGCCGGTGGGGATCAACCCCGACACCGGAAACCAGGGTGCGGCACTTTTTTGGAGCGTGAAGCCAGAAAATGCCGATGCTTTACTGGAACGCGGTATCGACCAATGGCGGGCGGAATTCCTTACGCTTTGGCCAGAGGCAGGGGCATTTGTAGCTCAAGTGAAATCTGTCGATGATCTGACACTGGCTATTTACCGGCACCGCACTGGCAGCGCAGTTTCGCAAGGACGCATATTGCACATCGGTGACGCATGGCATTGCACCAGCCCGCAATTGGGGCAGGGTGCGAATATGGCCTTGATCGATGCTGCGGCGATGGTGGCGGCGATATCTTATGCCGACAATGTTGCACTTGTCGGGCATCATTATCGCCAATTGCGCGGCGACCATGTCCTGCTGTACCAGTGGCTAAGTTACATCTTTACGCCGCTTTATCAGTCCGACAGCAAGATGCTGCCCGCCATTCGGGACTTCATCATCCACAATTTTGCCCGCGCACCTTTTGTCCGGAAACTGATCGCCAAAGTGGTGTCAGGCAATCTGGGAAATGCGTCTAGCCACCATCCCTGATCTGCTGATGATGCCGGATCACCTCGTCGATGATGAAGCGCAGGAATTTTTCAGTGAAATCCGGGTCGAGCTTGGCATCGCGTGCCAATTGGCGGAGCCGCTCGATTTGACGGTCCTCACGCGAGGGGTCTGCGGGAGGAAGCGATGACTTCGCCTTATATTCGCCCACGGCCTGCGTGATTTTGAAGCGTTCGGCGAGCATGAAAACCAACGCGGCATCGATATTGTCGATGCTGTCGCGGTAACTCGCCAGGATATTGTCGTCGCTCATTGCAAACGCTGTGCCGCGTCGAGCCGTTTTCGACAAGGGAAAATGCGGCTTTTGCACTTGCCATGTCGTTGCACGCTTGGCAGGGCGGTTGGGAAATGACTGCAACACTTCATCAGATCGGCGGACACCGCGCTCCCTCGCTCGAACCGATGCTGAAACTCGTCGCGCCAGAAATGAACCGGGTAAACGCCGTCATTCTGGACCGGATGCAATCGGAGATCCCGCTCATTCCGGAGCTGGCTGGACATCTTATCGCAGGCGGCGGTAAGCGGATGCGGCCGATGCTGACATTGGCTTGCGCGCGATTGCTCGATTACCCCGGCAACCGACACCACAAATTGGCGGCAGCCGTCGAGTTCATCCACACCGCGACCTTGCTTCATGACGATGTCGTCGATGGTAGCGATATGCGGCGCGGGAAGACTGCGGCCAATCTGATTTTCGGCAATCCTGCAGCGGTGTTGGTCGGCGACTTTTTGTTCAGCCGGTCTTTCGAGCTGATGGTCGAGGACGGCTCACTCAAGGTCCTTAAAATCCTTTCGAATGCGTCCGCCGTGATTGCCGAAGGAGAGGTCAACCAGTTAACCGCCCAACGCCAGATCGCCACCAGCGAAGAACGCTATCTCGACATCATCGGCGCGAAAACCGCTGCCTTGTTTGCCGCCGCTTGCCGGATCGCCGCCGTTGTTGCCGAAAGCGGCGAAACCCATGAAATGGCGCTCGATACCTATGGCCGCAATTTGGGCATCGCGTTCCAGCTGGTCGATGATGCTATCGACTATGTTTCCGATGGCGCGACGATGGGCAAGGACATTGGCGACGATTTCCGCGATGGCAAGGTCACCTTGCCGGTAATCCTTGCGCACAGTCGCGGCACGCCTGAAGAGCAGATATTCTGGCGCGAAGCAATGATCGGCAACCGGATTTCGGAGACCGATCTGGCCTATGCAACAACGCTGCTTCGCAGTCATGGGGCAATTGACGACACAATCGACCGCGCGCGGCATTACGGCCAGCGAGCTATCGACGCGATTGCACATTTCCCCGGCGGAGAAGCGAAGGCCGCGCTGACCGAAGCGGTCGAGTTTGCAATCTCACGCGCTTATTGACGCATGTACGGAACCGCCGCCGCCAGTCCCGACGCTTATGTTGAGGCGCTATCCGGCTGGCAACGCGAACGGGTTGAAATGCTGCGCACCGCTGTCAACGTCGGTGCCGATTTCGAAGAGATCATCAAATGGCATAATCTGGTGTTCGTATCGAACGGCCTGTGCATCTTGATCAGAGCGGAAGAGACCCGCGTTCTGCTCGGGTTCTGGCGCGGGAAGCGGCTGTTGCATATTGATCCGCGCATCAAGGCAAGTGGCAAATATGAGCTGGGAAACCTGATCATGGTCGAAGAGACGGTGGTCGATCCCGCGTTGATCACCCAGTTGGCTGCCGCTGCCGCCGCACTTAACTTGGAATATGGCGATCCGACCGCTAGGCACTGAGCCGTGACCGACAACCTGCCCATCCATGCTGTCTTGCCGGACTTGCTCGCGGTCTTGCGCAACGCGTCGAACGCAGTCTTGATCGCGCCGCCGGGTGCCGGGAAAACCACAATGGTCGCGCCTGCCTTGCTGGGCGAGGCGTGGTGTGACGGGCAGATATTGCTCTTGTCGCCGCGTAGGCTGGCGGCGCGCATGGCGGCGGAGCGTATTGCCGAATTGATAGGCGAGCCGGTCGGGAAAGCCGTCGGTTACGCAACGCGCATGGATAGCAAGCAGTCCGCGACCACGCGGATTTTGGTGCTGACGGAGGGCATATTCCGTAACCGGATCATTGCCGACCCGGAACTGGCAGGCGTGTCGGCAGTGCTATTCGATGAGGTGCACGAACGCAGCCTTGATAGCGATTTCGGGTTAGCGCTGGCGCTGGAAACGCAAGCGGTGTTCCGGCCTGACCTCCGGTTGTTGGCGATGTCGGCAACGCTGGATGGGCAGCGCTTTTCGACGCTGATGGGTGGTGCCGCTGTAGTCGAAAGCGAAGGCAAAAGTTGGCCGCTTGAACTGCGCTATGTTGGCAGGCGGGCCGAGCAGCCGATCGAAACCGACATTGCTCGCAATGTGCGGCAGGCGCTGTCCGACCAAGGGGGTGATATTCTGGTTTTCCTGCCGGGCGTCCGCGAGATTGACCGAACGGCGGAAGCCTTGGCGAAAATCGGGCCGGAAATCATATTGCACAAGCTGCACGGGACGATCGACCCGGCCGACCAACGCGCGGCAGTGCGACCCGATACGCAGGGCCGTCGCAAAATCATCCTTGCCACCAACATTGCCGAAACCAGTCTCACGATTGATGGCGTGCGCATCGTCATCGACAGCGGTATGGCGAGACGTGCCCGGTTCGATCAGTCGGCTGGTGTTACGCGGTTGGTGACCGAACGCGCCAGCCTGTCCGCTGCCACCCAACGTGCCGGCCGCGCGGCGCGGCAGGGACCGGGTGTCGCGTACAGGCTTTGGGAAGAAGCAGGCAATGGTGGCCTGCCGCCGTTCGATCCGCCCGAAATACTCGAAAGTGATCTGGCACCGCTGCTCCTCGATTGCGCGCTTTGGGGGGAGGGCGACCCAGCGCGGTTGCGGTGGCTCGATCCTCCGCCAACCTCCGCGCTGAACGAGGCGCGCAAAATGCTCGCCGCGCTTGATGCCATCGATGGCAACGGCCATATTACCGGGCATGGGCGGCGTTTGGCTACGCTGCCATTGCCGCCAGCGCTCGCGCATATGGTGATTGTCGCGGCCAAAAGCGGGCAGGCAGAGGATGCTGCAACGCTCGCGCTGTTGCTGCAGGAGCGAGGGCTTGGCGGGCAGGGCGAGGATATCGAAGCACGCTTCGAACGGTTCGCGCGCGAACGTGGCGGCAGGGCCGATGCGGCTAAGTCGTTGGCCAAACGCATCGGCAAGCTGGCGGACTCGTCCCAGCCCGTTCGTGTCGAGCGCAGTCGAGACACCTTGAAGGCAACTTCCTCCTCACGGCCTCTCGACTTGGCTCGAGGCGAACGGAACGTGGGACTGTCAATCGGTGCAATGGTGGCAATCGCGTTCCCGGATCGCATCGCAAAACGCCGCGATGCGAAGGGTGAGAACTGGTTGAGCGCGATGGGGCGGGGGTTACGGCTGGATGCTACCTCGCCGCTCGCCACCGCTGAATGGCTGGCGGTGGCCGACTTGCAGGGTGCGGCCTCGGGCGCGCGGATATTGTCGGCAGCGGCGCTGACCGAGACGGAAGTGCTGGCGCGCTTTGCCGACCGGGTCGAAACTGCGACCGATGTGCGTTACGATCACATCGCGGACCGGGTCGAAGTGCGCCAACGACGCCGGTTGGGCGCGATTGTGCTGTCGGAAGGCGTCGCGAATTCACCGGACCGCGATGCGATAGCGCAGGCGTTACTCGCCGTCGTTCGAGACCGGGGGCTGGCTGTTTTGCCTTGGTCGGAGGCAGCAGTCGCCTTGCGCCAACGCGCCGAATATGCGGGAATAGTTGCGCTGTCCGACGCTGCATTGGCTGCCTCAGCAGAGGACTGGCTTTTGCCGCTGCTGTTTGGCGGAAACAGGCTGGGCAGTATCTCAAAAGCTGGACTTTCCACCGCCCTCGACAATATCCTCGGCTGGGACGGCAAGCAGCAGATCGACCGTATCGCCCCTGCCAGCTTCACCAGCCCGGCAGGCACAACGCATGCGATAGATTATACCGCCGAGGCAGGGCCAACGGTTGAGCTGCGTGTGCAGGCCCTGTTCGGGCTTGACGTGCATCCGGTGGTGGGTGCCGACCATATTCCGTTGGTCCTCAGCCTGACATCGCCTGCCGGTCGTCCGATCCAGACCACACGCAACCTGCCCGAATTTTGGCGCGGTAGCTGGCGCGATGTCGCAAAGGAGATGCGCGGGCGTTACCCCAAACATAACTGGCCTGACGCCCCGTGGGAAGGAATTGCCAGTCTGAAAACCAAGAAGGCCCAATCAAGAGATGTCACGCGCAACGCTTGACGAATCCGCGACGGTTCGGGCAAAGGCAGTATATGACCGCACGCATCTATCAACGCCCCAAAAACGCCATGCAATCGGGCAAGGCGCGCACCGATGATTGGGTGCTCGAATTCATCCCCGCTGAGCAGCGCAAGGCTGATCCGTTGATGGGTTGGGCTGGGTCCGGCGATACACAGGTTCAGGTCGAACTGACCTTTGCGACGCTTGATGCCGCGCGGGCCTATGCGGCGAAAAACGGCATATCGGCGACCTACATTCCAACGCCGCCCAAGACATTGAAGCTGCAAACCTACGCCGACAACTTCCGCTAGTCTCCGAACCGGATCATGCCGGGTAGCATCAGCAGTTTGACATCGACAACACAGCCTTCGGCACGTTTGGCGGTAACAAACTGCGCCAGCTGGTCGAGCGCGACGCGGTGCACGGTGATATTCTCGCCATCGACCCCGCCGCCATCGCTAACTTTGCTCAGACCATGCGCGCGCACCAAATTGAAGCTTTCGCTCAACATACCGGGCGAGGAAAAATACTCGCCTAGATCTTCGAATCTTTCAGCGCGATAGCCGGTTTCTTCTTCGAGTTCGCGCGCCGCCGAAACCAGCGCTTCCTCGCCCTCATCATGGTCGCCGATCAGCCCGGCGGGCAATTCGATGCAATTGCATCCAAGCGGTACGCGATATTGCTCGACCAGCAGGACGTGCCTGTCGCCGACGGGGCCATCTTCAATCGCCAATATGACAGCGGCACGAATACCCCTGCTGCGAGAGGCATATTCCCATTTACCACGCCGTTTGGCGGTGACGAAGTTGCCTTCCCACATGATTTCTTCGGGTTCGTTGGTGTTCAAGCAAATTCTCCAAGACCGTTCGCCCTGAGCTTGTCGAAGGGCAGTTTGTGTAACCGTGCTTCGACAAGCTCAGCACGAACGGGATAGAAGGCAAGTCAGAGCTCGATCAACCGGTCGGGCAGTTCGTTCGGATTTTCGCTGCCCCTCGGAAAATGCTCGGCCAGAACAATGCCCATCTGCCGCACCGCTTCGGCCATGCCTTCGCCGGTCCGGCCTGCCTTTACATGGTCGAGCAAGGCAATCATCGCGTCTCCCCAAACGGCTGGATCGACTTTCTTCGCTATTGCTTCATCGGCGACGATCTCGGCGCGATGCTCTTTCATCGAAAGATACAGCAGCACTCCGGTGCGTCCGACCGTCTTCGATTCGGTGCCGACCTTGAACATGCTGATAGCGCGGGCGCGGACCCGTTTTTGCTTGAGGTGCTTGGGCGTCAACGCCATTCGCAGAGGCATCCATTTCATCAGCAACCAAACGGCGATCCATTTCAGCGCCATCACCATGAACACGAGCGCCAGATATTCGCCCGCGCTATATTCATGTTCCCAACCGCCGGTAAACCGGCTCAGAATGTCGAGGTAAAGGGCCGGGAGCATCGCCATGAACGCAAGCACCAGAAACGCCACGGCGGTGGCCCAGGCTATCCCGATATCGCGATAATGATCCGACAGATCGGTGACGATCGTAACGATCTCGCCGCTCGTTTGACGCTCCGCTGCTGCGACGGCATCGGTGACGATCTTATGATCGCTGTCGTCGACATGATCGACATGGTCTAAAGCCATACTTCTTGCTCCCTACCAGCCGCCCGATGCACCGCCGCCGCCGAAGCTGCCGCCGCCACCCGAAAATCCGCCAAAGCCACCTCCGCCGCCACCCCAGGATGAACCGCCAGAACTTCCGCCGCCCCAATCGCTGCCGCCCCAGATAATGACCGGGCCACCATAGCCGCTGCGCCGGTGTTTTTTGCCACCGCGCGCGAACGACATGATGATTGGCAGAACGAAGACGAAAAAGATGAAGATGAGAAATATCAGGCCGCCGATATCGCCATCGTCATTTTTGCTGCGGGTTTGTCGGGTCGCCGACGCCGCGATTTTGGTGGCTTCTTCGGGTGGCAGTTGCAACTGGGTGATGACGCTGTCGACACCTGCATTGATCCCGCCGGGAAAATCCTTTGCGCGGAAAGCAGGCAGTATCCTGTCCTGAATGATCCGGTGCGACAGCGCGTCGGTCATGATGCCTTCCAGCCCATAGCCGACCTCTATCCGCACCTTGCGGTCGTTCGGAGCGATGAGCAACAGCAGGCCGTCGTTGCGTTCCTTATCGCCAATTCCCCATGCGCGGCCGAGGCGATAACCGTAATCGGAGTCGTCATAGCCTTCGAGATCGCTGATGGTCGCAACCACAAACTGCCGCTGTGACTGCGTTTCCAGCGCCGCGAGCTTTGCCGTTAACGCCGCCTCTTGCGCCGGATCGAGCAGATTGGCCTGATCGACGACACGACCGGTCAGCGGTGGAAACGTTTGGGCGCTGGCGGGAACCCCGACCAGCGACGCAAACGCGACCAGTAAGGTCACAAGAAAATTACGCATCAGCTACGCCTTTGGCGAAAGAGCAAAGGGTCAACCCGCCGGAGTCAAATCGATCTTGGGGGCTTCCTGTGCATTCTCGGTCGTCGCCTTGAACGGGATCATCGGCTTGGCACCATGCACCACCTTTGCCCCGATGATGTCGGGGAAAGTGCGGATCGTCGTGTTATACTGCCGCACCGCTTCGTTGTAATCGCGACGCGCGACGTTGATGCGGTTTTCGGTGCCTTCCAATTGCTGCATCAGCTCGCCATAGCGCGCCTGGCTTTGCAATGTCGGATAGGCTTCGACGACGGTGCGCAGCTGACCAAGGGCCTGCGTTAGCTGGTTCTGCGCTGCGTTGAATTTTTCAAAAGTAGCCGGGTCTGACAGGTCATCGGTGGTGATGTTGATAGCGGTCGCGTTCGCGCGCGCCTGTGTCACCTGCGTCAAAACTTGGGTTTCCGTAGCGGCCGCGCCTTTGACGGTCGCAACCAGATTCGGAATAAGGTCGGCGCGACGCTGATAGCTGTTTTCGACATCGGCCCATTTGGCCTTCGCCGCTTCTTCCGCTGTCGGAACGCTGTTGATGCCGCATCCCGCGAGCGACACTACTGCTACCGGCACCAAAAGGAATTTCGAAAAATCGGATCGCATGAAATGGGTTCCTTCCCCAAAGCGTGAACGTGTATTATCTACATAAGGCGCTTTGGGTCGCTGTGCAATGTTTGCAATCGACGCAATGCATATTTTGGTTCATTATTAGTGGGTTTGGACCCTTAGTGAGAGAGCAACCATGTTAGGTGAATTCAAAACCTTTATCGCGCGCGGCAACGTGCTGGATTTGGCGGTCGGTGTGATTATCGGCGCGGCGTTTGGCAAGATCGTCGCTTCGATGACCGATGACCTTATCATGCCGGTCATTTCGCTGGTTACCGGCGGCGGCGTCGATTTTACCGGCAAATATGTGGTGCTTGGTGGCGCAGACAAATGGCAGGAAGGCACGTCGCTTGCGGCAGCCAAAGCTGCCAACGTGAACGTGTTTGCATGGGGCAGCTTCATAACGGCATTGATAAACTTCCTGATTCTGGCGTTTGTAATCTTCCTGATCGTCAGACAGGCGAATAAAGTGGTGCCGAGGCCTGCAGCGGGCCCAACCGATGTTGACCTGCTCACCGAAATCCGCGACGAGCTGCGCAAGCGATAAACTGGCCGTAAAAGCACAATTTTTATGAATGCCCCAAATGAAGCACGAAGCCGTCATCTAACCCGCAAAGCCAGTTTTATCGCTGGCCGTGGCGGGCTCGTTGCGCGCGGATTGCAGGCGATACTCGATAAGATCGATCGCGGTCTCGAATTTGGCACGATCGAGGGGACGACGCCCGATGGGGCGACGCGGGTGCTGGGCGGTCGGGGTGAAGGGCCGATTGCGGTGGTCAACCTGCGTGAATGGCGCGCGTTGCTGCGGCTGATGCGCGGCGGATCTGCCGGTTGGTACGAAGCATGGGCCAAGGGCGAGTGGGATAGCCCCAATCCGGTGCAGCTGTTCGACCTGTTTATGCGCAACCGGGTTTCGCTCGGCAGGGTCGCCCGGCCATCGGGGCTTGTCGGAATGCTTGGCCGGATTGCTCACTTCTTTCGGCGGAATACCCGGCAAGGCGCACGGCGGAATATCGAATTTCATTACGACCTGGGCAATGAATTCTACGCGACATGGCTCGACAAGAGCATGACTTATTCGAGCGCAGTTTTTGTCGAGCCTGTTTCCGATTCCGAGCCGCTGGAGTTAGCACAATCCCGAAAGATGGACCTGTTGCTGGACCGGCTCGATCTTTCCGACGGCCAAAGCCTGCTGGAAATTGGCTGCGGCTGGGGCGGGTTGGCCGAGGCAGCACTGCGCCGTCATCGTCTTTCATATCTTGGCATCACGCTGTCGTCAGAGCAAAAGAGCTATGCCGACGAGAGGCTAGCTGATCGCGGCAACGCTACCATCACGCTAACCGACTACCGCGACGTGACCGGCCAATATGACGCAATTGCCAGCGTCGAAATGGTAGAGGCCGTAGGGCAGGCATATTGGCCGGTCTTTCTAGACAGCGTTTCGCGTTGCCTGAAACCGGGCGGTCGTGCAGCCATCCAGTATATTCGCATCGAGGATGACGTTTTCGAAGCCTACGCCAACGGCTTCGACTTCATCCAGCAGTATATATTCCCCGGCGGCATGCTGTTGTCGGAAAGCCGTTTTCGCGCGCTCTCCGAAGCGCGTGGGCTTGAATGGCACGATCAGCAAGACTTCGGTTTGCATTATGCTGAAACCTTGCGCCGTTGGCGATTGCGCTTCGATGCCGCGTTGGAAGCGGGGCGTTTGCCGCCTGACTTCGATGAAAAATTTGTGTCGCTGTGGCGCTATTATCTGATGTACTGCGAAGGCGGGTTTCGCGGCGGCGGGATCAACGTCGCGCAGGTGACCTTGGTCAAAGGCTGAAAATGTTCTGGGAGGGGCAGCATGAAGAAATGGATATTGGGTATCTTGTTGGTCATCGCTGCGGCGATCGGCCTGTTCTGGGTAACGGCCGACAAGGATATGAAGGCGCTGGTTTCCAGCATGCCCACCGACGCTAACGTGCTGTTCTGGTCCATCCCCCAACGCGACGCCGCATTCCGCACGATGGACCGGATACCGATATTGGCGAAAGCCAACATCATCGAGGCGGGAGACGATGTTTATCCAATGCCGAAAGGCGCAGCGCTGGATATCGGGATCGATGTCGATGCCTATATGAAAGACCAGCGGACCGCCGGACTGGTGATCATCCACGACGGCAAAATCCGGCTGGAAAAATATGGTTTGGGTTTCAGCGGCGACGGCAAATGGACCAGCTTCTCGGTCGCGAAGTCCTTTTCATCGACATTGGTCGGAGCCGCGATCAAGGACGGTTACATCAAAAGCATCGACGACAAGGTGTCGGCTTACATCCCCGATCTCAGGGGATCGGCTTATGACGATGTGTCCATCAAGCAGTTGCTGACGATGACCTCGGGGGTCAAATGGAACGAGGATTATGGCGATAAAGCGTCCGATGTAGCGCTTTTCAACGCCCACAAGCCCGAGCCCGGCGTCGATGTGACTGTGAGCTATATGCGCAAACTTCCACGCGAAGCACCTGCCGGCACCAAATGGGTGTACAAAACCGGCGAGACCAATCTCATTGGCGTGCTGGTCAGTTCGGCGACCAAGAAGACGTTGTCGGCTTATCTGTCCGAGAAAGTCTGGCGCCCATTCGGGATGGAGCAGGATGCCAGCTGGCTGCTCGGCTCAACCGGCCATGAAATCAGCGGTTGCTGTATTCAGGCCTCAACACGCGATTATGCGCGGTTCGGGCTGTTTATGCTTGGCGGCGGGATGGCTGGCGGCAAAGCTGTGCTCCCCGACGACTGGATAGCGGCCGCGACCACCAAACAGGCCGACATCGGGGAGATCGAAAATGCTTATGGCTATCAATGGTGGACGGTCAGCGACGGCAGCTATGCAGCCCAAGGCATCTTCGGCCAGGGAATATATATCGACCCCAACCGCAAGCTGATTATCGCGTCGAACAGCAACTGGCCACGAGCCACCGATCGTCAGGGTGGGGATCAGGCGCAGAAGCGCGGCGTGTTCTACAAACAGGTTAGCTTGGCGATCGACAGAGAGAAAGCCGCTGCGGCGAAATAGCGGTTGTTGCGATGCACAATAATATCAGCAGCAGGAAATAATCTTGCGCTGAAATTTCGCTCGCAACCGTCGGAAAAAAGGGCTTTTCGTGCGCCCCTTTTTGGTCCAGCATGTGCCTTCGGGTCACAGGGTCAGCAGGGAGAAAATCGATGGACTTCAAAACATTTTTGCACGCAGGTAGCAACCGCCGTGCGATGCTCAAAGGCATGGGCGTAGCAGCGGTGGGGTTCAGTTTGACGGGTGTGCTAGCCGGCTGTGGTGAGAAGGATGCGAAGAAGCTGGCCAATGGCGAAGAGGCCAAGCTGAACTTCTACAACTGGGACACCTATATCGGTGAAACCACTCTGGAAGATTACAAGGAAGCTGGTGGTGTCGACGTCAACATGACGTTGTTCGCCAGCAATGACGAGCTGTTTGCAAAGCTGCGCGCTGGCAATCAGGGCTATGACGTAATCGTGCCCTCGAATGACTTTGTCGAGCGGATGGCTTCGGCCGATATGTTGATGGAGCTCGACAAGGCACAAATTCCAAACTTCAAAAATGTCGCAAAGGATTATCAGGATGTCCCTTATGATCCGGCGCGCAAACATTCGATGCCTTACACTTGGCTGGCGCTGGGCATTGGCTACCGCAAATCCAAAGTGAGTGCCGTGCCCGATAGCTGGAAAGTGTTATTCGATAGCGACGAATATAAGGGCCGCATTGCGGTGCTGTCCGAGGCTGGCGATATGTTCCGGCTGTATGGCAAATATATGGGCAAGTCGGTCAACGCGCTGACCGCCGCTGATTTGAAAACGATCGAAGCGATGATGATTAAGCAGAAGCCGAACATCAAGGCGTTCCATGAAGATAATGGGCAGGATATGCTCTTGAAAGGTGAGGTTGATCTCGTCCTTGAATATAATGGCGACATCGCGCAGGCGATGGTCGAGGACAAGGACATCGGCTTTATCATTCCCAAGGAAGGCAGTCAGCTGAACTCGGACAATCTGTGTATCCCGAAAGGCGCGCCGCACCCGAAAAATGCCCATGCCTTCATCAACTATCTGCTTGACGCGGAGGCTGGCAAGAAGATCACCGAGACCATCCTTTATCCGACGCCGAATGACGCTGCCAAGGCGTTGATGCCCGAAGATTACAAGAATAATCCGGTGATATTCCCGACGGCAGAAGTACTCGCCAAATGCGAATACGCGAAGTTCAGTCCCGAGCTTCAGCCCAAATATGAGGAGGCCTTCACCCGCGTGCGGGCGGCCTAATCGTGGCGGGCGCGCTGCAGGACTGGAAGAGCCAGAAACGACCGTTCGCCGCGATTGCGACGGCACCGATCTTTTGGCTTGCCTTGTTCTTTGTGGTGCCGATGGGGATTGTCTGGCTGTATAGTTTTGGCCAGAATTCGGGGCCGGCGACCATCGAAATTTCGGGGACGCTCGACAATTACAAACGCGCGACCGAGTGGTTGTATCTGTCGATATTCCTGAAGTCGCTGGCGGTCGCTGCGCTTACGACGTTGATATGCCTGATCGTTGGCTTTCCGGTGGCCATGGCGATCACCTTTGCTGCGCCCAAATGGCGGCCCTGGTTGTTGCTCGGCATCATGCTGCCGTTTTGGACCAATCTGTTGATCCGCACCTATGCCCTGATGGCGCTGATGGGGACCAACGGCTATGCCAATAAAGGGCTTGGCACTTTGTGGGACAGCGCGAGTTGGCTGCGGACCTTGGTGGGTATGCAACCGCTGGAGGCTTGGACACCGATCCAGTTGCTTTACAATAACTTCGCGGTCGTGCTCGGGTTGGTTTATGTCCATTTGCCCTTTATGGTGTTGCCGCTCTATTCTGCGCTCGACCGGCTGGACAAGAGCCTGATCGAGGCCAGCCTCGATCTCGGCGCGGGGCATTTGCGGACGTTGCTGAAGATCGTCGTACCGCTCGCCGGGCCGGGCATATTGGCGGGCGTTATGATCACCTTGATCCCAGCGCTAGGTGCATATCTGACGCCCGACCTGATGGGTGGCACTGAAAGCCAAATGATCGCCAATGTGATCGAACGCCAGTTCAAGCGCGCCAATGACTGGCCGTTCGGCGCGGCGCTTTCGTTCCTGCTGATCTACGCGATGTTCATTCTGATCGCGCTGCAATCGATGCGCGGCAACAAGAGCGGGGAGCGGCACTGATGGCTTTGTTCAACCGAAGTCCTGTCGCGCCGCTCGAATATACGCGCAAATTCTGGATGCGGAGCTGGGTCGCGCTGACGATGCTGTTCCTCTACGCGCCGCTGATCGTGCTGATGATTTTCAGCTTCAACGACAGCAAACGCAATGTGGTGTGGAAGGGCTTCACTACCAAATATTACGAGAAGGCGCTGGATAACAGTTCGCTCGTTGAGGCGCTGGTAAACTCGCTCACCATCGCGTTTTTGGCGACGATTTTCAGCCTGATCCTGGGTGCGCTCGCCGCCGTGATGCTCTGGCGGTTCCGCTTTCCGTTGAAAGGCGCGGTCGAGGGGACGATGGCGCTGCCGATCATCGTCCCGGAGATATGTCTTGGCGTCGCGATGCTGATTTTCTTTGCTAAGGTCGAATGGCCGACCGGGCTTGTCTGGCCGCTCAATCTGTCGGCGATCACGATCGCGCATATCACCTTTTGCTTCCCGTTCGTCGCGCTGGTTGTGCGGTCGCGGTTGGCGGGGTTCAACAAGGAAGAGGAGGAAGCGGCGCGCGATTTGGGGGCGACCGAATGGCAGGTTTTCCGCGATGTCCTGCTGCCGCACATGAAGCCCAGCCTGGTCGCTGGCGCGCTGCTCGCGTTCACGCTCAGCCTCGATGATTTTGTGATTACCTTTTTCACAAGTGGGCCGGACACCATCACCTTCCCGGTCAAAGTCTATTCGATGGTGCGCTTCTCGGTCACGCCAGAGGTCAACGCGGCATCGACCTTATTGATCATTCTCACCGTCATCCTGACCTTTATCGCGCTCAAGGCTCAGGGTATAAAAGCAATCGCCGAGACCCACTAATATGACCGAAGCCCCGACCCCGAACATACAGCCCCCCATCATCCAGATACGCAACGTCACCAAACGCTTTGGCAAGGTGACCGCGGTCGACAATGTCAGCCTCGACATATTGTCCGGCGAGTTCTTCGTACTGCTCGGGCCATCGGGTTGCGGCAAGACGACGTTGCTGCGGATGATCGCGGGGTTCGAGCTGCCGACCGAGGGACAAATCCTGATCGACGGGCAGGATATGGCGAATGTCCCGCCGAACAAGCGCCCGGTCAACATGGTGTTCCAAAGCTACGCCGTGTTCCCGCATATGAGCGTCACCGACAATGTCGGCTACGGCCTGCGGATATCGGGCGTGGGCAAGGCCGAAATGAAGGACCGCGTTGAGGAAGCGCTGGAGCTGGTCAAGCTCGGCGGTTTTGGCGACCGGATGCCCGACCAGATGTCGGGCGGGCAAAGGCAGCGTGTGGCACTCGCGCGCAGTCTGGTGATGCGGCCCAAGGTGCTGCTGCTCGACGAGCCGCTATCCGCACTCGACGCCAAGCTCCGCGCGCAGATGCAGTTCGAGCTGACCGCGTTGCAGGAAAAAGTCGGCATCACCTTTGTGACCGTAACGCATGATCAGGACGAGGCGCTGTCGATGGCGTGCCGGATCGCGGTCATCAACAAGGGCGAGGTCGCGCAACTGGCCGCGCCGTCGGACCTCTACGAATATCCCGCCAACCGCTTTGTCGCGGACTTTGTCGGGTCGGTGAACACGTTCGAAGGCAAGCTGACGCTCGACGAACCCGACCGCGCCGCGGTCGATTGCCCCGGCGTTGGCAAGATTTACCTGAACCACGGCGTCACCGGCGCGCATGGCAGCGACGTCTGGGTCGCGGTGCGGCCCGAGAAGATTACGCTGCACACACCCGGCGCGGGCAAAGCTGTGCAGGGTGCCGCGAAGGACTCGCCCGAGGGCCATAATTTCGCGCGCGGGGTTATCAAAGGCATGAGCTATCTGGGCGACTGCACATTGTTCGAAATCGAACTGGAGGGCGGCGCGATGATCCGCGTCCGCAGGCCCAATCTGTCACGAACCGACCAGGAGGACTTCACCTGGGGGGACAAGGTCAGCATGCATTGGGACAGCGCGAGCCCGGTGGTGTTGCTGGCGTAGGGTGACATAAGTTACGCCTATTAGATGCTAAAAACTTACGCATTATCACCCATAGATGCCTTGTTTTGATTTGGCGAAACTGACGTAATTTTTCCGGGATGAGTGAGTCAAAATCCGCAGAAATCTGGGCAAGTTGATAGCGGTTTGCAAAATTCCGTTGGATAGATTTCCTATATTTCAGGCGCGTGACGGACACACGCACTGACTCGTGTGTGGGAGTGGAATGAGAAGCGACAATATCAAAGAGCAAATAAGAACATATAAAGAACAAAATGCTTGTAGGAAACGGAATTCTCGTTCAATGTTGGTTATTGATATATCACACATTGTATGATAGGTGATTCCGTTGAAGAATGACAATCCATCTGTGCGGATTTACAAGAACGGCTGGTTTGCCAAATTTGCTCGGAAGGAACGGATTGCTGACGATATGTTGTGCGATGCTGTCCGACGGGCAGAACAGGGGCTTGTCGATGCCGATTTGGGCAGCGGGCTAATTAAGCAACGCGTTGCCCGCCAGGGCGAAGGGAAGTCGGGCAGTTTCCGCACGTTGGTCTTCTTCCGGCAAGGCGATAGGGCGGTTTTTGCCTTTGGCTTTGCGAAAAATGACAAGGCCAATCTGAATGTGCAGGAATTGGCAGCATTCAGGAAAGCGGCAAAAATTGTGTTGGCGCTGGATCAGGCAGAGATTGATATTGAGGTGAAGGCCCGAAGATTGATGGAGGTGAAACATGGTAACGAAAGGCTATAAAAGTGAGGCGATGGCTGCCGTCCATGAGATGATGGAAGGGTTGCATCAGGCCGGTTCCATCGACAAGCAAACGATGCGCGAATTTGACGATGCATGCCTTGCGCCAACCTCCGCGCTTGCCCCCGACGAAATTAAGGCGATCCGGGAAAAGGAGCACGTGTCGCAACCAGTCTTTGCGCGCTATCTTAACGTATCGAGAAATCTGGTTTCAGATTGGGAGCGCGGAGTTAAACGCCCCGGTGGCCCGGCGTTGCGATTGTTGGCGATTGTGAGCAGGAATGGGCTTGGAGCGATTGTTTGAAATGATAAGCAGTTCATTATATTTTGAACAAAGTGGCAACACGAATTGAAGCTCGTTACGTCTGACGACACTCGACCAATCATCCTGTTCGATGCGATGTGCGTTCTCTGTTCGGCGAATGCGCAATTTGTCCTGCGTTTTGACAAGAAGCATCTGTTCCGGCTGGCGTCGATGCAGGGTGATGTTGGCGCGGCCCTTTATCGACGCTTCGATATCGACCCATCGAACCCTGAGACGCTGATCATTGTTTCTGGCGAAAATTTGTTGCGTGATAGCGACGCGGTGTTCGCCATTTATCATGGGCTAGGCTGGCCTTGGCGGGCATTCGGGATATTCAAACTGGTGCCCCGACCATTGCGCGATTCTGTGTATCGCTGGATAGCGCGCAATCGGTATCGGATATTTGGTCGCCGCGATATCTGCTGGCTTCCGAATGCTGAATATGCTGATCGGGTTTTGTGAAACGGATATTGATTTTGGGCGGTTACGGCGGATTTGGCGCCAGATTGTCACGCCGGTTAGCGAACAACGGCCACCATATATTGGTGGCCGGACGCCGAGTGTCTATGGGACAAAAATTTTGCGAAACTCTTCCAAACTCAGAAGCTTTGGAAGCTGATCGAAACACAGGGTTTGCTGGCCTGCTGAACCGTGTCCGTCCTGACCTTGTCATCGATGCGGCCGGTCCGTTCCAAAACAGCGGCTACCATGTTGTCAGGGCCTGCATATCAGAAAGCATAGCCTATCTCGACTTAGCGGACGCACGGGAATTTGTTTGTGGTATCGGTGTGATGGATGCTGCGGCAAAGCAAGCAGGCGTTGCGGTTATCGTCGGCGCTTCGAGCGTGCCTGCATTGTCCGGCGCGGTTATTCGAAAACTGGCAGAGGGTTTGGATCAGGTAAGTGCGATTGAAATGGCAATCAGCGCCTCCAACCGCGCAACAGCGGGGTCATCGGTCGCTTCTGCAATCCTGAGCTACGTAGGAAAATCGGTGCGGCTTTGGCGGGGAAAGCGATGGACCGACGCATACGGCTGGCAGGAACTGAAGCGCCAGAGTTTTGCAATCGACGGTCTCGTGCCAATTACGCGATTGGTGGCGTTGGCTGATATACCTGACCATGAAATTGTACCGGCTAATATCACTGGCGCGCCATCGATCATATTTCGTGCAGGCCCGGAATTCGCATTTCAAACACTGTCATTATGGTTGCTGAGTTGGTTGGTGCGGTGGCGGTTTTTGGCTTCGCTCGCACCGTTGGCAGGCTGGTTAAGGTGGCTTCAGGGACTAACGGCGAAGTTGGGGAGCGACCGTTCGGCGATGGTCGTCTCGCTCAAAGGATATTCGGGCAACGAGATTATTGAGCGTCGCTGGACGCTGATTGCTGAAAATGGCGATGGGCCTGAAATTCCGACGTTGGCCGCGCAGCTGTTGGCGAATGCCATGTTAGCGGGGCAGGTTGAATCTGGTGCCAGAACAGCGGCGGATGCGCTTACTCTCGACCAATTCGAATCGCTGTTCTCGCAGTTGGCAATCACCCATAAAATTACGCAAACGCACTATGTGCCAGTTTATAAACGGGTAATGGGCGATGCGTTCGACATCCTTCCAGCGGCGGTGAGTAAGCTTCATTTTCTGGCTGGAGACGGTGGAGCATCTGGCAGCGCGACGGTCACGAGAGGACGTAACCCGTTCGCGCGTCCGATCGGCTGGGTCATGCGGTTTCCGCCAGCGGGCGAGCATCAGCTTCACGTTTCCTTTACCGAACATGACGGCGTGGAACATTGGACTCGCGATTTTTCGGGTAGCCGCTTTACCAGCCATCTCAGCGCGAAGGGCGGTAAACTGGCTGAACGCTTTGGTCCGTTAAAATTCTATTTTGATCTGCCGTCCTCTGCGGACGGGTTGGAAATGGTGATGCGGCGTTGGACCGCGTTCGGCATTCCATTGCCACTCACATTAGCCGCGAAGTCGCAGGCCCGCGAGTGGCAGGAAGGCGATGATTTCTGCTTTGATGTGCCGATAGCGTTGCCGCTGATTGGTTTGGTGGTGCATTATCGGGGACGGCTCAGATGAGCTTGGCGCTTGCTCAATTGTCCCGATGTTCGGCTCTACTCAGCTCACTCCACCATAGCCGCGACCCGCACATCCAGCAAATCGACGCGGATGTTGATTTCCGGCTCTGGCGTCGCCGCAACGGCTTCGGGCTTTGGCAGGCAGAAGGTGTATGATGACCCCACCTGCATCATTTTCAGCACCTCGCCAAACACTGCGCTTGCCTGTGCCAACGGGATTTTCTCCCATTCGCGCTTTTCCATGACGACGCCGGTTTTGGCGTCGAAGGTGGTGAAATCGACGAGCGCCATGTCGGCATCGGTCGGCACCTTGCCGGTACCCTGCTTGATCACCTGATAGCCGAGGCCTGACGCGGTAGTTTTATCGCAAGTGCGTTCGGCAAGCGGGATAATCGGTTTTGGTGGTGGGGTGGTGAAGGATAGCAGTTCGACCTCGAATACCAGATCCGCGTTCGCGGGTATCGGGCCGGTGCCTGCTTCGCCATAGCCGAGCTTTGACGGGATACAGAGCCGGTATTTGCCGCCGGGCTGCATCATTTGTAGGCCTTGCGAAAAGCCGGGGATGACGCCGCCGACGCGGAATTGCGTGGCTTCGCCTGCGTCGAATTCGCTGCCGTCGGATTTGAGGAAGCCCTTGTAGTTCACTGTGACCTTGGCATCGGCGGCGGGCTTTTCGCCTTTGCCGGGTTTGATGACGGTGTAGGACAGGCCTTCGGGTGTTGCCGTTTTGCAGGTCAGGACGGGCGGCTTTGGTTTGGCCGCTTTGGGGGTGGCGGCGGAGGCGGGGGTGGTGCCGATTAGCAGGGTGGGGGTGATGAGCGCGGACACGGCTGCGCGCTTGAGTGTTGAAATGTTCATGGAAACTCGCGGGTAAAAGGGTGGTGGGGATTTGTCTAGCTTACTTAAGCCCCTCCCCTTCAGGGGAGGGGAGGAGCCGCGAAGCGGCGGAGGGGTGGGGGCGGTCAGCAAACACACAGCCCGACGGACAGCCCCCACCCCAACCCCTCCCCTGAAGGGGAGGGGCTTAGTGCTTATAGTGCCCGCAACTTCGGTTCTGCCTCATCAAGCGCCTTACGGATAATCCAGACCATATCGTCAATCTGCGCAAGCGAGATCACTAGCGGCGGGCACATCACTATGCTGTCGCGGATGCCGCGGACCATCAGCCCGATTGCTATGCAATGATCGCGCACCCTCGGCCCTGCGGTGCCTTCCGCGCCGCCAAAGCGCGCAGCCGTCGCC
>JANOHL010000014.1:0-112807 GCA_031406495.1 Sphingomonadales bacterium | reverse complement strand
GAAAATGCCCTTGCAGGCAGAATAACTGCCTGACGGCGGCCATTTTCCTTCGATATCTTTGCCATTTTGACGCCTCGAATGCGCATTTAATAGGTCCTGACCCTAATTCACCTGCCGGTCGCGGCCTTCCCAATATGGCGCGCGCAAATCCTTGCGCAGAATCTTGCCTGAAGCATTGCGTGGCAACGCCGCGATTACATCCACCGTCTTTGGCACTTTGAAGCCGGCGATGCGTTCGCGTGCCCATTCGATGATGCTATCCGCGCCGACTATGTGCCCAGCCTTCGGCACGCAAACGGCTTTGACGCTCTCCCCCCATTTGTCGTCGGGCACACCGATGACGGCAACCTCCAGCACATCGGGATGGCCGTAAATCGCACTCTCGACTTCGGCGGGATAGACATTCTCGCCGCCGGTGATGATCATGTCCTTCACCCGGTCGTGGATGTAGAGATAGCCATCTTCATCAAGATATCCGGCATCGCCGGTCTTCACCCATCCCCCCGCTTCAACCGTGCTTCGGGTTGCATCGGGCAAGTTCCAATATTGCAGCATATTGTTCGATGACCTGGTCCACAGTTCGCCAACTTCGCCGGGTGGCAATTCGTTACCCTCGCCATCGACAATCCGCAGTTCCACGCCGGGCAAAGCCCTGCCAGCCGAACGCATCCTTTTGTTGCCCGCCGGATCGTGGTCTTCAGGCGGCAACATGACAATGGTGCCGGTGGTTTCGGTCATACCGTAAACCTGAATGAACTGCGCACCGAACATTGTGATGCATTGCCGCAGCAGTTCGAGCGGCATCGGCGCGGCGCCATATAGAATGTATTTAAGGCGGCTGTAATCGACGCTGCTGCAACGCGGATGGTTGATGAGCATCTGCAACGCCGCAGGAACAATGAACAGCCTTGTGGCGCCGCCACTCTCGAACGCATCGAACACACCGTCGGGGGTAAATTCCGCCAGCACCAGCGCAGGGAGTCCTATCGCCATGGCCATTATCCCAACGCCGGTGCCGCCAATATGCGCGCACGGCATCGCAATCAGAACGACCTCGTCATCGTCCCATTTGGTGTAGGCGTGGTTGGCGTCCTCGGAATGCTTGCGCAGCGCAAACAGGTTTCGGTTGGATAGAACTGCCCCTTTGGGATTGCCCGTGGTGCCGGAGGTATAAAGCTGCAAAACCGCGTCATCGGGCCCAGCGGGATCGATAACGATTCGTTCCGCCAGGTCGATCATAAGATTGGCCGAAGCGGCGTTCACAATCTGACCGACGTGCTTCAGTTGTCCCTGCAGCGCTGCTTCCAGCGATTCGAACCCCGGCCCGGTGAACAAGATTTTCGCGCCGGTATCGTTGACGATAAACGCCATTTCCGCCGGGGCAAGCCGCCATCCGATCGGACACATCACGATGCCAACCCGCGCCGCGCCATAAAACAAAGTGAAATACAGATCGCTGTTCTTGCCGATCCACGCAATCCGGTCACCCTTTTGCAAGCCCGCCGCTAACAAAGCCGCTACAACTTTTGCGGTACGATCCTCCAACTCGGCATAGGTGTAGCGCCGGTCACCTTCTTGCATTGCCAGCCGGTCGGGCCGATCGACCGCCCAATGCGTTAGAAACCCGTCAAATGTAAGGATGTCCGATAGCTGCACAGTCATCCATGCCCTCTCTGTTGCGTCACCTCTTCCGTTTTTGGCAGAGCGATCATGTCGTTTTGTCGAGTGATAATGGCGTTATGTCAATCATGCCTCTAAGGGGCATCCTCATCAGCCTTGTATCGCAAGGTTTTAGGGAGCGTTTAGATGTTGAAATTGAACCGGATCGCCGCGCTGGCCTTGTTGGCCGGAACCGCCACGTCGGTGTACGCCGATGACGAAGCGAAGCGGGAAATTGTGGTTACGGGCCGTTCGCTCGCCGATACAGAGGCAGACTTGAAGGCGTGCCTTGCACGTGGTTGCCCGCCCGACGAAGATATCAAGGCTACTTTGGCGCACGCCGAAAACCAGTTTGTCGATGGCGGTTACAAGGACGCGCGCTCGACCTTGCTGGCCTCGCTTGGCCGCAATCGCAAACATAAGGGGAAGTTTCCGGTCGAAGTTTCCGACCTGCTGCGCGCAAACGGCAACATCGCATCGCATCTCGGTGAGGCAGACGCCTATCGCACTTCGGTACTCGACATGCGTGATATATTGAAGGCAGGATTGAAAAGCGACGATTACCGCATCCTTGGTGCAGAGCTTGAAGTCGGCGATTCGCGGTTGCGGCTCGGCTATCCAGACGAAGCGCGCGACAAATATCATTGGATCGAGAAGGTCGCGCTCGAACGCAAGCTGCCTTATGTCGCAGCGATGGCGCGCTTACGCGACCTTTCGTTACTGGTTGCGGTGGCGCAGAAAACCAAAACCGAATTCGACATCAAGGAGGCCAATGAGGCGATAGACGCCTATGTCGCGGGTCCGACGCCGGGTGCGGAGCAATATACCATTGTCGCACAGGTTCTGAAATCGCGGATGGACCGCGTGGCCGGGAATGACGAGACAACGAAAGCACTGATCGCGCGTTACGCGGCACTTGGCGGCACGTCGCGGCCCGTACTGCTCTATTCAAAGCCGATCGAGATGAACGAGTCGTCTGCGGCGCGCGCGGCGGCAGGCGGAAGCGATTTGAATCGTATCAACACCACCACCGTCGACAAACGCTGGATCGACGTCGGTTTCTGGATCGGTGCCGATGGCAAGGTCGATGAACCCGAAGTGATCCGCAGCGACGGCACGCCCGATTGGGCCGGTCCGGTGATCAAATCCATCGAAAGCCGCCAATATGCACCGCTCAAGGCCACCGCCGACGGCGCCACGCCTGGCGTTTATGCGGTCGAACGTTACACCTTGACTGCACATTGGGAAGAAAAGGTTACCGGCACCCACATTCGCCAGCGCTCGCCTGTGGCACGGATCGAACGGATGGATCTGACCGAATAGCAGAACCGAAAGGGTGTCGGTTCGACCGCGTTAGAGCCAGCGGCGGACGCGCGCTTTATAATTGCGGTACTCGTCACCAAATTTGCCCTCAAGATACCGCTCCTCGCGCGCGATGACTTGTGTCTGGATGATGACCAGCAGCACCGGCAACAGCAAAATGACGCCCAAACTGGAAAATAGCAGCCCGAGGCCGGTATAAAGTAGCGCCATGCCCAAATACATCGGATTTCGTGTGAGCGCATAGACGCCCTCGGCGACGATAGTGCTTGTCGATTTCCACGGCTTAACGTCCGTGCCAGCCTTGCGAAAACGCCCCGAAGCAGCGAGCAGATATATCAACGCCGCCACGATAAGCAGTCCGCCGCCGCCGTAACGACCAATATCTGTCAATCTGACCGACCAGGGCAATATGCGATCAAGCGCAAGCCCGAGTAACAACATGCCGAGATATATAAACGGCGGCGGAAAGGTTACTTTTGCGCTGTCAGCATCAACATCCACCATCATTCTCCTCAACAAACGGCGACGATGATGGAATATAGCCTTTAAGTTTCATATTGCAACTAATATTTGGCCACAACACGGCAACTCACTCCGCCGCCTCTGCCTGCTCGGGCTCGGTCCAAACCAGCCTGGGTTTGCGCGCCGCCAATGTTTCGTCGAGGCGTCGGCGCGGGGCGTGGTGCGGCGCCGATTTCAGCGAAGGATCGCCCGCCTTTGCGCGTTCCGCCACCGATCGCAGCGCGCCAATAAACTGGTCGAGTGCCGCTTTACTCTCTGTTTCGGTCGGTTCGACCAGCATCGCGCCGTGGACCACAAGCGGGAAATAAACAGTCATCGGGTGATAGCCTTCGTCGATCAGCCCCTTGGCAATGTCTAGCGTCGAGAACCCCTCGGCCATGCCATCGTCGGAGAACAGCGCCTCATGCATGCACGGACCGCTATGCGCAAACGGTGCGTCGAGCACGTCTTCCAAGCTGCGCAGGATGTAATTGGCGTTGAGCACCGCATCTTCCGCTACTTGACGCAGACCGTCAGCACCGTGGCTCATGATATAGGATAACGCGCGAGTAAACATCCCCATCTGGCCTTGGAACGCCGTCATTCGTCCGAAGCTATGCGGGTGACGTTCGCCGACCGTTTCTTCTTCGACCAGCGTGTAGCGCCCGTCGGCGTGGCGTTCGGTGAACGGCAACGGGCCAAACGGTGCCAGCGCCTCCGACAGTACCACCGGTCCCGAACCCGGCCCACCGCCGCCATGCGGGGTCGAGAAGGTCTTGTGCAGATTGATGTGCATCGCATCGATTCCCAGATCGCCCGGACGCACACGGCCGACGATGGCGTTGAAGTTTGCGCCGTCGCAATAGACATAGCCGCCGGCCGCGTGGACCGCGTCGGAGATAGCCTTCATATCCTTTTCAAAGAGGCCGCAGGTGTTGGGGTTGGTGATCATGACGCCTGCGACGTCCGGGCCAAGCCGGGCCTTCAGCGCCGCCAGATCGACGCGGCCTTCAGGAGTCGCGGGGATATTTTCGACCGAGAAACCGGCAAAAGCGGCGGTAGCGGGATTGGTTCCATGCGCGCTTTCGGGAACAAGGATAAACCCGCGCGGATCGCCGCGTGCCGCAAGCGCCGCCTTGATGCAGAGGATACCACACAGCTCGCCATGCGCGCCTGCTTTAGGGGTCATCGCGACGCCGTACATACCGGTCAGCTCGATCAGCCAAACCGCCAATTGATTGATAGCCGCCAACGCCCCCTGCACTGTTTCGACCGGTTGCAACGGATGGACGTCGGCAAAACCCGCCATCCGCGCGACTTTTTCGTTCAGCCGCGGATTGTGCTTCATCGTGCAGCTGCCCAGCGGGAAAAAGCCCAGGTCGATGGCATAATTCTGGCGGCTCAGGCGGGTGTAGTGCCGGACCGTTTCGGGTTCGGAGAGGCCCGGCAAACCGATAGCGCGGTTGCGTTCCAGCCCGCCGAGCCGCGACGCGACCTTTGGCGGTTCGGCCAAATCCACGCCCGTGGTGCCAGCGGTGCCGATCTCGAAGATCAGGGCTTCTTCCAGCATCAACGCACGGTTGCCGGTGAAGGTCGCAGGTTTTGTATCGGTCACGTCGCCCATTTCGGGCTTCCAGCCGCTTTGATTGATCGTGCTCATGCCCCAACTCCTTCAGACAGAGTCTCCTCAAGTGCCGTTGCCAGCGTTTCGACATCCTCCGCAGTCACCACTTCGGTCACCGCGACCACAAGCCCGTTTTCGAGTGCGGAAACGCCCGGATAAAGCCGCCCGAGCGACACCCCGCCGAGCACCTTCCTGTCTGCCAACGCGCGCACAACCGGGCGCGCTTCCTTGGGAAGCTTCAGCGTGAACTCGTTGAAGAAGCTGTCATTGACCAGTTCGACGCCCGGAATCTGTGCAAGCCGCTCCGCCGCCTGCACCGCCAAACCGTGATTGAGCACCGCGAGATCGCGTAACCCTTTCTCACCCAGCAAGGTCATATGAATACTGAAGGCTAGCGCACAAAGCCCTGAATTTGTGCAGATATTCGATGTAGCTTTCTCACGGCGAATATGCTGCTCGCGGGTTGAAAGCGTCAGCACAAAGCCGCGCTTGCCCTCCGCATCGACGGTCTCGCCGCACAGCCGCCCGGGCATTTGCCGCACGAATTTTTCCTTGCAGGCGAACAACCCGACATAGGGGCCGCCGAACTGCAACCCGACGCCAATCGACTGGCCTTCGCCCACCACGATGTCGGCACCCATTTCGCCCGGTGCCTTGATCGCGCCCAGCGCAACCGGTTCGGTGACCACCGCAACCAGCAACGCGCCATGCTCATGCGCTTTGGCAGCAATTGCGGTTAGGTCTTCGATCCGCCCCAATATGTCGGGATATTGCACCACGACGCAGCTTGTTTCGTCGTCGATGGCCGCCAGCAGCCGCGTGCGATCTGTATTCGCCGACAGTTCGGGTTGGACGGTATCGAGCGTATCGCCGGTAAACTTTGCCATCGTTTCACAAACGCTGACATAGTGCGGGTGCAGACCCGACGACAGCACAGCCTTTTTGCGTTTGGTAATGCGGCCCGCCATGCTGATCGCCTCCCAACAGGCCGTCGAGCCGTCGTACATCGAGGCATTCGCCACATCGCAGCCGAGCAATCGCGCGACCTGCGTCTGGAACTCGAACAGCATTTGTAGCGTGCCCTGTGCGATTTCGGGCTGATAAGGCGTGTAAGCCGTCAAGAACTCACCGCGCTGGATCAGGTGATCGACGCTCGCCGGAACATGGTGCTTATATGCACCGCACCCGAGGAAAAACGGATGATGCGACGCCGCCATATTCTTGCGCGCTAAGTCGGAAAAATGCCGCTCCACCGCCATTTCGCTGGCATGGTTGGGCAACCCTTGGATCGGCCCGTCCAACCGCGCCTCGGCGGGAACATCGACGAACAAATCGTCGATGCTCTTGGCACCGATGACGCCGAGCATGGCCTGCCGGTCGGATTGGGTTAATGGGAGGTAACGCATGTATTTTCCTTATCGGAATGGAGATTAAAGCCCGTCCACAAACGCCTTGTAAGCAGCTTCATCCATCAAACTGTCGAGTTCACTCGCCTCCGAAAGCGTCAGTTTGAAAAACCAGCCCTCGCCTTCGGGGTCGCTGTTGACCAGCGCCGGGTCATCGCCGAGCGCATCATTGCCTTCGGTCACCACTCCCGAAACCGGCGCGTACACGTCGGAGGCAGCCTTGACTGATTCCACAACCGCAGCATCGCCGCCCTTTTTCAACGTCGAGCCGACCGCCGGAACTTCGGCAAAGACGATGTCGCCCAATTGCCCCTGCGCGTAATCGGTGATGCCGACAGTGGCGATGTTGCCGTCGACTTCGATCCATTCGTGATCTTCGGTGTAATAACGGGTCATACGGCTTTTCCTCTCCGGTGATAATTGTGGGGGATAAAGGGCATCGGCGCGGTGGTCACAGCAATCCTTTTGCCACGCACTTCGGCCTCTAATTTAGTGCCGTGGATGGCGTGCTCGGTTGACACGTAACCCATTGCAATCGGCGCATTAACAGTCGGAGCAAAGCCACCTGACGTCATGACACCAACCTGTATATCACCTGCAAAGATCGGCGCACCCTCGCGCACCGGCATTCTGCCTTCGACAGTGAAGCCAACGCGCTTTTTGCCGGCACCGTCTTTCAACGCACCAAGGATACGGTCAGCTCCTGCAAATCCACCCTCTTCACGGCGGCGCTTGGAAATGGCGAAAGACAAATCGCCCTGTACCGGATCGATGCGGTCATCCAGATCATGCCCGTAAAGCGGCAAGCCCGCCTCAAGCCGCAACGAATCGCGCGCGCCCAGGCCAATCGGTTTCACTTCCGGCTGGGCGCAGAGCGCATCGGCAAACGCCACGACATGTTCGGCAGGCACCGAAATCTCGAAACCATCCTCACCAGTATAGCCAGAACGGCTGATCCACAGCGGCTCATACCCCCATAAATAGCTGCTGGCCTCCATGAAATAGAGCGCATCGGCACCCGGCACGACGCGGGCAAGCGCCGCCGCCGCCTTGGGGCCTTGCAACGCCAGCAGCGCGCGGTCGTCCATATGGTTGATGGTGATATCATCGGGCAACCGGTCGCGCAGGTAGCTGATATCGTCCCATTTTACAGCACCATTGACTACCAGATACAGCCCCATCGGCGCCGCCGTGATCATCAGGTCGTCAAGGATGCCGCCGTCTTCGGCCAGCAACAACGAATAGCGCATCCGGCCTTCCTTGAGCGCCGAAATGTCGCCGGGGACAATGGCTTCTAAGGCCTCTGCCGCGCCTTGGCCCGACAGCATCAACTGGCCCATGTGGGACACGTCAAACAGCCCGGCGAACTCGCGCGTCCACGCATGTTCGGCCATGATGCCTTCATACTGGATCGGCATGTGATAGCCGGCGAACTCGACCATGCGAGCACCGCTCGCGCGGTGCCAAGCATCCAGGGGCAGCGCCTCAGACGGCAGTTCTGGCAATTCGGTTTCGTCGTCGTCGCTCATTATATTTCCCGCATCAGAGTCACAGCAACACACGCCGGTTGGCGCATGTCTGCTGCCCCCTCTGTCACGGAACCTGAGAGCTTTCGCACCGCTTAATCGCGGTGCTTACACCTTCGGTGGCACCGCGAACGGCGCGCTTTCCAGAGTGTCGCAAAAGCCGATGCGGTCCTTTTGCCTGAGAGATTCCGGGGCGGTTGCTCCTTCGGCGACCCCTTTAAGGGATGCTCTCCCGCTTCGTCAGCGACCTGACCGCCTTGACTCCACGCGCCCGCAGAGTCAACCGGCGAGCGCGGCTATGGCATCATTTTCATGGATAAAAGTAAGTTGAAGTGTCCGGCCAACGTCAATCAAACCTTCTGGCCAGATATCTGCCGGTGGCTGTTCTGCGCGTAGCGATCGGTCATTCCCGCCAAAAAATCGGCGATATGGCGGCTGCGGTCGGGTTCGCTTGGCGGCAGGCCTTGCTGCCATTCTTCCGGCATTTGCGAAGGATCGGCGGCATAGGCAGCAAAAAGGTCGCTGATAACGTGCTGGGCTTTTGCCGCCGCCTCATTCTGCTCCGGATGATGATAAAGGTTGCGATACATGAAACGCTTCAAAGCGCGCTCGCGCTCGACCATCTCCGCCGAAAATCCGCCGATTGCGGAATCGGCGTGGCGGATATCGTCGACGCTTTCGATCTTGCGGTCGACAATCCGTTGGCGCGTCGCATCGATGACATCGTTGACCATGACGCCGATCTGTTCGCGGATAAGCTCGGGCACCAGACGCTTTGGCTCAACATCGGGATAACGTGCGAGGATTGCAGCCCAACGCATTGCGATAAATGGTAATTCCATCAGCTGATCGATCGAGAGGAGCCCTGCCCTGATACCGTCGTCGATGTCGTGATTATCATAGGCAATGTCATCGGCAACCGACGCAATCTGTGCCTCAAGAGAGGGCCATTGACCGAGCGCCAGGTCGAATTCGGAATTGACAGCCGACAACGCCCAGCCGGGATTATTCACCGGCCCGTTATGTTTTGCCAAGCCCTCCAGCAACTCCCAACTAAGGTTCAATCCGCGCCAACGCGGATAAGGTGCCTCAAGATATGTCAGCGTGCGCAGAGTCTGCGCATTATGGTCGAAGCCGCCAAACGGCTTCAACGCCTCCTCCAGCGCATCCTCTCCCGCATGGCCAAACGGAGGATGGCCGATGTCATGCGCGAGGCACAAAGCCTCTGTCAGATCCTCATTCAGGCCCAAAGCGCGCGCAATTGTGCGCCCAATCTGCGCAACTTCCAAACTGTGCGTCAGACGAACGCGATAGTGATCACCGTCGGGCGCCACAAAAACCTGAGTTTTGTGCCGCAAACGGCGAAACGCGATCGAATGGATGATCCGGTCCCGATCCCGTTGAAAAATATCCCGCGGCCCCCGCACATCACTATATGGTTCAACGTGAAACCGCCCACGGCTGGTTTCGGGATGGCAGGCATAAGGCTGTAGCGGCTTCATGGGCGGCTTATGCCGATATGCTCGGATAACGGCTAGTCGCTATTTCCCCTTGAGCGCGGTCACCACGACGCCGTTTTCGCTTTTCCACGCGAAACCGTCCCCCCCTGCCTTTTTGAAATCGGCCTCCCATTTTTTGGAAGACTTCAAATCAGCGAAAGGCCCGACCAGCAGCCGGTCGGTTTTTCCCCAAGCTGCAGTCCACCCGTTCTGACCCTTGAACAAACCGGGGCTCTTCTTTTCCAGCCGGCGGTAATCAAAGCCAAGCGCACTCGCCCCGCCGGTCGCAATTTGAACCCAAAACCGGGCCGGACTTGCAACCGCGACGGCTTTCGCAGCTGCCTTTGTATCCAATTTAGCATTTTTGATATTGTCTGCCGCTACAGCCTTCGCCACTGCCAGCCTCAGCTTGTTGAGATCCACCGGAACTGCAGACGGTTTCTGCTCGTCTGCGGGTATCTCGATTGCGCCGACAATCGCGGCCAAATCGAAAGGCGGCGCGCTTGGTCGGGTCGGCGGAGCAGAAGCGGGTGGCGAGGAAACAGAGGGCGTGACTGTCGCGCTGCTTGCCATCGACACCATTGGAGCACCATTCTCGGTTGGTCCCTGTATTGCCGGATTAGAGGGCGCTGCGATAACGATCGGTTTGGGTTGAGGCTGTTCCAAAGCAGTTGTTGGTGATATCGTGGACGAAGGTGGTGGTCCTTCGGTTGCTTTCACTGCCACAGGAATTTTCGAAGCGGTAGCAGCAGATGACGGCAATGCCACTCGCATCGCTGGCCGTGCGGTCTCTGGCGGGGGAAGGGCGCCGGGCTTGACGACCGCAGACGTCGCAAGCCTTGCTTCGTTGACCCGCGAGCGGGCAGAATCGGTCGAAAGCGCATCTTTGTCCGCCTTGGTCGGTTTCAAGACAGCAACCTTCGTTTCGCGCTCTCGATCGCGTTTACGATCAGCTTTCTTCCCGGAGTTCCGCGAATCCGCTTTGCCTGACTTCTGACCAAGCGGTTCACCCGAAGGGATCAGCCGCGAGTCATTCTTGACGAGTGCTGGCGAAGGAATGGTAGCCGCGACGCGCTTGATCTCCGCACTATCACGACCGATGTTGTTCGCAGGAAAATGCCCCAAATGGATCGCTGCTGCTTGTTGTGCACCGGTTAGATCGGGCATCAATCGCAAATAGCGTTCCATTTTTTGAGCGGACCGTGCGTCCATAAAGCCCTGGGTGACTTTGGTCGATTCGCGCGTATCGCCGCGTGCCGCCAGTATGAATGCCCTTGCCCGCCACGCAGCGGGATTATTCTTCTGCAGCAACGGCAGCAACATGCCATCCGCGTCGTTCTTCTGTCCCAGAAGCGAAAGCGAAATAGCCTGCCGGACAATCAGATCGTCTGACGTCGATGCGGTGCGGGCGAGGTTATAATCCTGTTGTGCGCGCCCGAAATTGCCAAGCAAATCGAACGCCAGCGCACGGTCCGCAGCAATCGACCGTTCGCTCACCCCCAACCGCACGGCATCATCGAATAATCGCAGGGCCTCAAAAGGGTTTTCTGTACGGACGGTGGCCGACGCAAGCGCCGAGGTGATCCTGCCATCGCGCGGACGGAGCGCGCTAGCCCGCGTTAGAAAGTTCAGCGCGGCGTTGGCATCGCCCAACGTCAGTGCGGCGTTGCCCGCATCGGCGAGCGCATCGGCATCGTTTGGTTGCTGCGCAATTCGCCGCATGGCTGCGCGCAGTTCAGCCGCACCCGCTGGTTCGCGGATAGCAGGCGTTGTGACGGGGTTTTTCCGGTCCAGATCTTCGAGCGCGCTTTCATCGACAATCTGCGCGAACGCGCTCGCCGACAATCCGGCCACCGAAATCGCGATGATGCTACGTAATAATATCACATTCATGCCTGATCTATTGGTTCATCGGGCAGCTGGATGCAAAGCATGCCTGCACACCCGCCGATTAACGGTTCCACAAAAAGGACGAAATGTACCGTTACCAAATTCTGGCTTACGCAGCCATGAACGTTCAGTTATTGCTCTGCCGGTCAAGGAAGCGCGGGATGTTGAGGCCGCCGTTTGCACCGTCGTCCTTCTCATCCTCGGCCTCGTCCGAACGCGACAAGCCGCGTGACAAATTGGACATCCGTTCGAACAAGGTGCCTCCCGTCGAAATCCGCGGTGCGGCGCGTTCTGGCGCAGGGGTTACGTCAACCGGCGCGGCAGCGTCTGCCATTTCGGGTTCCGGCTCTTCCTCATCGGCCATTTGCGCATCGCCAAGCTCCAACAGATCGTCGTCGGTTTCCGCTGCTTCGGCTGTGGCCCAAGCGGGAGTGGATTCTTCCTCAGCCTCGTCAGCATCTTCATCGACGCCATATTCGCTCGTCAGATCAAGGCTATCATCGGTGGCCATATCGGGATCGGCTTCAGGTTCTTCCGATGATGCCTCCGGCTCGCTGAACAAGCTCGACGCTGGCGGAGCGGATTCGACAACCGGTTCAACGGGACGGCTGAATGCAAATGGCCGTGATGCTGCCGAAGAGGCAACCGCCGCCGCATCGCTATCGATGCCAGTCGCAACGACCGAAACGCGGATTTTTCCGTTCAGGTTCTCGTTAAATGCTGAACCCCAGATAATGTTCGCATCGGGGTCGACGAGTTCGCGGATGTGGTTTGCGGCCTCGTCAACTTCCATCAGCCGCATATCTTCGCCACCGGTGATCGAAATGATAACACCCTTCGCGCCCTGCATCGACACGCCGTCGAGCAGCGGGTTGGCAATTGCTCGCTCGGCGGCTTCAAGAGCACGACCGTCGCCTTCTGCTTCGCCGGTGCCCATCATCGCCTTGCCCATTTCGTGCATGACCGAGCGGACGTCGGCAAAGTCGAGGTTGATGAGGCCGGGCATGACCATAAGGTCGGTTATACCGCGCACACCCTGTTGCAGGACTTCGTCGGCGAGCAGGAACGCCTCTTTGAAGGTCGTGTTCGGATTGGCGACCAGGAACAGGTTCTGGTTGGGAATAACGATTAACGTATCGACATGCTTTTGCAGCTCTTCGATACCTGCATCAGCCGAACGCATCCGGCGGGTACCTTCGAAGATGAACGGTTTGGTGATGACACCGACCGTCAGGATATTGAGATCGCGTGCCGCCTGCGCAATCACTGGCGCGGCCCCCGTTCCGGTTCCCCCGCCCATGCCAGCCGCGATGAAGCACATATGACAGCCATGCAAAGCGGCTTTCACCTGGTCGATGGTTTCTTCAGCCGCCGCACGACCGACTTCGGGGCGCGATCCGGCACCAAGGCCCTGGGTAATATCGGGACCAAGCTGGATGCGATGTTCCGCAGGTGAAGCGTTGAGCGCCTGCGCGTCGGTATTGGCGACGATGAAATCGACACCTTCAACCTGCGCCTTGATCATGTTGGCGACCGCGTTACCGCCAGCACCACCAACGCCGATAACGGCGATCTTCGGCTTCAACTCATCAACCACGGGAGGACCGATATTGATGCTCATGCTACTAACCCCCTTGCCTTATTGGCACACTCGAAAATTTTAACGCTTTTGACACAAAAGCTACACCTGCACACCACAAAATTAACTATTTTGCACAGCTTTCTCTCAAAAATTCTCTCGGATCGCCCGCATTATTCGTTGAAACAGGCTGGGCATCGCACCAGTCGAGTACTCACCGCGCCGGTCAAAGCCCGCTTTAAGGTCGATCCGGTCGGACGCAGCGTAAAGAATTAGGCCGACCAGCGTTGAAAATGCCGGGCCGCTATGCGCATCAGGTATTCCGCCAAGCCCAGATGGGCGACCTATCCGGACAGTGCGGCCGAGCGCACTTTGCATATGTTCGGCGACCCCCTTCAGTTCGGCGCCGCCGCCGGTCAGGACGACTTGATGGCTTGAGGGGCCGGCAAAGCCGAGTTCTTTCAGTGCGCGACCGATATCGGAGACGATATGATCGACACGCTGACAAACGACCGCGTTTAGCTGTGCCTTGGTAATCCGCGGCGCGTGCGTTGGGGCCTCGAAACCGTTTTCGTCGGTGCCGACATCCAACACTTCCTGATGGTCGCGCGGACTGGTGAGCGCCGAGCCGTGGAAGCATTTCAGCCTTTCCGCCTGCGCCCGGCGGATACCGAAGGTCGATGCAATGTCATCGGTAATATCGGCAGCGCCGCGTTGTATCGTCTCCAATCCAACCAGCATCCCGCCGATAAACACCGAAACATTGGTGACCGACGCCCCGAATTCGACGAGCGCAACGCCAAGTTCGCGCTCTTCTTCGGTCAGGCAGGCCAAACCGGTCGCAACCGGCGCGACGACAATCGATTCAACCTCAAGATGCGCGGCACGCGCGGTCATATCGATATTGCGGACCGGCGACTGGTCGGCGAGGACCACATGAATATCGACACCCAGCCGGTCGGCATGGAGGCCAACAGGGCTGGCAACACCGCCCACACCATCGAGCGAATATAGCGTCGGCTGGATGTGCAGTGGCATTTTGCCACCCATGTCGATGTTTGCGCGACCCGCCTGTAATAGCTCGTCGATATCGTCCTGTTCGATGCGGTCGCCGCCCAGTTCGATTTCGACCGGGGCAAGCAAGCTATCGAGACCGCCCGCCGACATCCCGACCCAAACACGGTCGATGTTTATGCCCGCAATCCGTTCAGCCTGCTCGACCGCATGGCGCACCGACAATTCGGCCTGCTCGATGTCGGCGATGCACCCACGCGTCACGCCGCGGCTCTCGCGCTGGCCAGTTCCCAAAACCAGCAGATCGCCTTCGTCGGTGCGACCGACAATCAGCGCCGATACCTTCGACGATCCGATGTCGATGGCTGAAATGATCTTTTCTACGCGCGCGGCTTTCATGCTTCCTTACCGTTCTTCGCTGCGGTGGTTTTCTGCTCGACCTTTACCGGCTCGGGCTTCGGTGCCTTGCGCAAATACATTCGGGCAGGGTCGCGCAAATCAAAGTAGATCATGTCGCGCCCCAGCAGCCGGTTGATCCCGTCCATCCTGGCAAAATTGACCAATGCCTCGGCTGCCGCCTTTTCACCTTCGGGCAACGCCAGCGTTTCGCCACTTTTGAACTTCAGATCCCAGCGCCTGTTACCGATCCATTTCGCCTCTGTTACCTGCGGCTTCAATGACGTGGCGTTGTCGAGTAGCACATTCAGCGCGACCGCATGGCGGTTGGCATCGGTGCCATGCAACATCGGCAGATTACCCACCTCGTCGGCCTTGATATGTTCAAGCACAATGCCATCGGCATCGATGAGCGACATTTTGCCGTCGCGTTGCCACACCGCCGTTGGCTTGCGCTCGATAATCTCCACAACCAGCGTATCGGGCAATCGGCGCGATACGCGGACGTCTTTAATCCAGCCATATTTGACAAGATCGGTGCGAATTTTTTCGATATCGACCAAAGGCATCGCACGGTCTTTTTCGGCGAGAACGATATCATATACTTTCAACTGATCGACCCGCTCCATGCCGGTGATCTCGACCCGCTTGACTTCAAAACCGGCCTTTGCCGCAGCCTTTGCATATTGTTGATATGCGGCGGCGGTTACGCCAAAATATTGCGCAGCAAAAATCGCTGCCAACGCCAAAGCACCGATCACCAGCCAGTTAAAGGCGCGCTGGATCTCGTCTTCGGAAAACGGCAGCGTGCGCAAGAGCCGATCAATGATCGAAATCTGCCGCACTTTCTTGCGCGGGCTCACGGTCTTCGCCTTGCTGCGGGTCTTCCCGCCTTTGCGTGCTGCGGTCGCCATTATGCCAGCGCCTCTTTGACGATGATGTCGACCAGCTGCTCATAGCTTATGCCAACTTGCTTGGCCTGCTCGGGCACCAGGCTGAGCGGCGTCATGCCGGGTTGGGTATTGGTTTCGAGCACGAAGATGCCGTCTTTGCCCAGTTCGTCGTCCCATCGGTAGTCTGTCCGCGATGCACCTTTGCAGCCGAGCAACTCATGTGCCCTCAGCGCGGTATCCAGCATATATTGCTCGATATCCGCAGGGATTTCGGCCGGACAGATATGCTCCGTCAGCCCCTCGGTATATTTGGCGTCGAAGTCATAAAAGCCGCTTTTGGGCTTCAGTTCGGTCACACACAACGCCTTGCCGCCGAGCACTGCGACGGTCAGTTCACGGCCTTTGATAAACGGTTCAGCGAGCAAAGTCTCGAATTCCTGCCACGGCCCTGTCGCGTCACGCGAAATCGGGTTGCCGTAATTGCTGTCGGTTTTGACAATCGCGACGCCGACCGAGCTGCCTTCGTTGACCGGTTTCAACACATAGGGTCGTGGCAACGGATCACCCAAATACAGACTTTCGCTCTCCACAATCGTGCCCTTCGGCATCGGAATTCCCGCTGGGACAAGGCACTGCTTGGTCAGTTCCTTGTCGATGGCGATCACCGATGTCACCATCCCGCTGTGGGTGTATTTTATCCCCATCAGGTCGAGCATGCCCTGCACCGTGCCATCTTCGCCGGGGACGCCGTGGAGTGCGTTGAAAACAACATCGGGACGAAGCGCAGTCAGCACTTGCGCTATGTTCCTGTCCATGTCGACGCGGGTAACTTTGTAGCCAACGCGCTCAAGCGCATCGGCGACACCATTGCCGCTCATCAACGATACCGACCGCTCGTTGGACCACCCGCCCATCAGGACCGCGACATGCACTTGATCGTTCATTTGTGGGCGCCCACGCGCTGTATCTCCCATTGGAGTTCGATTCCGGATTTTGCTTTCACGCGCCTGCGGACCTCTTCGCCCAATTCCTCGATATCGGCGCTGGTGGCGTCGCCGAGGTTCAGGAGGAAGTTGGTGTGCTTTTCCGAAACCTGCGCACCGCCAACTTGCAGGCCACGGCAGCCTGCTTCATCGACCAGAGCCCACGCCTTGTGACCCTCGGGGTTTTTGAATGTCGAGCCGCCGGTTTTAGAACGCAACGGCTGTGACGCCTCGCGTGATGCACTGATACGGTCCATCTCGGCCTGAATGGCTTCTGCCTCGCCCGACTTGCCGCGAAAACGCGCGGCGACGACGATGGCGCCGTCGGGCAATTCGGAATGGCGATAGCTGTAGCGCAATTCTTCAACGGCAAGCGTGACCACTTCGCCGTTACGCATCACCACATCGCAGTCGATCAATATGTCCTTCACCTCGCCGCCATAGGCCCCGCCGTTCATACGGACAAATCCACCTACAGTGCCAGGAATCGAGCGCAGAAATTCCAATCCGGCGATCCCGTTGTCGCGCGCGGTCGAAGACACCAAGATGCCCGATGCGCCTCCGCCGCAATCCAGCGTCAGGTCATCCACTTTTCCGACCTTTGCAAAAGCCTTGCCCAGCCGAACAACAACGCCAGAGACGCCGCCATCACGGACGATCAGGTTGGACCCGAGCCCAAGCGCCATAACCGGCGTCGCCACATCAAGGTCACGCAAGAAGGCCTGCAGATCGGCAACATCCTTGGGTTCAAACAACCACTCGGCCGCTCCACCCGACTTGAACCAGACAAGCGGCGCGAGCGACGCGTTGGCAGTCAGCTTTCCCTGAACCTGCGGAATGGTTTCGACGCTCATCCGCGCGCTGCCTTGATGGCGTCCGCCAGACCCGCCGCCCATTTGGTGATGTCGCCGGCACCAAGGCATACGACCATGTCCTTGTCCTGCACGACTTCGGCAAGCTTGGTCGCAAGATCGGCTGCATCGGCCACATGCGAAGCGGAGCGGTGGCCGCGCTGCTTCAAGCCTGCAACCAAGGCTTCAGAGTCGATACCCTCAATCGGCGCTTCGCCTGCGGTATAAACCGGCGAAATAAACACGATGTCGGCGTCGTTAAACGCCTGCTGGAAATCATCCATATGGTCGCGCAACCGGGTAAAGCGGTGCGGCTGGGCAACCGCAATCACCCGACCCTCTGCACCCTCGCGCGCCGCCGACAAAACCGCGCGGATTTCGACGGGATGGTGGCCATAATCATCTATGATGGTGACGCCGTCCACTTCACCGACTTTGGTAAAGCGCCGCTTGACGCCGCCGAATTTGGCAAAGCCCTGCTGCACCGAAGCATCCGCCATGCCCATCTCAAGCCCGACCGCAACCGCCGCCAAGGCATTCTGCACATTATGCCGCCCCGGCATCGGCAATTCGATGCCCTCTATGGTCCGCTGCGAGCCATCACGCGCGCGCACCACCACGTCGAAACGATTACCGCCGGGAAACGGCGTCACATTCTCACCGCGCACATCCGCCTGCGCCGAAAAGCCGTAAGTGATGATCCGACGGTCGCGGATTTTGGGCAGGATCGCCTGCACTTCGGGATGATCGAGGCACATGATCGCCGCGCCGTAGAATGGCACGTTTTCGACGAACTCGACAAAGGCGTCCTTGATCGCGTCGAAATCGCCATAGTGATCGAGATGCTCAGGGTCGATATTGGTCACAACCGCGATTGTGCCGTCCAGCCGCAGGAAGCTGCCGTCGCTCTCGTCGGCCTCGACAATCATCCAGTCGCTGTCGCCCAAGCGCGCGTTGGAACCATAGCTGTTGATGATGCCGCCGTTGATGACCGTGGGATCGATACCGCCATGGTCGAGCATGGCTGCAATCATTGATGTTGTCGTGGTCTTTCCGTGCGTGCCCGCTACGGCAACGGTGTTTTTGAGCCGCATCAGTTCGGCGAGCATTTCGGCGCGGCGGACCAGCGGGATACGCCGTTCGAGTGCAGCGTCTCTCTCGGGATTGCCCTTCTTTACCGCCGTTGACGTCACAACAACGGCAGCATCACCAAGATTATCGGCGCTGTGCCCGATCATCACCTTGATACCCAGCTTTCGTAGGCCATCTATGACATAGCTATCCGCCATGTCCGATCCCTGGACCTTGTAACCCAGATTGTGCATGACTTCGGCAATGCCCGACATGCCAATACCGCCGATCCCGACGAAATGGACGGTGCCGATGTCTGTTGGGACGCCCCTCATCGAAAGGCTTTTCTCGCCAGCGCAGGCGACGGGTTGAAGTTGATCGTGCCTTCGTTTGTCGATCTGATCGTATGCATCAAAGGCGCAGCGCCAAACGATTCCACCAGATCGGCCAGATCAGCCACAGCATTGGGCCGCCCGCAATTTTTTGCCGCCTTTGCCGCATTTTCGATTGCCCCGGGTTCCAACGCGATCTTCTGGATCTGCTTTGCCATCTCCACCGGTGTGAACATCGATTGCGCAATCGCTCTGGCACCACCAGCGTGCACCATCTCTTTGACGTTGTAAGACTGATGATTGTCGGTCGCGCTCGGTAGAGGCACCAATATTGCCGGTCGTCCGGCACAGGTCAGTTCGGCAATAGTCGATGCGCCTGCGCGAGAAATCACCAGATGGGCCCAACCCAGTCGTTCAGGCAGATCGGCAAGATACGTCGCCAGTTCAGCCGGTATGTCATGGTCGGCATAGGTTTTGCGGACAACCTCTATGTCTTCGACACGGCATTGCTGCGTTACCTGCAGGCGGCGGCGCAGATTGAGCGGCAGACGCGCCAGACCATCGGGCACAACCTCCGACAATATCGACGCGCCTTGGCTGCCGCCGGTTACCAGCACCCGGAAAATGCCGTCCTCGTCGAGCGGCGGATAGGCTTGGTCACGCAGAGCAAGCACTTCCTCGCGAACAGGATTGCCGACGAGATGCACCTTTTCGTGATGACGCGGCTTCAGCCGAAGCACATCCGGGTACGCGGTCGCAATCGCATTGACCTTACGCGCAGTGATCCGATTTACGCGGCCCAACACGGCATTTTGTTCGTGGATTATTGTCGGAATATCGCAGGCAAATGCTCCCAGGAGCGCCGGGAATGCCGGATAACCGCCAAAGCCGACGACGGCACTTGGGTTGAAGCTGGCATAAAGTTGTTTTGCCATTCTGCGCCCACGCCAAATAGCACGCGCGCCTGAAGCCCAGCTAGCGGGGTTTTTGGTGATCCGACCAGCGGGCAGCACATGCGTTGCGATCTTGTCGGGACAGCCCGGAATCTTTGTGCCGCGCTCATCGGTAACCAGCGCAACATGATGTCCGCGATTGAGCAACTCCTGACCCAGCGCGAACGCCGGAATCATATGCCCCCCGGTGCCGCCTGCGGCCAGCACGTAATGCCTCGATATGCTCATGCTAGGCTGTGAACTTCCATATTATGCCTTCGAGGTTTGAAGCGCTTTCGTTCAGTGCAAGGCGGCGGGCCGCAGGGCTATGTAGATAGCTTAAGGTTCGCCAACGAAGCAATGGACGAAAGCGGTCAAATCCGAAGGACGTCAAAATGGCTTCGATCTCGAAGCGAAGCGGCCTTGCAGGTAGAACCACTATCTGCGGCAGCCACTTCACTCCGACATCTTCGCCATTTTGACGCCTCGAAGGCATAATATGGAAGTTCACAGCCTTGGCCCCTTCACCATATAGAGCGACCGGTCAAGATAGGGGTTACGCTTGGTCAGTGCCAGGATGAGACCGCAGGTTATCGACAACGCCCAAATCGACGATCCGCCATAGCTGACAAACGGCAACGTCATGCCTTTCGACGGGAAGACGCCAAGGTTCACCGCCATATTTATCATCGCCTGCCCGCAGAATTGCGCGGCAAGACCGGTCACCGCAAGAACGACAAACTGGTCCTTTTCATCAAGCAACCTGATGATGATGCGGACCAGAATCGCGAAAAACAACACCGCGATGACCATGCATGCCAGCAAGCCGAACTCTTCGCCGATAACCGAGAAAATATAGTCGGTGTGGCCTTCGGGTAGCGAATATTTGCGTGTGCCCAACCCCGGGCCAACGCCAATCAAGCCGCCTGCCGTCAACGTCGCCAGCGCCATCTTGTCGTGCGTCAATCCTTCGGTTCCGAATATCCACGCATCGATACGTTGGGTTGCGACCGGATAGAAATTATAGGCAAGCACCAACGCCACCAGTCCCAATATTATCGAGCCCCACAAGCGTGAAGCCGGGACGCCGGACACCATCATCAGTGCGAACCATGTTCCGGCAAATAATATTGTCTGGCCCAGATCGGGCTGGGCCATCAGGAAAAAGCAAACAATGCCTGTTCCGACCATGCTGAGCACGCGGACGGGCAGGCTCGGATCCTTCAAACGCCAGCTTATCACCCACGCCATTGTGACGGCGAAGAACGGTTTCAGGAACTCCGAAGGCTGTATTTTGGCGGCACCCGCGCCTATCCAGCGCTGCGATCCATTCACTTCCTTACCCAGAAAAGGCACAAGAACCACCAGCACCAGAAAAACAAGGAATCCCACAACGGCAAATCGCCGTGCCTGCTCGCGTGGATACATGGACACGATCAGCATCACCGGAATGCCGACAATGACAAACATCAACTGGCGGTAGAAGAAATAGAGTTCGGGCAACCGGGTTTGCGAACTGGACAGCTGCCGTGCGCCGCCTGGGGAAGCGGCGGCAACCGCGAGCAAGCCGATTGCGATCAGCACCAGCATCAGCGCCAGCAATACCCGGTCGAGCTCCCAAAACCAGACGCCAAGCGGCGAGCGATCGCCGCGCCCAAGCCGATTGGCAAAACCGATCTTACCGGTTTTTGCGGCCAACACCCACGGCACTTCCTTACCGCTTTGGCTCATGACCCAATTCCAGTTTCCAGCGCCTCGACGATGGCTTTGAACGCGTCGCCGCGTGCCTCGAAATCCTTGAACTGGTCGAACGACGCACATGCTGGCGAGAGCAAAACCACCTCGCCCGGCTTCGCTTGCGCGGCGGCTGCGTGAACCGCGCTGCCCATCATTTCACAGCGTTCGACCGGCATGTGCGGCGATAGTAATTTGCTGAACAGCGGCCCGGCCTCGCCGATCGTGTACGCCTTCACAACATGCCCGAAGTTCGGCGCGCACTCGTTCAGGTCTTCGCCCTTTGGCAAGCCGCCAACAATCCAGTGCACGCGCGGATAAGCCGCCAGCGCCGGTGCAGTCGATGCCGGGTTGGTCGCCTTGCTGTCGTTGACGAATAACACACCATTTCTTTCCGCGACGATCTCCATTCGGTGGGCAAGACCTTTGAAGGTCGCCATCGCCGGACGCCATTGCGCCTCCTTGATACCGAACGACTCGATCAAAGCGATCGCGACTGCGACATTCTGCAAATTATGCGGCCCTTGCAGCGACGGCCAATCGGATTGGCCGCGAATATCTGCGGTGTCCGCCTGATGCACCACATCAGCCCCGCGTTTGGCCAATACATCGGCATAGATGCGCCGCGTATCGTCGTCGCCATTGCCGAATACCGAATGCTGGCCTCGTGTCTGCATGTCGAAAAGCCGCGCCTTCGATGCAATATAACCGGCATAACCGTCATAGCGGTTGAGATGATCAGGCGACAGATTGATCAGCGTCGCCGCTTCGCAGGCAAGACTGTGCGTCAGGTCGATCTGGTAGCTCGACAGCTCAAGCACATATACACCGCCAGCGGAAAGCGGTGCCTGCGACAGTATCGGCAGCCCGATATTGCCTGCCATCCGCGTTGGGAGCGCGGCGCTTTTGAGAAGATGATGCACCAATGCGGTCGTGGTCGATTTACCGTTGGTGCCGGTAATCCCGATAACACGGTGCGGCGGCAATGCTGGCCGCGCCATTGCGAACAGTTCGATGTCACCGATCAGCGGGACGCCGTCGGCGCGGGCTTTATCGGCAATGGGGTGCGTGTTGATCGGCACACCCGGCGAGACGACGATGCCGTCATAACCACGAAGGTCGGCCTCAAGCGGATCGGCTATCGTTGCGATATCCGCAACTTGTCCGCGAGCTGCTTCATTATTGTCCCACGCCAGCAGTTGCGCGCCACCCGCATGCAATGAGTGTGCGGCAGCAAGGCCAGACCGCGCCAGGCCCAACAGGGCAAATTTGCGGTTGGCGAAGACAGGGCTGGTAATCATCTGAGCTTGAGCGTGGATAGCCCCGCGAGCGCCAAAACGAAAGCGACAATCCAGAACCGGATGACCACCGTAGGCTCTGACCAGCCAAGCTGTTCGAAATGGTGATGGATCGGTGCCATGCGGAAAACCCGTCTGCCGGTGCGTTTGAACCAGAACACTTGGATGATGACCGACATCGCCTCGACCACAAACAATCCGCCTATGATAGCCAGCACGAATTCATGGTGCGCTACGACGGCGATCGCGCCCAATGTGCCGCCTAGCGCCAGACTGCCGGTATCGCCCATGAATACTGCGGCGGGCGGCGCATTGAACCACAGGAACGCGAGGCCCGCGCCAACAATTGCACCGCACAGCATCGCCAGATCGCCTGCGCCCAGATAGAATGGTATGCCCAGATATTCGGCGTAACGCGCGTTCCCGACCATATAGACTATCAGCATAAACGCGATCGATGCGATGATGACGGGCATGGTGGCTAGTCCATCGAGACCGTCAGTCAGGTTTACCGCGTTGCCGAACGCAACGATCACAAATGCCCCGAATGGCACATACCACCAGCCTAGATCGGCAACCGGCCCGTTGACGAACGGCATATACAACTGGCCGCCTGACTGCCAAACAATCAACGACACTGCGACACCGGCAATGGCGAACTCGAACAGCAACCTAACCCTGCCCGAAACACCGTGATGGCTGCGCTTTTTGACTTTGTCGTAGTCATCCATGAAGCCGACCACGCCGAAACCGGCCATCACCAGCAGACATGCCCACACATAGACATTGGTGAGGTTCATCCAGAGCAGCATTGAAATCGAAACCGCGATCAGGATCATCAACCCGCCCATCGTCGGCGTGCCGACTTTGGCCAGATGCGACTGCGGACCATCGCTGCGGATCGGCTGCCCCTTGCCTTGGCGGACTCGGAGCATGCCTATAAAGCGGGGGCCAATAACCAGTCCGATAATAAGCGCGGTGGCAACAGCGGCACCGGAGCGAAAGCTCAAATAGCGAATCAAGTTAAACCCGCTCGGAAACCCCAGATATTCCGCCAACAGATACAGCATTAGCTACCCTCACCCACCAGCGCATTGATAATGGCCGACAGCCCCATCGAGTTGGAACCTTTGACCAGAACGGAATCGGATTCGCGCAGATTGTCTCGCAAGAGATCGAGCGCCTCCCTTGCTGTGGCGCAATGCGCGAATTCGGACGGTCCCTCAAGCCCTGCATTCAACTTTTCAACCAGAATCTGCATCTCTTCGCCGACAAATATCGCATAATCGACGTTGGCGGCGGCCAGCGGGCCTGCGAGCGCCAGATGATAGTCATCGCTTTTGTCGCCCAGTTCCTTCATCGCGCCCAAAACTACGACGCGTCTCCCAGCGGCGCTATTCGCCAACTCACCGATGGTTGCAGCCATCGAGGCAGGGTTGGCGTTATAGCTTTCGTCGATCAACAGCGCGCTGCCATTGCCAACGCTGATTTGATGACGCGCACCACGGCCAACCATGCCGCCCAATTCCGCCATCGCCAGACCTGCCGCTGCCAAATCGCCGCCCGCTGCTTCGACTGCTGCCAGCACTGCCAACGAATTTGCGATCCAGTGCCTGCCGGGTTGCGACAAGGTGTAGCACAATGCTCCGCCGGGAAGTTTGGCGGTAATCAACGATCCACCATCGGACGAAGCGACATAGTCGAGAACGCGCACATCGGCTTCGGCAGCGAAGCCGAAGCTAACAACATTACCCGCATATTTTTCCGCTGCCGCGCGCAATCGGGCATAATGTGAACTGTCAGCAGGAATGATCGCGGTGCCGCCGGGCATCAGCCCTTCGAATATTTCTGCTTTTGCATCAGCAATTTCCGCCTCGTCCTTGAAAAAGCCGATATGTGCAGGCGCGATAGTCGTCACGATGGCGACATGCGGGCGCACCAACTGTGTCAGTTCACGCAACTCGCCGACATGGTTCATTCCCATTTCGAAAACGCCGAATTGCGTCTCACGCGGCATCCGGGCCAAGCTCAACGGCACGCCGACATGGTTGTTATAGCTTTTGACCGAGCGGTGGGCGTGACCGCGCGAAGACCGGTCGAGCGCAGCGTAAAGTGCTTCTTTGGTTCCGGTTTTCCCAGCCGAGCCGGTGACGCCGATTACTTTGCCGTCGATCCGTGCGCGCGATGCGCGGCCCAGCGCATTGAGTGCATCCATGGTGTCATCGACCAGTATATGCGGATGCGCGATCGGCTCACTGACAATCGCACCCGAAGCACCGTTGGCAAAGGCCTTATCGACGAACAGATGTCCGTCGGTCGCCTCGCCCTTCATCGCGAAAAACAAATCACCTTGGCCAATCTCGCGCGAGTCAAAGGCAACTCCATAGGCCGGGAAAGACCCGTCCGCTTTGCCGCCAACTGCGGCCAGCAACTCATCATTTGTCCAAAGCTCCGTCATGCGGCACATTCCCGCGCCACTTCGACATCGTCGAACGGTAGTGTGCGTCCGGCAATTTCCTGTCCCTGCTCATGACCTTTGCCCGCGATCAAAACGATATCGTCGGGTTCGGCCTTTTCGATGGCAAAGGCGATGGCAGAGCGGCGGTCGCCGATGTTGTGCGCACCGGGCGCACCCTTCATTATATCGTCGCGGATCGACGCCGGGTCTTCGCTGCGCGGATTGTCGTCGGTGACGATGGCAATATCGGAATCAGCCACGACAACCGCACCCATTTCGGGCCGCTTGCCGGTGTCGCGATCACCGCCTGCCCCGAATACGGTAATCAGCTTACCCCTGGTATGCGGGCGAAGCGCGGCAATTGCGGCGCGCAGGCCGTCTGGAGTATGCGCATAATCGACATAGACCGGCGCACCACTGCGAGTGATGACCGCACGCTCCAGCCGCCCGCGAACCGGCTGCAGGCGCGGCAGACGGCCAAGTACATCCTCGACATCGCCACCGCTTGCGAGCACAATTCCCGCCGCGACGAGCACATTGGCGGCCTGATAAGCGCCAATCAGCGGCAGTTTGATTTTGCTGACTTCGCCCTGAATTTTCAGCTCAAGCGTCTGACCCAATTGCGTCGACGTCCGCGAAATGAGGCAAATGCCCTCACCCTTTTCGCCGACCGTAATCAGCCGCAAAGCGCGTAGTTTGGCACGCGCGATTGCCTTGCCAGACCATTCGTCGTCGGCCCAGATAACTGCGGTTCCGTTTTCGTGGACCACTTCGTCAAAAAGTCGCATCTTGGCTTCGAAATAGTCGTCCATGTTGCCGTGATAATCGAGATGATCTCGGCTCAAATTGGTGAAAGCCCCGACCTGCACCGGAACGCCCTCGCTGCGATATTGCGAAAGACCATGGCTCGACGCCTCGAAGATCGCGTGGCTCACCCCTTCGCGGGCCAAGCCCGACATATTGGCAAGGAAGGTCACAATATCGGGCGTAGTCAGGCCGGTCCGCACTTGATCGGAAGCCGTAGTAATTCCCAAAGTGCCTATCGAAGCTGCGCTATGTCCCGCCATTCGCCACAATTGACGCGTCAGTTCGGCTGTCGAGGTTTTGCCGTTGGTGCCGGTGACGGCGGCGATATGTGCCGGGACAGGCATGAAGAATTTCGCTGCAAGATTAGCAAAGGCACGACGCGGATTTTGGTCGGCAACATGCACGACACCTTCGACCAGCGCCTCTGGCCTGGCAACAACAGCGACCGCGCCTGCGGCTACCGCGTCAGCAATAAAGTCCTCGCCGTTGAAAGCTGCACCCTGAAACGCACCGAAAACCGTACCCGGCGCAATCTTGCGGTGGTCGATGGCAAAGCCCGTGACATTTTGCTCGGCGGCTGCTCCCTCCAGGCCGGTGAGCAATTGTCCAAGGCGCATTATTGCTCTCCTTTGGCTTTCCACAATAAGGGCATCAGTTCCGACACATCGACGTCGCGCTTCATGTCGGGGATAATCCCCAACAGCGGCCCGATGCGCGTCACAACCTTGCGCACAATTGGAGCCGAGGTCCAGCCCGCAGTCCGCTGAAACGCGGTTTCTTCAGTCCCTTTTGGCTCATCGACCATCGCGATAATGACATAGCGCGGATTGTCCATCGGGAACGCGGCGGCAAAGGTCGCTACAACCAGGCTCCGGTTGTACCCGCCCACGCCAGGCTTTTCCGCTGATCCGGTCTTGCCCCCCACGCGATAGCCCTCGGCATCGGCCTTCTTACCGGTGCCATCGACCACGATCATCCGCATCAACTGCCGCATACGTGCGCTGGTGGCAGCGGTGAACACGCGTTTGCCGGGCAGTTTGGCGTCCGCCTTGGTCTTGAACATGGTTGCTGGCCGGTAAATCCCGCCATTGACCATTGCTGCATAGGCACTTGCAAGATGAAGCGGTGTTACCGCAATTCCGTGACCGAAGCCGACGGTCATGTTGGTAAGCCGCCCCCATTTTCCTTTCGGATAAAGTGGCATCGCCTTTTCGGCCAGTTCGATGCCCGGGCGGTCATTGAAGTGCATAGTCCGCAGCATGGCATCCATCCGCGTCGCACCGAGATTGTCTGCAATCTGCCCGGTGACGACGTTGGAACTGTGCACCAGTGCTTCAGGTACATTGAGCCAGCGGCCAGAAGGATGCGTATCGCTGATCTTGAAGCGCCCGACTTGCAGCGGCTTGGTCGCATCGTAGCGAATGGACAAATCGCGCACCGTGCCTGCGTCGAGCGCGGCAGCCACCGTAAGCGGTTTGAAGGTCGAACCCAGTTCGTACACACGATTCGTAACGTTGTTCGTTTGGCGGCTGATCGGATACCTCCCCGCCACGATGATCTCGCCATTGTCGGGGATGTTGGCAAAGACCGGACGGTTGGGATTGAACGATGGCAAGGTCGCCATGGCAATGACTTCGCCAGTTTGCACATCGAGGATGACCCCTGCGGCGCCTTTGGCATCGGTGCTGATCATGCCTGCCGCAAGTTCGCTTTCCAGCGCCGCCTGAACGCGAACGTCGAGCGAGAGATTGAGCGGCTTGCCGCGCTTCGAAGGATCGCGGAGATGCTCGTTCATCACGCGTTCCATACCAAGAGCGCCCTTGCCGTCGCGATTGACGAAGCCAAGCACGTGGGCCGCAAGATCATGCTGCGGATAAAGCCGCGTTGCCTCGCGCGGGAATTCAATGGCAATTTCGCCAAGGTCATGGACGCGGCGTACCTGTTCGGGAAGCGCGCGCTTCCGCAGATAGCCCTGCCGGTCGGACGTAAGCTTGGCGTAGAATTCGCTCGCCGCTGTATCGGGAAAAATCGCCGCGAGCTGCGTCGCCAACGCTTTCTTGTCACCCAGAATTTCATCCGGCTTCACCCATACCGCATAGCCATAGATACTGCGCGCCAGCGGCACCCCGTTACGGTCGATAATATCACCGCGTTCGGGAATGTAATCGGTGGTCGTCGCGCCAAAGGCCCGGCTGCTTTCAAACAGCGCCAGCGTGGTCATTCTGCCCAGCAGCAGCAGCATGAACAGACCAAACGCGGCGACAAGAATCAGCAACCGCCAAAAAGCGTTGGCGGCAAAGGGCGGCGAACCAACTCCGCTTTTTCGTGTCCGCGTGCGGGCGGCAAAAGCGGTCATTTCCGGGCGCGTTCCTTATCGGCACGTGCCGATATGTCGCGGAGAAAATCGTCGGACAGCAGTTGCTCGTCCATTCGTGCAAGCCGTTCTGTGCGGGTTTGTTGCGGTTTGGGTGTCTGCACCTTTTCGATGGCGGCGGGTACCGGGTTATCGCTAGACTTGCTGGCGAATGTTTCGGATGAACCGCTGTTGCGCGCGCCTCCGATAACGCCAGCAGGCCCGTTCCCGTCGACGGACGAAGCCGCGATCATGACAGGTTTGGTGACGATTGCATCACCACCCAGATCAGCCAAAGCGGCTTCTCCGTTTACAAACTGTTGCGCGGTTGGAGGCTGATATCCGTAAAGCAACTCGTTCCATTCTTCGAGCTGCTGCATGCTGGCTCTGGTCCGCAATTCAGCCTGCAAAAAACTGATCTCGCGTTTGGTGTTCAATATATTGTGGTCTACCCGCACCAGGTCGCTGTGCAACGCCGCCACGTTCAAAGACAGTGGATAAAGCATGATCGCCACCAAAAACACTAGCGCAAGCCAGCCAATGTTCTTCAGTCGTTTCATTGCCAAGCTCATGCCGCAATCCCCCCTTTTTGCCATGCCGCAGCCATGGTTCTCGTCGCCGAACGCAATGTCGCAGAACGTGCGCGCGGGTTACGCTGCAACTCTGCGTCTGACGGCCGGACGGCCTTGTCTGCCTTGTCAAAGGTGGGTGCAGGGCCGGCATTTGCGACCGTTGGTATATGTCTCGACCCTGCACCCTCTCCACCGCTACGGCGGCGCAGAAACTGTTTTACGATCCGGTCTTCAAGGCTGTGGAAAGTAACCACCGCCAACCGGCCACCCGGCTTCAGCATCCGTTCGGCTGCCGCCAAGCCGTCTGTCAATTCATCCAATTCACGATTCACATGGATACGGATTGCTTGGAAAGCGCGCGTCGCAGGGTCTTTCGGCGCGCCGGGCTTATGACCAACCGCTTTCCGGACAATCGACGCTAGCTCTGCGGTGGTTGCAATCGGACGGGCAGCAACGATTGACCGCGCGATACGGCGCGAGCGATGTTCCTCGCCATAACGATAAATCACATCCGCAATTTCTTCTTCGTCGGCCTCGTTGACGAAATCTGCGGCGCTCATTCCGTCTTGCGCCATCCGCATGTCGAGCGGACCGTCCTTCTGGAACGAAAAACCGCGTTCTGCACGGTCGAGCTGCATCGACGACACGCCAATGTCGAGCACAACGCCGTCAACCGAGGCAATACCGTCAGCAATCAGCACATCGTCCATGTCAGAAAAGCAGGCGGAGTAGAGGCGCAAAGCCCCCCCACTCCCGCCTGCAAGTGCGGCACCTTCTGAAAGGGCATCGGGATCGCGGTCAAACGCGTAAACGCGCGCGCCGCCAGCCAGTATCGCTTGGCTGTATCCTCCTGCCCCAAAGGTGCCGTCCACAATCTCCGCGCCAGGGGTGATGGCCAGAGCGTGAATTACTTCATCCAGTAGAACCGGAACATGCGGGGCTTGCGCGTTCATTTGCGCTTCCCATGTTCGTTGAGCCAGTAATTGAGCTCGTCCTTGACAGGCTCATATGCGGCTGGGGCATCCTTCAAAAAGACGTCAGGGTTCCACAGCATGAAATGTGTCGTCGCACCGAAGAAGAACGCACGATCATCAATGCGGCCAAAATGCTTGAGCATCGGCGACAACACAAAACGTCCACTTGCTTCAAAAGCAGTTTCGAAAATCGAAGATGCGTTGATGCCGGCAAGTTCACGGTCAAACTGGTCGCCGCGACCGACCGCACTTTGCCACTGGGTTTCGATATCGGTGCGCAGCTTCAACCGCTCGGCGCCGCCAAAGCCGATGAGACACGGCAAAGCAGTATGTCGCGCGATGCAGACCGAATTGGCACCGCTCGATTGCTGGACGCTATCGCGCAATTCAGCAGGAATCGTGGTGCGACCTTTGCCGTCTACCCCCGAAACGCCTGAACCTGCATAGACAACCAATGCGGACACAGCCCCAACCACCCCTCGAATTGAGGCGCGGATATCCGATTGCCAAAGCGCAACGCCCCTCGGCACGGGCGCTATTGCGTCCGATAAACAGAAATCCACCCCTTGAAGACCTTTGCTTATCAAGGGATTTTATGGATGAAAAGGGGGATTTTGTGGGAGAACCGTAGGTTTGATGGTTACTGCATTGTTATCTAATAAAAATAAATTTTGGCGGTTTCAATATTCCACTGCTCGCGATGTCCTAATATTGGTTCTGACCGCCCTAAAGGTCCAATTTCGTCAGTCGTTGCGCCGGATACGGCGAATCGCCAGCTATTTTCCCACAAAATCCCACGGACTTTTGTTATCACTCCGAAGCGCCAGCAGGAGCGCTTGCATCCATTCCACGTTGCCAAACTCGTCGCCGCCGGTAATCGACCGCACCCCCTGTCCTTGCCAATAGGCGGCATCGAGAAAATCGGCGTCTGCCACCAGCAGCGCCCTGCCCTTACCCACCACGCAATCTGCAAGTATCTTGCTTTCGGCAATTACACAGGAAGCACCGGTCTGGCGCTCGATCGCTTGCCACTCACCCAAGGTTTGCGTGCGCATCTGTAGGCCATCGACATCTACCACAACCAGCGGCATCTTTTCTGTAACAGGCAGAACAAGTTCCAATCCCCAGTGTAAAAACAACGGCGAGAGCAAAGATGTAAATAGCGGACGACGCTTGTCACCGATCGAATAGAGGCTGCCCCATTGCAGAGCAGGATCGGCGAGCACCAAGAGCCGCCCGCCCCTCCTGACCCAGCGGTCCAGCTTGGTCAGCTCATCAGGGCTCAGTGCGCGGGGCTGCGCTAACAACAAAGTCGAGAACCGGTTGCTTTCGAGATCGTCCAGATTATCGGTCGGGATGATCGTGTACCGTTCCGCCAACCGGGCATATGCCGGATGCGGGGCAGCCTCCGATGCAATCGCCGCCTCGATGCCGCCTTCGCTCCACTGCAAGGGTAAAGACGTCATCAACCCAAGACTGGGCAAATCCGAATTTTCGACAGGCCGCAAGTAACGCATCGCCGACAGCAAGGACGCCACCGCTACGACCAGTAGCAAACCGATCCAGAGCCGTTTGCGGATAGCTGGTCCAAAAAGTGAGTTGCTCATAGAAACTGTTTGTTCAGCGCCGCGGACCCGCAGGAGTTTGGCGAACATTGTCCGAAGTCACAGGCGCAACCCCATTAGCGGTTGGCTCTTCTTTTGCCACCGGCGTTACCCCCAATTCGGCAAGCGGCTCATCGGGAACCTCGACTTTGGTTGTTCCATCGAGATTCACAGCGGTGCTGCCCGGTGCCTCGCCGATGATCGGGCCGTCGGTGACGCGTTCAAGCACCATGGTCGCCAGGCTCACGAACAGCAGAACGACGACCAAACCAACTACGCCGACCTGAATACGCTGCAATGCCGATTGACGCTGTTCAACCATAGGTCGACCTCCTGCGTCTTTATATTGGGTCAAAATCTTCAATTGTCCAGTTGCCACGGCATCGCTGGCAAACCCTTGGCCGCCATCCAGTCCGGATTATATATCGTCGATAGATAGCGGAAGCCTGTGTCGCACAATATCGTTGCGATGCGACTGCCACGCCCAAGCTGATGTCCAAGTGCAACTGCGCCTGCGACATTGATGCCCGACGACAGCCCGAGACAAAGCCCCTCTTCGGCCAGTAACCGGCGAACCCATACCAACCCCTCTTCATCCGAAATCCGGAACTGCGTATCAATCGGTGCGCCGTCGAGATTGGCCGTAACCCGTCCCTGCCCTATTCCTTCAGCGACGGAAGTGCCCTCGGCGCGCAACTCGCCGCATTGATAATAATTGAACAGCGCGGCACCATGTGGATCTGACAAGGCGATAGTCACATTCTCGTCTTTGGCCTTCAGGCCCAGACCAACACCGGCAATCGTACCGCCAGTTCCGGCTGCACAGGTAAACCCGTCCACCTTGCCATCCATCTGTATCCAGATTTCCTCCGCCGTGGTTTCGATATGCGCGCGGCGGTTGGCGATATTGTCGAACTGGTTTGCCCATATGGCGTTTTCGGTTTCTTCGGCGATTCGGCGTGAGGTGTGTACGAAGTGCCCAGGGTTGGAATAAGGCGCTGCTGGAACCAACACCAATTCCGCACCAAGTGCACGCAGCGTATCCTTTTTTTCCTGACTCTGGGTTTCGGGCATCACGATGATGGTTTTGTAACCTAGCGCATTTGCAACGAGCGCCAGCCCAATGCCGGTATTCCCTGCAGTCCCTTCGACAATTGTTCCGCCGGGATTCAGCAAACCCTGCTGCTCAGCGTCGCGCACGATATAGAGCGCGGCACGGTCTTTGACCGAAGCGCCGGGGTTGGCAAATTCGCATTTGCCAAAGATATCGCAACCCGCCGCCTCGCTGGGACCGGCCAGCCGCACCAGCGGCGTATTCCCGATAAGATCAAGCGTGGATGCCAATGTCGTCATGTCCGGTGAGTTAGTGACGTTGGCGCTGAACCGCAAGCGAGACGATGTTGACCCGACAACAGTTACGCTATTGCCACACATAATCGGCCGTTTCGTGTTGTTGGTCGAAAATTGCTATTCGCGTATTGTTATATTATCACATTGAGGCTAGCTCTGCCTTTCCCTCTTTGTAAAACGGTTCATTATCCATGACACATACGCGCATCGCACTTTTTTCCGTTGGCCTGTCTGCATTGGCAGTGGCCATGCCCGCAACAGTGCAGGCACAGCAAACCGAGGCCGGGCCCACTGAAGAGAATATGAGGCAATCGGATGACTTCCATGTCGAAAAGGAAATTGTCGTAACCGCGCCCTATGTCGAACGGCTCGACATTCTTTCGGGCACCTCTGCGCTCTCGGGCGAAAAACTTGCAGCGGAGACACAAGGTCAGATCGGCGATATGCTGACCAGCCTGCCCGGTGTGTCGGCAACCAGCTTTGGCCCGGGTGCGTCACGCCCCGTCCTGCGCGGCTTTCAGGGCAACAGGGTTGCGGTGCTGACAGACGGCATTGGGAACATCGACGCGTCGAACACCTCTGCTGACCATGCAGTAACCATCGACGCGTTGACCACCGAACGGATAGAAGTTTTGCGCGGCCCTGCGGTCCTTCTGTTTGGCGGACAAGCAGTGGGCGGGGCGGTTAACGTGATCGACAAACGTATCCCTCGTGCGGTTCCCGAAGAGGCTGTTCATATCGATGCATTGGCAAGCTATGCGAGCGCTGCTCGTGAATATTCGGGCGGTGCGTCGATCGATGTGCCGGTCAGCGACCGTTTCGTGGTCCATGTCGACGGCAGTTACCGCAACAGTGACGACCTACGCATCGGCGGCTTTTTGCTTTCCCCGTCGCTTCGTCAAGAAGCCCTCGATTTTGCCGCCGACCAAACTGTGCTTGGCAACACAGCCGAAGCGGCCAATGCGACGGCACTCGCCAATTCACGGGGACGCTTACCCAATAGCGGTGTCGAAACCTGGTCGGTTGGCGCCGGTGTGGCCTTCATCGATGACGGTGGCAATCTAGGTCTCTCGTTCAACATCTACGACACCAATTACGGCATTGCCGAGCGTCCTGAATTCGGCGCCGCGCCCGAAGAGGATGGTGTCTCCATCGACCTGCGCCAATATCGTTTCGATCTGCGCGGAGAGGTTGAACTGGGGGAAGGCCTGCTTGACAAACTGCGTCTGCGGACCGGCTATGCCAATTATGAACATGTCGAACTGGAAGGCGGAGAAGTCGGTACCTTATTCCAGAGCAAAGCCATCGAAACACGGCTCGAACTGACCCAGAACGACAAAAATGGCTGGCGTGGCGCCAGCGGGCTGCAATTCCAGACCCGCGATTTCCAGGCGATTGGCGAGGAAGCGTTTGTCCCACCGACGCGCACCAACCAAATCGGCGTGTTCACGCTTCAGGAATTCGGTCTTGGCGGTTTCGAAGCAGAAGTCGCGCTACGGTTCGACCGTGCCAATCTGGAAGCACAGACTCTCGGCATCGAACGCGAGTTCAACAATGTGTCGGCGGCGGTCGGGATTGGCTATAATATCGGCGATTTGAAGCTTGGTGCCAATCTGTCGCGCACCGGTCGCGCGCCGTCGGTTGAGGAGCTGTTTTCCAATGGTCCCCATATCGCAACGCAATCGTTCGAAATCGGCGACCCGACTTTGCGCAGCGAGCAGAGCTGGAACGGTGAGTTATATGCGCGCTACGACAGCACGCGCATCGATTTTGCAGCCACGGTTTACGCAAACCGCTTCAACAGCTTCATTTACGAAAGCGAAACTGGCGCAATACAAGATGACCTCCCGGTCTTCCAATATTTCCAGCGCAAAGCCCGCGTCTGGGGTGTGGAGGCCGAGGCTAGCGCGATGCTGACAAGCGTCGGCGGATTTGATATCGTTGTTGACGGCGTCGCTGACTATGTCCGCACCAACATCCGGAACGCAGGACCTGCTCCGCGCATCCCGCCGCTGCGCTTGCTCGGTGGGCTCGAACTGCAAAGCGGCAATCTGGATCTGCGCGGTGAAGTTGAGTGGACCGATGACCAGAACCGCGTCGCGGCTTTCGAAACGACCACGGAGGGCTTCACGATGGTCAACGCCGCGCTTACCTGGCGGCCTTTCGGACGCGATCAGAATATCGCGTTGATAGCCGCTGCCAACAATATTTTCGATGTCGAAGCGCGGCGGGCCGCGTCTTTCACCAAGGATTTCGTGCCCCTTTCCGGCCGCGATTTTCGTCTTACCGCGCGTTTCAGCTTCTGATCGCAAGGAACAATTTGCGTCATGCGCGGTTCATTGTTCGAGGCGCACACCATAGTGCCTAAATACGGAGATAAATCATGCGTAAAATTGCTGTAGCCCTGTTGATCTCGGCATCGCTATTAGTATCGGCGTGCAACACCGTGAAGGGTGCAGGACGCGATATCGAATCAGTCGGCGAAGCCGGCGATAAAGCCATTTAAGTTCTGATCAGGACGAAAGAGTGGTCTCGGTTTCCGGGGCCACTTTTTTTTGCCTACGCTGCGTGATCCAGATCGCGATGAGCGCCAGCTCGTACAAAATGCACAAGGGTATCGCGAGCAACAATTGCGACACAACATCGGGTGGAGTCAGTACTGCGGCAACGGCAAACGATCCAACAATCGCATAGCGCCGCGCACCTTTAAGTTGCTGGAGAGTAACGATGCCCGCTTTTTCGAGCAGCATCAGCAATACCGGCAACAGGAATGATATTCCGAAACCGAAAATGAATTTCATCACGAAATTGAGGTAATTGTCGACGCCCGGCAAGGCCTCTTGCTGCACCCCGCCTACGTCGCCGCCAAAGCCGAGCAGGTAATTGAGCGCGACAGGTATCGCCATGTAATAGGCCATAGCGGCACCAGCAGTGAAAAGAATTGGTGTCGCCAACAGGAAGGGCAAGAAAGCATTCTTTTCCTTCGCGTAAAGCCCCGGCGCTACGAAGCGCCAAATTTGCGTGGCGAAGACTGGGAACGACACGAACGAAGCGGCAAAAAATGCGACCTTGATCTCAACAAAAAATGCTTCGAAGATTGCCGTATAGATCAGCTTGCTCTGGCCAGATGCTAACAACGGCTGAACCAAAAATCCAAAAATCGGTCGCGCGAAGTATATACAAACGCCGAACGCTACGGCTAGCGCCAGCACCGACCACAGCAACCGGCGGCGCAGCTCGATCAGATGGTCGAGCAAGGGCATTTTGCTGTCTTCGATTTCACTCATGCTGCAGGATCGGCCTTCGGCTTCGGCTTGCGCTTTGCTCTGGGTTTGGGCGCAGGCGCCACGACTTCCGGCTCTCTCGGCGCTTCGAATACCGGCTCGGCAGGATGCGCCTGCATGATCCGCTCGTTTTCGGCCTTCCATTTCTTTTCAAGGTCTTGAAGCTCGGACTCGCGCACCATTTCGTCAAAGCCCGAGCGAAATTGCGCCGCGACACCGCGCGCTTTGCCAACCCATTTACCCACTGCGCTCAACACACGCGGCAAATCCTTGGGGCCGATCACGACGAGCGCGACCAGCATCACCAGCAGAAATTCGGATGATGCGATGTCAAACATTTGGGGTCAGGACCTGCAAAATACACCTTCGAGGTTTAAAGCACTTTCGTTCAGTGCGAGCCGGCGGGCCGCAGGGCTATGCCGATAGCTCAAGGCTTGCCAACGAAGCAATGGACGAAAGCGGTTAAATCCGAAGGACGCCAAAATACACCTTCGAGGCGTCAGAATCAAAGTGTCTTATCGCTCTGCTTCTCGGTTTCAACGATAGTATTTGGCGACTCGATACGCGGCGGCACTTTTGGCGCTTCGTCCTCATCGCTCATGCCTTTTTTGAAGCTTTTGATGCCCTTGGCGACATCGCCCATCATGTCCGAAAAACGACCTTTGCCGAACAACAGCAACACCAAAATGCCAACAATCAGCCAATGCCAGATGCTCAATCCACCCATTTCATACTCCTAACGGGGGGCAACCCCGGCTGGGACGACACATGCCATCCGTTCTCACATAATACTATCTAGTCGTTATCGTCGGCAATTTCCAGTTCGGCGTCGGATTCTTCGCCGAAATGCATTTCGCCAAGGGCCATATCGACCGGATCGAGCAAACCAGCCGCCTTCAGGTCGTCAATGCCCGGCAAATCCTTGCGACTGGCCAGCCCGAACTGCGACAGAAAACCGGGCGTTGTCGCGTAGATCAAAGGCCGTCCCGGTACTTCGCGGCGGCCAGCGGGGCGGACCCAGCCTGCCTCCATTAACACATCGAGCGTCCCTTTAGAGATTTGCACGCCGCGTATTGCCTCGATTTCGGCGCGGCTGACCGGCTCGTGATACGCAATAATCGCCAGTGTTTCCACCGCCGCACGGCTGAGCTTGCGGCTTTCCTCGCGTTCGCGGCGCAGGAGATGTGCCAAGTCCGCTGCGGTCTGGAAATGCCACGCCCGACCTCGCTGAACCAGTTCAATTCCCCGCCCGTCATAATGCTCAGCGAGCGACTTCAGCGCCACAGCAACGTCGACCTGATCGCCAACATAACCTCTGATCTGCTCGACCGTCATTGGCTGTTCGGCGGCAAACAGCGTCGCCTCCACCGCACGGACATCAGGGTCATGTTCGATCATCATGCTTTTGCCCTCAAATATAATGGCGCAAAACTATGCTCCTGTTGCAAATCCAGCGTGCCGCGCCGTGCTAGTTCAAGCGCGGCGACAAAGCTCGACGCCAATGCCGAGCGTCGCAACGCCGGTTCGGCAAACGGTGGCAGAAATGACTGGATATCGGTCCAGCTAACCGCAGCCCCGATCATCTCCGAAACCCGCTCCAATGCCTCTTCAAGCGTCATCACCGCGCGGCGTTTGACGACATGGAGCACCGGCTGGGTCCGCGCCCTCACCTGCCCATAAGCGGTGATCAGTTCAAAATAGTCGCATTCCCAAGCCAGCGCCTTGACCACGCGAAGGCCTTCGGGAGCGCCACGCACGAAAACATCCCGGCCAATCCGGTCACTGGCCATCAACCGCGCGCCGCTTTCGCGCATCGCGTTCAGCCGTTCCAGCCGCAATTGCAGCCGCAGGGCGAGTTCCTCAGGCGACGGGTCGAGACCCACGTCTTTGGGCAGCAGCAACGCCGATTTCAGATAAGCCAACCACGCCGCCATCACCAGATAATCGGCGGCGAGCTCCAGCTTCAACGCACGAGCTTCGTCTATGAAAACCAGATATTGCTCGACCAACGCGAGGATCGAAATCTGGCGCAAATCGACCTTCTGGTTGCGCGCCAAGGTCAGCAACAGATCGAGCGGACCTTCCCATCCGTCGATGTCGATGGTCAGCACATCGGGATGCAACGCTTCCGGTTCGACCCGCAGGTCGCCATCGTCAAAGAGCGTTTCCTCGCTCACGCTGCCCCAGTGGCCTCGTGGGTCAGCTTGCTACCCGCCACGTCACCAACAATCGCCAGCAGTTGGTCGCGTTTTTCCAGCATGTCGACCAGCCGCGCCGCATCGAACCGCGGCGCTGCCATCGTCATCGCCCGGCCCAGCCTTGCCCGCGCGACATCGGTAATCTCCGGCAATTTCTCTGCTATCGCGACCATCTCGTCAAACCGCCCCCAGCAATTGAGCGCGACATCGCAACCCGCCGCTACACAGTCAGCGGCACGCGTCGGCACATCGCCCGACAGGGCGTTCATATCGAGATCGTCGCTCATCAACAGGCCGTCGAATCCGATCTTACCGCGAATGACATCGTCGATAACGACAGGCGACATGGTGGCGCATCGCTGGCTGTCCCATGCTTCATAGACCACATGGGCAGTCATCCCAATCGGCGCTAGATTGAGCGTGCGAAACGGCTGCAGATCCTGTTCTAGCTCCGCTTCGCTGGCATGAACGTGCGGCAGATCATGGTGGCTATCGACTACTGCCCTACCTTGCCCCGGCATATGCTTGACCACGCCAACCACACCACCAGCGGCCAGACCGTCAAGCATCGCACGTCCTAGTGCAGCCACCCTTGCGGGATCGCTGCCCAGAGCGCGGTCGCCAATCGCGGCGTGAGTTTCGGGCACCCGCACATCAAGCAAAGGCAGGCAATCGACGTTGATTCCGACCTCGGCCAGCACCAAGGCGATCGCCTCGGCATTGCTCCGCGCCGCCTCGATCGCGGTCATCGGAGCAATGTCATAGAGCGCATCGAAGACGCCGCCTGCGGGAAATTCGGGCCAAACCGGCGCCTTCATCCGCGCCACGCGACCGCCTTCTTGGTCAATCGAAATAAGCACGTCATCCCGACCATGTAGTTCGCGCAGGCTATCGGTCAGCGCACGGAGTTGATAGCGGTCCTCAATATTGCGCTTGAACAGGATATAGCCAGCCGGATCGGCATCGCGGAACAGGCGCTTTTCGTCGTCGGTCAGGACTAGGCCAGAAAGGCCGAAGATTACGGGCTTCATAGCGGCAGATGCTAGGGATGATACGAATGCAAAACAAGCGGCGAGCGGCGGCGCATTTCTTCAAACCTGTGCATAAAAAAGCCGTGGCAGCTTAAGCTACCACGGCTTCTCCCCCCCGGCGCGTTTTTTTTCGGCACGCAGCCAAATTACTTCACGATAAGGCAATTTTCTCCGGCAGCTTTAAGCTTTGCGCACAATTGCTGGGCAGCAGCAGCGTTCGCCGTAACGGCTTGCAGACGGAATATCTTGCGACCGCCTTCGCCCGTCGCTTCTGCAATCCGGCGATTGGTACCTGACAGAAAGCCGAAGCGTTTGCCGAAGGCTGCCCACGCCTGATCTGCTTTGGCCGAATCGCCGAATGCACCGAGCTGGACCATGACCGCACCTGCCGGTGTTCCACCCGCTCCAGCGGCTTTCGCCGGAGCGGCAGGCTTCGCATCGGCCTTTGGCGGAGCGATGGTTGCACCCGTTTTCGTGCCCTCGCTGGCGGCAAAAGCGGCGTCACCTTCGCCCTCGAAGGTCTTGCCTTCGCGGTTGTCGGGAGCGACTTTGTAATCCCCTTCTTGCGCCACAATCAGTTCACCATTGCCTTGTGCGCCGCCGGTGTCGTTGCGTTGCAACCAGTATATCGCGCCGACAATCGCCGCGAGTAACGCGAGACCACCAAGCACCAGTCCAGCGACTTTCAGCGGCGATGCACCGTCGTCATACTCATAGCCATCGGCGGTTTCGAGCCAAGGCAAACGATCGGGATCGTCCAGATTCAGCCCGTCATTGTTCGTGTCGCTCATGCCAAACTCCCCAAAATCCTGCGCACGCATCTACATGCTGTATGCCGCCTCGACCCCCATCAGCCGAAGCCCGTTCCTGATAACCTGCCCGATATTCGACGCCAAGAAAAGCCTTGCGCCCGTAAGCGAAGGGTCATGTGCCAATATGAAGCGCTTGTCAGGGCGGTCATTACCAACATTCCAATAGGCATGAAAGGCCGCCGCCAGTTCGCCCAGATAGAATGCGATACGGTGCGGCTCGCCTGACTTTGCCGCCGCCTCGACAATGCGCGGAAAGTTTGCCGCTTCACGGATCAGCGCGATCTCTTCATCCCCGAGCAGGTTGAGTTGCGTGCCGTCGATGCCAAGCCCTTCGCCCTCCGCCTTGCGCAGTGTCGACTGGATGCGGGCATGGGCATATTGCACATAGAACACCGGATTGTCCTTCGACGCCTCGACCACCTTGGCAAAGTCGAAATCCATCTGCGCATCGGATTTACGCGTTAGCATGACGAAGCGGACGACGTCCTTGCCGACTTCCTCAACCATTTCGGCGAGCGTGACAAAGCTGCCCGACCGTTTCGACATCTTCACCGGTTCGCCATCGCGCAGCAGCCTGACCATCTGCACCAGTTTTACGTCGAAATCGACCTCGCCGCCGGTCAGCGCACCCACAGCCGCCTTGATCCGCTTCACAGTGCCCGCATGGTCCGCGCCCCAGATGTCGATCATCGCATCGACACCCCGGCTTTTCTGGAAATGATAAGCTAGATCGGCGCCGAAATACGTCCAGCTGCCGTCGGATTTCTTGATCGGACGATCCTGATCGTCGCCGAATTGCGTAGAACGGAACAACGGCAGCTTAACCGGCTCCCAATCTTCGATTTCTTTGCCCTTGGGCTTTTCGAGTTCGCCGTCATAAACCAGATCGCGTGCGCGCAGTTCGGCTTCTGCCGCATCGGCCTTGCCCGCGACATGCAATTCGGCCTCGGATGAGAACAGATCATGGTGGATGCCGAGCAAAGCCAGATCGGCCTTTATCATGACCATCATGTCGGCAACAGCCGCCTTGCGGAATAGCGTCAGCCATTCGCTTTCGGGTGCGGTTACATATACGTCGCCATATTCGCTGGCGAGCCGTTGCCCCACGGGGATCAGATAATCGCCGGGATACAATCCTTCAGGTATGCCGCCGACATCTTCGCCCAGCGCCTCACGATAGCGCAAATGCGCCGATCGGGCGAGTATATCGACCTGCCCACCAGCGTCATTGATGTAATATTCGCGGATCACCTTATGCCCGGCAAATTCGAGCAAAGCCGCCAATGCATCGCCAACGACCGCACCCCGGCAATGCCCCATGTGCATCGGGCCGGTCGGGTTGGCGGAAACATATTCGATGTTGACCGTTTTGCCATCGCCCATTGACGAACGGCCATAATCGTCGCCAGACCCGGCAATATCGCGCAGTTCATCAAGCCAGGCAGAGGCGCCAAGCCGCAGATTGAGAAAGCCGGGGCCAGCAACTTCAACGGCGGTGACGCCTTCGATCTTCACGAGCTCGACCGACAATGCCTCTGCCAACGCACGCGGATTGGTTCCCGCTGGTTTGGCCAACACCATTGCCGCATTGGTGGAAAGATCGCCATGAGACGCATCGCGCGGTGGCTCGACGGTCACATTCGTACGGTCAAGCTCAGCAGGAAGCGCGCCTGCGGCAACCAGCCGGTCGAGCGCATCGTTCACATGCGCTGCAAATTGCGTAAAAATGGTCACTATATATTCCTGAAAGGCGGATTAGGAGGCGCTCTAGCCCACACCGAGCAAAAGAAAAAGGGGTGTCAGCCGACAGTCACTTGACCAGCTCGCCGCATGACAACATTGACGAAACCATCCGCCGTCGTCAGCAATAACCTTTGGTTTGACAAACGAAAATCGACTCTGAGCTTCCCGCTTGGGACGATCAATGTGCGTCCGGTAATCTGAAAGCTTTGCTGAAGCTCGGCTTCGCCCACGAGCGGTTGCTTGAAATAGGTGACTAACCGACCGTCCGTTGTAAATTCAACGATATCGCCTACGGAAAGTTCGCGCACGCCCTGCAAAGACAGCACCTTCCATTTGCCGATAATCTGAATCGACTGCTGTTCGGCAGCGGCTGCAGCAGTTGTATCGCCTAGTGCCGGCGCAGAAAAAAACAACGCGGCAGTCAGCAGCGCTGAATCAACTCCCTTCACCGCGTTACGTTGTAGCGCAGCTGATCTTCGGTCAGCTGAAACCCGACAAGCATTTCAAAGCTTGATCGGACTACGGCGGCGCGCACTTCGGGGTCGGCCATCGGGTCGAGCGCTGCGTCGGCATCTCCGGGTTTACGCCTTTTGGTGATCTTTGCCACGATGTCGGCTGGCAGGCGCGCGGACGCCCCGTCGATATAGCTGGCGACCTGACCGCTGGCGGTGGCGCGCGGCTGACCATCGGCAAATTGCAGCGTTATCTGTCCGACACGCTTGGAAACAACCGCGCTGCCGCCCTGCACCACGGTCGAGAAATAAGGCACAGTCACACTGCGCGCACCGCGCGTGTCGGTGCGGCGCGCATGCACGTCGAAGCTCGCCTGCGAATAGATTTTCTCGCCGCTTTCATTACACGTCGGGCGAACATTGGTAATCGAAGCAACCACGTCGATAGCGCTCGCCTCCTGACTGCTTGCCGGATTGAACAGCGTAACGTCGCCAGTTCCATCGGGTACAGCGACCGTCGGACAGCCGGTGCGCGTTGTGCTGACCCCTACGCCCGAACTAACGTCGAGTTCACCGTCGCGGCTGCACCCGGAAAGCACCAATGCGGCCAAGCTGACAGGAACTGCGATGGCTGAAAATTTCATATAAGGTAGTCCTCGGCATATCTATCGGTCGACTAAACGACTTTGTGACCGGTCCTTATCCCCGCACCGTGTCCCGCGCAACAGGGGAGTGTGACACGCAACAGGGGAAAGCCCTTGGCCTTGGCCGGTTACTTGCCTAAAGCACATTGCCGATGACTGAACAACTTTCTCCCAAGCGCCCGATCAAGCTGCTGCTCGCCGCCCCGCGGGGCTTTTGCGCGGGCGTTGACCGCGCCATCAAGATTGTCGAGCTGGCGCTGGAGCAACATGGCGCCCCGGTCTATGTGCGACACGAAATCGTCCACAATCGCTATGTCGTCGATAGCCTTAAGGCCAAGGGTGCTGTGTTCGTGGAAGAGCTCGATGAGGTACCCGATGGCGGCCATGTCGTGTTCTCCGCGCACGGCGTGCCAAAATCGGTACCTGCGAATGCCGAGGCGCGCGGGCTTGCCTATCTCGACGCGACCTGCCCTCTGGTTTCGAAAGTTCACCGTCAGGCGGAACGGCAAGTCGACGCCGGACGCCATATCATCTTTGTCGGTCATGCAGGCCATCCCGAGGTGGTCGGCACATTCGGGCAGGTTCCGGATGGCACGATGAGTTTGGTTGAAACCGCAGAAGATGCCGAATCGCTGCAACCTGCCGATCCTGACAATCTGTCATTCCTGACCCAGACGACGCTGTCGGTCGACGATACCGCAGAAATCGTCGGGATATTACAACGACGTTTCCCTTCGATCATCGGACCAAAGGGCGAAGATATTTGCTACGCGACGTCCAACCGGCAGCAAGCGGTCAAGGCCGTCGCTTTGACGTGCGATTTGGTGCTGGTGATTGGAGCCCCGAATAGTTCGAATTCGGTGCGGCTGGTCGAGGTTGCAATCCGTTCAGGCGCGCGTGCGCATCTGGTGCAACGTTCGGAAGATATCGATCTAGGCTGGTTCGACGGTGTGAGCACTTTGGGACTGACCGCCGGCGCGTCGGCGCCCGAAATTCTGGTGCGTGAGATTATCGACGCTTTGGCGGTGCATTTTGACCTGGACGAGCAACAGGTAACAACAGCCGAAGAGAGCATCACATTTAAGCTACCGCGTGAACTTGTAGGCGCAAGCGCCTGATTTTAATGGGATGGCAGTTTACACTCAGCTTGGATCGGAAGACGTAGCGACTTTACTGGCCCGCTACGACGTCGGCGACTTGGTCGCGATGAAGGGCATTGCCGAGGGTGTCGAAAACAGCAACTATTACGTCGAAACCACCCGGAGCCGCTTCATACTGACGCTTTACGAGACGCGCGTCGATCCTGCTGATTTACCGTTTTTCTATGCTTTGCTTGCGCATTTGTACGAATTGGGATGCAAGGTTCCCCGTTTCATAGCTGACAAATCGGGTGAATGGTTGCAAGAAGTGGCAGGACGTCCGGCATGTTTGATAGAGTTTTTATCGGGTGTATCGGTCACGCGGCCAACGCCCGCACAGGCGGGGGCAACGGGCGCAGCGCTTGGTCAGTTGCATACTGCGCTTCAGAATTTTAGCGAAGCGCGCCCCAACAGCCTTGGTCTGGCCGCCTGGCGGCCTTTGGCAGACCGCTGTCCGGACACAGAATTGGAGCAGATTGCGCCGGGGTTGGCCCACCGCATCGCCGCCGAATGCGACTTTGTTGAGGCGCATTGGCCGGATAATCTGCCGGTGTCGGCCATTCACGCCGATCTGTTCCCCGACAATGTGCTCATGCTGGGCGATCAGGTGACCGGACTGATAGATTTCTACTTCGCGTGCACCGACGTGCGCGGATACGATATTGCGGTCACCCACAGCGCGTGGGCCTTTTCGACCGATGGCAGGTCATTCCTGCCCGATGTCAGCGCGGCTTTGTTACATGGCTATGCTGGCGCGTTTCAACTCGATGTCCCAACGCGGGACGCAATGCCTGTTCTAATGCGCGGTGCTGCCTTGCGCTTCCTTTTGACGCGCTGTTACGATTGGATAAATACGCCCGCCAGCGCCTTGGTAACACGGAAAGACCCGCTGGCATTTTTGCGGCGGCTTGAATTTTACAGCGACGAAGCCAACGTCTCGGCAATCATGGGGCAACTGAAGTGAAACAAGTCGAAATCTTCACCGATGGTGCATGCAAGGGCAATCCCGGCCCCGGCGGCTGGGGCGCGGTTATCCGTTACGGGAGCCACGAAAAGGAAATATCGGGCGGCGATCCTGATACCACCAACAACCGGATGGAAATGTGGGCCGCGATCCAGGCTCTTAATATCCTGATCGAGCCTTGTCAGGTAAAGCTTTATACCGACAGCAAATATGTCTGCGACGGTATAACCAAATGGGTGGCTGGTTGGCAGCGTAATGGCTGGAAGAACGCATCCAAACAACCCGTCCGCAACGCCGACCTGTGGCATGATCTAATCGAAGCCGCTGCGCGCCACGAGATCGAATGGATGTGGGTGAAAGGTCATAACGGCCATGTCGAGAATGAACGTGCCGACCGTCTGGCAAGCGACGCCGCCGACGCAATCATTGCCGCGCGCTGAACCTTTGCGGCGCATATAAATCGGCGGTGACACCTTTAGGCACCCGTTTTTCCCCGGTGAGCAATGAGACCGCAAGCAGAGCCGCAGCAGGCGCAGTTTGAATGCCAAAGCCGCCTTGCCCGGCAAACCAGAAAAACTCCGGCACAGCAGCGTCGCGACCAATAACCGGCAGCCGGTCAGGCGAAAAACTACGTAGTCCGGCCCATTTATGCTCGACACGAACAATCCGCCAATCGACGATTTGTTGAAACCGGTCGATGGCGAGCGCGATATCCAGCTCTTCAGGCGCGACATCGCCGGCGGGGCAAGGCGTTTCATCATGTGGGCTGAGCCAGACCCTGCCGCCAGCGCCGGGCTTGAAATAAAAGCTTCCGTCCAGACCGATCACAAGCGGCAGTTCGGCAGGCGCGCCGGGCTCTGTGATCAGTTGAACGATCGTCCGGCGGTATGGCTTCACGCCGAGCGGAGACACGCCCGATAACGCCGCGACGTCATCCGCCCAGGCACCGGCAGCATTGACCAGTACTTTGGCCGTAAATTCGCCAGCGCTGGTTTCGATCTGCCAAGCCCCCCCCCGCCATGCGGCACTTGTCAGCCGCGCATTACTGTGCAGTTGCGCACCCAGCCGTTTTGCCTTGCGCAGGTAGGATTGATGCAATCCCGCCACATCGATGTCACAGCAATCGGGTTCCCATAAAGCTTCGGTCCACGGGCTTTGCAGGCCCGGAATGCGTTGCGCTGTCGCGTCCCAGCCGAGCCTTTCCAGCCGGACACCGCTACGGTCGAAATCGCTCAATAGTTCGCGAGCAACCGCAGCATCCTGCGACGTGCCGATGTACAACGCCCCACGGGGCACCATCAACGGCCCGTCATGAAAATCGGCAGGCGGGTTGGCAAGAAAAGCACCCGATGCCGTCGTCAACGGCTGGATATCGGGTCCGCCATAGCTTTCCGCCCAGAAAGCCGCCGACCGCCCGGTCGAATGATAGCCCGGCTGACTCTCCGCCTCGAGCAACAGAACCGAGCGCGAAGCAGCCAGTTCGGCGGAAAGGCTCGCGCCCGCAATCCCCGCCCCCACAATCGCAACGTCAAATCTTGTCATATCCGCGCTGCGTGCTGGTCCCAAAATTGGTCTATTCGGCGCAAGCAACGGTAGCGCACCGCGTCGGCCTCGCGGAGCAGTTCGTGCGCTGCTTCTTTGCCGAATATCAGCGTCTCGGCATTGGGTAACCGCACGCTGTCGGCCAATATTCGGGGCGTGCTGACTAGCTGATCGGCGGTGGTTGCCAATAACAGGACCGGAATTCCTATGTCCTCCAACTCGCGGGGTTCGCCCTGCATCCGTATCGATGCAATGGCGCGTTCGACCCAATGCCAGCTTGGTGGACCTAGTTTAACTTCTGGGCGTATCTGCCACCATGCCAGCTCGTCCTCGTATCGGTCCTTGTCATGTGTCAGGATTTTTTGGCGCAGGCTCATCGACGACATCGGTTTCTCGCTGACTTTCCACGCGGCTTTTTTGCCCCGGCCGATAGCACACATCAGTTTAGCGAAAGCGTGGTTCAAAGCGAGCGGCAGACCCCCGGTCTGAATTCCCAGCATCGGTGCGCTCATCGCTACAGCCGCCGGATTGATCGACAGTTCAACAAGTGCGCGCATGGCCAAATGACCGCCCATGCTGTGGGCCAATACTACGTGCGGCGGCGGGACAGTAAGCACCCATTCGTCCCAAAATTCGCGAAGATCGTCAATCCAAGTCGAGAAATCATCAATATGGCCGATATGTGGGTCTGCCAATAATCGACCTGATCCGCCCTGCCCGCGCCAGTCAATCGACGTTACCGCCCAACCGTCATCCGCGTAATATTGCAGCGTTTCGAGATATTTTTCGTAATGGTCGCCTCTGCCAACCAGGAAAAGTAGAGATCCTCTGGAATCGGATCCCGGCTGCCAGTCAATCCGCCTTATTTCCCAACCATCGGGTGCAACCCAGATAGCTTCTGTTGCATCGGCCGGAATTGCGCGGCGGTCGATCGTCGAATTCGCTGGGTCCATGGTTACCTTTTTGCAAGCTTTGATAGTTAATGCTTTCGGTATGACCACCGATACCCTCGCTTACGCACTCCTCGGAGGATTGGCAATTACGCTAATCATCTCGATCTATACCGACATCCGGTATCGGCTTATTTTCAACAAGATAACCCTGCCGATTGCGATTGCGGCGCCATTGTTCTGGTACGCCAGCGGCAGCTTCACACCGATGGGCATCGGCATTCATTTGCTCACCGGCATATTGGCGTTTGCATTCTTCGCATTCTGGTTCCGCCTGGGCATGATGGGCGGCGGAGATGTGAAGCTTTTCGCAGGCTTAGCGCTGTGGTTTCCCTGGAATGACGTAATTCTGATGATCCTTTACGCATCCATCCTCGGAGCCTTGGTAACCATTATATTCTTAGGAATTCACAAGCTACGTCAAGGGGTTGGCCGCGCGCGTATCCCTTATGGCGTTGCCATCTCGATTGCCGGGCTTTGGATGACCGGTGAACGGTTTTTTAACCATTTTACGTGAAATAGCGTTCTTCAATCAGGGGACAGTTTGTCATGGATAGGAAAAAAGTCATATTGCTGGTGGCCGCGCTTTTCATAGCAGCCATTACCGCCTTCATGGCGCGCAGCATGTTCACTGGTGCAGCTGCACCGACAGCAGCGGCGGTTGCAAAGCCTGTTGAAACAGGTCCACAAGTTCTTGTTGCAACCCGGGCGCTGCCGGTCGGTACGATCATCACCGCCGAGGCGTTCCGCTATCAGCCTTGGCCCGAAGAATTGGTCGAGCAAGCCTATTTCATCCAAGGCGATGAAACCTCCACCCCCATGGAGCAGCTCATCGGTACCGTTGTCCGCAATGCTGTAACGGCTGGCCAACCTATCACTCAGGGTTCACTTGTGAAACCGGGTGATCGTGGATTCCTTGCAGCGGCGCTTGGCCCCGGCATGCGCGCGATTACTGTTCCTGTGTCAGCACTGACCGGCGTTGCAGGCTTTGTCTTTCCCGGCGACCGTGTCGACCTGATGCTTACCCAAAACGTGGCTGGCGACACCGGCCCCGCGCTGAAGGTTTCCGAAACTATCATGCGTAACTTGCGGGTGCTGGCCACCGATCAGCGTTCGAAATCGAGCGTCGATGAAAACGGCAACACCGTGGTTGCGAAATATAAGCTGGTAACGTTGGAAGTAACCCCAAGCATCGCTGAAAAAATCACGGTTGCGCAATCAATCGGCACGCTCAGCTTGTCGCTGCGATCACTGGCCGACAACGCCGCCGAGTTGGAACAAGCACTGGCATCAGGATCGATCAACGTGCCCGAGGGCGCTAGTGCCGTCGAAGAGGAACGCATTCTAGCTTCGATTGCCAAACAGCCGATCGCCGAACGCGGTTCTTACGCGACTGGCGGGCAAGTCTCCCGCTTCCAACGCAGTTCGATCCCGGCGCAGATGCCTGTTGCCGTGGCTGTCGAACAAGTGCGCGTCGCACGTCAGGTGCAAAAGGTGTCCAAGGGCCAAGTCGTTCGGGTTTCCCGCGGCGGTTCGACCACCGAAGTAGACGTTAACCCGAGGTAATGAACATGACCTATAAAAACGCTCTCAAATCCGGCTTTGCCGCCGCCATCTTGGCAGCAGCATGCGTCACTCCTTCCTTGGCGGCACCTGCGATGCAGGACAGTCAGGAGAACGGAAAGGCTATCGTTCTTTCGATAGGCCGAGGCCAGCAGGTTAATTTGCCGTCGTCCATCACCGATATCGTGGTCGCCGACCCGTCAATCGCCGATGTCGAAGTGAAATCGCCACGGCAGCTGTATATATTCGGCAAAGGCGCAGGCGAAACCAACATTTACGCCACTGACGCAAATGGCAGAACGGTTTATCAAGCCACCATCCGCGTTGGAGGCAACCTCGACTCGCTCGACCAGATGCTGCTGCTCGCGATGCCCGAAGCAGATATCCAGGTTACGACAATGAACGGCGTTGTTCTGCTCACCGGGACTGTGGCGCAGCCAGAAGACGCGGCCGAGGCCGAGCGCCTTGTCACAGCGTTCACCGGCGGTACGACCCAAGTTGTCAGCCGCCTGAAAAACGCTACTCCGCTGCAGATCAATCTGCAGGTTCGTGTGGCCGAAGTCAGCCGGTCATTGTCGAAAGAAATTTCGGGCAATCTGCAAACTTCCAAAACCGGCGTCGATGGTTCTGGTGACCCTTACAGGTTTGGAGTGGCGCGCGGACGGGATTTTGTCAATGATGCGGGCCAGATAGTGCTTCCTGATGGATTGGGAACGATCGCCGGTCTGGGTCGGCTTTTCGGCATCGATGTTGCGGCGGCGTTCGATCTTTCGGAGAAAGCCGGCCTCGTTTCGACTTTGGCCAATCCGAACCTGACCACAGTGTCGGGCGAAACTGCTGAGTTTCTTGCCGGGGGCTCTTTCCCCGTCGTTACGTCCTCGAACAACGGTACATCGGTCGAATATAAGGCCTATGGCGTCAACCTGACTTACACGCCGACCATTCTTGCCGATGGCCGCATTTCACTGCGTGTTCGTTCGGAAGTTTCAGATATTTCGTCACAAGGTGCGGTGCGCATCGGCGGGCTTGAAGTCCCGGCAACCACGACCCGTATGGCGGAAACAACGGTGGAACTGGGTTCAGGGCAGAGCATGATGATTGCTGGCTTGCTCAGCAACCAGCTCGGAAGCTCAGTCGACAAAATGCCTGGCGCAGGCGACATTCCCGTTCTGGGCGCTCTGTTCAAATCCAACGGCTGGCGCCGCAACGAAACCGAACTGATGATCGTCATCACGCCGTATCTGGTCAAGCCGGTTTCGGACAGCCAAATCAAGTTGCCGACCGACGGCATACACACGCCGCACGATCTGGAACGCGTATTGTTGGGCACGGTTACCAAAAACACGGGCGAAAAAGATCGCCCGATGCCAAGAGTAGCGCCCGAATCGCCGGCTGGCCCGGAAATCGGTTCGGTTAGCGATGCTGCTCCGCAACTTCCGAAAAAGCCCGTTGCCGTTGCCGCAGCCAAGGCTCCCGCCCCCGGCTTTAGCTTTAACGACTGATCGCCCAGTTCAGGAGAGATGAAATGACGAAGACCAAATTCCTGATGATTGCCACCGCCAGCCTTGCGCTTTCGGCGTGCGGCACGATGGGCACGAACACGTCGATGTATTCGGTTCATCAACCGGTGGTCGAACGGACAAACTACGCAATTGATGTCAATGCCAATGGAGGCAGTCTTTCGGTTGCCGAAACCCAGCGCATGGCCGAATGGTTTGACGCCATGCAACTGCGGTACGGCGATCGCGTCGCTATTGATTATGGCACCGACTATCCATCGCTGGCCGTTCAGCAGACGGTTTCCAAGCTAGTCGCCGGCCATGGTCTAATCGTGGGCGATACGGCTCCGGTCACACCGGGCGCAATCGGCGCGGGAACGGTACGCGTTGTCGTGACGCGTTCCTCTGCCTCGGTCCCTAGCTGTCCGGACTGGTCGACGACAGACGACAGAAATTACAACAGCAGCAACCACAGCAACTACGGCTGCTCGACCAACAGCAACTTGGCAGCCATGATTGCCGATCCCGAAGATCTCGTGCGTGGCCGCAAGGACACCGCTTTGGACAACAACAGCGGCAAGGCAGCGGTCAACGCGCACCGTGCCAAGACCACTGGAGGCAATTAATGAACGCTCCCTGGAAATCTAACGTCGCTGGCAACCGCGATCCCATAAACGCCTACGTTTGCGACGATATGACGCTCGACGTCATTCGCGGCGTCTGCGAGGAGATGGGCTGGAGTCAGGAAAAGGCTTACAAGGGCGGTCTGCGCAATGCGGTGCAGTCGCTGTCGGTTTCTGCCAGCCCGCAGATCCTGCTCGTCGACCTGTCTGAATCGGGCGATCCGATCAACGATATCAATAGCCTCGCAGAAGTTTGCGAGCCCGGAACCATCGTCATCGCAGTGGGTCAGGTTAATGATGTGCGGCTTTACCGCGATTTGTTGATGTCTGGCTTGCAGGATTACCTGCTTAAGCCACTCAGCCCGGACGCCCTGCGCGACGCATTTGCAAATGCGCAAACGGTTCTGAGCACGCCAAAGCAAGACGAAAATGCAGGCGACCGGCCACATGTTTCGACCGCAATTATCGGTACTCGGGGGGGCGTAGGTGCGTCGACCATAGCTGCTTCGCTGGCGTGGACATTCTCCGGCAAGCAGGGGCATCCGACAGGTTTTCTTGACCTCGACGTCCACTTCGGAACCGCAGCACTTGCCATGGATCTTGAGCCCGGCCGCGGCCTGACCGACGCCATCGACAATCCGAGCCGCATTGACGGGCTGTTTATTGAGCGCGCCATGATCAAAGCTAACGAGAAGCTGGCGATCTTGTCGGCAGAAGCCCCGATGAGCAGCCCGGTGCTGACCGATGGTGCGGCGTTCTATCAACTGCAGGAAGAATTCCGCGCAGCGTTTGACAACACCGTCATCGATCTTCCGCGCGCCATGCTGATCGCTTATCCGCATCTTGTCCATGACGTAAACGTCGCTGTGGTCGTTACCGACATGACTCTGGCATCGGCACGCGACTCGATCCGAGTTCTCGCCTGGCTCAAGCAAAGCGCACCGCATTGCAAGATTTTGGTGGTCGCCAACAAATTCCAGACCGCGTCGGTTGAAATTACGCGAAAAGATTTTGAAAGCACGATCGAGCGCAAAATCGATCTGGTATTGCCGAACGATCCAAAAGCGACTGCGCAAGCGGCGAAGCTTGGTCAGCCGGTGGTAGAAGCCGTCAGCAGCAGCAAAATCTCGACCGGCATATTGGCGTTGACCGAAATGATCCAGGGCAGCGCCGCCGAAGTAGCCGAAGAGCCGAAAGAAAACGGCAAGGCGAAAAAATCGATGCTCGGCGGCTTCAAATCTCTGCTGGCAAAAAAGTAACCTGCCGCTTGGACCTGTCATCGCCTTTTACGGCGACGGTAGGTCTGCGGGGCACCTGACGCAAAGCGACTGATATGCAAAGTTTGATATTGGCAGCAGGTTCTATGCTCGTTTTGATCATGGTGGCAATTGCCTTCATGGGTCCAAACCTGAGCAAGGCAACAGCACGTCGACTGGGTGTCGTTAAAATGCGTCATTCGGACAGCACTGATGCCCGTGTCGAACAACAGATGCGCAAGGCGGTAGCCGCGCGTCGTCCGCTGATATTCTCCAATGGGCAGAACATCAGCCGGGCCGACAAGCTGCGTCTTCGTTTGGCGCAGACCGGCAAAAAATGGACGATGAAGCAGTATCTTTCGGCCTCGGGTGCATTAGCATTCACCATCATGACTCTGTTGTGGCTAAAGGGTGCACCGCTATATCTGGCTCTGTTTGCGGGATTGCTTGTCGGTGCCGGGTTGCCGCACATGGTAGTCAACTTCTTGATCAACAAGCGTGTCAAACAGTTTACGGCTAACTTTCCCGACGCCATCGAGCTGCTTGTCCGCGGCCTGAAATCCGGCCTGCCCGTTGGCGAGACGCTGAACGTCGTGGCAAAAGAAATTCCCGGCCCTGTTGGCGTGGAATTCAAAATGGTCACAGAGAAGATCAAGATCGGTAAAACGATGGAAGATGCATTGCAGGAAACCGCCGACCGGCTGGGCACTGCAGAATTCCAGTTCTTCGTCATAACGCTGGCGATCCAGCGCGAAACCGGCGGCAACCTGGCGGAAACGCTGGCTAACCTGGCTGATGTGTTGCGCAAACGGTCGCAAATGAAGCTCAAGATTCGCGCCATGTCGTCGGAATCCAAAGCGTCCGCCTACATCGTCGGATCGCTGCCATTCTTCGTGTTTGGCATGGTCTGGACCGTGAACCAGAAATATCTTGAGGGGTTCTTTTACGAACCGCGGCTCATAATCGCCGGCATCATTGGTGCCGTGTGGATGGCGATCGGGGTATTCATCATGGCCAAAATGGTCAGTTTTGAAATTTAAGTTGGGGACGGGGCAAGTATAATGACTAATGCAAACTCACCTCAGCTTCTCGGTATTGATGTGTTCATGGTGGCGACTTTGCTCGCAGCGGTCGCGACCGCTGCGGTGATGCTTGCCATTTACGCCGCGGTCACCGTTCGCGACCCGATGGCAAAACGCGTCAAGGCGCTGAGCGACCGCCGCGAACAGTTGAAGGCCGGTATCACCGCTACAACCGCGAAAAAGCGTGCCAAGCTGGTCCGGAAAACCGAAACGACCGACAAGATGCGCAACATGCTGTCGTCGCTGAAGGTGTTGCAGGAGGACCAGATCAAGGCAGCGCAGCAAAAGCTGGCACAAGCCGGTATCCGCCGCAAAGAGTTGGCCGTTATCGTCATCTTCAGCCGATTGGTGCTGCCAATCCTGTTGGGCGGTGGCGCGGCTCTATGGCTTTACGGCTTTGGCGGACTAGCCGACTGGACGCCAATGAAACGGTTCGGCGTGTTCGCAGCTATGGCCATATTGGGCTACAAGGGTGCCGATATGTACGTGAACAATCTCGTGACGAAACGGACCGATATGATCCGCAAGGGCCTTCCCGACGCGCTCGATCTTTTGGTGATTTGCGCTGAAGCAGGCCTGACCGTCGATACCTCGTTCAACCGCGTCGCTAAAGAACTGGGTCGCGGTTATCCCGAGCTTGGCGACGAGTTCGCGCTGACCGCAATCGAACTCGGGTTTCTGACCGAGCGGCGCATGGCATTCGAAAACTTGGCCTACCGCGTCAATCTTGGCTCGATCAAAGGCGTGGTAACCACCATGATCCAGACCGAGAAATACGGTACCCCGCTTGCATCCGCACTGCGCGTGCTTTCGGCCGAATTCCGTAACGAACGGATGATGCGCGCGGAGGAGAAAGCAGCAAGACTACCTGCGATCATGACGATTCCGCTGATCCTTTTCATTCTGCCGACGCTGTTTATCGTTATTCTGGGTCCGGCAGCCTGTTCGATCGGCGACGCGTTCGCTAAACGCTGAGCAAAACACGGCACAGAAACTAACACGGGCGAAACTCCGGTTTCGCCCGTTTTCGTTAGATTAGCTTACGTCACCTTCACTGTCTGTTCGATTGCACCAAAGATGCTGTGACCCGCGTCATCGCGAACCTCAATCCGAACAATATCGCCATGTTTCAGAAACGGCGTGTGCATCTCACCGGTCAATATTTTCTCGACCATCCGGACTTCGGCCACGCAACTATAACCGAGCCCACCATCGACCACCGGTTTGCCGGGTCCGCCTTCGGCATCGCGATTCGACACGGTACCCGATCCGATGACCGAGCCAGCACCGAGATTGCGGGTTTTGGCCAGATGGGCGATCAGTACGCCAAAGTCGAAGGTGCAATCGTCCGATGCCACTGCCCTGCCAAATGGTTTGCCGTTGAGATCGACCATCAATGTCCGGTGCAACTTACCACCCTGCCAATATCCGCCGAGGCTTTCCGGTGTAGCCAGCACCGGCGACAATGCGCTTGTCGGTTTGGACTGGACAAAACCGAAGCCTTTTTCCAGCTCGGCGGGTATCAGGTTCCGGAGCGAAACATCGTTTACCAGCCCGACCAAGCGAACATGCGATAGTGCTTCGGACGCCGAAACACCCTGCGGCACGTCCCCGGTCACCACGACAATTTCAGCCTCGAGATCACAACCCCAGGCTTCATCGGCAAGCGGTATGTCATCGCGAGCGCCCATGAACTGGTCAGAACCGCCCTGATACATCAACGGATCATGCCAGAAACTCTCTGGCAATACCGCGCCACGCGCTTTGCGAACAAGTTCCACATGGTTCACATAAGCCGATCCATCGGCCCACTGATAGGCGCGCGGCAGCGGAGCCGCTGCGTCATGTTCGTGAAATCGTTCTTTGGGGATCGCATTATGTTCGAGGTCGGTTGCGAGCGCCTCCAGTCGGGGAGCAATCAAATCCCACTCATCCAGCGCACTTTGCAATGTTGGCGTGATGTGGGCTGCATCGGCATACCAGGCAAGATCATTAGAAACGACAACCAGATGGCCGTCGCGGCCAGATTTCAGCGATGCGAGTTTCATTTGTTTCCTCTCGATTATTGAAGCATCATGGCAACACAATCGGGTTGCGGCAACAGCAACCGTCAGCTTAGGCAATAGAAATGGCGGGGCAGGACTTGGCATTGAGAAAAAGACTGAAGGCGACAGCGCTCGCGCTGACGATGCTGGTGACCAATTCGGCCACAGGTCAGCAGACATTCAACACCGAAGAAGCGGCCAAAAATGGCTGGGCGATGGAGCAGAACCGGTCGGCCGCTTGGCATTTGGCGCAACACAAGCGGCTAGGCACCGCGATTGCCGGGTTGGCGCCACAGCGCAGCGGCGTCGTCGATGTCTATGTGGTGTCGATCGGACTCGATTCCGATCCTGTATTCGGCCGTGAAGCGGACGAGGCGGCGAAAGTTTTGAGCCGTCGGTACGGTGCCAGCGGACACACTATTTTTCTTGCCGCCGGTGCTGACGAAAAACCCACAGGCGTTCCCCAAGGCTCACCTCCTAATCTTGCTATCGCGTTGGCGGCGGTCGCGGACAAGATGGATATGAAGGAAGACGTTCTTATCCTATTTGCGACCACCCACGGCGATCCCGTGGTTGGGCTGGCCTACCGCGACGGTGACAACGGTGTTGGCATGATAGCGCCGCAGCGGCTTGCCAGCTTGCTTGATGGCTTGGGGTTCAAGCGACGGATGATATTGTTGTCGGCTTGTTATGCGGGTATTTTCATCCCGAAACTTACCAATGACGACAGCATTATAGTTACCGCAGCTTCTTCAAAGCGCACCTCGTTTGGATGCGCGCCCGGTAATGACTGGACTTTTTTTGGCGATGCGCTGATCAACAATGCGCTTCGCAAAGCGCAGCCTTTCGACAAGGCGACTGACGAAGCAGTCTCGCTTATCAGCAAATGGGAAACCGACCTCCGCCTTGTGCCGTCGCGTCCACAGGTTTTCGTTGGCGACAAAGCCAGCGATTGGCTGACGCCGCTCGAAGCCAAGATGCCGAAAGTCGAAACGCCAAAGGTCGGCAGGCCGGCGGTCGAAAGCAGCTAGTTCCGATCGGCGTCGGGATCGACGTGCAGCCAGTCGGCGTGACGCGGTGCCTTCTTCGTCTCACTCCATTCGTCGAGCATCAGCGGGGCAACCCGTTTAAGCTCGGTATGTTGCTCCGGCGTCCCAATATTGCAAGCCAACTCCAGCCGGTGGCCGTTGGGATCGAAGAAATAGATCGAACGGAAGATGCCGTGGAATGTCGGCCCGATGACCGAAATGCCCTCGCCTTCGATGTGTGCCTTGGCCGCGAGAAGCGCCTCCATATCCGGAACTTCGAACGCGATATGCTGCACCCATTCTGGCGTATTGAGATCGCGCGTCATTTCGGGCTGCTTCGGTAGCTCGAAAAATGCCAGCACATTGCCGCCACCCGCGTCCAGAAAGACGTGCATATAGGGATCATATTCGCCGGTTGAGGGAACATGATCCTCCGAAAATGCCGACAGATATTCCATGCCGAGTACGCGGTTATAGAATTCCACGGTCTGCTTGGCATCGCGGCAGCGATAGGCGACGTGATGGATTTTCGAAAGGCTGAACGGCGCGGTCATTGCGCAATCTCAAGCGTGCCGCGCGCGATCTGGTCGCGTTCGATCGATTCGAACAGCGCCTTGAAATTGCCCTCGCCAAAGCCTTCATCCTTTTTGCGTTGGATGAATTCGAAGAATACCGGCCCGACTTGCGCTTCGGAGAAAATCTGTAGCAACAGCCGCGGATCGTCGTTTTCGGTCGAACCATCCAGCAATATGCCACGCGTCTGCAATTCGCTCACGGGCTCGCCGTGGCCGGGCAGGCGTTCCTCGAGCATGTCGTAATAGGTGTTTGGCGGCGGGCTCATAAACGGCGTGCCGAGAGCCTTTAGCCGATCCCAGCAAGCGATAATGTCATCGCAAATGAAGGCGATATGCTGGATGCCCTCGCCGTTGTAGGCGCGAAGGAATTCCTCGATCTGGCCGCCGCCCGCTTTGCCTTCTTCGTTCAGCGGGATGCGGATTTTGCCGTCTGGCGCGGTCATCGCCTTCGATGTCAGGCCGGTATACTCGCCCTTGATGTCGAAATAGCGGATCTCGCGGAAGTTGAAGATGCGCTCGTAATAATCAGCCCAATAGGCCATGCGGCCGCCATAGACGTTGTGCGTCAGGTGGTCGATCAGCTTGAAACCCGCGCCCACCGGATGCCGGTCAACGCCGGGATCGTAGACAAAATCGATGTCGTAGATCGACAGGTCATCACCGTAACGGTCAACCAGATAAATCACGGCGCCACCAATGCCGCGAATGGCGGGGATGCGCAGTTCCATCACGCCGGTCTTGCTCTCGACTGGCTCGGCCCCGCGTTCGATGGCGGCGGCATAGGCTTGGGCGGCGTTCTTGACGCGGAACGCCATGCCGCAGGCCGATGGCCCGTGTTCTGCGGCGAAATAAGCGGCGTGACTGCGCGGCTCGTAATTAGCGATCAGGTTAATCTCGCCCTGCCGCCACAATTCGACGTCCTTGGAACGGTGGCGCGCGATGCGGGTGAAGCCCATTGCGGTAAAAACAGGCTCAATCAGGCCTTTTTCGGGGGCGCAGAATTCGATGAATTCGAAGCCGTCGAGACCAAGCGGGTTGTCATATAGGTCGGTCATGCGCGGGAGGCCTTCGGAAGTTGACACAAGTTTATCGTATGAAGCGATTCACACTCACACCAATTTAGTATCAAATGAAACCAGTTTTGCCAAGCTGTAAATTATCCCAACTCGTTTACCCTTGCCCGCAATTGCGCCAGCATCTGTGAGAGCGCCTGTGCCTCGCCACTTCCCAGTATCTTTTCGAGTTCCGCTTCCACCGATAGCGCCAATGGCACAATCTGCTCGTAAAGTTCGCGCCCTGTGTCAGTCAGCGCCAGATGGTGCGAGCGCCCGTCAGCAGCGTTGGGCGCACGGCCGATCAGGCCGCGCTCTTCCAGCGCCTTGGAAGCACGGTTTACCGTCACTTTATCCATCGCGGTCGCCGTCACCAGTTCGCGCTGCGTTGCTGACGCGACCTCGCCGAGCACCGCCATCAACCGCCACTCGGGAATCTTGAGTGCGAACTTCCCGCGATAGGCGCGCGCAATCAGGTCGCTGACCGCATTCGAGGTGATCGACAGCTGATACGGCAGAAATTCGGTGAGCGTTAGTTTGGCTTGGGCCATGCGGCCTTCTTATCCGCCAACAAAGCGAATGCCAAACCAGATGGTTCGTGGGGTTGCGCGTTCGATGATGCCCGATGACGAAATTGCCGCTTCGACACGGGTGTCGAACAGATTCTCGCCGCGCAATGTGACGCTCAATTTGTCCGTGAGCTCGTAAGACAGACTACCATCAAGCGTCAGCGCATCGTCCAGCCGTTGGCTGTTGACATCATCCTCGAACTGCCCTCCGACATAGCGCAGCGTGGTACCGGCTTCAAACCCCGAACCGTCATATTCAATCGCAACATTGCCGAAATGCCGGGGCACCTGTGCTGGACGAAGGCCGTCGAGCGCCGCCGCCAAACCGTTATCGCTTACCTCGGCATCGACATAGGCGTAGCCCGCGCGCAATGTGAATGGCCGCAAGTCGATGCTCGCGTCCAGTTCGACGCCCTTGCTGTCGATGCCGCCCAGATTTTCGCGCCGCCGATAAGCGCCGCCTGCCGCGACGAAGCCAACGCCGGGGAAGTTACCCGGCCCGGCACCTTGCGTCACATTGGCGATGGCGTTGTCGAGACGGTTGACGAAGGCGGTCGCCGAAACCGACAGTCCGCCATCCTCATATTCCAAACCAAGCTCCGCCCCCTTAAGCCGTTCGGGTGCCAGCAGCTCATTCGCGGCGGTCGCGTCCGCGCCGACGCGGAACGGGCGGTACAGTTCGTTCAGCGTCGGCAAGCGCCAGCCGAGATAAGCGGCACCACGCAGCTTGACGCTGGGGACGCCCTCATAGGCGAAACCCGCCCTGCCCGTGCCTTCCCAGCCAGACCGGTCGGCAAAGACATCGTCGGAACGGACGCTGCCGCCGATGTTCACTTCCTTGCGAAAGCCTTCGGCGATGCTCCAATGGTCGGCCCGTCCGCCAGCGGTCAGCGTGAGGTTATCCAACGGTTTAAAACTCGCCTCTGCAAAGCCGCCCAGCGTGTCGGTCCGCCCACCGGCAATCCGGTTTCGGCCCGGAATGGTGCCGGTGAAAAAGAAATTTTCTTTGGTCTGACCGACAGTCCGCCGCCAATCTCCGCCGATCCGCAGTTCGGCATTGTCGCCAACCGGTGGCCGAATCTCAAACCGCGCACCAAGGCCCGTCGATGGCACAGAATATTGATCGAGCGTCAGGCTGACTGAATTGCGACCCGCAGCCACAGCCCCGAAGCGGTTGGCGAAATCGCGGATCTGGATGTAGCCAAGCGCGCTCCATTGCCAGCCGCCCGGCGTGCGGTTGACCAAACGCAAGCTGGCATCGACGCCGCTGTTCTGGTTGTCGGAAAATTCGAACCCGCGTTCGCGTTCGTCGCTGAATGCGCGGACGCCCGCCTGCAATTCGGTGTCGCCAGACAATGGCGCGACCGCCCGTAGTGCCAAACCCATTTGTTCATAGGGTGCGCTGCGATCTGCTATGCCGCGTTGCCCCTCAATGACAGGGATGAAACCGTCACCCGTTGCGTAGCTTCCGGACATTGAGATGCTGCCTGAACCTAGCTTTGTCAAAAGCGCAGCCTTGGCGTCAATGCTGCTCCGGTTGCCATAGGCAATGCTGCCGCTGAGCAGATTCGTGTTTTGCAGGCTGTCCAGTTCAATGACACCCGCCAGCGCACCCGGTCCGGAGGCAACCTGCCCTGCGCCACGTCGCACACGGATGCTCGCAAGGTTAAGCGCGTCATAACCCGGCCAGCTTATCCAGCCGCCGAACGGATCAGCTTGAGGCACGTCGTCAAGGATGAGGATTGCACGAGACGATGCATTGCCGCCCAAGCCGCGAAGAGTGACCCCTTGGCTCGTGGGATTGGCCGAGCGGGCGTCCGATCGACGGAACTGCTGCAAACCGGGAACATCATCAAGGACGGTTTCCAGCCGTTCATTACCGGGCTCTACTGTGGACATGGCCTCAATCGCGGCGCTTTTCGACCGCGACAGGTTTCCGGTGACCGTAATTTCGCAATCAAATATGATATGGTCGTCCGGAATCGCCGCAAAAACCTCAGGCGGACATGGCACAATTTTCTTGGTCTGAGCGGTTGCGGGTTGCTGACAGCAAATCACGGCCACCAACGGCAGCGCTGAAAATCTCAGAAAACTCATGCTTCGGGCTTCACCGCATCTGGATGCGCCGCTGCAAAAGCAGGAAGCGCGGTCAGCACGGTATCAATCCGCACCAGCTTGGGAAAGGCCTCCAACGGCGTATCGAACCGCCGCGCATTGTACATTTGCGGGACGAGACAAACGTCGGCGAGGTTAGGCAGGTCGCTGCCGAACAGGCCGTCATCGGGTGCCATTGCCTCCAGCGCGGTAAATCCTTCGACGATCCAGTGTCGGTACCAGTCGTCGATTGCGCTCTGGTCATGCCCCAGCACATCCTTCAGATATTTCACTATCCGCAAATTGTTGACCGGATGGATATCGGCGGCAATCACCAGCGCCTGCGCCAGTGTCTTGGCGCGCATCGCCGGATCGGAGGAGACCATCTTCGGTTCGTGATAATTCGCATCGAGATAGTCGATGATCGCCAGGCTCTGCGTCAAATCATGCCCGTCAATCGACAGCATCGGCACAAACCCTTGCGGATTGCGCGCGACATAATCGGGGTGCTTGTGCGCGCCATCAAGCAGGCTGGTCGGAACAGAAGTATATTCTACGCCTTTAAGGTTGAGCACAATGCGCACGCGGTAGGCGGCTGACGAGCGCCAATAATCGTAGAGAATGATTCCGTTCATGTTGGGCGGATTAGCAGGACGTCATAAAAAGGCAAAACCATTGCGATGTATCGGAAGCGAGCTAACGTCCCAATATCGAATTCGAGGAGAGCATATGTTGTCAGGTAAAAATTGGATCGTGCTTGCTGCCGCAATGATATTGCCGGTGTCTGCGCAGGCCGCCGCGCCGATCACCGGACGCTGGGTGACGCAAAGCAAGGATGGCCTCGTAGAGATTTACCAGTGCGGGCCGACGATTTGCGGCAAGCTGGCGAAGTTTCTGGTTACGCCGCCCAATGGCGTGGGCCAGAAAGACATCCACAATCCCAACAAAGCACTGCGCGGTCGCACATTGTTGGGCATGAACATTCTCACCGGTTTCAAGGAAGTCGGCAATGAGTGGAAGGGCCAGATTTACGATCCGAAGTCGGGCAAAACCTATCGCTCCGTGGTCTATAAGGGCAAGTCCGGCAATCTGGTGGTGAAGGGTTGTATCGGCCCATTCTGTCAGGCGCAAACGTGGACAGTGGCGCGGTAGGGGCGGCTCGTTAAATGGTATCACGACCCACCATTTTGTCATTCCCGCTTTCGCGGGAATGACAAAGTTGGGGACTGTGATACCATTTGCCGCGCCACGTTCTATCCTAAGCCCGCAGTTTCCACCCCGAGCGCAGCAGCAGATAGCAGACAGTACCAAGCACCACGTTGATGCCTAGCAACAGGATCGCTCCGAATTCGACAGGGCTATCGGCGCTGCCGATAAAGCCATACCGGAATCCGGAAATGGCGTAGAAGAGCGGGTTGGCGTGGCTTAGCGCCTGAAATGTGGGGGCCAGTTTATCGACCGAATAAAATGTGCCCGAGAGCAGTGCTGCTGGCATGACAACGAAATTGGTGATTGCAGCGGCATGATCAAATTTGTCCGCCCAGATCGACGTCATCACCCCGATCAGCGCCAGCAGCGTCGAGCCCATGAGCCCGAACCACAACACCGCCCAGAAATGCACGGGTGTGACGTTGACGCCCGGCCACAGCGCCATCGCCAGCCAAATCGCACTACCCACAAACGCCGCGCGGGTGACCGCAGCACCGATCAGCGCGATCAATACTTCCGCATTGGACAAAGGCGGCATGAGATAATCGACGATGGTGCCTTGGATCTTCGCGACCAAAAGCGAAAAGCTGGAATTGGCAAAGGCGTTCTGCATCATGCCCATGATGATGAGGCCGGGCGCGATGAAATCGGCAAAAGACACGCCGAGCACCGTTGGACGGACGCCGCCGAGTGCCACGGTAAAAACGATCAAATAGAGGAGTGTGGTGATTGCGGGGCCCCACACCGTCTGTAACTGCACTTTGAAAAAGCGGCGCACTTCCTTCATGTACAGTGTGCGCAGACCGATCCAGTTCACGTTGCGGATGACATAACTGCCCTGCTGCAGTTGCACTTGCGCGCTTAAATCCCTATCTGGGCTCTGTTGCCTCTGGGCAGATGTTTTATTGTGGATACTCATCGCGCAATCGACTATCGGCTTGCAGCTTCGACCGCAAGGCGCAATCGCGCCGGGGCAGCATCTGCGGTCGGCTTAATGATAATATAGAATATCGGAGCATTTATGGCCTGGACTGACCAGCGGATTGACCAATTGAAGACCCTTTGGGAAAAGGGCCTGACCGCAAGCCAGATCGCCGAAGAACTCGGCGGCGTTAGCCGCAACGCCGTCATCGGTAAGGCGCATCGTTTGGGTCTGAAATCGCGGCCGTCGCCGGTGAAGGCGAACGAGCCCGAAAAGAAAACCGGGCTGAAGAAAGCCCCGCCAAAGGCCGCGCCGGCACCTGCACAGATGAAGCCGCGCATGGCGGCCCCTGCGCCGGCCACGCGTCAGGAAAACACGCCTGCGACAGCAGATGCCCAGGCCGAACGCGCAACGACAGCAATGCCGCGGATCGTCTCGATCGGCCCCGGCGGCTTTATGCGTCAAGGTCCGGGCGACCAGCAGGCGCCGATCCCGCCTGCGCCGCCGCGCCGTCTGGTTCCCGCCAAACCAAGCCCCGAAATGGCGACAAAGACCTCGCTGCTCGACCTGAACGAGCGCGTTTGCCGTTGGCCAATGGGCCATCCGGGCGAAGCCGACTTTCATTTCTGCGGTGTCGCAGTAAACCCCGGTTTCCCGTATTGCGTCGAACATTGCGGTCGCGCCTATCAGGCACAATTGCCACGCGGCGTGCGTCGCCCTCCCCCGCCGATGCCATTTGGCGGACCGCGGGTAAGGTGACTGCGTGCTCCTGCGAAGGCAGGAGCGTTGTCGACATTGCGCTGCACCTCCAGCACTCCTGCTTTCGCAGGAGCACAGGATTGCGTAATTATCCACAAGCGATTGAAGGCAGTAATTCAACGCGCTTGCGTGGGTGACTCCCCGCGTCTTATAGGCAGCGTATGAGTGATGACCTGTTTGGCGGGGGGGCTGCGGCGACCGCTGCTTCCAACGAATATGATGCTTCCACGATCGAAGTGCTGGAGGGGTTGGAGCCTGTCCGGCGGCGTCCAGGCATGTATATCGGCGGCATCGACGAACGCGCGTTGCACCATCTGGCATCCGAAGTACTCGACAACTCGATGGACGAAGCGGTCGCGGGGCATGCCAACCGGATCGAGGTGTATCTGGCTGCAGGCAACCGCTTGACGATCAGCGACAATGGCCGCGGTATCCCGGTCGATCCGCATCCGAAATTTCCCGACAAGTCGGCGCTGGAGGTTATCCTGACCACGCTGCACTCAGGCGGCAAGTTTTCCGACAAGGCCTATGCGACCAGCGGCGGATTACACGGTGTGGGCGTGTCGGTGGTCAATGCGCTGTCCGACGATACCGTGGTCGAGGTTGCGCGAAACCGGTTATTGTATCGCCAGCGCTTTTCGAAGGGGCACCGGCTCGGGCCGCTGGAGGAGCTTGGCCCAACCCCCAACCGGCGCGGGACGACGATTGCATTTACGCCAGATGTCGAGATTTTCGGACCCGATGCGAAGTTCAAACCAGCGCGGCTGTTCCGGCTGGCGCGGTCGAAAGCGTATCTCTACGCGGGTGTCGAAATCCGCTGGCGCTGCGATCCTGACCTCGCGACCGAGGATGTTCCTGCCGAGGCAGTGTTTCAGTTTCCCGGCGGCCTGTCCGACCATTTGCGCGAGCAATTGGGGGAGCGGGCTTGTGCCACCACCGACTTTTTCGCCGGGACGCAGGACTTTCCTGACAGCCAAGGGCGCGTCGAATGGGCGGTGTCGTGGCCATTATATTCGGACGGCTCTTATAGCTGGTATTGCAACACCATCCCGACCCCCGATGGCGGCACGCATGAAGCGGGCGTCCGCGCCGCACTGACCAAAGGTTTGCGCGCGTTTGGTGAGCTGATCGGCCAGAAGAAGGCCGCACAAATTTCGTCGGAGGACATCTTCAACGAAGCCGAACTGATGCTCTCGGTCTTCATCCGCAACCCGCAATTCCAGAGCCAGACCAAGGACCGGCTGACCAGCCCCGAGGCCGCACGCTTCGTCGAAAACGCGGTGCGCGACCATTTCGACCATTTCCTTGCCGACAACATGGAGCGCGGCAAGGCGTTGATGGGCTTCATTCTGGAGAAGGTCGACGATCGTCTGCGCCGCAAAGCCGAGCGCGAAGTCAAACGCAAGACCGCGACCTCGGGCCGCAAGGTCCGCCTGCCAGGCAAGCTGACCGATTGCTCGTCCGATGATCCGGCGGGGACCGAACTGTTCATCGTCGAAGGCGACAGCGCGGGCGGCAGCGCCAAACAAGCGCGCGACCGGAAAAAGCAGGCGATCCTGCCGATCCGAGGCAAAATCCTGAACGTCGCGTCGGCTACGCTCGAAAAAATTCGCGCCAATAGCGAAATTGCCGACCTGCAACTCGCGCTCGGTTGCGGTATTCGCAAGGACTGTAATCCGGACAATCTGCGTTACGAACGTATCATCATCATGACCGACGCCGATGTCGACGGCGCGCATATTGCGACGCTTTTGATGACCTATTTCTTCCAGGAAATGCCCGAGATCGTCCGCGCCGGGCACCTGTTTCTAGCGCGCCCGCCGCTCTACCGCCTGACCCATGGCAGCCAGAGCGTCTACGCCGCCGACGACGCGCACCGCGCCGAACTGGAGGCGACGGTGTTCAAGAACAAAAAGGTCGATGTCGGCCGCTTCAAAGGCCTCGGCGAAATGAACCCCGGCCAGCTGCGCGAAACGACGATGGACCCCGCCACGCGCTCGCTGATCCGCATTACCTTGCCCAACGAATATGAGCGCCGCGCGGTGGTGACCGATCTGGTCGACCGCCTGATGGGCAAAAACCCCGAACACCGGTTCAATTTCATCCAGAACAATGCCGCACAGTTGGACGAGGAAGCGATCGACGCTTGATGATCGTTAGCCCGTCAACGCCTCTACCAATGCCTTGACCTTCTTCTGCCGCCATTGCGGCAATGGTGCGACAAGCCAGTAAGCGAGATTGCTCTCCTTTGCGTTGTCCAGAGCGCGCACGCGGCCCGCAGCCAGGTCGGCTTCGGCCAGAAGATGCGGCACATTCGCTCGACCGAGCCCGATTGCGGCGGCGTCGATCGCCAGACCGGCATCGGCCAAACGCAGCGCAGGCAGGCCATCAGCAACCGGACAACGCGGCCATGAGATTGGCGTATCGGTTCCGCCTTCCGGCGCGGTGACCGTCACAAACGCCCCCGCCGCCAAACGCACGCCTTCATGCTCGCCGGGGCCATCGGTTAGGCGGATTGCCATGTCCAGATTGGCTTCGGTGAAGTCAATATCCTCATCTGCCGCGATCAACGTAAAGCGCGTATCGGGATTTCCCTGACCGAATTTTGCCAGCCGCGCCGCCAGCCATTTCGCGGTAAAATCACGCGGTGCGGCGATCGTTAGCGAGTTGGATGATTGCCCTGCCTGCATCGCGCGCACGGCGTCTTCGAACATCAAGAACCCTTGGCGCAGAGCGTCGAGACCGGCTGAGCCTTCCCCGGTCAGTTCAAGACCTTTCGGGGTCCGCCTAAACAACACAACGCCCAGCATATCTTCCAGCGCACGAATTTGCTGGCCAACTGCGGCCGGCGTCACCGCCAATTCGTCAGCGGCTTTGGTAAAACTCAAATGCCGCGCCGCTGCGTCCAATACGCGCAATCCGTTCAGAGGTAGATGCGTCCGCTTCATCGCGCCGTGGCCGGCGCGACCAGCTTGAACTTGGGAATATCGGCCAAGAATGTGGTCCCGTCTTCGCGCAGGAAACGGTAATGCCCTTCCATCATCCCGCTCGGCGTCGTTAGCGGACAGCCCGAGACATAGTCGTGGCTTCCGCCGGGATAGAGCAAAGGCTGCTCACCGACCACGCCGTCGCCATCGACATGGTTCACCATCCCGCGACCATCGGTAATCCGCCAGTGCCGCGTGAGCAATTGCACCGGCTCATCGCCGTGGTTTTCGATCCGAACATGGTACGACCAGAACCAACGATCCTGATCAGCCGATGATTGCTCGGGCAGGAAATTGGGCGCGACGCGCACGGTGACCTTGTGGCTGGTGGTGCTGGCGGTGAAAAATGCGTCGAGAATCATAGTCCAACCACCTTTAAAGCCTGATCCAAATCTTCCATCAAATCCGCAGGGTCTTCGAGACCAACATTGATGCGGATCATCCCTTCGCCGACACCCATGGCTTCGCGCCCTTCCGGCCCCATACCGTGATGCGTGGAGGAAGCGGGGTGGCACATCAGGCTGCGTGCATCGCCGATATTGTTCGATATATCGATAAGTTGCAATGCGTTCAAAAGGCCGTGTGCTTGCTTGCGACCGCCATCGAGTTCGAACGAAAATATCGGCCCGCATGCCTTCATCTGCGAGCGTGCCAGATTATGCTGCGGATGTGACGGCAACCCCGGATGCAACATCACCGGCACGCGGCCTTCGAGGAATTTGCCTACCGCCAGCGCATTTTCCGACTGCTTCATCGCACGCAGTTCGAGTGTTTCGAGCCCCTTATGCACCACCCACGCGTTGAACGGCGACAAATTAGGCCCGGTGTTCCGCTGGAACGGCAACAGGACCTCGTCAATCCATTGCTGCGACCCGCAGACCGCGCCAGCGAGCACGCGTCCCTGCCCGTCCATCAACTTGGTCGCGCTATAGGCCACGACATCCGCGCCATAATCCATCGGGCGCTGCAGCACGCTCGTCGCAAAGGCGTTGTCGACCACCGTGGTGATCCCATGCTGTTTCGCCAGCCCGCAGACATAGGCCATGTCGACAATATCCATCGTCGGGTTGGCGGGCGTTTCAAAGAAGAAGACCTTGGTATTGGGCTGGATCGCCGCCAGCCATTCTTCATTGTTGCGGCTGTCGATAGTGGTTGTCAAAATCCCCCAACGTGGCAGCAGTTCGTCGGTAAGCCAACGGCACGAACCGAACGCCGCGCGCGCTGCGACCACATGGTCGCCCTGCGAAAGCTGGCACAACAAGGCCGTCGTCATCGCGGCCATGCCGGTCGCCTGTGCACGGCACGCCTCGGCACCTTCCATCAATGCAATACGTTCTTCGAGCATCTGCACCGTCGGGTTTTGCAACCGCGAATAGGTCATGCCCTCGGCTTCGCCAGCAAAGCGCGCCGCGACGGTTTCGGCGTCATCATAGGTAAAGCCCGATGAGAGGAACAACGCCTCCGACGTCTCGCCATGCTCGCTACGCCACGTGCCACCGCGCACCGCCTGCGTGGCGGGCCGCCATTTCGAGGTTATCGCGCGATTCTGGCCGGTATTTTTCTTCATGCGTTGCTTTTCGGGGAGCGGAGGGTTCAGGTCAAGGCGGCAAGCACCGCGTCGCCCATTTCGCTTGTGGACATCTTACCCCCAAGGTCCGCCGAACGCGCACCGCCAGCGAGTGCCTTGGCCACTGCGGCCTCGATTCGGTTCGCCACATCGGGCAAGCCGAGCGAATAACGCAGCATCATTGCGGCGGATAGAATGGTCGCCAGCGGATTGGCTTTGCGCTGCCCCGCAATGTCTGGCGCGCTGCCGTGGATCGGCTCGTACAGGCCCTTCTGGTTGCTATCGATCGAGGCGCTGGGCAGCATGCCGATCGAGCCTGCGCACATGCTCGCTTGGTCGGACAAAATGTCGCCGAACAGATTTCCGGTGACGATCACGTCAAACTGGCCCGGATTGCGCACCAACTGCATCGCGCAATTGTCGACATACATATGGCTGAGTTCGACTTCAGGGTACTCAGCGTGGGTTTCGATCACAACATCACGCCACAATTGCGAGGTTTCGAGCACATTGGCCTTATCAACCGAGCACATCTTCTTGCGCCGCACCATCGCGGTCTCGAAGCCAACCCGCGCGATGCGGCGCACCTCGTCCTCATTATAGGACATGATGTCATAGCCTTCGCGTTTGCCGTCGGCAGTTTTGCGCATACCCTTTTCGCCAAAATACACGTCGCCGTTGAGTTCGCGGACGATGACCATGTCGATCTGAGACGCAACCTCCGGGCGGAGCGCGCTTGCATCGGCCAGTTCGGCGAACAGCGTCGCCGGGCGGAGGTTGGCGAACAGCGCCAATTCCTTGCGAAGCCCAAGGATCGCCTGCTCGGGCCGCAAATGGCGTTCGAGATTGTCGCAATCGGGGTCGCCGACCGCGCCGAACAGTATCGCATCGGCGCGCTTGGCCAGTTCGAGCGTTGCTGGCGGCAGCGGATGCCCGGTCGCCTTATACGCCGCACCGCCAACCGGTGCTTCCTCGAAGGTCAGGCCATCAATCGCCAACTCATCAAGCACACGCCGCGCCTCGGTGATGACTTCGGGACCAATTCCGTCTCCGGGTAACAGGGCGATTAGCATGAGCACTCCAGCAAACTATAACCCCGTTCGCATCGAGCGTAGTCGAGATGCCCATCAGTCGTGCGCGACCTCGCGGTGTCTCGACTACGCTCGACACGAACGGATATTGAATGAATTGGCAATCCCCTTGCCGCCGCCGCCCGAATTACGCAACCGCCCTTTTTAGCCGGTCCACTAGCCGTTCACGCGCGGCCATGACATCGGCGCGTCGTTCGCCCAATACATGGGCCACCAGCCGTTCGCGGTTCTGCGCCATCATCGCAACCGGCGCGCCGCTCGCCTCGACCTCCTCGGCATAGCCAAGTTCCGCCAACAGCAATGTCTCATATTGCGCCACCGCCCCTGCCCATACCCGCGCGGCGGGGGCCAGTTCTATCGCCGACAGCACACCGTCGAGCGCGTCATGCAATCGCGGATAGGGATAAACCTCGGGCAACGTTGCGGCGGTCAGCGCAGTTACCCAGTCAATCGCGGCAATCGCCAGCGGCTCCGACAGCAAATGTGCGCGGCTGTGCAGCGGCTCGGCAACAAGCGACGCCAGTTGCCCGGACACCCGCACCCGCCATTCGCCCCTGATAACATTGCCGGGGATAAGCACCGGGCGCAAATGCCGCCCGCGCGCGCCTTGCACATAGCCCGCCAGCATCCCCTGCTCGCTAGCAAAAGCGCGCACGATGGCTCCGGTCTCGCCGTGGTTGCGAACCGAGCAGACAATCGCGGAGGCGGTGATGTGCATGGCGTTCCAAATACCGTCACCCTGAACTCGTTTCAGGGTCTTACTTTTTCCGTCGGCACCAACAAAATTAAGATGCTGAAACAAGTTCAGCATGACGAATTTTTGTGTCTAAGCCAACCGTTCAATAACCGCCCGCGCTGCCGCAGGGTTGCGAACCTTGGCACCGCTGATGAAGAACAGATAGACGTCGCGGCCATCTTTCGCCCATTTCCTTGCTTTGACCGCCCAAGCGTCAAGCTCAGCGGCACTATAGCCTTCATCCAACTCCTCTCGCGCCTTCATCACGCGCATATAGACAAAATCGGCAGTATCTGCCGCAATCAGAGGATATTCGGGATGATCGGAATGCACGATTGCCATGCCTCTGCTCCGCGCCAGTTCAATGAACACCGGATCATCAAAACTGATATTGCGGACATCCAGCGCATGACGGAGCTTTCTGCCATCAAGCTCTTCCGGCAACAGATCGAGGAATTTGCCAAAATCGTCCGCGTCGAATTTCTTGGTCGCCGCAAATTGCCAGACAATCGGGCCGAGCTTGTCACCCAATTCCACAAGCCCCTGCCCCATATATTTCTCAATCGAAGGCCCTGCCTCGGCAAGTATCTTCCGGTTGGTGCAAAAACGCGATGCCTTTGCACTATACTCAAAATCTTTGGGAGCAGCGGCGGCCCAGTTGGCGAAGCTCTTGGGGCTCTGCGTGCCGTAATAAGTCGCGTTGATCTCGATCGCTGTCATCTGCGCAGTGGCGTAAGAAAGCTCGTCCTTCTGCCGCAGTCCTCGCGGATAAAACACGCCCCGCCACGGCTCAAAGCTCCAGCCGCCAATGCCGACACGAATTTTGCCCTGCGCCATTGAATCCTCTCTTACTTTTCGGTGGCCGTCAGCGGCCAACGCCCGATTACATCATATTGCGTCAGCCCAATCAGGCTGTCGAGCAACACTATTTCATTTGCCGTCCAGCTTACGGCGTCGATTGCCTGCGTCGCGCCGACCACCTTGCCTCGACGCAGCGTCATGTGCGGATTAAAGCGCCAATTATTTTTTGGATGCAAATCAGCTGCGCCTAACAGCATAGCCAAGCGACTCTGCAACCGCAGCACTCCATCAAGCTTCTCATTTGGCAGTAGAAGCGTTGAATCCCCACCCCGAACAAGCTGCTCAAACACAAGCCGACAGGTGGGGAGCGTTTGCCCATCCAATGCTTCATGTATGCGGGCCGCGATTGCTGTCTGAAATTCTATATCATGCTCGAAAAGAAACATCGTCACATGCAGGCGGTCATCTGCCTCGGCTCGGCCCTGTGTGTCACGACCGCGCAGCCAAGCCAACTCGCCCAACAGATCCGCTGGCGGCATCAGTGTAAAGAACAGGCGATGAGCATCCGGCACGCGAGTCATCAAATAAGATTAGAACATAGAATGAACAAATCAAGCTATATGCGACTAAGCGGCCCCAACAACAAACAGTGTAACGCCCTCATATTTGGAAGCGGCTGGGTCAAATAACGCCTCTGGCTCAAAATGCCGATCCTTCAGTTCCAGCCCTTTAAGCCCTGCAAGATGGAACGCCCCCAGTTTCTTCTCCTTCGGCGGCGCGCCGTTCCGTTCGAGCGCAACGGCATCGATGAACAACGCGTCATGCTTCGAATAGAGAATATGCGGGGCGAGCGTCATTTCGACATTGTTGTACGTCGTGGTGACACATTTCTTGAGCGCGATGGCTTCAAGGAGGAGTTGATTTACTGACATGGATATATGTTATCGCTTCATCCGCTGCGCGCAACCCCTTTCATTGTGCGCCGCAACATAAAACGCCATTATACCAAAGTCCGCATCCGTTTCGCGCGCGCGCCCGGGCTCGGGTGGGTGGAAAGAAACTGCAACGGGTTTTTCTTGTTACCATCCATCGCCGCCAGTTTTTCGAGCGCAGTCACCGCGCCCATCGGCTGGTAGCCTTTGGTTTTCATGAAGTTCATTGCGTAATCATCGGCTTCTTTTTCATTCGCCTGGCTATGCTGCGCCACCACGACCTTTTTGAACAGGTCACCCAGTTCGCCAGATGCCATTCGGCCTACCGTGCCGCCTGCTGCTCCTGCACCCTTTTGCAACGCACTCGCCCGCAGCGCAGTCTGCATCCGTTTTTTGCTATGCCCCGCCTTCACATGGCCGATTTCATGACCGATTACGTAGCGAATTTCGTCATCGGTAAACTGGTCCATCAACCCGGAAAATACGCGGATTGTACCGTTGCCCATGGCAAAGGCGTTTACGTCTTTGACGAGATAGGCTTTGATATCGAGTTTCATCCCGTCATGGTTTTGCAAGCCTTTCGATAACGTCGCGATGCGTTTGCCATAAGGATCTTTGGGGCCAGCCACTGGGTTCATCCGGTCGGTTTCCTTGGCCACGTCATCAAAATAGATTTTGAGTTCGGCATCGCTGATCGATTCTGCTTTAGCGAGATCCTTCCCCGCACCTCCGACTTTGTCGAGATTGATCTGCGCCCAACCCGGTGCAGCAATACTGATACCACCCGCAATCGCAGAAAGACGCATTATTTCACGGCGCGTGAGTATTATGAAATTATCAGACATTGAACACCTCCCTAGCTTTTCAATGCGACGGGCGCATGGTGCCATTTTGCTGCTACTGCGTCAAGCATCTGGCTTGTCATTGCGGCATCGTCTGATATATTCTTTGGTATCGTTTGAGGGAAATATGACCGAGATTGCTACCCGTTGATCCAGCAGCCGCGATAAATTCGCGGTCCTGCTGATACGCACCAGAGACGCTCAAGCGCGTCTGCTGGCCGTTGATCAATTTTTACGGGCAGGTTTCAATGAACATCTCAAAATACGAACAGCGCGTGCTGCACGCGTTGGCGCAAGGCGGGTCTATTATCCACCGCTTTGACGGACGCGGTCGCATAGTCGAAATCGACTGCATGAACCGCGATGGCTGGCGGCTGGACGATTGCACTATCCCGGTGTTCCAGAAGCTACGCCGCAAACGGCTGATCGGCAGCATCGGCGGCGCACCTTACCACATTACACGTGAGGGGTTGCGAGCTGTGCGGGCGCAGTTGGATAACCGGTAGCGTCAGGCGGCGTGCGCATGGTTGGAGATCAGTTCGACCATGCGCCCCACCTGCGACGGCGGCAGGTCGTGCGCCATTTCGTCGATGATCTCCAGCTTCGCGCCAGGTACGTTGTTCGCGATATCTTCGCTGCCCGCAAGCGGCACCAGCGGGTCGGCGGCCCCGTGGATCACCAGCGTCGGCGCTTTTATCGTCTTGAGCCTCTCAACCCGGCTGCCATCGGCGATGATTGCAAGCAACTGCCGTTTCATGCCCATCGGGTTGTAGCTGCGGTCGAAAGCACGTGCCGCCATCGCTTCGAACGCATCAGGTGCGCGCATGGCGTCGTCGTAGGATATCGCCTGCAATCCCTCTGCACCGAACGCGACCGCCTCATCGCGGCTGGGATTTGGCGGTCGTTTAGCCATCAGCCGTTTGCGGAGTGCGGCATCCGGCCCCGGCAAGCCCGGCCGTCCGCTGGTCGACATCACCGATGTCAGGCTAAGCACGCGGTCAGGATATGTCGCGGCGATCAGCTGGGCGATCATGCCGCCCATCGATGCGCCAACGACATGCGCCTTTTTGATGCCGAGCGCATCGAGCAGGCCGATGCCGTCCGCCGCCATGTCGTTCAAGGTGTAAGCCACCTGCAGCGGCAACCTGAACCGGGCTGCAACCATCGCCCAGATCAAATTTGGCGCGGCTGCTCCATCGAGCCGCGACGAAAGGCCAATGTCGCGATTGTCATAATGGATGACGCGAAACCCCGATTTGACGAGCCCTTGGATGAAATCATCGGGCCAAGCGATCATCTGCGTGCCGAGGCCCATAACCAGCAGGATTACCGGCGCGCCTGCGGGGCCGTTGCCTTCGTAATAGAGTTCGATTTTGTTGGCGTGGATTGTTGGCATCTTGGCTCCCCTGTGCGTCTGCGGTCAAAAATCTAAGGATATTGCTGCCGTGCGTGAACTATATTTACGACTTCGACAACGTCAGCGCCCACCCGATAAATCACGATATAATTGGGATGCACAACAGCTTCACGGGTGCCATCAACACGACCGGCGCGATAGAGGAACGGATGTTCGGGTAAGCGTTCGGTACAGGTTTCGATAGCGGCCAACAAACCGTCCGCCGCCGCCAAATTCCGGTCGGCGATGAACGACAATATCGTTTCGAGATCGGAAAGCGCCCTAGCGCGCCAAACGAGCTTTAGCACCGCGTCTCTTGTCGATTGTTTTGCGGGCAACGCTCATCGCTTCGTCATGCGGCACCGATGGGCTGTCGTCGGCCAGAGAAGCGGCCACTTTTGCGCGTAGCCAAGCCTCATAAGCCTCTGCCTTTTCCGTGGTTTCGAATTCCGAAACAATGGGTGACTGCGCGTTCATTCGGCAAAGATACGCTTTTGGCGACAAATATCAAGCATCTGCCCGTCACCCGCCCGCATGATAAAAATCATACACCGCCTGCGCCACCGCCGCTGATACGCCCGGCGCTCTGGCCAAATCTTCCAGACTGGCATCTCGCACTGCCCGTGCCGTGCCGAAATGCATCAGCAGTGCCTTCTTGCGCGCGGGGCCGATGCCGGGGACTTCGTCGAGCGGGCTGGCGGTTATGGCTTTGCTTCGCTTTGCACGGTGCGCGCCTATTGCAAAACGGTGAGCTTCGTCGCGGAGGCGTTGGAGGTAGAACAGGACCGGCGCGTTTACCGGCAGATCGAATTCGCGACCGTCTGGAAAGTGGAATGTCTCGCGCCCGGCATGGCGGTCGGGGCCTTTGGAGATACCTATGAAAGCGACATCTTCAATGCCCAGTTCGTTCACCACCTGCATCACCGAGCTCATTTGGCCTTTGCCACCGTCGATTAACACCAGATCCGGCCAAGTTTCGTCTCTATCCTCAAAATCCCGTTCGCCTCGAGCGTCGTCGAGAGGCCTATCGGTCGTGCCTGACCTCACGGTGTCTCGACTTCGCTCGACACGAACGGATTCTTTATCGTTCAGCAACCGCCCAAACCTTCTCAACATCACTTCGCGCATCATTGCGAAGTCATCGCCCGGCGCGGTGTCGGGGTTCTTGATATTGAACTTGCGGTACTGGCCCTTGATGAAGCCCTCCGGCCCGGCAACGATCATCGCGCCAAGCGCGTTGGTGCCCTGAATATGGCTGTTGTCGTAAACCTCGATCCGCTTGGGCGGTTCGGCGAGTTCGAACAAGTCGGCGACCTCGCGCAGCAATTTGCCTTGCGTCGTGCTCTCCGCCAGCCGCCGGTCAAGCGCTTCCTCGGCATTGCGCTTGGCCTGCCCAACCAGCCGAACACGGTCGCCGCGTTGCGGGGCGGATATCTCGATCTTGCGTTCTGCCCGCTCAGACAGCGCCTGCGCCAGCAACGCCGCTTCAGGCAACGCGCGGTCGAGCAGGATGCACTTGGCGGGCGGCACATCCTCGTAAAATTGCGCGAGGAAGCTGGTCAGCACCTCCTCCTCGGGTAATTCCTGCGTGTGCGACGGGAAGAACGCGCGGTGCCCCCAATTCTGCCCGCCACGGATGAAGAACGCCTGTATCCCCATAACGCCGTTCTTGTGCGCCAGCGCGAAGATATCCGCGTCGCCCACGCCCTGCGCGTTGATCGCTTGCGAACCCTGAATGAAGGTCAGCGCCTTCAGCCGGTCGCGCAGCATCGCGGCGCGTTCGAAATCGAGCCCTTCGGCTGCCCCTTCCATTTCCTTGGCGAGCTTCGCCTGCACCCCCGATGATTTGCCGTCGAGAAACGATTTGGCGTCGGCCACCAACTCGCCATAAGCCGCGTCGTCGATCCGCCCGACGCAGGGCGCCGAACAGCGTTTGATCTGGTAGAGTAAGCAGGGCCGGTCGCGGTTGTTGAAGAAACTGTCGGTGCAGCTGCGCAACAGGAACAGCTTTTCGAGCGCGTTGAGCGTGACGTTGACCGAACCGGCGCTGGCAAATGGCCCATAATATTGCCCCTTATGCCGCCGAGCGCCGCGATGTTTCTGGATACGTGGGAATTTATGGTCGGAACGCAGCAGGATGAACGGGAAGCTTTTGTCGTCGCGCAGGAGGACGTTATAAGCTGGACGATACCGCTTGATCAGCTGCGCCTCGAGCAGCAGAGCCTCGGCTTCGCTATTGGTTGTGACAATCGTCATCGACCGCGTCTGCGCGACCATACGGCGCAGGCGGTTGGGTAGCCGATCGACCTGCGTGTAATTGCTCACCCGGTTCTTGAGCGCGCGCGCCTTACCGACATACAGGATATCGCCGCGCGCGTCGTGCATGCGGTAAACGCCGGGTTTGGGCGGCAGGGTTTTCCAGACGTTCCGGATCGCCGCGACCCCCGCCTCCAGATCGGGCTGTTCCGAACCGCGCAGCGAGTAGGTCGCTTTCTCCTCATTGAAGCGGGAGGCTGCGTTGGGTTGGTCGGGGCGGTCGGCTTTGGACATGCGAGGGTTGATGTAAGGAGAATGAAGCGCGAGCGCTATCCCCAAACCTTCTCCAGTGGGAGAAGGATATGGAACCTTATCGCTTTGGCGATTAGGCGGAGTTGGATGAGGGGTTCTGGGCTACCGAAAGGGCACATCCCCTCACCCAGCTACGCCTAGCGAGTAAACTCGCAAGTCTGCACAACCCTCTCCCTGTGGGAGAGGAGATAATCAGTTCAGCGAAGATATGCTGGCATCAACCAGCGACGCATCCGCCTTGGCATCATGATGCTGGGCAATCAGTTGCGCAGCAGCAGCAGCCGAAACCTCGGCGGCCTTAGCGCGCACATCGGCGATGGCGGTGCGCTCTGCAGCGGCAATTTTGTCTTCAGCGGCTTTGGCGCGGCGGGCGATCAGATCGGTTGCAGCCACCTTGGCAGTGGCAACAATCAGCTTGGCTTCTTCGACAGCAGCAGCCTTCATGTCGATGGCGTCTTGGGCTGCGGCTTTGGCTTTCGCTTCATATTCGGCCTTGATCGCTTCAGCCTCGGCGCGCAGCGCGGTTGCTTGGTCTAGCTGCTCTTTGATACCGGCAATCTGCTTGTCGAGCATTCCGCCGATCATCGCGGGCACTTTTTTCCAGATGGCCAAGCCGATGACGACCAACATGGCCAGAGCGACCAGCATGGTCGCGTCAAAGCCCAGCGCCGACGGCACTGCATGCTCGTCACCCGCATGCGCCTCGGTACCCGCTTGGGTCACCGGCACCGCATCGTCTTCCAGCATATCGAGCGCCTCTTCAGCTTTCTCCAGCTTACCGTTGGACGCAGCCGCCATATCATGCCCTGCATGCGGATCGGCTTCGGTTGCTGCCGTCGTGGGTGCTGCTTGCTTAGCCATTGGCCAATACCGCCTTCACTGCCGATGCGGCCTGTGCCGCGCTTACCTTGGCGCCCGAAACCTTGGCGACGATATCCGCCGCCGCTTCGGCTGCCACGCTTTCGATGCTCGTCATTGCCTTGGCACTGGCCTTTGCCAGTTCCTTTTCAGCGACAGCGATTTTCGCACCGATTTCTGCGTCGGCAACTGCCAAACGCGCCTCGGCGTCCTTGGCTGCCGCTGCCTTGGCCTCGTTGGCCTTGGCTTGGGCTGCGGAACGGGCGTCCGCGATTTCGGCGCTGCCGCCATCTTCCAGACTGTCCGCCTCTGCACGGGCGCGCTCGGCGGCCGCAAGGTCGTCCGCAATCTTGCGATCACGGGCGTCGATATTCGCCTCGATTTTAGGCAGCATGCCCAGCCCGATCACAACATAGATCAGGCCAAAGACAATCAGCAGCCAGAAAAACTGCGAAGCATAGGTTTCAAGAATCTGGGCAATTTGAGGCATGTTACGTAGCTGTCCTTATGAAGATTATACCCCGGCGCGTGGCCGGGGCGAAACCGTCAATCAGGCAACGAAGATCAGGATCATCGCAACAACGAATGCGAGCAGACCCAAAAGTTCAGCAGCCGCGAAGCCGATGAACAAACGGCCCTGCTGGCCATCCGCAGCCGCAGGATTGCGCAATGCGCCCTGCAGGAACGAACCGAACACGTTACCCACACCGCCAGCGGCAAGGCCGGCACCAATTGCTGCAAGACCGGCACCGATCAATTTTGCTGCTTCTGCGTCCATGATAATAACTCCTGTTAAAAACTAAAATTTAGTGGTTGAAAAATCAGTGTAAATTGACCGCGTCGTTAATGTAGAGCGAAGTCAAAAGTGCGAAGACATAAGCCTGAATGGCGCATACCAGCAGCTCAAGCAGGGTGATACCGATCATCAGGATAAAGCTGGGCAGCGCGACGACGGGTGCGACCCAAAGCGCCTCCGCATTCAAGCCGTTGATGACGAAGCCCGCGAGCACCTTCATCAAAACGTGACCAGCGGTCATCGCAACGAACAAACGCAATGCGAGGCTGAACGGGCGGATGAGGAACGAGAAAAGCTCGATCAGCGGGATGAGCCACAGTAGCCAGACCGGTGTGCCATGCGGCACAAACAGGCTAAAGAAATGCAGACCATGCTTCCAGAAACCGACAATCAGGACGACCGAGAAACTGATAACCGCAAGCACCGCAGTGACCGTCAAATGGCTGGTTACGGTGAAGGGATGGACGCCGGGAACAATACCAAATGGCACCATGCCCATAAAGTTAGCCATTAAGATGAACATGAACAGCGAGAATACCAAAGGCACATATTTTTTGCCTTCAGGACCGATGCTTGAAGACAGCATATTGCCGATGAAGCCGGTCACGCCTTCGACCGCCATCTGCCAGCGACCGGGGACCAGCTCGCGCTTCATACCGCCCCACATGAACAGCCAGATAGCGCCGAGAACGAGCATCATGAACAAAGACGAGTTGGTGAAAGAAACGTCGTAACCGCCAATATTGAGCTGTGCGAGCGGCTCAATCTGGAACTGGTGCATCGGATCGATTTTGCCGCTTTCGCCTGCCACGTTCACTACCCTGTTTTATACGCGACCACGCGCGGACGCGCAGACTTTTATACACGAGAAGCGCCCAGACTATTCCGGACGCTCACCTGAAATCTTTATGATATTCCTGAAGGCGACTGCGATGCCTAAAAACATGCAGACCAACAAGAGCCACGGCGTAGTTCCCAGAAAGCGGTCGAACAACCAACCAACAAGGGCACCACCAGCAGGACCAGCAATCAACTCTGTCAAAACCCGGTTCCCCTGCCGCATTCCTTTGGCTGGGGGTTGGTCCTGTCCAGTGCGAACCGCCTCGGCTTTACGCGCCGCTTTCAGCTGCATGTCTAACGAATCGAGCCGAGCGTCACTTTTGCCGTTTTTATCCTGCCCGGGGTCGTTCGAAGCCATGCGATTCTTACCTTTTTGATCAGGGAAACCGCCACGAATTCGGGGCAACCCCGCCTAGGCATCGGCGCTTTAGGAGAGGCGTTGTGACAAGTCAACAGCAGCACGTCCAAGAATGCTGCGGCGCAAAAGGAAAGGGTCGGAACAATGCTGCTCCGCCCCCCTTTTAAATTACGTTATCGCGCTCAAGGGCAGCGCGGATCTAGCTCGGGCCGTCCGCCATCGCGGGTTTTCCAGGCACCGCTCGGTGTCTGGTATTTCTCGCCTGCCACGGTACGCTCGGCAATCAGACGACAGCCGTTGCGCAGCGCCATTTCTTCGACGGTTGCACCGTTGGCCAGCGATTCCTTCGAATAAGCCGCCTTGCGCTTGATATTGATGTCCTCGACCAAAGCGCGGATCGCTGGCGACGGTGCGGACACGAAGCCCAGATAACCGTCGGACTTCTCACCCACCAAGCCGCTTTCGCGCGCGCTCTGATAAGCCGGATCACGCCCGCCCGCCTGAAAAGCCACCGCGCTGGTCGCGGTTGTGCCCAACAATATGGCGGCAATTAACATTTCAACAGAATCTTTCATCAGAATATCCCCGGATTTTCGTCAATCACCTTCTTCGACGCCGCGTCCAGCCGGTACAAAACCTCCTGCCGGATTGCGATGTTGAGGTTGATTACAATCGGCTTGTCGGGCGCAGAAACCTGCACGCATCCCGACAAAGCGGTGACCATAATCGGTATCGAAACGAATATCGCTTTCCCCATGTTACGGCGAATCGCACTATCCATACGGTTCGTCAATTGTCGATGCTTATGCTCCATCGCCGCTTTCCCTTCGCTGAATGACTTATTCATCGGTTGGTTCATCTTTCTTCTCCGCAGGTTCCACGCCGGTAACTGGCGGCACTCCGTTTTGCTGATTGAGCAGAAATTGCAGATCCCGGTCCGCAGCATATTGCGGGTCGTAAATGCCGCGGATCGAGCCGATCAGCTGCCGGAACTGCGCCTTCACGCTGACATTGAACTGGATGGGGATGCGTGCGAGTTGTTGGGTGATGAAGTTGCGCTTGGCCAGACTGCCCTGTTGCAGGCCGCTGAAGCTGATGTCGGTGATGATCTCGCCATCGATATTGCCGCCGACGCCTATCGTCAGCTGGTTGTAGCGGATCGATTTGAGCGCATCGAATGCGAAGTTGGCAAACGTGCCCATATCTTCATACGACAGTTCGCCAAGGTAGCTGACTTCGCCGCCACCCGGACGCGAAACCAGCGCGCCGCCGACGATCCGTCCACCGTCCTGATCGAACACCATCGGCAATGTGCCGTCGAAAACGCCGGTAACGCGCAGATTTTCGAAATCATATTCGCCGAGCAGCTTTTCGGCATCGACGCCGACCACGCGGAATGTCAGCCTTCTTTCGGCTTCAATGCCAAAATCGAGGATCGTTGGCTCAAGAATCAACTCGCCACCGGCAAACGGCCACCGCCCCGTCTCAATCGCAATGCGCTGACCCGACAGAAGCTGATAGCCGATCATGCCGTTAAGCGCAGGAATTCCGGGGTTCACCGACGCCAACAGCGCCTGCTGCCCCGGCCCGGTCTCCAGCCCCAACAAGTCATTAAAAACAATCTCGGTCGTTAGCCCTTCTACAGGTCCGAAAGCAGCGGCGAGGTTCATGCCGCGCGTTGCAAAGCGCCCGTTGCTGCGCACGCCATTTGCGTCCCACTCTATCCGACCGTCGCCGAACACCGCGCCATCGACATTGGCGATGACACCAAGGGTCAGCGGCGTCAGCATTTCGGGTTGCAGCGTATCGTCAAAGCGCACGCCATCGACAGAAAGCAAGGCGCGTCCGGTGCTGTTGTTTAACGCATGACGGATATCGACATCGGCGACCTTCCGCCCCGTTTTCGGCTCGGTAATCTGCCCGATTGCACTGATGATGCTGTTTTCCAGAGTCAGCATCACATCCGGGACCGCCATCGGCTGAAATCTGTCGATGCTGGCGGCGTCAAGCACGCGCAAGCTGCCATCGAGCGTCAGGACATTATTCAGATAGCGCCAGTTGCCCGCCGCTTCGTCGATCAGCAACGGCACATTGCCGATCTGGCCTTCGCCGCCGCTGAGTGTGCCATTGATAGCATTCCCACCAAATTGACCGGCAAGCATTGCCACATCAAACCGCGTTTGCGCCGACGTTTCGCCGAGCGTGACCCTGACATCGCGTGCGGTAAAGCCATCTCCAAGGCTGAAGCGGACCGACGTGCTGTTCGCCGTCATCGGCGATCCACCCAGCATTCCGGAAGCCGCCAAATTACTGATGTTTGTCGCAAAGCGTGTGTCTCCACCCCTGACAACCAGCATCGAACTCCCGCGATCAGGGCAAAGCCGCAAACTTTGCCCGCGCAGCGTCAGCGACGAAAGTTTCGCGCTATCGAACCGGACATTCTGGCAAGCATCGTAAAGCGCCAAACCCTGCCCGTCATAGCGGCCATTGACCGGCAGGCTCAGCCCGCTGATCGAGCCACCGGGCAATGGCCCTGACAGCCTTGCCTGCCCGTCGAAGCGCCATGCACCGCCGGGCCGGCCATTGAAGTTGATGCCTGGCACAGCGAGACTGGAACCCCCTGCAGCATAAGGCGCAACCACCGCATTTCCGGTCCACACGCCACCGCTCAATTGCCGCATCGCCAGCCTGATATGGGGGAGGTCACGCCCGCCGATTTCCAGTTGCACGAGCGAATTCGGTGTCAATCCCGTTGCCCCGCTTTGCAGAATCAGCGTTCCCGTTTGCCGAACTCGCGCGCCAGATGCGCTATTCAGCGTAAGGTCGCTGATGGCCAAGCCGGTGTTGCGCGATGCGTTTTGATAGGCGTCGAATGTCAGCCGTCCGTCGAAATTGTTCCCCGCCCGTTCGAGCGCGGGCGCGATCCGCGCCAGCAATGGCCCGATCGGCGTGTCGCGCGTCTGCCGTGCTATGCCATCGAGGCTGCCCAGCGTGCCTTTATCGAGCGTACCGCCTCTGACGCGCGCGTCGCCTTCCGCAGAGCCGGTCAGCCGACCATTGTTCCAGCCAGCATAGCCTTTGGCGTTGATCGCCAATTGCTTCACCGTCAACGGCTTGCTGCGCAACCCGGTACGGTCGAGCGCCAGATTAAAGTTCGTCCGTGCCAATCCGCCATCGACCGAAATCGTTCCTGCAGGCTTCTTTAACGCGAGGTCACCATAAGCAACGCTTGGCGCGGCAAAACCGACATCGCCGAACCATTTATCGAACCGTTCGGACAGCCGAACGTCGGTTTGCAAGAGCGGCGCATCCACTGCCAGCTTTGCCGCCTTGCATTCCAACAGATCAGCGGACATCGGTCCGACCAGTCTCGGTCGACGCCACTCCAGCAGGAAATCCCCGTCAAAACGCACATCGGGAGCAAGGCAGTCACCGAACGCAAGTTTCCGCGCGCGAAGCGAAAGATCGCCAACAAAGCGATTGCGCAACAGTCCACGACCCTGAAAGCCCGCACCTATCAAACCCCATGGCGTTTCGATCCTCGCCGCCGCATCGTTGACGGCCAGCCCGATATCGGGCCACTCGAACGGCTCTTTCGACGTCGGATCGGCAAATTTGTCGAGCTCACCAAAGCTGAGCCTGCCATTCACATAGCGCCCGTTGATACGGACCCCGCTTGCGCGGACATCGCGCATCGTCGCCCCGGAAAAGTTCAAAGACACGTCGATCTCAACCAGCTTTGCCGTCAGGTCGGGCCTGGCGGGATCGCCGATTACGACATTGCGTAACCGCTGCGTGCGTACTCCGATTTCATCGATTTCATAGCTGGCCTTGATACCGCGGCTTTGCAGTTCGCTTTCCACAAACCGCCCGGCAATCCCGGTGCGTTGCCAATATGCAATGCCCAGCAGAGCAATCGAAGAAACAAGCACGCCACCAAAAATCCGCCGCTTCAAGCGTCGCCCGCGAAACGGCCCTGGCTCAATATCGGCCGTCAATTCGTCATCGGCGACTTGCTGCATAATTGGGAAATGCGGGAAAGTGCCTTTGGTTGCAACAATCTTTCTGGCCAAGTGACTTGCGTGGCAGACAAAAATCGCTGAAATGGCTTGGGGTCCAGACCCTAGTATTTCAAAAGGGTGGCATTCATGGCCGACGGACCTGACAAGGCTGAACATCATGGTGCTGGCCATCGCGGGCGGCTTCGTAAAAGGCTGTTCGAACAAGGCAATGATGGTCTGCACGATCACGAACTTATCGAATATTTGCTGGCGCTGGCGATTCCGCGTCGTGACACCAAAGAGCTGGCGAAACAGCTGCTGGCGGAGTTTGGCGGGCTTTCAGCGCTGCTGACCGCCGATGCCGAGAGCATAATGCGCCAGCCCGGTATGGGCGAAACGAGCACGGCAGCGCTGAAAATCGTCCAAGTCGCGGCGCTTAGATTGCTGAGCGAGCCGGTGCGCGAACAGCCAGTCCTCGCGTCGTGGCAATCTCTGCTCGATTACCTCCGCGCCGACATGGCGCACCTGACTATTGAGCGCGTGCGCACGCTCTATCTCAACAGCAAGAATATGCTGATCCGCGATGAGGTGGCGAGCGAGGGTTCAATCGATCAAACGGCGATTTACACCCGCGAGATCGTCAGGCGGGCGATGGATTTTGGTGCTGCGGCAATCATTTTGGTCCACAACCATCCCAGCGGCGACAGCGCGCCAAGCCGTCAGGATATCGCCATGACCCGCGACATCATCGATGCCGCCAAGAAATTCGGTATTGCCGTCCATGACCACATCATCATCGGCAAGGACGGATTCTCCAGCATGCGTTCGACGGGTTTAATTTAGCCAAATTAGCGGCTGGCCAAAACTGTGCGGGTGCAGCATAATTAAGGCATGCACTCTCCCCTGCCCCCTAAAAAATCCATCGGTGAACGCGAACTCGTCGTCATGATGGCCTCGCTCATGGCGCTCAACGCGCTGGCGATTGATGCGATGCTGCCTGCTTTTCCCGCAATGATCGAAGCGCTTGCCGTAAGCAACGCCAACAACATCCAGTATGTGATTTCGGTGTTCCTCGCCGGAACCGGGATCGGGGCTTTGATCTACGGCCCGCTATCCGACCGCTACGGGCGCAAGCCGATTTTGCTGATCTCAGTTGCCGGATCGACGATTTTTTCGTTGGCCTGCAGCTTTGCAGACAGTTTCAAGTTCCTACTTGCTATGCGTTTTTGTCATGGTTTGTTTGCAGCTGCGATGGGTGTATTGGTGGTATCGGTAATCCGCGATCGCTTCTCGGGCGACGCAATGGCAAAGCGGATGTCGACGATATTCCTGATCTTCATGATAGTGCCGATCATCGCCCCGACCGTCGGCCAAGCAGTCCTTTTGTTTGCTGGATGGCGGACGATTTTCGACCTAATGGCGTTTATGGCGCTTGCGGCCGCCTTATGGGTATGGTGCCGTTTGCCTGAGACGCTTGCCCCTGAAAACGTGATCCCGATCGAGCCGCACGCGCTCGCAAAGGCGTGGAAACATGTTGTGCTCAACCGCAACGCCGCCGGCTATATGTTAGGCGCGGGCATCGTGCAGGGCGCGTTGTTCGGCTATCTCAACAGCTCGCAGCAATTGTTCGACAAGGTTTTCAACGCCAGAGAATTTTTCACCATCGGCTTTGCAATTGTCGCCGTCGGCATCGCCGTTTCGAACTTTACCAACGCGCGGATAGTTGAGCGTTTCGGCGCGCGGCGCGTGTCGCAAACCGCACTGATTACGTTTATCGTGCTGGGTGCCTTGCAGTTGGCCGCCGCCTATCTGGCACCGACTTCGCTGCCGATTTTTCTCGCCTTTCTCACCGCGAACATGGCGATGGTCGGATTTATCGGTTCGAATTTCTCATCGATAGCGATGACGCCTTTTGGCGCGGCGGCGGGGGCAGCTTCGTCGTTCCAGACATTTGCGCGTACCGTGCTGGCAGCCTCCATCGGTGCAGCCATCGGCCAGCAATTCGATGACAGCGTAGCGCCGGTCGCAGCCGGTTTCATGGTGTGCGGCCTTGTGGCGCTCGCGCTTGTCCTCTGGTGCGAGAACGGTAAATTGTTCACTCGCCCGGGAACGACCCAGCACACACCGATGTAGCTCAAAAGAAAAGGGACGCCGAAGCGCCCCTGTCCTTTTTCTTCGCTATGGCCGCTTAGTTGATCGGCGGCACCGAGGTAGGCGGCACATCGGGATCAAGTTCGTGCACCTCGGTCAGGCCGCGTCCGACATGGCTGCGGCTGCGGCTGTATAGAAAATAGACTACCAAGCCGATCACTGCCCAAGCGGCGAACAGCATCTGGCTCTTCAGGTCGAGGCTGAAGAACAGGTACAGGCATCCGGCAATCGCCAAAGGTGCGGTCAGCGTGATCAGCGGTGTACGGAACGGCCTGTGCCGTGAAGGATCGCTCTTGCGCAACGCCATCACTGCAATCGACACCGCAGCAAACGCAAACAACGTTCCCGAGTTGGAGATGTTGGCGAGCTGCCCGACCGGGAAGAACGCGGCGAACAGCGCAACAAAAATACCGGTCAGGATGGTGATCACGTACGGAGTGTTGTATTTCGGATGCACCTTCGAAAACGCCTCGGGCAACAATCCGTCGCGGCTCATCACAAAAAAGACGCGGGTCTGTCCGAACATCATCATAAGGATGACCGATGGCAGCGCCAAAATTGCGGCAAGACCAACGAGGTTGCCAATCTGCGGCCAGCCGATTTCGCGAAGCGTCCATGCCAATGCTTCCTTCGAGCATGTGACCGCCTCGTTACCGATCGCCGCACATTGGGCAGTCAGTTCACGGCTACCCGGCTCGAGCGCAATGCCCGCAGCATCGGTAACCGGCTGTGCGCCCACCGATCCAATGACGCCTGCCGACACCAACAGATAGAAAATCGTACAGATGCCCAGCGAACCGATAAGCCCGATGGGCATGTTGCGCTGTGGATCCTTGGTTTCCTCAGCGGCCGTCGACACCGCGTCGAACCCGACATAAGCAAAGAAAATAGATGCCGCAGCCGCCGATATACCGCCAAAACCGAGCGGCGAAAACGGGTCGAAATTCTCCATCTTCATGACAGGAATTGCGAGGATAACAAAAGCGGTCAGTGCAATGACCTTGATCGATACGAGGATCGAGTTGATCGTCGCACTTTCCTTGGTGCCGATAACCAGCAGCCAAGTCACCAGACCAGCGATTACCATTGCAGGAATGTTGATCAGTCCGCCGTCGAAAGGCCCGAGCACCCAAGTGCTCGGTATATCGACGGCAAACGCGTTCTCGACATAGCCGATCATGTAACCGGACCACCCGACCGAGACGGCACCCGCCGCTACCGCATATTCGAGTATGAGTGCCCAGCCGACCATCCAGGCCAGTACTTCTCCCATCACCGCATAGCTGTAAGTATAAGCCGATCCAGAAACCGGCACCATCGCCGCCATTTCTGCGTAGCAAAGGGCTGCTACAGCGCAGACGAAACCGGCAATGACGAAGCTGATCATCATGCCTGGCCCCGCCTTTTGCGCAGCCTCCGCAGTCAGCACGAAAATACCGGTGCCAATCACGGCACCGATGCCAAGCATTGTCAGTTGGAACGCGCCAAGCGTTCGTGTCAGCGATTTTTTCTCCGCTGTTGCCAAAATGGCGTCAAGCGATTTGACACGACCAAAAATCATTACCCACTCCCCTTACGGAATTTCCATTGCCGGAGAACCTAACCGCTAATCCACATCGCGCAACTTAATTTCACCGCGCGAGCATAGGGCCAAGCGGTTTTCCACCGAAAAGATGGACGTGGAGGTGCGGAACCTCCTGATGAGAGTTCAAGCCAGTGTTGGCGAGCAAGCGGTATCCGGGTTCGACCAAACCCAAATCGCGGGCGACGGTGCCGACCGCACGGATGAAACCGGCTATCTCGGCGTCACTCGCGCGCGTGCTGAAATCATCCCAGCTTACAAACGCGCCTTTCGGGATCACCAACACGTGGATAGGCGCTTGCGGATTGATGTCATGAAAGGCCAACGCCCATTCGTTTTCATAGACCGTGCGGTTCGGAATCTCTCTGCGGAGAATTTTCGCGAATATATTCTGGTCATCATAGGGCAACGTGGCGTCGATGGGCATCAGTCAATCCTCTCGTGACGCCTTTTCGACAAGACCCGAAATCCCTTCGCGCCGCTCCAGTTCATCGATCACGTCATATATGCTCAAGCCGCCGTCCTCGAGTAAAATCATCAGATGGAACAACAAGTCAGCGGCTTCATCTGTCAGCTTTGCAGGATCGCCCGACAAAGCCGCGATTACGGTTTCCGTCGCTTCTTCGCCAACTTTCTGGGCAATCTTTTCGCGGCCCTTGGAAAATAGTGACGCGACATAGCTGCTGTCGGGCGATCCATTGCGCCGTTCGATGATGATATTTTCCAGCCGATCCAAAACCTCGCTCATAAAATGTCCTTCTGCAGCGCCGCAACCATCGCACGATCGTCGGGCGGAATGAGCCCCTCTAGCACGCGCCAGAAACCGGTAACCGATTCCTGTCCGGCTGCAGCATAGGCCGCCGACAAGCTGCTGCGCAAGGCATCGAACAACTGCGCTTCGAATGCTTTGCCCTCTTCGGTCAGCCGCAGCAACTTTTGCCGTCGGTCGATGGCCCCGGTGCGGGTTTCTACCAGCCCGCGCTCACCCAGATCGGTTAGCACCCGCCCCAGCGATTGCTTGGTAATTGCCAGCATCTTCAACAACTCGCTGATGGTCAGGTCAGGCTGCCGCGCGATGAAGTATAGCGCGCGGTGGTGGGCGCGACCCAGCCCGTGTTCGGCCAAGCCTTCGTCAATCGAACGCGTCAGCCGGGTGTAGCCAAAGAACAGCAATTCGACGCCGCGTCGCACCTCATGTTCGCGCAAAAATAACGGAGACGCGGCGGGCGTCATGTTATCCGAACCAAGGGAAGATGGGACAGCCATATTGACGTATCTTGGCGCAGGCCATAGGAACGTGCAACCCTTTCCCGTGCACCAAATTGTGATAGAGACCGATTATGCCATCCGGCGCATTTCCATTTGAACAAAACCCCAACCCAGTTGATCCGATGCGGCGTACCGAACTGTTGGCGGAACCGGGCTTTGGGCGGGTGTTCACCGACCATATGGTCACCATTCGCTACGCTGAGGGCAAAGGCTGGCACGATGCAAAGGTCGGACCGCGCGGTCCTCTGACGCTCGACCCCGCTACCGCCGTGCTCCATTATGCGCAGGAGATTTTCGAAGGGCTAAAAGCATACCGGTTGGCTGATGGCTCGATGGCATTATTTCGCCCCGAACAAAACGCCCGCCGCTTCCAACGCTCGGCAAAACGTCTGGCGATGGCCGAATTGCCCGAAGAATTGTTCCTGCAGGCCTGCCGCCAGCTCGTCGAGGTCGATCGCGACTGGTTTCCACCGGTCGAAGGCGGATCCATCTACCTCCGCCCCTTCATGATCGCCAGCGAAGTGTTTCTGGGCGTCAAACCGTCGGCGGAATATCTGTTCATGGTGATTGCATCGGCTGCGGGCGGTTATTTCAAAAGCGGCGCTCCCGCGATTTCGATCTGGGTTTCGGAGCATTATACCCGCGCGGCAGCGGGCGGCACTGGGGCGGCCAAGTGCGGCGGGAATTATGCGTCGAGCCTTATCGCCCAGTCAGAAGCGATTGCCCGTGGCTGCGACCAGGTCGTATTCCTCGACGCTGCCGAACATCGCTGGATCGAAGAGCTAGGCGGGATGAACCTGTTTTTCCTGTTCGACGACGGCACGCTGATCACGCCGCCGACCGATGGCACGATCCTGGAGGGCATTACCCGCGAATCGATCATTACCTTGGCGCGCGAACAGGGCCTGACGGTGCGTGAAGAACGCTATGCCATCGACCAATGGCGCGATGACGCCACATCGGGCAAGTTGGTCGAGGCATTTGCATGCGGCACCGCAGCGGTCGTCACTTCAGTAGGCAGTGTCCATTCCAACAGCGGCAGTTTCACCATCGGCGCAGGTGGGCCGGGCCAAATAACCCAGCAATTGCGTGCCAGACTGGTCGATATCCAGCGCGGCACAGCGCCCGATCCGCACAGCTGGGTGCAGCGCATCGACTAATCGCAAATCGCCTCTTTTTACGCGATTGCCATTGGAGAATGACGCGCTATAAGGCCGCCGCAGCAGACGTGGCCATATGCCCCTCTGCTCGAAAAACGCCAAGATGTTGGGGCGTCGCCAAGCGGTAAGGCACCGGCTTTTGATGCCGGCATTCGCAGGTTCGATCCCTGCCGCCCCAGCCATCTTTTCGGTCGTCTTGACCGCGAAGGAGTTCGAGTTGGCCGACATGTTTTTCCGCAATGCCGACCGCACATTGTCACGCCGTTATATCATGGAGGCAATTTGGCGAACCACGGCGACACTCGCGACACGCAAGCTAGACATGCACATCTCCCGGATTCGTACGAAACTCAACCTGAAACCGGAAAATGACTTCAGCATATTCACGGTTTTCGGCTATGGTTACCGACTGGAATCGACTGCTGCTGCCGAAGACTGAAGGTGAAAAGCATCGGCCGAAGCCTATCTCGTCAACAGAAAATAGATCACATAAAACCAGCTGAACACGCCATGGATGATGGCCCACAGCACTGACTTGTGGGCCGTGTAGCTGATGACAATTGCCAGCGCGCTGCCAAAGCCTATTCCCGATTTGACGACCGTGCCTTGCATTACGCTGCCTGCCGCGCCCGTTCGGTCAGTTCCTGATTGAGCATCTCGGCGAGCAAGAACGCCAGTTCCAACGATTGCGCCGCATTCAAGCGCGGATCGCAGTGGGTGTGGTAACGATCAGCCAACCCCTCGTCCGTCACCGCAACCGCGCCGCCAGTGCATTCAGTGACATTCTGGCCGGTCATCTCGATATGGATGCCGCCGCCAAAGCTGCCTTCCGCCCGGTGAACCGCAAAGAAGCCGCGCACTTCGGCAAGGATGCGCTCGAAGGGACGGGTTTTGTAACCGCTAGCCGATTTGATAACATTGCCATGCATCGGGTCGCATGACCAGATAACCGGATGCCCTTCACGCTGAACCGCGCGGATCAAAGACGGCAGCCCGGCCTCGATCTTGTCATGGCCAAAGCGTGCGATCAAAGTCATCCGTCCGGCTTCGCGCGCCGGGTTCAGCGTATCGAGCATCCTGATGAGCGCATCAGGCTCAAGACTTGGCCCGCATTTCAGGCCGATCGGGTTGCCAATGCCACGCATATATTCGACATGTGCCGAACCATCGAACCGGGTGCGGTCGCCGATCCAGAGGAAATGCGCCGATGTGTCATACCAGCCACCGGTCAGCGAATCCTGCCGCGTCATCGCTTGCTCATAAGGCAGCAACAACGCCTCATGGCTGGTGTAAAAGCTAGTGCCTTTTATCTGCGGCACCGTTTCTGGCGTAATTCCGCAGGCCGCCATGAAATCGAGCGCCTCGCCGATCCGGTCGGCGGTTTCCTTATATTTCTTCGCCCACGGGCTGCGGCCCATATAATCGTGCGTCCACGCATGGACCTGTTGCAAATTGGCATAGCCGCCATTCGAAAACGCGCGCAGCAGGTTAAGGGTTGAAGCCGCTTGGCTGTAAGCGCGCACCATACGTGCTGGGTCGGGCTCACGCCCTTCTGCGTTGAATTCTATGTCATTAATGATGTCGCCGAAGTAGCTTGGCAATTCGACACCGTCGACGGTTTCGGTCGGCGTCGAACGCGGCTTGGCGAATTGTCCAGCCATCCGCCCAACCTTCACCACCGGCACTTTACCTGCAAAGGTCAGGACGACCGCCATTTGCAGAATGACGCGGAATGTATCGCGAATGTTGTTAGGGTGGAACTCGGCAAAGCTTTCAGCGCAGTCGCCGCCCTGCAGAAGGAATGCCTTGCCCTCGGCCACCTGCGCCAGATCGGCGGTCAGGTTGCGTGCTTCGCCCGCAAACACCAGCGGCGGGTAGTTGCGCAGCGTTTCCTCTGTCGCAGCCAGTGCCGCTGCATCGCGGTATTGTGGCATCTGAATACCCTTTGCGGATCTCCAGCTATCTGGCGTCCATGACGTCGCCATTTTGTTCACTCCAACAATTTCAAATCAAAGGCGGGCCTCTTAGGCAAATCTTGTTAGCATAAGCAAGTGTTAGCCGCAATTTTTGACCGCTTTCCTTTTTTGCAACTATAGCATTGCCGATAAGTCGCAAACGCGCCAAATTCCCTGTTGGCAAAACACGTGAAAGGCGTCTATCAGGCCGCTGAATCGCTCTGGCGGATAAGGCAAAATGCTTACCGTTCAACAGACGCTAGGGGATTTTGTCGAAATCGCGGACTGTTCAGTTTCCGCTTCGCAAGTAAGGGCAGTATATGGCTACGGTCAAGAAAACGGCAGGTACAACCAAAAAAGCGCCAAAGGCCGTAGCGGCAGACGTTGCCGTGCCAACGCTCGACGGAGTGCCGCTGACGACCTATACAGAAGACGGCGTTCGTCGCCGCGATTTCATCAATATCGCTGCCGTTAGTTTCGCCGGTGTCGGTGCAGTAGCCGTGGTATTGCCAGCGCTCTCGACAATGAGCGCAAGCGCAGACGTGTTGGCTCTTGCCTCAATCGAGGTAGACGTCGCCGCAATTGAGCCCGGCCAGGCGATCAAGACCAGCTGGCGCAAGCAACCGATTTTTATCCGCAATCTTTTGCCAGCCGAAATCGCCGAGGCAAACAAGGTCGATGTCGGGTCGCTGCGTGACCCGCAAACGCTTGCCGAAAGAACCAAGCCGGGTAAGGAAAACTGGCTGATCACATTGGGTGTTTGCACCCATCTCGGCTGTGTACCGCTCGGCGCAGCGTCGGGCGAAGTTAAAGGCGAATATGGCGGCTATTTCTGCCCGTGCCATGGCTCGCATTACGACACCGCTGCGCGCATCCGCAAAGGCCCCGCACCCTTAAATCTTGCCGTCCCGGAATTTTCGTTCCTGAGCGACACTATCGTTAAAATCGGCTGAGGAGCTAGACCAAGATGAGCTTCCCCTGGGCAAAAGAATATCAGCCGCAAGGCACGGTGATGAAGTGGGTGGACGAACGTTTGCCCTTGCCGCGTCTGGTCTATAATGCGGTTGGCGCTGGTTATCCGGTTCCGCGCAACCTCAATTATTTCTGGAACTTCGGTGTATTGGCCGGCGTATGTCTGGTCATCCAGATCGTCACCGGCATCATTTTGGCGATGCATTATTATGCCAGCGTCGATGGCGCGTTCAATTCGGTCGAGCACATCATGCGCGATGTCAACTCGGGCTGGTTTATCCGTTATGCCCATATGAACGGCGCGAGTTTCTTCTTCATCGTGGTCTACATCCATATTTTCCGCGGCCTCTATTTCGGCTCGTATAAAGCCCCGCGTGAGATGATCTGGCTACTCGGCGTGGTCATCTTCCTTCTGATGATGGCGACCGGTTTCATGGGCTATGTGCTTCCCTGGGGCCAAATGAGCTTCTGGGGCGCGCAGGTTATTACCGGCTTCTTCTCGGCCATTCCGGTCGTTGGCGAGCCGCTGCGCCAATGGCTGTTGGGCGGTTTTGCTCCCGACCAGGCTGCGCTCAACCGCTTCTTCTCGCTCCATTATCTGCTGCCGTTCGTGATCGCCGGTGTCATCATCCTGCATATCTGGGCGCTGCACATTCCGGGCTCATCAAACCCGACCGGCGTTAGTGTGAAGGGCGAGCAGGACACCGTGCCGTTCCACCCCTATTACACCGCGAAAGACGGCTTCGGGCTTGGCGTGTTCCTGATTATCTTTGTCGCGGTCACCTTCTTCGTGCCCAATATGTTGGGGCATCCGGACAATTATATCCCGGCCAACCCGCTATCGACGCCGGCGCATATTGTGCCCGAATGGTATTATCTGCCCTTCTATGCAATTCTGAAGGCATTCACCGTAGATTTCGCCATTCCGTTCACCGGCATCGTCCTGATCCCGGCAAAGCTGATGGGCGTGCTGGCTATGTTCGGATCGATCCTGCTGCTGTTCTTCCTGCCGTGGCTCGATACCTCGCCAGTGCGTTCGGGCAACTATCGCCCGATGTTCAAAAAGTTCTTCTGGTTTGGCCTTATCCCGAGCATTATGGTGTTAGGGGTTTGCGGCGCAATGCCCGCTGAAGGCGTGTGGGTCATGCTAAGTCAAGTTGCCGCTTTCTATTATTTCGCCCATTTCTTGATCATCTTGCCGATCGTCTCGCGTATCGAAAAGCCGCTTCCGCTGCCCAATTCGATTACCGAGGCCGTCACCGGCAAGCCGCTTGATCTCGCGGCCGCTTAACAGGGAAAGCGCACATATCATGGTTCGTCTCTTTGCATTTCTGGTCGGATTGTTTTTCAGTGGCATGCTGCTGATCTCGTTCGGCAACAGCGTTTATACTGCCATTAAGGAGCCCGCGACGCCAACGGTGGAGCATGAATTTCACAAAAAGCCCGTCGGTGAGAAATTCACGCATGACGGCCCGCTCGGCAAGTATGACCGCGGCCAATTACAGCGCGGTTTGAAAGTTTACACCGAAGTATGCGCAGCTTGCCACAGCATGAACTTGGTAGCGTTCCGCGATTTTGGAGACTTGGGCTACAACGAAGACGAAGTGAAGGCGATCGCCAAGGGCTGGAAGACCGAAGTTCCGTCGATCAACCCTGAGACCGGTGAGCCTGCAACCCGCCCCGGCATTCCTGCTGACAAAATTCCTTCGCCGTTTGCTAACGAGACCGCTGCCCGCGCTGCCAACAACAACGCGCTGCCGCCAGACCTCTCACTGATGACCAAGGCGCGCGCAAATGGCCCAGCCTATGTCTATTCGTTGCTGACCGGCTATGGTAAACAGCCTGCGGAATTGCTGAAGGAATTTCCGGACGCGAAAACGCCGGATGGTTTGTATTTCAACCCGTATTTCGCAAATCTCAACATCGCGATGGCGCCGCCTCTGACCGCTGACGACCAAGTCACCTATGACGATGGCACCAAAGCGACCAAGAAGCAGATGGCAAAAGATGTCGCCGCTTTCCTGACCTGGACCGCAGAACCGAAAATGGAAAACCGGAAAACCGCAGGCTGGGCCGCATTGGGCTTCCTGCTGATTTTCACGGTTTTAACCTTCCTGTCGTACAAGAGTATCTGGGCCGACAAGAAGCATTGATTGACGGCGCGCGGCGCGGCCTTTAATGGCAGCGCCGCGTTTGTCGCATTGAGTGCGGGTATAGCATAGTGGTAATGCACTAGCCTTCCAAGCTAGCTAGAGGGGTTCGATTCCCCTTACCCGCTCCAGACTTTCTATAAATTGATACACTTTGCGACAAAGCAGCGGTTGCGCTGACAAAGTGCTGCGACATATTGTTCCTATATGAAGTTCATTCCGGTGACCAACCGGCTGAAATGATCAAGGAACAACGACATGAAGAAATCATATATTTTTGGCGGCGTGTCCGCGATGCTGTTGGCATCGGCGGTGCTCTATGCTGCACCCGGCGCAGGCAAAATGAAGGTCGATGCAGACGGCAACGGCACGGTCAGCAAGACCGAGGCTTTGGCCGGTGCCGATGCGATGTTTGCCAAAATGGACGTAAACAGTGATGGCACGCTCAACCAGGCCGATCGCGCGGCCAAGATGAAAGAGCGCTTTGCGGTGATGGACGCCGACAAAAATGGTGCGCTGAGCGAAGCTGAATTTACGGCAGCGCACGAAGCTCGCGCCGAAAAGCGTGCCGACCGCCGCGAAGCGCGCGGTGAACGCAGTGGCAAAGGCCACCGCATGGGCGGTCGCGGCCCAGATGGCAACAGAGGCGGCGGTCGCATGCACATGATGAAAGCGGCTGATACCAACAATGACCAAGCGGTGACCCGGGCCGAGTTCCGCGCCGCTGCCCAAGCACACTTTGCCAAGGCGGACACTAACAACGACGGTTCGATTTCGGCAGACGAGCGCAAGGCAGGATGGAAAGGCATGCGCGGCGGTCGTGGATCAATGTCGCCAATGCCTGACGCACCCGACGCGATTTAACAAGCTTTGCTGGCGCGGTCATTTCCCTCCCCTTTTTTGACCGTTCCAAACTGGGCCGGAGCGCACGTTCCCGTGTCTCCGGCCTTTTTGTTTGCCATGACGGCCTAATCTCCAGACAGTGATTATCACATGACCAAAACCCGTCCGCACCTGCTGCTCGTCGATGACGAAGCCTCAATCCGCGATCCGCTCGGAAAATATCTGGAGCGGCAGGGATTTCGGGTGACCGACGCCGCCGATGCTTCGATGGCCCGTTCGGCGTTGCTAGCTTACGACATCGATCTGGTTCTGCTCGATATCATGATGCCCGGCGAGGACGGCCTTAGCCTGTGCCGCAACATCGCCGCCAATGACGGCCCGCCGGTCATCTTGCTAACCGCAAAGTCGGAGGAAACAGACCGGATCATCGGGCTGGAGATCGGCTCCGATGATTATGTCGTCAAACCCTTCTCTCCGCGCGAGTTGGTCGCGCGCATCAAGGTTGTTCTACGCCGGGTTTCTTCGGGCCTCCCCAAGATCGGGGGGACCGGCGACAGCTATAATTTTGCCGGGTGGACGCTGAACACTGGCGAGCAGACCCTGCACGACCCCGAAAGCGTATTGGTGCCATTATCGTCGGGCGAGTACCGGATGCTGGAAGCGCTGGTGGAGCGTGCTGGCCAGGTGCTCACGCGTGACCAGCTGCTCGACCTCACCCGCGGCCGCGAGGGTGGGCCGTTCGACCGCGCAATTGATAATCAGGTCAGCCGCCTGCGGCGGAAGGTTGAGGTTGATGCCAAGGACCCGCAGCATATCAAGACAATCTGGGGCGGCGGTTACCGCTTTTCGACCGAGGTGAAGCGGCTGTAATGCGTAGGTGGGGGCGATATATCTGGCCGCGCAGCCTTTACGGGCAGATCTTGCTGGTGGTGGCGCTCGCGCTGCTGGTTGCCCAGTCGATCAACGCCTTCATGCTGTTATCGGGTTCACGCAACCGGGCGGTCGTTGAAACCGCGACGATGGTCGTCGGACGGGTCGTCAACCAGATCGAGCGCCGACGCGAACGCGGGATGGCCCTGGGCGAAGTGCCGCGTCAGGGGCTTGGCCCCGTCACCAATTTACGCCGTCGCCCACCGACGATATCGCTCAGTGTCGATGCCGCCCCGACCACCATTAAGCGTTACCAGCCAGAGCCCGAGCTTGCCGGACGCGTCGCCGAATTCCTCACGCAAACCGATGCCGGACTAACCGATATCCGGATATCGTCGGGTTCACTCGCATTGTTGCCGCCGCAGTTGCGCGACGCGCAGCTTCGTCACCGGATGATGGCAAGACTGCAACGCGAGGGACGACCCAAACCACAATTTGCGGTGCTGTTCTCGGCCCGCATGGAGGATGGCCGGTGGGTCAACGCCGCCGGACTCGTTCGGCCAACCGAAACCGGATCGATCATCGCGCTCCTGCTGCAAACGTTGACGCTCTATATCGCGGTGCTGATCCCGCTTGCGTGGGTAGTGCGCCGCGTTTCCAAACCGCTTGAGCAATTAACGGGCCGGGTGCAGCGTATCGGATTGGCCGGTGAAATCGGCCCGCTCGACAGCAAGGGGCCAGCCGATATTCGCCAACTGATTGACGCATTCAACGCGATGCAGGCGCGTGTATCGATGCTGCTTGGCGAAAAAGACGTCATGCTCGGTGCCATCGGCCATGACCTGAAAACGCCACTGGCTGCGTTGCGGGTTCGCATCGAATCGGTCGAAGACGATGCCGAACGCGACAAAATGGCAGCGACCATTGACGAGATGGTGACCATTCTCGACGACATATTGACGCTCGCCCGGCTCGGAAAATCTGGGGAAGCAAGCCAACGCACCGATATCGGCGCACTGGTCGGGTCGGTTGCCGAAGAGTTTTCGCACGCGACATTAGTTGAATCCGACGAGCGAGTTGTCGCCGAGATCCGCCCTGTCCTGCTGCGCCGCGCGCTCAGGAACCTGATCGGCAACGCGATTACCTACGGAAAAAGCGCTTCGATCTCGGTAAACGCGCTCGCCGGACAAGCGCAGATCGCAATCGAAGATAGCGGTCCCGGCATCGCGCCCGATCTTATGGAGGCGATGTTCGAGCCTTTTGCCCGCGCCGAAACCTCGCGCAGCCGCTCAACGGGTGGATCTGGACTAGGCCTGACGATTGCCCGTGCTATCGCGCGCAGCCATAATGGCGATGTCAGGCTTGAAAACCGCGCTGAAGGCGGTTTGCGGGCGATATTGGAGCTGCCCTTGGGCTAGGGTCAGGACCTATTAATTACACGACTGAGGCGACAAAATGGCAAAGATATCGGAGCAAAATGCCCGCCGCAGATAGTCGTTCTACCTGCAAGGGCATTTTGCTTCGAGATCGAAGCCATTTTGTCGTCCGAAGGATTTGACCGATTTTGTCCATTGCTGCGTTGGCAAGACTTGAAATATACTTATATTCCTGCGCCTTGCCGTCTTGCACTGAACAAAATCGCTTCAAACCTCAGTCGTGTAATTAATAGGTCCTGACCCTAATCAGCCCGTCGGTTGTTTTTTCCAGCTCCCGCTGCCTTGATATTCGGGCCGGATATTCGTCGCCTGAGGCAGATTTCCGCCGCCATAGTTCGCCTCGCCGCCACTGATTTTGGCACTCGCCGAGTAATCCGGCACCGCATAGTTCCTGGCTGTCCGCTGGCGTGCTGGCGTAATGTCGGCATATGGCGTTGGCGTATAAGGTCCCGCCAATCGCGCCTCGGCCTCCGCCTTCATGCGCCCGGCCGCAAATTCACGTTCATATTGTTTCTGCAACTGGATCGGATCGAGCACCGGCGTGTTGTCGGGTGACCATGCGCGCGGTTTAGGGCCGGGAAATGGCTCGCTCCCTGCATGGGTGCGGAAGAAGGCCGACAGCCGTCCCGCACTACCCTTCCAGCGATAGAAACGGTGCGCGCCGATGGTGCCGACGAAATGCAGGCTGGGTGCCCAATATGGGTTCACCTGCACGGTATGGTAATGAGTCGCCATGCCGACCGGCGCATAGACATAGCCAGCGAGCGCTTCCGCCGCGACCTTGCGCGCGCGATCCCAGTGCAACCTGGATGGCAGCCGGGCCATCGAACCATCGCAGCTATAACTGAACTGACAGCCGGTGCGTCGCTCCGACCCTTGATAAATTACGCCGCATACCGAGTTCGGGTAAGTCGGGTGCCGCATCCGGTTCAATATGACCTGCGCGACCGCGCGCTGGCCGACGTCCGGCTCTGTGGCGGCCTCGTAGTAAATCGCGTCGGTCAGGCATTTGATGGCACGTGCATGTTCGATTGAACCGGGCGTCATCGTAAATGGTCGGGCGGCGGCACTTGTTTCGGCGATATCGTGAAGCGCGTCACCCGCACCGGGCGTCATCACGTCCAACCCGCCGCGCGACGGGATCGAATAATCCGAATCGAGAAAGTAAAAGGCCGAACCGGGGAAATTTTCGGCAGGATATTCGGCGTCCCAGGAAAGGTCGCTTTGGGTCTTCTGGTCACCAACAACAAGGCGAAAAGGCATATTTTGCGCAACCGATGGCACCAGCGCCAGCAATGCAAACGCGATCATCACCAGAACGATCTCACGCGTGCCGATAAACTTCCGACGCGACGCGCGACGCTCGGCGCGAGGCCTGCTGCTTGTCGTATCATTGATAGGCTCATGGATCATTGGGTGCTTCGTTAATCCGGTGACGAGCCCGCGACATACACAAACCAGACCATCCCCGCGCGGGCGATTTTTGGCCTGTGCCAGCGTGGGACGTCATCGAACTGAAATGTTAAATATTGTTAATTTCCACTAATTTACGAACTGCTTAGCAACGCGGCGGCAATTACCGACGCAAGCGCAATGGCACGTGTCAATTTGCCAATTCTGCCCAGTCGCAACACCGTCCGCACCGCGCCGTCGAAACCCTCGCCGCTGCGCGCTTGATCGACAAAAAGACTGAATTCGGGACCGCTCAATAGCTTCGGTGAGTATCGCAGTTTTTCCACGACTTTTTTCCGCGCGGCCGCAGCAACGCCGGTTGTGCCAAAAAGTTCGTCGAGCATATCCAGTCTTGGGGGCTCGACTATGCCGTCGAACAGGCTGGCTTTTCCGTCCAAACAATGTTGGTGGTCGAGCCGCGCAATTGTCGCGGCTGTTGCCTGCTCAACGGCATATTTCCGGCTAATTTGTCCGCTCGAACGACGATATAGCAGCAGCCGATCGGGCAGGTTTGCGATTGCGGTTTGTCGCGATGCGCGCAGCCAGAGATCATAATCCTCGGCATGCCGGAACGCCGCCCGATATCCGCCCAATCTGCGAATCAGCTCGGTCCGCATCATGACCGATGGGTGGCAGAGAGGCGGCCCGTGCTGCAGCCACGCTTTTGCTTCGACGCAAGTGACAGGAAAATTATCGGTTACACCCATGATGCAGTCATTTTCGTCCAGATCATGGCTGTTGGTTCCCAATATGCCGATATCGGGATGCGCCTCAAGATAAGCGATCTGCCGGGAAAACCGGTTCGGCATCGCAATATCGTCGCCATCCATCCGCGCGATCAGTGGTGCCTTCGCAACCGCCAGCATTTCGTTCAAACTGGCAACCAACCCCCGATTTTCGTGGTCGATGACCCGGATGCGAGCATCGGTTGTGGCCAGTTCTTGCAAGATTGCGCCGCTTGCGTCGGTCGAACCATCGTTGACGATCAGAAATTCGAAATCGGTAAAATCCTGATCCAGAATCGACTGCACCGCCGGATTCAGATGCGCCGCGCCGTTATAGACGCTCATAATGACTGAAAGGGCGGGCGTGGTTGCCATTCGCGCCATATACCGGCTAATCCTCACAAATTGGTTTCCAGCACCGGATTTTACATGCGCATCGCTCTCTACCAGCCTGATATAGCCGGAAATGTCGGTGCGGTGTTGCGCACGGCGGCGTGCTTCGATGTGCCATGCGATATTATCGAGCCATGCGGCTTCGCGTTTTCGGAACGCGCGTTGAAGCGGGCGGGTATGGACTATGCGGCAAAAGCCAGCATATCGCGCCACGCTGATTGGGCCGCATTTCTGGCGTCGGTTGGCGGCGCGCGGGTTGTCTTGATGTCGAGCAAGGCATCAACGGCGCTGCCGTCTTTCACCTTTCAGTCTGACGATATCCTGCTGATGGGTTCGGAAAGTGCGGGCGCGCCCGCCGCCGTTCACGACCGTGCCGACGCGCGCGTTTATATTCCGATGGCCAGCGGATTTCGGTCCTTGAACATTTCGGTGTCGGCTGGCATCGCATTGGCCGAAGGTCTGAGACAGACCCACCTGTTCCCGGGAGTGCAAGCGTGACGCTGACCTTAGACACCCGCCAACAAGCTTCGCGAGACTGGTTCGAGGCTTTGCGCGACCGGATTTGCGCAGCGTTCGAGGCAATCGAGCGCGACGCCGGTTCGGATGCGGCGTTCGAGTACATTCCGTGGGACCGCACCGACCATGATGGCTCGCCCGGCGGCGGCGGGGTGCGCGGGGTGATGAAGGGCAAGGTTTTCGAGAAAGTCGGGGTCAATGTCTCGACCGTCGGCGGCAGTTTCAATCCCGAATTTGCGCAAAGCATGTACGGAGCCGCCGAAGACCCAAGCTTCTTTGCCACCGGCATCAGCCTGGTCGCCCACATGGCCAACCCGCACGTGCCAGCGGTGCACATGAACACGCGTTATCTGGTTACGACCAAAAGCTGGTTCGGTGGCGGTGCTGATCTCAACCCGCCGGTTGTTTATGATGAGGACACCGCCGAGTTTCACGCCTGCCTACGCGCCGCCTGCGCGCCTTACGGCCCGGATATATATGAGCGCTACAAGGCGTGGGCGGATGAGTATTTCTGGATACCGCACCGCAATGTCCATCGCGGCGTCGGCGGGATATTCTATGACCATCTGGAAAATGCCACAGCCGAAGGCGGAAATCAGATAAATGATGCACTTTTCGAGCGTAATTTCGCGTTCACCCGCGACGTTGGCGAGGCGTTTCTGGATATCTTTCCCAAACTCGTTCGGCGCCGCATGGATCAACCGTTCACACCCGAAGAGAAGCAAGCCCAACGTATCTGGCGCGGGCGTTATGCCGAGTTCAACCTTGTCTATGATCGCGGGACGACATTCGGCCTCAAGACCGGCGGCAATGTCGATGCGATATTGATGAGCCTGCCGCCCGACGTGGCTTGGGACTGAGCGGTGCCGTTCAGCCCGATTGCCAATGGCGAGATCGGCACGATTGTCACCTCGCTCGAAATGACCAGCCGTCCCCCGCTTCGTGCTATGCCGATGTCGGAGTTGCGGCTGGAACGCTGGAACACCCCCGCGCCCGATAAATATCGCGCTCTATATCGCCGCGTTGGCGAACCGTGGCTGTGGTTTTCGCGGCTGGAACTGGACGACACCGCTCTGACAGACATCATCCACGACCCCAAGGTGCGGATATGGGCGGTGCTCGACCGGCGCGGGATTGAGGTGGGTATCCTCGAACTCGACTTCCGCGAAGAAGGCCAGTGCGAAATTGCGTTTTTCGGGCTGGTTCCGGAGCTCGCCGGAAAAGGCCACGGCAAATGGCTGATGGGGATGGCGTTGCAGGCCGGATGGGCCGAGCCCGGCGTCACACGGCTATGGGTGCACACCTGCACATTGGACGGCCCCGGTGCGCTCACTTTCTACATCAAATCAGGTTTCACGCCATATCAACGCCAGATCGAAACCTTCCCCGACCCGCGCCTGACCGACCTGATTCCGCGCGAAGCCGCGCCGCAGATTCCGCTTATTGAGTAGCGGTTTGTGGCCATAGCTGGCGATAGATCGCCACGATCAACGCAATGAAAATCAGGCCTTGTGCCGTTGAAAACAGTGCTTCAAACCCAGTTTGAATAAGGGGAATGCCACCCTGTCCAGCCAGCAACACACATAACAAGCCGATGATCAAATTCGCCACCAGCGAAACCAGCCAAGTCACGAGTGCTACCACAAACAACAACAACAAAGTTGCCCATCCGGCCCCTGCGGTCACTGACCCTGTCTTTTTGATCGAGCCAATGATCCCCAATTGCGGTTCCGCTGCCATCACTGCAGGCAACACCACGAACCGCGCAACGAGGTACAGGCCGGGAATCAGAAAAGCCGCAACGCCAAGAAGCGTGAGCCATCCCAATAACAGGCTGGCGATAAAATAAGGCACGAACCGCGTGAGCGCATTGGTCAACGCATCGCCAACTTTCGACAGATTTTGGTCGGTGAGCAAAACATAAATCACAAAGCCACCATAGGAACCGACCAGCGTAACCGGGATAATGTACATCCAGTTTGCTTGAAAATAGGCCCGTAATATTTCGACAACGTCGGCCCATATTTCGACGCCGTCGAGATTTGGCTGGGGCACCAGAAATGCAAATCCCCAAGTCACGGCAAACAGGAAGAAGCCCGCAATGGCAACAACCGCCTCGCGGTGCCCCTTTAGCAACGCCATCGCGTCGGCCCACGTGGCGCTATAGTCTAGCTTCTTCTGCATATTTTGCTCCCGGATTTCCAACGGTCCGTAAGCACCAAGAACATCACTGGCAAGCAACGATGCGTGTGCTAAGGCACCGGCATGTCGCCAGATAACGCCATCGACTGGGAAGTCGCCGACGGGCAAGTCGCCTATCCGGACGCGCTTGCCCGCATGGAAACCCGCCAAACCGCGATCCGCGAAGACGGCGCGCGCGAACTTGTCTGGCTGCTCGAACATCCGCCGCTCTACACCGGCGGCACCAGCGCCGATCCGGCGGAGTTGCTCAGCCAGCAATTCCCCGTCTACGACACCGGACGCGGCGGGCGCTATACGTATCACGGACCCGGACAGCGTGTCGGCTATGTCATGCTTGACCTAGCCAAACGCGGCAAGGATGTGCGCTGCTATGTCCATGCGCTCGAAGGCTGGGTGATCGACGCGCTCGCCCGTTTCGGCGTTGGCGCGCGCCGCGCCGAGGGCCGCATCGGAATCTGGTGCGACACACCGGGCGGTCAGGAAGCCAAGATTGGCGCAATCGGCGTTCGCATCCGCCGCTGGGTCACTTGCCACGGCTTCGCGGTCAACGTTGCGCCCGACCTATCGCATTTCGGCGGGATCGTACCGTGCGGCATTGCCGAATATCCAGTGACCAGCCTTGCCGACCTCGGCATCGACACGACGCTCCACGAATTCGATGAAGCGTTGGCTGCGACCCTGCCCGACTTCTTGTATGCGCTTGCTAAAGCGGGTGGAGATTGTAGCATCGCCTCATGATTTTCGCATCAAAAAGGACTGATATGCGCCCGTTTCTAACTGCTTCCGCTCTCACATTGTCGATCATTATGTTGTCCGCGTGCGGCGGCAGCAAGGAGGATAGCCAGGTCACCGAAACCCGGATGGACGACATCGACAGTCTGGAAGGCACGATCAGCGACGACATGATAAACACCGACCAATCGACCGACGAAGCTCCGGTCGAGGAGGCACCGGCCGCCGACGGCAAGCCCAAGGCCAAGGCTGAGAAGAGCGGCGAAGACAAGGCGGATGACGAGGCTGCACCCAAAACGGAAGACAAAGCCGAAGCCGAATGATCCTTAACCAGCCGCTGACGCTGCCCTGCGGCGCGATATTACCCAACCGTCTGGCCAAGGCCGCGATGACCGAAGGCCTGGCCGACACCGGGGGACGGCCCGCGCCCGAGCTCAACCGGCTATACGGCGTCTGGTCCGACGGCGGAGCGGGATTGCTGCTTTCGGGCAACATCATGATCGACGCCAACCACCTCGAACGCCCGGGCAATGTCATTCTCGACAGCGCGCCCGACGAAGAAATGACCGCGGCGCTCCGACTCTGGACGAAAGCCGCGACGCGTGGCGGCAACCATTTCTGGGCGCAGATCAGCCACGCCGGGCGGCAGACGATGAAGGCCGTCAACCCGCGTCCGAAAGCACCGTCGGCGGTAAAACTCGGTCTGCCCGGTGGCCAATTCGGCATGCCGGTCGCGCTGGATGAGAACGAGATTTTCAACCTGATTGGGCGGTTCGGACAAGCCGCGCGCATCGCGCAGGAAACAGGCTTTACCGGTGTGCAAATCCACGCCGCGCACGGCTATCTGATCTCCCAATTTTTGAGCTTGCGTTCTAACCTGCGCGACGACCAGTGGGGCGGCAGTTTGGAGAACCGCGCACGGTTTCTGCTCTACGCCGTCAATTCCGCGCGGCAGATCGTCGGCCCGGATTTCCCGATCGCGGTCAAACTCAACAGCGCCGATTTTCAGCGTGGCGGCTTTGCGTTCGAGGATAGCTTGCAGGTCGCGCACTGGCTGCAGGATGGAGGGGTCGATCTGATAGAAATTTCCGGCGGCACATATGAGCAGCCGAAGTTGCTGGGTATCGAAGGATTGGAGGCCGAAGAACCACAGGCGGTCGCCGAAACAACTCTCGCGCGCGAAGCCTATTTCGTCGATTTCGCCAAGGCAATGAAGGACCAGCTTTCGGTCCCGTTGATGGTCACCGGCGGCTTTCGCACGCGGTCTGCGATGGAACAAGCGATCAAGTCGGGTGCCGCCGACGTTATCGGGCTTGGTCGCCCCTTATGCACCCTGCCAGATGCGCCGAAGCGTTTGCTGGGCGGCATGGCCATCCTGCCAAAAATGGAAATGCAATTGGCGTTGTTCCCCGACTGGCTTTCACGCTTGCGCAAAGTCAAAGTGCTGCGCACCATCGAAGGTTTTGCCGTGCAATACTGGTACTATGCCCAGCTATATGCACTTGGTCACACCGGGCGTCCTATCCCCGGTCTGAGCGTGTTCGCGGCCCTCCGCGAGGTTGATAGTACGCACAAAAAATGGCTGAAAGAGCGGCGGTAACAATACGTCCTCTCCCACAGAGAGGTGGGTTTTAGTCGCCCTCGCCGGGCTCCGGGCTGAAATATTTGTCGAACTTGCCTTCTTCGCCCTTATGCTCGTCGGCATCGGCAGGCGGTTCGCGGCTTGAGGTGATATTCGGCCATTCGGCGCTGTACGTCGTGTTCAGTTCCAGCCATTGCTCCAGACCGTTTTCGGTGTCGGGCAAAATCGCCTCTGCGGGGCATTCGGGCTCGCAAACGCCGCAATCGATGCATTCGCTCGGGTTGATGACGAGCATGTTGTCGCCTTCATAGAAGCAATCCACCGGACATACTTCGACGCAGTCCATATATTTGCACTTGATGCAGGCGTCGGTAACCACATACGTCATGGGCGAGACACTCCCCTTAGCTGGCCAATATTGCGACCTTACCCTGCGCCCTGCCTATTGTCAGTGGGGCGATTAAGTCAACGGCGGAATGCAGTTGGCGCAAATTTTTATGTTAGGTCGTAGCAGGATTGAGCCTCGCTCACCGGCCCGCGCCGTGCGGGCATAGCCAGCAGCTTGATTGCCAGCACATCGTCGCCGCGCGGCAGCGTTATGACATCATCGACCTTTACCGCCGCACTGGCGCGTTCAACGCGTCGGCCGTTGATGCGAATATGGCCCGCGTCGGCCCACGTGGCGGCAAGCGAACGGCTTTTGGCGAGCCGGAGAAAATACAACAGTTTATCGATGCGTATATTATTCATATTCCTCTGTTCTCCTGCGAAGGCAGGAGCGCTGGTATCGTGGCATGCGCTGGCAACGCTCCTGCCTTCGCAGGAGAACATTATCCCATCCGGGCGGATATCAAAGCTTCAAGCCTTTCAATGCCGCCAACTGCAACGCCAGGGCGGATGGCGGCGACGCCGGTTTTGGGGGAGGCGGTGTGCGATCAGGATTGCCATCTGGCCTGCCTGCATTTTTCGGCTTTGGCTTATCGGGCCGTGCGCGCGGCTGGCGCTGTTCCTGTGGGCGCGGCTTGGGCAACCCAATCCAGCGCCAATGCGTCAAGATGACGGGCTGGATGGCAACAGCGTCCGTAGCAGCGGCCACTTCCTCGATTGCCGCATCGGCGACAGGTTCAGCCTTTACCATATCGGTCTCTTCCACGACTTCGTCATCCCCGCGAAGGCGGGGATCCATCTCCTGAGCTACAACTTCTTCAACAACGTCACTGGCAACCTCTGGCTCGGGTGATGGATCCCCGCCTTCGCGGGGATGACGAGCGTGGTGGTCTGATGATTGCTCTTCATTTACGAAGGCAACTTCCTCCGCCGCCGGTTCAACCGCTTCAGCTTGCTCAACCGGCGCATCGGCTGGCCTGAACCCAGCGTCGCGCATCAGCGCTTTCAACCCAGCGTCGCTAATCCCCAGCGAAGTCGCAAACGCCATGTCCATGCCGAAGAGATTGGCTTGCTCCCGTGCCTCATGCGCTTTCTTGATCACGCGTTCGGCCAGATCGATCCGCACATATTCGTCGCCGATCCGCCGGTATCCGGCATTGCGGGCGTCCGCCGGGTGCGCGAATTTCCATTCTTTCAGATGCACTGCGCTTTCGGGCGGCAGTTCGGGCATCGGCCTATCGTCGCGCGCTGCAAACAAAGCCGCGCGCCATTTCGCCGCCGCCGGTTTCAACGCGGCATGGTGATAGATATCGAGCGCACCGAACACGATCCCGCCCTTGCGCGCAGCCCCGCGCGCTTCTTTTGGCAAAGCAGCAATCGCATCGGCCAGATATTGCCGCCCGGCAATCCCTCCCGCGTCGGCCAGTTGTACCGCCAGAGCGCGGACATTGCCATCAATGCCAGCTTCCTGCGCCAAAGCCTGCAAACCGACAATACCGCCCATCGCCTTGGCGAGCTGCATCTCGATCCAGCTTTCGGCGCGTGTGGTAACTTCGCGCAAGGCATCGCCCTCCAAGCCGCCAACGGCTTTCGATGGCCGGAACGCAGGCTGCATCAGGCTGCGGCCCTTGGCCAGATTGCCGAGCTTTGCACCTTGCCAGAAAATGGCAGGCTTGCCGTCATTATCCGGGCCAAGCGCAAATTCGCTATCGTCTGCCATACCCACGTCCCTCGCCTTTTGCCTCAGATGCGCCGCCAGATGTCGTTCGGCAGCCGCCAATAATAATTTACGGTCACCCGCTTTTGCCGCCGGGTCAACCCGAAACGCGAAACCGTCGAGCCTGCCGATGTCTTCGCCGTCAACCAGCACGCGGTTGTCTTCGGCGATTTCCACCGGGATCAGCCCAATATCGCTACCTGCCTTGCGCAAAAGCATCGACGTACGCTTGTCGACAAAACGCTGCCGCAACGCATCGTGCAGCGCATCGGACAGTTTCTGCTCCAACGCCTGCGCGCGCTCCGCCATCACATGCGGCTCAGCCAGCCAGTCGGCGCGGTGCGCGATGTAAGTCCATGTGCGGACCGCCGCGATCCGCTGCGACAGGGTGGCGATATCGCCCTGTATACTGTCCAGCCGCGCCAGCTCAGCGGCAACATGAGAAAACGGCAGGAAGCCGTCGCCCTGCGCCAGATTGGGCCATAACGACGCGACAAAGCGCGCGTGATGCTCCTCCCCCATCTGGCGGAAATCGGGTAGGCTGGCGGCGTCCCACAGTCGCGCGACACCACGTGGCGCACGCACAAGGTCGGTCACCTCGGGCATGTCGGCAAGACGTTTGAGGACGGCGAGGTCGATGGCCTTAGGCGCGGCAATCAGGCCCTTCTCGGTCGGCTTGACTTCCAAATCGGCAATTAGCGTTCCGATGCTGTCGAAACGCGGCTCGGCGTCGCGCCAATAGAGCCAATCGAGCTTCGGAAAATTATGGTTCTCGATGGCTGCGATTTCTTCGGGCAAGAACTCATAGCCCTCACCCGCCAGTGTCCCAAAACTCCCGTCATGCTAATGCCGCCCTGCCCGCCCCGCGATCTGCGCCATTTCAGAGACCGTGAGCCGCCTACGGCGCGACCCGTCGAACTTGGCTAGCCCGGCAAACGCGACATGCGCGACGTCGAGGTTCAACCCCATGCCGATAGCGTCTGTCGCGACAAGATAATCAACCTCGCCCGACTGGAACATTGCCACTTGTGCGTTGCGGGTCCGCGGGGACAACGCCCCCATCACCACCGCCGCGCCGCCGCGCAACCGGCGCAATGTTTCAGCGACAGCATAAACCTGCTCGACCGAAAAGGCGACGATTGCAGAGCGCTTGGGCAGGCGCGACAGCTTCTTCGCGCCGCCATAGCTGAGCGTCGAGAAGCGCGGACGCGATATGATATCGGCCTCCGGTAAAAGGCTGCGGATCAACGGGCGGAGGCTTTCGGAGCCCAGGATCATCGTTTCCTCGCGTCCGCGCGCATGCAGCATCCGGTCGGTGAAAATATGCCCGCGTTCGGGGTCCGCGCCCAGCTGCCCTTCGTCGATGGCAACAAAGGCAAAGTCCCTCGCGTTTTTGTTGGCGCTCCCGGCATAGATGCCGCCGCTTAGCGGCATCGACTCCACGGTGCAGCAATACCAGCGCGCATTCGGCGGCTCGATCCGCTCTTCGCCGGTGATCAGCGCAACCTGCGCCACACCCTTGATCGCCACCACCCGGTCGTAAATCTCGCGCGCCAGCAAGCGCAGCGGAAAACCCATCATCCCGCTTGAATAGGCACACATCCGCTCGACCGCGAGATGGGTTTTGCCGGTATTGGTTGGGCCTAATATGGCCGTCAGCGAGGCACGGGTGTTGGACAAACCGAATTGAAAATCCTAAATTTCCGTTCGCCTCGAGCCCTTCGGTTGGCTTGCAGCCGCTCAGGATAAACTTGGCCTTTGGCCAAGACGAGAGGCCCATAAGGCAAGCACAACTGAACGGTGTCTCGACTACGCTCGACACGAACGGATTGGGGAGGTTTTGTTGCTAAGCGACTTCTGCAATCAGTTCCTTGAGAGTCTTGGACGAATCTTGGAGCACTTCCGCCGGTAATACCGCACCGTCGACCACCAACGCCCGCCCCTGCACATAATCCTTGGTCGCGTTGACGCAATCGAGCGCGATAACCTTGCCCTGCTTCAGGTAAATCACCGAAAAACTGCGCGTCGCCGGGTCGCCGCGCAGCACCGTGGCATCATAATCGACCGACAACCCCACCGTCTGTAACCGCAGATCATACTGGTTCGACCAGAACCACGGCACCGCATGATAGACCGTGGTTTCGCCACAGATACTCTTCGCCACAGCGCTCGCCATATCGTTGGCGTTCTGCACCGATTCCACCCGCATCACCATTCCGCCGGCAAAATCATTGGCGTGCGCGGCACAATCGCCAATGGCAAAGATATCGGGTAGCGAAGTCCGGCAATATTCATCGACATCGACGCCGTTGCCGCCAGCTGCTCCTGCGGTCAAAAGTGGCGCGACCGAGGGGATAATGCCGATGCCGACAATCACCATTTGCGCGCGGATCACGGTATCGTCACCCAACCGCACGCCCGTCACGCGTTCGTCACCCTCAATCACCGTCACTTCGGTACTCAGCCGCACATCGATGCCGTGCGCACGGTGCTCGCCCTCGTAAAAGCGCGATAGGTCTTCGCCCGCCACCCGCGCCAATACGCGTTCCTGCATCTCGAGAATCGTCACCTGCTTGCCCATTTTATTGAGCGCCGCAGCCGCCTCCAGACCGATATAGCCGCCGCCGATAACGACGACATCGGTGACCTTGTCCAGTCCGTCGAGCAGCGCGTCGACGTCGCGGCGATTGCGCACATAATGCACACCGTCCAGATTGGCGCCTGCGCATTGCAGCCAGCGCGGCGTGCCGCCGGTTGCCCAGATCATCTGGCCGTAACTGATCGTTTCGCCATCCGCGATTGTGACCGAATAAGCCGCCGCATCGACCACATCGACCCTTTTGCCACGCAACACCGCAATGTCGCGCTCCGCCCAGAATGCCGGCGGGCGGATCATCATCCGCTCGAACGTCTTTTCACCTGCCAGATAGTCCTTCGACAGCGGCGGGCGTTCATACGGATATTCGGGTTCGTCGGTAACGATCGCGATGGACCCGGCAAACTTCGCCTGCCGCAACGCAATCGCCGCCTGCGCTCCGCCATGGCCGCCGCCGACAATAAGGACATCATATTTGAGCATCAATCGATCCTATCTTCAGCATCAAGGCTATCTTCAGCATCAAGAGCATGTGCCGGCTCGAGATAACGGCCATCGACATAGACCAGCGGATCGACAATCTCCGCTGTGTAAGCTGCGCGCACCTCGCCGATGAAGACGCTGTGCGTGCCGTGGTCGGCGCGGTTGACGACGCTGCAGATAAAGCTCGCCTGCCCGTCGGCGAGGAAAGGCGTGCCATCATCTTCCTGCCAGTCGCCCTCGCTGAAGCGTTCCTCGCCGCGCTTTGCCCCACTACAATTGCGCGAGATTTGCTCCTGCCCCGAATGCAGCATGTTGATCGCAAAATCGGCCCCGGCCGCGAGCGGTATATGCATCGACGTCGCCTGGTTTACACAAACAAGCATCGTCGGCGGGTTAAGGCTTACCTCGCTGCACGCGGTCACCGACATCGCGTAGCGCACCCCGTCATGCCGCGCGCTCACCACCATCACCGCCTTTGCGAAACGGCGCAGGCCGAGGCGCATCTGTTCGGTGACGACGGTTTGATCCATAAAGTGGCCTTTAAGCGTGAACGTCCCTTGGCCGATAAGCAGAATCGCTCGACAGCGGTAGCGTTTTTTGACTAGTCTTGCGCCCATGCGAGGATATTTGCCCATAACACGCGTCAATCGCTATCAGGCCCGCATCGGCTTTTCGCCCTGAACGGCATGTAAGCCCCTCCCCTGAAGGGGAGAGGCTTGACCATGCCCAGCCTTTCAGGAAAACCTAATATGCCCCGCAATTACGACATCGCCGAACTCCGCCGCCTTGACATCGCCCACCATTTGCCAGCCCAGGCCGACTGGCAGGAAATCGAGGATCTGGGCGGCAGCCGGATCATCACCCATGCCGATGGCTGCTACATCCACGACGGCGACGGCAACCGCATTTTGGACGGTATGGCGGGGCTGTGGTGCGTCAATATCGGCTATGGCCGACCCGAACTCGCCGAGGTTGCAGCGGAACAGATGAAGGAACTGCCTTTCTACAACACCTTCTTCAAAACCGCGACGCCGCCGACCGTATTGCTCGCGCAGAAAATCGCGAGCCTCACCCAAAACCGCCTGCCACATGTGTTCTTCAATGCATCGGGCAGCGAAGCCAACGACACGATATTCCGTATGGTCCGCCATTATTGGCAGGTGAAGGGCGAGCCCAAACGCAAGACCTTCATCAGCCGGTGGAACGCCTATCATGGCTCGACCGTCGCAGGCGTGTCGCTGGGCGGGATGAAGGCGATGCACGCACAAGGTGACCTGCCGATTCCGGGCATCGAGCATGTCCGCCAGCCTTATCATTATGGCGAAGGCCGCGACATGAGCGTGGACGAATTCGGCACCGTGTGTGCGCAGGCTATCGAGGACAAAATCATCGAAGTCGGCCCCGAAAATGTCGCCGCATTCATCGGCGAGCCGGTGCAGGGCGCGGGCGGTGTCATCATCCCGCCCTCCAATTACTGGCCGCAGGTCGAAGCGATCTGCCGCAAGTACGGCATCCTGATGATCTGCGATGAGGTCATCTGCGGATTTGGCCGCACCGGCAATATGTGGGGCCACGAAAGCGTCGGCGTAAAGCCCGACATCATCGCAATGGCCAAGGGTTTGTCATCGGGCTACTTGCCAATCAGCGCGGTCGCGGTGTCCGAAGAGATTGTCAAAGTTCTGAAAACCGGCGGCGATTTCGTCCACGGCTACACCTATTCGGGGCACCCGGTCGCGGCCGCTGTGGCGTTGCGCAATATCGAGATCATGGAACGCGAGGGGCTCGTCGAGCGCACGCGCAACGAAACCGGCCCCTATCTGGCCAAGGCGTTGGCGACGCTAAACGACCACCCGCTGGTCGGCGAAGCCCGCTCGATCGGCCTATTGGGCGCGGTCGAAATCGTCGCCGACAAGGCGACGGCTGCGCGCTTTGGCGGCGCGGAAGGCACCGCAGGGCCGATGGTGCGCGATCATTGCATAGCAAACGGGCTGATGGTCCGCGGCATCCGCGACAGCATAGTGATGTGCCCGCCGCTAGTGATCTCGCTTGCGCAGATTGACGATATGGTCGGGATTATCCGCAAGTCGCTCGATGAAGCCGAACCGAAGTTGCGTGCGTTGTAAACCTTTCCCTCTCCCCTTGAGGGAGAGGGTTGCGCAGAGTTAGCAGCTTGCTGCTTACTCGAAGCTGGGTGAGG
>JANOHL010000095.1:0-1644 GCA_031406495.1 Sphingomonadales bacterium | reverse complement strand
AATGGCGCGCGTCTGCGGATGGCGCACCTTGACCGTGATTCCGACGCCGAAGCGTACCAAGGGCACAGCTACAGCAGGGTTTACGTCGAAGAGATAGGCAATTTCCCGGACAAGGCGCCGGTTCTAAAACTTATGGCGACGCTGCGTAGCGCGAATGGCGTGCCGGTCGGTTTTCGGGCAACTGGCAATCCTGGTGGCCCTGGCGCGTCGTGGGTCAAAACGCGATATATCGACCCCGATCCGCTCGGATACACGATAATAAAGGACGAATTCTCTGGACTGGAGCGTGTCTTCATTCCGGCCCGTGTATTCGACAACAAAAGGCTTTTGGACAGCGACCCCGGATACATCGATCGTCTCAAGGCATCGGGGTCGCCGGAGTTGGTTCGAGCGTGGCTGTATGGCGATTGGAGCGCCGTTGTTGGCGCGTACTTCCCCGAGTTCTCAGTCGACAAGCATGTCGTTGCTCCGCTCGCGCTGCCGAAAAACTGGGTGCGCTTTCGCGCAATGGACTGGGGCAGCTATCGCCCCAGCGCGGTGCTCTGGTTTGCCGTGAGCGATGGTACGATGCCGGAGTTTCCGAGCAATGCGCTGATCTGTTACCGAGAAGTTTACACCGCGAGCGAGCTAAACGTTGGAATGAAGCTAACGGCCGAGGAAGTAGCTGATTTGATCGCCGACGCAGAGCGCGGCGAACGCATCGATTATGGAGTGATCGATCCGTCTGCGTTCAAGGAGGATGGAGGGCCTTCGATTGCCGAGCGTATGAGCAATCGCAAGGTCTCTTTCATCCGGGCTGATAATTCGAGGCTACCGGGCTGGGATCAACTGAGGCAGCGCTTGAAGGGTGAGGAAAGCCCGATGCTGTACATATTCAGCACGTGCACGAACCTCATTCGAACATTGCCCGCGATGCAGCATGATTTGAACAAGCCCGAAGATTTAGAAACAGAATCTGACGATCATGCTGCGGACGCCTGCCGGTATGGTTGCGCTTCGCGTCCCTACAAGCGGCCCGAGCCGAAGCTCCCCATCAAGGCCGACGGCTACCGCGGCAACCCCGACGGCACGATGACCAGCAACTTGACCTGGCGCGAGATGATGAAGCGCCTGGAACGAAAGGCTAGAGCATCATGAGCGATATTTTCGGCGCACCGGCTGAGGCCGCGGCCGCAGTAACGGCGAGCGATAGCACGGTCGTCAACTTCCGATCGCTGTACATCGGCGCGACCGGAAACGTCGCCGTGACGATGAAGAACGGCCAAGTCGTGACGTTCGTCGGCGTGCCAACCGGCATGATCCTGCCGGTTGTCGTGACGAAGGTCATGGCAACGAACACGACGGCGACCAGCATTGTCGGGCTGAGCTGAGCGCGCGCCAGTGTACATGCCGCGGACAATTCACGATGAGATGTGGCGTCTGGCCGATTACATCGAGATGCTGAAGGCTGAGCCATGCGAGCGCACACGAAAGCAGATCGCGATCAAGGCTTGGGATAGTCTGTCGATCCTTCAGGTTTCGATCGATCGACCGATCGCACGGGATTCCTAGTGGCTCTCACGGACGGCGTGCAAGAAGGCACGCTCGAAACCCGCAAAGACGCAGGCAAGGGGCCTGACGCAGATGTCCTCTTCTGGCTCGACG
>JANOHL010000090.1:0-1996 GCA_031406495.1 Sphingomonadales bacterium | reverse complement strand
GTGATCATTCAGCGGCCTGCATCGTGCGCATCGGCTCCGCAGCGGTCATCGGACCATGCCCAATTTAGCAAGCATCAGAGTGTCGGCATCGCCGCCCGCGTTGCCGGTGGTGAGCAACTTTTCGCCGGTGAAGATCGAGTTCGCGCCAGCCAAGAAACACAAAGCCTGGGTCGCCTCGGACATCGACTCGCGCCCCGCCGACAATCGCACCATCGAGCGCAGGCCGAGCTTCGCCAGCAACGCCGCATCCTTGTCGTCACCTGCATTGGCTGCCGTTAAGAGCTTGTCGCCGGTGAAGATGCTGTTTGCGCCCGCCATGAAGCACAGGGCTTGCGTGGCCTCGCTCATGCTCTCGCGGCCCGCGCTCAGGCGGACCATGCTCATTGGCATGGTGCGATTGAGCGCAGGCCGCGAGAGCATGAGCGAGGCGACGCAGGCGCTGTGCTTCATGGCCGGCGCGAACAGCATCTTCACCGGCGACAAGCTCTTAACGGCAGCGAATGCAGGCGACGATAAAGATGCCGCGATGCTGGCGAAACTGGGACTGCGCGCGATGGAGGCGGAGGATCCCTTGCGGGCTTGTAAGGCGTTGGAGGCAGCTGCGTGAAAGGCATTCGCCGTATAGCAATAATTTTCGCAGTGCTCTCGTCGGCTTACTGGAGCGGAATTGCGGGTTTAATGGCGATAGCTTTGCCATTAGCAGGGAAAGATGTTGCGCCATATTGGCTTGTGAGCTTGATCAATTTTGTGCCTGCCGCCGTCTACGCTGTTGTCGCATTATTATTCTGTCATTGGCTCGCTCGTCGCGTTCTGCGGCAGGAAAAAAATAGGTTATCTGAATAATGTTCAAAAAAATCCTGATCGCAAACCGTGGCGAAATTGCCTGCCGGATCATCAAGACCGCGCGCCGCATGGGGATCGCCACTGTTGCGGTCTATTCGGATGCTGATGCGCGCGCACCATTCGTGGCGATGGCCGACGAAGCGGTGCATATCGGACCTTCGCCTGCCGCGCAGTCTTATCTCATTGCCGAGAAGATCATCGAGGCGTGCAAACAAACCGGCGCGGAGGCGGTGCATCCGGGCTATGGCTTCCTGTCCGAGCGCACCAGCTTTGCCGAGGCGCTGGCGGCAGAAGGAATCGCCTTTATCGGCCCGCCGGTGAACGCGATTGCCGCGATGGGGGACAAGATCGAGTCCAAGAAACTGGCGATGGCGGCGGGGGTCAATGTCGTCCCCGGCTTTGTCGGCGAGATCGACGATACCGAACATGCGGTGCGGATTTCGGCGGAGATCGGCTATCCCGTGATGATGAAGGCCAGCGCCGGTGGCGGCGGCAAGGGGATGCGGCTTGCCTATAGCGAAGCGGACGTGCGCGAAGGGTTCGAGGCGACCAAGCGCGAGGGGCTGAACAGCTTCGGCGACGACCGAGTGTTTATCGAGAAATTCATCCTCAACCCGCGCCATATCGAAATCCAGATATTGGGCGACCAGCACGGCAATATCCTCTATTTGAACGAGCGCGAATGCTCGATCCAGCGGCGGCACCAGAAGGTTGTCGAGGAAGCGCCGTCGCCTTTCGTTACGCCGAAGATACGGAAAGCCATGGGCGAGCAATGCGTCGCTCTGTCGCGGGCAGTCGGCTATTATTCGGCAGGTACGGTCGAGCTGATCGTCTCCGGCGCGGACCCGAGCGGCGAGAGCTTCTACTTCCTCGAAATGAACACGCGCCTGCAGGTCGAACATCCGGTGACCGAGTGCATTACGGGGATCGATCTCGTAGAGCAGATGATCCGCGTCGCCGCTGGAGTTAAGCTGGCGTTCGGGCAGGACGATGTGAAGATCGATGGCTGGGCCATCGAAAACCGGGTCTATGCCGAAGACCCCTATCGCGGGTTTTTGCCGAGCACGGGCAGACTAACAAGATACCGCACCCCTACTCCCCAAAATCCGTTCGCATCGAGCCCAGTCGAGATGCCTATCAGACACGCACAACC
>JANOHL010000031.1:0-15212 GCA_031406495.1 Sphingomonadales bacterium | reverse complement strand
TTGTCGATCCATCTGGTTCAATAGCGGCGGTTCCCGCTACCATGATCTGCCTGCCTGTACGCACAGCTCGACAAAAACCCAAAATCGGCTCCATTGGCGACCCACTGCTAACTCGCTGTTTCATGATCGTCTCCCTTCGTCAGAGTTTCACCAAGGCAAAGCCGGTGGTTCAGCTCATCGATCCCCGATCAAGTCGGGGATGATGCTGTGTTGTGATAAGCATTGGGGTCACTTGCCTCCCTCTCTCCTTCAGGGGAGAGAAGCGAGACTTGGCAGCTTGCTGCCTAGTCGCAGCGGAGAGGGGAGCGTGCGATTCAGCCCCCTCTCTAAAACTTGCCAGGCGACAAGTCGCCAAGCCAAGTCTGTTCTCTCCCGCATGGGGAGAGGGAAATAACTACTCCCCAGTCTTCTTGAACAACGTCTCCGCCGTCAGTTCGACCGCTTCGATATCTTCGTCTTCGCCGTTGAGCACAGCCTCGGCCTTACGGGCGGCTTCGGTGCGTTCGGCGCGGAGTTGTTCGATCAGCGCTTCACGGTCGGTGCCGAGACGCAGGTCGTCGGCAGCCTTGTTGTCGATACCTGCCTTCTTGGCGATGCGGTTTACGATGGCGTCGAGTTCGCGCTGCGAACACAGGCCCAACGTCACCGGGTCCTTCGGTTGAATTTCAGCAATGTTCCAATGGCTGCGGTCGCGGATCGCGGCAATCGTGTTGCGCGTGGTGCCGATTAACTTGCAGATCGCGCCGTCAGAAATCTCGGGATGGTTGCGCAGCAGCCAGGCGATGCCATCGGGCTTGTCCTGACGCTTCGACACCGGCGTGTAACGCGGGCCTTTGGTCCTGCGCACCTGATCGGGGCCTACCGACATCTTCAGGACATAATCCTCGTCGGCCTGGCCTTTTTCGATTTCTTCCATCGCCAGTTCACCAGCGTGGACAGGGTCGCGACCGGTATATTTCGAACCGGTCATATCATCGGCCATCGCCTGCACTTCAAGGATATGAATTCCGCAGAATTCAGCGATTTGCGCGAAACCAAGTGCGGTGTTGTCAACCAACCAAGCGGCGGTCGCGTGTGGCATCAATGGGGTGGCCATGTCTGTAACTCCAAATAATAAGGGCCGCCCCTTTCGGAGCGGCCTGAATATGTTGGTGTCAGTATTAGGCGATATTGCGAGCGGCGTCTAGTCGGTGATTGCGACATATCCGGGTAGCTCCGCGATCCGCGCGAGCCAGCCTTGTATGGCCGGAAAACCGGAAAGCACAAAACCGCCGCCCTCTTCGGCCACATGGGTGTAGGCGTAAAGTATAACATCGGCGAGACTGACATGATGTCCGACCATCCAGTCGGTCCGGGCCAACTGCTGCTCCATCAATTGTAACGCGGCATTCCCGGCTGCCTTTTTGCCCGCAATTTGTGTTTTCTGCACCTCGCTTAAATTGGCTTCGCCCACAAAGGCGAGCCAGAAGCGCAAGGTCGCTATGTTGGGTTCATGATTATACTGTTCCCAAAACATCCAGCGCAGCATGTCGGCGCGGTCAAACGCATCGTGAGGCATCAAATTCGATCCATCCGCCAGCCAATAACTTGCTGCGTTGCTCTCGGGCAAAAACCGCGTGCCGATTTGCAACACCGGAATGCGGCCGTTACCATTCACCTGCGCCAAAAACTCGGGAGTGCGCGTTTCGCCGGTAAGGATATCATATTCCCGCCTCTCAAAGTCTCTCCCGAGCAACGCGGCGATGAGGCGAATTTTATAGCAGTTGCCGCTCGGGCTATATTCATGGAGGATAAGCGGCATATCGTCGTGGCCAGGCACGGACAGCAGGCCCAAGCCAGAAATTTTTGTGGGGAAAACCTTCACATTTGGCTTCCCGGTATTGATTCCGCTGGTTCCCGTAACGGTGTAGGGTAGCGAAATTGTCGATGCCGGGTTCTTCGCATCGATGCAGTGTTTTGCACTCAGCTTGGCACCTTCGCCTCCCTCCCATTCCTGACCTCTTTTGGCTTCGCCGTTGAATATCTCCTCCATGTCTTGCCAGCGCTGCGCGCCCCTGCCTTTCCGCACCTCGACATGGGCATAATCACCGGAGATTCTAAGCAAGGGGTAGCTCATGTTTCTGCCCTCAATATGATCTTGCCGACGAAATCGCCGCTTTCCATCAGTGCGTGCGCCGCGGCTGCTTCTGCCAACGGGAAACTCTGCGCCATTTCCGGACGCAACTTGCCATCGGCAACCAACGGCCAGACCGTGCGGTAGATCTCGTCGGTCAGCAGCGCCTTGAACTCGGATGACCGCGCGCGCAGCGTCGATCCGGTCAGTGTCAGGCGCCGCACCATCACCTGCGCCATGTTGATTTCGGCGACCATGCCACCCTGCACCGCGATGGTCACATGGCGGCCATCTTCGCGCAGGCACATCAGGTTACGCTGGACATAGCTGCCCGCGACCATGTCTAGCACGATGTGGACACCCGTGCCGCCGGTGATTTTCTTCACCTCTTCGACAAAGTCTGTGGTTGCGTAATTGATCGCATGGTCCGCACCCAAAGCTATCGCCGCCGCGCATTTGTCATCCGACCCGCAAGTGACGATAACCGTCAGTCCGAACAGCTTGCCGAGCTTTATCGCCATACTACCAATACCACTGGTGCCGCCATGGACGAGAATAGTTTCCGCATCGCACGCATAAGCGCGCTCAAACACATTGTGCCAGACCGTGAACAAGGTTTCGGGCAAAGCCGCCGCTTCGGACATGCTAAGCGTGGCAGGGACAGCTAAGCATTGATCGGCGGGCGCGACGCAATATTCAGCATAGCCGCCGCCCGATACCAATGCGCACACCTTCTGGCCCAGCATTTCCGTGCCTGCACGTTCACCGACCGCCACAACTTCACCGGATATCTCCAGCCCCGGAATATCGCTCGCACCCGGTGGTGGAGGATAAAGGCCCTTGCGCTGGATCACGTCGGGGCGATTCACGCCTGCGGCGGCGACTTTCAGCAACACTTCGTCAGCCGCTGGAACAGGCACAGGCCGCTGGCAAGGCACCAATACCTCTGGCCCGCCGGGCGTGCTGATTTCTATCGCGGTCATCATTTCCGGTAAATCGGCCATATGCCCGCCCCCTGTTAAGCGTCGGCCTTTTAAGGCGGTTCTATATTGACAGCAAGCGCGCTGGCGTCGAAATATGCGCCATGGAAAGCGACGAAAATCTGCCGCTGCGCCGCGACGATCCGCTGGCCAATCTGGTCAGGCAGGATTTGGACCCGCTTTCGGTTGGCGAGCTAGAAGAACGCATCGCCTCCCTGAAAGCCGAAATTGGCCGGTGCGAGGGCAAAATCGCCTTCGCCACACGCCACCGCAGCGCCGCCGATGCGCTGTTCAAGAAATGAACGCTAACCGAAAACTAATAATTTCGGCGCTTAATCCGTTATCGATATTATGCCGGTTGAAAGCCGACAAACAGACGCCGATATAAGGAATAACCACCAGCGACCCGAAAGCCAGGAGCCAAGACTATGCCATCATTTGCGGAATCGCTGGAAGCCACGCTTCACAATGCGCTGAAACATGCGGGCGACCGGGCGCACGAATATGCGACGCTCGAACATTTGCTGCTCGCGCTGATTGATGACGCCGACGCGGCGAAGGTCATGCAGGCCTGCGGTGTAGACTTGGGTGAGCTATCCGATATCGTCATCACCTATCTCGACAGCGAGTTGGAAAGCCTGCGCGTCGACGGCAAGGTCGATCCCTCCCCCACCAGCGGGTTCCAGCGCGTGGTGCAGCGCGCGATCCTGCACGTCCAAAGTTCGGGTAAGGATGTCGTCACCGGCGCGAACGTACTGGTTGCCTTGTTCTCCGAACGAGAGAGTTACGCCGTCTATTTCCTCCAGCAACAGGATATGAGCCGCCTCGACGCAGTATCCTATATCAGCCACGGTATCGGCAAGGATGGCAAGCTGGCCGAACCGCGCCAAGTCACGGGCAGCGAGCAGAAAAACGAGGAAGAGGGCGACACCAAGTCCAAGAAGGACAAGAAAGAAGGCGCACTCGACCAGTTCACCGTCAATCTGAACGAAAAGGCCAAGCAGGGCCGCATCGACCCGCTGATCGGTCGCGCTGCCGAGGTTGACCGCACTGTGCAGATCCTGTGCCGCCGGTCTAAGAATAATCCGCTTTATGTTGGCGAACCCGGCGTTGGCAAAACTGCGATTGCCGAAGGACTGGCGCGGCGGATTGTCGAGAAGCAGGTGCCCGAGGTTTTGTTGCCTGCCGTGATTTACTCGCTCGATATGGGCGCGCTGCTGGCCGGCACGCGGTATCGCGGCGATTTCGAGGAACGCTTGAAGGCCGTCGTTTCGGAACTGGAGAAGCTGCCCGATGCCATTCTGTTCATCGACGAAATCCACACCGTTATCGGCGCAGGCGCGACCAGCGGCGGCGCGATGGATGCGTCTAATCTGCTGAAACCTGCTTTGTCGGGAGGGACGATCCGCTGCATCGGGTCGACCACCTACAAGGAATTCCGCAACCATTTCGAAAAGGATCGCGCGTTGCTGCGTCGGTTCCAGAAAATCGACGTCAACGAACCGAGCATCGAGGACACCATTAAAATCCTCGCCGGTTTGCGCACCGCGTTTGAAGAACATCACAAGGTCAAATACACGCCCGATGCGTTGAAGGCCGCGGTCGAACTGTCCTCGCGTTACATCAACGACCGTAAACAGCCCGACAAAGCCATCGACGTCATCGACGAGGTCGGCGCGATGCAGATGCTGGTAGCACCGTCGAAGCGCCGCAAGCTGATTACTGCGCGCGAGATTGAGGCGGTCATCGCAACCATCGCGCGCATCCCGCCAAAACAGGTCTCGACCGATGACAAAACTGCCTTGGGTAGCCTTGAGGCCGACCTGAAGCGCGTAGTGTTCGGGCAGGACAAGGCCATCGAAATACTGGCGAGCGCGATCAAGCTCAGCCGTGCGGGCCTTCGCGATACCGAAAAGCCGATCGGCAGCTACTTGTTCAGCGGCCCGACTGGCGTCGGCAAAACCGAAGTTGCACGCCAGCTGGCGTCGATCCTCGGCATCCCGCTCAAACGCTTCGATATGTCCGAATATATGGAACGCCATAGCGTCAGCCGCCTGATCGGTGCGCCTCCGGGCTATGTCGGTTTTGATCAAGGCGGATTGCTAACCGATGCGGTCGACCAAAGCCCGCATAGCGTCCTGCTGCTCGACGAAATCGAAAAAGCGCATCCGGACCTGTTCAACATCCTGCTGCAGGTGATGGATAATGGCCGTCTTACCGATCACCACGGCAAGACCGTCGATTTCCGCAATGTAATCTTGATTATGACGACCAATGCCGGGGCTAGCGACATGGCCAAGGAAGGCATCGGCTTCGGCAATAATATCAGTAAGGAAGACGCCGGCGACGAAGCGGTCAAAAAGATGTTCGCACCCGAGTTCCGCAACCGGCTCGATGCAACCGTGCCGTTCTCGTACCTGCCGACCGAAGTTGTCGCGCGGGTGGTCGACAAGTTCATCCTGCAACTGGAATTGCAGCTTGCCGACCAGAATGTGCATATCAAGCTCGACGATGACGCGCGCGCATGGCTCACGGAACGCGGTTATGACAAATTATATGGCGCGCGTCCGATGGCTCGCCTCATTCAGGAGAAAATCAAGCAACCGCTTGCGGAAGAGCTGCTGTTCGGCAAGCTGGTCCATGGCGGCGAGGTTGCGGTGCATATGAAGGACGACCAGCCGGTGTTCGAGGTAACTCCTGCGCCGCCAAAGGCAAGCAAACCGAAACCACCGAAGAAGAACAAGGCCGCTGGCAAAGCCAGTAAGGCCGAGTAATCAGGTTCCGACGGCGATCAGCTCCGCCGTCGGACCAATGTCATCAAACAAAGCAGCCTCGGTGCCGGTCATCCATACCTGCGCGCCTGTAGCGGCCAGGCGTTCAAACAATGCAGCACGGCGCGACGGGTCAAGGTGTGCAGCCACCTCGTCCAGCAACAAAACGGGTGGCGTGCCTCGTTGAACCGCGACCAACGCGGCGTGGGCCAATATCAGCGAAAGCAAAAGCGCCTTTTGCTCGCCGGTAGATGAGCGATCTGCCGCCTGTCCGTTGGCGCGGTTTTGCACCACCAAATCGGCGCGGTGCGGGCCAATCAGCGTCCGCCCCGCCCCCGCATCGCGACGGCGTGACGTGCGCCAAATGTCGCGCAACGCGAACTCTGATTGAGGCGTATCGATATCGAGCTTGATGTCAGGGACAGAAAAAGGGCCGGCAGGCGCGATTTCCAGCTGCGCGATTAAGGCCGCCATCATCCGCTGACGCGCATCGGCTATCGCAGCGCCACTCTCCGCCATTTGCGCCTCAAGCGCGTCGAGCCACATCGGGTCTGGCGCACTGTCGCCGCTGAGTAGCTTGTTGCGCTGCTGTACCGCTTTTTCATAGCGGCTGCTGTGCCTGGCGTGCGCTGGTTCAAGCGCGAGCACCAGCCGGTCCAGAAACCGCCTGCGCGCACCAGCCCCGTCGGCAAATAGCCGGTCCATCGACGGCGTCAGCCAGATCACCGACAGCCATTCGGCAAGGCCGTTGATTGTGGCATTCGCTCCATTAATACGCACCTTGCGGCGTTCGGGTGCGTCGGCATCGACACCTGTGCCGAGCATCACATCGCCGATTTCCGCCGTAACCACAAAGCCCCCGCGGCCATCGCCGCGGGCCATTTCGCCCAGACCTGCACGACGAAGGCCCCTGCCCGGCACCAGCAGAGATATCGCCTCCAATATGTTGGTCTTGCCCGCGCCATTTGCTCCATGCAGCGCAACAAACTGCGCCTTCGGCGTCAGCGATAGCGCAGCATGGTTGCGGAAATCGGTAAGGGAAAGGCGGGTCAGAGCCATAAGCGGCATCTGCTATAGAAGCGGCAACGCCGGTCAACCCGATAATCTGCGGTCGGTCGTGTCATTTATACGATACGATTCCCAAACATTGGGAAATTTTCCCATTTTATAAAAATTTACCGAGCCGAAAAATTACTCAATATTTGTTATATATTTGTTATATAATGTTTTTATAAAACTGGCACGCTCCCTGCAATAACCTTTGCATAGCCGGAATGGTCCGGCGAACATCACGACCAACCACTGGTCAAAAAGAAGGAAGATTAAAATGAGCACTACATCACGCACCCAGATCGCTTCGGTTTTTGCCGCTGTATTCTGCGCATTCGTAACCATCGGCATGAGCGTTGCTCCTGCAATCGCACCTGCTTCAGCTTTGGTCGCTTAACCGCCAATTATTATTGATATCGCCCGGCAACCAAACGCCGGGCCATCCAACAAGGAAATGAGAATGTCACGTTTAGTCCTCGATAAAGCGAACAAGAAGATCCTCGGTGTTTGCGCGGGCCTCGCCAACTGGTCGGGAATCGATGCCACCGTAGTGCGTCTGTTGTTCGTCATAACGGCATTGATCGGCTTCGGATCGCCCATTCTGATTTACATTTTGATGGCAATGATCCTTGATTGAGACCCCGGGAAGCAAGACATCAAAACTTGCCAAATTGACGCGATCGGATGCGTCATGTCCTAGGCGCGGGTAAACCGCGCAAGGGACAATGCGATGGTCGCTAGTTAGGGAAAGGCGCTGTGATTCTGCTCACCCTGCTTTGCGGACAAAAACGCTTCCAGCCGAATAGCCTGCGCCAAATGAGCAAATCAACCCGATATCCCCAACGGCCAGATCTTCGTTATGTTTATGAAACGCGATGATCGACCCTGCACTCGACGTATTGGCATAGGTATCGAGCACAGTCGGGCTTTCGTCGTCATTCGCCTCATGCCCCAGCACGCGCTGCGAAATCAAACGGTTCATCCCCGTATTCGCCTGATGCAGCCACAAACGGCGCAGGTCTGTGCCCGACAGGCCAAGGCTTTCGGCATGGTCGAGGATCATGTGCCCGACCATCGGCACCACTTCCTTGAACACCTTGCGGCCTTCTTGGACGAACAGCTTGTCATTGCGCGGCCCGCTTTGGTCGATAGCTTCGCCATGCGCGCGATTAAGGAAACCAAAATTATTGCGGATATTATTGGAAAACTGCGTCTTCAGGCGCGTTCCCAGTATTTCCCAATGATTGGCAGGGGCGATGTCTTTTGCTTCAACCAAAATCGCTGTGGCCACATCGCCAAATATGAAATGGCTATCGCGATCACGCCAGTTCAAATGACCCGAAGTTATCTCGGGATTGACCACCAACACTGATCGCGCATTTCCGCTGCGGATATAGTCAGCGGCGGTTTGGATGCCGAAGGTGGCTGATGAGCAAGCCACGTTGATGTCGAAGGCAAAACCACGCTCCATGCCCAGCTCATGCTGGATCTCGACTGCCATCGCCGGGTAGGCACGCTGCATGTTCGAAGCAGCACAAAGAACCGCATCGACATCGGCAATGTCACGCCCGGCTCTCTTCAACGCATCACGGCAGGCAGCAACACCGATTTCAGCCATCATTGAAATTTGGTCATTCGGACGTTCCGGATAACACGGCTCCATGATATTTGGGTCAAGAATGGCGGCCTTACCCATCACGTGGCGTGATTTGATGCCGCTGGCTTTCTCAACGAACTCAACCGAACTGTGCACAAGCGGTTCAGCATCCGGATTGGCGGCATTATACAGGTCAGCATAAGCATTGAAGCTTGTGACCAGCTCTTCATTGCTAATACTTTCGCTGGGTGTGAACAGCCCGGTAGATGAGATAACCGCTACTGCGGCTTGTCCGCTTTGCGACATGATATGGTCCCGCTCTTTTTGTGGTTGCATCTAAACGCGTAGCGCCTGCGTATTTCCGAAACAAGCCGTTTGCACTGCTATGTAACATGGCTAAACATTGCGCGGGGGAGAAGTATCAATGCAAATGGAGGCGCGTAAGCCGAGCCTGTTTTCGCGCTTGTTTAGACAGGCGCTCGTCAGAATTTATCGTCGGCACGGCTGGCGGGCGCATGGCATAGTTCCGACCCCACGCAAATTTGTCCTGATTGCAGCGCCGCACACCAGCAATTGGGACTTTCTCTATTTTGTCGGGCTGACCGAAGAACTCGGGATCATGCCGCATTTCATGGCGAAGAAATCGCTGTTTCGATGGCCTTGGAAGAATTTTCTGCTCGATATGGGGGGCGTTGCGGTCGATCGTTCGTCCAAGCGCAATTATGTTCAGGCGATGATCGACGAGTTTAACCGTCGCGCAGAATTCATGCTGACGATTGCTCCTGAAGGCACACGCGGCACGGTGCGCGCCTGGAAGACCGGATTCTATCATATCGCGATGGGTGCAAAGGTGCCAATGGTGGTCGGCATGATGGATTATGCCACCAAAACCGGTGGCCTTGGTCCTGCGATATGGCCCACTGGTGACTATGTGGCAGATATGAAAAAGGTGGCGGAAGTTTACGCAACGGTCTCGCCCAAATACCCGGCCAAGGGCATGACCGACGCTATCGCGAAGGAAGAAACATGACTGCGCTTGCGCCAATGCTTTTGATAAATGCAGTCGCGTTGTTCGCCGTGATATTGTTACTTTGGCGCTATTCGGTGCGGATCAGGGACGTGTCCTTCATTGACGCATTTTGGCCTTTCGGCATGGTGTTGCTGGCGTGGGCAACATGGGCACAGTCCGGCGCGCCGGGTGCGCGGTCGCATCTGCTGCTTGGACTTACGACATTGTGGGGGATGCGGCTTGCGATCCACCTCTACACCCGGTGGCGCGCGCATGGCGAAGACCCGCGCTACGCAAAAATCATGGGCAGCGTGACGGAGAAGAGGGGCTGGAGCTGGGCAAAGACTGCGTTGCTTTCGGTATTCTTGACGCAGGCACCTTTGCTTTTCATCACCTGCCTGCCCGCGCAATTGGGGATATGGGCGAGTGACGGCGGCCGGACGATAATCGGGCCGCTGGGTGCTCTCGGCGCAGCGATTGCGCTTATCGGCATTGCGTTCGAGAGCATCGGCGACTGGCAACTGAACCGGTTCCGTGCCGATCCGGCCAGCAAAGGCAAAGTGCTCGACACCGGCCTGTGGCACTATACCCGCCACCCCAATTATTTCGGCGATGCTTGCACCTGGTGGGGTATCTGGCTGGTTGCAGCCGAAACCGGGATGCCGGGATGGATAAGCATCATTGGGCCGATATTCCTGACCTTTACGCTGGTGAAATGGTCGGGCGCTGCGTTGCTCGAACGCGGATTGAAGAAATCACGGCCGGATTACGAGGCATATATCCGGCGTACTTCTGGTTTCTTTCCGTGGCCGCCGAAAATATGAATCGGACTCAGCGCGTAAATCTTTCAAAAATCTTGATGGCTACGATGCCGACAACACCGCCGATTAGGCAGGACAACAAGATAATTCCCAACAGCTTGACGGTTTCGTATTGACCGCATCCTTGCTCAAAAAAACAAGCTCTCATTGTCCAATCAAATATTACAACGAAAATTCCAAATGAGGCTGGTAGTGCAATAATAAAACCGACAATTCCTAAATCTCGCTGCATGTTCTAAACCTTTTCGAACGACAGACTGTTCGTCGCTGACGCGATCTGATCTCCCTCACTTCACCAACCAGATTTCACCATAGCCGTTGAACGCGGGCGCAATCTTGTGTTTGATCTCCCGCCCGGGCGCGAACGCCAGATCGGGGAAGCGGTCGAACAACATCGGCAACCCAATCTTCGCCTGCACTTTGCCTAAGCCAGCGCCAAGGCAGTAATGCGCGCCACCGCCGAAGGCGAAATGTTTGATGTCCCTACGTTCGATATCGAATTTCTTCGGATCGGGATTGAGCGCGGGATCGTAATGCGCGCCGAACAAGGACAAGTGTATGGTGTCGCCCTTCTTCACCTGCTTGTCGGCCAGTTGCATATCTTCGGGTGCGGTCCGCAGCGCTTGCGCCACTGGCGGCTCGACGCGCAGTATCTCGTCGAGCGCATTGTCGATCAGTCCCGGATTAGCCTTTAGCTTGGCCAGTTGATCGGGGTTTTTCAGAAACTGCACCACGCCGCTGCCGATCATATCGGTCGTGGTGCTATTGCCCGCGATCAGCAGCAGGCGGATCAGCAGCACGATGTCGGTGGTGGTCAGCGTATCGCCCTCTTCCTCCGCACGCGCCATGCCGCTGATCAGGTCATCGCCATCGCCGCCGCGTCGTTTTTCGACCTCGACCGCCAAATAATCAGCGAGCGTGGTGGTAGATTCCTCGTACAGCGCGGTCTGTTCAGCCGTGCGGAACGGATTGAGTGCCTGCATACAGCCGAGCGACCAGCGACGAAAATCCTTCCGGTCGGCTGCGTTAACGCCGAGCAATTCCGCCATCACCGTAGTCGGCAAAGGCGAACCGAACAGCTGTACAAAATCGAACTCGCCGTCCTGCTCCGCGATATCGTCGGCCAAATCCTTGGCAATCGCTTCGATCCTCGGGATCATCGCATCGACAGAGCGCTTGTTGAACGCCTTCAGCACCAGATTGCGCTGCCGCGCGTGATCGGGATCGTCGAGCATCAGCAGCGACAATTCCTTGCTGTTCTGCCCGTAAAGCGTCTTGGTGAAGGTGCCCTCATTCGCTTTCGCCGGATCGACCACGAGATTGCGGTTCTTGATCAGCGCCTCGACTTCCTCGCCGCGCGTAAAGAAATAGCGGTTCAATTGCTGGTCGTGATGCACCGGATCGGCCTCGCGCAACCGGCCGAGCGGTTCCCACGGCGTCTCGCGGTAGATCGGGTCCAAAGCCGAAAGCTGGTAGCCGGTGGGGAGAGGCGGGTTCTCTTCGGACATTATTGGCTTTCCGGTCGGTTGCAGATTGCTACCGGACTATCGAAGAAGATTGAGGGCGGCAAGCAGTTGACTTGGTTAAGCGGCAATTACCCCAAATAAATCATGCTCATCGGCGTCTTCAATGGTGACATCGACGATGTCGCCCGACTTCAGATCTGCCGCCACATCGCGCAGGAATACATTGCCGTCGATCTCCGGTGCATCCGCCTGAGAACGCCCCGTTGCGCCGATGCTGCCGTCTTCATCTGCCTCACCGATTTCGTCGATGATCACGGGTAGCACCCGTCCGACCTTAGCGGCCAATTTGGCTGCACTGATCGCGGCGGTTTTTTCCATGATCCGCTGGTAGCGCTCTTCCTTCACCTCTTCGGGCACCGGATCGGGTAGCGCATTGGCCTGCGCGCCCTCAACGGGTTCAAAGCGGAAGGCACCGACGCGGTCGAGTTGCGCTTCGTCAAGCCAGTCGAGCAGATACTGGAAATCCGCCTCGGTCTCCCCGGGGAAGCCGACGACGAAGCTTGAACGGATGGCGATGTCGGGCGCGATCTCACGCCAGTTGCGGATGCGTTCGAGCACCTTGGCTTCGTTAGCGGGGCGCTTCATGCGCTTGAGCACCGATGGCGCGGCATGCTGGAACGGAATATCGAGATAGGGCGTCAGCAACCCTTCGGCCATCAGCGGGATGATGTTGTCGACATGGGGGTATGGATAGACATAGTGCAGCCGAACCCAAGGCGCCTTGCCCTCCGACGTGCGCAGCCCGCCCAGTTCGCGCGCCAGATCGGTCATATGGGCGCGGACCTCACGGCCCTTCCATTCGCGAGGCTCGTGGCGTGTGTCGACGCCATAAGCCGAGGTGTCCTGACTGATCACCAGCAGTTCTTTGGTGCCCGCAGACACCAGCTTTTCCGCTTCGCGCAACACCGCGTCGATGCGGCGGCTGACAAGTTTGCCGCGCAAGGTCGGGATGATGCAGAAGGCGCAAGAGTGATTGCAGCCTTCGGAAATCTTCAAATAGCTATAATGGCGCGGCGTCAGCTTAATGCCGCCCTCAGGCACCAGATCGACAAATGCGCCGCGTGCAGGCGGGGCCGCCGCGTGCACCGCCGACACCACATCCTCATATTGATGCGCGCCGGTGATTGCCAAAACTGACGGGAAGCGCGCTCGGATGACATCGGCTTCGTTGCCCATGCAGCCGGTCACGATGACGCGCCCGTTTTCGGCAATCGCCTCGCCTATCGCCTCAAGGCTCTCTTCCTTCGCCGAATCCAGAAAGCCGCAGGTGTTGACCAGCACCACGTCCGCGCCGGCATAATCCGCCGACAACCCGTAGCCATCGGCGCGGAGCTTGGTCAGTATCCGCTCGCTGTCGACCAAGGCCTTGGGACAGCCGAGCGAAACCATGCCCACCTTGGGCGCTGCTTGTATTTGAGTTGCCATGATGGCCGCGCGCATAGCGGGTTTAGGCGGGCTTGTCACGGCGCAGATATCGGCGCATTGTCCAAGCTGGACTTGGGAGAGAATATCATGTGGGAAATCAGCTGGCTGGCAGTCGTGCTTTCGGCGCTGGCAACGTTCTTCGTCGGTGGCCTCTGGTACGGGCCGCTATTCCTAAAAAGCTGGCAGCGCGAGTCAGGAATCGACGACGATGCGATGAAGGCGCGACATCCGGTCAAAGTTTTTGGCGGGGCGTTGCTGCTTAACCTGTTTGCCGCCTATATATTGGGTCATGTTCTGGCGACCTATGGCCAGCCACCTGCCGGTGTAGACATCATGATTGCCTTTGGAGTGGCTTTGGGTTTCATCGTCACGGCATTCGGCGTGAACTACCTGTTTGCAGGCAAGTCCTTGAAGCTTTTCGCCATCGACGCAGGCTATTGGATCGTAACATATTCGTTGATGGGCGTGATTTTTGGGTATCTGGGCTGAGGGGAGAACTATCATGACAAATGCAAATTTGCTGGCGATCTTGGTCGCCGCCGCCGCAGGATTCCTTGTCGGTGGACTCTGGTACGGCCCGCTATTCGGCAAGGCTTGGATGCAGGAACACGGCTTTACCGAAGACGAGCTGCGCGGCGGCAATATGCTCAAGATTTATGGGCTCACCTTTGCGTTCAGCGTGCTGTCGGCGGTGTTTTTGGGGCATCTACTGGCGCATTTCGGCGACATGAGCGCGCGCAGCACGATGATGATTTCGATCGGGGTCGCGCTTGGCTTTATCGTTCCGGCGATCGGCACGAACTATCTGTTCAGCCGCGCGACGGGTAAGCTGTTCGCCATCGATGCCGGTTACTGGATCGTCTTTTATGCGGCGATGGGCGTGGTGTTTGTGCTGCTTGGGAGTTGAGCAAATGAGCTCCTGCGAAGGCAGGAGCGTCATATGGCTCAGCGCCATCCACACAGCGCTCCTGCCTTCGCAGGAGCACAAAGACTATCCATTATATGCCTTGGCCAACCCCTCGAGTGACTCACTGTGCGTCAAATCAAGCTGCAATGGTGTGACCGCGATATAGCCGTCGTCTACCACTTCCAGATCGGTGTCATGCCCCGATGTGTGGACGACGCCGTGCAGCCCGAACCAGTAATAATCATAGCCGCGCGGATCGGTGCCTTTGACGATTGAGCCACGGCTGTAATCGTGGAAGCCCTGCCGCGCGACCTTTATGCCCTTCACATCCTGCGGTAACAAAGCAGGAAAGTTGATGTTGATCAGTGTGCGCAGCGTAAACGGCTGATCAAGCAGCGGACGCAACACCCGTTCTCCCCAAGCTTCTGCTGCTGAGAACGGCACGCTGTCGGCCATGCCTTCCTTGCTGTAAACTTGGCTGAGCGCAATCGAGCGAACCCCGGCGAGCGCACCCTCCATCGCAGCCGAAACCGTGCCCGAATAGGTGATGTCGTCGCCCAGATTGGCCCCGCGATTGACGCCGGAGAGGATCAGGTCGGGCTTTGCATCCTTCATGATAACGCCCAGCCCCAGCATCACAGCATCTGTTGGCGTACCCGAAACCGAATAGTGCTTTTCCCCATGCTCGCGGATGCGAACCGGCTTGGTCAGCGTAAGCGAATGGCCCGCGCCCGAATTTTCCTCGGCAGGGGCAACAATCCAAATGTCATCACTGATAGAGCGGGCGATTTTTTCGAGAACTTTGAGGCCGGGTGCGTGAACGCCGTCGTCGTTGGTAAGGAGAATTCTCATTCACAAACTCCGTTCGCATCGAGCTTAGTCGAGATGCCGTGATGTCGCGCATAGCCTATTGGTGTCTCGACTAGGCTCGACACGAACGGAGATTTGATGTGAGCGCGGACGACCTCGGCTTCCTCCCCGACCGCTTGCAGCGTATCGGCGAATTCATCCAG
>JANOHL010000117.1:0-5706 GCA_031406495.1 Sphingomonadales bacterium | reverse complement strand
GGCATCCATGCAAGATCCGCTTACTTCGTTGCCCGGTTACCTGTTGCGCCGTGCATCCACCGCTTCGCTCGCCGAACTGAATCAGAAACTGGCGGTGCTCAAGCTGCGCCATTCCGATGCATCGCTTCTTTTGCTGATCGGTGCGAATCCGGGAATTACGCAGAGCGAAGCCGGTCGAACATTAGACATTCAGCGCGCCAATATGGTGCCCTTCATTGCCCGTCTGGAAGCCCAAGGGCTTGTTCGCCGCCAGCAAGTCGATGGCCGTTCACAAGGCCTTTCGCTGACAAGCGTGGGGGAAGATGTTATGCTACGCGCGCGCGGCTTGATCGAAGAGTACGAACAGCAGCTGCTGAAAAAGGTTCCGGCAGACATGCGGCCTTTTGTCGTGCCGATCCTGCTTTCACTTTGGAACGGGGCAGGCGACGCCTAGAGAGATGGAGTGACATGGGGTTCGCTGATTGCGCCCCAATTGACGCATACAGAATTAAATGTATGTTAGGCAAACAAAAATTGGATATTATTGTTTACTATGAGTGATTTGGGAGAAATTTTTATTCGGCATCGTGGCAAGTTTGGGCCGCTTTTGCCCATTTTGCACGATGTGCAGGCACAGTTCGGCCATGTCAGCGACGATGTTATCCGCGAAATTGCGGACGAGCTTAACCTGACCCGTGCCGAGGTGCACGGCGTTGTCAGTTTCTACCACGACTTTCGCAAAACACCGGAGGCCCGCCTTGTGCTCAAGCTTTGCCGAGCCGAGGCGTGCAAGGCGCGCGGAGTGGAGGCGATGGTCGCGGATGCGGAAGCCGCAGCCGGAACCCGGGTAAAGATCGAACCGGTGTACTGTTTAGGGCTATGCTCGGTTGGCCCTGCGGCGATGATTGGAAATAAGGTCATCGCGAGGCTTGATGCGCAGCAGCTGGCCGCGCTGATCGAGGCAGCGGCATGATTGTCCGGATATCCGATGATGCGGTGGCTTTGGCCTGTGGTGCCGACGCGGTGGCCACAGCGTTCGCCCAGGCGGGGCTACAGGTTGAGCGTGTATCGAGTTGGGGGATGCACTGGCTGGAGCCACTGGTTGAAATTGACGGGGTCGGATATTCTTCAGTTGCCGCCGATCAAGTACCGGCAATCTTGGCGGGGAAAGCTGAAAGCATAGGGCAAATCCAAGATCATCCATTTATCACTCGGCAAACACGCCTGACATTCGAAAGAGCTGGAAAAACGAGACCGCTGAGCCTCGACGATTATGCCGCAACCGGTGGCTGGCAAGGGTTACACAAGGCGCGTTCGATAGGTCCGGTGGCCACCATTGAAACTGTCCTCCAATCGGGCTTGCGCGGTCGTGGCGGAGCCGGGTTTCCGGCGGGCATCAAGTGGAAGACGGTTGCCGAGGCAGCCGGCGACCGCAAATATATCGTCTGCAATGCTGACGAAGGCGACAGCGGTACCTTTGCCGACCGAATGGTGATGGAAGGCGATCCCTTCATGCTGATCGAAGGCATGGCAATTGCCGGTTTTGCGGTCGGCGCGGACAAGGGCTATGTCTACATAAGATCAGAATATCCACATGCCATCAAGAAGATGGAAGCTGCTATCCAGATTTCGGCGGAACTGATCGCGCCGTTCAATATCGAAGTGCGGGTGGGCGCCGGTGTCTATGTCTGCGGTGAGGAAACCTCATTGTTGAACAGCATCGAGGGAAAGCGCGGTGAGGTTAGAGCCAAACCTCCGCTGCCGGCGCATGAAGGTTTGTTCGGTCAACCCACCGTTATCAACAATGTTCTTACGCTAGCTGCTATTCCCTGGATATTGGCCAATGGTGGCGCGGCTTACGCTGCATTTGGCATGGGGCGTTCGATGGGGACCATGCCCATCCAGCTGGCCGGGAATATCAAGCATGGTGGCTTGTTCGAAGTGGCTTTTGGCATCACGCTTGGTGAGTTGGTTTACGACATCGGTGGCGGCACGGCGAGCGGGCGACCAGTGCGCGCGGTGCAGGTTGGTGGACCTTTGGGGGCCTATATCCCGCTCGAACAGTTTGATTTGCCGTTTGATTATGAAGCCTTTGCTGCGGCTGACGCGCTTATTGGGCATGCCGGGATTGTCGTTTTCGATGACACCGTCGACATGGCCAAAATGGCACGCTTTGCGATGGAATTTTGCGCCGTCGAAAGCTGTGGCAAATGTACGCCCTGTCGGCTCGGCTCGACGCGGGGTGTGGAGACGCTGGACCGGATAATTGCGGGCGAGGATATTGAGAGCAATATCGAGCTTATCACCGATCTGTCGGAGACAATGAAATTTGGCTCGCTCTGTGCGTTGGGCGGGTTCACGCCCTATCCGGTGATGAGTGCGATCAAGCATTGGCCTGAAGATTTTGGGCTGCCGCCCAACGATTTGAAGCAATGATTGAAGCTTCTACTTACCTCAGTATTGGTGTCCACAGGATTGGCTTGGGACAGTCAGGCGATAGTGAAATTGAGCGCCAAGTACCCGTCGAGGTTCCCGTAGCACTTGAATATTGCGGCCTGGGCTATGCCGTGATGATGGCATCGCCCGGCCATCTCGAAGATTTTGCCGTGGGCCATGCCGTTGCCGAAGGATTGGTGGCATGCGCTGCCGATGTGACTTCGGTGGATGTTGCAGAAGTGGAAGGCGGCTGGGTTGCCCGCGCGCAATTGCCCGAAGCAGCTCGGGAAGCAATCTTTGCCCGCGCCCGTACCCGTGTTTCCGACAGCAGCTGCGGGCTGTGCGGTGTCGAAAGTATAAGCGAAGCATTGCGACCATTGCCTCTGGTGACCTCCGCCATAAACACAAACCGTGCGGCAATCTCGTGTGCGTTGGCCAGCCTTTATGATCACCAACCGCTCAACCGGGCAACAGGCGCGGTCCATGCGGCGGCATTTTGCAGCCCCGACGGCAAAATCATCTGCGTCCGCGAAGACGTCGGGCGCCACAATGCGCTCGACAAGCTGATTGGCGCGCTGGGCCGCAATGCTACCGACATGGCGGATGGTTTTGTTCTGTTGAGCGCCAGATGCAGTTTCGAATTGGTTGAAAAGACTGTCCGCTCGGGCGCACCGATGCTCGTCACAATTTCGGCCCCAACCAGTCTGGCGGTTGAGCGTGCGAAAGCGGCTGGCCTGACGCTGCTCGCACTTGCCCGGACCGACAATGTTCTGGTGGTCAATGACCCCACTGGCGCGATTGCATGAGCGTGCTCGGCGCCATCTTGGCGGGCGGTAAGTCGAGCCGTTTTGGCAGCGATAAGGCACTTGCGCTGCTGAACGGGCGTCCGTTGATCGACCATGTGGCATCATCGCTATCGACGCAGTGCGATGCCATGGTGGTGGTCGGGCGCGGGCTAGAGGGGCATAAATGCATCGAAGATCGTCCGGCGCCCGATATGGGGCCGCTTGCCGGGCTTGCCGGCGCGCTGGCCTATGCAGCAGACGCCGGGTTTGAATATGTATTGAGTGTCGGTGTCGATACGCTGCGCCTTCCAGCCGATTTGCGTACGAAACTTGAGCCCGCACCCGCTTATGTGGTAAATCAACCTGTCATCGGTTTGTGGACGGTTTCGGCGCTCGCGCTGCTTGACCGGATATTAAAGAGCAATGAGCGGCATTCGATGCTGCATTTTATCGAATTGCTTGGCGCGCGCGGTGTGAGTTTTGACAACCCGCCAGCCAACATCAACACACCTGCTGACCTTGAAGATCTGGGAAAACAAATATGACCTATCAACCGCAAGCAGATTTTGGGACGCCTGCATCGAGAAGTACCGAGATGGTGTCGTTGACCATTGACGGTCGCGCGGTGAGTGTGCCTGCGGGTTCGAGCGTGATGCGGGCGGCGGCGGAGCAGGGGACGGAGATCCCCAAACTGTGCGCGACAGACAGTCTGGAAAGCTTTGGTTCGTGCCGCTTGTGCCTTGTTGAAATTGACGGGCGGCGCGGCACACCGGCGAGTTGCACGACGCCGGTTGAGCCGGGCATGGTGGTTCATACCCAAACACCGCATCTGCAAAAGCTGCGCAAAGGTGTGATGGAGCTGTATATCTCCGATCATCCTTTGGATTGTCTGACCTGCGGCGCCAATGGCGATTGCGAGTTGCAGGACCAGGCGGGCGCGGTGGGTTTGCGCGACGTGCGCTATGCCAGCGACGCAACGCATCTGGGTCAGGACATAGACCACTCCAACCCTTATTTTGATTTTGATCCCAGCAAATGCATTGCCTGCTCGCGCTGCATCCGGGCGTGCGACGAAGTGCAGGGTACGTTGGCACTGACCATGCAGGGTCGCGGGTTTGACTCGATGATCTCGGCGGGACTCGAAAGTGACAATTTCCTCGGGAGCGAATGCGTGTCCTGTGGTGCGTGTGTGCAGGCCTGCCCGACCGCGACTTTGATCGAGAAGAAGGTTGTAGAGATCGGTACGCCCGAGCGCTCGGTGGTGACCACCTGTGCCTATTGCGGGGTTGGCTGCACCTTCCGCGCCGAAATGCGCGGCGAACAGGTTGTGCGGATGGTCCCAGAGAAAGCGGGCAAAGCCAATCGCGGGCATAGCTGCGTCAAGGGGCGGTTCGCGTGGGGCTATGCCCAGCACAAGGAACGTATTCTCAAGCCGATGATCCGCAAGCACATCGACCAGCCCTGGCGCGAGGTCGAATGGGATGAGGCTTTCGCTTATGCCGCGTCCGAACTAAGCCGGATCAGCGAAAAATATGGCCGCCATGCATTGGGCGGGATTACATCGAGCCGTTGCACCAATGAAGAAACCTTCCTGGTCCAGAAGCTGGTGCGGGCAGGTTTTGGTAACAATAATGTCGATACTTGCGCACGGGTTTGCCATTCGCCGACCGGTTACGGGTTGAAGACGACCTTTGGCACGAGCGCAGGAACACAGGATTTTGATAGCGTCGAGGACAGCGATGTCATCCTGATCATCGGTGCCAACCCGACTGACGGGCATCCGGTCTTTGCCAGCCGGATGAAGCGCCGTTTGCGCGGCAAGAATGGAAAACCGGGCGCCAAGCTGATCGTCATCGACCCGCGCCGCACCGATATTGTCCGCAGCCCCCATATCGAAGCGCAGCATCATCTGCCGCTTCGCCCGGGCACCAATGTCGCGGTATTGACCGCGATGGCGCATGTGATCGTGAGCGAAGGGTTGGCTGACGAAGCCTTCATCAAGGAACGCTGCGACTGGGACGAATATAGCCACTGGGCCGAGTTCGTTTCGCAAGCGCGCAATAGCCCGGAGGCGCTTCAGCCTGTCACTTTGGTCGATGCCGGAGAGTTGCGCGCGGCGGCAAGGTTGTATGCAACAGGTGGCAATGGCGCGATCTATTACGGCCTCGGGGTCACCGAACACAGCCAGGGCAGCTCCACTGTCATGGCGATTGCAAATCTGGCGATGGCGACCGGCAATATCGGACGGCGCGGTGTCGGCGTGAACCCCTTGAGGGGTCAGAACAATGTGCAGGGTGCGTGCGACATGGGCAGCTTCCCGCACGAACTGTCGGGCTACCGGCATATCAGCGATGGCGAGACGCGTCGCTTGTTCGAAGGCGAATGGGGTGTGCCGCTCGATCCCGAGCCGGGCTTGCGGATTCCCAATATGCTCGATGCCGCGACCGATGGTGTGTTCAAGGCGCTTTATTGCCAGGGCGAGGATATCTTGCAGTCCGACCCCGAC
>JANOHL010000088.1:0-13366 GCA_031406495.1 Sphingomonadales bacterium | reverse complement strand
CTGCCCCAGGTGGTCAAATCCGCGCGCGTGATGAAAAAGGCAGTCGCGCATTTGCTGCCCTTCATCGAAGCCGCCAAGGAGGAAGGCGCCAAGGGCAAGGGCAAGATCATCATGGCGACGGTCAAGGGCGACGTCCATGATATCGGCAAGAATATCGTCGGCGTGGTGCTGCAATGCAACGGCTTCGAGATCGTCGATCTGGGCGTGATGGTGCCGTGGTCGGAAATCCTGAAGGCCGCAAACGAGAATGACGCCGACATGATCGGGCTATCGGGGCTGATTACACCCTCGCTCGACGAAATGGTGACGGTTGCCGAGGAAATGGAAAAAGCGGGAATGACGATGCCGCTGCTGATCGGCGGGGCGACTACATCGAAGACGCACACCGCGCTCCGGATCGAGACCGCTTATTCGGGGCCGACGGTGCATGTGCTCGACGCCAGCCGTGCGGTCGGCGTGGCATCTACACTGGTCAGCGAAACGATGGCGGAAAAGTTCATTGCCGATACACGCGTTGAATATGACCATATCCGGATTGCGCGTGCCGGCAAAACCGCGAAGCCGCTGGCGACGCTTGAGGAGGCCCGCGTCAACGGTTTCGAGATCGACGAGAGCCTTAAACCGGCAGCGCCGTTGAAGCCCGGGGTTCATGTCTATGACGATTGGGATCTGGCCGATCTGCGCCCCTATATCGACTGGACGCCGTTTTTTCGCGCTTGGGAATTGCACGGTACTTATCCGTCGATCCTGACCGACGCGGTTGTCGGCGAAAGTGCTACCAACCTGTTCGCCGATGCTCAAGCGATGCTCGACAAGATCATATCCGAGAAATGGCTGCGTGCCAAAGGAGTGGCGGGGCTGTGGCCATGCGCGCGTGACGGCGACGACGTCGTCATTCATCTCGATAGCGAAGACAATGTCTGCCTGCCGTTCCTGCGCCAGCAAATCGCCAAGCGCGAGGGTCGTGCGAATATGTGTTTGGCCGACTTCATCAGCGCCGATGGCGACTGGATCGGCGGCTTTGCCGTCACCACCGGCCACGGCATCGGGCCGCATCTTGCTAAGTTCAAATCGCAGATTGACGATTATTCGGACATCATGCTGAAGGCGCTTGCCGACCGCCTGGCCGAAGCCTTTGCCGAGCGGATGCACGAGCATGTGCGGAAGGTTTTATGGGGTTACGCCCCCGAAGAGCAGTTCACCAACGAGGCGCTGGTGCGTGAGGAATATCGCGGCATCCGTCCGGCCCCCGGTTACCCGGCCTGCCCCGACCATAGCCTGAAACCGATATTGTTCGACCTGCTCGACGCGACTCATAAAACCGGGATCACGCTCACCGAAAGCTTTGCGATGTTGCCGACGGCGGCGGTGTCGGGCTTCTATTTCGGTCATCCTCAGGCGGAATATTTCGGCGTTGCGCGGATCGGCGAGGATCAGGTCAGCGAATATGCCACGCGGCGCGGCGTCGATCTGGAAACCGCAACGCGCTGGCTACGGCCCAATCTCAATCACTGATGGCTGCGCCCCGGGACTAACCGATGCACTTGCCTTCCTTGATGACCGAATATCCCGCTGCATTGGCTTCGCATGCATTGCCAAAGGTTTTGCGCTTGTAGCCTTTGGCACCGCAGACCGGTTTGTACTCCTTGGTGCACATCTGCGGGCGATCATTGCCGGGGCCGGGCATGTCTTCCATGTTGGTGCAACCTGTGGTCGCCATCGCTATTATGGTGCACAGAAACGGATTCCTTTTCGTGGTCGTCATGACGCATTCCCTCCAATCGCTAGCAGGAGCAGGTTATGGCGGCGGACAGCGAACGCAAGCAATTAGGTCGCCAAATGTCGGATACTGGACATTCATCCGCCGCCTTATTTTCGTTCCGTTTCGGAACGCCGATGAAATTAACTACCTTCTTGCGCGACCGCATCATCCGTGGTCGTTATGGTTTTCGATTATCACCGCATTTGGAAAGATGTCACCGATGCCCGCTATCGTTCGATATTGCTGTCTAGTATTCGCCGCCAGCGCGGCATTAACGCAGACCCACGCCCAATCCGCCACCGCCCCTTTTCGCAATGCCGAAACCGGTCGGTCATATGGGGCTTTACAGCAGGCAGTCGATTCAATCGCGGACGGCGAGGGCACCATCATCATCGCCCCCGGAACTTACCGCCAATGCGCAATACAGACCGCCGGAACAATCGCGTTCCGGGCGACCATTGCCGGCCAGACTGTCTTCGATGGCCGGGCCTGCGAAGGCAAGGCGGCTCTGGTGCTGCGCGGGAAAGGTGCCAGCATCGACGGCATCGTCTTCCAGAATATGCGCGTGCCCGATGCGAATGGTGCGGGCATCCGTCTGGAAAAGGGCAATTTGACCATCACCCGGTCGATCTTCCGCAATAGCGAGCAAGGCATATTGACCGCCGAAGATGCGAGCGGTGCGATCAGTATCGACCAGTCGACCTTCTCGGGGCTGGGCCGCTGCGACCGGGGGCTGTCCTGCGCGCACAGCATCTACATCGGCGATTACGGGTCGCTTACGGTCACCAACAGCCGCTTCGAACGCGGCAATGGCGGCCATTATGTCAAAAGCCGCGCGGCGCGGGTCGATATCCGCGACAACGCGTTTGACGACACGCGAGGCCGTGAGACCAACTACATGATAGACCTGCCGGGCGGTGCCACCGGCAGCATCCGCGGCAATGTATTTGTGCAAGGCGCGAGCAAAGAAAACTACAGCGCCTTCATCACTGTAGCACCGGAAGGCAAAACGCGCAGCAGCACTGGGCTGTCGATCACCAACAACGACGCAAGCATCGCGGCGGGGGTCGACCGGAACACAGTGTTCCTTGCTGACTGGTCGGGCGACCGGATTGCGCTCGGCGCTAACCGGCTTGGGCGGGGGTTGAAACCCTTCGAGCGGCGGCAGAACTGAACCGGAAGGTCACACTAAGGTCTCACCTGAACCGGTTGGCGTTCCGCCTTGTTTGCGCCGGGATCGCCGTTTTCGATGGCAGGGCAGGCAATTTGGTTTCACGCAAAGAGCGCGAAGATTTTCAAGAGCGCAGCTCTTTATCCTTACCGACAGGTGTCCAATAAGCGCACAATGTGGAGGCCCCAAAGTGCCATCTTCAAAATCTTTGCGTCCTTTGCGTGAAACTAATGGCGCTACGGCGCAGCGCGATCAGGCCTAAAGGTAACAAAGCCTGTCCCGAGCCTGTCGAGGGGTTCCACTTGTAACGGCAAGTTTCTGTTACCTTATGTCACCTTTGACGCGGCTCATGCGCTTTGCTGGCACGGGGCGGAAATACAGACATTGAGAAAGAGCATGCCGCCTTTTCGATGGCGGAAATCACACTCTCAAATCAAATCCTACATTGCAAGTCGGAATGATGCGCTGTCGTCGCGATCTGAATTCTTCGTGTCTTCGTGTGAGACCTGCTAACTGTTCGGACACCACAACCGGCGAATTTTTCACACGAAGACACGGAGCAGTCACGTGTGGCAAATTAGGATGGTGGCGCCGGACCAGAGGACACGGTGACAGTCAGCACTATCACCGTAACTCCACCGAAACTTATTGTGCCGCTTTATGGCCGAAGCTCAGCACGCGGTGCAGTTTCCATACGCCGTCATCCCATTGCCATACCATGGCAAAGCCCGCGCGACCCGCCAGCCGTTCCGGGCCGTCACCCTGCCGTTCGTAGAACAGATGCTCGCCCACCTCCATCGCGCCGAAGCCGGGGACAGGATCTACGTGCAGGCTTTCCGTAACCAGCTCACGGCGGCTACGCCATGCGTCCGGCGCTTTGCGCGCCTCGCAATTTTTTGCATATTGGTCCACGAAATCGGGGCCGCTGCTGGCCACCACGCCAGCCTTATCATGGTAGAATTCGAGCGTTTCGGTCACCATGCCGTGCAATTTTTCCGGATCGCAGCCGGTGAAGAAGAGGGCAAACAGCTTTTCATCCGCCGTCCGCACCACCTCGGTCAGCGCCGCACCTTCCGGGAGCGGAATTGGCAGGAGGACCTCAGTGCGCGCCTGCGCCTGTCCGGCGAGCAGCAGACTCAGCATCGTGGCAATCAAGCGGGCCATCATAAATTCCTTTGCTGTATTATCTATACAATACAGCTAGGGCCCGGAGATGCAAGGGGGATTTTATGGCAGCGCTTCCGTATGACCCATTACAGTGACACTCAGCAGTGTCACCGGAACCCCTAGGTTCAACATTCGCACCCTAACCCATAGAATATGAAGGTGAGGTTTTCGTCAAGGAGCAGCACCCGCTCATGCTCTGGATCCCAGCGATGAAGAGTGGAAATGCGCAGCTGAATCGGTCCGTTTTTATCGCCGTATTCGACTTCCACTTGTTCCAGTTTTGTAAATCGCTGTAGATTTTCGAAATCACGCTCGCGCGCTAGTTTTTGAACCCATTTTTCGCGCTTGACCAAATCTGGCGGAATGCCTTCTTCTTCAATTTCGCTGGCAAAATGCTCCATGAGATGAGCTTTAAGGAGGTGCCAATCGGCTTTCGCTCGCAGGAGCAAACTTTTGGCTTCTCCGACCATTTCCTTCTTTTTGGCAGGCAAGGTGAAGGGGATGCGACGCTTACCTTCCAAGGCAATTTTGCCGTCGCATGTGCCAAAACTAATCCGGACAATGCCGAGTTCAGAGTCCTTCAACTCTTTGGCGAAAAGATCGACAATTTTGCTGTATATGATCAAACAAAGGAGCAAAATCGCCACAAGAACTGCCATAAGTACAATGCCAAGTACGATGTTGGCAGCAACAACTAGGGCTTTCCAGCCAAACCAAAGAAGCCAATCAGCGATCATAAATCACCCGAGCCTCACCGCCCCTGGCTTCTCCACCGGCGCACCACGCGTTCGAGTATTTCGCCTTCGCCGCCGGTTTCCATCCACAGTTGCGAGAACATAGGATCTTCCGACGCCGGACGTTTATCCTCGTCGAGCGTGTCGAGTGCGACGCGGATGGGGATCGAGACACCCTCGCCGCAGATGATGCATTCGCGGTTACGAAGCGCGGGAATGGAATCGAGGAAGCCACGCGCGCCTTCGGGCATCGCGGCGCGCACGAAGGCTTGGTCGCGGTCGTTGTTCAGACGCATCGAGATGATCGTGCCGCACTGCGACAGCACGCCTTCGGCCAAGTCGGATGGACGCTGCGTAATGAGGCCCAGTGAAACACCGTATTTACGCCCTTCCTTGGCAATCCGTTCCAATATCGTGCGCACCGCGCTCGCTTTGGACACACGGTCCGATGGAATATATCTGTGCGCCTCTTCGCAGACGAGCAGGATCGGTCGCTGCGGTTCGTTGCGCGACCAGATCGCATAGTCGAAGACCAGGCGTGACAGCACCGCGACGACGGTCGAGGTGATATCCGACGGCATTCCCGAAACGTCGATGATCGAAATCGGCTTACCGCCCGATGGCAGACGGAAAATCTTGCCAATAAAGTCGGTCATCGTGTCGCCGACGAGCATGCCTGAGAACATGAAATTATAGCGCGGATCGTTTTTCAGTTCCTCGATCTTGCCCTTCAACCGCATGAACGGCGCCGAAGTGCTTGCCTTGTCGATCTTGCCCATTTCGTTCTGGATGATGTTGGTCAGGTCCGACAGCAGATAAGGAATCGGCGCGTCGACGGTCAGCTTGCCGATGCTTTCGGCGATGCGGTTCTTGCTGCGCGCCTGCAACAGGCACTTGGCGAGAATGTCGCAGTCCATCTGCTTATCGTCGCCGTTTGAGGTGACGAAGACTTCGCAATGTTCGGCAAAGTTCATCATCCAGTACGGCATGGCGAGGTTGTTGACGTCGAACAACGCACCATTGCCCTTGAATGCCGCCGAATATTCACCGTGCGGATCGATCATGACGATGTGACCCTCTGGTGCGAGATCGCAAATCTTGTGCAGGATCAGCGCGGCACTGGTCGATTTACCGGTACCGGTCGACCCCAGCAGCGCAAAGTGCTTGCCGAGCATCGCGTCGACATAGAGCGCGCCGCGAATATCCTTGGTCGGAAACACCGTGCCGATTTCTACATGCGCGCGCGAGTCAGCGGCGTAGACCTGTTTCATGTCGGGGCTGGATACTGCGAACACTTCGGACCCAGGAACCGGATAGCGGGTGACGCCGCGCCGGAAATTGTAGATTTTCCCCGTAAGCCGTTCCTCATCGCCTTCGCCGAGAAAATCGACCGCAGCCATGATGACGCCGTGGTCGTTCTCATGCATCCGCTGCGTGCGGATGCTGGCCAGCAGCCAGGTGTTATTCACGCGGATCTTGATCTGGCTGCCGACTTGCCCTGCCATTGCGATGCTCGGATCGCTATGCGAAACCAGTTCGTTGAGGCGCGCGGCGTCGAGCGTGATCTGCGATCCCGAGCCCGCAATTTCCATAACAAAGCCGATATGGTGCAGCGTGTTGGTGGCCGTCGCTGCAACCGCGGCGGCATGTGGGGCGAGCGAAACCGATGCATGATTGCCGGTTGCAGCGGCGTTGTTGTTGTCGACCGGTTGCACGCTCGAAAATTGATGACTGCCCGCGATATCCATTGACCGGAATGCCCCTGCTTGATTGAAACACCAGCGATAGAGCCAGAAAGTAAAGAATTATTTACGATGTTTGCGTTCGGGTTCGAACGTCGATGCGGCTTACAACCGCCGGAAGACAAAGCCTGCGAACCAGCCGAGCATCAGCGAAATGATCACCGCCATCGCGCCGTAAAAAAGCGAATAATTCTGCGCCAATATCGTAATCAGCTGTTCGAAGCCGGTTTTGTCTATCCTGACTTCGACATTATCGTCGGCAACGATGACGCGTCCGTCGCGGATCAGCAGCGTTTCTGCGGTGTACAGGCCGACGGGAACACTCGACGGTATCGTCAATCGCGCACGGTACAGCACCTGATCGGTAATCTCGACGGTACCCGATTGCTGGCGGAATAGCCCGTTTTTGCGGTTCAATTCGACCAGCCCGCTGACGAAACGGCGTTGCTCGGTGGCATCGACCTCTCCGGTCGGGGAGAGTTGCAGCTTGTCGAGCCCGAGCTCATAAATTGCGGCTGTCTTGCTGTCGACGATGTCGGTCAGCGGCCGCGAGGACGCGATGGCGTAATAAGAGGGCACGGACCGGAAATCGGTGCTGTCGGCGTTGATCCAGATGCCGGCAATTTTCTGCTTTTCACGCAAAGTTATGGCGCGGGTGGGGCCACGCAGCACGACCGCGACATCGACCTGCCCTGCTGGAGCGACGCCGCGTGGGTAGATGATCGCCCCGAACAGCAGCATTTCTGCGCCGGTAAAGCCCGACTGGATATTGATCTGCCGCTGCGACACATCGGGCACGAGTTTGGGTACGTTCTGCGCCAGCGCCGCGCCGGGCAACAGCAAAAGCAGGGCCAAGATCAGCCGCAGGGTCACAGTGCCTGCACCGTATAGATTTCATCGGGCCGCCATCCGAGCCCGAGCGCCATCCGAAATGCCACCAGCAGGACGATCCCGGCGAGAAACAGCCGCAGATATTCCGGCTTCATCCGCTGTGCGAGTTTTGCGCCGATTTGCGCGCCAGTGACGCTGCCGATCAACAAGAACACCGCGAGCACGATATCGACCGCCTTGGTAGTCAGGCTGTGCATCATCGTCGATGACATCGTCACGAACAGGATCTGGAATAACGATGTGCCGACGACGACCTGCGCGCCCATTCCCAAAAGATAAAGCATCGCCGGGACCATGATAAAGCCGCCGCCGACGCCCAGCAGCATCGTCATGATGCCGGTGACGAAGCCTAGGATCAGCGGCGCCAGTGGCGAAATGTAGAGGCCCGATTTATAGAAGCGCCAGCGCAGCGGCAGATTGGCGACTAACGGGTGATGCCGCCTTTTGCGTGGGCGAAGCGGCCTGCCCGAGCGTATGGCCAGAACGCTGCCCAGACTTTCCTTCGCCATCAATCCGCCGATACTGCCGAGCATCAAGACATAGAGGACGTTGATGACGGTATCGATCTGCCCGAGCTGTTCGAGCACCTCGAACAACACCGCGCCGGCAAGCGTTCCGAAGATGCCACCGACGACCAGCACGCCGCCCATCTGAAAATCCACACCGCCGCGTTTCATATGCGCAAACACACCTGAAACGCTCGATCCCGTTACCTGTGTAGATGCCGATGCCGCCGCGACGGCTGGTGGAATGCCGTAAAATATCAGCAACGGTGTGGTCAGAAAGCCGCCGCCGACCCCAAACATACCCGACAGCATTCCGACCGCGCCACCCAGCAGGATGATGACGAGCGCGTTGACCGACAAATTGGCTATGGGGAGGTAAATATCCATGTCTCTCCCCGAGCCTAACGCCTTTTCATGGCACGATAAAGGCTAGCCTCTAGAATCCGGTGGATAGAGTGAGCGCAGGGCCATTTCCGGGCTGGGCGTCCCCGGCAACTCTGAAACGCCAATCGAGGTTTAGCCGCACGCGCGTGTCGCGGACCTGAACATCGGTGCGTAGCGAAGGCCCAATATCGAGACGTGCGGTGTTTTGTTGGCCACCGGCCCATGCACCTGCTCCTGCATGAAGTTCCACGCCCTGCGTCCGCAGTATGTTGCGGTCGGCGCGGACAAATGCATCGAAGAACGCCCCTGCCTGTTTGCCACCAACGACACCTGCTTGCGCAAAACTATCGACGCGAAACTTCAGCGGCAGTTTGACGTCGTTTGCGCCGCCTGCGGCATAGATTGCGAACGCATCTTCTCGGTCATGCCTGAATCTACGTTCAACGGTAATGCTAACCGGCAATTTTTCGAGCGGACGCCAGCGGACACCCAATGCGACTTCGCGCTCGTCGATGTTATCGTGAGCAACCGCGGCACGCACGAGCAGGGCAAGCATCTGCGGTTTCTCCACGTCGCCAGCACGTTGCAGGGAGAACGTCGTGATCAACCCGCTCTGGCTTCCGCCATATTGCCCGCCTGCTGCCAATCCGCTGCGTCCGTTACCGTCGCGCCAAAAGCTGTACGCATATGCATCGGCGCGGAGCGAGCGGCGGCGATGCGGGGGTTGGAAAGATGGAGCGTACGCAGCGGCCAAGGCCTCCTCGGACATGTTGCTTGGCTGTCCGGGAATAGCCGTTCGCCCAAAGCCGCTGGTAATCGTTCGGGTGACATCCTCCGCTGCAAGCGACCCAAACGTCGTCCGGCCGTCATCGTGGCGAACTGCTGCCTCGCCCGATCGATTGAATACGAGCCGCTGAGAGCAACATGACCGGTCAGGCTCCATCATTGCTGGAATCGCGACCGGATGTACGGTCGTTACCACATCGGGAGCACTTCGCGCCGCAATGGTCGGTACCTGATAATCGGCATCCGCTCCCTCCCACCCGACAATCACAACACGCGCCGCCGACCATCCCACACACAGAAGCCCAAGAAACCCGAGATGTCGTCCCTTGAATCTAGTCATGCGGCGAAGCGGCGCCAGGGATGATATAATGAGTTGTTTTGTCCCAGACCAAGGGCGCCCCTAAACAATGCCGAATGTAGGTGATGCAGGCCCGCCTGGCGGCCATGATGGCGATGATATTGGCAATGATGCTGCGCGGCACAGACAGCAATGCCTCGGTCGGCCCATATACTGCCCCGACGAACGCTGCCCGAACCGCCAGCCGCCAAAACAGGAAGCCTGCATTCATTGCCAGGACTGTTACAAGCAACCCGGGCAATGGCTTCGGCTGATAAAGACCGCCAATATAGAATATCGCCAGCACAGCGGTAAGCAGGATGCAGACATAAGCGATCACCAACACCAAAGCCGCAAGGATCGATCGCCGATCATGTAGCAGCATCCACTTCTCGGCAAGGCTGCCGCGCCAGCCCAACCGATCCCATCCGGCAAGTGCGATCCCTGTAAGCCAGCGGGTTTTTTGCCGGACCGATGCGTCCAGTGTTTCCGGAAAATATGCCTTTGTGCCGACGAGGTCGCCGTCGGAGTCGACGATTCTTGCCATGATCGTGCGATCGCCAAATGCCCCGATGCGAAGGCCCAGTTCATAATCTTCGGTCAGGCTTTCGCCGTCAAACGGTCGGCCTTCATTGCTGAGAGCTATTCGCCCGAGCAGATTCCGGTCGATCGCGCAGCCGACGCCTGCAAGCGGTAGTGCCGCGCCAATCGCTTCGCGCACGACCATCGTCTTGCCATGGGCCTCGGCGAATTCATCGCAGTAATGCCCGCTGATCCAGGGCGAGTTGCTCCCGCGTATCGGGATAACCGGAAGTTGCACCGCACCGCATTTTTCGATCAGCCGGTCGAAGACGTCCAACTCGCGCGCATGAACCGCGTCTTCGGCATCATGCAATATGATGGCCTTTGCCTTGTAACCCCCGGCCAATTCGTCGGTTAGCAGGGCTTGCCAGATGTTGTTCAAACAATCTGCTTTCGTGGAAGGGCCGTTATGGGCAAGCGTTACCAGCCGGATATGCGGGTTATCTTCAGCCGCCGCTGCGACTTTTGCGCACCCTTCAGGGTCGTTGGGATAGCATCCGACATAAATCCGGTAATCGCATTCCCCGCCACGCCATTTTTCGTCGCAGCGGGCTAGCATGGCACCGATAACATTGGCCTCGCCCCATGTGGGGACCAAAATCGCAAGCAGACCGGGCCTGACAGGCGGCGGCAAGTCGTCGGCGGTCATCGGCGGCTGGATGCGGTAATAGGTTATCCGGCGGTATAGCCTCCTCACCACCCAAATGACGTCGATCACCACGTCATCGATGGCCCCGATGAGCAACCAGAACGCGCCAAAGAGCAGCAACTCATGCTGAACTCGTTCAAGAACCGAAAACAAGATATTCACTAAGGCCCCCCTTTCCCCTTGGAGTGCACATGCAAAAATGAGCGATTGCTGTAATGGAAGTGTCGATTATGTCAGGCGATCTGCGGCAGACTCTTTTCCATCCTGATTTCGTGACGACGGTCCCGGCGCGTGCCGACGACCATCACCCACAAGATCGGGATGCTCCAAAATGTCGCCAAAGCCTGATATGCCCGTGGTACGATTTCCGGCATCCAGATCGTTGCGATATGCGTTCCGACCGCGCCGATTTGAAAACCAAGAGCCCAAATCGGCCAGAACCGGTTACTTTTCATCGCAACGACTGCCAAAGCCACCATGCAGGCGGCATCCACCGCGAAAATGCCATATGCCGTATCGCCCCAACTGGGATCGATCCTGTTCGCGGCAATCGTCAACAAGGTCGCAGCGATGAAAATTATCGAGCCGCTGATCCCGGTTTTGCCGCCTGCGGCGGATGCATATGCCGCGCACAGCAACAGGACGAGATTGAAGATAACCGGTATTGATGTCATGGCTGGTCCGTTCTCAAACAGCAGTCAGAGAACGGACCAAGTTATCCCAAACCGACAGTTTGCGACCCGCATCCTGTCGATATGGTCTATATTTTCTGCAACCCCACATATTGCCCAGCTTCTAATATGTCGCAATACTCAGGCACGGTCTGCCGCCGAAGCATAAACGTTGTTGCGCCATGATTTATCCGAACAGCCGCATTGTTCCCATCAGGACAATGGCGATCGTGGCGACCACCAGCGTGCCAAAAAAAGCAATATTCAGCGATTGCACAATGACTTCTGTTTTAGATAACTCGTGACGTTCGCCACCAATAGGCGGAACAGAGACCATCGAAGTGACCCTCGAAAAAAACTGTCCCGCCCAGTTGGGTGGTTCGGACAAGCTACTGGCTAATGCTCGATGCTCAACCTGTTGCGATTGGTATACCAATGGCTCGCATATGTTTTCGTCAAATGACGCGAATATTTTGGCGGCTTCGCGACGGCTTTCGGCATTGAGTTTGCGCCTCGCCGCATCCAGCCGCTGATCGACGGTAAACGGCGATATGCCGAGGATACGCGCGATTTCCTTTGATGTGTGATGGTCGTCCACCAGTCGGAGACACATCTTCTGACCCTCGGTCAACTCCGGAAACGGATCTGCCTGTTTCATGGCAGTGCAACCGATTGGGTCATGTTCAATCTGGTCCGATAAAAAGCCTTCGCTTGCTAACGATAGCCCAACCCGATTCCCGAACGCAACAATTATGGCAAGCGAGTCAGCACATTGCTTGAAGTCGCGTTATCCACGGCGCATAAGCTTGTGGGGTGAGCCGACAATATGCATCTCCTTCGCGCGCATCTGTACTGCGCTCATTTCTGGCTAGCGAAGCGGCGGGCGGAATTCTTCTGATGGGCGCTGCCGCGCTGGCAATGGTCGTTGCCAATTCGGGCTTTGCGGCGGACTATTTTCATTTTGTGCATGCGACAACCGGGCCGGAACTATCTCCGAAACTGGGTCCAATGACGGTGCATCTGTGGATCAATGACGGGCTTATGGCGGCCTTTTTTCTGCTGGTTGGGCTGGAGATAAAGCGCGAGTTTGTCGACGGGCATCTGGCGACCTGGGCTGACCGGCGGCTGCCGGTGATTGCGGCGGCGGCAGGGATGGTCGTCCCCGCCATCATTTATCTGGCGTTTGCAGGCGGCGATCCGGCTTTGGTTCGCGGGTGGGCTATACCGGCGGCGACCGATATTGCCTTTGCGATAGGCGTGCTCGCGCTGCTCGGCAGCCGGGCTCCTGCGTCGCTAAAGCTGTTCCTGACGACGGTCGCCATCGTCGACGATATGGGCGCGGTTGCGATCATCGCGCTGTTCTACACCTCTGAGCTCAACCTGACCGCGCTCCTCGTTGCAGCATCGATCTGGATAGCAATGATGGTACTCAACCGGTCGAAGGTAGCGGTGCTTTGGCCCTATGTCATTTTGGCGGCGTTTTTGTGGTATGCGACGTTGCTGTCGGGTGTGCATGCGACCATCGCCGGTGTCATGGCGGCGTTTGCTATTCCTTTCCGGCGCACCTCGGGCGCACCCGATGCCGAGGACTCCGCACTGCACCGTCTGGAACATGCGCTTGCCAAGCCAGTCGCATTTGCGATCGTGCCTTTATTTGGCTTTGCCAATGCCGGTGTGTCGCTTGAAGGCGTCAGTATCGCCTCGTTGGCGGCGCCTTTGCCGCTGGGCATCGCGCTTGGGCTGTTTCTCGGCAAGCAGATCGGTATTTTTGGCAGCGTTTGGGCGGCGGTAAAGCTTGGTGTGGCGGTCCCGCCGAAGGATGCCAGCTGGACCCAGGTCTACGGCGTGGCGTTGTTATGCGGTATCGGCTTTACCATGAGTCTGTTTATCGGCGGGCTTGCCTTTACCGGCGCGGTTGAGGGCGATGCAGTCAAGATCGGCGTGCTTATGGGATCGCTGGTTTCGGCGATTGCCGGAGCGGTGG
>JANOHL010000056.1:0-39083 GCA_031406495.1 Sphingomonadales bacterium | reverse complement strand
CGCGCCAGTTCCTTCAAATCGACGCGCGGCCCGAGCGGCATCCCGCGTGTGTGGATGGCAAGTATCTCGCGCCGTCCATTTTCGTCGGGCACGCCGACGATGATTTCGCGGTCGAAGCGGCCCGGACGACGAAGCGCCTCGTCAATCGCCTCTGGCCGGTTGGTCGCGGCGATCACCACCAGATTGGTGCGTGGTTCAAGGCCATCCATCAATGTCAGCAGCTGCGCAACCAGCCGCTTTTCCGCCTCGCCGTGCACCTGATCGCGTTTCGGCGCGATCGAATCGATCTCATCGATAAACAGGATCGAGGGCGCTGCCTTGGTCGCGGCCTCGAACACCTCGCGCAGCTTCTTTTCCGATTCGCCGTAAGCCGAACCCATGATTTCGGGGCCATTGATCAGGAAAAACTCGGCCTCGCTTTCATTCGCAACCGCACGCGCCAGCCTTGTCTTGCCGGTGCCAGGTGGGCCGTGCAGCAACACTCCGCGCGGTGGATCGACGCCGAGCCGGGTGAATAATTCGGGATAGCGCAGCGGCAATTCGACCATTTCGCGCAACTGCTTGATTGTGTCGCCCATCCCGCCGAGATCGTCATAGGTAACATCGGCGCGACGGCCTTCCTTTGCCTCGGCAAACTCTGCCTTCAGCTCAACCTCGGTATCATTGTCGATATGGACGATGCCTTTGGGGGTGGTCGAAACCACAGTCAGGCGGATTTCGGCGAGCGCGAACGCAGGCGCGGCCAACATCTGGCGCAATTGCGGCGGCATGTCGTCGGGCGCGACGCGCTGCTGGCCGTGGGTCGCGACAACATCGCCTGCGATAACCGGTCGCCCGAGAAAGCTGCGCTTCAACGCCTGGCTTGGTCCCTCCAGCCGGATTTCACGCTGCGCAGGGGCGAAAACCACTTTGGTCGCGGGTTTCGATTCGACCTTACGCAATTCGACATGATCGCCAGCACCTACACCGGCATTTGCTCGTTGCAGCCCGTCGAGCCGAACAACCTCAAGTCCTTCATCCTCGGGATAAGGATCGACCGCACGCGCCGCAGTGCTACGTTTTCCGACGATTTCAACAACGTCGCCCTGCACCAGGCCGTTCGCTGCCATGAATTCGCGCGACATCCGCGCAAGTCCTCGGCCCGAATCTTCGAGCTTGGCATTGGCGACCTGTAGTTTGGGGGATTTTGCTTTCGGGGCCATTTTTTGCTCTTTCGCCGGGACAAGAGAGCAAAGTAGGAGGTTGTTCGAGAATTGCGACTCCGACCCACCGATTTTGCATAAAAAAAGGGCCGACCGAAGCCGACCCTATGAAAGTCTTTAGGAGAGGATGCCTATAAGGCTTGTCCTGTTTGCAGCCTTTCGATTTATTGTGCAAGTGCGAAGAACTGAATTGGAGTTGCATGATTTGCAACCTTGGGATACGAAATAGCAAGGCTAAGCATGGGTATAAGCAGGAACACCCTCGCACGGCCAATTGTTGCGTTGCAACGTAAACGAGGATTAGCGTCATGCGCAGGTTACCGCCACTACGATCTTTGGAAGCATTCTTGCGTGTCGCCAAGCTTGGTTCGGCAAAGGCCGCAGCAAGCGAACTGGCGCTTTCCCCGCCCGCGCTCAGCCGCCGGATAAAGGCGCTGGAAGATTTCATCGGCAAATCATTGTTCGACCGGCGCGCACAGGCCATGGTCATCAATGCCGACGGGCAAGCCTTATTGGCCGCAATCGAACCGGCAATGGACGCGATGGCAGAGGCCATCGAGGAACTGATGGGGCGCGGCGGCGAATATCGGCTGCGGCTGGGCGTACTCCCCTTGTTCGGCACGCAGCGGCTCATCCCGCGTTTGCCTGAGTTGCGCAAAGCCTTTCCCAAATTGCATATTGACGTCGATACGTCGGGCCATGCCGAAAATCTGCTTGGTGACGTGGTTGATGCTGCGATTATCATCGCCGCCGAAGTTGATCCGAAATTATATAGCGTCCGGCTGGACCGCAATGTCGTGTACGCAATCTCGTCGGATGAATGGGCGCGGGAGCAAAAAATCCTTAAACCAGAGGACATCGCCAATCACACCGTGATGGTGCACAGCGATATGCCCCTCATATTTGACGCATGGCGCGACGCAGTTGGTTTACCGCGCTTGAAGCCAGCGGTGATCGATCATATCGATAGCGGTCCGTTGATGCTGGAGGCGGCAGCGAATGGACTTGGCATTGCTATCATGCATGGCAGCCATTTTTCCGATGCCCGCGATCCGCGCTTAACCCGGCTGTTCGATATCGAAGTTGAAAGCCCATATAGTTACTGGTTTGTATGTCGCCCCCGGGCGCTTCGCCAGCGCGCGGTGAAGATATTCCATGACTGGTTGATCAAGTCGGGCGTGTGATCGTCAACGAAAAAGGGGCCGGAAAAACCGACCCCTTTGGTTAAAACGGAAATATCAAAATTAGCTTTTGCAGGTCTGCGCACCCTTGCCAGCGAGCTTCACATTGATCTGCGCGCCGCTACCCGAAAGCGACGATTCGCCATCGGCAGACTTCAACGGACCAGCAGGAGCGGCTTCAGCCACTGGCGCTGCCGGGGCCACAGGCGCTTCCACAGCAGGCGCGGTAACACGGACAGCCATTGCTGCCTTGTCACCGACGCGGATATCAGCCGCTTCGTTCTTGCCGAGAAAGTCCACGTAAAGAATGGTGTTATCTGCACAGCGATAGGTGCCGGTAGCAGTAATCGCCGGTGGCATTGCAATCGGCGCGGCAGGTGCGGTTGTCGCGGCTTCGCCTTCGGCGGTGGTTTCGGTTTTGTTGCATGCCGCTAACGCAAGCACGGACAACGGGGCGAGGATGAGGAGAGTTTTGTTCATAGACGACCGCATTTGCCGCACTGCGGCAAAGTTTGAAAGTAAAATTGTGCGGTGCACTGTAAATTTCCCGGACGCGGCGAAATGCTTGACCCATCGGCGCCGCCGCGCCAATGCTGGAGCAATGACACAGGATAGCCCGGAGATGAATTTCGAACAGGCGCTTCGGGCGCTGGAAGAGATCGTCCACACGCTGGAAAGCGGCGAAGCGCCGCTGGACGAATCGATTGCACTATATGAGCGCGGCAACAAATTGCGCGCTTTATGCCAACAGCGGCTGGATGCTGCCAAAGCACGGATCGAAGCAATTACGCTCGGACCTGACGGCGTGCCGTCGGGAACTACCCCATTCGACGCCGGATAATCCGCAGTGGCTGAAGCGCCTTCGTCGACAGTTTTGCATACCGCGCTGGAACAGATCGCGACCGAGATCGATCAGGAATTCGGCATGCTGCTGGCGTTGCCCGGCGATGCCCGTGATCCGCTCTATGCCGCGATGCGTCATGCCGCGATTGGCGGCGGAAAGCGGCTGAGGCCGTTATTGGTAGTCGCCACCGCGTCGCTGTTTCACGTCGATCGCGACGTCGCTTTAAGGGTTGGGACGGCGGTTGAGGCGATCCACGTCTATTCGCTGGTTCACGACGATTTGCCGTGTATGGACAATGACGATTTGCGGCACGGCAAACCAACTTTGCACCGCGCTTATGACGAAGCGACAGCGGTGCTGGCGGGGGATTCGCTTCACGCGCTGGCGTTCGAGATACTCAGCCATTCGGGAACGCACACCGACCCGTTCATCCGCAGCGAACTGATCGCAACACTGGCGATGGCAAGCGGACCCGACGGAATGGCTGGCGGCCAGATGATGGATCTGGAGGCCGAGAAAACGACTTTCGACCTGCCCACCGTCACCCGGCTGCAGGCGCTCAAGACCGGCGCGCTGATCGCGGCTAGCGTCGAAATGGGTGCGATATTGGGCCATGTGCCGCCCGAAGGCCGGACCAACCTGCGTGGCTACGCCCGCGACATCGGGCTCGCCTTCCAGATCGCCGACGACATATTGGATGTCGAGGGCGATCCCGAACTGGCGGGGAAGGCACTGCACAAGGATGCCGACGCGGGCAAAGGCACCTTTGTTTCGCTGATGGGCCTCGACCGCGCCAAGCAACAGGCGGAAATGCTGGTCGAACAGGCCATCGGGCAATTGTCGGGCTATGGTCAGGAGGCCGACCTGCTGCGCGCCATCGCCAGTTATATAACGCGGAGGGACCGGTAATATGGGGCATCGAATCGGGGTTTATCCGGGGACATTCGATCCCGTCACGCTCGGACATATGGACATCATCAGGCGCGGCGCAAAGCTCGTCGACGAACTCGTCATCGGGGTTACCACCAACGCCAGCAAGTCGCCGATGTTTGCCGATGAAGAGCGGATCGATATGGTCAAACGCGAGGTGGCAGCGCTCGGCAACAGCAATATTCGCGTGGTCGGTTTCAACTCATTGCTGATGAACTTTGCCGAAAGCCAGGGTGCCAGCATGATCGTCCGCGGCCTGCGAGCGGTTGCCGATTTCGAATATGAATATCAGATGGCGGGGATGAACCAACAGTTGAATGCCAATATCGAGACTGTCTTCCTGATGGCCGATGTGTCGTTACAACCGATCGCGTCGCGCTTGGTCAAGGAAATCGCGCTCTACGGCGGGGAGATTAGCAAGTTCGTGACGCCGACAGTACGCCGCGATGTGATTGCGCGCGTTGAAAAACTGGGCCGCAAAGACGGCTAGCCCGACAGGCTTTCCAGAAGTACGGCGATAATCAAACCCAGCGCGGTAGCAATACCGGCGAGATGATGGTCTTCCTTAAACGCTTTTGGGAAAACCTCTATCGCAAGCGAGGCAACCACAGCGCCTGCGGCAACGCAGCGGATGGCGGCCAACGCGTGGGCATTGGCACCCGCCAGCGCCACATTGCCAACCAAGGCCGCCAACGCTAACAACAAAGTCGCCCCGCCCCACAACATCAATATGTTACGCGGTCTCATGCCTCCCGCTTTCATGCCCTTCGCACCGCCAGCCGCTTCGGGCAGGTTGGACAGCAGGATTGAGCCCGCGAGCGCCGCCACTTCGGCAGGGGATGCGCCAATGAGCGCGACACCCAGCGCCAGACTTTCCGGTACGCCGTCAAAGGTGACGGCGGCGAGCAGCCCCGTCCCCTGATCGGATTTCAGTTTCTCGTCGATCCAATAATCAACTGCGGAGAAAAGCCCCGCTCCAACCGCCAAACCGGCGATAACCACCCATATACTGCTTTCATTCGCCGATGGCTCGACCAGTTCGCTGATGACCGACATAATTAGCGCGCCGCCCGCCATTGCAACGATAAAGCCCTCCAGCCGATCAGAAAGATGGCCGAACACGCCCCATAAAGCCCCCACCAGCAATGCCGACGATACGACCGCGATAACCAGAAATACCGTGCCCATCTGTGCCGCCTTTAACCTGACTTACGTCGTGTCCGCTTCGCCCTTGGCGGCAACTCCAGATATTCCTCCGGCACATAAATCGCGTGGGTCGCGAGATAAATCTCTCGCACGAACAGGATGAGCGACCCCGCCATCAGCACCAGCGCCAGCATGAACACCGCAACCACGACCCAGGCCATCGAGAATTCGGACAATCCCATCAAAAATAGCAAGCCAATCATAGCGCAGACGGTCACGGCGGACAAAACGCCGAGCAATATCGAGCCGCCCACCACCCGCATCCGTTTTTCGGTCATGCGCAGTTCGGACACCAGCCGGTCATGCGCCGGCCCTTCGGTTGTAGCATGACGGTCCTGCAAATCGCGCGAACGGTCGATGATGCGCGACAGACGACCCGTCAAAATGTTGAGCAGGCTGCCGACCGCGACAAGCAGGAACGCGGGCGTCAATGCGGTTTGCAATACTGCTATCACCGCGTCCAGTTCGGGGCCGAATTCTGGAGTCATCACAGGATTTCCTTTTGCGCGGCGATATCGCGCAAATCGGTCTTTAGCAATTTACCAATATGGCTGCGCGGCATTTCATCGATAACGTAGAGCGCGGAGATGCGCTGCGTTTTGCCAAGCTTGGCATTTGCCTCGGCCAGAACGACATCGACGTCTACACTGCTGCCCTTCGTCGCCGTCACAAACCCCACCGGGGTCTCGCCCCACCGATCCGATGGCATGCCGATGACTGCCGCCTCGGCAACATCAGAATGCTGGAGAAGCACATTTTCCAGATCGACCGGATAAATATTGAAACCACCCGATATGATCATATCTTTCGACCGCCCGAGCAACTCAATAAAACCGTCTGAATCGACCCGCCCGATGTCGCCCATCCGCTGCCACCGGCTGCCGTCCGCATCATACCAGCTGGCCTCATCGGTTTTCCCCGGTTGATTTTGATAGCCCGACATCATCGTTGGCGACCGGCCCACCAGCTCGCCGATTGCGCCCTCAGGCAAACGATTACCCTCCTCGTCGATCGTGAATACCTCGCTACCCTTATTGGGCTGCCCGACCGTGTGCAACTTGTCGGGATGCTTGTGCGCATGGAGCAGGCAGACCACGCCGCCCTCGGTCATCGAATAAATCTCGATCAGCGCACCCGGCCAGCGGCGTACCACTTCGGCCTTCAGCTCGGCGGAAAACGGTGCGCTCGTGCAATATTTGATTTGGCTAGCCGACAGGTCGAAGCTGTCGAAACTATCATATTCCATTAGCCGCTTGTACTGGACCGGCACCAGCATCGTATGCGTCATCCGCCGCGACGAAGCGATTTCCAGATAACGCGCAGCGTCGAATTTCGGCATAATCAGCAGCGTGCCGCCATAAGCCAAAGTCGGCATCACCAGCGCCAAGGTGGTGTTCGAATAAAGCGGCGTCGATGTCAGCGACACCGCGTCGGCCCCCCCGTAACCCGCACTCTCTCCGACCGCTGCATGATACCACCGCATCTGCCGCGAATGGACGATGCCCTTGGGCGTGCCGGTGGTGCCGCTCGAATAGATGATGTTGAACGGATCGGCGGGACCGCATCGCCGGTCGTCGGGTGTGGCGCCTTTTTCGGCCATCCATTGATCGAGCGCTAAAAAGTGACTGTCACTTTTTTGGTCGAGCATTACAGTTTTCAGGGCGGGCAGCTCCTCATCTGCCAAATCGTTCAGCTTTGGCGCATCGACAAACAGGTGCATTGCCCCTGAATCGGCAAGCATCGCTGCCAACTGTCCCGGTGCAGCCGAAGTGGTCAGCGGCGCGGCGCAACCGCCTGCCCGAATGGCCGCCAGATAGACCAAGGCATAGCGCACCGACGAAGTCCCAAGGATCGCAACCGCCTGCCCCTTCGCCAGCCCATCGCGCTGCAACTGCGCTGCAATGCGGTCAACCTGTGCCGAAACCTCACCCCAAGTCAGCACCTCCGCACCATCATCGAGCGCAATCCGGTCAGGCCGGTCTGATCCCCAATGGGCGATAATATCGGGAAAGGAACCGAAGGACTTTTCAAGTTCGGTATGTGGTTCGAAGGTCATCTGATTTTTCGGCCTTGGGATTTGGTTTCATAAACTGATTCAAGCAACCCCGGCCCAACATCGCGGTGAATATGAAACCCACAATCCACCACGATCGCAGCTAGTTCTTCAATGCTTGCAGCCATGTGCCGCTCCCTTTTTATCTTTTTTTCTTCTGGCCTTTTATGAAACGAAATTGCCACCCCTATCAACCTGAAAAGCCTGTGGAAAAATAACGGATTCTGGCCGGTTTTCCTTGGGTTTTGACGCCCCTTCCCCTATAGTCCGCCGATGAACGACGAAACACCTGAAAACCCGCAAAATTCCCCCAATTTGAACGAATATGGCGCCGACAGCATCAAGGTGCTGAAGGGTCTCGATGCCGTGCGCAAGCGCCCCGGCATGTATATCGGCGACACCGACGACGGCTCGGGCCTGCATCACATGGTTTTCGAGGTTTCGGACAACGCGATCGACGAAGCGCTGGCTGGACATTGCGATCTGGTCTTGATCGAACTGAATGCCGACGGATCGGTTTCGGTCGAGGACAACGGTCGCGGAATTCCGACGGGTATGCATACTGAAGAAGGCGTCTCTGCCGCCGAAGTTATCATGACCCAGCTGCACGCTGGCGGAAAGTTCGAAAACACATCGGATGACAATGCTTACAAGGTATCAGGTGGTCTCCACGGCGTCGGCGTTTCGGTGGTCAATGCGCTCAGCGAGTATCTCGATCTCGTCATCTGGCGCGACGGCAAGCAGCACGAGATGCGCTTTGCCTATGGCGATGCGGTGGCCCCGCTGAAGATCACGGGCGATGCCCCGATCGTCGATGGCAAGCCCAAAAATGGCACGCGCGTGTCGTTCGTACCTTCGACCGAGACCTTCAAAAATGTTACCGAATTCGATTTCGACAAGTTGGAGCATCGCTACCGCGAATTGGCGTTCCTCAATTCAGGCGTCCACATCCTGCTGCGCGATGCCCGCCATTCCGAGGTCAAGGAAATCGACCTTTATTACGAAGGCGGCATCGGTGCGTTCGTCAAATATCTCGACCGCAACAAGGCAGCGATGCTCGCCGATCCGATTACCATTTCGTCGCAGCGTGATGGTATCGGCATCGATGTCGCGCTCGAATGGAATGACTCTTATTACGAGAACGTCCTGTGCTTCACCAACAACATCCCGCAGCGTGACGGCGGCACCCATTTGGCGGCATTCCGTTCGGCGCTGACCCGCACGATCAACAATTATGCCGAGAAATCGGGGATCTTGAAGAAAGAGAAAATCGCGCTGACCGGCGACGATATGCGCGAAGGGCTGACCGCGATTGTATCGGTCAAGCTGCCCGATCCGAAATTCAGTTCGCAGACCAAGGACAAGCTCGTTTCCTCCGAAGTGCGGCAACCGCTCGAAAGCCTGATGGCCGACCGGATGAGCGACTGGCTTGAGGAAAATCCCGGTCATGCAAAAACCGTGATCCAAAAGGTCATCGATGCCGCCGCAGCGCGCGAAGCCGCGCGCAAGGCGCGCGAGGCCAGCCGCAAATCGGTGATGAGTATCGCTTCCCTGCCCGGCAAACTCGCCGATTGTCAGGAAAAAGACCCGGCGAAATCCGAACTGTTTTTGGTCGAAGGTGACTCCGCAGGTGGTTCGGCCAAGCAAGGCCGCGACCGGCATTATCAGGCGATCCTGCCGTTGAAGGGTAAAATCCTCAACGTCGAGCGCGCGCGGTTCGACCGGATGCTGTCGTCGAAGGAAGTCGGCACGCTGATCCAGGCGATGGGCACCGGCATCGGTCGCGACGATTTCAACATCGAAAAACTGCGCTATCACAAGGTCGTGATCATGACCGACGCTGATGTCGACGGATCGCATATCCGCACCTTGTTGCTGACTTTTTTCTACCGGCAAATGCCCGAAATCATCGAACGCGGACATCTCTTCATCGCGCAGCCGCCTTTGTACAAAGTCGCCAAGGGTCGTAGCGAAATTTACGTGAAAGACGACAACGCGCTCGACGTGCATCTGGTCGGCACCGGCCTTACCGGCATGATCCTCGAAACATCGGGCGGCCCACGCAGCGGCAATGATCTCGCGGCTCTGGTAGAACATGCGCGGCGGATGCGCAGCCTGATGGCCTATATCCCGCGCCGTTATGACGGTACTATTATCGAAGCGATGGCACTAACCGGCGCGCTCGATCCTGATTTGGGAGGCGGCGACCGTGCGGCGGCTGTTGCGAAGGCTGCGGCATGGATGCAGCGCCAAGATAATGAAGGCAAATGGTCGGGTCGCATTGCCGAAGATGGCGGCTATCATTTCGAGCGGCTGTGGCGCGGCGTGGTCGATCACCATGTGATCGAAGGTGCGTTCCTGATGTCAGCCGAGGCGCGCAAGCTGCACAAGCTGGCGAGCGAGGAAACTGAGAGCTATGAAACGCCCGCGCGGCTGGTGAAAACCGCGACCGCCGCGGTGGTCGAGGCCGAGATTGAGGTCGAAACCGATATCGAGGGCGAAGAAGCCGACAACGCCAACGACCAGGCCAAACGCACACCCCCGGCGGACAGCAACAACAAGGGCCTGATAACGCGACCCTCCGAGTTGCTCGACGCGGTATTGGCGGCGGGCCGCAAAGGCCTCTCGATCTCGCGCTACAAAGGCTTGGGCGAAATGAACGCCGAGCAATTGTGGGACACCACGCTAGACCCCACCCACCGCTCGTTGCTGCGCGTGGAGATTGAGCAAGCCGATCTGGCCGACGATATCTTCACCAAGCTGATGGGCGAAGTAGTTGAGCCACGGCGCGATTTCATCGTCGAGAATGCGCTGAATGTGGCGAATTTGGATGTTTGATTCGGGGACCAAAACACGATATGCCCCAGCCCTTGGTTGCTTATTGCGACGCCGCAAAGGCCTTGGCGGCGTCTTCATATGATCCCAGCACCCGCTCTATCAGGTCCGTGTCCGAATATTCGACAATTTCGATAATCTTGTCACCGCTGAAACGGAATAGGAAACAATATTCATTATTGTAACGCTCCCCGGCCTTGGTCAGCACATCGCCGCGGACTTCGGCCACAACCCAGTCACCTTCGGCAATCAGGTTGATCGCCTTTGCGGTATATGTGGTGGCAAAGCGCGCGAATAGCGGCGGCAATAGCTCGCGCTGAATAACGTCCTGGCCTTCGAATTTGCGGGACCAGCTGGAGTGGCCGGGAAAGCGCCACACATAATCCGCATGGACAGAAGCTGCAAAAACGCTTCTGTCGCCCGTTTCCAGCGCGGCATAAATCTGCCGCACAACTTCCTTGTTTTCTCTAAAACTCATCGATCTTCTCCTTGTGCCGATGATGTCGCAGCTCTTGCTAAATTCGTCCAATGCATAGTAAACATATATATCATGCAAAAAATGGATCATCTTCGAGGCCGGCTGGACCTTCTGGTTCCGCTCAACGCCCTGTTGGAAACCGCGCACATCACCCGCGCAGCGCAACGTACTGGCCTGTCACAGCCAGCAATGAGCCGGATACTGTCCCGCTTGCGTTTGGAATTTGATGACCCGTTGTTGGTTCGTGTCGGTAGCCAAATGAGGCTGACCCCACGCGCTTCGTCTTTGCGTGCTCCCCTGCACAGAGTTCTTCAGGCAGCCGAGGCGCTTTATGCGCGCGTTCTATTCGACCCAGTAGCAGCGACGCGCACATTTACGGCGGTTATCCCTGATGTCGTTGCGGCGACCATCTTGCCACCGTTGTTGGAACGCATGTCCAAGGAAGCACCGAACTGCCGGTTAAGATTGTTTCCGTGGCGAGCTGATCGCCAGCATATGAACGTGGATTTTGTAATCACGACGGAGGTCGACTTATACCCTGAACTGCGGATGCAGCCGCTTTTTGAAGATATCGATGTTCTGGCCAGTCGGGAGCCTCCGCCTGTTGGTGTCGACCCTCTAAGTCTCGATCATGTCGCCGTAATTACCGCCGGGTTATCTGACGACCCTGTTGACCGCTGGCTATCCGAGCAGGGTAAGTTTCGCAAAATCAAGACGGTGGTTTCCCATTACTTGCTGGCGTTACAGCTGGTTTCCCGTTCGTCGGCATGCGCCATATTGCCCTCCCGAATGGTGAGCGCGCTTGGCCCTGCTCTCGGCGTGCAGGCGACAATGCTGGACATCGAGCAAAGCGCTGATCAGCAATGGCTTTTATACCCTGCCGAGAATGAAGCCGATCCGGCTTCGATGTGGATTCGCAATTTGGTAATGACCGTTGCATCGAGGATGGAGTAAAGCGATCCGAACGGCCCCATCTGGGGTTTCGATGGCAGTCAGCTCATCCCGGCCCGTTGCCACCGGGGCAAGTCGAGTGCGGCCATATCCTCCACCCGCCGATGTTCGACCGACAGGCCAATATCCGGATAAGCCACGCGCTGCCGTTTCGGGTCGGCGTCGGCCAGCGGCACCACGACCAGCCGCCGGTTGACCTTTTGCCGCCAGTTCATCCGGGCGGTGTTTTCCTGGCCTACATAGCAGCCTTTATTGAACGACACGCCGTTGAGCTCGGCGGCGTTGGCCTCCAGCCATAAGGTCTGGTCGCTGCCGATTTCGGCAATGCCCTCGGTGATGCCAAGCGACAGGCGGTGGGCGCGGTAGGAGGCGCTGCTGTCGGTGTCGTCGGGTGAGATTGGGGCTAACCAGCGGAGGCCGAGGGCGGGGTTGCGGGGGTCGGTGTTTCCATCCTTCGACCAATAAACGCCCAGCGCCTCATCCACCGCAATCGCAATCTTGCGCCGTAGCCGGTACATCGACAGCCGCCGCGCCAAGGCTTCGGCTTGCTCGGCTTCGCAATCAATCAGGATATCCTGATCGTCCGCCCACAGGAAGAAATCGAACAACGCCTTCCCCTGCGGGCTGAGCAACCCGGCCCAAAGCGGCATATCGGCGGCGGTATCCTGCGTCACCAGTCCTTGCAGGAACCCGCGTACATTCTCTCCCGTTTCGGTCGGTGACAGGCGGATGACGGCTCGGTCGAACAGGCGAGGATTTGGCATAGGGTTCACATGCCCTTTTCATCGGCGGCTTTCAAGGCACGCATGGGCCAGATTATTTAACGCAAAGAACGCGAAGATTTTTAAGATGGCAGTTTTAGGATCATGCGTAGCACATTTAAATATCGGTGTTGGAAGGCGCTTCGCGCGACAACATCCCTGACCTCTTGAAAATCTTTGCGTCCTTCGCGTTAAAATATATTCACGACCAAAAGATTGGCCACGCCGCAAGTTGACAAAACCGTCCGCTGCGGCAACGGAAATCACATGACCGACACCATCACCATCCGCCGCCCCGATGACTGGCATGTGCATTTGCGCGACGGCGATGTGATGCGCGGCGTCGTGCCGTACACCGCGCGGCAATTTGCGCGGGCAATTGTGATGCCCAATTTGTCGCCGCCGGTGACCAGTGTCGAGGCCTGCGCCGCCTACCGTGACCGGATTTTGGCGGCTCTGCCGGAGGGCGTCGATTTCAATCCGCTGATGACCGCCTATCTGACCGACAACAGCGACGGCGACGAACTCGCGCGCGGATTTGCTGAGGGCGTGTTTACCGCCGCGAAGCTCTATCCTGCACATGCCACAACCGGCAGCGCGCACGGGGTGACCGATGTGGCCAGCATCATGCCTGCGTTGGAGCGCATGGCTACGATTGGCATGCCGCTGCTCATCCACGGCGAAGTCACCGACCCGGCTGTCGACATCTTCGACCGCGAAGCGGTGTTTATCGAGCGCACATTGTCCGGCCTCGTCCGCGACCTCCCCAACCTCAAGATCGTATTCGAGCATATCACCACCGCCGAAGCGGTCGCCTTTGTGGGTGCCAGCGGCCCCAATGTGGCGGCTACCATCACTCCACAGCATTTGCACATCAACCGCAATGCGATGTTCGCTGGCGGCATCCGTCCGCATGCTTATTGCCTGCCCGTTGCCAAGCGCGAGACGCACCGGCTGGCGCTGCGCAAAGCGGCGACCTCGGGCTCACCAAAATATTTCCTCGGCACCGATAGTGCGCCGCACGCGGTGTCGGCGAAGGAATCCGCCTGCGGATGCGCGGGCATTTTCAACGCGCCTTATGCGCTCGAAAGCTATGCGGCGGTATTCGACGAAGAAGGCGCGCTCGACAAGTTCGAGGCCTTCGCCTCCGAACACGGGCCGCGCTTTTACGGCCTGCCGCTCAACGACGGCACCGTGACATTACAGCGCGCGCCGACGTCGGTGCCCAACAGCATCGATTGCAATGGCACCGCCATTGTGCCCTTCCATGCGGGCGAGGATATTGGCTGGAAGCTGTTGTAGCCGGTTGCTCAGCCTTGGCTGAACCGCTGTGCTTTTCTGTTTCATAAAAGGCTAAAAGGAAAAAAGATAAAAAGGAGGCTGTGCCGCAGCCAATATATCACTTCCCCCACCGGCGCAGTTTTCAACACGCATGATAGTTGAAGGGGCTTCGCCCTTATTTCCTTTTTTCCTTTTGGCCTTTTATGAAACAGCTGGCGCGAGGCCGACGGCAAAAAACTACGCCAGTAATGCGTTCGCCCGCATTCGCCTTAACCCATCCCAGCTGAAAATCGCCAACGCCGCCCAGATTAGCACAAAGCAAATCGCCCGTGGGGCGGACAATGCCTCGCCGTATAAAAACACGCCGATCAGAAACTGGATCGTCGGGCCGATATACTGGATGAAGCCCATTACGCTATAGGGCAGCTTGCGCGCTGCGGTTGCGAACAGCAGCAACGGCACCGCAGTCACGACGCCGCCTGCCAACAGGAACAAAGATGTCCGCATGTCGCTGCTCCAACCCGTGTGCGCGGGTTGCTCTGCAAAATAAAGCACCGCCGCAAGCGAGAAGGGCAGCAATATGCTGGTCTCGATTGCGAGGCCAGGCACCGATCCGACCGGCGCCATTTTGCGGATGAGGCCGTAAATCGCAAACGAGAAAGCGAGCGTGAGGCTGATCCACAGAGTCCCGAAAGCGCCCGCCGCGAGCACCGCGACACCCGCCGCCGCTATGCCGACCGCGACCCATTGTGTGCGATTGAGTTTCTCGCCCAGAAATAATGTGCCGAGCAGGATATTGAGCAGTGGATTCAGGAAATAGCCAAGGCTCGCCGCCAATATTTGCCCGCTGTTGACCGCCCATACATAGAGCAGCCAGTTCGACGACATCAGCGCCGCGCTTACCAGCATCCAGCGCAGCGTGCCCCAGCTTGAAATCGCGCGCCAATATTCGGTCAGTTGCCGCCGAAACGCCATGATGACGATCAGCAACGGCACGGCCCAGACCACGCGGTGCGCGATGATCTCGATTGCGGGAACCGCCCCCAGTTGCTTGAAGAAAACCGGCAGGAAGCCCCATATCAGATACGCCCCGACGGCCGCAGAAAGGCCGACGCGGTCGAACTTTTCGGGTAGTTCTGACGCGCCCTGGGTCAGATGATCCCGCCGCCGATGAACAAGCGGAGCGCGCAGATCGCCATCACCACAAAGCAGAAATTACGGCCCGAGTTGGAGCTCGACGCAAAGCCGAACATTGCCCCGACCCCTGCGATCAATATTATCAGCCAGTTCAGCCAACCCAGAAACGGGATAAAACCGATGATAGCGAGGAGCAGGGCAATAAGCCCGAAGAGGAATGCAAGGATGTTGGCCATATCGCGGTTGTAACGGCGAACCGGCGGCGGTGGCAAGCGAGAATTGGCACATCGGACTGTCGCTAGTCAGGCTCGGTTGGGCGCGTTGCCCGAGGTTCATGCAACCATCGTTCAGATTTCGACTTTTACCATGCACGAGGTTCATAAAAAGGAGAAAACCCGTGAAGAAGATTTTACTAGCACTGGCCGCCGCAACCTTGGTTGTTCCCGGCGCTGCCGTGGTAGCCGCCGATAGCTTTTCGTTATCAAACGCAACCGCAGGCTATAAGTCTGACATCTCATATCAGAACCGGGACAATTTCCGCAGTTGGCGCGGCAAGGACGGTCGCACCTATTGTCGTCGCAAGAATGGCACAACCGGTCTCGTCATCGGCGCAGCCGTCGGCGGCTTGGCAGGTAACCAGATTGCCGGTCGCGGCGACAAAACGGTCGGTACAATCATAGGTGCAGCCGGTGGCGCACTGCTCGGACGCGAAATCGACAAGGGTAAGCGTCGCTGCAGATAAACTGGCACAATCCGCATAGGTTTCCCCTTGCGGATTGCTTCAGGCACCGTCGCTGCAACAGCAGCGGCGGTGCCTTTAAAAAAGGAGAAAACCCGTGAAGAAAACTATTCTCGCATTGGCTGCCGCAACGTTGATTGTACCAGCAGCAGTGCTCGCCGATCCGCCCGCGCATGCAAAGGCGCATGGCCATTATAAAAAGGACAAAAAGCAGGGCTCTTATAATCGTGGTTACGAAGAAGGCCGACGTGATGCGCAGGCAGTGTATTCGGACACGCGTGTATGGCGTGGCGACGATGGCCGCAATTATTGTCGCCGTCGTGATGGCACCACCGGATTGATTATCGGTGCAGCCGCCGGCGGACTTGCCGGGCGGGAAATCGCCGGTCGTGGTGACCGGACGTTGGGCACAATTCTGGGCGCCGCCGGGGGGGCGTTACTGGGTCGTGAAATCGACCGCGGTAGCTATCGCTGCAGATAATATAATCTGATCCGCAGAGGTTCTCCCGACCCCTCGCGGATTGGTTCAGGCACCATCCCTAAAAAGGGACGGTGCCTTTTTCTTGTGTTGCTTGGCCCGCGAACGCATAAGCGCGTTTCTTGCGGGAGAGCGTCATGAGCAACGGACCATTTTTGTTGACTGAGCGGCTGATCCTGCGGCCGCCATCGGCTGAAGACCTCGACGGCTGGGCGGAGTTCTGTTCTGATGCTGAAACGAACCGGTTTCTGGGCGGAACCAAAAGCCGTGCGGAGGCGTGGCGCATGTTGTGCGCAATGACGGGGGCCTGGACGATCCGTGGGTTTGCCATGTTCTCGATGATCCGCCGCGACACCGGGGAATGGATAGGTCGCACTGGCCCGTGGCAACCCGAAGGCTGGCCAGGGAAAGAAGTTGGCTGGGGAATATTGCGCGCGCATGAGGGCAAAGGTTTCGCGCAGGAAGCCGCCGTTGCCAGCATCGATTATGCGTTCGATGTGCTGGGCTGGGACGATGTCATCCACACTATCGACCCGGAGAATGCCGGATCGATTGCACTTGCCGAACGGTTAGGCTCGGTGAATCTCGGGCCAACCCGCCTGCCCGACCCATATAGCGAATTTCGCGTCGATGCTTATGGCCAAAGCAAAGCCGAATGGGCCGCCCGCAAGGCAGCCCAAACGTAATTCAGCTACATCGAGCCGTCACCAAATTGGATGAAGTCAACTTGACCATTGGTCGTGCCGCAAGTGAAATTGCGGTCTTCACCACCGCTCAAATCACCCTCGACCCGCCAGCCATTGCCGTCGCGCGTGACAGAGCGGATTTCATCGACGCGTGAATTGTCGCGCTCTGCCGCTGCCGAGCAGGTTTCCACCGCTGTGCCGACATCGTTGCTGCGGGATACATTATCATCGCGGCGGCTGTCTTGCGGATAATTGTCGGGCGGATAGCGATCGGGCGCGCGGTTGCGCGGGTTGTCCTTGCTCGCAGCGTCAGCGACAATTGCGATACCGGCGAGAATAGCGATTCCGGCCAAGATATCCCCGCCATCGACGCGGTCGCGGTGGCGATACCGCCTGCGGTTCCAGCCATTGTATTCGCCCGACGCCTTTAACACAGTCTTGCCCTGCTCAAGCGAAACCGCCATTGCTGGTGCGGCTGATGTCATCAAAATCGCGGCTGTGCCAATGGCCAGCGCACCTTTGCGGAAATACCCCATATTGCCTCCTGTTATTCGGGGCATTGCCCCATATGCCATAAATAAAAGGTCCAGCCTGTCGCCAGGCTGAACCATATTTTAGACTATCGTCCGCAGCTTAGCGCCACTGCTCCAGGCCACGATAATCGACATCGATCACCCGTCCGCGTTCGACATAGCAGGTAAACCGGCCCTTGTCGTAACCACGGCCATAGCCTTGATTGCCATAACCGTAACGGTCATTGCGGTCATCGCGATCATAACGATCGTCGCGGTCGTAACGATCATAACGATCATTGCCATAGCCACGGTTGTTGCCACGCCAGCCGTCCTGCACAACCAACCTGCCTGAAATACGATATCCGTTTCGGGTGCGGTCGATATTGCTGATCTGCGTCACATCCGACCGGCTGTAGCGGTTGGCCCAGCTTTCAACGGCGTTGACGCACTGGTTGACCGCCCTGCGGCTGCCGTTGCCATTGTTGTAGTTATAGCCGTTGCGATTATAATCGTTGTAACGGCCATTGTCATAACGGTCATTGTCGGATGACGCGATCACGGCGGCGATACCGCCCAGAATCACGGCACCTGCAATCACTTCGCCGGCACTGATGCCGTCGCGATTGCGGTCATAACGATCATTACGTCCCTGTGCCTGAGCGGGCGCGGCGACAGTCACCAAAGCTGCAGCAGCAGCTCCGGCGCCAAGCAAGCTTTTGGTCAAAATTTTCATCTTCAGTCTCCTGTCGGTCGGCAAAGATAATCCTCGCTGACAGGGACTGAATATCCGATTCGAACTGATTAAACGCTGAACTGACTTGTCAGCATCCGTTCATGTAAATCGCCATTTTTATGAACGGATGCCCCTTTTTGGTTCAGAACTCTCCCGCAACGCCAACGCGAGCAGCTGTGTTCTTGCCGCCTGCGTAGGAAATGCCCGCTGTTACCGCAAACGGGTTCTCGGTATTCGCCCGATATGCCACCGAAAGGCCTAGGCCATATTCACCCCGGAATGTGGATGCGTTGAGCGTATAGCTGACCTTTCCAACCTCCGACGGCATCGGTGCTGCTACCAAAGCAATTGCAGCGGCTGTGCCACGTTGCGCTTCCCGCCGGTCGTGGGCAACCAGTCCGAACAATTGGTCGATCTGCTCGCCGTGGAGGCTGGTGAGCGATTGCAGACCGGCTACGGCCCCGATACTGGCGGTTTCCAATGCTGTCAGCCGGGAATTCTGGGTTGTATCAAGCACCTGAATAGCCGCAATCGCCGTCGATTGCGTTGCATTCACGCCCTCTACTGCGGTGATCCTGGTGTCCTGCACCACGTTCTGCGCAACAGCTGCATTGGCGGTGGTCTGCGCAGCCGTTGCGGTGGCGGTTGCGGCATTGGCCGTTGTTTGTGCAGCGGTCGCATTGGCAGTAGCGGTGTTTGCCGCCGTCTGCGCTGCCGCCGCATTGGCGAGCGCGGAGTCTGCCGTCGTCTGTGCAGCAGCAGCGGCAAGCGCGCCATTGCCCGCCGCTATTGCCACGGCGTTCAATTGGCCGAGATTGACGGCATCGGTTGGTGCTGTGCCTGCCGCTACATTGGTGATCCGCCGTTCTGATCCAGCGGCCCCAACCGAAACGGTATTTGCCTGATCGGCAATCGAACCGCCACCAAGTGCTACGCTGTTGGCAGCATTGGCCTGCGCGCCATTGCCCAGCGCAACATTGCCTGCACCGTTGGCCACACTGTTATTGCCGATGGCAACCGCGCCGTCGCCGGTGGCGGTGTTATCCGCGCCCAAGGCCACAGCGCCCGTCCCAACTGCGGTATTGGGGTCGCCTATTGCAACCGCGCCGTTGCCCGTTGCGGTATTGCCAAGGCCAATCGAGACAGCAGCACCGCCATTGGCAGTCGCACCATTGCCGATGGCGACGGCATTATCGGTTGCGGCATTGGATGACTGGCCGATGGCAATCGCATTGGCACCGGCCGCAGAGGCAACCGGTCCGCTGCTGTTGATCACCGAATATGGGTTGGTTCCCGCCACAATGGCGTTGAGCTGGTTCAGGTTCACCGCGTCGGTACCCGATGTGGCGTTGGCGACATTGGTGATACGCCGTTCATTGCCCGCACTGCCAATCGATACAATGTTGTCGACATTGGCGACCGAGTTGGCACCAAGAGCGACCGAATTCACCCCGCTAGCGTTGGAACTGGAGCCAAGGGCGACAGCGCCGATTGCCGTCGCTTGTGCCTGGTTGCCCAGAGCATTGGCAAAGTCGGCAGTTGCGGTCGAACTGGAGCCCAAGCTGGTCGACTGGATTCCACTAGCTCTGGCATTGAAACCAAAGGCGCTGGTGAGCGAGTTGAGCGCGCCCGAGAGTGCGCCCACGCCGACGGCGCTGCTGCCGCTCGCTTGGGCGTCGCTGCCAATCGCGATGGCGAAGTTACCCGAAGCCGTTGTCGGATCGACATTGCCGTCGGGACCGTCGGTGCCGATCGCAATCGACTGATCACCACTCGCGTTGGCGAGTGCGCCAACGCTGATGGCACGAGCGCCGGTCGCTTGGGCGCCGGTGCCAAAGGCGCTGGCATAGTCCGCCGTGGCATCGGAAAAGGCCCCCAGGCTGGTCGCCCCTTCGGCGGTGGCCTGTGCAAGATTGCCCAGCGCGCTGCTGTTGAGTCCGGTGGCATCCGATGCTGCCCCGATGCTCGTCGATTGCGTTCCGGTAGCGGCGGCCAGATGGCCAAAGGCGCTGCTGTTGATCGTCGTCGCGGTCGATTCGGCACCGACGGCAGTGGAAACTTCGCCGGTGGCCTGCGCTGTGGTGCCCAGCGCGACGCTCCGCTCCCCACTGGCTGCGGAATCGGCACCTATCGCAATCGAATCCTCGGCGCTGGCCTGAGCCCCGGCGGGCGCTACCGTCGCTGCCTCAACGTCGGCCCCATCGGCCCCGATGGCGATCGCGCGCAGGCCGGTGGCCCGGGCCGTCGTACCAACCGCCACCGCATGCCCTCCGCTCGCCAAGGTGCTGGCGTAGTCGGGGAAACCGGGCGCCGGAACGAAAGTCAGCGAGCCGCCGATCGCAATGTTCCCGCCCAGTGGAGAGGCGGGTCCCGCATTCGCGTCTCTGCCGATCGCGATATCCCGGTCCGAGGAGGTGCGCGCGCCTCTTCCCAAGGCCACCGAGCTAGCGCCGTCCGCCTCGGCGAACGCTCCGCCCGCGAGGCTGCTGGACCCATTGGCGGCGGCCTGATAGCCCAGCGCTGCGGATGAGGCGGCGGTGGCTCGCGCACCCGAGCCGATCGCTGCGGCCTCGCTTCCGGTCGCCTCGGCGCCGCCGCCGACCGCGACCGCACCTTGCTGGGTTGCCGAAGAATCGTAACCGAGCGCGACCGATCGGGAGCCGGTGGAAACGCTGAGCGCGCCGGTTGCAGTGCTACCGAAACCGGTCGCGGCACTGAAATATCCGGTCGCTGTGCTGTTGCTGCCGGTGGCCTGAGTGGCTTGCCCGGTCGCCGTGCTTCGGTCTCCGGAGGCATTGGCGGTGTCCCCGACCGCGGTGCTGTTGTCGCCGTCGGCCGATGAATTCGCCCCGCACTCGGTTGAATTCGCACCGGGACCGACGTTGCACGGAGCGGTCCCATCTGCCCAGGCGGGGCTTGCGAGCGATAGCGCCCCTATTGCGGTGCCAACCAGCAGTGCCGAACGTATGCGCGTTGATAGAATGATCATGTCAAATCCCTTTTCATTATGTTTCGGAAGCGGTCGATGTGACCGCGCGGGCAATGCCCTTGGCTGAGCTGGTGACGACGGAACCGTCATCGGTATCGAATTGCAGCTTTGCCGCCGCCATCGATCGGCGCGTTGCAAAAAAGCCAAATATCGAAAGCGCCAGTACCAGCACGCCAAGCATCGGCACGCTGTCGCGGGTGAACACCATCAGGACGATCCATGCGAGGTTGACCGCGCCAAGGATCGGGAAGAGCTTCAGATTGCTGGCGTGATAGGCGTAAACCGATGTCCCGTCGTCGAGCCGGACGCCGTGGACGCCCTTCATGTCGACCGCCTTGAACGCGTAGAACCGCCCGCTCGCGCCGGGCTTGAGCAGATCGGCAATTTCAGGCCGCACGACCTGCCGCTTCAGCACTTCGGTGGAACCATCGTCGCGCTGGAAAGTCAGCGATTTGTATATGGTGAATTTGTTCTTCATTGACCGTCCTGCAACGATTTCGGTCAAAGTGCCGTCGATAATGGATGTGGCCATATGCCTGTGCCTCCTGATCTGTAGGCATTATCGGCTCACAGGGGCATCGGGCTTGGGGGCCAGCGAAAAACTATTGGGTGGAAACGAACAAATTGGTGATCAGGGGGATTGACCGGGCGCGCAGGCCTATTGCACTGTCCGCATTAACCCCCAGCCTTAGAACTGGCCTGCGATACCCGCGCTGGCGCCTACGCTTTTTCCGCCACTATAAGAAACACCTGCAACGAACGCGAAAGGGTTTTCCGTGTCGAAGCGATGCGCCAGCGACGCGCCCACTGCGTGCTCACCGCGGAAGGTCGACACCTTCACGACATAGCTTGTGGCACCAGCAGCATCGGGCATCGGTGCGTCGCTCATGGCGAGAGCAGCTGCCGTCCCACGACGCCCGTCACGACGATCACGGTCCGTAATTTCGAACAGCGAGTTGATCTGCGACGTATGGGACGCTGTCAACGTTTGCAGTGCACCAATGCCACCAAGACTGAGTGCTTCCAGTGTCGTCAGCCGCGTGTTTTGCGTAGCATCAAGCACCTGAATAGCCGCAATTTGGGTGTCCTGAACGGTATTTTGCGCAACGGCACTATTAGCCGTAGTTTGAGCTGCTGCGGCGCTGGTTACGGCTGTGTTAGCTGTCGTTTGCGCAGTCGCAGCGTTGGCCACCGCGGTATTTGCGGTGGTCTGCGCTGCTGCTGCTGCTGCCGCGCTGCCGTTCGCTGCCATTTGGGCCGCAAATAATTGCCCGCCATTGACTGCATCGGTGCTTTCCGCTGCAATCGCGCCGTTGGCAACGTTGACAATCTGCCGTTCGGCACCGACTGCGCCAACTGATACCGTGTTGGCGACATTGGCCACCGAACCGCCGCCCAATGCAATGCTATTAGCAGCATTGGCCTGCGCTCCGTTGCCCAGCGCGACGTTACCGGCCCCGTTAGCTATCGAGAGATTGCCTATAGCGACCGCACCGTCGCCGGTGGCGGTGTTGTCCGCACCTATTGCGACAGCACCGGTGCCGACCGCTACATTCGGGTCGCCGATTGCAACCGCACCATCGCCCGTGGCGGTGTTGCCAAGGCCAATGGAGACAGCAGCACCGCCATTGGCAGTCGCACCATTGCCGATGGCCACGGCATTATCGGTTGCGGCATTGGATGACTGGCCAATGGCGATCGCATTGGCACCGGGTGCAGAGGCAACCGGGCCGCTGCTGTTGATCACCGAATACGGGTTTGCGCCGAGCACCGCCGCGTTCAACTGGTTCAGCGTTACCGCATCGGTCCCCATCGTACCGTCGGCGAGGTTGGTGAGCTGGCGCTCGCTACCGACGCTGCCGAGCGACACGCTGTTGTCGCGGTCCGCCACCGATCCCTGGCCTAGCGCCACGCTGCCGGCGGCCGACGCGGTCGCGAATTGCCCGACCGCCGTGCTAGCGCTGCCGGACGCGGAGCTTTGAGCTCCGAGCGCGATACTGCCGGAGCCGGTTGCCAGGCTGGACTGTCCGGTGGCGGTACTGGAAACGCCGCTGGCGATGCTGTTGAGCCCGACAGCGGTGCCCCCGAAGGCGCTTGCGGCACTGTTGGGCCCCAGCGCAGTTGCCCCCTCGGCGCTGGCGTTACTGAAGTACCCGGCGGCAAGGCTGTTCGAACCGCTTGCATTGCTCCGCGATCCCACCGCCGTCGCCAGGTCGGCGGTGGCGGAACTGAGGCTGCCCAGGGCCGTGCTGTTTCCGCCACTGGCGACGCTGGCTTGCCCGGTCGCGGTGCTGGCGACGCCGGTGGCGGCGCTGAAATGCCCGGTCGCGGTGCCGTTCTCGCCGGTCGTGCTGAAATAGCCGGTCGCCGTGCTGAAGTCGCCGCTGGCGAGGCTGAACGCACCGGTCGCGGTGCTGGAGGCTCCGCTGGCGAGACTGGTTCGCCCGGTCGCGGTGGCGGCAGAGCCGCTGGCGACGCTTCCTTGCCCAGTCGCGGTGCTGTTGGTGGCGCTGGCCTCGCTGTCCTGTCCGATCGCGGTGCTGTTGACGGCGCTGGCCGCGCTGAACGCGCCGATTGCGGTGCTCCTGTCGCCGGTCGCGGCACTGAAATATCCGGTCGCTGTGCTGTTGCTGCCGGTGGCCTGGGCGGCTTGCCCGGTCGCCGTGCTTCCGTCTCCGGAGGCATTGGCGGTATCCCCGACCGCGGTGCTGTTGTCGCCGTCGGCCGATGAATTCGCCCCGCACTCGGTTGAATTCGCGCCGGGACCGACGTTGCAAGGGGCCGTCCCATCTGCCCAGGCCGGGCTTGCGAGCGATAGCGCCCCGACCCCGACACTAACCAGCAGAGCCGAACGGATGCGCGTTGATAGATTGATCATGTCAAATTCCCTTTTTTCAGTTTGTTTCGAGAGTGCTCGCCGAGACCGTGCGGGCAATGCCCTTGGCTGGGTTGGCGGCAGCGGAACCATCATCGGTATCGAATTGCAGCTTTGCCTCCGCCATCGAGCGGCGCGTTGCAAAAAAGCCGAAAATGGCGAGGCAAAGCATCAGCACGCCAAGCAATTGGCCGTCCTGCAACGCTTTCGGTCAAAGTGCCGTCGATAATAGATGTGGCCATATGCCTGTGCCTCCTGATCTGTAGGCACTATCGTGCTCGCAGGGGCATCGGGCTTGGGGGCCAGCGAAAAATTATTGGGTGGAAACGAACAAATTGGCGATCAGGGGGATCGGGCGGGCGGGAGTCCTAGGTGATGCTTACATTCACGTATTGCATGACCTGCATCAGGGTTCGCTGCCGGACGTCGGAGGGGGTTTCGCCATAAGCGCGGCGGAACATGTGATTGAAGTGCGACAAATCGCCAAAGCCGACGTCATAGGCGATGGAACTGATAGGCTTCACCGCCATGTTGCGGTTTTCAAGTTGCCGATACGCCTTTGCAAGCCGCTCTGCCTGCAGATAGCCGGAAAATGTCGTGCCTTCCTCTTTAAACAGCAGCTGAATAGTGCGCGGGGTAAGCCCGAGAATGAGCGCGGCATCGTTGATGGAATAGGCATGATTCCAAAGATTTTCCTGCGCCAGCTTACGGACCGCATTCAGGCGGACGGCACGCAGGCCGCGGCCCTTAATCAACTCGGTGGAATCTCGCGTTGTCCCAAGCGACAAGGCCACAAGATCATAAATATGCGTGGCGACCGCCTTCTGTACGTCTTCGCCCAATGGATCCTTGATGCCCTGGATATAATGCTTCAGCAGGCTGAGCGCCCCGACATTGGACGCAATGGGTCGCAGCATTACACTTTCTGGATCAGCAACGAGCGGCGCAAGCAGCGCGCGTTCCATTTTGATGGTAGTGTAGGAAACGAGCGAATGATTTTCGCCCACCCTTTTTTCTGATGCAGACATCAGGGTAGCGACGCCGTTGTGGAGCACGATTTCGTTCCCCCTTTGCCGCCACAGCATTTCACCCGGAGCATCCATCCAGAGCAGCACCAAATCATCGCTGGCGCGGGATAGATCGAAAGGGCCTTCGAAACGATGCGGCGTATTACCGCCCTTCATCACTGTCAGTCCGGGCAGCGTCTGCCGGGTAAGTTCGACGCGGAAATTGTCATCGAGGGGTATGATATCCGTATTCGTGGCCTGACGTCCAACAGACTCGCGCAGCAGGGATAAGCGATCCCGCATCGGCAAGTCTTCAGTCGAAAAACACAACAAGTCAGATCCCCCTAAAGGGTGTGTATCACCACAGCTTCAAAAGATTTTGCGCATTTAGCGGATTCGGACCCTAGGCTATCGCAATTTCACCCATGCAGCTAGCCCTAAATATCAGGATTTCCTTGACATTTACGCCTGTCGTCCAAAACGTTGATGGCCATCGGGGTTGACCCCTCTCAGAGGGAGAGCTTGGCCTTTACTCCCCCGTCAAATCCGACCCTGTCCATTTCGCCAAAAACGCGTAAATGTCCGAATATTCGTCGATGATCTTGTCGGTCGGCTTGCCGCTGCCGTGGCCTGCTCGGCGCTCAAAGCGGATGATCGTGGGTTTGTTGGCGGTGAGCGACCGCCATAGAAACCAGCCTTAGTGAAATCAGCAGGCAGTTATGTGCCAGACCTATTGGTGCCGATAAATGGCTCGCTCATGGGAGAAGGCTTTGAATCCGAAATATCCGTGATAGCTGCCCGTGCCGCTCTGGTTGACGCCACCGAACGGGAGCTGATTTTCCAGATAATGTGAGAACACGCCATTGACGGTCACGCCACCCGAAGAGGTTCGGTTAAGGACCTTTTGAACATTGGCCTCGTCATCGCTGTACATATATAGCGCCAACGGCTTATCGCGCGCAGCAATGTAACCGATGACCTGGTCCAGATTCTCATAGGTCATAACCGGCACGACGGGTGCGAAAATTTCTTCCTGCATTATCTTCATCTGCGGCGTGACATCGGTGAGCATCGTCGGGTGGATCGTGAGATCGGTCGCGTCCATTTCACCGCCTGCGGCAACGTTAGCGCCCTTTGCAACCGCATCATCAAACAGCGCTTTGACGCGGGCGAAATTGCTCTCATTCACGATCTGCGCGATGCTTTCCTTCCTGATCTTGCCATTTTCATCATGGAGATTTTTCGCGACATTGGTTTTGAAGCCTTCAACGAGGGCCGCTTGCTGGTCCTCCTTGACGAACACATAGTCAGGACTGATGCAGGCTTGACCGCCATTGAACTGCTTTGCATTGGCAAGCTGTGCGGCGACTTTTTCGATGTCTGCACCTTCGTCAACGATGACCGGGGATTTCCCGCCCAGTTCCAGCGTGACGCTCGACAGATGCTTGGCGGCGGCGGCCATAACCAGCTTTCCGACCCGCGTGGACCCTGTGAAGAAAATGTGGCTGAACGGGAGTTCAAGCAGGGCGGTTGCAACGCTGACATCACCCTCAAACACAGCGACTTCATTCTCGTCGAAGGCGTCGCGGATAATCTTGCCTGCAACGCGCGCCGTGGCCGGGCACAAATCGGTCAGCTTGACCATGCAGCAGTTGCCAGCGGCGACCGCCGCCGCGACTGGGCCAAGCGTCAGGCCAAGCGGGAAATTCCACGGCCCGAGGATCAGACACACGCCGCGCGCCTCATAGACGATTTGCGCTTTGTCATTCGGGTTCAGCGAGGGCGTGATTTCCGTCGGCGTCATCCACGCATCGAGATTGTCGATGTTCCGCTGGATATTGGCGGTGACGTTCATCACTTCGGTGACCCGGATTTCCCCTTCGGGCTTTCTTGTGTCTTCCAGCACCGCCGCGACAATGTCGTCGGCATGCGCCTCCACTGCGGCCTTCAACTTCGCAAGCTTCGCCTTGCGCTGCTCGGCTGTTGAGGCTTTGACATTCCACTGATGCTCCTGTTGCAAGGCGAAAACGCGCGCAATATCGTTGGTGACGTCAGGGGCAATTTGCGTGGTGCTGGTCATATGGTTTATTGCCTAAGATAGAATTGGAAAAGACCGATTAGGCGCGGGGCGACCATTGCACAAGTGATTGCAACACTTGTTAGCGTCGTTATTCAGCCACCAACTCCAACCCCGTCCATTTCGCCAGAAACGCGTAAATGTCGGAATATTCCTCGATCAGCTTGTCGGTCGGCTTGCCCGAACCGTGGCCTGCCCTCGATTCAATGCGGATGATCTTGGGCTTGTCGCCGGTGTCCGCCGCCTGCAACGCTGAGATATATTTGAAGCTGTGCCCCGGCACCACGCGGTCGTCGGTGTCGGCGGTCGAGACGATCACCGCCGGATAATCGACGCCCGATTTGATGTTGTGGTAGGGTGAATAGGTCAGCTGCATTTTGAAATCGGCTTCCTTGTTCGGATAGCCATAATCGTCGACCCAGTAGCGACCGGCGGTGAAGCGGTCGAAGCGCAGCATGTCCATCACGCCGACCGCCGCATGGCCCGCCGAAAACAGGTCCGGCCGCTGGTTGAGCGATGTGCCCACCAGCAACCCGCCGTTGGAGCGGCCCTCGATCGCCAGCTTGCCTTTCGCGGTGATGCCCTTGGCGATCAGATATTCACCAGCGGCGGCAAAGTCGTCGAACACATTCTGCTTGTTCTGGAGCCGCCCCGCGTCATGCCAGGGCTTTCCATATTCGCCGCCACCGCGCAAATTGGCGAGCGCGAACACCCCGCCCGACTGAATCCACGCCATCCGCGTCGGCGAATAAGTGGGCGTCTGCGAAATGTTGAAGCCGCCATAGCCGTACAGCAAAGTCGGCGCGCCCTTCGACAGGTCGAGGCCCTTTTTGTGAACAATAAACATCGGGATTTTCGTGCCGTCCTTCGACGGATAGAATATCTGATCGACGACAAAATCCGCCGGATCGAAACTCAATTTAGGCAGCGCAAACGGCGTACTCTTGCCGGTCTTGGAATCGAAACGATACACCGCACCCGGCTGATTGAAGCTCGAAAAGCCGTAAAAGGTTTCGCTATCGCCGGGTTTGCCCGCAAATCCGCTCGCGGTGCCGATTGCGTTGAGCGCGATCTTCTGCACCGGCTTCCCCGCCAGATCGGTCATCATCGCCATCGATTTGGCGTCCTGAATATAAGACAGGATCAGCCGGTCGCCGACAATCTGCGCGCGCGACAACGTTTCGGCGCGTTCGGGGATGACGTCGGTAAAGGACGGCAGTGTAGGAGGCACCCTTGGCTGACAAATGACAATGGTTTGTTTAGGATACACTATACCACATGAATTGCGATATTCGCGCATGTTGGCACGCACTACTTTCAGCTTTGGTGCGTCCTTGTCGGTGACGAAATAGAGCATGTCGCCAATGCCCTCAATCAACTGCCAGTCGTGCTCCAGCCCCCAGATCAACCTTTCCACAACCCAATGTTCAACCGGCTTAATACTGCCCCTCTTGGCACCTTCCAGCTTTATAAAACTGATTTCATACTTCTCGTCGGTGCCAGCCGATGACGTGAGCACCACCCATTTGCCATCCTGCGTCACCTCTGCGCCGTGGCCCAGTTCGGGCCGGTCAGGCGTCGCATAGACCACCTGGTCGTCTGCCTGCGGCGTACCGATCTTGTGGAAATAGACGGTCTGGTTGTAATTCAGCTGCTGGAAAGCCGCGCCTTCTTGAGGAGCGGCAAAGCGCGAATAAAGAAAGCCGTCGCCGACCCAGGCGATATTGGTAAATTTCGCCCATTTGATTTCATCGGCCAGCGGCTGGCCGGTCGCGGTGTCGAGCACCCGGATCGTCCGCCAATCCGAACCGCCATCCTGAATTGCGTAGGCGAGCAGCTTGCCATCCTTTGACGGCACCCAGCTATCGAGCGCGGTCGCGCCGTCCTTCGCCCAGCCGTTAGGGTCGATCAGCACGCGGTCTTTGCCGCCCAGACCTTTGCGCACATAGAGCACCGACTGGTTCTGCAACCCGTCATTCTTGGTGAAGAAATAATGCCCGCCGGCTTTTTCGGGCAGACCGAACCGCTCGTAATCGAACAGCTTCTTCATCCGCGCCGCGAGCACGTCTTTGCCGGGCAGCGTGTCGAGATACTTGTCCGTCACCGCGTTTTCGGCCTTCACCCAAGCTGCGACTTCGGGATTGACGCGAACATCGTCCTCAAGCCAGCGATAGGGGTCGGCGACCTTCACGCCGAACTGCTCCTCAACCACATCGACGGTTTTGGTGTCGGGATATTTCAGGGCCGTCGAAAGCTCCACAACCGCAGCATCATCCGCGGCCGCGACGGCAGGCGTCGAAATCATCATAAAGGCAACACCAAGCAAAAGTGCACTGCGCATAGAAACATTCCTCTCAACCCCAAAACAAACCTGTGGAAAGCGTAAAGCCTCCAGCTTGCTTAGCCAATAAATCTGTCGCTATGTGTAAGATAATGTCGCAGTTTCGTCGAAAAGGCCGCGCCCCAAAAGGTGACAGTCACTTTTTGGGGCTTGGGCTAGAGCAAGCTGATCCGTGGTGGTGCGGTTTGCGGTGCCAGCATCAACGCCCATAATGCCCAGACGCAGGCATCGGCGCGGTCGGGCGAGGTGCCGGGGCCTTCATAGCCGCCACCCGCGACCAGCCCGCCCAGTTGCGCCTCCAAATCATCGAACCGCCCGTGCAGCCAGACCTTGCCCTGCTCGAACAAGGCCGCCACCGGTTCGGCCCGCGCCGATTTGCCCGTGGCCGCATGGACCAGCCGGATTGGCAGGTTCGCCGACGCCGTCCGCAACACCGCCTCCACCATATCGCCGCCCTGATTCTTCTCCGCCACCACCCGGTCTGCGCCCCAATGTTCGGCAGCCCGCGCCACCGCCGCCGCCCACCCGTCGGGCGAAGCGCCGCTAACCGAAGCGTCCGCCAGCACATGGCCGTGGCCGTCTGCATCCAAAGCGCAGACGACGATGCCGCAGGTGCCATTCGCCGAAGCAGGCGGATCGACGCCGATGACGATGCGCGTGAAGTGCAGGCTTCCCGTTCCGTTCGCATCGAGCGCAGTCGAGATGCCGTTAGGCCGGGACCCGCCGATGGGTGTCTCGACTTCAGCCGAAGGCTGAAGTTTATCCTGAGCGCCCGCCCTGCGGGCAGTCGAAGGGCTCGACACGAACGGGGTTTGGAAGGCGGGTATGCGACACCGCGCAATCAAATCCTGCGGCCACAGGCTGCCCGCAACATCGGTCAGCAATATGCCATCGACCTCTTGGGCGCCCAGCCGCGTCCCCGCATATTGCCGCTCCATCGCGCTAACAAAAGCCTTGGGCAAATGCGGATTAGCCTGCGTCGGTCCGCCGGTAACAGCAGTATCGGGCGAGTCTTTGATCTGGTTGAGCAAGGCCGAAACACGCGGCGTAGTCGTCACCAGCGCACGCGGAAAATCTCCCATGCGCAAGCCCAGCTGAAGATTGTTCCACGCACTTTCCGCCTGGCTCCATTTGGCCAGCTCATCGCACCAGGCATAATGGTGCTCGGGCCCACGCAAACCTTCGCCATGCGCGCCGGAATAGAGAATGACCTCCGCTCCGTTGGCAAAAAGCAACCGATGCCGCGAACGCGACCAGTCGGCAAGCTCATTGGGCCGCGTGAGCGACAACAACCCGGAAGGCCCCTCCACCATGACGTCCCGCGCCTCGCCGATAGTCGCGGCGACGAGGGCGATGCGAATGGACCGGCGATTATTAAAACCGTTCGCATCGAGCGAAGACGAGATGCCGTGAGGTCGTGCCCTACCGATGGGTGTCTCGTCTCCGCTCGACACGAACGGATAGGGTTGAGCCTCACCCCTGACCAGCGACAACACCCACTCCGCCCCCGCCCGAGTCTTCCCATACCCCCGCCCCGCCATAAGCAGCCACGTCCGCCAATCGGTATCGGGCGGGAGCTGGCCGGGGTGATAGAAAGTCTGAAAATCGCAGTCGGTAAAGTCGCCTTCCTCGTCATCGAGCACGTCCATCAGCTTTTGCCGCACCGCCGGTTTTGCCCCCAGCAAACGGGCGCGCAGTTCAGGCCCCTTCATGGCGCTCGATCGCATCGAGTTTGCGGATGATCGACGCCCTGATTTCCTCCGGGTCACGCCGTTTGCGCCGCCAATCATGCCGTTTCAGGTCGCCATTCTGACGTGTCCGGTCCTTGTTTAGCTGAACGATACGGATGGCCTGATCCACCGACACAGGCGCAAGGCCGGGCACTGGCACGTGCGGAGGGTCGAGCATGTTGCTTGCCGCCTCGACCAGTTGCATGTTCAGCCGGTTCACCGCCAGCCGCACTGTTTCCTCCCATAGCGCATCGAACGCGGGCCATTGCCGACGGCGGCGATAAAGCGCGGTGGTCGACATGCCGATGGCGCGCGCAGCGGCCTTCACATTCGCGGTCGCCGCCAGATATTCAAAAAAGCGCGCCTCGACATCCTCATTCCACCGCCCCTCGCCGGTTGCCATGATGCACGTCTTGCCCGAACACGACGCGCGGATCGATAGCGGACGGCGGGTGACGCTGGCGGCATCTTCGGGAACCTGGCCCGAAGCAATCGCCGCGCGACCGTCGGCCAGAGCCTGGTCCCATAGCCGTGCGAATAATGGAGAGGCCTTGCGCGAATGATAGGCCGTCGTCTTATCGATCCCGACCCGGTCGGCGGCAAGAGTGACATTGGCAGTTACGGCAAGCGCACGCAAAAACGCCCGCCGCCACTTAGGTGGCGTGGTTCTGGAAGGCATGATGATGTCCTTGATGGGAGTGGGGAATGAGCCGGATGCTTTGGGTCCAGCTTTTAGAAGATTAGCGGATCAGCGTCGCGATGTCAAGTGAAATAACCGATATGGTTATATATTGTCCATCTATCGCTGCTTGTATGGAAAAATGGACCTTGAAACGCAGTGACCGGCAGCTCAGAAAAATTCACAGTGACTATAAGTATGACAAAGAAACAAAAACACGATTGTCCCTCATGGATAACGCCTTATTGCAAAAACAGAATTGGGTGATATTACTTGGATTGTATTTAACAGGGGGCTGGAAAATGCGACTATCGGCATATACGATTCCATTATCAGTAATATTAGTGGCGACTGCCGCACCGGCCAAATCTCAGGACGCCACGCCGATTAAGCCGGAAGTCAGAAAATATTTCGAGACAATTTCCGGCGCAGCGCAACAAACCCAGACCGGCAATATCATACCGATGACCGATGGCCGGGTAACCGCAGGCTATTATCGCGTTCTGGTTTCACGAAATGCAGCGGTACCGTCGAAAATTGCCAAGCCTGCTTGCAAAACTGCCTTTTCAAATAATGATGACTTGCTTGAACTGATCTTCGACAAGCAGACCGAGGCTGGCCTGACGCTCCGTATTCCATTGTCCGCATCGGTCGCCGCTGGTCAGCAGGCGGACAAGTTCGCGGAGGTGAACCTTTTCCGCATCGCACGAGAACCGAGCCAAGGCTGCTCGGTTGACCTGTCCTATTTCGATTTAACGACGGAAAAGTTCGAAGGCCCGCTTATCCGGATAGACCAGTCGCAGTTCGCCGTATCCGAAAAGCTGAAAATCGAATATAAGCCGTGGCTGAACGTAAAGGCGAACAAGGGCCGTGTCGATGCTTTCTGGACGGGTGTCACCGGCTTGGTCAACTGGGTTGTACCCATCGCACCTTTGCTGGGATTGGGCGATAGCGACGAGGCACAAACCGATCAACTGGGTGCAAGACGCCAATCCAAATCATTTCTAGGTTTTCTGGACAACATCGAAACGCCCGCAGGGCTGGGGCTGACGCAGGATATTGTCATCAACCCGACCAGCGGCACGCAGCATGATGCCGTTGGGCGCAAATTCCGTTGGCAAATAGCGCCGAATGTTGCTTTTGATTTCACTACCAAGGTCGAATATCGGGGCTCCATCTTTGTCGAGGGGCAAAGCTATCCCGACTGGAGTACCAAAAATGCCGATTATTATTACGGCTTGGTCAACGCCACGGCTTATCCGGGATTGTTTTCAACCGACAAGAAATGGCGCGACATTTCCGATGGTGTCAAAAACCTGGTAGAGGTTGCAGGTGGCAAGAATATCGCCACATTTGACGCGGCATGCAAGCCGGCGCTTGCCGATATGGCGCGGTTTGGATTTTCACCCGAAGACCAGTTTGTGATGGTGTATGCTGCCGCCAAAGGCATCGCGCAATTCACCGATATGAAGATAAGAGACATAAAATGCCTGCAAGTGCCGGAGGCGCTCGCAGCATTCAAGCGATACAAGATCGCCGTAGGCTCGATGCCGGAAGCTGCCCCTCTGCCAAAAATGAATGAAGCCCAGATGGAAAGCCTGTTCAAGGCGAGCTATGGTCTTCTGAAATCTCCAAGAGCGCTTGGCAGCGATAGCGAAACACTGAAATTCAACAATTATGCCAGCAGCGATGGCATAAGGGTCATTGGCGATCGTGCGCTGTTGCAGGGCGAGAGCGGCAATACCCTGTTTGCGGCCGATGGCGATGCCCAGACGCGGGTGGCCAAAGCGGCGTTTCTCGGCACGATAAAAACCCTCAAACCTCTTGTGAAGACCGGTTGCCGTGCCCCGCGCATAACCGATAGCGGAAATGCAATGGCCACCCTTGACGAGTTTCCGCAAGGCAGCGGTTCGCCCCCCGCGCAAGACCGGATATTGGCCCATCTGGCAAAGCGCAGTGATGGAAAGATGCTGTTGCTGCTGTGGGGCGTGAAGGGCATTGATGGCGACGAATATCCACAAGTCACCCAATTGTGGCTGTCGGATAGTTTTGGCAGTGGTGACCCCACGCTTGCCGAAATCAAGAAGGAAATGCTCCTCAACAGATCATGCACGGGCGATGCGGAGTTTAATCAATTCCTGACCCAGTGAACGCAAGAAAGGCGACACCCTCTCGGATGCCGCCCTTCTTCAATCTCTAACGAAACCCGCTTATTCGGCGGCGTCGTCCATCATTTCGACGGGGCCGCTGTCCTGACCCTTGGCTGACACATCGCGGTCGACCAGTTCGATGATGCCCATCGGCGCTGCGTCTGACCCGCGGAAACCGGCCTTCACCACGCGGCTGTAGCCACCGGCGCGGCCTGCATAGCGCTCGGCCAGAACTTCAAACAATTTGACCAGCTGCGTGTCGTCCATCAAACGGCTCATCGCGAGGCGACGGTTGGAGAGGCCTCCCTTTTTCGCCAGCGTGATCAGCTTTTCGACATAGGGACGCAGCTCGCGCGCCTTTGGCAATGTGGTCTTGATCTGCTCATGCTTGATGAGCGAAGCCGCCATGTTGCGCAGCATCGCATTACGGTGCGCGGTGGGGCGTTGTAGCTTACGGTGGCCAACTTTATGGCGCATATTCAGTTCCTTCGTTCGTAGGGGGTCCGTATAGAAGTTCCCATCAAAGTATTACTTTGATGGGGCCCGCTGGTAACCCGATCCCGGCCCGCTTGAGGGGGAGCCATTGCCCTAAAATGAAAAGCGGAGCTGAAAGCCCCGCTCGACAGGCCAGCCCTAAAGCGGATCGCATAGCAAAAGTCAAGGCTTTTGCCATTTCACGGTGGGCCAGCCTGCGTCCGGCCTCTATATCTGGCGCAGGATAACCGGGTCGGTGATCTTGTCATCCGCCGCCAGCAATATCGCCTTGGACAGGATGAGCGACAAGGTCCGGTCGCCTTCAAACGGCAACCATATACCCGCCGCCGCATCCGCGGTGCGTCCTGCGGGGACGATGCAGATATGCTGGCTGCGCGATGCGATCTGCACCGCTGCTGAGCCCAGATGGATGCGGTAAACGTGGCGTTTGCCATTTACCACCAGCGCATTTTCGTCGAAACTGCAAATCGGCGCGATGGCAAGCTTCGGAATCACCCGTTCCAGCATTTCGCGCCTTATCTGGCCCGCGCCTGTCAGATCGGCAAAGCTGGCTCGTGTCCAATATTGCGCAGCGTCGCGCCGCCACTGATTGGGATGGGCCGCATCGCCGCCACCGTCCAGCCATTGCGGATCGCTGGCAATCGACGCAACTCCGGTGAACAGGTCGCCATGTCGCATGATTTCCGAAAACACCACAGGTGCAATGTCTTCGAGCGGTACTGCCACGGCACGGTCCGGTCCGTGAGCGCTGTCCTTGCCCGAATGATGTTCGGCAATGCGGTGGAAAACCACGCGGTCGGTCGAAACATAAACATAAGCACCGCTATCGAGCGTTTCAGGATCATCGCCGCCAGCGCCTTCCACCCAATAATCGGCAACAAGGCCGTGTGCAGGCAGGACGACATGCCATGGCGCGTCATTGGGCGCGTCGACCCACATGCGATGGGTCACCGTCCAGTTGCTAAGGCGCGCAAGCGTCATTGCCTGATGCTGCTTCAATATGTGCCCCGACCAGCGGTTGGTATAGGTGCCCGTCGTCCGTTCGGCATCCGTCAGGCGATAGATTTCCCGCCACGCCTGCGCAAATGGCTGTACGATTTGCAGCGTTTCGATCCGGTCGCGCCATTGCATTACCGCATCCACGCTGTCCTCGATCGGATGCCAAAGGCGAATGGTCGCGGCTTCAGCATCGACAAAGGTACCCGCCACATCGGCAAGCCGGCCATCGTGCGCAATGGTGCTAACCCGCTTGCCATCCATTTCCACCCACCAGATCAACCGCTGCGCCAGTGACCGAAGCAACGGATGTTCGAGATAACGTGCGCGCCACTCATCCACCGGCCATGACCGGTCATCAAGAAACAGGCGCTGAAGCCGGATGATCTGCGTTGCCAGGTCGGCTTCAATTTCCTTGGCCAAATTCTTGGCCGCCTTGATTATCTCCTTGTCCTCCTTCATCGCGGCACTAGGCGCTTTCAGCGATTTACCATCGGGTGACAGCCAGCGGATATCGACATCTTTGTTGCCCGACAGCGCAACAACGGCGCGCCCGCCATTCAGGTCAAAGGCAACCTCCCCCTGCGCGTCCAGATCATGCGTCGGGACCGTCAGTTCATCAAGCGCAGCGCGTGTGACGCCTGCCCTTTCCGCCGCCTCGTTCAAGGCTGCATCAATCTTGCCTCTGATCTTTGGATATTTGACCCGAGCCAATATCCGCGCAAGATAAGGTACGCCCGCGCCATCGGGGAGCGCCGTTAGCGTCCTGATACAAGCGTTGCCCAGCTTTTCCGCTCTAATTCCGATACCAGGAAGGGTCACATAACATTGTTTGAGCGCGTATTGGACCAGCTTAGGGCCAAGAATCTGTGGGTCCAGATCGTCCGCAAGACAAATCAACGTCCGCAAATGGGTTTCGTTGGCTGGGTCGGCTGAGGTCGGCGAAACACCAGAGAGAGCAGCGTCGAGCATGGCAAAGCGCTTGTCTTGAGAAACTCTGTTAAACACGCCTGCCGCCCTGTCTCGCCATTTCTTGGACGGCACGCTGTTGATAACAAGCTGACCGGCGAGGGTCGCTAGAGTGCGCATGCGTTCGGGATTGTCGCGCACGAAAGGTTCGAAGGCTTTGAAGCGAATGAAGAGTGCTGTCGCCGTTACGGATGAGTCAGCAAGCGCATGCATGGCCCACCCAAAATCGTCCCCAGATAGCTCATCCAAGCAACCATCTGAAAAGCCTGAACCGAGGATCGCCTCTCGCGCTAATTTTTCAAGCCCCGGTTCGTTGACCGTATGCCCCCCGATTTTCGCGCCAATCACTGCGAGCCGGTAAAGAAAATCGAGATGAGGCCCGTCATACAGCCGCGCTTCGAAAAGATTGTCGAAGTGATCGGAAATTTTGCGCGTTTCGTAATCGCTGGTGATCTTGAAAGCCGGTAAGGCGATTGGAGGCAGTGCGCATAGAAATGGTGCTTCGTTGGACGCAGCACTTTTAGATGTCGCGCTGTCCGACCCCTTTCGCCCAAACCTGCCGGTCCGTCGAGCCAGCACTCCCTCCCCATCACAGTCTTGTGCTGTCGGAGCCATAGGTGCGATTGATGGTGCGGGCAGATTGCGCAGCACTTCTTCGATCCTGATCCTATTGTCATAAATCAACTGAGGAACGTAGGGGAGTTCTTTGACCGTCCTTAGTTCCTTCACTGTTTCGCCGCTGGGATACGCCTCAATGGTCTGGAGTAAGGGCTTGAGTATCCTTTTGTGTGACCGGCACCGGCCCGAAGTCTGCGGTTGCAAACGCAAAAAAGCGGCCATGGCTTTGTCGGCGTTGACTAATTCCATCCTGTGGCTGGCGAGCGCGGCGATGAGTGTCTTGAATCCTCTTGGAAAATCGAGGTCACAGTGAGGGCAGCCGTATGGTTTCTTGACTTGTAGCTCTCCCCATTTGGCAATACCAAACTGTCGGGGGTTGTCGAGCAAGGCTACCAAGTGTTCGAACACTCTCCCACGCTCGTCCGGCGAAAGTTTGGCGAGTGCTGCAAGGGGCTGGCGCTTCTGCAAAATCAAGACGTCCGAGCCAGTGCAGCTGAGGTGGTATCTATCGTCATCGTCTAGCACTGCGGCGACAGAGGGGCCGAGCACAGGTCCTGCCGATGCAATAACCTTATCGCGGATCGCATTAACCTGCTCGGAATGCAGGACATTATCTGTCAGGGATTGCGTATCAGATTGCTTGCTTCCGAAAATTCCTTCCAAAAAGCTCATCTAACTACCCCCCCTGCAGCGGCGTCAGTTTCAAAAAGGTCACCTCCGCCGTATCCGGAAAACTCAGCGCCTCATCCAGATCCATTATCTGCCTGTCGCCAGTCAGCATGAAGAAGCCACCACGTTCGAACGCGGCAAAGGCAACCCCCACCATGGCGTCAATATCGGGCACCAAAGTTTCCCCGTCATCGGCGCGCATGCGAAGCGACTTTGTGCCGGGACCATAGACGCCGCGATCACCGTTCAGTTGCCTTTCGGCACAGCCGGGTATGACCAGAAATCGTTTAACCTTTTCCAAATAGGAAGCCGTTGAGTGCGCATCGCGCTTGGCGGTTTCGAGCTGCCCCAGCTCCAACTGTTCGATTTCAAGCTCGATCCGTAGCTGGATCAATTCGCCCGCCGTAATCGTCGGTCGGTCAACGGCGATACTCAGCACACTTTCGCGGTCGCGTCCGGCAACCTCGTCCAGAATTGCAATATCCATAACGATACCCCCTGCGCCAACATTATGTTGCACAGGTTAAAGCATGAATAATAAAAGAAAAAGCCCCGCGTTTCCGCGAGGCCGTTTGCCCTTTTTCTTGCCTCACCCCTTCAGGGGAGAGGCAGCGAGACTTGCGAATTTATTCGCTAGTCGCAGCGGTGTGGGGCGTTGCAGCGTAGCACTACGCCGACAGGCCCCACCCCAACCCCTCCCCTGAAGGGGAGGGGCTTGAGTTAGTTCAGCCCAAAAGCTCCTGTTCAAGCTTCTTGGCCATTTCTTCGATATTTTCCGGCGGCCAGCCGGGGATGTCCATGCCCAGGCGCAGACCCATTCTCGACAGCACTTCCTTGATTTCGTTCAAGGACTTGCGGCCGAAATTCGGGGTGCGGAGCATTTCGGCTTCGCTCTTTTGCACGAGGTCGCCGATGTAGATGATATTGTCGTTCTTCAGGCAGTTTGCGCTGCGGACCGACAGTTCGAGCTCGTCGACCTTCTTCAGAAGATAACGGTTGAGCTGGTTGGCATCCGATTCTTCCGACGACGCCGAAGGAGCCGCCATGCCGATCATCGGCGAGGATGCTGCCATCGAATCTTCGAAGTGGACGAACACTTGCAACTGGTCCTGAAGGATGCGGGCGGCGTAGGCCACCGCGTCTTCGGGGGTTACGGTACCGTCGGTTTCGATAGTCAGGCTCAGTTTGTCGTAATCGAGTTCCTGACCGATACGCGCGTTATCGACCTTGTACGCAACCTGGCGCACCGGCGAATACAGGCTATCAACCGGGATCAAACCGATGGGTGCATCGGCCGGACGGTTGGCGACGGCTGGGACATAGCCCTTGCCGCTGTCGGCAGTGATTTCCATGTTGAGCGTCGCGCCGTCATCGAGGTGGCAGATGACGAGGTCGGGGTTCATGACGATGATGTCGCCCGAAACCGCGATGTCGCCAGCCTTCACTTCGCCGGGGCCGGTTGCCGAAAGCTGAAGCCG
>JANOHL010000048.1:0-1588 GCA_031406495.1 Sphingomonadales bacterium | reverse complement strand
CCCGACAACGCCGAACGCAGCGGCCGCATCCTGTGGCAAGGGCAGGACCTGCTGAGCTTCAGCATGGCGCAGCTGCAAGCCATGCGCGGCAAGGACATCGCGTGTGTGTTCCAGGACCCGATGAGCTCGCTCAACCCGGTGTTCGACATCGGCAAGCAGCTGTGCGAGCCGCTGATGAAGCACATGAAGCTGAGCGGCGCAGCGGCGATGAAGCGCGCCGAAGAACTGCTGGGCGAGGTCGGCATCCCCGAGCCGAAGCGGCGGCTGAAGACCTACCCGCATGAAATGTCCGGCGGCCAGCAACAGCGCGTGATGATCGCGATGGCGCTGGCCTGTGAGCCGAAGCTGCTGATCGCCGACGAACCGACCACGGCGCTGGACGTGACCATCCAGCGCCAGATCCTCGAACTGCTGGGCAAGCTCAAGACCAGCCACCGCATGAGCGTGCTGTTCATCAGCCACGACCTCGGCCTGGTGGGCGAGATCGCCGACAGCGTGGTGGTGATGCGCCACGGCGTCGTCCGCGAACAAGGCCCCGTGGCCGGCATCTTCGCCAACCCGCAGGACAGCTACACCAAGGCGCTGCTGGCCTGCCGGCCCAGCCTGGAAGGCAACCCGGCGCGGCTGATGGTCATCGACGATCACATTGCCGGCCGCGGCGCGCAGCAGCAGGCCAAGGCCAAGGACCCGAACGCACCGGTGGTGCTGGAAGTGCGGTCGCTGGCCAAGAGTTTCTGGCTGCGCCAGGGCGTGTTCGGCAAGCGCGAATTCAAGGCCGTGCAGAACGTCAACTTCCAGCTGCGCAAGGGCCACACGCTGGGCGTGGTGGGCGAGTCGGGCTCGGGCAAGACGACCATGGGCCTGACCCTGCTGCGTCTGCACGAACCGACGGGCGGCGAGGTGATCTTCGACGGCCAGAACCTGCTGAAGATGAAGGCGCACGAGTGGCAGGGCATGCGCCGGCGCATCCAGGTGGTGTTCCAGAACCCGTATGCCAGCCTGAACCCGCGCTTCACGATCGGGCAGACGCTGGTGGAGCCGATGGCCATCCATGGCATCGGCACCGATCTGGCCGAACGCGAACGGCGCGCGCGGGCGCTGCTGGAGAAGGTGGGCCTGGACGGGCGCGCGTTCGGCAAGTATCCGCATGAGTTCAGCGGCGGCCAGCGCCAACGCGTGGCGATCGCAAGGTGCCTGACGCTCAACCCCGAGGTGCTGGTGCTGGACGAAGCCGTGTCGGCGCTGGACGTGTCGGTTCAAGCCCAGGTGCTGAACCTGCTGAAAGACCTGCAGGACGAGTTCGGCCTGAGCTATGTCTTCATCAGCCACGACCTGGCGGTGGTGCGCTTCGTCAGCGACGAAGTGCTGGTGATGAAGGACGGGCAGGTGGTGGAGCAGGCCAGCGCGGCGGAGATATTGGCAGCGCCGAAGCAGGACTACACGAAGCGGCTGCTGGCGGCCATTCCGCGCGGGTACCGCGCGGCCGCCTGATTCGAGCACCGAGAAAAATCGAGCTGGGTTTTCCGACACCTTCTCCCGAAGCGTACGGTCTGCCGCCTCTGTCGCCGCACCCGGATCACGTCAAACC
>JANOHL010000109.1:0-106512 GCA_031406495.1 Sphingomonadales bacterium | reverse complement strand
TGTCAGCTTCCCGTCAGCGCAGCTAAAAACCGGACGGTCCGAACCCGACAAAATTTTATTCATTTCGCCGAACGACGCGTGTGAATGTACGGCAGCTATCAGGGAAGCGTTTCGACCAATCAAACGTCTCCAATGTTAGCGAAAGCGGACATTCGAATAGCCGCCACATAGGCCGCAACTGATGTCATCAGTGCAATATTGCAGTCAGTGGGGCGTCGCGGGCAACAGCTCAACGATTGCAGCGGTCAATTCGTGGTAGCTGTATGGTTTAATCAACACCGGATGGCCTCGAAAGCGTGACTCAGTTCCGATATCGCTATAGCCGGTGCAAAAAGCGAACGGAATTGCCCGCAGAACGAGCGTATCGGCGACTGGATGACTCATCTGACCATTGAGATTTATGTCAAGCAGCGCCAGGTCGAAACGCTCAGCACCCAGAAGCGCCTGGGCCGCATCGACTGTCGCGGCGGCGCTTATTTCGTCGCAGCCCAGTTCTGCCAAGGCGCCCTCAATGGTCATGAGGACCATCATCTCGTCCTCGACGACCAGCACCCGCTTTCCGGCCAGTATTTTATCCACGCGCCAATCCTTCTGGCGCTGGGATGTCGATAGTGGCGACAACCCCGTGCGGCCGATAGTCGAGCCAGACCTCGCCTTCCAGTTCGTACGCCAGCCCCCGCTCGAGTATCTGCGAACCAAATCCCTTGTGCGTTGGGGGCACGACAACGGGACCGTTGTTCTCCTGCCACGTGAGAATGAGACGTTTTTCTGGTTGAGATGGCGTGACGATCCATGAAATACGGATCGTTCCGGTATCGTTGGAAAACGCCCCGTATTTCACTGCGTTGGTCGCAAGTTCGTGCAAGGCAATACCCAGTGCCAAAGTCGCTTTGGGTGGCAGACGTAAATCAGCGCCTTCGATCGTGAACCGCTCAGCTCGTCCGTTTGCAACGCCGAACGGTTTGAGGGCGGCGTCGATCAGATCGCGCAGTGCGGCACCTTCCCAGTTATGTTGGCTGAGAAGATCGTGCGAGCGTGATAGAGCGAAAATGCGCGACTCGATGGACTCGCGGATGGTTACCGGATCAGTGCTGTTACGCAGCGCTTGCCGGGCGATCGATTGCACCGTCGCAAGAGTATTTTTCACTCGGTGGTTCAGTTCGTCGATCAGCATCTCGCAATGGCTCTGTTTTTTTCGATGTTCGGTCTCATCAACAACCGACACGAAGTGCTGCACAACGACGCCGTCGGAGTCGCACACCGGGCTTATGAAGAGCGACGCCCAGAAAGTCGTGTCGTCATGGCGGCGATAACAAATTTCTGGTTCGCTATCGGCCGTGCCAGCGAATGCCGCGTCAATCATCGCGGCCTCTGTTGAGGCTATTCCTCGAGCCATGAGCGAGTTAAAACTGGCACCCAACACCCTTTCGCGCCTGTACCCGGTGAGCTCGAGAAAGGCATCGTTCGCGAAAATAACCGGATTTCCAGTCATTTTGGCGTTGGTAAAAACCATCGCCATCCGGGTTTTCTCAGCCGCTACAACGAACGGCCCCAGCTGATCGCGAAATCGTTCGATCTCGGCCTCAGCGGCATCCTGCTGCACAACAATGGTTTGATCGTTTGAAATAAGTTGAGCCCGCGTCCCCCGTAGAACGTTTCGGGAAGTAAACAATTTTGTCAGCCCAAACGTTCCACATGGGCGACCGCAGGAACCGTGCGCGGCTCCTGTTCCATATCTTGCTGGTCCGCTTTGCCGATTGATATCGGCGCAAATATTTGGAACTCAAGCAAAATTTAAGAACCAGCCGTATAGAGGGCTTGCTGTGTTCATAGGGTAACATTTCGCAATGTTACAGTTACATAGCGCTAATGCTGGTCGCCCTCATTTTTGCCGCAGTCGTTGCTCGCGTTTGACGCATTTACGGATTCGCGCGATCCTGAGAATTTTACAACTCAGACGAACGTTCGCGGTCGGAAGTGACTCCGCGCAACGTCCAAAATGAACGGCAGGTTTCGGGAACAAATTTAATCGCTGAACGCCCGCAAAGTTAGCGGCAGCTGCCGTGCCAACCTAACGGCGTGAATGGCAACTATCCATCGATCTGCTCCCCTAAGGCGGTCGGTTTGCGGTCGGCGCAAATCCAAACGGGTACATTGGACATGAATAGGAGCCACTTTCGCTTCGGTTCAATATTGCTGATCAGAGCCTCGCCATTTTGGGGCTCGCGTAGCGCTATGAGCTTAGGTCCTGAAGTAAGGACCCGCGGCTGCATACTTGACGCATCATCATCGCTCGCAACGAACTCTTGGAAAGAATTTTAATGCCGACATGCGCTACACATGTCATGGCGGATTGCTATGGGATTGCTAAGGTCCCTCGCACCGCGCATACTTTGAAGATAACCAATTGAAAATATGGTAGACGCTGAGGGGTTCGAACCCACGACCCGCTGATTAAGAGTCAGCTGCTCTACCAACTGAGCTAAGCGTCCCCATAAGGCGTTGGCAAATCCCGCACGCCGGTTTGGAAGCGGCGCATGTGGTGGGATTCGTCGCTTTTGTCAAGCGCTGGATAAAGGCTTCAGTTAAATTGCCCACGTTTCGCGCCGGGATGGCGCTCTATCGACATGATGATCCCGACGCAGATCATGATCGTCAGCATCGATGATCCGCCGTGGCTGATAAATGGCAGCGGAATGCCGACCACGGGCGCAAGCCCCATCACCATCAGCAGGTTGATCATCATGTAGAAAAACATCGTCGCGGTGAGGCCTGCGGCGACCAGCTGGCCGTATCTCGTCTTGCTTTGCAACGCGACATCCAGCCCCCACCGGATCAGCAGGTAATAGCCGAACAATATCGCAAAGCCGCCGACCATGCCCCATTCTTCCGCCATCGTTGCAAACACGAAATCGGTATGGCCCTCGGGCAGATAATCGAGATGGCTTTGCGTGCCGTTCAGGAACCCCTTGCCGAAAAATCCGCCCGAGCCGATGGCAATTTTGGACTGGCTGATATGATAGCCGGTGCCGAGCGGATCGGCCTCCGGGTCCAGAAACACGAGCACACGGTTGCGTTGATATTCCTCAAGCCCGAAGAAATAGCCTATAGGCAGGACGACCATCATCGCCGCACCCGCCGCGAGGAACCAGCGCATCGGCAAACCCGCCAGAAACGCTACGACGATGCCGCCGAACAATATCGCGATCGAAGTGCCCAAATCGGGCTGGATCGCGACGAAGAACCACGGCAGTCCGAGGATCAATGCGAGCGGCCACAAGGACCTGAGTTTCATCACGTGCGAAGGCGGCAAACGGTCGTAGAACCATGCTATCGCTAGCACGACCGCTGGCTTCATTAGCTCTGACGGCTGCAACGTCATGAAGCCGATGTTGATCCAGCGCTGGCTGCCGCCGCCGACAAAGCCGACCATTTCGACCACCAGAAGCAGGACAAAAAGGATGATGTAGATCGGAAAAGTGATCGCTTTCCAGAAATCCATCGAAAAGCGCGACATGATAATCGCCATCGATAAAAACACGAGGAAACGCGCAAAATGCTTGCCCGCCCAAGGCTCCAGATTGCCGCCTGCAGCCGAATAGAGCACCGTCGCGCCGAATCCGACAAGCGCGGTGAGGATGAAAATCACCCGCCAGGGAAGCGTCGCGATAGGTGCCGGGATGATACCGTTCATATGATCGGATCGGCTGGCGGGGCCTCGGCGGGCCGCCCCTGAAAATTCGCAAATTGCGTTGCCATCCGTTGCTCGATTGTCCCGCCCCAGCCTGCCTCCAATGCCTCGAGCGATGCCATTGCTTGTTCGCGGTCATACAGGAATGTTAGCACGTCTTTGGCGACGGGTGCTGCTGCACGCGCGCCGCCTAGACCGTGCTCGATGACGACCGACGCGCCGTAGCGCGGATTAACGACCGGCGCGAAGCACACGAACAGCCCGTGATCACGGTATTTCCATGCGCCCGATTGGCCGCGCTGGCCGCCCTCGATCCGCCGGACCTGCGCCGTGCCGGTCTTGCCGCCCATGGTAATATCCGGAATTTGAAGTTTGCTGCGTACCGCCGTTCCGGCACCATTGACCACCCGGTCCATGCCGTCGCGCACGATCGCCAGATGCTCGGCGGGAAAGGGTAGTGGCGTAGCGGGTGCGCGCTTTTTCTTCAGTATTTCAGGCTGGATATCTAACCCCGATGCAATCCGCGCCGCCATGAGCGCGAGTTGAAACGGGCTGACCGAGACATAGCCCTGACCGATTGTCGCATTGAGCGTATCCGATTCAGTCCATTCCTGATCGTATTTGCGCTTTTTCCAGGCGCTGTCAGGAATGGTGCCATATCGTTGCGACGGGAATGCCAGCGGAAATTCCTGACCTAGCCCAAGCATCTTTGCGACCGGCGCAATCCGGTCATATCCGATGCGCCGACCCATCGAGTAAAAATAGGTGTTGCAGCTTTTCATGATGGCGTTGGGCATGTTCATCGATCCGTGACGACCCAGACATTTGAACACTCGGTTGCCCAGCCGGTATCCCCCGCCGCACGATACAGTTTCATCCGGATCGACCCCGTGCGCGAGCAACGCCAACGCCGCCGCCGGTTTCAGCGTCGAACCCGGCGGATAAAGCCCCTGCAGCGCCTTGTTCAGCATCGGGATATGGTCGTCGTCGCGCAACATTTTCCATTCGAGCCGACCGATGCCGTCGGAAAAGCTGTTGGGGTCGTAACACGGCATCGACGCCATCGTCAGAATGTCCCCGGTCAGGCAGTCGAACACGATGACCGAGCCCGATTCATTACCAAGCCGCCGCGCGGCATAATTGTGCAGGTCGATGTCGATGGTAAGTTGAACGGGCTTGCCCGGTATATCAGCCCGTGTGGTCAGCTCGCGCACGATCTTGCCACGCGCTGTGACCTCAGTACGCTTTGCGCCGGGCTTGCCGCGCAGGTTCATTTCCAGCGTTTGTTCCAAGCCATCTTTGCCGACCTTGAAGCCGGGTGTGATCAGCAGCGGTTCCTTGTTCTTCTGATACTCCTCAGCCGATACGGTGCCGACATAGCCGATCAGGTGGCCGACCGCCGCACCGCTCGGATAAAATCGCGAATAGCCTTGGCGGGGGCTGACGCCGGGAAGGTCGGGCAGACGGACGCTGACCGCGGCGAAGCTTTCATAGTCCAAACCGTCGGCGACCTGTACCGGTTGAAACCCCTGCGCCTGTTTCAATTCGCGGTTGATGCGGTCTAGGTCGTCGGGCGTGAGCGCCAGCAGTTCGGCGAGGGTTGCAACGGTCTGCTCCTTGTCAACCAGCCGATCGGGTATGATGTCGACGCGGAAATCGGCGCGGTTGGTGGCGATCGGCTTGCCATACCGGTCGATGAACCAGCCACGGCGTGGCGGAATGATCGTCAGGTTGACGCGGTTGCTTTCGGCGAGCAGTTTGTATTTCTCGTTCTCGGCAACCGCGATATATGACATCCGCCCGGCGAGCAGCAGCCCGATGGCAGCCTGCACGCCGCCGACAAACATCGCGCGGCGGGTAAAGGTGAAATCCAGCTGACCGGTTGTAACCTGCTTTTCGCCCTTCATGTTGCCAATCGCCAGCTATCCAAATGCGAACATATTCGCACGACGAGCGGATATAGCAAGACTGACAACATCATTTGGGGAAGTAACACCGCCGCTTCGGGCCGGGCATGGGCCAGCCCCGATATCCAGAGACCACCAAGCAATGCTACGACTATCATGATCGAGGCGATCACCCAGTCCTGGATATGGTCGCGCCAGCTCGCGCGTGCGTCGATCAGTTCGATGGCCAGCATCGCGAGCGACCATAGAAGGCCGGCGCTGCCGAAAGGCTGCCCGCTGAACATATCGTCGACCAGCCCGAACGGCAGGCCCGCCCACATCGGCAACAGTCCGGGCCGCATCAGACGCCACGCCAGCATCATCATCAACCCGAACGGCGGCAACAGCGGCTGTGTAGCAAGTATCGGCAAGGTGGTGATCATCGACGCCAGCACCACCGATGCAATCGGGATTGCCAGCATCTTGAGCGTGGATGGTTCGCGGTCGAAGCGCGATTCATACTCTCGGCCGGGGCGCAGGGGCAGGCGGAGCGCGGTAACCGGATTTTTCACTCGGCCACCGGTTCGGTCTTACCATCGGGCGCTACCGATTGCTGAGCGTCGCGGGCGATTATTTGATAGCTTTTCAGTACGATGGCATAGGGCGTGTTGGCGGGGTCGGCCAACGGACGGGCGAGCGCACCGTCATTGGTTTTTTTCAGCACTTTGGCGAACGGAATATTGGGCGGATAAAGTCCACCATTGCCCGAGGTAACGATAATGTCGCCGCGCTTGAACGGACTTTCGCCAAGAGTGATGGGTTTGATCACCACCATGCCGTTGGCAAGACCGGTGGCAAACGCCGGCAGCCCGTCGCTCGCGCGCATTACCGGCACAAGATTTTCGGCATCGGTGATCAGCAATACCCGCGCGGTGCTCGGCCCCACTTCGATAATGCGACCGATGAGCCCAGACGGACCACGCACCGGCTGCGCTCTGGTCACGTTGTAATTGCTGCCAATAGACAAAGTTGCCACCCGCCTGCTGCTCGAAGCGGTCGAACTGATCAACCGTCCGACGGCAACCTGCTCGGGCGTCTCACTTGTCAGCTTCAATAGACCGCGAAGTCTGGCATTTTCGATCCTTAGGGCTTTAGCCTCGATCAGCCGCGTGCGGTTGTTTTTGACTTCGCGGGTCAACGCCGCGTTTTTCGATGCCGCGCGGAAATAGGCCGACACGTTGCCACCGACATCGTTTGTTGTCCGGCGGATGCTGTTGAAGAAACGAGCCACGGGGGCGGTAATTTCTGCGCCCGCCGATCGCATCGCGGCAAATCCGGTGGGGTCGGCAATCGATATCACCAGAACCAGGGCACCAAATATCACGCCTGCAACCGCCAAGACATAGGTCGCAAACAGACTAAACTGCGCTTTACGGGAAAATCCCGGGCGCCGGTTGGGCGGCGGCGCCATCCTTCGTAACTCGCCTTAAGCGGTCAGCAGGACGCCGCGGAAGATTGGATCTTCCATCGCCCTGCCGGTGCCGATGGCAACGCAGGTCAGCGGGTCTTCGGCGACGGTTACCGGCAAGCCGGTTTCATCGCGCAAATATTCGTCGATACCCTGCATCAACGCGCCGCCACCGGTCAGCACGATGCCTTGGTCGACAATGTCGGCGGCGAGTTCGGGTGCAGTGTTTTCCAGCGCAATGCGGACGCCTTCGAGGATAGTGCCAATAGGTTCGCTGAGTGCCTCGGCAATCTGGCCCTGGTTAATCGAGATTTCCTTAGGCACGCCGTTGACCAAATCGCGGCCCTTGATATGGATCGTGTGGCCGATGCCGTCGGCGGGCGGGCGGGCGGTGCCGAAATCTTTCTTGATACGCTCGGCAGTGGCTTCACCGATCAGCAGGTTGTGGTGGCGACGGACATAAGAAACGATGGCTTCGTCCATCTTGTCGCCGCCGACGCGGACCGACGTGGTGTAGGCCAGACCGCGCAGCGAAAGCACGGCAACTTCGGTTGTGCCGCCGCCGATATCGACAACCATCGAACCAATCGGTTCGGTCACCGGCATGTCGGCACCGATCGCCGCTGCCATTGGCTCTTCGATCAGGAACACTTCAGATGCACCAGCGTTGGATGCGGCGTCGCGGATAGCGCGACGCTCGACCGAGGTTGAACCCGATGGCACACAGATCACGATTTCGGGATAGCTGAACATCCGGCGCTTGCCGTGCACCTTCTGGATGAAATATTTGATCATCTGTTCGGCAACATCGATGTCGGCGATCACGCCATCGCGAAGTGGCCGGATCGCTTCGATGCTGTCGGGGGTTTTGCCCATCATCAATTTCGCGTCGTCGCCAACGGCTTTTACGCGCTTGATCCCGTTCAGCGTTTCAATGGCGACCACCGATGGTTCATTGAGAACAATGCCTTGGCCGCGGACATAAACGACGGTGTTTGCGGTGCCGAGGTCGATGGCCATGTCTTGAGAAGCGAAACGGAAAAATCTGCCAAATACCATTTATGTTATCCACGTTAATCTTGAGCGCTGAGAACCTGTTGGCGATACTTTGCTCAATCGCGCGGTCCTAGCGGAATTTGCTGTTTTGCAAAACAGGTATTTGGCTGGAATGCGAACGATTAAGGAGTCGCCTGCCAGCGGCGCTTGGGCTAGGAACGCCCGGATGTCAATAAGAAGACTCCCCGAAGCATTGGTCAACCGGATTGCTGCCGGTGAAGTGGTAGAAAGACCGGCCAGCGCGTTGAAGGAACTGGTGGAAAATGCCATCGATTCGGGCGCGCGTTCGATTGCTGTAAGGCTTGCCTCGGGCGGTATCGATTTGATCGAAGTCACCGACGATGGCTGCGGGATGACACCTGCCGATATGGCGTTGGCGCTAGAGCGGCATGCGACGTCAAAGCTTCCGGATGAAGACATCGAGATGGTCGCGACTTTGGGTTTTCGGGGAGAGGCGCTGCCGTCGATCGCCAGTGTGTCGAAGATGACGCTGGAAAGTCGCGTTGGTGAAGGCGAAGGCTGGAAGCGGGTTGTCGATCATGGTGTGCTGACGGGCGAGGGGCCTGCCGCATTGCCGCCCGGAACGCGGGTGCGGGTTGAAAATCTGTTCGGCAATGTCCCTGCGCGCCGCAAATTCCTGCGCAGTCCGCGGGCCGAATATGCGGCAGCAATCGACACGATGAAGCGGCTGGCCATGGCGCGGCCAGACATCGGGTTTACCGTCGAACATGACGGACGGCGGACGCTCAGCGTTCAAGCTGGGATGACGCGGCCCGAACGCGTGGCTGCACTGACCAGCGGCGAACTGATCGACAACAGCGTCGGGCTGGATTTCGAGCGTGAAGGCTTGCGGCTCGGCGGCATCGCTAGCCTGCCGACATATAATCGTGGCGTGGCCGACCACCAGTTTCTGTTCGTCAACGGTCGCCCAGTGAAGGACCGGTTGCTGATCGGCGCGGTGCGGGGCGCTTACGCCGAAATGCTGGCACGCGATCGGCATGCGGTGGTGGCACTGTTCCTCGATCTGCCGCCGACCGAGGTCGATGTGAATGTCCATCCGGCGAAGACCGAGGTGCGCTTTCGCGAGCCAGCGTTGGTGCGCGGGATGATCGTTTCGGGCCTGCGCCATGCGCTAGACCAGTCGGGGTTTCGCGCGGTGCAAAGACCCGCAGCCGACGCGCTCGCCGCATGGCAACAGGAACCGATCCGCACCGCACAAGGCGATATTTTTACCGCGCCATATACCGCCTATCAGGGCAATTACGTGCCGCGTCCGGCATTCCCTTCGCTTGCCGAAAACCGATCAGGTTTTGGCGTGATGGGCGACGAGCTTGCGCCGTTGTTAGGCCGTGCCGAGCAGGCGTCGGAGCCTGTTCCGGAGGGCGCGCGCCATCCGTTGGGCGTCGCTCGCGGGCAGGTGGCGAACACCTATATCGTGGCAGAAGCGGAAGACGGTCTGGTGATTGTCGACCAACATGCCGCGCACGAACGGCTGGTGCTCGAACGGATGCGCAAGGCGATGGCGGCGGCGGGCGGTTCGGTGCCAAGCCAAGCGCTGCTGCTGCCGCAAGTCGTTGAACTCGACGAACCCGCGTGCGACCGGCTGGAGGCAAGGGCAGGCGAGTTGTCTACTTTCGGTCTGGAACTCGAACGCTTCGGCCCCGCCGCAATGCTGGTCCGCGCCACGCCTGCGATGCTGGGGCAGGGCGATGCCAAGGGTTTGGTCGAGGATCTGGCCGATGACCTCGCCGCCTATGACGAAGCGCTGTCGCTCAAGGAACGCATCGACCATGTCGCCTCGACAATGGCTTGCCACGGCTCGGTCAGGGCTGGGCGCGTATTGTCGGTTGCCGAGATGAATGCACTGCTCCGCGAAATGGAGGTCACGCCGCACAGCGGGCAGTGCAATCATGGCAGGCCAACTTGGGTGAAATTAGCGCTGGGCGATGTCGAGAAACTGTTCGGACGGAAATAACCCGGTTAGTTGCCCCGCACCCTGATCAAACCAATCGAGATAAAGCTCATTACGACCTCGTCATGCTGGTTGAAGACCTGCATTTGCGACCGGTAGCTGCCCATTTCAGGACGCGACGAAGACTGTCGCTTTTCCAGCACTTCGGTTTCACAGCGCAGCGTGTCGCCGGGAAAAACGGGCTTCAACCAGCGCAGTTCGTCGATGCCGGGGGAACCGAGGCCGGCCTGCTTGGTGGCCGTTAGATTCTCCACCGCCATCGCCATTGTCATCGCGGTGGTGTGCCAGCCACTCGCCGCAAGCCTGCCGAAATGCGTTTTGGCCGCCGCCTCATCGCTCAGGTGAAACGGCTGCGGGTCGTATTTCTGCGCGAATTCGATCACTTCTTCGCGGGTGACTTCATAGGCTCCGAACGAGGATTTGGTGCCGACGACGATATCTTCGAAATAGATCATGGAAACAGGTTTCAATTAGAAACCCGTTTCATGCAACCCCAAATCAATGGCCCAAGGATAATTTTGCGAACATCGTGAAGCCCATTGGGTTGTTGCCATAAGCCGCGTCAAGCGTGTCGGGTTTGGCAAAGGCCGAAATCGTTCCGCCGAGCGCTAGGTTCAGCGGGCCGGTCAGCGGCAGCCGGTAGGCATAGCCCGCCTGAAACTTGCTCACGCGGAACGGCCTTTCGTGCAAAGGGTCCAGATCGTCGGGGAATAGCTCATCATTCTTCACATTTTCGGCGCGACCGAAAATACTGTGATGGTCATTGATGTCCCAATTTGCCTCGACCAGATAGGCGGTCAGCGTCGGCCCCGGATCACGGTTCTTTGCGGAAAAGGCGGCAGTTGCAGTCAAGCCATTGCCGCCCGTAATGCACGCTGGACGTGGTGCGATGCTCGCTCTCGCCCGGATGGATCAGGAATTCGGGCTGTTGCGGGAAACGATAGGAAAACGGCGGCGGTTGCCGGCAGAAAACGAAACTTCTTGCTCATCACATACTCCAGCTTGAGCCCACCAGCATCCAGATGGCCATCGCGACCATCATCAGATTTTCGGTGAGTGAAACGAAACCCAGCGGCACATTGCTGCTCCCACCGACGCACGCGCATTTCAGTTCGCGCTTGTCGATATAAACTGCCTTGAACACCGAAACCGCGCCGATGGTTCCGATGAACAACGCCACCGGGATCGAGACGAAAGGCAGCGCGTGCGCCGTCATCAGCACGCCTGCCAGTCCTTCTGCGAACGGATAAATGTAGGAATAGGGTACCCAACGCCGCGCGAGCAGATCGTAATTCAGGAACATCGTCGAAAATTTTTCGACATCCTGCAGTTTCAACATTGCGAGCACGCACATGCTGAAGCCGATAAACCATTCGGCGGCGCGCATCGTGAAGGGGGAGCCGAACACCGCTTGGCTTGCCGCCAGCGCCATTAGCGCGGTCATGACGAACAGCGCGATCACCGGGCGGTAGCTTGTCGCGGCGGGATCGGCGACTTTTAGGCCGAAGTGGCGGCGCAGATCGTCATGACCGCCGATGCGCTGCCCATCTATGAAAGCCTGCGGCGTCGTCTTGACGCCCCACTTCGCCTTGAATGAATCGGTCTCGGCGCGCGTTTTCAGATGATGGTCGTTAACCACGAAACCTTTGCGTTTGAGCAGATATTTCGCTTTTACACCGTAGGGACAGACGTGATCGGGCATCACCATCCGGTAAAGATCAGCTTGCTTGTTCGCGATGTTTGCCATGGGTCGGACCTCTTGCTTACGTAACCGGTCTGACCCATATAGGTTCCGTACCATAGTCCGGAGTCAAGAGATGAATTCAATGACAATATCGCAACTGGCAAAAAGCGGCGGCGTCGGGGTTGAAACCGTCCGCTATTACCAGCGGCGCGGGCTGATCGAAACGCCCGATCGCGGTGATGGCATCAGGCGATATGGTGACGCCGATGTACGCCGCTTGCGTTTCATTCGCGCGGCACAGACCGCAGGATTTACGCTGGAAGAAATAGGCGAGCTTATCCAGCTTGACCGGGTGGATGACCGGACAAGGGCGCGCGAACTGGCTGTGCACCGGATTACAGCAATAGATGCCAAGATTGCGGAATTAACCGAGGCGCGTGGATCGCTTGCCAAGCTTGCAAAAAGCTGCGCATCAGGCCCGGCGGGGCCATGCCCGATACTCGACGCGTTCGACGTGGGCGCTAAACGTTAAACCGGAACAGCATGATGTCGCCGTCCTTGACCAGATATTCCTTGCCCTCGGACCGCCATTTGCCTGCTTCCTTGGCTCCGGCCTCTCCGTTAAACTGGACATAGTCGTCATAAGCCATGGTCTCGGCGCGGATGAAGCCTTTTTCGAAATCGCTGTGGATTGCGCCTGCGGCATTGGGCGCAGTGTCGCCTGTATGCACGGTCCATGCGCGGGCTTCTTTCGGGCCGACGGTGAAGAAGGTGATGAGGTGGAGCAGCTCGTACCCGGCGCGGATGACGCGGGCGAGGCCGGTTTCGGTTAGGCCCAGATCTTCGAGGAACACTTCGCGGTCTTCGGGCGGCATCGTCGAGATTTCCGCCTCGATTGCGGCGGAGACGACAACGGCTTCGGCACCCTCGGCCTTGGCCTTCTCGAAGACCTTGGCTGAGAACGCATTTCCGTTGGCGGCGTTGGCCTCGTCGACGTTGCAGACATAGAGGACAGGTTTTGCGGTAAGCAATTGCGCCTGCTGGAAGAGCCGTTCCTCATCGGCATCATCGCGTTTGGTGAGCCGTGCGGGCTTGCCTTCGCGGAGCAGTTCGAGCGCACGGCCCAGAACCACGGCGCTCGCCTTGGCTTCCTTGTCGCCCTGCGTGCCTTTCTTGATCAGGTTGGGAACGCGTTTTTCAAGGCTTTCCAAATCGGACAGCATCAATTCGGTCTCGACTGTCTCCGCATCCGAAATCGGGTCGATCTTGTTGTCGACATGCTGGATATCGTCATCCTCGAAACAGCGCAGGACATGGACGATCGCATCGACCTCGCGGATATTGCCGAGAAACTGGTTGCCCAGCCCTTCACCCTTCGAAGCGCCGCGTACCAGCCCTGCGATATCGACAAAGCCCAGTTGCGTCTCGATGATCTTTGCGCTGCCACCAATTTTGCAGATCGTATCCAGCCGCGGATCGGGCACGGCGACATTGCCGATATTTGGCTCAATCGTGCAAAACGGATAATTAGCCGCCTGCGCCGCCGCCGTTTCGGTCAGCGCGTTGAACAAAGTGGACTTGCCCACATTGGGAAGCCCGACAATACCGCATTTGAAACCCATTTTCAGTCCTCTTGTAGCCGCATCGCGACGTCATTCATGAAACGCACATCATCGCCTTTAGCTAGCCAATCTGCCTCCGCCGACACCGCGCCCAGCAAATCCGCCAGATCGTCGATCTCGCTCTTGTGGAAATTGCCGAGCACATATCCGGTGACGCGGTCCTTGTGGCCGGGGTGGCCGATGCCCAAGCGCACTCGGCGGAAGTCTGCACCGATATGGTCGATCATCGAACGGATGCCGTTATGGCCAGCTGCTCCGCCGCCCATTTTGACCTTTACCTTGAACGGGGCGAGGTCGAGTTCGTCGTAGAACACGGTGACGGCCTCCGGCTCCAGCTTGTAGAAATCCATCGCGGCGCGCACGCTGCGACCGCTTTCGTTCATGAAGGTCGCGGGTTTGAGCAGGATGATTTTTTCCTGGCCCAGCCTTAGTTCCTGAACCCAGCCCAGGAATTTCTTCGCAGGCACTGGCAGATCGTGGATTTCCGCAATCGCATCGGCCACCATGAAGCCGATATTGTGCCGGTGCATGGCATAGGTCGGTCCGGGGTTACCAAGGCCTACCCATAATTGCATCGCGCACGCCCTTTATTCGGGAATATCCGGGGCAGGTCGAACCCACCCCGGAAATAACATTAACCCTCGGCTTCAGCTCCGCCTTCGGCAGCTTCGCCATCAGTCGTCGCGGTATCGCCTTCGCTCGACTTGAGCGACGATGGTGCAACGATCGTGGCGATGGTGAAGTCGCGGTCGGTGATTGCGCTTACCGAACCGGCGGGCAGGGTCACGTTCGAAATGTGGATCGAGTCGCCGACGTCAAAGCCGGTAACGTCGATCGTGATTTCTTCAGGAATTTTGTCGGCTTCGCAGACGAGTTCAAGCTCGTGGCGAACCACGTTCAAAACGCCGCCACGCTTCAAACCGGGCGATGCTTCTTCGTTTGCAAATACCACAGGCACGTTGACTTCGACCTTGGCATCCTTGTCGATGCGGAAGAAATCGACGTGCGTCGGGCGATCTGAAACCGGGTGGAAGGAAACGTCCTTCGGCAAGGCAATCTGTTTTTTGCCTGCAAGGTCGAGTTCGATCACGCTGTTCATGAAGTGGCCGGTCATCAACAATTTGACGAGTGCCTTTTCTTCGACGTGAATCATCTCGGGGTCTTTTTTGTTGCCGTAAATCACGGCGGGTATCCGGTTTTGACGACGCAAATCGCGGGAGGCTCCCTTGCCAGCCCGTTCGCGCGTCTCGGCCGACAAAGTCAGCTGATCGCTCATGTTAAATCTCCAATAAAGTTACACTTGCCGTCACGCCTCCAGGGATGACCACAACGACAAGCGCGCGCCTATATGCGGGGACGCCTACAAATGCAAGCTTTGTGGGGTTATCCTGACAGCGCCTTGTAAAGGCTGAACAGGCTCGTGGCGGTCAGGACGGTGCCGACCATCAGCAGAAGCGATTTCAGTTCGACCCGCTTGGCTATTACAGCACCCAATGGTGCCGCAATCAATCCACCGATCAACAAGCCGCCTGTCACCTGCGTAAATGCCTCCAGCCCTACCGTTGCGATGAAGGTTATCGAAATAACGGTGGTCAGGAAGAATTCGGCGGTGTTTACCGTGCCGACCGTCTTGCGCGGATCGGTTCCCTGAATGAGCAGATTGGAGGTCACCACTGGCCCCCATCCGCCGCCGCCCGAGGCATCTAGAAAGCCGCCTAACAATCCTAAAGGCATTGCCACCCGTGCTTCCTTGATCTTGGGTTCTGTTGGATAGGTGAGTGCTTTGTAGAGTAGGTAAAAGCCAATACAGGTCAGATAAAGCATGACCAGAGGCTTTGCGACCGAGGTGTCCACATTGGACAGAACATAAGCACCAAGAGCACCACCGACGCATCCTGGTATGGCTATTCGCGCAAACAGCTTCCAATCGACATTCTTGTGGAGGACATGGCTGATCCCCGACGCTCCCGTCGTAAACATTTCGACCAGATGCACTCCCGCCGACGCGTTCCGAGGGGGCACCCCCATCACGCTAACCAACAGCGTGGAGGATATAACGCCGAATGCCATGCCCAGCGCCCCGTCGATAATCTGCGCGGCAAAGCCGATGGCAATAAAGGGGGCGACGGCCTCCCAGTCGAGATTGGCAACAAAATCAATCATCCGGGTCTCTCTTAATCAATTTTGGGTTCTGCTGAAACACAATAGAACAATGCGGACATTATGCTCCCCATTTTTGCTTTCAAGGGTCAAGGTTGAGTTTGGGACCGGAGAGCCGATGACAGGGCCCCGGCCCCGTGCTCAGAAGGCTGCCTTGATTGTAAAACCCCACGTTTGCGGGTCACCCGTCTGACCTGTAATCAAACCGGTGTTACCCCCCGGCACATTGAGCGCTTCGAAATAGTTCACGTCAAAGGCGTTGCGGACCCAGCCGTAGATATCAAATCCTGTATCGGTTCGGAAACCGAGGCGGAAGTTGTTGAGCGAGTAACCGTCAATCCAAGTGTAAGCCGAAGGCGAAGGGTTCGACGAGAAGTCGGAACGGTAGTTGCCGTCAAAGCCCACATAAACCGCACCCTCATTGCCGAGCAGTGACGTTGGGATATTATACTCTCCCCCATAGGAGAACGTCCATTTCGAAACGCCGGGAATGCGCTGTCCGGAAATGTCGCAATTGGCGGGGCTATTGGTGCCGGGAGCGCCGGGAGCACCAATGACTGCGCCGGTACCGCCACCCGAAAGCTCTGGTGGGCATGGGGCATCGACGAACTTGCGGTAGGTCGCATCGTTATAAGCAGCGTTGGCATAGACGTTGAAGCGTTCGCTGGGACGGAGAGAGAAATCTACCTCCACTCCCTGCGAGCGCACTTGTTCGGCATTGGCCAGATAGCCACGCAGCACACCGAATTGGCCGTTGTTCACATTGGCCTGATAATCGGCGATGTTGGTGCGGAAGGCCGCAAGGTTAAACGTCGCCTTGCGATCCCAGAACTGCGTCTTGATACCCGCTTCATAATGATTGACCGATTCCGGTCTGATCGTTTGCGCTCCCAGCGCCGGAACGCCGGTCGAATCATTTGGCACACCGTTCTGGTTGATGCCGCCCGATTTGAAGGTCTTTGCATAGGTGGCATAAGCGAAGATATCCTGTGCCAGCTTATAGCTTAGCGTCAGATCGTAGCTGAAGTTCCAATCGCTGAACTCGGGCTCGTAGTATTGCGGTGCAAAAATAGCGAGCTGAGCGGCGCGGCGTGCGCCGGTCTGGCCGGTCAGGACCGGAAGGCCCTGACCATCGAAGACGGTGCGGTCGTACAGGCCCTTTTTCTTGTCATAGTTGACCCGGACGCCGGGCTGAATGGTGAGAGCATCGGTCACTTTCCAGCTTGCCTGACCGAACAGCGCCAGGCTTGTATTGCTCAACGCCTGTGTGTTGATGGCGGTCAGACCGTCCAGCACGGTTGGATCGTTCGACAGAACGTTGGAAGGCGTGATGTTCCAGCGGCTGGAGGCCGGGCCATGTTGCTCAAGGCCTTGAGTATCGATCCTCTGATGATAAGCGAAGGCACCAACCACGAAGTCCAGTCTGTCGCCCGTCTGCGAATAACGGAATTCCTGGGTGTATTGGTTCTGTTGCGACGGGTTTTGCGACCGGGTGACGATCGGCAAGCCGGTGAAGTCACGGTCATTTTCAGGCTTCCAGTCCCAGAAGCGCCAAGCCGTAATCGAGGTGAACGTGCCGGGGCCAACGTCCCATTTTACCCGCAGCGAAGCGCCACCGATCTTGTTTCCGGCGTTCAGATTGGCATCAATATCGGTCAGTCGGTCAAAGGGATTGGTGCTGACCACCGTGTAACCCTGCGCGGCCGCGAGTGCTGCATATTGCCGGTTAAGCGGACGCTGCGTCGAGCCAACACGGACATAGACAGTACCGCAGCATTCAGGATTCTGTTTGCTGTAGTCGCCTGCCAGCGTAACATCGAGATTGTCATTGGGACGCCACAGCAACTGACCGCGCAGGCCAAGATTGTCCTGCTCGTTGATGTAATTGCCGCTGGTGACGTTGAAGATGGTACCGCGACGGCTGGTCGAAGACAGCGCAAAGCGCGCCGCCAATGTTTCAGACAACGGACCGGATACCGCCGCTTTCGCCTGTTTAAACCCCAGGTTGCCAATGGTCACTTCGGCACGGCCTTCAAAATCAAAGGTCGGTTCGCGGGTAGTGATGTTGATGGCACCGGCAGTCGTGTTTTTGCCGTAAAGCGTACCCTGCGGGCCGCGGAGCACTTCGACCTGCGCGACATCGAGAAAGTCGAACGTCGAGGAAGCGGCGCGCGAGTAATAGACGTCGTCAACGTAGATGCCGACGCCCTGTTCGATACCGTCATTGGTAAGCCCGAATGGTGCACCAAGCCCGCGGATGTTGGCGGCGCTGTTTCGTGGATTGGACGAATAGAAAGTCAGCGCCGGGGTTAGCTGCGTCAAGCGGCCAACATTGAAAGCGCCGGTGTTGTCAATGTGCTCGCCCCCGATCACGGAGATGGCCACAGGCACTTCCTGTGATGTTTCATTCCGACGGCGCGCGGTCACGATGATTTCATCGCTGGCATCGCTGGCTCCTGTGCCGACGGATGTTTTAGACTGCTCGTCAACATTGGCGTCAACTGTGGTCTCGGCATATGCCGGGGCGGCAAATGACAATAAAGTAACGAGAGCCAATGAAGGCCCGGCAGCACGGAATCGCATAGGTTTTCTTTCACAAAAACAGATGCATCCGGTGATCCGGTCTGCTTCTTAGGTCAGGGTATTTCAGGTTAGTTGGTGAATCTCTTGCGTTCGGTTACATCGACCTGCACGAGTTTTCCCTCGTGCACGGTCAATTGAATCGCACCGAATTTAAGCTGGCTCAGTGCATCGAGAACCGACTGGATTGATTCGGGGAGGGGCTTGGCACCGCTCCCACTGCTTCGCCCTGCGGAATCCTCCGACATAAGCACCTCATCTATATTGGCGGGTCACCCCATTGTGCCGCCAGTGAGTGCAGTGCTTAAAGTCAACTATTTTGATTGACAATACAGTTCTGAGCGATGTTTTCGTTTCAGCGGCAAAAGGTTCTGTTTGTGCGCTAATCGGATTTAGGACCAGAACCCATCAATCATACACCTGCTCTAAGCTTACTCGGCGGCTTCCAGAAGCGTTGTCGGATCGATCCGGTCGGCCAGATTGATCGCATCCAGTAGGTCGGCGGTTTTGTCGCGGACTTGCAGCATCAGCGCGCGCGTGCGGCAGTTTTCTTCCTCGACGCAGTTCTTGCATCGTTCATGCGCGTACCGGCTGGCGCAGGGGACAAGCGCCAGCGAGCCACGCATGATGCGGATCAGGTCGCCGTAACTGATGTCGATCGGCGGTACGCCGAGCCAGTAGCCACCGTCCTTCCCCCGCTGTGATGCGATCAGGCCAGAACGCGACAATTCCGACAATATAACCGTCAGGAACTTCGGCGGAATATTCTGTTCTGCTGCAATATCAGCCAATTGCACCGGTCCGCTACCATAGACATCGGCCAAATGCTGCATCGCGCGGATCGCGTAACGGGTTTTTTGCGAAAGCATTTGGGCAGTTTGCACCCGCGAAGTCGCTTTTTCAACCCCGGCGGTAGACAAAATCCTTATTGTGTTGCCCTGTTGCAATAACGCACCGAATTGAATGCGTTGTCGTTACAAATGCCAATTGCATTCCAGATTTTGCGCGCTTAGCCTCGGTCCTTAATAAGAGTCTGCATCGGCATCAGTCCGCGTAGGCTAAAAAGGGGGAAATCATGAAACTCAATAAGCTTGCATTGCTATTCACCGCGTCGTGCCTGGCGTTCCCGGCATTTGCGCAGGACACCGCTCCAGCGACTGTGGAAACCGCCGAAGACGAGGGGACAGCGATCATCGTTACCGGCTCGCGCATCAAGCGCGACCCCAATGACAGCTCACTTCCGCTGCAAGTGATTACAAACGAGGAACTCTCTCGCGAAGGCATCAGCAATCCCGAGCAACTGCTGATGTTCCTGAGCACCAACGGATCGGGCGCTGACAATCTTGCGTCCAACTCCGACGTTGTGAGCGGCGCGCAGCGCGGCACCAACGGGCTTTCGTCTGCAAACCTGCGCGGGCAGGGCAGCGCCTCAACGTTGGTCCTGCTGAACAACCGCCGCGTTGCAGCGCACGGGCTTTCGGGCTCGGCGGTCGATGTCAACCAGATACCGTTTGCCGCCATCGAGCGGGTTGAAATCCTCAAGGACGGTGCTTCGGCCATTTACGGTACCGACGCCATCGGTGGTGTGATCAACTTCATTACGAAGAAAGACTATCAAGGCCTTGGGCTGCAAGGCTTCGTTGACGTGACCGAAGCAGGCGGCGGCAATATCTATCGCTTGTCGGGCGTGGCCGGTTACGGCGATCTCGATACCAACGGCTTCAATGTAATGGGTGCTGTGTCGTATAGCTGGAACAAAATCCTGCGCGGATCGCAGCGAGACTTCGTCAATGGCAACCAGCCCAATCGCGGCCTATCGATTGACACAAGGGGAACGCCGATTGCAACGGCTTTCAACATTGGTGCGAACGCCAACCAGACGCCGCTCGGCACCTTGCTGACCGGCCTGACGATCACTGCGCCCAATGGAGCCAATGCCGCAGCCGGCGGTATCAATCCTCTTGATGTGCCCGGCGGCGCAGGCTGTGAGTCGATGGACGGTGGCCTGGCCTATGACGAGGTGCTGTGGGCGGTTCCTTCCGCATTTTATGCCTGTGCTTGGGATACCGGTCGTGCAGCGGTCATCCAGCAACCAATCCAGACGCTGACTTATTATGGCCGCGCGGTCGGACGCATTGTCGAGGACCATGAAATTTCATTCGAAGTCACTGGCTCGAAAGCCGATTCGGCCAAAAGCTTTTCCAATGCGCAGTTGTCGGCAAACACCACCAACCTGCCATGGGCATTTCCGCGCACCGCAGCCAACGCCGCGACTTATGACTCGGTCGTCAGCGCGATACGCAGCATTATCACCAACCCGGCCCAGCTTGCGGCGTTCAATGTAAGGGCAGCGCAGAACCTGCCGATTTCCGGGCGCTGGCGCTGCATCGCCTGCGGCCCGCGCGAATATGAAACCACGACCGAAACCTTCCGAGCCGCGCTCGGCATCGAAGGACCGATAGCGGACGGCTGGGATTATCGCGCTGGCGCATCCTACGCGAAGAGCGAGTCCTCCTCGCTGCTTGGTTCAGGCTATTATTTTCGTGGGTCTTTGGCGAACGGTGCCTATGATCCGCTCGCCCCGCAGGTTGCAGGTGCTCCCGCCGGTTTCCGCGGTCTGCTCGGCGCGATCAACAGTGGTCTTCTGAATCCATTTAGCGTGGGGCAAAGCGCCGCCGGACTGGCTGCTCTTCAGTCCATCTCCGCCGAAGGCTCGACACTTTATGGCGGCCAATATGAGGTGAAGCAGCTCGATTATTCGGTTTCCGGCTCGCTGTTCGACATCTGGGGCGGTACGGTGCAAGCTGCCGTCGGCATCGACTATCGTAAGGAAACCTATTCGTTCAACGGCTCTGCCGCTGCCGCAGCAACCGCACCCGTCATCTTCCTTGCGGCGTTCGATAACGTCAATGCGCTGACCGAAAAAAACCGCGAAGTGAAGGCGGCCTATGCTGAGGTTCTCGTGCCGCTGTTCGAGGGCTTCGAAATCACCGGCGCGGTGCGTGCCGACGATTATTCGGGTTTCGGCACCACGGTGAACCCGAAGGTGTCATTCAAATACCGGCCTTGGGACCCGATCATGTTCCGGGGTTCGTACAATACCGGTTTCCGCGTTCCGGCGTTCAACCAGATATTTAACGGCGTAACAATCTCGCCGAACCCGGGAAACACTCTGGTTGACCCGACATTATGTCCGCAGGGCACCACGGCAGGTCCGCAACCGGGCTGTGCTGCAATCACACCTGAATCGACCAGCGGTGGTAATCTGAACCTTGGACCGGAAACTTCGGAACAGTATAGCGTTGGTGTCGTCATACAGCCTTCGAGCCGGATAAGCCTTTCCGTCGATTATTGGAATATCGCCGTCGACAACACGATCGGCACAATTACCATACCGCAGCTGCTTGCAAATATCGGCGCGTTCCCAGACCGGATCGTTCGTACCAACGGTATCATTACCGGTGTTGATCTGCGGACGGGCAATTTCGGGTCACGGCGAACCGAAGGGCTCGAAATAATGGCGCGTGGCGCCGTAGATGCGGCGGGTGGGGTAATTGCTGCTGGTTTGGACGGGACTTATTTGCTCGACAAGCGGGAGAAGCTGTTACCGAACCTGCCGTACAAAGACTTGATTGGTATATTCACCTTCACTGGCGATCTGGGCCTGAAGTGGAAGCATAACGCTTTCATCAGCTATCAGAATGATGATGTAAGTTTCACCTTTTCGCAGATTTTCCGCAACGGCTATAAAAACCAGGCCTTGCCCGGCAGCGCGGCCCGGCCTGACTTCAACCCGCGGGTGGACAATTACATCATCTATAACGCATCGATAAGCCTGATAGGCATTCCTGGCTTCAAGCTGACGGCGGGCGTCAAGAACATCTTCGACAAGGATCCGCCCTTCGCGATAACCTATGACAGCAATACCGGTGCGGGCAGCAGCTGGGAGCCACGCGTCGCCGACCCGCGCGGACGGTCGTTCACGGTAGCGGTTGAAACCAAGTTCTGATCGGATGACCGCGACAAGGCGACAAGTTATGGCGGGGCTGGCATTAGCAATGTCGGCCCCACCCATTTGGGCAGCACCTGCTCCCGCTGGCGTACGCAAGCCACAACGCATCCGCCCCGGCGACACCATCGGCCTGATCGAACCGGCGTCCAACAGCGACGATGCGTTCGACCTGACGCTGGTGGAGGAGGCGATCGTTGCGATGGGGCTGAAGCCGAAACGCGCGCCGCATTTGCTCGATCGCTACGGCTACCTCGCGGGTCAGGACAAGGACCGCGCCGCCGACATCAACAGTATGTTTGCCGACAAGCAAGTCCGCGCGATTTTCGCGGTGCGTGGCGGTTGGGGGTGTCAGCGGTTGCTGCCGTTTCTCGATTGGGACGTGATCCGCGCCAATCCCAAATTGCTGTTGGGGTATAGCGATATCACCGCGCTCCACATGGCGATTGCGGCAAAGGGCGGGTTCGTAACGCTGCACGGACCCAACGCCAGCAGCGCGTGGGGCAAGTCATCGATAGACAGTTTTCGCGCCATTGCCTTCGACGGCGCAACCCCGCTGTACGAGAATCCGGTGGCGAGCGAGGACCGTCTGGTCCAACGCCGCTGGCGCACGCAAATCTTGCGCGGCGGCAAGGCGCAGGGGCGTCTGCTCGGCGGTAACCTGACCGTCCTGAGCGCACTCGCGGGTACGCCCTATCTTCCGAACTTCGACGGCGCGATTCTGTTTCTGGAAGATGTCGGCGAGGCCGAATACCGGATCGACCGTATGCTTACCCAGCTCGCACAGGCTGGCGTGACAAAAAACCTTGCGGGCGTCGTGTTCGGTCAATGCACCGACTGCCGCGCGTCCGACGGCAGCACCAGCGAGTTTACCCTGAGTTCTGTCCTTCAGCAGCATTTGGGAAGCCTTGGCATTCCGGCATATCAAGGCGCGTGGTTCGGCCATATCACCGATCAGTTCACCATTCCCGTCGGTATTCGCGCCGAGATCGATGCCGATGCGGGAACGCTTAGGCTGCTGGAAGCGGCGGTCGTGTGATTACATGGATTGGGTGAGCACTAACGCCAGCGTGTTGTTGACCATATGCAGGACGATCGTCATCCGCAGCGAACCCGTCTTATAATAGATATAGCCAAAAGCCGCACCCAGCGACATCAATGCTGGCATTGCATAAAGTTGCATATGGACCGCCGAAAACACAAATGCCGCTAAGGCTATGGCCGCCCATACAGGCATATGCTGCATCAGCGATTTTTGCAGAAGCCCGCGAAACAGCAGCTCTTCGATCAACGGCGCGACAATCGCTATCGCGAACAACCCGAGCGCGATGTTGAGCGGTGTGCGTGGGATGCTGGCAAGCAACTTCGCTATTTCATCCTGCATCGGCATTCCGGAGATGATGTAGGTTGCGTAGACAAAGTTGAACAACGAAGCGAGAACGAGCGCCGCGACCGCTACCATCAATGTTTTGGCGATGGATAGCCGCCCGAAATGGGTGAGGCCTAGTTGCTCCGCACGGTCGTCTTTGCGCAGGTAGCGCCACATCAATGCCAGCTGGACCAACGCCGACGCGACCAGCCCCCAGATGATCAATATGGGGTTTTTGGTGGCAATATCCGGGTCGATGGGTGTGTTCGGTTCCGCGAATTGCTGTGCCGCCATGACGATTGCAATGATGATGGCGGTCACCGCAAATTGCAGCGCGAAATAGGCAGCAATCCAACCGATGCTCGGCAGGATTTTGGGGAAAGGCTTTGCCGCCGCCGCTGCTGGCTCGGTCGCGGCGGAGGCGGGTGTTTCCAGATCGTCCATCAGGTTAATAAGCCACCCGCTGCGCGCTAATGCCATAAGCGGACAGCAGAGTTTGTACGCTCGTCGCGCCCGACAAATGGCCAGCACCCACCGCCATGAATGTGGTGCCGGGTTTTTCCAGCTGCTGCTTCACCCACCGCGCCCAGTTGGCGTTGCGGTTGGTCAAAAGTGCTGCATACAACGCAGGACTGGTCATCCCTTCGTTCATCAACAGCGCGAGCCCTTCGGGATCGGGTGCCGCCCAAAGCTCGACCATCTTGTCCATATTGGCCTCTGCATCGTCGATCATTCTGGCGGTTTCGACCAGAAACTTGATCTGCTCGGCCTCCGACATCGCGTCGAAAACGCCGAGCTGGAACTCCATCGTTTCGAGGCCTGCAATCGGCTTGTTTGATGTCTTGGCGGCTGCCGTCAGCTGTTTCTCGGCACCGCTGCTAACGTCGAAACCCTTTTGCTGCACCGCGACAACAGACACCGTGACCGCTGCGGCCCAGGGATCGAACGGGTCCAGCGCTTCTGCCGGAATGCCGATTTTCTTCATCGCGGATTCGTACACCGCGCGGTCGGCGTCGGTCATCTTCGACCGCAATGTCTTGCCGCTCTGATCCATCGCCAGCTTCATAAACAAGGCCTGGCTTTCGGCCTGCGACGGCTCGATCATCTCGAGCACCAGCCGGTCTGACTTGTCGAACGCCTGCTTGATGCCGTCATCGAACCAGCCCATTCCGGGCTTCAAGATGTGGACCGTGCCGAACAGATAAATCGTCGTGTCTTCGTCCTTGACTACCCACAAAGCCGGATCGACGTCACGGGTTGAGGGTGGAAGAACCGGGACCGGGTCGAGTGCCTCGACTTCGGCGGGAGCTTCGGTCGGTGTCGCTTCCTGCGCGTTCACCACACCCGGCAAAACCGAAACAGTGGCAAGCAACAGCAGGGTAGTGGTGAATTTCAACATAAATAGAGGTTCCTATGGCCACACGGTTGCGTAGAAAAGCTAGAAGGACTTTGGCTGGTTCCGTCAAGATCCGTTGTTGATAATGCCCTTGCTACGCTTGATTTACCGCCACATCTCCGCCAATGGCAGGCCATGACTGCGGCGGGGCCACTCAGCTTTCAGGACTTGATCCTCACACTCCACGATTATTGGGGCAAGCAGGGTTGCGTCATATTGCAGCCCTATGACATGCGCATGGGGGCAGGGACGTTCCATCCGGCGACCGCCTTGCGTGCGCTTGGCCCCGATCATTGGAACGCGGCCTATGTCCAGCCGAGCCGCCGCCCGACCGACGGCCGCTACGGCGAAAACCCCAACCGGTTGCAGCATTATTACCAGTATCAGGTGATCATGAAGCCAAGCCCCGCGAACCTGCAGGAGCTTTATCTGGGCTCGCTCGACGCGATCGGCATCGACCCGCTGAAACACGACATCCGCTTTGTCGAGGACGATTGGGAAAGCCCGACGCTCGGCGCGTGGGGGCTTGGCTGGGAAGTCTGGTGCGACGGGATGGAAGTGACGCAGTTCACTTATTTTCAGCAGGTCGGCGGGTTCGATTGCAAGCCGGTCGCGGGCGAATTGACCTACGGGCTGGAGCGGCTCGCTATGTATATTCAGGGCGTCGACAGCGTCTATGATCTCGCGTTCAACAATCACGGCGTGAGCTACGGCGATGTGTTCCACAAGAATGAGGTCGAATTTTCGACCTATAATTTTGAAGTGGCCGACACCGCGTCGTTGTTTGACGGCTTCACCAAGGCGGAGGCCGAATGCAAACGCTGCATCGACGCGAACATCCCGCTCGCGGCTTATGATCAGGCGATCGAGGCGAGCCATTTGTTTAACTTGCTTCAGGCGCGCGGCGTCATTTCGGTGCAGGAACGAGCGTCCTACATGGGCCGCGTGCGGGATTTGGCCAAGGGTAGCTGTCAGGCGTGGATGGAAAAGAACGGGTGGGCGGCGTGATGCTTATTCTCCCGTCTCCGTCTCGTCACCCTGAACTTGTTTCAGGGTCTTACTTTTCAACGTCGCGAAGTAAGATGCTGAAACAAGTTCAGCATGACGGAGTGGGTTTATGACCGACTTCCTGCTCGAACTCCGTTCCGAAGAAATTCCTGCGCGGATGCAGGACAAGGCGCGTGAGGATTTGGCGCGGCTGTTTGCGGGCGAGCTCGACAAGGCCGCGTTGAAGGCCGCCGAGATCGTCACCTACGCGACCCCGCGGCGTCTGGCCCTGATTGCCAAAGGCTTGCCGCTTGAAACGCAAGCCACAGCCGAGGAAATAAAAGGCCCGAAATCATCCGCACCGCCACAGGCGCTGGAGGGTTTTCTGCGCAAGACGGGCCTGACCCAAGATCATCTGGTGGACCGCGACGGCATCTATTTTGCGGTCATCGAGAAACCGGGCCGCAAGACCGCCGATGTGCTGGCCGAAGCGATCCCGGCGATCATCCGCGCCTTTCCTTGGCCCAAATCGCAACGCTGGGGCGCGGCGTCGGCGAGCACCGAGAGTTTGCGCTGGGTGCGGCCGTTGCAGGGGATTGTTGCGTTGCTCGGGCAGGACATTGTCCCGTGCGAGGTCGATGGGATTTTGAGCGGCTATCAGACGATGGGCCACCGGTTCCACCATGACGGTCCGATTACGATTGGTAGCACCGACGATTATGCCGAAAAACTCCGCGCCTGCCATGTTATCGTCGATCAGGAAGAACGGCGGTCGATCATCCGCGCAGGGGCCGACAAGGCCGCTCGTGACGCCGGGCTTGTGCTTGTTCCCGATGAAGGGCTGGTCAACGAGAATAGCGGCCTCACCGAATGGCCGGTGCCGATGCTGGGGCGTTTCGATCCGGCGTTCCTGGCGGTGCCGGAGGAAGTCATCCAGCTGACCGCGCGGGTGAACCAGAAATATTTCATCTGCCGCGATGCCGGTGGAAAGCTTGCAAACGCCTTTGTCTGCACTGCGAACATCGTCGCGAATGACGGCGGTGCGGCGATTGTCGCGGGTAACGAGAAGGTGCTGGCGGCGCGGTTGAGCGATGCGAAATTCTTCTGGGAGCAGGACTTAAAGGTCCCGCTGGAAACGCAGGCCGCCAAGCTGGGTGGAATCGTGTTTCATGAAAAGCTGGGCACCGTTGCCGACAAGGTCGAGCGTGTGGCGAAGCTCGCGCGGTGGTTGGTTGAAGAGGGGATTGTCATCCCAAATTCCGTTCGTGTCGAGCATAGTCGAGACACCGTGCAGCCCAACACCGGCCTCTCGACGATGCTCGAGGCGAACGGAAATTTAGAGCAATTGGCCAACGACGCCGAACGCGCCGCGCGCCTGTGCAAGGCCGATCTCGTCACCGGCATGGTCGGCGAATTCCCCGAATTGCAGGGCGTCATGGGCGGCTACTACGCCCGCGCGCAGGGCGAGAGCGACGCCGTCGCCGACGCGGTGCGCGACCATTACAAGCCTGTCGGGCAGGGCGACGATGTGCCAACCGCGCCGGTCACGGTTGCGGTGAGTTTGGCGGATAAGCTGGATACGCTGGTTGGGTTTTTCTCTTGGGGGTTGTTGCCGACAGGCTCGAGAGATCCGTTTGCCCTTCGACGGGCAGCCATTTCATGCATTCAATTGATCACAGAAAACGAACTAAGAATCGATTTGCGCCCTGCATTACGTTATGTGGCGGTCAATTTGGTTTACGACCTGTCTGTTGAAGAGGGTTATGAGTGGCTTGAATTCGGCAATAGCTATCCGAAGCTTTCAAGCGATGAAATCAATGAATTATTTGATAGAGTTAAGGGAACCGGTGGGCGAGATTGGGGCGAATTCAAGGATGTAGATGACTTATCTGACATTCTTTTAGAATTCTTCGCCGACCGCCTCAAAGTCCAGCAGCGCGAGGCTGGCATCCGACATGACCTGATCGATGCGGTGTTTGCACTTGGCGGGGAGGATGACCTTGTCCGCCTGCTCGCGCGGGTCAAGGCTTTGCAGGCGTTTGTTGCGACCGATGAGGGTATTAATTTGCTTGCCGGGTATAAGCGGGCGGCGAATATATTGAAGCAAAGTGGTGCTCCTGCGCAGGCAGGAGCGGTGGCGGATGTAGCGCTGCCCAATCCGGCGCTCCTGCCTTCGCAGGAGCACATGGTGGATGAGGAAAGCGCTTTGCTATCCGCCCTAGACACCGCCGAACCAAAAGCCGCAGCAGCAATCGACGCCGAAGATTTCGAAGGCGCGATGGCGGCTCTCGCCAGCTTGCGTGCACCTATCGATGCGTTCTTCGACGGCGTGATGGTAAATGATCCAGATCCGCAAAAGCGGGCGTTCCGCCTCGGGCTGCTCGCGCGGTTCCGCGACGCGGTTCACCGTGTCGCCGATTTTTCGAAGATTGAGGGGTAAAGCACCGCTTTGCCGTAACGTAGCAAAGACGTTTTGACGGCCCCGCGACAACAGGTCAGGGGCATCATCAGCTTGGGGACTAGGGAACGAAAATGACCCAATATGTGTATCGTTTTGGTGGTGGCGTTTCGGATGGTGATGAGACCGTCCGTGGCAACAAGAATGTCCTTGGTGGCAAAGGTGCGAACCTCGACGGCATGGCCTCGATTGGCTTGCCAGTGCCTCCGGGCTTCACCATCACGACCGAGATGTGCACCGCTTATTACGCGCACGGTCAGAGCTTCCCCGACAGCGTCCGTGCCGAAGTGGCGAACGGCCTTGCACATATCGAGGCGGTGACCGGCAAGGTCTTTGGCGACCCTGCAAATCCGCTGCTCGTATCGGTGCGCTCGGGCGCGCGGGTGTCGATGCCGGGGATGATGGATACGGTGCTGAATCTTGGTCTGAACGATGTGTCCGTCGAGGGCCTTGCGACCTCATCGGGTGACGAGCGTTTTGCGTGGGACAGCTACCGCCGGTTCATTCAGATGTATGCCGATGTCGTGCTCGAACTCGATCATGGTGCGTTTGAGGAAGCGCTTGAAATCACTAAGGAAAATAAGGGATTTTACCTCGATACCGAGCTAGGTTCTGAAGACCTGAAGGCGCTGGTTGCCGAATATAAGCGCCTGGTCGAGGCCGAATGGGGCAAGCCTTTTCCGCAAGACGTCCATGCGCAATTATGGGGTGCCGTCGGCGCGGTGTTCGGTTCGTGGGAATCGGACCGCGCCAAGGTCTACCGCCGCCTCAACAACATCCCCGGCGACTGGGGAACCGCAGTCAATGTCCAGGCGATGGTGTTCGGCAATATGGGCGATACGTCCGCGACCGGCGTTGCCTTCACCCGTGACCCCGCGACCGGCGAGAATGCTTATTATGGCGAGTTCTTAATCAATGCGCAGGGCGAGGACGTCGTCGCAGGCATCCGCACGCCGCAATATCTGACGCGCGCAGCACGCGAACGCGCAGGGGCCAAGCCGCTGTCGATGGAAGAGGCGATGCCAGAGGTTTACGGGCAGTTGGCCGATGTGTTTGGCATCCTCGAAACGCATTACCGCGATATGCAGGATATCGAGTTCACGGTGGAGCGCGAGAAATTGTGGATGCTGCAAACCCGTTCGGGCAAGCGCACTGCGAAGGCAGCGCTCAAGATTGCGGTCGATATGGCCGATGCCGGGATGATTACGCGTGAAGAGGCGGTGCTGCGGATCGACCCGATGGCGCTTGACCAACTGCTGCACCCAACGCTCGACCCACAAGCGCCGCGCGATGTGCTGACCTCCGGTTTGCCCGCGTCGCCCGGTGCGGCTTCGGGCAAAATCGTGTTCGACGCCGATACCGCCGAGACCCGCGCCGAAATGGGCGAGAGCGTCATTCTCGTGCGTATAGAAACCTCGCCCGAAGACATCCACGGCATGCACGCAGCGAAGGGCATTCTCACCGCACGCGGCGGCATGACCAGCCACGCGGCGGTGGTCGCACGCGGCATGGGGCGGCCTTGCGTGTCTGGTGCTGGCACGCTGATTATCGACGCGAAGGCCAAGACGTTGCGCATCGGCGACCGCCATCTGGGCGAAGGCGACATCATCACCATCGACGGCACATCGGGCGAAGTGATGGCGGGAGAAGTGGCGACATTGCAGCCCGAACTGGTTGGCGATTTTGGCACGCTGATGGTGTGGGCCGACGGCGCGCGCCGGATGAAGGTTCGCGCCAATGCCGAGACGCCCGCCGACGCACAGACCGCGCGCGAATTCGGCGCGGAAGGCATCGGACTGTGCCGCACCGAGCATATGTTCTTCGACGCCGCGCGGATAACCGCTGTGCGCCAGATGATTCTGGCCGAAGACGAAAAGGGCAGGCGCGCCGCTCTTGCCAAATTGTTACCCGAACAGCGTAAGGACTTTACCGAGATTTTCGAAGTGATGGCGGGGTTGCCCGTGACCATCCGCCTGCTCGATCCGCCGCTGCATGAATTTCTGCCGCACGAAGAGGCAGAGTTCGCTGATGTGGCGACGGCGGCGGGCGTCGGTATCGAGGTTCTGAAACAGCGCGCCGCCGAATTGCATGAGGTCAACCCGATGCTCGGGCATCGCGGTTGCCGTCTGGGTGTGACCTATCCCGAAATCTACGAGATGCAGGCGCGCGCGATTTTCGAAGCGGCGTGCTCATTGGCGGTCGCGCCGGTGCCTGAAATCATGATCCCCTTGGTCGGCACAAGGCGCGAGCTGGAGCTGATGAAGGATGTGGTCGACAAGGCCGCCGAAGCGGTGTTTGCCGAACAGGGCAAGCGCATCGAATATCTCGTCGGCACGATGATCGAGCTGCCCCGCGCCGCGTTGATGGCCGACGAAATCGCCGAGCAAGCGACATTCTTCTCGTTCGGAACCAATGATTTGACCCAAACAACTCTGGGCGTTTCGAGGGATGATGCGGCCCGCTTTTTGACGCATTATGTGGATAAGGGCATCTATGCGCGCGACCCGTTTGTGTCGCTGGACGTCGAAGGCGTCGGCCAGCTGATCGAGATCGCCGCGACTAAAGGCCGTGCCACCCGCCCCGAGATCAAGCTCGGCATCTGCGGCGAACATGGCGGTGACCCCGCGTCGATTGCGTTCTGTGAAAGCGTTGGGTTGGATTATGTTTCAGCGTCACCCTATCGCGTTCCCATTGCAAGATTGGCGGCGGCGCAGGCTGCTTTGGCAAAATAGAGGTTGCGAATCCGTGAACCGGCCCCTATTGGCACCAACTCTGTGCACCCGTAGCTCAGCTGGATAGAGCATCAGACTACGAATCTGAGGGCCGGGCGTTCGAATCGCTCCGGGTGCACCATTTCCCTCTCTCGCAAAAAGAGAGCCAAGATTTTCCATGAATATGTCCAGCAAAACCGCAATCGTCCTGCTTTCGGGCGGACTGGATTCGATGGTCGTGGCTGGCTTGGCGCGCGAGGCGGGTTATGCGCTTGTCGCGCTCACCATCGACTATAACCAGCGCCACCGGATCGAACTGCAATCCGCCGCCAGGATCGCGGCGCATTTGGGTGCTGTTGAGCATATTGTTCTGCCGCTCGACCTGACGCGCTTTGGCGGATCGGCGCTGACCGCCGACATCGACGTCCCGAAAGAAGGCGTTGAGGATAACACGATTCCGGTGACTTATGTCCCAGCACGCAACACGATATTCCTGTCGCTGTGCCTTGGCCTAGCCGAAGCACGCGGTGCGCGGGATTTGTGGATCGGCGTCAACGCGCTCGATTATTCGGGCTACCCCGATTGCCGTCCGGACTTTATTGCCAGTTTCGAGGCGATGGCCAATCTCGCCACGAAGGCGGGCGTCGAAGGCGACAGCTTTACCGTTCACACGCCTCTGCTCAATATGACCAAAGCCGATATTGCAACCGAGGCGGCGCGGTTGGGGCTGGATGTGGGGATGAGCTGGTCGTGCTATGATCCAAGCCCCGACAACAAGGCCTGTGGCCGCTGCGACAGCTGCCGCCTGCGCGCCAAGGGTTTTGCCGATGCCGGGTTGGTCGACCCGACCGACTACGCATGAGCTACGCGGTCAAAGAAATTTTCCTGACGTTACAAGGCGAAGGCGTGCATGCGGGCCGCCGCGCGGTGTTTCTGCGCTTTGCTGGATGTAATCTGTGGACGGGGCGCGAGGAAGACCGCGCGACCGCCGTCTGCCAATTTTGCGACACAGATTTTGTCGGCATGGATGGCGAAAATGGCGGACGTTATGACGCCGACGCGCTGGCGGCCAAGATCGCCGAATTGTGGGGCGAAGGCACAGGCCACCGTTATGTCGTGATGACCGGCGGCGAACCCATGTTGCAGGTCGACGATGCGATTGTTGACGCGCTGCACGCCCAGGGCTTCGTTATTGCCATCGAAAGCAACGGCACCTTGCATACGCATCCGGGCATCGACTGGGTCTGCATCAGCCCCAAAGCAGGCTCCGAAGTGGTGCAGCGCCACGGCAACGAACTTAAACTGGTCTGGCCGCAACCCGGCAGCGATACCGTCGCGATGGAAGGCTGGCGTTTCGCCCATCACCTCATCCAGCCGATGGATAGCGGCGACGACTCAACCAATCGTGCCAACACGCAAGCGGCAACGGCCTTCGTCAATGCCAACCCCAAATGGCGCTTGTCATTGCAAAATCACAAGATTTTGGGTCTGGCTTGAAGCTATAGTAAACGCCTTTGACACGGCACCCCGTTAGTGACAGTCTCTTAAGCGGAGAGTCAGGGGAGAGTGATGATGGCCAGAACCGAAAATGCTGCGCATAGCCGTGCGCACAAGAGCTACGCTAAGCGGATCAGCGACCATGTTGCTGTCGGTCTGGTGGTTTATACGCTGGTATTGATCTTCGTGACGTCGCCGGCGATGGAGACGGAGGGCACGTCGATATTCCCTTACTTCATGCTGGTCGCGTTCGTCGCCATGGTGATCCCGGCGTGCCGCGGCATGGAACGCCGTTGGGCAAAGCTGGAGGCGAGCGATCTGGGCGATGGCGCGCTGCACACGCGTTTTACCGTCGACCGGGTAAAGCTGTGGGTGGCAGCGCTTGGTATTCCGTTGATTCTGGCGGGCCTGTTCCACGGAATGAACGCGGTCGTCTAAACCGCCTATTTTGCAGGTACGCGTGATTGACCGGGCAATGCCGCGCGCCTAAGCGTTGGCGATGTTAAAGCCCGAAGAAGCGCTCGACCGCGCGCAAAATCTCGTTTCCCAAGCCATCAAAGCAGGCGCCGATGCGGCCGATGCTGTCTATGTCTGTGATGCCTCGACCGAGGTGCAGGTGCGGCTGGGTGCGCTTGAGGATGTGGCGCGGTCAGAGGGCGAGGATATCGGCCTGCGGGTGTTTGTCGGGCAGCGGTCGGCGACGATTTCTTCTTCCAATATGAACCCGGCGATTTTGGCTGGCCTGGTTACGCGCGCTATCGACATGGCACGCGAGGCACCGGAGGACAAATATGCAGGGCTGGCTCCCCAAAACCGCCTGCTGAAAGGCGCATTGCCGGATATCGACGGCGACGACGGCCAAGACCCCGATCCGGCCGCCTTGCGTGCGGCTGCACTCGAATGCGAAGACGCCGCGCGCGCTGTTCCGGGCGTCACCAACAGTGAGGGCGCGGGCGCGAGTGCGGGGCGTTCGATTTTTGCGTTGGCGACCAGCCACGGTTTTGCTGGGGTGTCATCGTCATCGGGCTACGGCGTTTCGGCGAGCGTGCTCGCGGGTGAGGGCGACGCCAAGGAGCGCGATTATGACTGGCGCTCGGCGCGACACCATGCCGATCTCGACAGCGCCGCCGCAATCGGCAAGCGCGCGGGCGAGCGTGCGGTCAAACGGGTCAATCCCGGCACAGTCAAAAGCGGACAGATGCCACTGGTATTCGACCCGCGCGTGGGTAGTTCGTTCGTTGGGCATTTGCTCGGCGGTATCGGCGGGTCTTCGATTGCGCGCAAAACCAGTTTCCTGCTCGAAGCCTTAGGGGCACAATTGTTTGATAGCAGCATTTCGATCATCGATGATCCGCACCGCCCACGCGGGCTGGGCTCCAAGGCTTTCGACGGCGAGGGATTGCCGACCGCGAAGCGCGCCATCATCGACAAGGGCGTACTCACCGGCTGGCTGATGGAAAGCGCATCGGCACGGCAGTTGGGACTGGAACCGACGGGCCACGCGAGCCGCGGCGTCAGCGGCGCACCGGGAGTTAGCCCGTCGAACCTGCACCTTGAGGGCGGTACGATGACCGTTGCCGAGATGCTGAGCGATATCAAACACGGCATTTATATCCACGAACTGGCAGGACAAGGCGTCAATCCGGTGACCGGCGACTACAGCCGTGGCGCCGCCGGTTTCCTTATCATCGATGGTGAAATCGCCGGACCGGTGAGCGAATTCACCATCGCCGGAAACCTGAAAGACATGTTCGCCGCGATGACCGCCGCGAACGATCTGGAATTCATCCGCAGCAACAATGTGCCGACCTTGCGCATCGACGGGATGATGATCGCGGGTGCCTGATTTAGGCCTTGCCCGCGACGCCATTATCGGCGCGACGCAGCAGGCGGCAGATTTGGCCATGCGCAGTTGGCGCGACGGCGCAGCGCCAGACGCCAAAGTCTGGGAAAAGAGCAAGGGCAATCCGGTCAGCGATATCGACATGGCGGTCGATGCGCTTTTGAAGCAGCGGTTGATGGCGATATTGCCCGAGGCTGGCTGGCTGTCCGAGGAAACCGTTGATGATCCGGCTCGGTTGGATGCGAGGCTATTGTGGCTGGTTGATCCCATTGACGGCACGCGCGACTATGTGCGTGGACGCAGCGGCTGGTGTGTTTCGGTGGCACTTGTTGCCGACGGCTTGCCGCTGCTTGCGGTAATGGCAGCGCCGGCGCAAGGCAAACTGTGGGTGGCGGGTGCCGGTGAAGGGGTTACCTGTAATGGCGAGCGGTTGCTTGGCAGCACGCGCGAAGATTTTATCGGCTCGCGTGTTCCCACCGACGACCTGCCCAAGATCGACCGTGATCTGGTGATAGTTACCAAACCGAACAGCATCGCAATGCGGATGACGATGGTTGCCTGTGACCGCGCTGATCTGGTCGCGACTTTGCGTTGGGGCAATGAATGGGACATCGCGGCGGCGCATCTGGTGGCGCAAGAGGCGGGTGCGGTGGTCAGTAACGCTTTGGGTAGACCGATAGTCTACAACAAACGCGAGCCACTGGATTTCGGCCTTATATGCTGCGCGCCGGGAATTCACGCGGCGGCGGTTGAGCGGTTGGCAGAGCGGGCTGCGGGGTTGCTCCGCTCCTAATGCTGTCATGCTGAACTTGTTTCAGCATCTTACTGTTGCCAGCGTTCAAGAAGTAAGACCCTGAAACAAGTTCAGGGCGACGGTATTTGGTGAGAGCCAGGTCGCGTCCACAGCCCATCCCGATCCATCGCGCGCGGCTTATTGGCCATCGCGCCACGAAATGCCTTCGCCACCCAGCGCAATTTCTCTCCACGGCTCGTATAAATCCGGTGATCCCAAGCATGCTCGCCCGCCGCACGCACCTTGCGGGCGATGTCGCCGTAAATCCCTGCCGCCGACAATACCGCCCAGCGTGCGCGGAACGGCAATTGCGTCGCCCCGGCACGCGCCGACACCTCATATTGCCCCGCTTCATCCGCCAGCCAACGCGCCATCAGCGCCAGTTTGCCGCGGTTGTGCGGTCGCATATGTTCGCCGGGGCCAATGTCCAGTTCCGCCAGCCAGTCGTCGGGCAGATAGCAACGACCTGCGGCGTCATCCTCCTCGATATCGCGCGCGATATTGGCGAGCTGGAATGCAAGGCCCAGATCGCAGGCGCGGTCGAGCGTCGCGTCGTCGTCGGGCGAGACGCCCATCACCACCGCCATCATCACCCCGACTGCGCCTGCGACATGGTAGCAATAGCGATACAGGTCGCGCTCATGGCGTGGATGCCAGTCGGCGGCGTCGAGCGCGAAGCCCTCGATCACATCATCCGCCATTTTCTGGGTCAGTCCACACTCGCGTGCCACTACGCCCAGTGCATCGAACGCCTGTTCGCCGGTTGGTTTCCCGGCCATTGCTTTGGCTGTTAGTTCACGGACGAGTGCCAATCGCACCATCGGGTCGGCCACCGTCTCCATCGCGCCGCCATGGTCCTGCCCGTCGGCCATATCGTCGCATTTGCGGCACCATGCATAGAGCAGCCAAACCCGCTCGCGCGTCGTACGGTCGAACAGGCGGCTGGCGACAGCAAAGGATTTCGAGCCGCGCGCAATGGATTGGCGGGCGAAGGCGACGAGGGCAGGTCGGTGCGACAATTAACCCCTCCCCTTCAGGGGAGGGGTTGGGGCCTGTCCGTCTGGCGCTGTGTTCGCTGACAAGCCCCACCCCAACCCCTCCCCTGAAAGGGAGGGGCTTAAGTTGCCCGCCCTCACAAATCTTTCGCCTTCATCTCGAAAATCGTCTTGTGCGGCACATAGGCCGCCATCTTGTCGAGCAATCCGTCGAGCGCATCATCGACAATCATAATCCCGGCATGTTGCGACCGGATGAATCCGACGTCGATCATGTGTTTGTTGAATGCCACCAACTGATCATAAAAACCCGCGACATTAAGCACGCCAACCGGCTTCTGATGATAGCCCAATTGCGACCAGCTGATAGCCTCCCACAATTCATCCATCGTCCCGACGCCGCCCGGGATGGTGACAAAGCCGTCCGTCAGGTCGGTGAAACGCGCCTTGCGCTCGTGCATGCCGGAAACGACATGCAGTTCGGTGCAGCCTTTATGCGCAACCTCGGCGTCTACCAGTGCTTCGGGGATAATCCCGATAACCTCGCCACCTGCCTCCAATGCAGCATCTGCAACCGCACCCATCAGCCCCAACCGTCCGCCGCCATAGACAACGCAGATACCGCGCGTCGCCAGCGTTTTGCCCACTGCGCGAGCGGCCTCGATATAGACCGGATTTTCGGGCGTTGCCGAACCGCAATACACTGCCAGTCGCTTCAAGCCATATCCTCCAATATCAACGCCGCCGTCGCCTTCGCGCTACCCACCACGCCCGGAATACCGGCTCCGGGATGCGTGCCAGCACCGACAAAGTAGAGATTGGGTATCGCATCATCGCGGTTATGCGCGCGCATGTAGGCCGACTGCCACAACACCGGCTCAAGGCTGAACGCACTGCCCAGATGCGCCGACAGGTCGCGGTCAAAATCGGCGGGGGTGTAATGAAACTGCGTCATGATCCGCGACCTTATATCGGGGATCAGCCGTCGCTCAAGCTCGTCGAGGATTCGTTCTTTCAGCGCCTCGCCGACATCGCCGTCCCAATCGAGCGGTGCCTTGCCCAGATGCGCGACCGGCGCGAGCACATAGAAGGTCGAACAACCCTCCGGCGCCAGCGACGGATCGGTCACCGTAGGATGGTGCAGATAGAGCGAGAAGTCCTTCGGCAAAATCCCGTTCTTGTAGATATCGTCGAGCAGCCCTTTGTAGCGCGGGCCGAACAATATCATGTGATGCGGGATGCCGGGCCATGTGCCCTTGATGCCCATGTGCAGCACGAACAGCGAAGGCGACCAGCTTTTGCGCGCCAGCGATTTTGCCGCACGCTCGCCGCGTTTGTTGCTGGTCAGCAAATCCTTGTAGGTGTGCATTAGGTCGCCGTTCGAGGCCGCAACATCGCAGTCCATTCGCCAGCCCGATTTGGTACGCACGCCTATGACTTTGTCGCCGCGTGTTTCGATTTCGGCGACCGCATCGCCGAGCCGGATCGTGCCGCCCAGCCGCTCGAAATGCGTCACCATCGCTGCAACCAGCCGGTTGGTCCCGCCCTTGGCAAACCACACGCCGCCCTCTTTTTCGATGGTGTGGATCAGCGCGTAAATCGCGCTGGTGCTCATCGGGTTGCCGCCGACCAGAAGTGTGTGGAACGACAGTGCTTCGCGCAGCCGCTCGTCTTTCACGTAAGATGAGACAATCGAGTAAACTGACCGCCACGCCTGATATTTCATCAAGGCGGGTGCAGCCTTGACCATCGACGCGAAATCGAGAAACGCCACCGAACCCAGCTTTTGGTAGCCTTCCTTATACACGCCCTTCGAATATTCGAGGAAGCGGCGATAGCCTTCAACGTCGTCGGGGTTGAGCTTGGCAATTTCCGCCTTCAATCCCACCGGATCGTTCGAATAGTCGAAGTTGGTGCCATCCTGCCAGTTCAGACGGTAGAACGGAAACACCGGCATCAGTTCGATATCGTCGGCCATCCGGTGTCCGCTGAGCGTCCATAACTCCTCCAGGCAGGGCGGGTCGGTAATGACCGTTGGTCCGCCATCGAAGGTGAAGCCGTCCTTCTCCCAATAATAAGCCCGCCCGCCCGGCTTGTCGCGCGCTTCGATTATGGTTGTCGCTACACCCGCCGATTGCAGTCTTATGGCTAGTGCCAATCCGCCAAAACCGGCGCCGATGATCGCGGCGGTCTTCATTTCTTTTTGCTCCGGATCGCGCTGATGGCTTTACCGATGGGGACGGGCGGTTTCCCCGACAATATCCGTGCCTTGTCCCCGCCGGTTGATTTGCCCGCATAGAAGCGTTCGATAAGGCCGGGTTTCAACGTGTAGAAACGCTCCAGTATCTTGTACCGTTCGCCGCCCGCTGCTGCGCGGAACATCATGCGATTGAGCATCCGGTAGAATTTGCCGTCACGCCAATGATCCTGCGCCCGCTGCCGCATCAGCATGTTCAATTTATCGCCGTCGAGGTCAGCCTGTCCGGCGATGAACACCGCGTTGCGGACTGCGTCGGGTAGCGAATAACTTGTGACCGGCTGGAAGAACGCGCCGCGTGCGCCAGCCTTCGCCGTTCGTCCGCTGCCGCTTGCCCAATAGCTTTCGAGATCGCCGCCCATCACAACGGGCAACACCCCCGTCTCTTCGCGCAACACGCGTTCGACCTGCCAGCCTTTGCTTGTCGCATAAGCAGCAATCCGCTGCGCCATGACGCGCCGGTTCATTTCGGGCTTGTCGCTATAATAGGTATCCTCGACAAACACCTTGTCCATACCGAAGGGCAATACATAGACGAAACGGTATCCGTCATACTGCTCGACCGTCGCGTCCATGACAATCGGCTTCGTCATATTGTGTGGCTCGGACAATTGCAGCAACTGACCGGTAAATTTCTGCCAACCGCAATCGAGATGGTTCAGATCACCGCCACCGCGCGCGTCGATTACCCCGCCTGCATTGATCCGCTGAGCGCCATCAAGCACGACCAGGCGAGGGCTGACGGCCTTGACCTCGCGTCCGGTCATCAACGCCGAAGCGGGCAGGTTGTGCCGTAACAGCCAGTCGAGCCGTTCGGACTCGATGCTGTAATAGATATTGTCTATCGAGCGCGAATGCGCCGGAAAATGCACTTCATAGCCCGACCATCCGTAAGTCACGAGCGGCGCGGTCAGCCAGCGGTGTTCAGGCGCGATGTCGCTCGCGAAATAGCTCCAGATATGGTTGCCGCCGAAATGCTGCTCCTGCTCGATCAGCACGATTTTCAGCTCGGGTCGCATCCGCGCGAGCGCGAGCGCGATCAGGCCGCCAGCCAGACCGCCGCCGACAATGGCGAGATCGCATTTGATATTCTCGATAGGGGCGGACGCCATTGGCGCGCACTAGCCGATGCGTCCCATTAGGGGAAGTGGAATGGCGCGAGTATCATTGACTTTTTTGGCGCGAAGGGGGACCAGTTGGAAATGGCACATGACCCGAAACTGGTGGCGATTTACAGCCTGAAAGGCGGGGTTGGTAAAACCACGCTGGCGGTCAATCTGGCCGCCGAGGCGGCGTTGCGGCGGGGAAAGAAGACGCTGCTGTGGGATCTCGATCCGCAATCGGCGGCGAGCTTCATATTGGGGCATGAACCCGACAAGAAACCGCGCGCCCGGTCGGTGTTCGAACGCGACGTCCCACCCGACAAATTGATCCAGAAGACCGCTATTGCCGGACTGGACCTGTTGCCCGCAGACATTTCGCTGCGCGGGCTCGACGGGTTTCTGACCTCCATCGGCAAGAAGAAGCGGCTGGCGAAGCTCGTCGAGGGTATTAGTGGGCAGTATGACCGCATCTTCCTCGATTGTCCGCCGGGCCTTACCGAAACCAGTGAGCAGATGATGCGCGCCGCCGATATCATCATCGTGCCGGTCATTCCGTCGCCGCTGTCACAGCGTGCGCTGACCGATGTGGTGACGCATCTGAAAGAGCATCACAAGGGCCACGCACCGTTGCTGCCGGTATTCTCGATGGTCGACCGCAGGCGCAAGCTCCACATCGCCGCGACGTCGGCCAATGCCGACTGGCCGCGCATCCCGATGGCGAGCGCGGTCGAGCAAATGGCGATTCACCGCGCGCCGGTCGGGGTTTTCGCGCACCGGTCGCCAGCGGGTGAAGCTTTTCATATGCTATCGGGAGCGATCGAGCGTAAGCTTGCTAAAACAAAAAGCTGATTTGTCGGGAGGGGCATGATGCGCAAGAAATGGTTATGGGGCCTGCTGCTCTTGCTGGCGGCGGGCGGCGTCGCGGCCTATGCCGGGCGCGACGCCATTGCCTTGCGGCTGATTACCAGTGCCGCCGAGAAGGCCATGGCGCGCAACGTGCTGGCGAGCCTCGACGCGCAGGCTCTCCATGTCGGATTTTGTGGCACCGGATCGCCGCTGCCGACGCGCAACCGTGCGGCCGGATGCACCGTGGTTATTGCGGATGGCCGCCTGTTCGTGTTCGATATGGGCGACGGCTCGGGCAAGAACCTGATGGCGATGGGGCTGCCTGCCGACAGGATCGAAGGCGTCTGGTTGACGCATCTGCACTCCGATCATTTTGAAGGGCTTGGGCCTTATGCACTGCAACGCTGGGCAGGGAGCAGCGCGACGACCCCGCTGCCGGTGTTCGGGCCGGATGGTGTCGCCGAAATCACCGAAGGGCTGAACCGCGCCTACAAAATCGACAGCGGTTATCGCATCGCGCATCACGGCGCCGACATCGTCCCGCCTTCGGGTTTCGGTTTCTCAGGCACCGTAGTTGCGCCCGGCGTCGTTTACGACAAAGCGGGCGTGCGGATCACCGCCTTCACCGTCAATCACGCGCCAATCGCACCGGCTTATGGCTATCGTATCGACTATAATGGTCGCAGCGTCACGATTACCGGCGATACCGCACTGACCCCGTCGCTAGCCGAGGCCGCCAAAGGCAGCGACCTGCTGGTCAGCGAAATGCTGTCGCCGCGGCTCGTCAAAATCCTTGAAAATGCAGCGCGCAAGGCGGAGCAGCCCAACCGTGCCAAGATATTTGCCGATATCCAAAACTATCATATCACCCCCGAACAGGCCGCCGATGTAGCGAAGGAAGCGGGCGTCGGGATGCTGGCGTTCACCCATATCGTGCCATCGGTGCCGAAGATGATGCAGGGCGCTTTGCTGGGCAACGCGAGCGCGCATTATTCCGGTCCAATGCGGGTACTGCAGGATGGTGATCTGATAAGCATTTCTGGAAAAGGGACGTTTGAAACGCGAAACATACTGCCCTAATGCGCGCCTGATTCTAGAACAGTCTTACACTTGGCGGCGTCGGCAGATGTTCTCCGTGGCGGTGGCGCACCAAGAAATCCAGAACAGGCCCGATCTCGTTATCATTAAACGGCTTTGACAACACCCCGATCGCGCCGCCATCTTCGCCTTTTAGCTGGCGCGGATTGGCGGTCACAAACAACACCGATGTGCCGTATTTATGCGCCAAAATTGCGCCGATTTCAGTCCCGGTTTCGCCATCGCGCAAATTTACATCGACCAAGGCGATGTCGGGCATCTGCTCGGCAAATGCCATCGCGCTATCGGTGTCGGGAGCAATGCCCACGGTCTCGAACCCAAGCAGTGTCAGAACGCGCTTTAGGTTGAGAGCGACGAGGAATTCGTCTTCGACAATGAGCACTGTCGTTTGCATTTTATCGACCGCTTGTTGAATATCTTGCCAAGGGAAACGGCGGGAGGGGCCCGAGGTTCCGCCTCCAATTGTAACATTGTGTAATGGTGTCATATTTACAACAACGGCGGTGCCGGCGAAAAGCTGTCGCTTTCGCTTCAGCCGGGATTGCTTTATCGAGCCGCTATGGACGTTACCCCTGCCTTGCTTTTATCCGCACTCGCGATGACCCTTATAGTTGGCGCGCGATATCTGCTGACCAGCGGGGTGTTCGCCTGGGCAACCCGGATAAAGCATCCTGACCTGTATTGCGGCCTCGACGCCCAAATACACCGCGAGATCAAATGGAGTCTGGCATCAGCCGCGATTTACGGCGTCCCGGCGGGCGTCGTTGCCTGGGGCTGGAACAATCTGGGCTGGACGCAAATCTATGCCGATATTGCCACCTATCCGCTTTGGTATCTGCCGCTGTCGGTGCTTCTTTATATGTTTGCGCACGATAGCTGGTTTTACTGGACGCACCGGTTGATGCACCGGCCTTACTGGTTCAAGGCCGCCCATGCCGTCCATCATGATAGCCGTCCACCGACCGCTTGGGCGGCGATGTCGTTCCATCCGTGGGAGGCGCTGACCGGCGCAGTTGTCGTCCCGTTTTTGGTATTCTTCATCCCGATTCACATCGCAGCATTGGGCCTTGTGCTCGCGATTATGACGTTTATGGGTATCACCAACCATATGGGGTGGGAGCTATTTCCAGGATTTGTGGTTCACGGCAAATTAGGGAAATGGCTGATAACAGCGACCCATCACCAGAAACATCATGATGCGTATCGGGGGAATTATGGGCTTTATTTCAGATTTTGGGACAGGCTCTGCGGTACCGACCTTGGTCTTGGCAGCTTTGCTCGCCAGCGCGGGCGTGACAGCGACCAGCGTTAGCCCGACACTTGACGTATCGGTATCGGGCCTGCGCAACAACAAGGGGCAGGTAATGGTTTGCTTGACCGCAAACCCGAAAGCCTTTCCCGACTGCCGCAAAGACGCGAATGCGCATAAGCAACTGGTCAATGCCGCCAACGCCAAGACAATCCGCTTCTCGTCGGTCGCGCCCGGAACTTACGCCATCAGCCTCGTTCATGACGAGAACAGCAATGGCAAGCTTGATACGTCGATGATGATCCCCAACGAAGGGTTTGGCTTTTCACGCAACCCGACAGTCACCTTTGGCCCGCCCAAATTCAAAAGCGCGGCGTTCGTCTTGGGCAATGTGGACGCCAGCCAGTCGGTGAAGATGAGGTATATGCTGTGAACCTGTGGGCACGGCGTTTTTAGCACGTGTTCGGGAACCAACTGATAGCCCCGGTTGTTTCATGTTTTGAAACATCAGGGAAATTCTTCATGACATCGTTAAAGTCCATCGCCGCGACGTTCGCTTTAGTTGGCGCCGTTATGGCCGCACCGGCATATGCGCAGGCAACCGACGCGGAAAGCGCCAAGGCCGATGCGCCCGACCGCGGCGTTTTCGAAGGCGACTGGCTGACCTTGGGTGTCGGTGTCGGCTACGGTCCGAGCTATGATGGTTCGGACGATTATGTGATTTTTCCGGTACCGATTGCGCAAGGCAGCCTTGGCGGTTTCGATTTCGGTGCGCGTGGTCCGGGGCTGTATGTCGATCTGATCGCCGACGGCAACAGCGACAGCAGCATCAAGTTTTTGGCCGGACCGTTGGTCCGTGTGCGGCTCGACCGTAACAGCAAGATCAAAGATCCGGTTGTGCGCGCGCTTGGCAAAGAGGATGTGGCGGTCGAAGTCGGCGCGACTGTCGGCGTTTCGTTTTCAAAGCTACTCAATCCGTTTGATACGCTGACGATATCGGGCGATATCCAGTGGGACGTGGCGAAGGCGCATCGTGGACGGTTGATTACCCCGACGATCAGCTATTCGACGCCGCTGTCGCAGGCAATCTTCACCAACTTGAGCCTGTCGGCCACACATGCCGATGACAATTACACGAGCACCTATTTCGACATCGATCCGGTCGCGTCGGGGGTGAGTGGGCTCGCGCCTTTTGACGCTGATGGCGGCTGGAAAAGCTATGGCGCGACATTGCTCGGCGGGCTCGATCTGTCGGGCGATATCCGCGATGGCGGTTGGGGCGCATTTGCTCTCGTCAGCTACTCGCGGCTGACCGGCGATGCCAAACGATCGCCGGTGACGTCGATCCGCGGCGATGCTGATCAATGGTTTCTGGCAGCAGGGGTCAGCTATACTTTCTGAGTTTGCGGTCTTAACCAGTTGGCAAGGCGATTTCGGGCATAATGCACGCATCGGCAACAAGGGCGCGCATATGATCCAGTCACCGCAAGACCAGTTCCGCATCGACAATGATGTCACGGGCTACAGCCGCGAGAGCCGCGCCAGTTGGATCGGTTCAAAGCTGGCGCAATCGACGGGCCTTGCGCCTGAACAACTGGACGAAGTTCACAATCATATGTGGTTGAGGATTTTGCAGGGCAATGCCGATAGCGCGCCACCGAAGAACGAAGCCGACCGGCTCGCCGCGCATATCGTCGCAATTGCGGTGATGGCGGAAAAGGCGGCCGCAACGGGTGGCCCGACTTCAGCGATGGCTGCGGTGATGCAGGCCAGTGGCAAAGGCGTCGATCCGCTGCTCGCACAACGTTTCCTCCGACTGGCAAGTTCGCCGATTTTCTGGATGGCGCTCGACCCCGACGGTGAACCAAGGGCTTCCTGAGCTTAGCCTGCGCCCTCGTTCCGGTTGGCTTCCCGTTCTTCGATTATTAGCTTTGCGATTATTCGGGCAATCCCACACCTCAAACAGGCATTGACGCGAGAAAATTAAAGCCTTAATTGAATTTTATTGTCTAAAACTTGATTCTGGTGGATTGATGCGCGCAGTACGGGTGCAGTCTTTTGCAAAATGGCTAACATGGCTGGTGGCGCTGGCGATGTGGGCGGTTGTGCTGCTCGGCATTTATATTCTTTTCTTTCCGTCAATTGGGCCAGTGGTCCAGATTACGGATGGCAGCCGCTATCCGTCGTCTCTGCTCGCGGGTTCCGGTCAGTTGGCGGCGACGGCCATTTTTCTCCCCGGATTGGCCGTTCAGTTTTATGGGCTCTTTCATCTGCGCCGGACTTTTGCCTCCGCTGCACAAGGGGCCTTCTTTTCGCGCCCGGCGATCGACGGTTTTCGTCATTTCGCCTGGGCGGCACTCTGGCTTGTGCCCGTCGGCGTCGCGCAAGGGTCGGCGATGCGGCTGTTGATGACGTCTTTGGACCCGTCGCAGCCGACATCGCTGACCATAACATTTGGCTGGAGTCAGTTTTACCAGCTATTCATCGCCCTGTTGTTCCTGTTCGTTGCGCAGATTTTCTCGGTTGGCCACGATGTCGATGAGGATGCGAAGGCGATTTTATAGATAATGGCCATAGTGATGAATCTCGATGTCATGCTGGCGCGGCGGAAAATGCGGTTGAAGGAACTTGCGGCCGCGGTCGACCTCAGTGAGCAAAATCTGTCGATGATCAAGACCGGCAAGATCAAGGGCGTGCGTTTCGACACGCTGAACAAGATCTGCGCGGTGCTGGAATGCCAGCCGGGCGACCTGCTTGAATATGTCGCGGATGATGCGCCCAGTTAGACGCAGCGTTCAATCCGGCTGAACCCTACTCTTAACCTTCGGAAAAACATCATCATGCCACTTCTTTCCACGCGGTTTCCCGCGATGGGCGCGGTCGCCTGCGCCCTTGTCTCGCCTGCTTATGCCGCCACAGAACCGCCTTCATCTAGCATCGAGGAAATCATCGTCACCGGCGATAGCCGCGAGAATGATCCCACAAGGATGGCGACGGACGCGGAATCGTTGCTGCACAGCGCGGGTGATGGCAATGATCCGCTGAAGGCATTGCTCAACCTGCCGGGCATCACCTTCGGCGCAGGCGATCTCGACCGACCGGTGGTTCGCGGCGCGGGGCCTGCGGACAATCTCTTTCTGGTCGACAGCATATTGCTGCCAGAGGTTTTCCACGAGTTGAGCGATTCCATCATCAGCGCTAATGTGCTACGCAGTTTCGACCTGTCTGGCGCAGCCGTGCCGCTGCCATATGGCAATCTGGTCGGCGGGGTGATCGACATAAAACTGCGCCAGCCATCGGCGAATGATCACAGCCTGAGAATCGACCTCAGCCAGCTGAAAAGTGGCGCGATTGTCGAAGGCCCGCTGGGGCAGGATGTCAGTGCCTATGCCAGCTATCGGCAAAATCTGGCGCACCTGTTCCTCAAAAACTTCGCGCGCAGCAATGAGACACTCGAATTCCGCATGCCCGAAAGCAGCGACTATACGGCAAGGCTGCACTGGCGCGGCAACGGCGCATCGATGACGGCGACGGCGCTCGGCTCATGGGATGAGGCGCGCGAGGTGCAACGTAAAGAGCTGAACTTGCCGCCGACATTCGGGCAGGTCGAAACCCGCAAGCTCGACGCGCAGTCGCTGGGCTTCGCGGTCGATGTGGGGGCCGGGCAGTGGACGACAACCGCCTCGCATGTCCGCTTTTCCGACGAGAGCATCGTGGACAATGGCGCTTATCGCCGGTTCCAAACCGACAATATGGCGGTGCGTAGCTCGATCGAAATCCTGGTCGGGGAATCTACGCTAACCGCCGGCGTCAACGCCTCCCATGAGGATGCGCAATTGCTGTCGCGGGGCGGTGTTCCGGTTTGCGATTATCTCGAAATCCGCTGCGGGCTGGCGGTCGTTCCTGGCGGACCCTTGCGGCAAAATGACTTCGGTCTGATCGAGGCATTTGCGGGTGGAAGACTAGCGGTCAGTAATAGCCTGTCGGTCGATATCGGCGGGCGCTGGGTACGCGACTTTGCCTTACGCGAAAGCCATCTGGAGCCGCGCATCGGCATCGACTGGGCTGCCAATGACAGTTTCAGCCTGTACGCGCGCGGCTCTCGCCAGCACCAGCGTCCCGAAACGCTCCGGCTGCTTCTCGTGAACAGCCGCTTTGCGCTGCAGGATCATATATCGTCTTGGCAGGCCTTGGGCGGCGCGCGGTTGCTGTTCGTGGGCGGCTGGCGGATGCAGGTCGAAGGCTGGTACAAGGATTTCCGCGTCACCGACTTTGCCGGGACCGGCCTTGCGAGCGCATTGGACGGCGAGGCAAAGGGGCTGAACCTGCTGGTTGCGCGGCCTGTGGGCAAGGATTTCGACTTTTGGGCAGCAGCCAGCCGAACATGGTCCGACCGCAGCTTTGCGGCAACCGGGCAGGCGGTCAACTACCGCTATGACGTGCCGTGGAGCGCGACGCTGGCGGCGACATGGCGGCCTGGCGGCGGCTGGTCGTTTGGCGGCAAATGGCGGTACCAGAGCGGCGTGCGCTACACGCCGGTCGCCTTGGTCTCGGTCCCACCCGGCGGCACGGTGCCAGTGATAGCATTAGGTACGCCCTATTCAGCGCGCGCGCCGCATTATGCTCGGCTCGACCTGCGCGTGGAGAAAAATTTCAGCTTCAGCTTCGGCGATGCCAGCATTTATATAGACGCGCTTAATGTTCTGGGCAGGCGTAACATCGCGTTGCGCAGCTATTCCAACGGCAATGTCGCCAATATTCCGGGCAGCGGTCTTGTCGCATTCCCCAATGACGATGAAGGCGTGCCGCGTTTTGTGGGGGTGGGGATAGGGTTCAAATTCTAGGCCAGGGTCGTGGCAGGCTGCGCCGCTGGACATGCTTCGGCGCGCAGCCTATCATGCTCCATCCCCGGGGAGTCGTGTGACTGAGAGGCAGGTGTAACGCCCTGCGACCCGCTGAACCTGATCCGGCTGATACCGGTGTAGGGAGGGTCTGCTTTACCAAAGCGTCTCCTCCCCCAAATGGAGTGAGAGATATGGCAGACATCCCCGCACGCACCGAAATCGGCGTAACCACCGGCCCTATTCGTGGTTCCAAGAAAATCTACGTTGGCGACCGCAGGGTGGCGATGCGCGAGATTTACCTCGACCCGAGCTGCGACGATGCGCCGGTCCGGGTCTATGACACCAGCGGCCCCTACACCGACCCAAGCGCGCATATCGACATCAACGCCGGGCTGCCGCAACTGCGCCGTCAATGGATTGAGGCGCGCGGCGATGTCGAAAGCTATGACGGGCGCGAAATGCGGCCCGAGGACAACGGCCAAACCGGCCCCGACCGCAGCGGCGGCGTCCCGCAATTTCCCGCCGCGATCAAGCACCCCTTGCGCGCCAGAGCAGGCGCGAACGTTAGCCAGATGCACTATGCGCGCCAAGGCATCATCACCGCCGAAATGGAATATGTCGCCGAACGCGAGAACCTGGGTCGCGCGCGCCTCGCCGAATATATCCGCGACGGTGAAAGCTTCGGCGCGGAAATCCCCGATTATGTCACCCCCGAATTCGTCCGCGATGAGATCGCAAGGGGCCGCGCGATCATCCCCAATAACATCAACCACCCCGAAAGCGAACCGATGGCAATCGGCCGCAACTTCCTCGTCAAGATCAACGCCAATATCGGCAACAGCGCGGTCGCGTCCGACGTCGCCTCCGAAGTCGACAAGATGGTCTGGTCGATCCGCTGGGGCGCGGACACGGTGATGGACCTTTCGACCGGCCGCAACATCCACGACACGCGCGAATGGATCATCCGCAACTCGCCCGTCCCCATCGGCACCGTGCCGATCTATCAGGCGCTGGAAAAGGTCGGCGGCGTTGCCGAAGACCTGAACTGGGAAATCTTCCGCGATACGCTCATCGAACAAGCCGAACAGGGCGTCGATTACTTCACCATCCACGCAGGCGTGCGCCTGCCTTATGTGCCACTCGCCGCCAAACGTGTGACCGGTATCGTGAGCCGCGGCGGCAGCATCATGGCGAAATGGTGCCTCGCGCATCACAAGGAAAGCTTCCTATACGACCATTTCGACGACATCACCGAGATCATGAAGGCCTATGACATCGCCTATTCCTTGGGCGATGGCCTCCGCCCCGGCAGCATCGCCGACGCCAATGACGAAGCGCAATTTGCCGAACTCTACACGCTGGGCGAACTCACTCACCGTGCGTGGAAATCCGATGTGCAGGTGATGATTGAAGGCCCCGGCCATGTGCCGATGCACAAGATCAAGGAGAATATGACCAAGCAGCTTGAGGTGTGCGGCGAAGCGCCGTTCTACACATTGGGGCCGCTCACCACCGACATCGCGCCGGGGTACGACCATATCACCAGCGGCATCGGTGCGGCGATGATCGGCTGGTACGGCACCGCAATGCTCTGCTACGTCACGCCCAAGGAGCATCTCGGCCTGCCCGATCGCGACGATGTGAAGGTCGGCGTGGTGACATATAAGCTGGCGGCGCACGCGGCAGACCTCGCAAAGGGCCACCCGGCAGCACAAGTCCGCGACGACGCGCTGAGCAAGGCCCGCTTCGAATTCCGCTGGCGCGACCAGTTCAACCTGAGCCTCGACCCCGATACGGCAGAGCAATATCACGACCAGACGTTGCCGGCAGAGGGCGCAAAGACCGCGCATTTCTGTAGCATGTGCGGGCCGAAATTCTGCTCGATGAAGATCAGTCAGGAAGTGCGTGAATTCGCGCGCTTGCAAAATCAGGATAGTGCTGGTTTCATCGCGGCGGAGGAAGCGGACTTGTCCGCCGAAGCCTTGGCGAAGGCGGAAGAGGGCATGGCCCAAATGAGCGAAGTCTATGAGGAAACCGGCCGCGAACTCTATATGGGCCAAGGCGACCGCGAACACGATTGAGTAATGTAGCGATGCACGTTTAAAATGCTGTTTGCAGGCTCACATCTATACTTCGTCGACCTAGCCTTTGCTATTGCCGAGATCGGAGGCAGCGGCTGAAATGCGCCGGGGCTCCGGCGAGCCGGATCAAGTTTGGATGTCTCGATGCTAATGATGATGATCGCTGCAGCTGCAGCAACCGCCGCGCCCGCCGCGACAAAAAATGACGTAGATCCGGCAACAGTCGCTGCAATTGAAGCAACCTGTTTTGATTATGTTGATGGTCAACTGGAGGGCAACCCCGACCGTGTGGCACGCGCGCTCCATCCCGATCTTGCGAAGCGCAAGGTGATTGGTGACACGCCCTATGAGCGTTTGGGATTGCGCCGCATGTCCAAGGAAGAACTGGTCAATCTTACCAGCCAAGGTGCTCTCAAAACACCACGCGATCAGTGGGATCGGTCTTGCAAGACACTGGATGTAGCAGGAAATGCCGCTGTTGCGCGAGCCGAGACGCCCTGGTTTGTCGATTATTTCCATCTTGGAAAATTCGGCGACAGGTGGATTATCGTCAATGCCCTTTGGTATTCCAAGCCTCAGGAAGTGAAAGAATAGGCGGCGCGCTCTGGCTTTTACCGTCAGGCAGAGCGGGGTGTTACGCGCAATGACACGGCTGAGGAAGCAGAGGTCGGTATGGCAGAGATGAGCAGGGTCTATGACGAGACGGGGCGCGAGCTATATATGGGTGCTGGTGATCGGGAGCATGATTGAGAGCCTGTAAGGCAGTGGTTGACATATCATGTGTAAGGCGATAGCATACATCTATGATTCGCTCATTCCGTAGCAAAGCCCTTCGCCGGTTTCTTGAGCAGGGTGATGCTTCAAAGCTGAGCGTGCCAAATGTCCGACGGTTGGAAACCATTCTTGCCCGCTTGGATGGAGCGATGGTGCCGGAAGATTTGAACCTGCCCGGCTATCGCTTCCACGGCCTGAAAGGCAAGGACAAGGGCCGATATGCCGTGGATGCTTCGGGCAATTGGCGGATCACTTTTGGATGGGATGGCAAGGATGCCATCGATGTTGACCTAGAGGATTATCACTGATGTCTAACTCGCTGCTCAAAAATATGCGCCCTGTTCATCCCGGTGAGATGTTGCGTGAAGATGTGCTACCCGCCGTTGGCCGCCCCAAGACCGAAATTGCGCGCCTGCTCGGCATTTCGCGCCAGACGCTCTACGACATACTGAACGAGAAGCAGCCTGTGACGCCCGCCACAGCCTTGCGTCTCGCCAAGATGTTTGGCGGCACAGCGGAGAGCTGGGTAAATATGCAGCGCAACTATGATCTGAAAATTGCAGAACGTGAACTGGGTACTGCTTTAGATGCTATCCCACAGTTGAAGGCGGCTTGAATTTAGGGGTTTTCGCACCTGTCACGGTAATTTGTCTGGGGTTTCGGCGAGATTGCTTGGCGCTGGGCCCACTGGCTGGTCACCAGCCTGTTGTTCTTCGCCTTTGGCGGGGCGTGTTTGTTTGCCGTGTGGGTGGCTTGGAGGCGGCGGCCGGGGGGTGCTTAATGGCTGGCTTGTCCGCCGAGCCCAAGACCACCGGAGGTTACCTTTAGCGAAGGCGGAAGAGGGCATAGCAGAGATGTGGGAAGTGTTTGAGACCGACACCAAACTATATATGGGTGCTGGTGATAGGGAGCATGATTGAAGGAAAAGATTTCGGTATGCCGAAGCGAAATGAACCAAGTTTGCATGCTGCAATCGCGTCATTCGCGCGGCAAGTGCGTCGTCGATCGCAGGAGCACTCTCAGGCTGTCGACCTGCTTGCTCGGGAAGGGCTGGTAGCTCCGTCTGTAGCCATCCTTCGCCAAGAGGTCGATTCACTCATCAGAGTAATTTTCATGCTTGCTCAGCCTCCAGCGTATAGGGAGGCTTTAGTTCGAACATCAATAAAAGGCGAGCGTTGGCGCCGTCTCAATAATCGCTCTGTCGTCACTGATCGCGAGATGGTGGAATTGTCAGTTGAATTGATAGGATGGACGCGATCAGTCTACAAGTTTGGCTGCGCCTTTGTCCATTTGTCTAACCTACACGATTACGATGTAACCGACCCTCTGGCGAAGCTACCAGAGGGTGAGCGAGAAGATATTCTGCAACATATGCGATATTATCATGGAGGGCCGCAGTCCGATCGGCCCAACCTGAGTGATCTTGTTCCTTTTATTCCGATGGTCCTCAAGAAGATATCTGATAATCTGGACCATTATTTGGAGCAGCTCGAATCCGGCCTTTACCCTCAAGCGGAAGCGATTTGAACGCGATCAACACGGTGATAGCAAACTCGCTCACTCCTGAGCGCTTCTAATACCTTGCCAAACACGATACATGCACGCTAGCCGACTGGGGGATGATTAGAAGAATTGTATCTTATCTATCGTCTTTCGCGTTCAAGATAACGATAAAGTGATGTTGACTATATGCTCGCTGACGGTTTGATATTTTTCTAAAACGGGGTTTCGATGGCACGCCGACCAACATATATTAAACCAGAGCGGCCTTATCGCTCTCTTGGAGAAAAAAGGCAGGATATAATCAGGATTAAGCGGCGTATTGATGAACTTAATGCGTTTGATCCCGAGACAGTTACGGATCGGTTTTCTGACCCGAATGTAACGAAACTTCAGACAGCGATTAGCTCAACACTAGCCGCTGTTTTTGGCGACGGGACCACAGAATACAGGCGGTATATTAACGCCTCCAGCTTGGACAACGGTCCAATAATGATGGAGTCGAGTTGGGCTTCTGCTCGTGGGGGGCGTTTTGACGACGGCCGTTCGCGAGAGGCCAGCAGGTATCTTGCTGAGGGTAAAGGGCAGGCTTTGGCATTACTACAGCAGGCGGTTGATGCGCTTGAGGAGGAAATTGAATTTTCCGAGCCCGAGAATGCGGTCGCCGGATCCGACGGCGAAGCCGTTGAAGCTGTAATATCGCGTAGGGTTTTTATTGTTCATGGTCATGACGAGGGTGCTCGCGAAAGCGTGGCTCGCTACCTTGAAAAGATCGGGTTCGAACCGATTATCCTTCACGAACAGGCTAATAAAGGCCGCACCGTTATAGAGAAAGTTGAGGCAAACGGCGACGTTGGCTTTGCGGTAGTTCTGCTTACGCCCGATGATGAGGGCCACAAGCTTGGCGATCCGATGGAACCGCGAGCCCGGCAAAACGTCTTGTTGGAATTGGGCTATTTTATAGGGCGACTAGGGCGTGCTAACGTTTGTGCTATCAGGAAAAATGACGTTGCCATCCCCAGCGACTTCGCTGGTGTGGTTTGGGAAAATATGGATGACGCTGGGGCCTGGAAGCAAGCACTAGCTCGGGAGTTACAGGCTGCCGGGCACAACATCGACTGGAACAAAGTAATGGGAAAATGAGTCAGCCAGCATGACCTACGCCCATTCCGCCACCCCGCCCTTCTACCACGGCACCCGCGCCGATATGACTGTCGGCGACCTGCTGGCACCGGGGTTCGCCTCAAATTATCAGGAGCAGGCGCTATCCTGGGTCTATTTCTCCGCAGTTCTCGAATCCGCGGTCTGGGGGTGCGAGCTGGCGGCAGGTGAGGGGCGGGAGCGCATTTATATCGTCGAGCCGACCGGCGCGTTCGAGGATGACCCCAACCTCACCGACAAGCGCTTCCCCGGCAACCCGACGATGAGCTACCGTAGCCAGTCGCCCTTACGCATCGTCGGTGAGGTCGAAAGCTGGGAACCGCACTCTCCGCAAGCGTTGCAGGCGATGAAGGACGGCCTCGCCGAACTAACCCGGCAGGGCAAGAATGTGATTTTGGACTAAACCAAATTTAGTGCGCAGATTATTGCGCGCACCTGTCCTCACTAGGAATTCCGGGGACACAGAATTCCGGGGACACAATACTAAACCCCCCGCTCCCCTTACTTGCCGCCTCCACGACGCTGTGCAAATATTCTCCATGTCGGTCATGGATCCCCCATTCTCGCAAACGCCCCAACCCAAATAGGATTTGCACTCCGCTCCCATCTGGCGCAGTCTTGTGCGCGGTCGCTCGAATGGGGAGAGTATGATGCGCAACTATCTTGTTTTGACTGCGGCCCTATCGCTGGCGGCGTGTGGGCAGTCCGGTGCTGATGAGGCGAAGGCCGATCCGGCTGATGCCACGAAATCGGCCACGGCCGACACTGCTGCGAAGCCTGCCGCTGCCGCTGCGGCGACGTCGGCTGCGGGATCTGCGCCGACCAAGGAATATATGGTGGGCAAATGGGCCGAGGCAGGCGATTGCGGCGCGATGGCCATCGAATTTAAGGCCGATGGCAGTATGGTCGGGCCAGTCGACCGTTGGGAATTGAACGGCAACGAACTCACCTTTGTCGGAATGCCGCAGAAAATGGTGCTGTCGGTCGTTGATGACAAGACCATGGAATCGCGCCTCGACGGCAAGGACCCGCCCGATACCCTGACCCGTTGCTGACGGAAATAGCGAGCCACACGGTCTGAGCTCACCGTCTGAGCTCTTCGCCAAAAAACGCTTTCCTACAGGCATGGTCTTATGGCCTATACTGTCAGATGGAAAACGAATCCCCCCGCCAAAAGGCACTAAACCCCGCGCCGCCGCCTGATCAGGCCGCCGCGCTTCCCGAAAACCAACACGCGCTTGTCGCGGCGGCTGACGCCGACCCCAACACCCCGCCCGATTACAACCCCGCCGATTATCGCTGGGTCCCCGTCCGCCGCCGCCCGCGTTATGATGGCTGGACCGAGGAGAAGCAGCGGCGCTTTATCGAGGTGCTCGCAGACACTGGCATCGTCGCGCTTGCCGCGAAGGAAGTCGGGATGACGCGGGAAACCGCCTATCGGCTGCGCCGGTCGCCGCATGGCGCTGCCTTTGCTCGTGCTTGGGACGCGGCGCGGCATCATGCTGGGTCGTTGCTTGAGGATATCGCCTTCGAACGCGCGATCGAGGGGGTGGAGCATAATGTCTATAATGAATATGGCGAGGCGATCTGTACCAAGCGCGTGTATAACGACCGCCTGCTGACCTTCCTGCTTGGGGCTTTGAAGCCTGAACGCTATGGCCGCGATACGCGGAGCTCGGCTCAGCCCCAAGCTGCGCCGACGGTCGCGCTAGAGGCGGAACTGCGCGCGATGGAGCCGCAACTGCCCGCTCCGCCCGAGGAATTGCTCGACGCGGAAACGCTAGCGACGGAACTCGACATTGCGGAGATTGCGGACGGCAAGCTGCCGCATTTTTTCAACGAACAGCGTCCGGCAAAAACGGCGGCGCGGATAAAAGCCGAGGAACGGGCCGCGCAGGACAAACGGGGGGAAGCCGCGTGGGAAAAGGTTCAGCGCAAGGAGGGCGAATTGACCATGCAGGAGTTGAACGACATGTGTCGCACTATCGACCCGACCGCCATGAACGAGCCGTCACGAAAGCGGTTCAGGTGAGACTTTAGTGTGACCTTTGACCTCTGGTCGCCTTCGGCCCCGCCTATCCGAACGCATCCCATAACGCCTCACGGCAAATCGGGGGTGAGCCAAAGCCCACCCCGCGCGATTCTAGAGACCATCAACGGTCTTGCTGACCAGGATATTCACCGCAACGCGGCGGTTCTGTGCCTTGCCTTCGGTGGTTTCATTGTCCGCCAACGGGTCGGCTTCGGCCATACCGGTCGGGGTCAGCATGCGATAGGGTTTCCAGCCGCAGGCCTGTTGAAGATGATTGACGACGCGGCTGGCTCGCTTCTCGCTCAGCTCCTGATTGTAATCATAGTCGCCCACCGAATCGGTGTAACCGACAACGAGCATCAGGGCGTTATCCGTCGCACCCGCTTGCGATGCTGCGGCGCAGAGTTCGGCCTGGGCCGCTTGCGACAGATTCCACTTGCCAGTGTCGAAGTAGACGCTGGTCGTACCCTTGACGTTATACTGGTCGATATCGGCCACGCGGCTGCGCAGCGCTTCGGTGGCTGCGGTCTGATCGGCAAAGCCTTGCTCAGTGCCATTACGGATCATACTGGCGGTCTTGAGGTCCTTGTTCTGCAGCTTGATCTGGCTAGCGACCAGGCCGCCACCCCATTGCACTGTCTTGGCAGTAACCGGCAGGCCGTTCAGCAGAGATTCTGCGCCAAGCTTGCTGCGGCCCATACCGAAAAGACCCGAACTGGACCTGACTTCGGTCGCGTCGCTGATGAATAATACATTTTTGGTGCCGTCGACACTCGTGACCTGCACCTTGTCGTCCTTGCGGGCGGAAATGAAGCCTTTAATCTCGGGTCCGGCGGTCAGGCCGGTGAGATCGGCCGGGGGTGTGCCGGTTACGATCGTCCCGGCTTCGGCCTCGGGCGGTGCCTCCTGCTGCTGCGCAGACAAGCCGCCCGGCGATACGATCGCAAGCGTGGCAATCAGGAAACTAGTCTTCGGCCTTTTTGAAATGATATTCATTACTCTTTTCTCCAAATGATAGCATTAGGCCCCCTTTGCTTTTGGCTTTTCGTCCGATCTGATCCGTGATGACGTGTCCGACTGTCAGGTCCTCCTAACAACTCACCGCACAAACTATTGCGGCAACTGGTCAGGTCATCCTTTCTGGCACATGAACACGGTCGGCAGAACGGCGGTACTGCGGGTAATATGAGAGGATACTGCGACGAAGCGTTGCAGGCTTCGCAGCAAAAGCGCGGAAAGCTTTGTTGCCGCCTGGGACGATGCGTTGAACCAAGGGCGCATGGAGCAATATAGCTACGCGATGGACCGCGCGGTTAACGGCGTAACGACGATCCGGGTTAGGCGCGGCGGCTTCATCGAGGTGCAGGCGCTACCCGATATAGATCTGATGCGGGCGGCGCTGCGTGAAAGGCCTTAAGGTCGGGTTGTGACTGCGGCGGGCCTTTGCCAAAATGAACAAAGCGAACAAATCCTGGGTGTCGATGCATGCATATTGTTCACTTTCGGTCGTTGAAGGCCACCGCTTCCCGGATGAGCGCCTTGAATGCCGTTGCGTCGATTTCCTCGCCCTCATGGATGTCGATGGCCCGCCGCATGTTGCCTTCCATGCTGGAGTTGAACAGGCCGGTAGGGTCGTTAAGCGACGCACCATTCGCAAACGTCAGCTTCACCTTGTCCTTATACGTCTCGCCGGTGCAGATGAGGCCGTTATGCTCCCACACCGGAACGCCATCCGGGTTCGACGGCTTGCGCCATTTCACGTCCTCCACCACTTACGGGTCGGCCTCGTGGATCAGCTTGCGCAAACGCGCCAGCATCTCGCCGCGCCAGTCGTTTCCGGATTCACTCGTCATCGCTCGCTCCTCAAATACGCAGCCAGAACATGACATGGCCGCCGGAGCTCATCAAGCCGGGATCGGGCTTTCGCGTTTATCCCGCGCAACATTGCTTGCCAAATCACCCATTTGAGCGATGGACTGCCCGCGGTTTTCGCGCCACTCTCCCCCAAATTGACCAACAAAGGGAGTTTCGGTCATGCCCAAAGTTCTAGGCCTTGGCGGGCTGTTTTTCAAATCGGCCGACCCGGCTGTCACAAACGAATGGTACGGTCGCGTGCTCGGTATCCCCGTAGAGCAATGGGGTATCGTCTTCACCCCCGAAGCTGCTGCCGCGCATCCCGGCGCCGCGACGGTATTCTCGCCGTTCAAGGCCGATACCGACTATTTCGAACCGTCGGACAAGGAATTCATGTTCAACCTGATGGTCGACGATCTCGACGGCATCCTCGCGCGATGCGCCGAACATGGGGTGCAGCCGGTCAAGACCTTCCCAGACGAAGCCAATGGTCGCTTCGCGCATATTATGGACCCCGAAGGCCGGAAGATCGAGCTTTGGGAACCCAAGCCGATGTAGCGGCGCGCGGCTCGGCCCTATCGGGCCCGTGGCGCTCGTCCCGCGACCAGCGCCAGTGCCAGCGCAATCACCAGCACTGCGGCACCCAGCGGTATCGAGCCGGCACCGCTGTACATGAATACCCAGCCCCAATCGATGACCAGCGCTGCGAACGACAGCCACAGCAGCGGCTTTGCCCAGCTTTTCAGCATCGCCAGCCCGACGCTGCCGATCACCGCGCCGAATACGCCGATGGCATAGGCGGCGGTGATGAGCATCGGCATTTCCGCGTCGCCCTCCGGCGGGCGTGCCGCGTCGCCGAACAGGCCGACATGCGCGAGATAACTCGCGACGCCCATCAAATTCCAGATAATAGCAACAACGCCAATCAGGCGCACTGTAGTTGGTGACATATCAAAAGCCCTCCCTTGCTTTCGTTATATTCAGGGAAACTATACCTTGGCCGGACAGCTATCAACTGCGAATATTGCAGAAACTTCTTTCCTACAGTGTTCTTTATATGTTCCAATTGAGCATGAACGACTCACCGCCTGCTGCCGGAACCTCCGCTCACACGGAAATAGCCTGTCGCACCACCTCGTCCGCCATTTTTCCGCCCAGTTCGGCAAGGTGATCGAACTGTGCTTCATAGCTGGCAAGCCCTTGGCTGAGCGAGCGCAACTCCGCGTCGAGGCCGTGGCGGCCAGCTTCGGGGAGCATTGCCTCCAGCCGGTCCCACCGGCCCTTGCCGTCCGCGCTGTCGATGCCGAGCATCTGGCCGCGGCGCGAGGAGACTGCGGAGGTGACCTTGGAGGTTGCGCTCGATGGCGCGGTGATCGAGACATGGCACATCGGCTCGAGCAGCAGCGGCGCGCACTGTGCCAACGCTTCCGACATGGCGATGCGGCCTGCCATACGGAAGGCAAGTTCGGAGCTGTCTACGCTGTGGTACGATCCGTCGATCAGCGTGACCGCGACATCGACTACCGGAAACCCGAGCGGTCCTTTTTCCATCGCGTCGCGGACACCTGCCTCGACCGCCGGTATCCATTGCTTGGGGATGACGCCGCCGGTGATCCGGTCCTCGAAGTGGAAACCTTCGCCGCGCGGCAGCGGACGAACCTCGATAATGCAATCGCCATATTGGCCGTGGCCGCCCGACTGCTTCTTGTGACGACCGCGCTGCGTCGCGCTTTTGCGGATCGTTTCCTTGTAAGCGATGCGCGGCGGCTGGGTATCGACCGCGACGCCGTACCGGCGGTTGAGTTTGGCGAGAGTGACGGCCAGATGCTCGTCATTGACTCCGCGCAGCAGCATCTGGTGCGTCGCCGCGTCCTGACCCCATTCGAGCGCAGGGTCTTCCTCGACCAGCTTGTGCAGCGCGGTGGACAGCCGGACATCGTCCTTCCGGTCACGCGTCACGATGGCAATCGCGGCGTTAAGGGCAGGCTTTTCGATCAGCCGAAACGAAGCGTCGCCCGCCGCTTTGGTACCCAGAATAAAGTTGGCGCGGACATTGTCGGCCTTGGCAATCGCGATGATGTCACCGCTGTCGGCATGCGGCATCTTCACCGTCTTGTCGCCCTGCAAACCGAACAGCGCGCCGGCACGGACCTGTTCGCCATCGGGGCCGACCAGCTCTGCCCCTTCATCGAGACCGGAACCGAGTACGCGTGCAAGTGCCACCCGACCGACCGTGCCGCCATGCGAAATCTTGAAGACATGAATGCCGGAGCCGTTCGCCCCGACGCGCTGCGCGGCATGTTTTGCCGGAGGAACTTCGTGGCGCAGCATCTTGAGCAGACGCCGCACGCCAAACCCATTGAGCGCCGAACCGAACAGCACGGGTACCACGAGATTGGCCTGCGTCTCGGCAATCAGGTCGGCAAAAATGGCGTCCCGGCTCGGCGTTTCATCCGACAGCAGTTGCTCAAGCAAGGCATCGTCATGGTCGGCCAGCGTTTCGAGCATGTGGAAACGTTCGGACACCTCCCGATCGGACAGGTCTGCGGGCATGTCGATCTGCTCGCTCGGCTGTCCGGGCCGGTAATGATAAGCGCGTTCGAGCGCGAGATCGACAAAGCCGGTAATCCGCTCGCCTTCGCGGATCGGAATTTGCCGTGCGAGCAGCGGTGCCGCGCTGATCGGCTGGAGCGCTTCGAGCAGGTCGTGGATGCGCCCGCGCGCCTGATCGACCTTGTTGACAAACACCGCATGCGGCAGCCCGATCTTCTCGATCCGGCGCAGCATCGGCTCGGCAAGAACGGCGCGCGCGGGGTCGGGGTCGATTACCAGAATGGCGAAATCCGAACTCTCGAGCGCGGCGAGGCCATCGGTCATGAATGCCGCCGAACCGGGGGTATCGACAACGACAAAGCGGTCGCCCAGATAATCGAGCCGGATAAGGTTGATTTCAGTGGAGCCTTTGCGCGCTCGTGCTTCAGGACTGGTGTCGCCGACCGTAGTCCCGGCCTCGATACTGCCCTGTCGTCCGATCACGCCCGACGCAAACAAAAGCGCCTCGGAAAGGCTGGTTTTTCCTGCCCCTGCCGGACCGACAAGGGCCACTGCTCTAACACCATTGGAAGTACTCGCCATCATTCGCCTCCTCTACCAGGACGCGCGCTGAGCGACTTTCGCGCGCCACGGCGCGGAAAGGGAATGCTCTGCCACTTTGCGGTGAGTCGCAAGCGAAATTTATTTGCTTTATGCAGTCGTTATGGTCGATGATGAAGAGTGTCGGACCGTGTATGAGAACTGAGCGTGTTGAATGCGGTTCGTCATTGCGTCCCAAAGCACTAGCAGCGGAGATCTCGCCCATGTCTTTGTCCACCGCCAAACCCGTAACCTTCATCATCACCCGTGACCGCAAGGCGGCGGAGGCGTTTTATGGCGGGAAGCTTGGGCTGTCGTTAGCGTTCGATGACGGTTTTGCAGCCGTCTATCATTTGTTCGGAGCAGTGTTGCGGATCACCGAAGTTCCGGATTTTGTTGCGGGCGCGCATCCGGTTTTGGGTTGGGAGGTCTCCGATATCGAGGCCGCGATGCAGGGGTTGGTCGACAAGGGCGTGGAGCCGACCATCTACGAAGGCTATGGACAGGACGCGCTAGGCATCTGGACCTCGCCCGACGGCAAGGCAAAGGTCGGCTGGTTTGCCGACCCCGATGGCAATGTGCTCAGTATGACACAGTGTTGAGTAGCCGACTCGCTCGTCCGGACGCCTATTTTTTCATGTTGTCGAGGCCGCGAACGACACCGGCTTTTGTCGAAGGGTTCGAAGCATTTTGCTTGGGTGCTTTTTCCGCTTTGGGTTTGCGGACTTCGCGGCTCGATTTCTTTTGGCTCTTTGCCATGCGGATTCTCCGGTGGAGGGCGGGGACATCTTCTTAGACCGATAGTCCGTGATTTCCTAATCCGCCGAGGCGCGACATGTCGTCCGGCAGGCTCTACTCGCGCGGTTCGCTCCTTCGTTCGCCTTTTCGTCGGCTGTCCTGCCGCCGTTCAGGACCAGTGTATTTATGGTCAGGTGCAACGCGCCGGTCGCCCCCTCTCCGGTCGCTGGGTGATTTAGGATCGGTTGGGTGGTCGCTCACGATTGAAATTATACCATTTTTTCGGCCAATATCCAGCCCCAAACCGCCATTGTCAGAACGCCGCCGGTGAAGGTCGCGAACACCGACTGACGCAGCAACCTGCTTTGCACATCGATTGACGCGATAAACGCGGCAAATAACCGTTGTTTCAATGCTGTATCGTTGCCGTCCATCCCCTCGCTGTCAAACTCCTCGCCCAACAACAGAGCACGCAAGCACAAGGTACTCGAAACGATCAGCGGAACGATGCCGATCAGACTGACGATAGTGAGAACAGGCTGGGTCGCTGCGTCCAGACTGAGCGGCGCTCCGGGACTGGCAGATATCGGGTGTGTGCCGATAGTGACCATCAGCGCATTGAAAGCCAGCATCCCGCCGATCCGCACCGACAAATCGAGGTCGCGATTTTCGAGGAACTCAAGGTCGGCGATGAACCCGGCATCGGGCGGAGTGTCGCGCATAATCTGAAATGCGCGCAGGCGGGTGCGGAACGAGCGCTTGGTCATATACCACCAATAGAGTGGCGCGCTGACGGTCGCCAGTCCAGGCTAATCGAAAATCTCCTCGAAAAACGACTTCTTCCGCTTCTTGTGCCCATGGTTTTGGCCAAAGCCGTGCGAGTCCGACGAATAGGTCTGCTGCTGATAGCCTTGGTGCTGCGGCTGCGGCGTGCGGTTTGTCGGGGCAGCAAAGTCAGTGGCGCTGCGTTCAATAATCTTGTCGAGCTCACCGCGGTCAAGCCAAACGCCGCGGCATTGCGGACAATAGTCGATCTCGATGCCCTGACGGTCGCTCATCACAAGCGGAACTTTGCATACAGGACAAGGCATTCCGGCAGCTTGATTCATATCGGGGTCTCCTCTTGTTCATGCAGTCCGACATCGCCATTCGCATTGAACGACCAGAGGGACCCGGCCCGCTCAACTTCATTTGGTTCCGTTGTATCCGGGTTTCAAGTGCGGAAGGGACTAATTGATAACCGCGCCCGTCATCCATGCTAACGAAAGAACGATGATCGCCAGTCCAAGCGAAATCGCAAGTACATACCGAACGCCCTGGTTTTTTGCGCCGGCGCTTGCCTCTTCTTCGGTGACATCGATATGATCGCCGTCTTTGTGCATGATGCAACTCCTTTGGTTTCGATATGGTGCTGGCACGCAACGTAACAGATTTTGTCGGCGGCGGTTAAGCAGTTTTGCGAACAGGCCAATCGGTCACATTGCCGACCCACAGCGCCGCCCAGATAAAGACAGGCTGAAAAGCAAGGCGCGGGCCGTGGTACCACCAACTCAAGTCTCGTCCACCGACGGCGATGTCGTTGACGGCATGGTTGATATTGGCTGGCCAGACGCACGCTGCATATATTGCCAGCCCGATCCCCGCTGCAAAGCGGAGGCGCGGCAGCATGAGTCCTAAGGCTCCGGCTATTTCCGCGACGCCGGTGAACGCGACGGCCGCAGCCGGATAGGGCACCCACGCAGGCATAATGGCGATAAATCCGTCGGGTGATCGCAGATGAGCGACGCCTGCAATTAAGTAGAACAGCGCAAGCAGTATACGAAGGGCTTTACGGGCCAACGGAGAGCTCAGCGTTTACGCACAAATTCAGCGCGCAGGACGAGGCCTTTGATGCCGTCGAAGCGGCAGTCGATTTCCTGCGCGTCACCGGTCAGTCTTATCGACTTGATCAGCGTGCCGCGCTTCAACGTCTGGCCAGCGCCTTTGACCGTCAGGTCTCTTATAAGCGTCACTTGATCCCCGTCGGCGAGCAGGTTGCCAACCGAATCGCGAACTTCAACCGCGCTGTCGCTTGTCGTCTTCTCGCGCGCATCGGCGGCGCTAATCCATTCGCCCGATGCTTCGTCATAAACATAATCTTCTTCGTCGGCAGTCATTCTGCACTCCATCGCAAGGCTGTAGCGAAATGCTTAGCATTCAAAGTGGGGGGGCGAAAGCCAGTTGCAATTTGCAACGATGTCAGTAAGTTTTTGTTGGAGCGATTGGAAGAGAGAACAGGATGCCACAGGCTGCAGCGAATTCGGGAAACAACATCGACGTGCTGATCGTTGGCGCAGGCCTGTCGGGCATTGGTGCTGCGGCGCATTTGACGATGCAATGCCCGAACAAGAGCTACGCAATCATCGAGCAACGCGCCGATATGGGCGGGACGTGGGATCTGTTCCGTTATCCGGGCATCCGCTCGGATTCGGACATGCACACGCTTGGTTACCGGTTCAAGCCGTGGCTGCACGAGAAGACGATCGCCGATGGTCCGGCGATCCACGAATATGTCCACGAGACCGCAATCGAGTATAAAATCACCCCGCACATCCATTTCCGCCACCGTGTCATTTCCGCCGACTGGTCGAACGCTGAAGCGCGCTGGAGCGTTACCGCCCGGCGCGAGGAGGACGGCGGTCTGGTCACCTTTAGCGCCAACTTCCTGTTCATGTGCGCAGGCTATTATAATTATGACGAAGGCTACAAACCCGATTTTCCGGGTGAGGCGGCGTTCAAAGGCGAGATCATCCACCCGCAACATTGGCCCGAGAATTTCGACCATGCGGGCAAGCGCGTCATCGTCATCGGATCAGGCGCAACGGCGGTGACAATCGTGCCGGTCATGGCTGAAACCGCGGCGAAGGTGACGATGCTGCAACGCTCACCGACTTACATGGTATCGCGTCCGGCCATAGACCCATTCGCCAAGAAGCTGCGCAAATTTTTGCCCGAGAAGCTGGCCTATGCGATCACCCGCTGGCGCAATATCAACATGCAGCGCTTCACCTATTGGTACGCGCGCAAGAACCCGGAAAAAATGGGCACCAAATTGATCGATATGGCGCGCAGCGAACTGCCCGCGTCGGTCGATGTCGACACCCATTTCGTGCCGCGATACGGCCCGTGGGAACAACGGCTTTGCCTCATCCCCGACAGCGATATGTTCAAGGCGATATCGAGCGGTAAGGCAGAGGTCGTCACCGATCATATCAAGCGGTTTACGCAAGATGGGATTTTGCTGAAGTCGGGCAAGGAATTGGAAGCCGATGTCATCATCACCGCCACCGGGCTTAATCTCGTCACGATGGGCAGTACCGCACTCAGCATCGAAGGGCGACCGGTGAACTTGGGCGATCATGTCAATTACAAAGGCGTGATGTTCAATGACGTACCGAATCTGGCGAGTGTGTTTGGTTATGTAAATGCGTCGTGGACTTTGAAAACCGACATCGTCGCGGACTATGTCTGCCGGTTGCTGAAGACGATGGACAAGAAGCGCGCAAAGATTGCCAATCCGCATCTGGACGATGTCGATATGCCGAGGCTGCCGTTCGTGAGTAACTTCAGCTCAGGCTATTTTGCGCGGTCGTTCGACAAGCTGCCGAAAAATGGCGATCGCCATCCGTGGCGTGTGCTGCAGGATTATGCGGCGGAAAAGAAGATATTGACGCAGGAGCCGGTCGATGACGGCGTGCTGGTGTTTTCGGGGCCAAAAGCGGCGATCATGCCGGCGCCAGATGAGCTGATCGCGGCAGAATAGCTATTTAGATTGTCGGTTTAACCGGCTATCGCGGCTGGCATGACAGCTTATGATCAACTGATACAGCCCGATAACGGGCAAAGCGCCGTTCCCATCCACATCGTCGATAAGCACGGCTTTGATGACTGGTTGGCAGCGAATCCCGACGCGGTGCGCGCAGCGGTGAAGGCACAGAAATTTGCCGGTGGCGCGAATGACATTGCCATTCTGCCGGGTGAAAAGCCGGGCGAATGGGCGGCGGTCGCGGGGGTAGCAGACGCCCAAAAGCTCGGCGTTTGGAATTTGGCCAAAGCGGCGGATGGCTTGCCCGAAGGAACCTACCGGTTGGTGAACGTCGATGCCGGTGAAGCCATGCTCGGCTGGATGCTCGGGCAATATCGGTACGACGAATACCTGAGCGATCCCAAAGCTAACGGCGCGCGCGTTTTGCTCGTGAAAGAGCCAGGCCGGATACAAAATGCGGCGCATCAGGCGGCGGCCACGGCTTTGGTGCGCGATCTGGTCAACCGGCCAGCGGGTGACCTTGGGCCGAACGGCCTGCAGGCGGAGGCCAAGCGCATTGCAAAGGCGCATAAGGCGGAAAAGCTGGTCACCAGCGGCGACGCACTTGAAACCGGCTATCCCTTGATCCACGCGGTCGGCAAAGCGGCGATGCGCGAACATGCGCCGCGACTGATCGAGTTGGAATGGGGCGACCCCCGCCATCCGCGTATCGCGATCGTAGGCAAGGGGATTACCTTCGACAGCGGTGGGCTCGATATCAAGAGCGTGACGGGCATGCGGATCATGAAGAAAGACATGGGCGGTGCGGCGCACGCGTTGGCGCTGGCCGAGCTGATCATGGCGGCGCATTTGCCCGTGCGGTTGCATATGCTGGTCGCAGCGGCAGAGAACAGCATATCGGGTAACGCGTTGCGTCCCGGCGATGTCATCAAAAGCCGTAAAGGTATTACTGTAGAGATCGACAATACCGATGCCGAAGGGCGGCTGGTGCTCGCCGATGCATTGACAAAGGCGGTTGAGGACAAAGCGGGTCTGATAATCGACTTTGCCACGCTCACCGGCGCGGCGCGGGTGGCGTTGGGGCCGGACTTGCCAGCGATGTTCAGCAACGACGATGAAGTCGCAGACGCGCTTCAAGCGGCTGCCAAATCGGTGAACGATCCGCTCTGGCGGATGCCGCTTTGGGCGCCTTATGCCGACATGCTCGACAGCGACATTGCCGACACCGCAAATGCCGGTGGGGCCTTCGCCGGAGCAGTGACGGCGGCGTTGTTCATGCAGAAATTCGTACCCGGCAATGTGCCGTGGGTGCATCTCGACACCTATGCGTGGCGACCGACCAACAAGCCCGGGCGGCCCAAGGGCGGCGAAGCGCTTGGCCTTCGCGCCGTGTTCCGCTATCTGGCGGACAGATTTCCGGTTCGCTAATAGCCAGAAAATCCATCTCAGTTCCGTTCGTGTCGAGCCCTTCGGCTGGCTTGCAGCCGCTCAGGATAAACTTGGCCAATGGCCAAGACGAGACACCAGTCAGCACTGCGCGGTGTCTCGTCTTCGCTCGACACGAACGGGTTTCTTTTATAGTGGCGGGGCTAGACGAAAGGAATTTTCTTGGCCGACAGCCAAACAAAAACGGGCGAGCGGCCAACCTACACACTGACAAGCCATAGCTTTGTCGGTGACAAGCGCACCACGCCCATTCGCGGCGATCTGGCCGACATAAAGCTCGCCGGAAAGCTGTTCGCGCCGCATTATGCCGTGCCGATGCTGCGCACCGGTATCGCGCCGGTAACCGAAATTCACGAGCAGCCTGATGCCGAATCCATGCCGGTCAGCGCGTTAATGCACGGTGAGGAATTTGCCGTGCTCGACGTCGCGGGTGAATGGGCATGGGGCTATTGCAAACACGATAACTATCTGGGCTATCTGCGCTTCGCCGAACTGGGTGATGATTTCGAGGCGACGCATATCGTCAGCGCATCCGCGACGTTGTTAGTCGCCGCGCCGTCGATAAAAGCGCCTGTGCTGGCGCGTTATCCGATGGGCGCGCGGATTGTCTGCGGAACCCCAAGCGAATGCGGCAAATATCTGGCGTGCGAAAACGGCTTCATTCCGCTCGTGCATTTGTCGGAAGTGGACAAGGTCGCGACATCGCCAGCCGACCTTGCGGAGCAGCTGATCGGCACGCCCTATAGCTGGGGCGGACGCGGGGGTGATGCGATTGATTGTTCGGGGCTGGTGCAGTTGGTCTTCGGGCTGCAGGGCATCTGCGCGCCGCGTGATACCGATATGCAGCAGGCGGAATTTGGCGAGGATTTGCCAGAGGGTGCGGCGTTGCAGCGCGGTGACCTGGTGTTCTTCCCCGGCCATGTCGGCATCATGGCTGATGGCGAAAATATCATCCACGCCAACGCGCACTGGATGTCGGTGCAGGTTGAGCCGCTCGCGGACGCGACGGCGCGGTTTGATGAGCATGAGCAAGCGATAGTAAAGCGGAAGCGGGTGAAGTTATGACTCCTCCCTTTCCATTCACAACACCACCCTATCCGTTCGTGTCGAGCCCTTCGGCTGGCTTGCAGCCGCTCAGGATAAACTTGGCCAAGGGCCAAGACGAGACACCAATAAGGCACGCACAACCTCACGGTGTCTCGACTGGGCTCGACACGAACGGAGTTGGGATGGTGGTTCTTTTCCAACACCGTTCGCCTCGAGCGAAGACGAGAGGCCCCTCAGTACTGCACGGTGTCTCGTCTCCGCTCGACACGAACGGGACGGGGGCGTTGGAGCTATGACTAAGAGCATCTTCATCGACGGCGCAGCGGGCACAACCGGCCTCGAAATCGCCGACCGGCTCGCTGGCCGCAGCGAATTCACACTAATGACGCTCGACGACGACAAACGCAAAGACGCTGCCGCCCGCCGCGAAGCCCTCAACGACGCCGATTTCGTCATCCTCTGCCTGCCCGACGATGCAGCGAAGGAAGCGGTGGCAATGACAACGTCGAACAGCACCCGCATCATCGACGCCTCGACCGCGCACCGCGTTGACCCGCATTGGGCTTACGGCTTCCCCGAATATCGCAAGGGCCAGCATGGCCGCATTGCTGCGGCGCGGCTGGTCAGCAATCCGGGTTGCTACCCCACCGGCTTTCTCGCTTTGGTCGCACCATTGGTTGCGGCCGGGCTGTTGCCCGAGGATTGGCCCTATAGCGTCAACGCCGTGTCGGGTTATTCGGGCGGCGGCAAAGCACTGATCGAACGGTTCGAGAGTGAGGAGGGCGCCGATATCGGCTTCCGCACCTATGGCCTCGACCTTGCCCACAAGCATGTGCCCGAAATGCAGACCCATGCGGGCCTCAGCCTCGCGCCGATTTTCTCTCCCGCCGTGATCCACGCATTTCGCGGGATGGTGGTCGAGGTGCCGTTACCGCTTTCAGCAATGCCCGGCAGTGCCGCGCCCGAGGAATTGCGCGCGGCATTGGCGGCGCACTATGCCGGTTCGCCAATTGTGCATGTGCACGAACAACTCGCCCCGCCGGAGCTGCTGATCCTGAACACGCAGGAACCGTCCGACCGGCTCGACCTCTATGTTCTCGGCTCACCCGACAACACGCAAGTGCGGCTCCTCGCGATGCTCGACAATCTCGGCAAAGGCGCGAGCGGAGCGGCGGTGCAGAATTTGAACATCATGGCCGAGCTGGATGAGACGGCGGGTTTGCGGTTATAGCTCTAAATTATCGATAATCGATAATATCAGTTGACATTGCGTATTGCTGTTCTAACACACCACCACAACATTGGTGGAAAGGTGAACGATGAGCAACTTACAACGGCTTGGTGGATTAGCAGCACTTGTCGAGGCTGCTGCATATATTATTGGTTTCGCTTTGTTTTTCTTTGTGCTGGATGCGTCCAGCTATGTCGGACCTTCAAGACAAGTTCCGTTTCTGGTCGACAATCAGCTTCCGATCACAATCGGCAGCCTCGTCATTTACGTCCTTTTCGGTTGCGCTTTAGTGGTATTAGCCTTGGCATTGCACGAACGCACCAAAGCGGATGCGCCGCTATTGGCGCAATTTGCAACCGCATTTGGTCTGATTTGGGCGGGCATGGTTATTGCCGGCGGTATGATTTTCAACATCGGCATGGAAACCGTGATAGCGTTGCAGCCTGCCGATCCCGATCAAGCCGCGACGGTCTGGCAAGCCGTTGGTACCGTGCACGAAGGTTTGGGCGGTGGGATTGAACTCGTCGGCGGTCTGTGGGTGCTGCTCATTAGCCGGGCTGCGATGCGAACGAGTGTGCTCCCGAAAGCATTAAACTATATCGGCATGCTGGTCGGGGCCGCGGGCGTTTTGACGATTATCCCCGGGCTGGACGACCTCACCGAGGTTTTCGGTTTAGGTCAAATCATCTGGTTCCTGTGGCTGGGTATCGTCATGCTGCGTACGCCGATGACCGTTCAATAAGGCGGCTGATGCCACCCCTTCGGGCTGCTCGTAAATATCTCGCAGCCGTCTTCGGTTATCCCGATGCTGTGCTCGAACTGCGCCGACAAACTCCGGTCCCGCGTTACCGCCGTCCAGCCGTCTTCCAATACCTTGCCCGCTGCCTTGCCGATGTTGATCATCGGCTCGATGGTGAAGATCATGCCGGGGCGCAGTTCCGGACCGGTGCCGGGGCGTCCGGCGTGGACGATTTCGGGGGCGTCGTGGAATAATTGCCCCAGCCCATGCCCGCAAAAATCGCGGACGACGCCGTAGCGGTGCTTTTCGGCGTGGGTCTGGATGGCGTGGCCGATGTCGCCGACATGGTTGCCGGGTTTGGCCTGTTCGATACCGAGCATCAGGCACTCATAGGTCACATCGACAAGGCGCTTGGCCTTGACCGCGACATCGCCGACGAGGAACATGCGGCTGGTGTCGCCGTGCCAGCCGTCCAGTTGCGGCGTCACGTCGATATTGACGATGTCGCCATCCTTCAGTTTCTTGTCCGACGGGATACCGTGGCAGATGACATGGTTGATCGAGATGCAGCAGCTATGCGTATAGCCGCGATAGCCTAAAGTCGCCGGAACCCCGCGACCGCGCAGCGTCATTTCACGGACGATATCGTCCAGTTCTTCGGTGCTGACCCCCGGCACGACATGCGGCACCAGCGCGTCGAGTATCTCCGCCGCCAGCTGCCCAGCCGCGCGCATCCCAGCGAACCCTTCGGCCCCGTGCAATTTGATAACCCCGTCACGGGATATGCCAGCTTCTGCGGGCGTAACGCTTACATATTGATCCATATGCGGCAATATAAGCGAAGTTTCTGCGCTTTGCGAGGGGGCAGTTTGTGTTATGGCGCGGCATATGACAGAATCCCGCATCTACACCGCCGCGCTTGTGATTATCGGCGATGAAATCCTGTCGGGCCGTACGCAGGACAAGAATATCAGCCAGATCGCGTTGTGGCTCAACATTCAGGGCATTAGGCTGAACGAGGTGCGCGTGGTTGCCGATGATCAGGGTGCGATTGTCGAGGCTGTGAACACGCTCCGCGCACGCAACGATTATCTGTTTACCACCGGCGGCATCGGCCCGACGCATGACGATATTACGGTGGACGCGATTGCGGCGGCGCTGGGTGTGGAGGTGGTTATCCACCCCGAGGCGAGCGCGGTGCTGCACAAATATTACGAGACACGCGGCGGGATCAATCCCGGGCGGCTGCGGATGGCGCGGGTGCCCGAGGGCGCTGACCTGATTGCCAACAAGATGTCGGGCGCGCCGGGGATACGTGTCGGCAATGTCTTCATCATGGCGGGTGTGCCGCACATCACCGCCGGTATGCTCGACGCGCTGACCGGGCAGCTGGAGGGCGGCGCGCCGCTGCTGTCGCACCAAGTCGGATGCTGGGTCGCGGAGAGCGAAGTGGCGACTTTGCTGGGCGACACCGAAAAGGCGCACGAGGGGTGCCAGATCGGCAGCTATCCGTTCTTCCGTGATGGCAAGACTGGCGCAAACTTCGTGGTGCGAACGACCGATCCGGTCAAATTGAAGCAATGTGTCGATGCGCTGATGGCCGAACTCAAAGCTATCGGCTATGATAGCGTCGATGGTGGAATATAGGCGGCATTTGGTCGCCTCGTTCATCTGCCATCAAGCCGCGTCGGCAATATAGGAACCATATGCGCATATTCTCCCACGCCTTCGCCGCCGCGGCATTGCTGCTGGCCCCTGTTGCTTATGCCAAGGACGCCGCCCCCGGCTCGGTTGGTGTGCCGGCGAAAGAGGCAATTACGCCCTGGCTCTACGAAGGCAGCGATGTTCCGGTCGACGCCAGCTGGACCTTCGGCTCATTGCCGAATGGCCTGCGTTACGCCGTCAAGAAGAACCAGGTTCCGGCGGGGCAGGTCTCGATTCGTGTCCGGATCGACGCAGGCGCGCTGCATGAAAATGACGATGAACTGGGCTTCGCGCATCTGATCGAGCATCTGTCGTTCCGCGGATCGACCTTCGTGCCCGATGGCGAAGCGAAGCGGATCTGGCAGCGGTTCGGCGTCACGTTCGGCAGCGACAGCAACGCGCAAACCACGCCGACGCAGACCGTCTACAAGCTCGACCTGCCCAACGCGACGCCCGAAAAGCTCAATGAATCGGTCAAGATCATCTCCGGCATGATGCGCGCTCCGCGGATAACCGATGCCGCGCTGAATGCCGAACGCGCGATTGTGCTGGCCGAGCTCCGCGAGAACAGCGGCGCGCAGCAGGTTTATAGCGACGCCATCCGCGAGCATATTTTTCAGGGCCAAAGGCTCGCGAAACGGTCGACCATCGGCACGGCGGAAACGCTGAACAGTGCCGATGCGACGCGACTGAACGCGTTTCACGACCGCTGGTACCGCCCCGAAAACGCTGTCATCGTCATTGCGGGTGATGTCGAGCCCGGCACGTTGGAAACGGTCATCCAGAAGCATTTCGCCGACTGGAAAGGCGAGGGAAAACCTGCGACAGAGCCCGACTTTGGTAACCCCACAACCGGCGGCAGCGCAACGCGGGTGGTGGTCGAACCGACATTGCCGACGACCGTCAACATCACCTACGCCCGCCCTTGGGTGAAGGTCGACGATACCATCGCGTATAACGAGCAACTGCTGATCGATGCGCTCGCCACGCAGATTATCAACCGGCGGCTTGAGGTTCAGGCGCGCAGCGGCGGCAACTATTTGCTGGCCGAAGTCGCGCAGGAAGACATCTCGCGAACCGTTGATGCGACGCTGGTTTCTGTAACACCGATCAATGACCAGTGGGAAGCCGCCACCAAAGACGTGCGCGCGGTGATTGCCGATGCTGTCGAAAATGCGCCATCACAGGCCGATATCAATCGCGAGCGGACATTGTTTGCCAATTCGCTGCGGACGATGGTCGATAGCTACCCGTTCGAAGCGGCGTCGAAGCAGGTCGATGATATCGTGCGCGCAGTCGATATCCGCGAAACGGTGGCAGCGCCCGCAACGGTGATTGCGGTGTATGAAGGCATGAAAGACAAGTTCACGCCGCAGCGCCTGCTGGCATCGACGAAGGCACTGTTTTCCGGTACAGTGACGCGGATGCTGCTGTCGTTGCCGCAGCCGCTTCCGGGTGTAGATAAACGGATGGCATCGGCGCTGACAAAGGCGGTTGCAGCCAACAAATCCGCCCGGCTGGCCGAGAGTGCACTTGGCTTTGATGCGTTGCCAAAGCTTGGCAAGCCGGCGACCGTTGCCTCGCAGCAGACGATGCCACGCTTCGAAATGTCGAAGCTGGAACTGTCCAACGGCGTTCGCGCTTTGCTTTACCCGAACAAGGCAGAAGCCGGCCAGATCCGTGTCCTTGTGCGTTTTGGCAAAGGATATCAGGCGGTGACCCCGGAACAAGGCGGATTGCTGTGGGCAGGACCACTGGTGCTCGGCGAAAACGGTGTTGGCAAGCTAGGACGCACAGAGATCGACCAGATGGTCAACGGTCGTCGGATCGAACTTAATTTCGGCATCGATAGCAACGCGTTCGAATTTATAGCCAACACCCGTGCAGACGATCTCGCCGATCAACTGCTGCTAATCGCGACCAAGATGGAGCATCCCGGCTGGGATCCTCTGCCTGTCGAACGCGCCAAGGCGCTGGCAAAATCGGGCTATGACAGTTTTGAAATGTCGGCGACAGCGGTGCTGCAGCGCGACCTCGAATATCTGCTGAGTAACAAAGACCCGCGCTGGAAATCGGCGGCTCCTGCTGATGTCGCCAAAATCGATGCGACGAAGTTCAAGGCATATTGGGAACCGCTGCTGGAACAGGGGCCTGTCGAAGTCATGCTATTCGGCGATTTCGACAAAGCCACTGCAATCACTGCGCTGCAAAACAGCTTTGGCGCGATGAAGCCGCGATCGGCGGTCGCACCGTCACCGGCGGCGTTAGCACTCAGTTTCCCGACCTCGACCGCGCCGGTCCGGTTGAACCACAAGGGTCCGGCCGACCAAGCAGCAGCCGTCGTTGCTTGGCCAACGGGTGGCGGCCTCGCCAATATCAGCGAAGGTCGCGCGCTTGAGATATTGGCGGCGGTTTTCCGCGACCGTCTGTTCGAGAAGTTCCGAGCCGAGCAGGCCGCAAGTTACAGCCCCGATATGGCAAACAACTGGCCCGACGATTTTGCGAGTGGCGGCTATTTGATGGCCTACAGTCAGGTAAAACCCGCCGATGTCGACCGCTTTTTTGCCTTCGCTAATGAGGTGGCGGCGGATCTTGCGGCTAATCCGGTAAGCGCCGATGAACTGCAGCGTGCGGTCGAACCGGTCAAGCAGGCGGTCGAGCGTGCATCGTCGGGCAACGCGTTCTGGCTAACGAATTTGAAGGGTGCGACCTACGATCCGGCGCGGTTTTCGGCGCTGGGTCGGCTATACACTGACTACAGCAACGTGACGCCCGCCCGGCTGCAGGAGCTAGCCAAGCGCTATTTCATCGCGGAGAAATCCTGGAAGCTGGTGGTGTCGCCCACTCCCGCAGGCGGTGCAACACCCGTCGCGCGCTGACTACATTCCCGGATAACGCTCGAACGCGGTTAGCGTATGGGCGTCCGCCATCCAGCTGATCTGCTCCGCAGTCTGGATATGCGCGCCGGGTGCGAAAGTCGCGGGATCATCGAATGTGACCAATTGAATATCGACCACGCCGGGCAGGAAATCTTCATTGCGATAAAACAGGCCCGTGCCGCATGTTCCGCAAAAGCTACGCATGGTGTTACCGGATGAATTGAACACCTTGGCTTCGCCTTGCAATATTTTCATCTCATCCTCGGCAAACGCCGCCCAAGCGACCATCGGTGCACCCGCGCTTTTTCGGCAACCTTCACAGTGACACAGTGCTGCATGCTGCGGCGTGCCGCTTACTTCATAGCGGACCGCGCCGCATTGACATCCACCTTCATGTGCCATGATTCGATTCCTCCAATTGAGGTTAAATCATACCACAGAAATGGAACATTCAAAGAACATATTTTGAAAGGTCGGTGTCTTTGGCGATGCCCGCCAACTGCTTCTGCACATAGGCGGCGTCGATGGTGATCGCGTCGCCCTTGCGATCTTCGGCATCGAAGCTGATATCTTCGAGGAGCTTTTCCATCACAGTTTGAAGCCGCCGCGCGCCGATATTTTCCAACGTCGCGTTCACATCAAAGGCAATCCGCGCAATCGCGTCGATGGCGTCGTCGGTGAAGTCCAATGTCACCTCTTCGGTTGCCAGCAATGCAGCATATTGCGTCGGCAGATTGGCACGCGTTTCGGATAGAATACGGACGAAATCGGCATGTTCCAACGCGTGAAGCTCGACGCGGATCGGCAAGCGACCCTGAAGCTCCGGCAACATGTCGCTCGGCTTGGACACGTGAAACGCCCCGCTCGCGATGAACAGCACATGGTCGGTTTTCATCGGGCCATATTTAGTGGCAACAGTGGTTCCCTCGATCAGCGGCAACAAATCGCGTTGCACACCCTCTCGGCTGACCGATCCACCGCGCACGTCAGAGACCGCGATCTTGTCGATCTCGTCGAGGAAAACGATGCCGTTGGCCTCTGCATCGGCAAGCGCCACACGATTTACGTCGTCCTGATCGAGCCGTTTTTCGGACTCTTCCTCAACCAGTTTTGCCCAAGCATCAGGCACCTTCATCTTGCGGCGTTTCAGGTTGTTCTGGCCAAAGGCCTTGCCCATCATCTCGCCCAGATTGATCATGCCGACTTGGCCACCCATACCCGGAATTTCCATCGGTGCGGCGGGGCTGTCGGATACTTCGATCTCGATTTCGACATCGTCCATATGATGGTCGACTATGCGTTGGCGAAAAGCCTGACGCGTTGCTTCGCTCGCGGTTTCGCCAGCCAATGGTTTCAGCAAACGCTCCATCGCTGCTGCCTCAGCAGCCTCGCGAACATGTGCGCGCCTGCGGTCCTTTTCGAGCCGCACTGCTTCCTCGGCCAAGTCACGGGCGATCTGTTCGACGTCGCGACCGACATAGCCGACCTCGGTAAATTTGGTCGCCTCGACCTTGATAAACGGTGCATCGGCAAGTTTGGCAAGCCGCCTGCTAATCTCTGTCTTGCCGCACCCCGTGGGGCCGATCATCAGGATGTTCTTTGGCGTTACCTCATCACGCAAATCAGCCCCCAGCCGCTGGCGGCGCCAGCGATTGCGCAAGGCGACCGCAACCGCGCGCTTGGCGTCGGCTTGGCCGATAATATGTTCGTCGAGCGCGGCAACAATGGCTTTTGGGGTCAAGGAAGCGCTCACGTTGCGCTCTCCAGCGTTTCGATCGTCAACTGGTCGTTGGTGTAAACGCAGATATCGGCCGCCACACCCATCGCTTTGCGCGCCATCGCCTCGGCATCTGCCTCATATTCCATCAATGCCCGCGCCGCCGACAGCGCGTAGTTGCCGCCCGAGCCGATAGCGGCAATGCCGTCATTGGGTTCCAGCACGTCGCCATTGCCGGTCAGGATCAGCGTGACGTCCTTGTCGGCGACAATCATCATCGCTTCCAGATTGCGCAGATATTTGTCGGTGCGCCAATCCTTGGCAAGTTCGACGGCGGCGCGCATCAGCTGGCCGCGGTGCTGCTCAAGCTTCTTTTCGAGACGTTCGAACAGGGTAAAAGCGTCGGCGGTGGCACCTGCAAATCCGCCGATGACCGAGCCATCATGCAATTGCCGCACCTTCTTGGCGTTGGGCTTCATTACCGTCTGACCCATCGACACCTGACCATCGCCAGCGATAACGACTTTGCCATTTTTGCGGACGGAGAGGATGGTGGTGCCGTACCAGACGGCGGCGTTGCTGTGATTGTTTTCGCTCATGAGGCGGATATGGGATGCACGTCAAAAAAGCGCAAGAGAGGGCAGGGTGTTAGCTGGATTGGCGCTCGCCCAATTGTCGTTCCCAAGCCAATGCGTCGCGCACAATTTTATCGAGATCATCGTGTTTGGGTTGCCAGCCGAAGCGGCTGACGATGGCGCGATTGTCGGAGATCAGCGCATCGGGGTCTCCTGCCCGCCGTCTCTCCAAATTGCGCACCAATTTGTTGTTCGTGACGCGGTCGACGGCGTCGAGCACCTGCATTACCGAATAGCCGTGGCCGTAGCCGCAATTGAGCGTGTGGCTGGTTGTGGGATCGGCGATTAAAGCTTCCAGCGCGATGACGTGCGCGGCGGCGAGATCACTAACATGGATATAATCACGCACGCCGGTGCCGTCTTCGGTGGCGTAGTCTGTACCAAAGACGCTCACCGATGGCCGTTTACCCAAAGCGGCCTCAACCGCGATTTTGATCAGGTGTGTTGCACCGACGGTAGACTGGCCGCTGCGGCCCTGCGGATCGGCACCAGCGACGTTGAAGTATCTGAGCGCGCAGTAATTAAAGTCATGCGCCGCCGCGACATCGCGCAGCATCATTTCGGTCATGAGCTTGGAGGTGCCGTAAGGGTTGATTGGTGCCGTCGGCATGTCCTCACGCACCGGGCTTACCTCAGGAATGCCGTAGGTTGCTGCTGTCGACGAAAAAATCATGTGTTTCACGCCCCCAGTGATTGCGCTGTCGATCAGCGCCCGGCTCTTCACAGTGTTATTTTCATAATATTTAAGCGGATTTTCAACCGATTCAGGAACCACAACCGAACCGGCAAAGTGCATTATTGCCTGAATATGGTTGTCAGTGATGATCCGGGATACAAGTTCCGAATCGGCGATGTCACCTTCATGGAAGGCCACATCACTCGGGACCGCCCAGCGAAAGCCGGTCACCAAATTGTCGATAACGACAGGGGCATACCCGGCATCCCGGAGAGCAAGGACCGCATGGCTGCCAATATATCCAGCTCCGCCGGTAACAAGGACACTAACGTTTTTGGTCATATATGGGTACCCGGATTGGAAGCAGTTCAGCGGCGAAAATCCAACGCTTCACTCTATCAGCCAGAAATAGAAATCAAAAAAAAGGCGGCCCGAAGACCGCCTTTTCTAAACTCGAAACCCTAACAAATCAGGGGCTGGTTGGGCCGTCGTCGTCATTGCCAGCAGCAATAACGATACCACCGATAACAGCAGCAGCAGCCAGAACAGCGATGATTACGCCGCTTCCGCCGCCAAGCTTGTTTTCTTCCTTGGTAGAGGCGCCAGCGCGCTTTACCTTGGAGGTTGCAGCTGCCTTAGCAGCTGGCGACAAAGATTGTGCCATTACAGGGGCGCTTACCAGTGAAGCGACCGCAATAGCAGCGAGAGAAATTTTACCGAAACGCATTATTGTGCTCCTTTTTTGCGAAGTGCATTGCACTCGGGAAAGCCTTTGGCACAACAGACCATGTAGGGCAAGCTTAGAATCAATCAAAAAATGCAAATTTACCTCAATTTTTCGGACTGTTGCATATTTCATACAGTTGACGTCCAAGGCCTACCTAAATTCATTATACTGAATTATATTAGCAATTAATTAGCAATATCGACGGAACAAATGAAAATTGCGATTCATCAAATGTGCAGCAGTACCGATCCGCAGCGAAATGCGGCGACCATATCGGAGGCGATTGCAAACGCAGCAGCGAACGGTGCGCTGTTCTATTTCGCACCCGAAATGTCGGTGTTGATCGACCGCGACCGCGCGCGATCAAAGGGCAAAATAGCCAGTGAAGCCGACAGCACTGCATTGAATGTCATTCAAAAAGCGGCAGCGGACGCGGGAATTTGGGTGCATCTGGGGTCCATCCCGGTGGTGTCGGAGCAGGACGGCGCGCGCTTCGCCAACCGGACGTTAGTGATCGACGATAAAGGCAGAATTCGCGCGCGCTATGACAAGATGCATTTATTCGATGTCAATCTGGAATCCGGCGAAAGCTGGCGTGAATCATCTGCTTATGTGCCGGGGAACAAGCCGGTGGTGGTTGACACGCCGTTGGGCCTGATGGGCTTAACCATATGCTATGACATGAGATTTCCCGACCTTTACAGCGCGCTATCGAAAGCGGGCGCGCAACTTTTGGCAGTTCCGTCCGCCTTCACGGTGCCCACCGGCAAGGCGCATTGGCACACGCTGCTCCGCGCCCGGGCTATCGAAGCGCAGGCCTTCGTTGTTGCCGCCGCGCAATCGGGTTGCCACGAAGACGGTCGCGAAACCTATGGCCACTCACTGGTCGTCGATCCTTGGGGCGAAGTGTTGCTTGATATGGGGGAGGGCGAGGCTTTGGGGTTTGCCGATCTGGACCTGGCGCGGCTCGAAGAGGTCAGGGCGCAGATTCCTGTCCATGCCAACCGCCGCGATATGCCCTCCGAGGTGCAACGCTACTGAAGTTTACGTGATGCGGCTTGACGGTTGCTCTAACCATCACCAAATGCCGCCGATGATTTTCCCCGCAGCATTTTGGACCGATCACATCTGGACAATCGTTGCTGCAGGAGCTGCGGCTGTCGTGCTGATCAGCAGCGTTGCCGATCGTCGGCGGCAGAAACGCAACAACATCGAAGATGTCGGCTTCATGCCGTGGACATTCATGACCATATTGTCGATGTTGCTAACCGTCGTCGCGGCCGCACTGGCAATCAAAAGCGGTGAGCTATTTTAGCCTAAACAGGCTTCCAGAAAGGGCTGATCGAAACCGAATTGCCGGGCTTTTTCAAGTGTATATGGACGAACGCCGCCCGCTACCCATTCGCCATTGATATTGCCGTCGGCGTCGTCATCACGATATTCGAACTTGAACAGATCCTGCGTCACGATCACGTCGCCCTCCATACCGATGACTTCGGTAATCTGGGTTGTGCGGCGCGAGCCATCGCGCAGACGTTTGACCTGTACGATGAGATCGACCGACTCTGCGATCTGACGCGAAATGGCTTCTTTCGGGATCTTGATATCGCCCATCAGAATCATATTTTCCATACGGCCAAGACATTCGCGTGGGTTGTTGGCGTGAAGCGTACACATCGAACCGTCGTGACCGGTGTTCATCGCGGCGAGCAGATCGAAACACTCCGCACCACGAATTTCGCCCAAGATGATACGGTCAGGACGCATACGCAGGGCGTTCTTCACAAGATCGCCAATCGTAATCGCGCCGTCGCCTTCAAGGTTCGGCGGACGCGTTTCGAGCGGCAACCAGTGCGGTTGCTGCAAGCGGAGTTCGGCAGCATCTTCAATCGTCAGTACGCGTTCGCCGGGGTCGATCATCTTCGACAACGCATTGAGCATCGTCGTTTTACCCGAACCGGTACCGCCCGAGATCACGATGTTCATCCGGCAAGCGCCGGCAATTTTCAGCGCGGTTGCCATCGGCTCGCTCATCGAGCCAAAGCCTTTGAGCATGTCGATGGTAATCGGTTTTTCGGAGAATTTACGAATCGAGATCGCGGTGCCGCGCAGCGAAAGCGGCGGCACGATGACGTTCACACGTGAGCCGTCCTTCAAGCGGGCATCGGCTAGCGGCGTAGTCTGGTCGACGCGGCGACCGACCTGGTTCACGATACGCTGCGCAATCTGGAAAAGATGTTCTTCATCGCGGAACTGGATCGGCGCAAGCTGCAGCTTGCCCTTTTTTTCGATGTAGGTCTGCGATGGCCCGTTGACCATGATATCGGTGATGTCCGGGTCGCCCAGCAGCTCTTCGAGCGGACCAAAGCCCAACAGCTCATCGACCAGCACTTTTTCGAGCGCAAATTGCTCGCGCCGGTTGAGCGTCAGCTTCAGTTCGGCGAGAACCTCCAGGATGATCGGCCGGAATTCTTCGGTCAGCTCTTCCTTGTTGAGCGAAGCCGCCGCTTCCGGATCGACTCGTTCGAGCAGACGAGGAAGCACCTGCTCCTTGATCTTGTGGACAGAGGCCTCGAAGCCTTGCGGGCCTTCATCTATTTCGGCTGCGGCATTGGCGCGGTCGGTCAACCGCGACATAGCGTCCTGAACGGGTGCGGCAGGGGCCGAAGATATAGCGCCGGGCAGTTCGACCGAATTGATCGGCGGAAATTGCTCGCCGCCCGCCGGTGCCGGTTCTTCGGGCACTGGCATTGGCAACGGTTGGCTATTGCTTGAGGCGCTTCCGCTGCCGCCTGTCATCGGGCGTGCGACGCCAAATGAAGGACGCCCGTTCGAAAGTCCGGGTTTCTTGCCGAATGCGCTCACAGCTTGGGCCGCTCCATTTTTTTGTTGTACCGAAAGGCAGGTCGTAGAAGGAAATGGTAAATAAACCCGAAACGCTGTCCGAAACTTGTGCAGCTATGGTCGCTTTCCCGCCGCCGCCGAATATTGCGCCGATGACCTATATCCAGCTGCCGACGGCGATGTTGCTCGGTATTCTGATATTCAGTGATTGGCCCAACGCGGTAGCGCTGGCGGGTTCGGCGATCATCATTGGCGCGGGGCTGTATCTGTGGCAGAATACCCGTCCGAAGAGGGAGGAACAATCATGATGCCTCATTTGCGGATATGCGCCGCTTTGGCGCTGCTGATGCCGACGACACTGGCCGCCGAGCAGTCCGCAATGCCAGGCTGGATGACCGGCGCGTGGGCGATGAAGAATGGCGAAAGCTGGGCCGACGAGTATTGGACACCTCCAAGGGCCGGGATCATGATCGGAGCGAGCCGCGCTGGCGAAGGCGAGAGGCTGCAATTTTGGGAGCATATGCGCATCGTCCGCGAAGCCGATGGCAAGCTGGCCTTCTGGGCAATTGCGGGAAAACAGCAACCGGTACGGTTTGTCGAAATAAAAATAACAACCAATGAGATTATTTTTGAGAACCCGGCGCATGATTATCCGCAGCGAATCCGTTACTGGCGCGAGGGGAACGAGCTAAAGGCGCAGACCTCGCTGCTCGATGGCAGCAAGCCGAATGACTTTAGTTTCAAGGTGATGGGGCAGTAACTAACACGACATCCCAAATCCGTTCGTGTCGAGCCTAGTCGAGACACCGTGAAGTCGCGCGTTACGGATGGGTGTCTCGACGATGCTCGACACGAACGGAATAAAAGCGATGGCTTTTAGCTATGCCGCCTCAACCACCCGCTCAGCCAAAACCGTCAACCCGTTCTCGTTGACCTCAGCAAAACCACCCGCAATCATCAGCCGCTCCGGCGTAGCACCCGCGCTTGCATAAATCTCCAGCGCCGCATCGCTGCGCAGCGTGCTCATAACAGGCGCATGGCCCTCCAGCACGCCAAAATCGCCCTCGGTGCCGGGGACAACGACCATATAGACGTCGTCCGAGCGGTAGAGGCGTTCCGGGGTTACGAGTTCGAAGTGGAGTGGCATTTTATCACCTAATTTCTATAACTTTGTTTCTTTTCGGCAGTCCGATCTCAGCTCTAAAACCTGCCACAAGCAACTTCGGAAATTCGTTAATGTTCTCACCATCGAGCACACGTCCTGAACTTTTCTCAATAGCTGAAATAAGCTTTTCAAAAGCCATCAGCTCTTCGTCCGTACCGAATATTCCAATCTTTGACCTAGCGGCCGCGAAGTTCGAGATTATTGCATCTGCTGTAGGCTTTTTATCGTTCAGCGCTAAAATACCACTCAACGCAGCTTCAAACATCTCAATTCGATATTTCGTCCTAAGCTCAAACTTCGTGAATTCTCTCTGTTTGTGCGCGTTGTAAAGCCAACCTCCAACCGCAATCATTGCACTCGCAATAATTGCACCTGCTTGAAGATAGGCCTATCCCATCCAGTTAAGCCGCGTCCGCAGCCAGCTTTTTGCCCTTTTCAACGGCTTCGTCGATGCCGCCGACCATGTAGAAGGCGGCCTCTGGCAAATAGTCATATTCGCCGTCGACCACTGCCTTGAACGACTTCACTGTGTCTTCGATGGCAACGAATTTGCCGGGAATGCCGGTAAAGACTTCGGCGACGTGGAAAGGCTGTGACAGGAAGCGCTGGATCTTGCGTGCGCGGCTCACGATCAGCTTGTCGTCTTCCGACAGCTCGTCCATGCCGAGAATGGCGATGATGTCCTGCAGCGATTTATACTTCTGCAAGGTTTCCTGAACGCGGCGGGCGGTGTCGTAATGCTCTTGGCCAACGATTGAAGCAGTCAGTACGCGTGACGTGGAATCGAGCGGGTCAACCGCTGGATAAATGCCGAGTTCCGAAATCGCACGGTTCAGCGTGGTCGTCGCGTCCAAGTGGGCAAACGACGCAGCAGGGGCAGGGTCGGTCAAGTCATCTGCGGGAACGTAGATGGCTTGCACCGAAGTGATCGAGCCTTTGTTGGTCGAGGTGATGCGTTCCTGCAACTGGCCCATGTCGGTGGCGAGGGTCGGCTGATAGCCCACAGCCGAAGGAATACGACCGAGAAGCGCGGACACTTCGGAACCGGCCTGTGTGAAGCGGAAGATGTTGTCGACGAAGAACAGAACGTCCTGGCCTTCGACGTCGCGGAAATATTCAGCGATGGTCAGGCCCGACAGGGCAACGCGCGCGCGCGCGCCGGGAGGTTCGTTCATCTGGCCGAACACCAGCGCAACCTTGGAACCTTCTGGCGTCGGGTTGCCGTCCTTGTCCTTGGCGATAACGCCGGCGTCGAGAAACTCGTGGTAAAGGTCGTTACCTTCACGCGTCCGCTCACCCACGCCTGCGAACACTGACGTGCCGCCGTGGCCTTTGGCGATGTTGTTGATCAGCTCCTGAATTAGAACCGTCTTGCCAACGCCCGCGCCGCCGAAGAGGCCGATCTTGCCGCCCTTTGCGTAAGGCGCGATCAGGTCGATGACCTTGATGCCGGTGACGAGAATGCTGGTTTCGGTTGACTGGTCAACGAACAGAGGCGCTTCGGCGTGGATTGGCGCGGTGGTCGCGGCGTTGACCGGACCACGTTCGTCGATTGGCTCGCCGATGACGTTGAGGATGCGGCCAAGCGTCATTGGACCCACTGGAACGCGGATTTGGCTGCCGGTGTCACGGACTGGCTGACCACGGGTCAGGCCTTCGGTCGCGTCCATAGCAATCGTGCGAACGGTGTTTTCGCCAAGATGCTGCGCCACTTCGAGAACAAGGCGGTTGCCGTTATTTTCGGTTTCGAGCGCCGAGAGAATGGCGGGCAGCGTGCCGGTAAAGCTGACATCGACGACAGCGCCGATGACCTGGCTGATGCGGCCGGTGGCACCAGCCATATTGGCCTTGGTCGCGCCGGACCCAGCAGTCGGGGCAGGGGCTTTCTTCGGCGCGGCTTTTGCCGCAGGTGCTTTAGCGGCGGCCTTTGGTGCAGCGGCTTTCACAGCGGCGGGCTTTGCAGCGGGTTTCTTCGGGGCGGTTGCCATGTCTTCGTTCCTTGCCTGTAAGTCTGCTTAGAGCGCTTCTGCGCCTGCGATAATTTCAATCAATTCAGTGGTAATCGCCGCCTGACGCGTCCGATTATACTGGATGGTCAGCTTGTTGATCATTTCGCCCGCGTTGCGCGTGGCGTTGTCCATTGCGGTCATTTTCGAGCCTTGTTCGGACGCTGCGTTTTCGCGGTTGGCGCGCAGCAACTGGACGGCGACGTTGCGCGGCAGCAGGTCGGCGAGAATTTCTTCCTCGTCGGGTTCATATTCGACCGATGCCGAAACTCCGACAGCGGCACCGGTTTCAGCGACCGCAACCGGCATCAATTGGATGTCGGTCGGCACCTGGGTCAACACGCTGCCGAACTTGCTGAATAGCAAATGCGCGACGTCGAATTCGCCCGCTTCGAACCGCGTGTTCAAATCTTCGGCATAACCTTGCACATCGGCAAAGGTGAGCTTGCCCAGATCGCCGGGCTCGATGCTGTTGATGATGTCGGTGCGATAGGTCCGGCCAAGCTGATCCTTGCCCTTCTTGCCGATGGTGTAGAATTTCACGGTCTTGCCAGCGGCTTTCAGCTCTTCGGCCTTTTTGCGCGCCAGACGGACGATGTTGGTGTTGAACGCGCCAGCGAGGCCCTTGTCCGAGGTCGCAACGACCAGCAAATGCACCTGATCCTTGCCGGTGCCCGCAAGCAACTTTGGCGATTGCGGGCCAACGGTGACCTTCGACGCAATGCTCGCCACCACGCGCTCAAGCCGTTCGGCATAAGGGCGCGATGCTTCGGCTGCTTCCTGCGCGCGGCGCAGTTTGGCAGCGGCGACCATCTTCATCGCCTTGGTGATCTTCTGGGTCGATTTGACCGAGTTGATCCGCATTTTGAGGGCCTTGAGGCTCGCCATTATGGTTTCCGTTTACGCGAAGTTTTTCGTGAACTTGTCGAGTGCGGCCATCAGCGCTTTCTTGCTGTCGTCGCTGAAGTCGCGGCTGTCGCGGATGGCCTTCAGGATGTCGGCATGGTTGGCGCGCAGGTCGGCTAGCATGCCTTCTTCGTAACGCGTCACGTCGGTCGCAGGAATGCCGTCGAGATAACCGTTGGTACCAGCGAAGATCGAGCAGGTCTGCTCTTCGAAAGGCAGCGGCGCAAATTGCTTTTGCTTCAGCAACTCGGTCAAACGCGCACCGCGATTGAGCAGCTTCTGCGTCGAGGCATCAAGGTCGGAACCGAACTGCGCGAACGCCGCCATTTCGCGGTACTGTGCAAGCTCAAGTTTGATCGAGCCCGAAACCTTCTTCATCGCCTTGGTCTGTGCCGCCGAACCAACGCGGCTAACCGACAGACCCACGTTAATCGCGGGACGAACACCCTGATAGAACAGATCGGTTTCGAGGAATATCTGGCCGTCGGTGATCGAAATCACGTTGGTTGGAATATAGGCCGAAACGTCGCCAGCCTGAGTTTCGATGATCGGCAATGCGGTCAGCGATCCGCCGCCCATTGCGTCGCTCATCTTCGCGGCACGTTCGAGCAAGCGGCTGTGCAGATAGAACACGTCGCCGGGATAGGCTTCACGGCCCGGAGGACGACGCAGCAGAAGCGACATCTGGCGATAAGCCACAGCCTGCTTCGAAAGGTCATCATAAACGATCACGGCGTGCATGCCGTTGTCGCGGAAAAATTCGCCCATCGCCACGCCGGTGTATGGCGCGAGATATTGGAGAGGTGCAGGCTCCGACGCGGTTGCGGCAACCACGATCGAATATTCCATCGCGCCATTTTCTTCCAGCGCGCGGACGATCTGGGCAACGGTTGAACGCTTCTGGCCGACGGCGACATAGATGCAATAGAGCTTCTTCGATTCGTCGGTGCCCTTGTTCGCTTCCTTCTGGTTGATGAAGGTGTCGATGGCGACGGCGGTCTTGCCGGTCTGGCGGTCACCGATGATCAATTCGCGCTGGCCACGGCCAACGGGTACAAGCGCGTCGAGTGCCTTGAGGCCGGTCTGCACCGGTTCGTTCACCGACTGGCGCGGGATGATGCCGGGCGCTTTGACTTCAACCCGGCTGCGCTGCGTGGTTTTCAGCGGACCTTTGCCATCGATAGGATTGCCAAGGCCGTCTACAACGCGACCGAGCAGCTCCTTGCCGACGGGAACGTCCACAATCGTGCCGGTCCGCTTAACAACGTCGCCTTCGCGGATTTCCGCGTCCGAACCGAAGATAACCACACCGACATTGTCGGCTTCGAGGTTCAGCGCCATGCCCTGGATGCCATTGGCAAACTCGACCATTTCACCGGCCTGCACATTGTCGAGGCCGTGGATACGGGCGATGCCGTCACCGACCGACAGCACGCTGCCGACTTCCGAAACTTGCGCTTCGGTGCCGAAATTGGCGATCTGGCCCTTGATGACCTTGGAAATTTCTGCGGCACGGATGTCCATGATTAGCCTTTCATCGCAGCTGCGAGGGTGTTGAGACGGGTTTTGATCGAGCTGTCGATCATTTGCGAGCCGATCTTGACGGTCAGCCCGCCGAGGATCGAAGGATCAATTTTGCTGTTAATGGCAACGTCGGTGCCGACGCGGGCCTTAAGCTGTGCGGCAAGAGCCTTGCTCTGCGCTGCGGTCAATTCGTGGGCCGAGGTGACCTCAGCGGTGACTTCGCCGCGGTGCGCCGCAGCAAGCTGCGTGAACGCGCGGGCAACCGCCGCTGTTTCGCCCAGACGGCGGTTTTCTGCGAGTACACCTAATGTCTTGGTGGTCAGCACATCGAGCTTCATCGATTTCGCCACTGCGCCAATTGCCGACTTCGCATCGTCGCGCGACAATATCGGGCTCGTGGTCAGCGCGCGAAGGTCAGCCGATTCGCCAAGCGCCTTAACGACACTGGCAAGGCTCGCCTCGACCGCATCGATGGCGTTCGCGTCGCTGGCAAGTTCGAACAAGGCCGTCGCGTAACGCCCTGCCAAACTGGCTTGAACATTAGCGTTTGTGCCGCCGGAATGATCCACGCTGATAGGGTCCTTGAACAGACTGGAGATAATGTGCCGACCCGCGCGTGGGGCATGACCCTTCGCGCTGTCGCGGCGCGCCTAGCACCGGATTTGCTGCGATGCAAGATGGGATTGGGGGCGCAGGCCAATGCAGTCATGCGAATGCAACAATCAACTGATTAAGGAGCGCGACAAAGATAGAAAGGTCGCTTTTTACGTCATGAAATTAAAGAAGAAGCACAGATTGCTGAGCCTAAGATTCAGCCGGTCGGCAAATATGCTGCTGCTGTCGATCATTGGCACTCTATGTATCGCCGTCGCGATTGTCGTGGCTGCGCATCTTTCGGTCAGGGAACTGGTCGAGCAGCAGATCAAGCCGACCGAGATCGTCCACCGGATCACCGCCAACTATAACGCCACGATCACCATCCTCGTCAAATATGATGACGGTGTAATGGACGGCAGCAGCGCCACCAGCGCGTTGGACGCGCTGATCGATGCGGACAAGCGCGCCTGGTCTTCGCTCGGCCAATATGCGGGCAGCAATCCGTCGCCAAAATGGGCGGCATTTATGGATGCGCGCGCGCCAGCTGATACCGTCAGGCAAGAGATGAAAAAGCTGCTGCTGTCGCCCGACCGCGAATGGATCGCCCCATTCCGCACGCGCGATCTACAATACCGGATCGCTGAAATCGACAGCCAGGGAACGCAATTGCTGACCTATCTCGGCGAGCGAGCAAGCCGGTTGCTGACGATCATGCAGATCATCTTCGCCTTCGCCTATCTGCTCGCCATAGCCGCCGCCTGCTGGGCGTTGCTGTTGGCTGCGCGGTTCAAGCGGCTGGTGAACGAAGACTTTTCCGAACCGATGAACCGGATGATGGGGCTCGCTGCGCAGACCAATGATGGCGATCTTGCGCCCTATTGGACCGATTTATGGCGGCGCGACGAAATCGGATCGATTGGCAGAGCCATTGCAAAAGGACACCGCGAGTCGCGCCGGGCCATCATCGATCAGGAAGCGCGACGCCGAAGCGAGCTGGCCTTGACCGAACAACAGTCGCAATATGAAGTCCAGCGGGCAAACCGCGCCCGACAGGTCACTGAAAAAATAGAATCGCAAGAAGTCGATCTTGGACAGCTCTCGAACAGTCTCACCTCTGCCGCGCGCAGTATGCAGCTCGCATCTTCGGACATTCACGAAGAAGCGCAGAGCACGCGCGAGAATATGACCGCCTCTGCCGCCTATATCGAGCAGATATCGGTGACGATGGACGCTATCTCCAGTCGGGGTCAGGCGCTGGTGGAATCGTTCAGGGCGATCGAACAACTCGTCCAACGCGCCGAGGCCAGCGTTTCCACGCTTGCCCAATCGGGTGAGCAGGGCAGGAAGGTGTCTGCGACTTTGGTCAGCGACAGCGCGCAGACGGCAGCGATGGTATCGGCGATTACCGAACTTGCGCGGCGCACCAACAGCCTTGCGATCAACGCTTCGATCGAGGCAGAGCGTCTTGACGATGGTGACGGCGGATTTGCGGTTATTGCGCGTGAGGTTCGGCTGCTTGCAAGGCAATGTCAGGAGGTGGCGCGCACCGCGAGCGAAAAGTTGAACAAAATTGCTAACAGCGCGGGCGATACCGGCAGCTATATCAATGCCGTTGACGGGCAGCTTTCTGACTTCATGCTGCAAAGCCGCGAGATCGCGTCGATTGTCGATCTGCAGGCGCGTTCGAACCGCGAAGTCATGGGGCAATTGGCCGAAATCCGCGCGGGCTATGACCGGCTGTGCGAGACCATCACCGATATATTCCAGTCGGCAACAGAAGCCGAAACGCGCGCGACCGAATTGCTTGCAATTTCAACCGATGTCATGAACCAGTCAGAACAGGTTGGGCAGACCATCGATGCGCTGAAAAGTATCACGCAACTCGCCTGACCCCAAAGGAGGAGAGGCAAAGATGCGCGGAGCGATGATCAGTATGACGATGTCCGACGGCGCCGACATCGCCGTCTACCACGCCGAACCTGAAGGCGAACGCCGCGGCGGCCTTGTGCTGATTCAAGAAATCTTCGGCGTAACCGACCATATCCGGGAACTATGCGACGAATATGCCGCAGACGGTTATGAAGTGTTGTCGCCTGCCATATTCGACCGCGAACATCCTGGCTTTGAAGCCGATTATACCGGCCCCGATTACGACCGCGCGGTCCAGTTGGCGCGTGAACTGCACCCGTTCCCGCTCTCGCTCGACGACGCGCAGACCTGTATCGACGCGCTGAAATCCAAAGGCCCGGTGTTCATCACCGGCTATTGCTATGGCGGCTCAGTCGCGTGGGCTACTGCCGGGGTCAGCGACGATCTCGCGGCGGCATCCTGCTATTATGGCAGCCTGATCCCGACGATCTACGCCGACAAACCCCCAAAGTGCGCCACCATCGCCCATTTCGGCCGCTATGACGCAGGCATCCCGATGGAGGGCGTCGAGGCGCTGATCGCAAAGGAGCACCCGACCGCGCAGATTTTCGTTTACGACGCGAACCACGGCTTCAATTCGGACCGACGCAAGGACTATCATGAGGCGAGCGCGGAATTGGCGCGGGAAAGGACGTTGAGTTTGTTTAAGGCATGTGGGGGTTGAGGGCCGTCACCCTTCTAAAGCGAATGCTGATCTTCCTTGCGGCTTTGCTGACTGGCCTTCTGGTTATTGGCTATCTGATGCAGCGGTCATTCCTGTTTCCTGCACCGAAAAACTATTCGTCTTCACCGCCGTCAGGATATGAATCTGTTGAAACGCGGACCTCGGATGGCTTGACGCTGAAGGCTGCCTATCGGCCCGCTACAAATGGCAAGCCTGTGCTGGTTTTCTTTCACGGAAATGGGGATAGCATTGCCGGAGCGGATGTTGCGACGCGCCAACTTGTTGATGCCGGATACGGCGCGATGCTTATCGAATACCGTGGCTATGGCGGGAATCGGGGTTCGCCGCATGAAGCTGGGTTATATAAGGATGGCGAGGCAGCAATTTCGTGGTTGTCCGGCAAAGATATTAAGCCCGGCAACCTCGTTTTCATTGGAAACTCTATTGGTTCTGGTCCAGCCACCGAAATGGCGGCGCGGCATTCACCTAGCGCGTTAATCTTGATATCGGGCTTTGCCAGCCTGCCATCGGTTGTGGCTGACCTTTATCCGTTTTTACCGACAAATCTGCTCATTCGTGACAAGTTCGATTCCGCCGCCAAGCTGGATAAAGTTGCTGCCCCGATATTGTTGTTGCACGGCGCAGACGACCAATTGGTATCGGCAGACCACGCTAGTCGTTTGAAGCGAGCAAATCCGAAAGCGGAATTGGTGATTGTGCCAGAAAAAGGTCACGAATTGGCATATACGCTTGTGGCACAAAATCAAATTTTGGACTGGCTTTCTAAGCTTTAAATTAGCGGTTTCAATGAATGGCATTGATTATTCTGTCCTACATCCTTTCAAGCTGTCACTTTGTGCGAATGACGTTTCTTTCCTCTTCGCTTCAACCTTCTTCCAGCTTCACGCTTCACCAAAAAGACATGCGAAAAACTATCGAATAGGCGTCACCCATGTAACCCTAAACGGGGCATCTGCTTTGAAAGCAAGATGCGGGACGCGGGCGAATCGGTTGTCGGCTATCACGGTTTCATCAGATCAGAAGGAACCCAGAATGACTTATCGTATCGAAGGATTGAAGCGTGCCGATTTTGAGCATTTCTTTGCCATGACCGACGCCGAGCTGGCCGAGCATGGTGCCGTTCGCGTCAAGGCAGGCGCTGACAAGGGCTGGCCGTGCCGGATCAGTTTGGAGGACGCCAAGGCTGACGAAAGTCTCATCCTCCTCAACCACACCAGCCATGATGTCGCGACCCCATATCGTTCGGCCTACGCCATCTATGTTAATGAACATAGGTCCGATGCTTTGGTATATACCGACGAAACCCCGCCGGTATTCGAAGGCCGCCCGATGGCATTCCGTGCGTTCGACAGGGACGGTATGCTACGCAATGCGGCGCTTGCCTTGCCGGGGCAGGCGGATGAGAAAATCCGCGAGCTTTTCGACTGCCAAGAGATCGCCTATATCCATGCGCATAATGCCGCGCATGGTTGCTTTTCGGCCAAAGTGGAACGGGCGTAATGGCGACCATACGGAAAATAATCGAAATCAATTTGAGCGCGCCCGCCATTTGGGATGCTGTGCGCGATGTAGGAAATCTGCATATCAGATTGGCCCCCGGCTTGGTCGCTGATTGCCTGTTGAACGACGATGGCAGTGAGCGGACCGTAACTTTTGGAGATGGCACGATATTGCCGGAGAAGATTATCTCTATCGACGATGATGCCATGCGTTTTGTTTGGTCAGCGCAAAATCCGTCTTTGGCGCATCATAATGGTGCGATGGAAGTGTCCGCGATCAACGGAGAAAGGTCATCGGTGTCATGGACTGCAGATATATTGCCGCATCAAGTTGCAGATTATATGGCACCTTTTATTGATGCTGGTCTGGCAACAATGAAGGCGCATCTCGAAAGCGGATCGTCGTCGTCGCCAAAGGTCGATTAAACATGATTGTGTCAGAAGATTTTGCTTGGGAAGCCTTTGTTCGTCGTGATCGTCGCTATGACGGCCAGTTCATCGGTGCAGTCAAAACCACCGGTATCTACTGCAAGCCAAGCTGCGCGGCGCGCCACCCTTTGCGCGAAAATGTTGAATTTTTTGCGACAGCGGCAGAGGCAATTGCGGCGGGATACCGGTCGTGCCTGAGGTGTAGGCCGGACGAGGTTGGCCGTGATCGGGAGGCTGTGGCAGTGGCGCTTAAGTTGATCGAGGAAGCGGAAGAAGGCCTGTCGCTGGAAGAGCTGGCGGCGGCGGTGGATTATGCCCCGCATCATTTCCACCGGCTGTTCAAACGTGACACCGGGGTAACGCCTGCCGCTTATGCCCGGGCTTTGCGCGCCAAACGCGCGACGGCTGCGCTTGACGGTAATGGCAGCGTCACCGACGCGATATATGAGGCAGGCTATTCAGGGCCGAGCCGCTTTTATGCAGGGACAAAAGGACATTTGGGTATGACACCGTCGGCGTGGAAAAATGGCGGGGCGGGGGTGACAATCCGCTGGGCAGTTGTACCGACCGCGCTTGGGCAAATGCTGCTCGCGGCAACCGACAAAGGTATTTGCAGGCTTTCTTTTGATGAAGACGAAGCGGCGTTGGTACAGCGTTTTCCCAAAGCCGATATCGTGGCAGGCGGCGCGGCGTTGGAGGAGCTGGTGACAGGCGCGATTGCGGCTATTGACCATCCCGCGCAAATGCCTGACCTACCTCTGGATATTGCAGGCACTGCATTCCAGCAGGCGGTGTGGAAAGAGCTGCAACGCATACCGGCTGGTGAAACCCGTACTTATTCCGACATTGCCACCGCCGTTGGTAAACCAAAGGCAGTTCGTGCGGCTGGCTCTGCCAACGGGGCAAATAATGTGGCCGTCCTCATCCCGTGCCACCGTGTCATCCGTACCGATGGAACCTTGGGCGGCTATGCTTACGGGCTTGAACGCAAAAAGAAATTGCTATCCGCTGAAAGGAAATCCGCATGAATGACAAGATCAAGGCCTTTGGCGATTTGCATGTCCCCGGCAATCCGTTGATCCTCTATAATATCTGGGATGCAGGAAGTGCCAAGGCCGTCGCGGAGGCAGGCGCCAAAGCGATCGCAACCGGAAGCTGGGGCGTCGCCTGCGCGCATGGGTTCAAAGATGGCGAGACTTTTCCAATGGAGTTGGTGTTATCTAACCTTGCGCAGATACTGAATGTGACGGATTTGCCCGTGACGCTTGATTTCGAGTCCGGCTATGGTGCTGACGCGGCGGCTGTTGCCGTTTCGGTCGCTAAAGCCGCCGCCGCCGGAGCGGTAGGCATCAATATCGAGGATAAGGATCCTTTCACGCGGCAGATGTTCGAAGTGGCAGATGCAGCTTTGCGGATCAAGGCGGCTGCGGAGTCTGGCCTATGGATAAATGCGCGCGTCGATCTGTTCATCGTGACGCCCAAGGAAGAGCACGGTCCGGCGGTTATCGACGCTGTTGTCGAACGCGCGAAAGCCTATGCCGATGCAGGCGCCAACAGCCTTTTCGTTCCATTCGTCGCCGATGCAGGGTTGATTGCTCGGCTGTGCGAAGAATCGCCGCTGCCTATAAATATTTTGGCGGGTGCGGGCGTCCCAAATATCAAAGCGCTGGCCGAATTGGGCGTCGCCCGGATCAGCCACGGCCACGGGCCATGGGCCAAGGCGATGCAGGATCTTGAACAAGCAGCGAAGGCGGCGATGGCCTCGCTCGAATAGTCGCCAAAAAAAGGGGTCCGCCCGGCTGTAAACCTTTGCTTAAGCATACGTCTCGCTTCGGGACGGCGCTGATTTTGCGCTTCAAAAAGCGGTTAATCCTAACGCTCTGTTCACCCTTTTCCGGCATAGCAAAGTCCAATCTGCGACCAATCTCGCTCGGGAAAGCGGGGTTGAGGCGCGTCAAACAGGGGCTTTGCGATGATAAAATCGTTGAAAATCAATTCTGTGCTAGCGATTGCCGCCTGCGCGTCCGTGCTCACCGGCTGCGGCGGAATCGGTGGCGGCACGCAGCTGCCATCCGCGCCGACGGTATCCGCGCAGGAAGGCCCGGGCGAGGATTACATGATCGGCCCGCTCGATCAGCTGACGATTTTCGTGTGGCGGAACCCTGAACTCGGCGCAAAAGTGCAGGTCCGCCCCGATGGCCGCATCACCACGCCGTTGATTACCGACATGCCTGCGGCGGGCAAAACCCCGACGATGTTGCAGCAGGATATCAAGCTGCAACTGTCGCAATTTATCAACGATCCGATTGTCTCGGTGATAGTTAACGAGTTTGCGGGCACCACGTCGCAGCAGGTTCGGATTGTCGGCGCGACCGAAAAGCCAGCATCGATCCCCTACCGCGCCAACATGACCCTGCTCGATGCGATGATCGCGGTTGGCGGCCTGTCGGAATATGCCGCGGGCAACAAGGCGCGGCTCATCCGCCACAACAAGGGCAACGGCAGCCAGCTCGAATATGCGCTGCGCCTCGGCGATTTGCTGAAACGCGGCGACAGCGGCGCGAATGTCTCGTTGCAGCCGGGCGATGTCATCATCATCCCCGAAAGCATGTTCTGAGTAGCCCGCAATGAACGGCCTCTATGACGAATTCCGGATTGCGATCCACAGCGTATGGAACCGCCGCTGGCTTGCGCTGGCGGTTGCGTGGGGCGTGTGCCTGCTCGGCTGGCTGGTGGTCGCGATGATCCCAAACAAATATGAATCGAAGGCGCAGATCCAGGTCCAGATGCAGTCGATCCTTTCGGATCAGGTTGGCATCAACCAGCAGGACCAGCGCAAAAGCATCCAGCAGCTTCAGCAAACGCTGACCTCATCGACCAACCTCGAAAAGGTTGTGCGCGGCACCGATCTTGGCGCGACCGTCGCTTCGGATGCCGAAATGGCGGGCAAGGTTGAAGGGCTGCGTGCCAATATTGAGGTCAAGGCCGAACAGGACGATTTCTTCGCCATCACAGCAAAGCTGCCCAGCGGCAAACTGGCGCGCGATGTCGTGCAAAAACTGATCGACGTGGCGGAGGAAGACAATATTGCCGGTGACCGCAAGGAAACCAGCCAGACGCTTCGTTTCCTCGATGCACAGATCGCGACGCGGCAAAAGGAATTGCAGGACGCCGAAGCAAAGCGCGTCGCTTATGAAACGCAAAATTTGGGGCTATTGCCCGGTGTCGGTTCGGTGTCGCAGCGGATGGAGGCTTCGCGCGCCGAACTCGCACAGATCGAATCACAGCTGGTGCAAGCGCGCAGCTCGCTTGCCGCTTTGAACGGTCAGTTGGCTGGAACGCCATCGACGCTGGGCGCGGGGTCAATGGGCGGCGGCGCACCCAGCGCCTTGGGACAGGCGCAGGGCGAGCTTGCCTCGATGCGTGCCCGCGGCTTTACCGACAACCATCCCGATGTGGTGGCAATGAAAGGCCAGATCGCCGCGTTACGCTCGTCCGGCGGCGGGTCGGCGGGCGGTGGATATAAAACACCCAATCCGGCTTATAGCTCGCTTCAGTCGATGCGCGCCGAACGTCAGGCGTCTGCGACTGCATTGCAGGCACGCAAAAGCGCAATTCAGGCGGACATGGCGCAACTCGCGGCGAAACAAACCGCCGAGCCGGGGGTTGCTGCCGAATATACGCGTATCAACCGCGATCATGATGTTCTGAAGACGCAATATGACAAGCTCGTCGCCGACCGCGACAATGTGCGGCTTCGTGGACAAGTCGAAACGCAAACCGACGCCGTCCAATTCAAGGTTATCAAGCAACCGTCTCTCTCGAATGTCCCTGCCGTTCCCAATCGTCCGCTGCTGCTTGCGGCAGTTTTGATTGTTGGCATCGGTGCCGGTGTTGGTGCCGCGTTCGCACTCGGCCATTTGCAGACCAGTTACCCGACCGCCGCCAAATTGGAACGCGCCAGCGGTCTGCCCGTCATCGGCTCGATCTCGCAGATGCTGACCAGCGAAGAACGTGTGGCACGCAAGCAGAAGATGAAGCTGTTTTACGGCGCGACCGGCGGCCTTGTCAGCGTTTTTGCGCTGCTGCTGGTCGCCGAATTTGTCCAACGCGGCATGACGGCTTGAGGGGGCGAACGACTTGAACAAGCATAGCTCAATCAAATCGTCCGGATCGCTGCTCGAACGTGCGTCTGAAATATATGATTTTGGCGCAGCGTTTCGCGGTGGCGCGGCAACTGCGACGCACGTCGTCACGCCCGAGCCAGTCGTTGAACAACCTGTTCCGCAAATGCAGATTGCCACGCCGGTCGCACCAGCGCGCGCGGCAATGGCGGCACGTCCTGCCAGCAGCAAATTCGCCCAGATCAACCGCGAACGCCTTGCCGCGCAAAACTTCATCGTACCCGATGGTCCGGTCTCCGGACTGTCCGAAGAATTCCGGATCGTAAAGCGGCAATTGCTGCTGGCGGCGCGAGGCGGCAAGGGTTTCAAGGCGCTGCCGCACGGCGAACGCATTCTCGTTTGTTCGGCGCATCCGAACGAAGGCAAAACCTTCTGTGCGATCAACCTCGCGCTTTCGATGGCCAGCGAAAAGGACAACCGCGTCCTGTTGGTCGATGCCGATTTCGCCAAGCCGAGCGTGCTGTCGACCCTTGGTATTGAGAGCAGCCCCGGTTTCATGGACGCGCTTGCCGACCCGGCTATCGACGCCGAAAATTTCATCATTGAAACCGATGTCGAAGGCCTGTCGATCCTGCCTGCGGGTGCGCAGACCAATTCGGACACCGAATATCTCGCGGCATCGCGCACCGCAACGATCATCGACCAGCTGACCCGCAATGACCCATCGCGGATCATCATCTTTGACTCGCCGCCTGCGCTCGCGGCTTCGCCTGCTTCGGTGCTGGCGCTGCATGTCGGCCAGACATTGATGGTCGTGCATGCCGATGTGACGACCGACAGCGCGCTGCGCGATGCGCTCAGCCTGTTGAGCGGATGCGAGCATGTCCAGTTGCTGCTCAATCGTGCCAAATTTTCTCCCACCGGACGCAAGTTCGGTAACTACTACGGATATGGAGCATGAAGATGCACAAGCCGGTCTTGAAACTTGCTTTGCTTGTCGGGGCAGCATTTTGCATGCCGCTGCCCGCCATCGCACAGCAAATTGAGTCCGAATGGTCGCCGGTAGAGGAGCAATATGGCTCGGCTGCTGAAGCCGATGGGGCGCAGGCCGAAGACGACGCGCCGGTCAAGCGGCGCGGTAGCCGTGGCGACAAACGTGATGGCCCCCGGATCGAAATCGAGCCCTATATCGAGGCGCAACAGGTTCTGGTCGCCGACCTGAAGGATGGCGGCGACGTCCTGACCTATTCGACCGTCGCTGTCGGCATCGACGCGTCGGTGCAAACGCGCCGCGCCGAAGCGCAGGTCAGCCTTCGTTACGAAAGGCTGATCGGCTATGATGAAGGCGTCGATAGTCAGGATAATATCACCGGTTTGGCGCGCGGTTCGCTCGCATTGACCCGTGGTTTGAGCGTTGAAGCAGGCGGCATCGCGGCGCGGACGCGGGCCGATGGGCGCGGTGCTGCTCCTAGCAATCTGGTCGGAAATCCCGACAATGTGACGCAGGTTTATTCGGTTTACGCAGGGCCGACGCTGTCCACGCGCGTGGGCGAAGCAAGCGTCAGTGCTGCTTACCGCGCGGGCTACACCAAGGTCGAGGACCGTGTCACGGGATCGCTGCCGCCGGGCCAGCAACCTATTGATTTGTTCGACGACAGCGTCAGCCATGTGGCGACCGCCTCGGTCGGCATCCAACCGGGCGTGCTGCCCATCAGTATCGCATCGAGCGTCGGCTATGCGCGCGAAGACGCCGGACAGCTTGACCAGCGCTTCGAAAGCAAATTCGCCCGCGTCGATGTGACTTTGCCGGTGACGCCGACAATCGCGGTCATCGGTGGCGTAGGTTATGAAGATATCGAAATCAGCGAACGCGACGCGCTACGCGATGGCCTCGGTAACCCGGTTGTCGGCGGCGATGGCCGGTTGGTGACCGACCCGAACTCACCGCGTCTGTCGGCTTATGATCAGGACGGCATCATCTGGGATGTCGGTGTGATGTGGCGGCCAAGTCCGCGCACGTCGTTGGTTGCGACCTACGGCCGCCGCTACGGCAGCGACACCTACACCGGCAGCTTCAGCTATCAGCCGGGCCGCGACTGGGCGGTGAATGTGTCGGCCTATGACACCGTTTCGGGCTTTGGCAGCTTGCTCAATGACAATCTGGCCAGCCTGCCGACGCAGTTCCGCAGTTCGCGCAATCCGCTGTCGGGCGATATCTCCAGCTGCGCCTTTGCGCAAAGTGGCGGCTTCTGTTTCAATGATGCGCTGCAAACCGCGTCTTCGGCGGCATTCCGCCAGCGCGGCATCACTGCCTCGTTTAGCGGTAGTAATGGCGGCTGGGATCGTGGCTTCGCTATCGGCTACAACCGCCGCAAATTCATCGCATCCCGGCTGGGTGCGCAGGCGCAAATCGATGGTTCGATCGACCAGAATTATTTTGCCGTCGCCTATCTCGGCACCGCGCTGGATGGTCAGACGCGGTTCGAATCGAACATCTATGCCAATTATTTCGACCCCGGTTTTGCAGGCGCCGGCAATGTACTTTCGACCGGCGCGAATGCTGCGCTTTACCGCCGGATACTACGTGGATTGTCGGCTTCGGCGGCGGTTGGCCTCGACAGTTACAAACAGGAAGATTTCGACAGTGAACTTACGGCATCGGCTTTGCTCGGCCTGCGGTACAGCTTCTAAAGGAACGGATATGTACGACCAGTTTTACGGACTTAGCGGACGGCCATTTCAGCTAACCCCCGATCCGCAATATTATTTCGAAAGCGCGACGCACCGTAAGGCTTTGTCGTATCTGGGCTATGGTCTGGCGCAGGGCGAGGGCTTTATCGTCATCACCGGTGAAGTGGGTGCGGGCAAATCAACGCTTGTTGGCCATTTGATGCAGAACGTCGACAAAGCGAGGTTGACTGCGGCGACCATCGTCACAAGCCAGCTCGACGGCCTCGACATGGTGCAGATGGCGGCGGAATCGTTCGGTATCGACACGCGCGGACTTGACAAGGCGTCGACGCTTAAGGGTATCGAGAACTTCCTGCACGCCGAAGCGCGTACCGGACGGCGGTGTCTGTTGGTGGTCGACGAGGCACAGAATTTGTCGATCGACGCACTCGAAGAATTGCGGATGTTGTCGAATTTCCAGTTGGGTTCGTCGGCTTTGTTGCAAATTTTCCTGCTCGGTCAGCCGGAGTTTCGCGATCTGGTATGCGATGCGCCCGAACTGGAGCAACTGCGTCAGCGCGTGATTGCCACGCACCATCTGGAGCCAATGGAGGCGAACGAGGTCGAGCCTTATATCGTCCACCGTCTGTCACGTGCGGGCTGGACGGGCCGCCCCGAGATTACGGCTGACGCGTTCACTGCGCTTTATGCCGAAACCGGTGGCGTGCCGCGAAAGGTCAACACGTTGATGAACCGCGTGATGCTGATGGGTGCGGTCGAGCAAGTCGATTTGCTTGATGGCGCACTTGTCGGTGCTGTGATCGCCGATATGGCGGGACAGCCGTTTGAATATGAAGCGCCAATGTCCGCGCGAGCGCCACTTATTGCTGCCGCAGTAAGGCCGATCGTGGTGCCTGAACCAGCAGTCAAAGAGACTCAAGCGGAAGAAATTGCGCCGCTTGTCATGGTATCGACACCGGAACCTCAATCAGCGCCAACGGTTGGCAATGCTGAATTCGCAGCGCTGGCCGCGCGCGTCCCTGCTCTCGAACAGCGGCTTAGCGACCAGGACGCCGCGCTTCGCCGCGTGCTTGCCATGATGATCGACTGGATGGGTAAGGAAGGCAGCGTCGAGGCGCGATTCATGCAAAATAGTCGCGCGGCGTGATGTGCGAAACGCTTTATCCGTCGATGTCGAAGACTGGTTTCAGGTCGGGGCGTTTGAAAGCGTCATAGATCGTGCCGATTGGGATTCGCTCGAGTGCCGGGTGGAGCGGAATACCGACGCGGTGCTGGCGCTATTCGACGATGCGGCGATCAAGGGCACGTTCTTCACGCTCGGCTGGGTTGCCGAACGCTATCCGGCTTTGATGCGGCGAATTGTTGCTGCTGGCCATGAACTCGCCAGCCACGGCTATGGACATGACCGCGTTTATACCTTGTCGCCCGGGCAATTTGCCACCGATATCGAGCGCACCCGCAAGCTGATCGAAGATATATCGGGTGCGTTGGTCACCGGCTACCGTGCGCCCAGCTTCTCTATTGATCAGCGCACCCCGTGGGCGCATGAAATATTGGTGGAACAAGGCTACACTTATTCCTCCAGCGTCGCGCCAGTAAAGCACGACCATTACGGCTGGGCCGAAGCACCGCGTTTTGCGTTTCGGCCCGTTGCTGGCAGCGATTTTGTCGAGATGCCGGTAACTACGGCGCAGCTTGGCCCCAAAAGGCTGGCGGCAGGCGGCGGCGGGTTTTTCAGGCTTTTGCCTTATGCCTTTTCCAAATGGGCAATCCGTCAGGTGAATGAAGACGCTCAGCGTCCAGCGATTATCTATTTCCACCCTTGGGAGATCGATCCTGACCAACCCCGCGTTGCCAATGCGCCGATCAAATCGAAACTGCGCCATTACACCAAGCTCGACGTGATGGCCGACAAGCTGCGGCGATTGCCGAGGGACTTTCAGTGGGAGCGGCTCGACGCGGTCGTCGCTCGCGAGCAGGCGCGCTTTGCATGAACGCGCCGATACTTCGTCCCAAGATAGATGTCCGCGTCGCCGATTTGCGTGACGCGAATGAGTGCGCGCGGATTGACGCGTGGGTGATGGCGCATGAGCACGGGCTGCCGTTTCACCGGCCAGCGTGGCTCAAAGCGATAGAGACGGGGACAGGGCAGGCGGCGCATTGCCTGATTGCCGAGTCTTCTGCGGACATAGCGGCTGTGCTGCCGTTGCACCTTATTCACTCGCCATTGTTCGGGCGTGCATTGGTGTCCTCGGGCTTTGCGGTGGGCGGCGGGATATTGTCCGACAACTCGAATGCGACGCTGCTATTGGCGGCGGCGGTTTGGGACATGGCTGAACGCTTGAGTTGCCCAACGGTCGAACTGCGTGGCGGTGCATTGCCCGGTGGGGACTGGACCGAAAAGCGCGATGCCCATGCCAATTTTCTTCGCGCGTTAGCTAACGATGCAGAGGCAGAATTGCTGGCGATTCCGCGCAAACAGCGAGCCGAGGTGCGCAAGGGTCTGGACAACAATTTGACTATACAAGTTGGCCGTTCGGCGCGCGATCTGGACTGGCATTACGCAATCTACGCCGAAAGTGTGCGCAATTTAGGGACGCCGGTTTTCCCGAAATCGCTGATGCAATCGGTGCTGGCGGCGTTCGGCGACGATGCCGATATCCTGACCGTGCTGCATCAAGGCCGCCCCATCGCCAGCGTGCTGAGCCTTTACCACAAGGGCACCGTCATGCCCTATTGGGGCGGCGGCGTCCGCGATGCACGGAGGCTGCGTGCAAATGACGTTATGTATTATTCCCTGATGACCCAAGCCCGCGAACGCGGCTGCACGCACTTCGATTTTGGCCGGTCCAAGACGGGCTCGGGTGCTTATAGCTTCAAGAAGAACTGGGGCTTTGAACCTGAACCGATGGCCTATGCGGTGCGCACTGCCGACGGTCAGGCACCGCGCGACGTCAACCCAAACAGCCCGAAATATAAGGCGCAAATCGCCCTCTGGCAAAAACTGCCGCTGCCCGTCGCCAACCGCCTCGGTCCGTGGATCGCCAAAGGCCTCGGATAATGCGCGAAATATTATTCCTCTCGCATCGCATCCCTTGGCCAGCCGATAGGGGCGATAAAATCCGGTCGCATCATATATTGAAGCGACTTTGCGAAATGGCACCTGTTCATGTCGGCACATTTGCGGATGACGCGCGCGATATGGGTTTTGTGGGCGAAATGGACGGCATTCTCGCCTCAAGCCATATTGAAATACGCAACAAGCCGCGATGGCAGGCGGGGGTCGAGGCGCTTTTCACTGGCCAGCCGGTTTCGGTATGCAGCTTTGGTAGCGGATCGATGCAGGATTGGGTCGATCACCTGCTTGCCAGCGACCGGATCAGCCATATTTTCTGTTTCTCGGGACAGATGGCACAAAATGTCCCCGCGTCGTTCGATGGCGGCTTCATCATGGACTTTGTCGATGTCGATAGCGCGAAGTTTGCGAGCTATGCAAGCGAGGGCAACCCGCTGATGCGCTGGGTGAATGGGCGTGAGAGTGTGTTGCTTGCGGAATTTGAAAAGGATGTTGCCAACCGAGCAAATGCCAGCCTGCTGGTCAGCCAGGCTGAGGCCAAGTTATTTCGATCGCGCAGCGGTGCCGACAATGTGGTGGTGCTTGGGAACGGGATCGATACCGCATATTACGACCCCGCAGCCACATTCAAAAAGCTCCATCCGGCATTCCCGGACCCATTGATCGTCTTTACCGGGCAGATGGATTATCGCCCCAATATCGACGCGGTGACCGATTTCGCAACGAATGCAATGCCTGCGATCAGGGAAGCGCACCCCGAAACGACCTTCGCGATTGTTGGGCGCAGCCCGACGCGGAAGATATCAGACTTGTCGATGCTGCCCGGTGTGCAGGTTACTGGCGCTGTGGATGATGTACGAACTTGGCTGGCGGCGGCGGATGTTGTGGTCGCGCCATTGCGCATCGCCCGTGGCGTCCAGAACAAAGTGCTGGAGGCGATGGCCATGGCGAAGCCGGTTGTGGCCTCAACTGCGGCGGCTGAAGGCATAGCTGCGGAACATGGCACCCATTTTTTTGTCGAGCCAGACGTTGCTGCAGAAGCAGCGCGTGTCTGTGCGTTGCTAGCGCAGCCGGATGCAGGGCGAAAAATCGGCAAAGCTGCGCGCACACATGTCGCTCGCCATTATGCTTGGGCTAGTCAGCTTGCACCGCTCGATGCGTTGATGGGGCTTCAACCCGCGCATGCCGAGGCTGCCGAGTAATGGACATGGCGATAACCCGAACGGAGTCGGCTGCGCGGCAACCGGCCTCGGTTTGGCGGCGGTCATTGCGATATCTCGGCGCAGCATGGGTCGCATTGCTCCTGCTGTTCTGGCGCGATGCGGCAGGTATGACCGCGATTTGGTGGAATAGTTCGACCTTCAATCACTGCCTTATTATCCTGCCGATCCTCGTCTGGCTGGTGCTGCAGCGTCGTGAATTGCTATCCGACTTGAAGCCGCAACCTTGGTGGCCAGCGTTGTTCTACAGTGCAGCCGGAGCCGGGGGATGGCTGTTAGGCGACGCGGCTGGATTAGCTATCGCACGCCAATTGGGCTTGGTCGTCATGCTGCAAGGTTCGGTTGCGGCTCTGTTCGGGCCGAATGTTACGCGCGGGTTGCTATTCCCCTTATTCTACATGTTCTTCCTGGTTCCGATTGGCGAGGAAGCGGTGCCTGCTTTGCAAACGCTCACCGCCAAAATGTGCATGCTATTCCTCGGTTGGACGGGCATTCCCGCACATATCGATGGCATATTCATTTCCACGCCCACCGGGTATTTTCGGGTGGCCGAAGCATGTTCGGGCGTTAAGTTCCTGATCGCCATGGTGGCTTATGGCGCGTTGGTCGCCAATCTCTGCTTTCGACGATGGGGCAAACGCATAGCGTTCATGACGGTTTGTGTGGCCGTACCTGTAGTAGCAAACGGCCTCCGCGCGTTCGGTACGATCTACATCGCGCATCACACCAACAATGATTTTGCCGCCAGCTTCGATCATGTTTTCTATGGCTGGATATTCTTCGGCATCGTCATCGCCTTGGTTATGGCGACAGGCTGGCGCTTCTTCGACAAGCGCGCCGATGCACCTGCTTTTGATCCCGCCAAGCTGCAATTGCCGGTAAAGCGCGCAGCCAGCGCTGGCCTTGCACTTGCGGCAGTTTTGCTTGTGGCAGCAATTCCGCTCGGTTGGTCAAGCTACATTGCCGCCAAACCAACACCCACACCAGCGCGGATTGCCTTGCCGGAGGTGCCGGGTTGGCAGGTTGTCCCCTACGCGCCCCACGCCAAATGGACTCCCCGGTTTGACGGGGCCAGCCATTATCTGTTCGGTCGCTATCGTAATGCCGCCGGTCAAGAGGCAGACCTTTTCGTGGTGCTCTATGATCGTCAAAGCGAAGGCCGCGAATTGGTTGGCTATGGGCAGGGAGCGGTGGATCCCGAGGGCAACTGGTCTTGGACTGCCGACACCACAGCTCCCGAAAACGCCCGCGCCGAACGGATCAAAACCAAGGACGCATCACGTGAGGTGGTCAGTTTCTACCGCGTTAACGGCACCACCAGCGGCTCCGCCGCGCGGATCAAGTTGGCCACCCTGAAGGCGCGTCTTTTTAACGGCGATCAGCAGGCCGTGGCGATATTGGTCTCGTCAGAGCAGGTCGGCGATGCCTCGCCGCGCCCCGCCATTCACGCATTCGTAAAAGCGTTGGGCGATATCGACAAAGTGGCTGACCGCTTCGCCGGTTTGCGTTAGGGCGCTCGCATGTGCGGGATTGCCGGTATTTTTCATCTGGAGACGGCCAAGCCGGTCGACCCTGAGCGGGTGAGGCGGATGACCGATGCGATTGCGCACCGCGGGCCGGATGGATCGGGAGTGTGGACCGCGCCAGGCGTCGGACTTGGCCATCGTCGGCTGTCGATTATCGACCTCGATGGCGGTACGCAGCCGATGCATTCGGATGACGAAGCGCTGACGCTCAGCTTCAATGGCGAAATCTATAATTTCCTCGAACTGCGCAAGGAGCTGGAGGCGGCGGGCTATGCCTTTCGCACCAATAGCGACAGCGAGGTCATCCTGCATGGCTGGCGGCATTGGGGGCCGGACTGCGTATCGCATTTCCACGGCATGTTCGTTTTTGCGATTTACGATGCGCGGACGCGACAGCTTTTCCTGGCGCGTGACCGGCTGGGGGTAAAACCGCTTTTCTATGCGCCGATAGCCGACGGCAGCGTCATTTTCGGTTCCGAACTAAAAGCGCTTACTGCGCATCCCGCACTCCGACGTGAAGCGGATTTGGCGGCGGTCGATGACTATTTGGCGTTCGGCTATGTGCCCGATCATGCCTGCATCATTCGCGGTGTGAAGAAGCTGCCAGCGGGGCATTTTCTGTTGCTGCAACAGGGCCGCTCGCTGCCACAGCCCGTCGAATATTGGGACATCGACTTTTCCAAACGCGCGAAGGGCAGTCAGGCCGAACTGGAGGAAGAACTGCTGCGACTAATGCGGCAGGCGGTGACATCGCGGATGGTCGCCGACGTGCCGCTGGGGGCATTCCTGTCGGGCGGAGTGGATAGCAGCAGCGTTGTTGCGCTGATGGCCGAACATTCGCGTCAGCCGGTGAAGACTTGCTCCATCGGTTTTGATGTCGGCGAACTCGACGAAACCGCATATGCCGACCTGATCGCCAAGCGCTTCGCCACCGATCATCGCAGCCGCAAGGTTGCCGCTGACGATTTTGCACTGATTGACACACTCGCTCATCATTTCGACGAACCCTTTGCCGACGCCTCGGCGCTCCCCACCTACCGCGTCTGCGAAATGGCGCGTGAGCAGGTGACGGTGGCATTGTCGGGCGACGGCGCTGATGAAGCGATGGCGGGGTATCGGCGGCATGTCTTCCACCACCGCGAAGAACGCGTGCGCGCATTATTGCCACAATCTCTGCGCGGGCCCTTGTTCGGCAGTCTCGGCAACCTTTACCCCAAGGCCGACTGGGCACCGCGCCCCTTGCGCGCCAAAACGACGTTGCTGTCGCTCGCCCGCACGGGTACGGAGGGCTATACCGATGCGGTTAGCCTGACCAATCCGGGTCAACGCCGCGCGCTATATTCACGTCGCACCCGTAGCAATATAGGTAACTATCGCGCCGAGGATTATATGGAGCGCATGATGGTCGCAGCACCGGCGCAAAGCGGGCTCGATCAGGCGCAATATGCCGACATGAAACTCTGGTTGCCGGGCGATATCCTGACAAAACTGGACCGGATGAGCATGGCCGTTAGCTTGGAGGCGCGTGAACCGCTGCTCGATCACCGGCTGCTAGAATTCGCCGCGAGCCTACCAGAAAAAATGCGCATTCGCGGCGGGCAGGGCAAGTGGCTGATGAAGCGCACGATGGAGCGCTATCTGCCCAAGGAGATTCTCTACCGCCCGAAAATGGGGTTTGTGACGCCTATCGACCAATGGTTTCGCGGGCCACTGGCGGGTGTCGCCCGCAACCTCGCCACCAGCCCGTTTCTGTCGCACATGGAACTGTTCGACAACGTGGCCATCACCAAAGCGGCGGAGGATCACATCGCTGGTCGTGCCAATAATGGCCGGTTGTTGTGGCAGTTGGTGATGCTGGAAAAATCGGTCGGCAGGCTTTTCGGTTGATCGGCAAAGGTCACACTAAAGTCTCACCTGATCGGACTTACCAGCCACCCATTTCTGCCGTTTCCATCTGCGTGGGGGTAGAGATCCTTTTAACAATGTCGCGTGAAGCCTGGCAGTCCAAATCCTACATTTCAAGGATAAAATGCCTGCATGAAATACAGCCCGTCTGGCGGCGCATTTTCGGCTAGGGTGGCGCGGTCTTTCGCATCGAGAGCCGCCCTTAAATCTGCTGCGCTCCAGCGTCCACGACCGACCGCGGCAAGGCATCCGACCATCGACCGCACCTGATGGTGGAGGAATGACTGTGCCGCCGCTTCGACGATGATATGCTCGCCTTCGCGGTGCACATCGAGCCGGTCGAGGGTCTTGACAGGACTCGCCGACTGGCAATGCGTCGAGCGAAACGTGGTAAAGTCATGCAGGCCAACCAAAATCTGCGCCGCCTCCTGCATCGCCTCGGCGTCCAGCTTCTGGCCAATCCGCCATGCCCGGCCGAGGTCAAGCGTCAGCGGTGAACGGCGGTTGACGATGCGATATTCATAGGCGCGACCGACGCAAGAGTAGCGCGCGTGCCAATCGTCGGCGACCGCTTCGCAGCCAATTACCGCAATCAGCTGCGGCAGCAAATGCGCGTTGATCGCGCCGATCAGGCGAAAGGCGCTGATGTCCTTTTCGATATCGACGTGCGCCCGCATACCCCGCGCGTGGACGCCAGCATCGGTGCGACCGGCGCTGTAGACCAGGACTTGTTCGCCGGTAACCTTGCCGATGGCATCCTCGATTGCGCGTTGTACGGTCGGGCCGTGGTCCTGCCGCTGCCAGCCCATATAAGGGCCACCATCGAACTCAATGGTAAGAGCAAAACGCTTCATGTGAGGATGGTGCCGATGGGAATTGCCTTGCCGCGCAAGAGGTCCGCGGTCGGCATAGCGGGCTTGCCAGCGCGCTGGAT
>JANOHL010000093.1:0-17367 GCA_031406495.1 Sphingomonadales bacterium | reverse complement strand
GGGGGGGGGGGGGGGGGGGGGGCCTTGCCGGGCGGGGGGGTTTTTGGGGTACCCCCCCCCCAACACCCCGGGGTGGCCCCCTGCGGGGGGTCGGGCCCCCTCCACTCCTGAAGGGGAGGGGCTTGAGAGCAGAGTGGACCTCATTATTATGCTATTTGCCCTCATCCTTTGGGCAACCTCTTCACAATGGCACTGGTATCCATCCGCCCACCACCCATTTGCTGCACATCGGCATAGAATTGGTCGATCAACGCAGTGATCGGTAGGGTCGCACCATTGGCCCGGGCTTCTTCACACGCCAGCCCCAAATCCTTGCGCATCCAATCCACCGCAAAACCGAAATCGAACTTGTCCTCGGCCATTGTCGCCCAACGATTGTCCATCTGCCAGCTTTGCGCGGCACCACCGGAGATTGCCTCATAGACCTTCGCCACATCGAGTTCGGCGCTCTGCGCAAAACGCAATGCTTCGGATAGCGACTGGATGACCCCGGCGAAGGCGATCTGATTAACCATCTTGGTGGTCTGGCCAGTGCCGGGGCCGCCAACATGGACGATACGTTTGGAATAGGGCTCCATGATCGGGCGTGCGGCGTCAAGCGACGCTTCGCTGCCGCCGCACATGATCGACAGCGTCCCGTTTTCCGCACCCACCTGCCCGCCGGTGAGTGGTGCATCGACCACCAGTAGCCCGCGCGACTTGGCTTCGACGCCCAATTGACGCGCGATGCGTGCCGAAACCGTTGTATGGTCGATATAGAGCGCACCTTTGGCCATTGCGGAAAATGCACCGTCGCGGCCCAATGTTACGCCCGCCAGATCATCGTCGGTGCCGACGCAGCTAAGTACGACTTCGGCGTCCTTCGCGGCCTCTGCAGGCGATTCCGCCATAGTTCCGCCGTGGGCTGCAACCCAAGCCTCCGTCTTGCTGCGTGAACGGTTGAAGACCGTCATCTCATGCCCGGCGTTGGAAAGGTGACGTGCGATGGGACCGCCCATGACGCCGAGACCGATGAAAGCAATTCTTGTCATGGGGTTGCTGTAATCAGTGTTTTCACTTCACGCTAGATAAGATAGGGCGCGCGGACCATGTCTGACCTATTGACCCTCGATCATGTCCGCGCCGCCCATGCGCGCATCCGCGATGCTATTGTCGCAACCCCGACGCTGCACAGCAAAACGCTGTCGAGGATGACGGGTGCCAACATTTATCTAAAATTCGAAAATCTGCAGTTTACCGCAGCGTATAAGGAACGCGGCGCGCTGAACGCGTTGTTGTTGTTGAACGACGAGCAACGTCAACGCGGTGTCATCGCGGCGTCTGCGGGCAACCATGCGCAAGGCCTAAGCTATCATGGCACGCGGCTGGGTGTGCCGGTCACAATCGTGATGCCGGTGCCGACCCCGACCGTGAAGGTGATGCAAACCGAAAGCGTCGGCGGCAATGTCGTCTTGTTCGGCGAGTCATTCGACGACGCCTATAAACATGCACGCCAGCTGGAGGCCGAACGCGGGCTGACTTTCGTCCATCCGTTCGACGATCCAAATGTAGCAGCGGGGCAGGGCACCGTTGCGCTAGAAATGCTCGAGAGCATCCCGTCGCTCGATATGCTGGTGGTGCCGATTGGCGGCGGTGGATTGCTGTCCGGCATGGGGACTGCGGCGCGTGCACTTAAGCCCGATATCGGATTGGTCGGCGTACAGGCCGAGCTTTATCCGTCGATGTATGCGCTGCTGAACGGCAAACAAATGGCATGCGAGGGGGATACTCTGGCAGAGGGTATCGCGGTGAAGGTGCCGGGCGCGTTTACGTCCAAAGTCATCCGCGAGCTGGTCGATGAAATCCAGTTGGTGAGCGAAGCGCAGCTCGAAAGCGCCGTCAGCCTGCTGCTGCAGATCGAGAAAACCGTGGTCGAAGGGGCGGGGGCCGCCGGACTCGCCGCCGTCATGGCAAATCCTGAAACGTTTGCGGGCAAGAATGTCGGCATCGTATTGTGTGGCGGTAACATCGATACGCGCTTGCTTGCGAATGTATTGCTCCGTGACCTGGCGCGGTCGGGCCGTTTGGCACGCTTGCGGATCACATTGCAGGACAGGCCCGGCGCATTGTTCAAGGTTATGCGGTTGTTCAACGAGCATAATGTCAACATCATCGAAATCTACCACCAGCGGATTTTCACGACGCTTCCGGCCAAGGGTCTGATTACCGACATTGAATGCGAGGCCCGCGATTCCGCCCAGCTTCAGGGCCTAGTCCATGGCCTTCGCGAAACCGGATATAATGTCGAGCAGGTCGAATTGAATTAAGGTCCTGACCCTAGGCGGCATATTTGCCCACCGATTTCATGGTAAACACTCTTTTCAGCCCGCCAGTGGACGTGCATAGTGTTGGTAGATAGAAATTAACCTCCAGTGGTCGGGACCGATTTTCCATGAGCGCACCAGTCCGGTTTCCGCGGTTTTTTGTGACCAACCCCGGCCCGTGCCCTTATCTGCCGGGAAAAACCGAACGCAAGGTTTTTACCGAGCTGAACGGCGCGCACGCCGATGAATTGAATGAGGCGCTTGGACGTATCGGCTTTCGCAGGAGCCAAAATGTCGCCTATCGCCCGAGCTGCATCGACTGCAAATCATGCGTGTCGGTGCGCGTTCTGACCGAAGAATTCGAACCCAATGCCACGCAGCGCAGGATATTGAAGCGCAACGCCGACCTTTCGGTCAGCGCGTGCCGCCCATGGTCGACATCCGAGCAATATGACCTGCTCCGCCGTTATTTGTCGCAGCGCCATCCTGCTGGCGGCATGGCGACGATGGACGATATGGACTATGCCGACATGGTCGAACAATCCCCGGTCAAGAGCCATGTTGTCGAATACCGAACCCCTGGCCGCTTTGGCCGTCTGGGCGAGCTGGTCGGGGCCTGCCTGACCGATCAGCAAGGCGACGGCCTGTCGATGATTTACAGCTTCTACGATTCAGAAGCCGAAGGCCGTCCGGGCCTCGGTAACTTCATCATCATGGACCACATCATGCGCGCACGCGCAGCCGGATTGGCTTATGTTTATCTGGGTTACTGGGTCGAGGGTGCCGCGCGCATGCAATATAAGGTGCGCTATCGTCCGATGGAGCGGCTCGGACCCGACGGCTGGGAACGGTTCGAACCCGACGGCGCAGCGCCAGCTTGATATCGTCATTCCAGCGAAAGCTGGAATCTATGGCCGCATTGCGCCACTGCTTTAGATCCCAGTTTTCGCTGGGATGACGAAACTTCTGAACTAGATTTGTTGCTTTTCCCTCAGCGGCAAACGCACCTTGGTTTGGGTTTCCATTTACGGATAGCACGTTTACGCGGCGCGGCGCGGACGGGTTCGTATGTCACTTCTTCGGTAACCGTCGTCGTGGTCGTAGCACCCGACCCGATGATTACCGTGACCACCGCAGGTTGCGGATAGTAATAATATCCGCCCTGCCACCCATAAGGGTGCGGTTGCGAGTGATGCTGCGGGTACGCCACCGGCGGGCGGTAGTTGCCGGCGCGGTGATGCCTGCATTTGTCGTTAGCCTTCTCGACTGCGACACCCAGCAAACCGCCGATACCGACACCGACGAGTGTCCCGCCAAGGCGGTCGCTGCGTCCGGCAATCCGGTTACCGGCAAATCCACCCAACAGTGCACCGATAGCGGCTCCTGTCACCCCGTTGCTTTTCAGGCAACGCTCATAGCCTTCATGGCCGCGCGGCATGTCATAATGGTCGTCGATGTAAGCTTCTTCGCGTGGTGGTTCATCGTAGGGCGCACCGGCATGATGTCGCGGCGCGGGATGGGCGGGTGCGGCCACGCCGTCCTGGCGGATCACGCGACCGTTCCATTGCCCTTCGAAAACGCGGGCCAGCGGATCGACATAGTCGCCCTGCCAGTCGCCTTCATATTGGTAGCTGCTGCCGTCGGGTGCGGTAAAGGAGACATTGTTTTCGTCGCCCCATTCATAGGCTTGGGCATCGGCCTGCATCGCCGGTCGGTAATCGGCCACGTCATAATTGCTGTCATGCGGACGCCCGCTTTTGTGCCCGTTTGCGCTCAGCGTCATTTTTTCGGTGGCATCGAAACCGTCCGCAAACGACCACGAGTCGCTGGCGTTAGCGCTGCTCCCCGCCAACAGACCGATCGCTGCAAGGCCTGAAAATAGGATGGTCTTCATGGTTAATCGCTCCTGAAGCAATGCCAGCTCCCGCACGCGCGGGTCCGGTTGGTTAAAGCGCCATTAACATTTTTCTTGTCCCAACGCCAATTGGGCGAATGTAAAATACGCGGTGGAACAACATCTTGTTCCAAAATGAGGCAATTGCCCCTGCGCGTCGGGTCAGATGCGGTTTGCAAGCACAGCCGCGAGCGCCTCGACACCCTCTGCGTCATCTCTGTCGAACCGCATCGACGAGGGGCTATCAAGATCGATCACCGCGATCACCCTGCCATCGCGTTTCACCGGCACCACCAGCTCCGACATGCTGTTTGCATCGCAAGCGATATGGCCGGGAAAGCTATGCACATCTTTCACTAATTGCGTTTCCCCGCTCCCCGCCGCTGCCCCGCAAACACCTTCGCCAAGGCTGATCCTTATGCACGCGGCCTTGCCCTGAAATGGCCCGAGCACCAGCTCGTCGCCGACGACGCGATAAAAACCTGTCCAGTTCACGTCCGGCAGAAACTGCCACAGCAGCGCCGCAACATTCGCCATGTTGGCAACGCCATCGGGTTCGCCTTTGGTTAGTGCGTCCGCCGATCGCACCAGTTCGCGGTAAAGCTCGATCTTGGGAGCAGCGGTGTCGATGTCGAATTCATACATGCCGCGCGCCTTATCAGTCGAAGCTAACCTTGCCACGATTTTTCTTGACGGTCGCACGGCCCTTTTTTTCGTCGACGCGCTTGGCCTTTGCATTCTTGCTAGGGCGGGTCGCGATCCGGCGCGGCTTCACGATATGCGCGCGGTCGATCAGGTCGATAATCCGCGCTCGCGCTTCCGCGCGGTTGGCTTCGCGGGTGCGGTGGTTGCGGGCGGTGACGATCAATTCGCCACCTATTGTCATCTTGCTCCCCGCCAGCACCTTCAACTGCCGGAACGCGTAAGGTTCCAACCCAAGCGCAAAAACATCCACCCGCAACTGGCACGCAGTCGCGACCTTATTGACATTCTGCCCGCCTGGTCCGGTGGAGGCGAGGAATGTTTCTTCGAGCAGGTCTTCGGGTAGGTCATAGGCCATGGCGACGGCCTTATCAGCCATCGCCATCTTTTGCCAATATCAGGCGACCAACTTCGCTGCGGTTTCCGCAACGCGTTTACCCAGATAGCGCGCGCCGTCGAGTTCGGTTTCGCTCGGCTGGCGGCTGCCGTCGCCACCCGCAATCGTGGTCGCGCCATAAGGAGCTCCGCCGACAACTTCGTCGTTACGCATCTGGCCTGCGAAGCCGTAATCGAGGCCGACGATAGTCATGCCGAAATGCAGCAGGTTGGTGATGATCGAGAACAGGGTGGTTTCCTGACCGCCATGCTGGGTGGCAGACGACGTAAATGCTGCGCCAACCTTGCCGGTTAGTTCACCCCGCATCCACACGCCGCCTGCCTGATCCCAAAAGCTTGCCATCTGGCCCGACATCCGACCAAAACGGGTGCCAGTGCCGACGATGATCGCGTCATAGTCTTTAAGTTCATCGACCGTCGCGACTTCGGCGGCTTGGTCGAGTTTGAAATGTGCAGCTTGTGCGACTTCCAATGGAGCGGTTTCGGGAACGCGCCTGACGGTGACATCCGCACCGGTGCCGCGCGCACCTTCGGCAATCGCATTCGCCATCGTTTCGATATGGCCGTAGCTGGAATAATAAAGAACAAGAACTTTGGTCACGGGAAATTCCTTCGATTGGGAGAGGGGTGCCCCCTTCCGGGTCGGGAAGGGGGCTGGGGGAGGAGTTATTCGGAGTCGACGAGCACGATTTCACTGTCTTCGATTGCGGTGATGGTGATTTGACCTTCGCCAATTGCCACGCCGTCGCGGGCATTGGCGCGCTGTCCGTCGATTTCGAGCGCACCGGTTGCGGGCACCAGATAGGCGTAGCGCCCCGCACCAACTTCGTAAGTCACGCTTTCACCAGCCTTGATCGTTGCACCCAGCACCCGGGCATCGGCACGTATGGGTAACGCATCTGCATCTTCGGCAAATCCGCTGGCCAGAACCTGAAATGAACCCGAACGCTCACCCTTTGGGAAGGGTTTGGCACCCCATGCCGGTGAACCGCCGGTGCGCTTTGGCACGATCCAGATCTGGAACAAAGTCGTCGGCACATTTTCCAGATTATATTCGGCATGACGAATACCGCTGCCCGCGCTCATCACCTGCACATCGCCGGCCTCGGTACGGCCTTCATTGCCAAGGCTGTCCTTATGAGTAATCGCGCCGGTGCGGACATAGGTGATGATCTCCATGTCGGCATGCGGATGCGGGGGGAAGCCGGTTTGCGCTTCGATGGTGTCGTCATTCCACACGCGGATGCTACCCCAGCTCATGCGGTCGGGGTCATGATAATTGGCGAAGGAAAAATGATGATGGGCATCGAGCCAGCCATGATTGGCGGCACCAAGCGAGGCGAAAGGGCGGATGTCTATTTTGGTTTTGCTGTCTAACATTATGGTCACTCCTATTGGGGTGGATATCATGAACTGTAGATAGGCGCGCAGATTAGGATTGAAATAGAAACGTTAGAAACATATTGTTTCCAATTATGACACTACCTGATTTTGAAGCTTGGAGCATTTTCGCTTGTGTGGTCGAGCATAAGAGCTTCACCGGAGCCGCTGCGGCGCTTGGCCTATCAAAGGCAACAGTATCGAAAGCGGTCACTAGGTTGGAAACGCAGGTCGGTGCGCCGTTGTTCCACCGCACCTCGCGCCGGTTGGCGCTGACCGAGAGCGGGTCGAAGTTGGTGGAACACGCTAGGCGGATATTGGCCGAGGGTGAGGCCGCCGAAGAAGCCGCGCGCGAGGATGCGTCCGAACCCGTTGGCTTGGTCCGCCTGGCCACGCCGATGAGCTTCGGCCTTAGCCATGTCGCGCCAGCCATAGCCGATTTTCTAAAAGCCTATCCTGGCATTAGCGTCGATGTGCACCTGAGCGATTCGAAGGTCGATCTGATCGGCGAAGGCTTTGATATTGCGCTCAGGGTAGGGGTGTTGCCCGACAGTTCATTACGCGCGCGGCGGCTATGTCCCGTCCGGGTGATGGTGATTGCGTCACCGGCTTACTTGGCAGAGCATGGTACGCCCACTCATCCGGCACAACTTGGCGAACATAAATGCCTGCGTTACTCGCTATCGGCAAAGCCGGAGAACTGGAAGTTTTCCAGCTCGACCGGTGAACAGGTGACGATACAGATCGCAGGCCAGTTAAGCGTTAACAACGGCGACGCTATGCTTCCCAGTCTCTGCGCGGGGTTGGGCATAGGGCAATTGCCTGACTTTATATGTCGTCCGCACATAGAAAGCGGTAGGCTGGTTGAAATACTCGAGAATTGGACAACGCCAGCTAGCGCCCTGCATCTCCTTACGCCACCTGGGCGCTTAAGACCGAGACGAGTGACCGCGTTGATCGAGTATTTGGTGGAGCGTCTATCTAACCCCGACCCCCACCCGCATTGACGAAGCCAAATCGCAGATCACAGCCATTGAGACACGCGCCGAATATTGGGTAGGTGGGTATCGTAATGCGCGGTCCCAAGGGCTGTTGCGTCTTATGCCGCCTACGCCACCTTCGTAAACTTCATCTCTACCAGCGGATAAAGCTCCTCATTTTCGCGAACGATCCGGCGGGTTAAGGCGTCAAGCAAGTCCGATGTCTCTGCAACGAACGTCGCCCAATCTGTGGAAATCCGTTCAGCGGGCCAGTTTGCCGACCAAGCCTTTAAGGCATTTAGCAAACCGCCCATTTCATCTATGAACGATTGCGTGGTGGCGACGATGACCCGGTCCGAAGTCTGCAGCAGCGATGGATATAATAGCCAATCTTCCCTCGTCAGATGGGCAAGCAGTTGTTTGGCAAATGCGCTGCGAAATTCTATCAAGTCGATGCCGACAGGGGGAACGGGCTGGGCGATGATGTCGCGAAAAACGTCAGCAAGCTTGAGCAGCTCATCATGATCTTCGCGTAACTTTTTGGTTATTCCCATCTCCGTATCCTCTGCTCTCAATACATATTGCAATATGGCGTAGGATTTAACGAATGATAACGAAGGTCAGGGCGGGCATTTTCGTGCGCCAATGCGTGTTGCGACCCTTGAAGGAGCAGGGTTCGCCCCGGAAATTGCTATGTCTCGAAACAGGACAAGCGTTTGGAAGTGCCAGTTAACAGTTGATTAGGCATTAAGCCGGCCCCAATCCGTCGGAACAGGGGAATATGTAATGAGCTCGATTCGTCACTTTTTGTTGTTTTGCGCCATGCTGGCATCGGCTTTCGTTTCGGCGTCGGCTGCGCAGGCGTCCACAGTCATCACATTTCCCATGAATTCGTCCGGAACGGGTAACAGCGCCGGTCGGGTTTATACTGTCACTGTGGGTTCGACGACGGTCAAGGTGCGCGTAACAGCCTGGAGTACAACGACAACGCTCGCCACTGGCACCGTTGAAAAGGGCGCGGTGCAAGTATATGCCAATGGTTTGGGCGCAAGCTCGGTAGGCGAGTCAACCGGCAGCCCGCACCATACAATCGACAATTTGGTCAAAAAGGACTTTCTGATTTTGCAGTTTGACCAGCTGGTCGAGCTCGAAGCCGCAAAGTTTACCACCTATAACATGGGCAGCACGCGTTATGACGGCGACGCCACGGTCGCCTTTGGCACCACCAACAGCAGCTGGCTAACCGATCCGCTGGCAAATACGTCGACTTATGCCCAGTTGGCGGCGCTGTTTGGCAACAGCTTTGCTGCGTCGAATGTGAATTCAACGTCCGGTCAGACTGCAAACACGCGGCTACTGAACAGCGGCAATCAAACCGGCAATATCTGGCTAATCGGTGCCGCGTTCAGCAACCCTGCGGAAAATTGCGGCGCAGGCCAAAATCAGTTGTGCCTTGATGGCTTTAAGCTCTCAAATATAAAAGTGCAGACCGCGGTACCGGAACCTGCGACCTGGATGATGATGATTTTGGGTTTCGGCTTGATCGGTGCGGCGTTGCGCCGGCGGAATAATCCAGCGTTGCTGCACGCCGCCTGATCGCCACTTTTTGCTATTTGTGTCGGCACGGGTTCCCCGGAGACGCAATGATAATTGGACCCTGCTGGCTGATCGGTATCGGTTTCAGTAAAAATGGCTGTCGCACAGCTAAATTTTCGAAAAAATTTTGCACACCCAAACGGACTCGGAAAACCGCAGAAATGAGTCGGTTTTGCGCTATCCGACCTCCCGCGACTCGCCGAAATGCTCGTGTTAAGATGAAATTAACCTTTTCAGTTCATTTCCCTTATGGTTAATGAATACCAACGACGCGTCGGCAAGGGGTGCGGGACGGACGTTGGGGTTGTAATAGGTAAAGAGGGGCTTGCCCAATGCGTGTGCTTTTGATTGAAGACGAACCCACCACCGCGAAGGCTATCGAAATGATGCTCGCGACCGAAGGGTTCAACGTCTACACCACCGATCTGGGCGAAGAGGGCCTCGATCTGGGTAAGCTATATGATTACGACATCATCTGTCTTGACCTGAACTTGCCGGATATGCACGGCTATGATGTGCTGAAGAAGCTGCGCGTCGCCAAGGTGCAGACGCCGGTGCTGATCCTTTCCGGCATCAGTGAAATGGATTCGAAAGTGCGTTCGTTCGGCTTCGGTGCCGACGATTATGTCACAAAACCCTTCCACCGCGAAGAACTGGTCGCCCGCATCCATGCGGTCGTGCGCCGCTCCAAGGGTCACTCGCAAAGCGTTATCCGCACCGGCAAGCTTGCGGTCAACCTTGATGCCAAGACCGTCGAAGTTGACGGCAGCCGCGTCCATCTGACCGGCAAGGAATATGCGATGCTGGAGCTGCTTTCGCTCCGCAAGGGTACCACGCTCACCAAGGAAATGTTCCTCAACCACCTTTATGGCGGCATGGACGAGCCCGAACTAAAAATCATCGACGTCTTCATCTGCAAGCTGCGCAAGAAATTGTCGCTGGCCTGTATGGGTGAAAATTACATCGAAACCGTCTGGGGCCGCGGTTATGTGCTGCGCGATCTCGACGATATGGAGCAGCCGCTGGTTGCTTGAACGACTTTCCTGAACACACCCGGAAGTAATGCTAAGGGCGCGGTCTAAGGAGGCCGCGCCCATTGTTTTTGCGCTCCTGCGTAGGCAGGAGTGCTGGAAGCATCGCGCAACGCGGCCATCGCTCCTGCGTGCGCAGGAGCACAGGAATTGCTTCATTGGCGCGGTGGCAAACCGGCAAATGTGATGATGCTTTCTGACGAGCCATCTGCGCTTAGCGCAGTGACGCCGACAAAATGGTCATCGACAATCAGTCCCTTCAGCGTGAATTTGGTGTCGGTTGTCCGCGTGACCGCTTTCCAGTCCTGCTCATCGGCACGGCGCGTATATATGAAATAAGCACTCGCTCCGCTTACGGGCGTCCATGTCACTGTTGTATCCGAAGACACCGCGCCACCCAAACTAGCCGACGCCGGAGCAGGCGGTGCGGCGGCCAAACGTCCTGCCACGGCCACATTCAAGGCTGTGACCTTGGCGAGATACGGAAAATCCATCTTGTCGACGGTGTCGCCATAATCGATTCCGTTCTCGGTGCGCAAATCCTGATGCTGGTGATGATAATGCTCAACTCCTACGGTGAAGCGGATGGCGGGTAGACCCAGCTCAAGCGCGGGTAGATGGTCGCCGCCGCGCGAGAAGCGGTCGGGCCGTCTGACACCAAACACATCGAGGCCGATTCTGCCGATCTCGGCTTCTGCCACCTTGTCGGCATAGCGCATCAGTGAGCGGCTAGGGCCGTCATCCTCGCCGCCGCTGCCACGCCTTGCCAATTGGCCCGCGATATCTTCAGACGCACGGATGCCTTCGCTGAACACCCGCACGCGGTCGTTCACGACACGGCCATCGGTGCCGACGGTGTTGCCGACGATATCATTGTTCAGCATCGCGCTGACTTTCCAGCCACGCTCTTGCGCGGTTTCGGCGAGCAGGCGGCCGCCAAACAGACCTTGTTCCTCGCCCGATAGCAACGCGAACACGATGGTCGCCTCGCCCTGCGGTTGCTGAGACATCAATCGCGCCGCTTCGATCACCAGCGCGCTGCCCGAACCATCGTCATTAGCACCCGGCGCATCCTTAGTGAAATCCATTACATCGGACACACGGCTGTCGATATGCCCGGCGATGATGATGACATGGTCCCAGCCCATCTTGCCGGGCTTGATCGCGAGTATGTCCACAATGTTGACGCCGTTCGGCACCCGCGGCCCGGACATTTGCCGTTCGAGCATCTCGATTTTCAGGCAATTGCCGCACTTTTTCGACATCGCTTCGAACTCGGACTTGGCCCAGCGCCGTGCCGCACCAATTCCGCGCTTTGGATCATCAGCGGATGAGAGCGTGTGCCGCGTACCAAAGCTGACCAGCTTCTCCACATATTGCTTGAGCTTGGCCGGATCTGGGCTTCCCGTGTCGCCTCGGACAGGGGTGGTGAGAATCAGCGCGAGTGCGCCGGCGAGCAGGGGCAGTCTCTTCATGGCCATCAGGTTTGCAAATACCAGCGCTCGCCGCCTTCGAGCGCCAATGCAGTCAGTTTGTCCGAAGCATATGCCCCGGTATTGATCCCGATCCGCGACCCGCGTTCTTCGATTTCGTCGTAGATTGTGTGGCCATAGACAACGACTTTCTCCAGATCGCCACGCTGGTCGACAAATTCTTCGCGGATCCACCGCAGGTCGCTCGGTTTCTGCTCGGAAAGCGGCACGCCGGGGCGGATACCCGCGTGGACAAACGCGTAATCACCAATGACGATCTGGTCTTCGAAGCTGTCGATAAATTCCAGATGGTGTTTTGGCACCAAAGTCGCCAGCCGCGCGCTCAACTGCTCCATATCGAGCGTAATATATTCGGCGCGGGTGATCGGGTAGGACAGCACCGTCGCCTCGCCGCCGATGCGCAGGAAGAAGCGCGTCATTTTTGGGTCGCATTTGCGGCACGCACGCACGAAAACTTCTTCATGATTGCCCATTAGATACCGGACTTTCCGGCCTGCATTGCGTAGCGAAATCGCGGTTTCGATGACGCCGGCGCTGTCTTGACCCCGATCCATCAGATCGCCGAGGAAGATGATATGCGTATCCGCACCACCGCGCTCTGCGTCGTCGGTGTCGATCTGCACCAGAAGTTTTAGCAATAAATCGTTGCGTCCGTGAATATCACCAATGGCATACACGCGCATACCGTCGGGCACGCGCGCAGTATCGAGCGGACGTGGAGCGGCGGATTTTTTGAAAAGGCGGGCAAGCATGGCTCGCGGCATATAGGGCCAGCGCTCCCGATAGGGAAGGGGTTACCCCTCTACCGCGAACTTCAACCCGGCCTTCGCCTGCAACCGTTCGACCAGTGCCTCACCCAATGCCGCGCCGGGAGTGGTCACGCCGCCGGGGCCGTCGATCTCGCACAAGGCAATCGCGGTTTCGCTGATCATCTTCGATGTCGAACCATAGCCAGGGTCTTTGTCGCCCTTGACCGACAGCCGCGCCGTCCGACCGTCGGGATATTCACCAACAAACAGCACATCGTAAAAACCGGTCTCGCGTTCTTCCTTCGTCGGCCCTTCGCCAGGTTTGGGGTCGTCATCGCCGCCCATCATCGGGGTCGAGGCTACATGCTTGGCAATCGCCTCGCCCTGCTCGCCCGGCCCTGTCAGCATCATTTCGTCATAGACAAAATCGGTGCCGTAACGGTGCCCCAGCAGTGCGTTGGTGCGGTGGACATTCTTGGTGTTGATCGCGGCCATAAAAAAATTGGTGGCCCAGCTTCCAAGGCTTTCATCATATTCGGGCTTGTTGCCCGGCGGTTGCGGCGGGCCTTCAAAACCGGGCGCAAGGCTGAACGGGTTGGTGAGGTAGCCGATCACTACCGGATCTTTGGCAACAGCGGCCATCGTTGCCTTCAAACTGGCCGCCGTGCCGCCGGAGAAAGTACCTTTCATCGCCCGAACCCGGCCTTTGACGCGGGGTGCAGGCGTGCCGAAGGTGTCGACGCAATGCTTTTCGAGCATCAGCACGCCAAGGTCGAAGGGGATAGAATCGAAGCCCGCGGAAAACACGATCCGCGCGCCCGATACCTTTGCGGCGGCATCATGCTGGTCTATCTTCTGCCGCATCCATGCGGGTTCACCGCACAGGTCGGTATAGTCAGTGCCGTTGGCCACGCAGGCGGCGACCAGTTCATTGCCATAGAGCTGATAAGGCCCGACGGTGGTAAGGATGACTTTTGCACGTTTGGTCATCGCATCGAGCGAAGCGGGATCAGATGCATCGGCCACCACCAAAGGCGTATCGGCGGGTGCGTCGATTTCGTTACGTACCTCTGCCAGTTTGGAAAGACTGCGGCCTGCCATCGCCCATTTCGTTGCGCCCGAGCGTTTTGCCATATATTCGGCAACAAGACGTCCGGTATAGCCGGTCGCACCGTAAACAATGATATCAAATTCGCGGGGGGATTGGGTCATGGTCTCTCCTATTGCGCCCTCAATCAGGCCCCAAAGTGAACAAAACATACGCATGTGCAGGGCTGTTTTGTATGCTTTGTATATTTACCGGCCTCTGCAACTTGAATATGCTAAAGGCAATTCAGGCTGGGGAATCTTACATTAATTGGCATCCGGCAACGCTCTCAAAACAAATCCTACATTGCAAGTTTTTCTAATCGAGCGCCGGAAAAACCTAGCTACGCCTTTTTGCCGCTTCGTCCTTATCCAGCACCCGTGCCAGGATGATCGCTGGTCGATGCGCGCCGCGCGATTTCGTCGTCTCTGCGGCGCTGGCGATAGGAATCGAAACTCCAGCTTTTCTGATCATAGGCGAACAGGCAGAGGAAGCCGCCTGCAATCGCGATGTTTTTCAGCGCCAGGATGGCCTGCATCTGATCGGCTGTTTCGCGGTGGAACAGGAGCGCGGTAAGCAAGCAGAAACCGGCAAAGACAAAAGCGGTAAGGCGGGTAAATATACCAAGCACGATCATAATGCCCCCGATCAACTCAAATAATGCTGCCGGAAGTGCAAGGCTGGAGGGCAATCCGACGCTCGCCATATATTGGCCCGTGCCACCAATATCGGTCAGTTTTTGGGCACCGGAAATTATGAATATCAGCGCCAGCATGATGCGGCCCAAAAAGGCAAAAAGTCCTGAAAGCATTGGCGTTTCCTTCTCTCCAAAAGGGGGGCTGCACATCCTGCGTCAGAGCTTGGGCAATGTCACCCCTCTTTGACCCATATATTTGCCCGCACGGTCAGCATAGCTAGTCTCGCACGGTTCGTTGCCTTTGAGAAACAGAAACTGGCACGCGCCTTCATTGGCGTAGATTTTGGCAGGCAACGGCGTGGTGTTGGAGAATTCCAGCGTCACATGGCCCTCCCAGCCGGGTTCGAGCGGCGTCACATTCACAATAATGCCGCAGCGCGCATATGTCGATTTGCCTAAACAGATCACCAGTACATCGCGCGGCACGCGGAAATACTCTACAGTGCGAGCGAGTGCAAAACTGTTTGGCGGGATGATGCAGACGTCAGTTTTGCGGTCGACGAAGCTTTTCGGGTCGAACTGCTTGGGATCGACCACCGAGCTATCGACATTGGTAAAAATCTTGAATTCATCGGCAACACGCGCGTCATAGCCGTAAGAGCTGAGACCGAAGCTGATGCAGCCGTCACGCCTCTGCGCCTCGACAAACGGCTCGATCATATTGGTGGTGGTTGCCTGTTCCCGAATCCAGATGTCGGATAATATCGCCATGCCTGTTTTTTAACCGCTTCGATGATGAACGTCCAAGAAGTCCATGCAATGCGGTGTCTGGCAAGGCAATGCAAGTGCATTGAAACTGAAAAAGGATGCAGGAGCCTGGAGAGATGTCTGTTCGGGAAGTGGTTGGACGTGCAAGGCAAGTGGACCAGGACCGGCCTTGCACGTCCCCCAATTGCCAAGAGCCATCTGGGATGTTGCTCCTGACCAAATTGCCTGTGGCGCTTGCCGTTACCCGATGGCTTGCACGCCTTGTCTCAAACAGTCGTCGCCCGGTTGCCGTGTGGATGGTGTGGGGTTACGGTGTTCCTGACGATGTAACGGTAATAGGGGACAATTTCGGAATGCAGCAGTATCAACCGGTGATTGATACCGTAGCAGCAATCTTTGCATATTAATCCCTTTAATTTCAATATATTGGGAATAATAAAAAATTGTGCATTGAGATTGGATTAAGGAAGTGTTTATATATTAGTCACCGTAAGAACAGTTGATATAATGATATACGGCGGGTCATATTTAACCTTCTCTGGGGAAGGAGAGTTATGTCTTTGCCCGCAAATGTCGCGGCTACCATGAAAGAGGAATGCGTGCATCTAATGCACTCACCAGACTTTCGCCGTTCTCCCGTGATGTCGCATCTGCTGGAATTTCTGGTCGACTTCTGTATCAATCAGAATTCCAGAGGCCCAAAAGCTTATACTGTTGCAGTAGAAGGCTTGGGCCGTAACTCCAGTTTTGATCCGAACATTGATAGCTATCCCAGGGTTCAGGTCGGTCGATTGCGAAAAATGATCGCGGTTTATTATGCCGATCACCCGCGGTCGCGTCGCTTGCAAATTCCCGTGGGGCATTATCAGGTCGAACTGGTCGAGTTTGATGAAAGGCTCGGCCTTCTTGCCGAGGGTGAAGGCGAGAACAAACAAAGTATCAAAGATATTGCGGGTGGGGCTGCTGCATCCATTTTCACTGATGTGCCGCACTTTGTCTGGGTCTTGCTGTTGATCGCAGCCAGCGTCAGCATTGGTGTCCTGGGCTATATGGTTTCCGCATGGGAAAAGCCCAATCTGGAAACACCCCGGATTGAATTTGCTGTCCCCAAAATCAACGCGGGCGCGGACGACCAGAAAATGCGGACAGAGGTGATGGACTTTTATCGTGACAGCTTTCGCCGTTACACCACCGTAATCACCGACAGTGACGCATCAACCGTGGCAAACGATGCCCGGCCAAGCTATATTTTGGAAACCTCCATTTCGGGGGCTGACAAAGATTTGCAGGCTATGGCCATCCTCAGCCGCGTGGAGGATTCCACCATAATCTGGTCGGACAGGTTTGATATTGATCCGCAAATGCTTGCCGACGGGACGGCTTTGGACAGGGTCGTGGCGCAAGTTGCAGGCGACTTCGGTGTTATCGCGAATGACCGACGGAGGGTTCTGGCAAACAACTACGCGCCCGGTTATCCTTGTCTTTTACAGTATAACCAGTTCAGGCTTCAACGCGATTATACAAAGGCGCCGTTGGTCGCCGATTGTTTGGACGAAATGATCCGCACAGAACTGGATCTGCCGGTTGCGTTGGCGGCGTTGTCCTTTGTCAACTTCGCCCAAGCGCAGGTCAGCGGTGAGAAGACCTTGTGGAACAAGGGCAGTGATTATGCTGCACGCGCTTATCGGGCAGGGCCGACAAATCCCGAAGCAATATTCGCTGAAGCACGTGCGCGACTTTTTGCCAGCGATTGCCATGCTGCGGTACCGCTTGCCGAAAAGGCGTTGTCATATCGACGCAATGACCCCGGAATTTTGGGTTATTACGCAATCTATCTGGCGACCTGTTCTGATCCGCGCGCAGAGGAGATGTTGCGCAAAGCAATCGCGCTTGACCTGAATTACGGTGTCGAGGCACGGGCCACCTTGGTATTTCTGCTATTTAGAGAAAAACGCAACGCCGAAGCACTTGAAATTTTTGCCAGTTTGCCATCTGCATCAGCCAATGATCCACGAACCGCGTTGGTCGAAGTGATGGCGTTGGCGGCGAAGAATGATTTGCCTGCAGCACGGAAGCGGTGGCAGGAATTGGCCAACCAATTGGATGCGCCTGCGTCCAACGCTCGGACGGTGCTGTCCAGAATTATCACCTCGCCGCAAATTAGAAAGGAAGCGATCAACATGCTCGTCGTAATGCGCGTAACGACAGCTTAGGGTCAGGACCTATTAAATGCGCATTCGAGGTTTGAAGCGCTTTCGTTCAGTGCGAGGCGGCGGGCCGCAGGGATATGCCGATATCTCAAGGTTCGCCAACGAAGCAATGGACGAAAGCGGTCAAATCCGAAGGACGTC
>JANOHL010000080.1:0-1515 GCA_031406495.1 Sphingomonadales bacterium | reverse complement strand
CGGGGGTGACGATATTTTGGTTTTTGGTTTTTAGTTTCGTCATCCCCGCGAAGGCGGGGACCCATCCCCTAACGTTTTTAGGTGCATGCAACGTAAGTTTGGCGGACCCATCATCATCGCGTAAAGCGCACCAATGCCCTCCATCTACCACCCGCCGGTAAAGCGCAGCATGACCATCGCCGGTCACCAGACCTCGATCAGCCTCGAACCTTTGTTCTGGGACGCGCTAAAGGCAGCGGCGGAGGCGAAGGGCTTACCGCTCAACGCCCTCGTCGCGCAAATCGATGTCGAGCGGCTGGAATCGGACACGCCGTGCGGCTTGGCGAGTGCTATCCGGTTGTGGTTGGTTGGCGGTGGAACATCGGCGGCATGTTAAGCCGACTGACCTTACAATGATTGCAGTCTTTTTAGTAACTGGTCACGCAACCAGTATGGTCCGCGAAGCAGCCCCAGCAGGTAGTTCGTTCCGAAAATCCAAAAGAATGCCAAAGCGGCGAACTTTGCTGAATTGACTACGGTGTTCAAAAGAGGCTGCTGGCTAAAAGATGTCGCCCCTGTAAAAATCGCTACGACCGTTGCTATGCTCAAGACGATCCAGAACATTCGCCGTGTGCTGAGCGTGTAAGCGACTTCCGCAACTGAAGCACTACCAGAAACAGTCAGGGTAATATCGTCGAAGGCAACCATCGGATGCCAATTGTTGCCGTAACTAAAAAACCAAGCGGCAATGCCTGGTCGCGAGATAACTGTCTGGCCGTCAGCGCTCACATCGTCTGAGTTTATCGACAACAATATTTCGGCTTGCTCCAACAGGTGCGGACGAACGTCGTCTATCGAATCGACCTGCGGAATAGAGAAACTGCCTCGGATCGAAATCGGGAACGGCATTCACTCCGCCCCAACCCGCTCCACATCAGCCCCGACCAACTGCAACTTCTCCTCCAGCCGCTCGTAACCACGGTCGAGGTGATATAACCGGCTCACATGCGTCTCGCCATCCGCCACCAGCCCCGCGATCACCAGGCTCATCGACGCACGCAGGTCGGTGGCCATTACTGGCGCGCCGGTCATGGCCTTGACGCCGTGGACGATAGCCGTCCGTCCCTTGGTTTCGATATGCGCGCCCATGCGGTTGAGTTCGGGGACATGCATGTAGCGGTTTTCGAAGATGGTTTCGGTGAGCACGCTCGCGCCGTCGGCCATGCACAGCATTGCCATGAACTGCGCCTGCATATCGGTGGCAAAGCCGGGATAGGGCGCGGTCGAGATGGTGAGCGGCTTTAGCTTGCCGTCGGAGGAGACGCGAACGCCGTCCTTGGTTGCCTCGACAGTCACGCCCGCCTGACGCAGCGCGTCGAGCGTCGCGTCCATTTCGCTGGCGTTTGCACCGATCAACTCAACATCGCCGCCGGTGATTGCGGCGGCGCAGGCGTAGCTGCCCGCCTCGATCCGGTCGCTCATCACGCGGTAGGTCGCGCCGTGCAGCCGGTCTTTGCCGTGGATGATCAGGTCGCT
>JANOHL010000100.1:0-116518 GCA_031406495.1 Sphingomonadales bacterium | reverse complement strand
GGCGATGACGACCAGATCGTTCCAATCGACGACGCCGGGCGGATGTCCGTGAAGCTCGTCAAAGGCGCGACGCTCAAGGTCTACCCCGGAGCCCCACACGGATTGGCCGTGACCCACCGGGATGAGTTCAATGGCGACCTGCTCGCCTTCCTCAAGACCTGACGCCGCCGACGCCGCACCGGCCCTCCCCCCCCCGCCGGTGCGGCGCCACCCCTCGACCCCGGAGTCCACGATGTCCAGACCACCCCTGCCGCCCTTCACTCACGAAACCGCCTTGCAGAAGGTGCGCCTGGCCGAGGATGGCTGGAACACGCGCGACCCGGCCAAGGTCGCGCAGGCCTATTCACTCGACACGCGTTGGCGAAACCGCGTGGAGTTCGCGACAGGCCGGCCTGAGGCAGAGGCGTTGCTTCGCCGCAAATGGGCGAGGGAATTGGACTATCGACTGATCAAGGAGCTTTGGGTCTTCAGCGGCCACCGCATCGCGGTACGTTTCGCTTATGAATACCGCAACGACAGCGGCGTCTGGTTCCGCGCCTACGGCAACGAGAACTGGGAGTTCGAGAACGATGGGCTGATGGCGCATCGCCACGCGAGCATCAACGAGCACTCGATCGAGGAGGGCGACCGCAAATTCTTCTGGCCGCTCGGTCGCCGGCCGGATGATCACCCGGGCCTCAGCGACTTCGGGTTTTGAGCCAGCCACCAATGGAGACCGCCATGTACATGCTTCCCTGGAAGGACTACCGCCACTAGGACTCCAAGGGCATCACAGAGCTCGGGAAGCTCCGCCCTCACACGGTCCGAGGCTATGTCGCGGTGAACGGCGCGGGACAGAAGGCGGGGCATTTCGATGACAAGACCCGGGAATTGATCGCCCTGGCCGTCGTCATCACCCTGCGCTGCGACGGCTGCATCACGGTCCACACCGAAGCGGCGCGGCGGTTCGGCGCGAGCAAGGCCGAGATCGCCGAGGCTGTCGGCGTGGCCATCAGCGTCGACGCCGGCGCGGCGATCATTTACGCCACGCGGGCCTTGGACGCCTTCGACGCGGCCGAAGAGGACTAGCCGCAGCTACCCCGGCGCGCGGCCGCCCGGCATCCCGCCGGCGGCCTGCCCGACCAGAACCGCGCGATCGCCCTGGCGCTTCTCGAGGCCATCGGATCCGGCGCCGGGCCCTGCGCGATCAGGGCGATGTTTGCCGACGATGTGGTGTTCGAACTGCCCGGCGACGCCGGCGCGCTCCCGTGGATCGGACGCAAGACCGGTCACGCTGCGGTCGAGCGCTTCATCGAGGGCACGGGCAGCCTGCTCCCGCAGGAGCGGTTCGAGGTTCTCGATATCCTGGTCAGCGATACGCGCGCGGCGATCATCGGCGAGCTGATGAGCCGGGTGGTCGCCACCGGCCGGCTCATCGAGTCGCCCTTCGCGATCATCCTGGCGGTCTCGGGCGGGAAGATCTCCCGCTTCCTGATGCTGGGGGACAGCTTCGCGGTGTCCGCCGCGGCACGACCCTAGCCGGCCTGCTCGAACGGAGCAAAGCTCAGCGCTTCCTCGAGGATCGGCAGCGGGCCGGGGTCCTGCATGGCCAGGTGCTGTTCGAGGCTGGCCCAACGCGCGTACATGGTGACCTTCATGCTGTCGAGGCTGCGGTGCAGGAACGCGCCGAGAAAGCCGGGCGCCTTGTCGACTGAGCCTTCGGTGGCGGCCGTGAGCAGCTCGATAAGACGTTGCTGGTGTTCCTGGTCCACCGAGGAGACGTTGATGAAGACGATCTCCGGCGGGGGGGCGAGCATGCTGAGGCTCGCTCGTCGTGGGAGTTTCGTGGTCAGTCTTTGACGGTCGCCGCGCGTTCGAGCCGCGCTTGCAGGTCCGCGATCTGGCGCCGCAGCGGCGCGACGGCGACCTCGACCTGCGCGGCCGTGAATCGTGGCGTGATGTGCTGCGGGCAGTTCCAGTCGAAGGCCTCGACCCGGACCTGGATGGCGTGCTCGATCCTCCCCCCGTATCCCGCGATCTCGAGTCGGTCGCGCAGGTCGGGCCGATCGGCGATCTCGGCGGTCGTCATGCGGCCGAGGATCTTCAGCCGCTGCCGAGCCGGATAGTCCATCAAGATGAGCGCCACCTTGTCGTTGACGGCCGTGTTGCCGATCGAGACGTATTGCCGGTTCCCCGAGAAGTCGGCCCAGGCCAGGGTCCGGGAGTCCAAGACACGGACAAAGCCGGCCGGACCGCCGCGATGCTGGACGTGGGGCCAACCGGTCTCCGACACGGTGGCGAGATAGAAGCTGTCCCGTTCCTCGATGAAGCCGATCTCAACTTCGCCGAGCCCCTCCGCCTCCTCCTCGCCTTCGGCTCCAACGGTCGTCAGGCGGGCATAGCCCGCCTGAGACGAATGCCTGGCCTGTTCGGCCTGCACGGACGGGGTAAAGGCCACGCTGAAGAACCGCTTCCGCATCGTACCGACCCCTGTTGTACGCTCAGACTTGGGCTGAGCCGCCGTCCGCGAACAGCTCCACCCCATTGACGTAGCTGCTGTCGCTGGAAGCGAGGAACAGCGCCACGTGGGCGATCTCCTCCGGTTCCGCAAGCCGTCCCAAAGGCGTTTGCGCAGAGGCCATGCGCTGCATCTCCGCGTTCGCCTCCGCGTTCGGCGTGAGGCCATGCCAGCCGGGGGTCGAAGTGCTGCCGGGCGCTAGCACGTTGACCCGGATATGGCGTGGGGCCAGATCCAGGATCCAGGTGCGCGCGAAACTGCGGATCGCCGCTTTGCTGGCGCTATAGACGCTGAAGGTCGGCGTGCCGGTCACCGCGGCGGTCGAGCCGGTGAGGATGACCGACGCCCCATCGCGCAGCAGCGGCAGCGCCTTCTGCACGGTGAAGAGCGTCCCCTTCACATTGACGTCGAACGTCGCCGCGTAGTGCGCTTCGTCGATTTCGGCGAGCGGGCGGAAGGTCCCGCCGCCGGCGTTGGCGAACAGGATGTCAATCCCGCCCGCCTCCTCGCGCACCACGTCGTAGAGCGCATCGATGTCGGAGAGGTCGGCGATATCGCCGCGGATGCCCCGCGCGCTCGCCCCGATCGACTTCACCGCCGCGTCCAACTGCGCTTGGCGCCGACCGGTCAGGAAGACCTTGGCGCCCTCGCGGGCGAAGAGCTGGGCGGACGCCAGTCCGATTCCCGTGCTGGCGCCGGTGATCACGGCCACCTTGCCGTCGAGTTTGCCCATGATTGATCCTCCTGAGGTTCTGTTGAAGGGGTGGAGCGAAGGCGCCGGGCCGTCAGGCGGCCCGGCGCGACGCGGTCAGCGCGCGAGCTTGCGGTCCAGGAAGTTGTGGATCAGCGGTTCGGCCACCTCGAACTGGTCCTCCAGGACGAAGTGACCGCTGTCGAGGATGTGATACTCGGCGTGCGGCAGGTCGCGCTTGTAGGGGTAGGCCCCGTCCGCCGGGAAGATCTTGTCGTTCTTCCCCCACACGATGATCGTCGGCGGCTGGTACTTGCGGAAGAAGTCCTGGAATTTCGGATAGAGCGGGACGTTGGTCCCGTAATCGAGGAACAGGTCGAGCTGGATGTCCTTGTTCCCCGGGCGGTCAAGCAGCGGCTGGTCGTGGCCCCAGTTATCGGGATCGATCCGCTCGATATCGCTCACGCCATCTGTGTACTGAAACTTGGTCGTTTCGGGCGCGACCAGCATGCCGAGCGCCTGGCGGTGGGCGTTCGAACCGTCGCTCCAGTAGGCCTTGATCGGATCCCAGAAGGCCTTGAGGCCTTCCTCGTATGCGTTGCCGTTCTGGATGATCAGTGCCGAAACCCGTTCGGGGTGCTTGAGGGCGAGGCGGTAGCCGACGGGGGCACCGTAATCCATCACGTACATGGCGTAGCGGCCGACGCCTTTCTGCACGAGCAGACCGTCCATCAGGTCAGCATAATGCGCGAAGGTATAGGCGAACGCCTTGTGGTCAGGCGCGGCGCTTTGGCCGAATCCCGGATAGTCGGGCGCAATCACGTGATAGCGGTCGGCTAGGGCCGGGATCAGGCGGCGGAACATGTGCGACGAGGTGGGAAAACCGTGCAGGAGCAGCACGACGGGCGCATCGGCCGGGCCGGCCTCGCGGTAAAAGATATCGACTCCATCGATCTTCACCGTGTGGTAGCGCACCACTGGTGGGATGGTCGCAGCATGGTGGTGCGCGGCGGGCGCGGCCGACGAAGTGGTCGGCAGGGCCGTTGTGGCCAGGAGCGCCGCGGCGAGGGCCACGCTGGCGTGGCGGATCGAGTAGCGGGACATCATCTTTCTCCGTGGTTGTCGCCGGGGGGATTGCCGGTCTGGGCGCGACCGTCGGCCGACCTCGTGATAACTCTACCTCAGGCGGTCCGCGCGACGAAGTGAGATGGCGTTATGGACTGTGAGCAGATGCGTGCGTCCATTCCAGCGACACAGGTTTGGCAGTACTATCGCCCTCGTTGAGCGCGGATATTCCGTGTCGGCATGATGGTGCCAACCAGCACGGAGAATCCGGTCCCTATGCACGATGCCGGCCAATCTTCGCAACTAGGCGACGGCGGCGTCCTGCTTGGCTTTGCGCTGGTTTTTGTCCATGCATTTCATCGGCTTGGATTGGGTATGGCGCTTGGCTACTTGCTCGCCGGCGTTGTAGTCGGACCAGCAAGTGCTGGGACTTGTCGGCGCCTGCGGCCTCCGGCGCGATCAGCAGGGCGGATTGCGCCTGGGCAAACAGCACGAAGCCAAACTCACCGCCCTGGCTGAGCAGCAGCGCGAGCGCGCTGCACCAGGTCATCCAGAAGGCCAGTCCGATCATGACGATCACCGCTGTCTTCACCGCAATCAGAGTAACTGCTATGCCGATGACGAACAGCAGACCGCCATTAGGTTCGCCACTTCTCGATCTGACGCGATGATCCGGCAATATTGGCGACAACAAAGGAGAACGCAGGTGGCCGAATTCCCGGAAGACATCTACACCGAACCAGCCGATGTCGATCCCGACACGCTGGCCAACCTTGGACCCTTGCGGCGCCTGGCCGGTATCTGGGAAGGGCACCGGGGGGTGGACATCAATCCCAAGGCCGACGGCCCAGAGCAGAGAGTGTACCGCGAGCGGATCGAAATGGTGCCGATCGATCCGCAGGCCAATGGCCCGCAGTTGCTGTACGGCTTGCGCTATCACGTCCATGTCAACACACCGGACGAGGCCATCACCTTCCACGACCAAGTGGGGTACTGGCTTTGGGAACCGGCGACCGGCCTGGTCATGCAGAGTGTCTCGATCCCGCGCGGTCAGGTGGCGCTGGCATCCGGTCACGCATCGCCGGACGCAACTTCCCTTACGCTTTCCGCCGTACGCGGTGAGACCGAATACGGCATCTGCTCGACGACATTTCTCGAGTACGCCTTCCGGACCGATTCCTACTCCATCGAAGTCACCTTCAATCCCGACGGTTCATGGCGGTACGTTTCCGATACGATGCTGGCGGTGCGGGAACAGTCCGAGGTCTTCCGCCATCGCGACAGGAATACCCTGTTCAGGGTCGCCGAGCCAAAGCCCAATCCGCTGAAGCTGATCGAGGGTTGAACTAACCAGCTTCAGACAAAGCGCGGGATCGGCCCGATCTACGCAGTCTGGTCGGGCAGTTCGACCTCGATATCGTCGATATAGCACCAGCCCCAGCCCTCGGGCGGATCATAGCCCTCGATGATTGGATGGCCGGTGACCTTAAAATGTGCCCGGGCATGGCGATGGGGTGCCGACATGGCCGCTGGTTCGGCTCAGCCGTCATAGGGCTGGCAGCTTGCCGTGCCATCGGCATGTCCATTGTCAGAAGGTGCGCGTCAGCACGCCGGGCGCTGACGCGCCCATATGCTGCCAGGGTATCCGCCCAAACATTTCTAGATTTCGAAGGCCTACACGAAGCTGAGTTACTTGCTTCCGATTGTCTAGCCGGTTTCCCGCGATATCGCGCGAGCCGATTACGGATAGCCGTTGGGTCGCCAGAGGCCCGCTCACGCAGAGGGGCGATTGTTCAACGAACGGCCGACTTCAGGAACGGAAAATTGCGCTGACCGGCTGGGACAGCGTCGGGACTAGCCACATCGATGAGCAAGCTTCGAGGGGCAGCTTTCGCCATCTGGCATCCAAAACCTGCTGTTCCGGACACGACAACATTGCGGACATCAAAAATAACAGTAGTGTCTCACTATGCGGAACGCGCTTCTACTGCTGGTTTCAATTCTTGCGATTGGTACGTCGGCGTCTACGCAGGCGACATCAACACTTTGCTCAAATCCCGCGCGTGCACGCGTTCTGTCAACGGCCATCATAAAGCTCCCGTCGGACGCGATAGGAACGCTTGAGCGCAGATTTATTGTCATTGCTCCGCAGGTTGGCATGGAAACTTGGGTAACGGCGATTAGCGATCGAACCGGAAAAGTTGAGCGTCAAACCTTGGGCCTTCAGAGCCCTCAAGCAAGCGTGAGCATCAAAGCCGAATGGCAGCCTGGCCAAAATTTGCATCCCTTACGGTTGAGCGCACCTGCTACAGTGACGCTCTGGAGCCATGGCGCGGTTATTGGTGGGGAGCAGTAAACGGACTTGAAAAGGCTGGCTACTCGGTTCGTCCCGCATTTCGGCGCAAGGTCCGCTAACCACAACATTGCAGCCATAAGGCCATTAAGCGGATAAAGAAGGTCGTGAACTATAAGCCGATGGGGAAACGGGAATGACTGAACTTTGGATGTTAGCAGCCGTTGCGTCCGCTGTGGTTTGCATCGTCAGAGCAATTCAAGATTGGAAAAACGGCAGGCGCAAGGTCGGCTATTGTCCGCGACACGCGCAAAATCCGGGTATAGCCGCGCGCCGACAGCCGCATTGCTTCGGCTGCCTGTGCCAGCAACTTCTGTCCCGGTTCGTCGGGTGTTGCATGTTCGGCGAGCGGATCACCGTCGAGTTCTGCATTGGTCCGCATTTTGGTACCTGCCAGCCGAGCGCTTTGCACATCGCGCGCCGCCCTCACCCGCGCCGCCACCTCGGCTGATCCCTCGGCGGGTGGCGGCAGGACAAGATCGGCGGCGCTGACTGCCTGCACCTCGACATGCAGGTCGATCCGGTCGAGCAAAGGACCCGAAATCTTCGCCTGATAATCTGCGGCGCAGCGAGGCGCGCGCGAACAGGCAAGCGCTGCATCGCCCAGATGGCCGCAACGGCATGGCCGTGTAGCTTTTTTACCATTTATCCGAATAAGGCTCAAAGCCGCTAGACTCCTGGGCTTTGTTGAAAACCCTCAGACGCTAGGCGAACATTTGAAGTGTAAACGTCTCCGAAATGGCATGTTGCAACGGGAGGTGGCTTAAGTCATTGCTGCCTGCCATGCTACCTATCTAAGTTGGGAAACTGATCAAAGCGAACCCTATGTTCGCTACTACCCAGCTATCATCGCCTTTCTTGGCTATGCACCTTGGCAGACGGCAACGTCTCGGCAAGAACAGCTATTGCAGTTCCGACGCGGCCAAGGATGGACCATACGACAAGCAGCACGTGAAGCTGGCGTGGATCAAGGAACATGGGGACGTTGGGAGAAGGCAGATCAATCCGAATTGCCATCTACATTCCCGCAACCGAGTTGGACGAAAATCGAGACGATGTTGCTAGAGTTGAAAGGCGTCGCAATTTGAGTTTCCTGATCGTGAAATAGGAAACACCGAGCACAACCGGAGTCAGCGTTGAGACTATAATATTCTCAAACCTGCTGCCCCATGCGAACCCTGCAATGCCATAATGGAAAAGACCAATCGCGTAGTAGCTTAACGCAAATACCGATAGTCCTTCGACCATATGCTGAAGTGACAATTGCAATCTCGTGCTGTTTTCCAGCGATGCCAGCAGCTTCAGATTTTGTACTTCTATTCGCGTTTCAATTCTTGTGCGGAGCAATGCTGCGCATAACTCCGCCCGGTTCATGAGATCCGATAGACGCGTATTGTGAGCCGCGCAGGTTCTTACAGCCGGCAGCAATCTCCGGCTGGTAAAGTCGGTAAGCGATTGATAGCCCTCGATGCGCCGCGGAACAATGTCAGCCAGCCGGTCCTCTACAATCTGAGCGTACGCGGCTGTCGCACGCATTCTGAAACCTGACTGGCTGGATAGCTGCATCAGCAGCACAGAGATTTCGGTGACGCAATTGAGTGCCCCTTCGTCGTTGACTGCTTCGCTGTTCAAGTCCTGGACCAGCGCCCCTAATGCTGCCTCTGCCCCATTGAGGGCATGCCAGTTTTCCTGAGCTACAGGCAAACCGAGCAAAGCCAGATTCCGGTAATTGCCCAGTTCCTGTAATCTCTGGACCGTCCGGAACAGATCGCTGGGCTGCGTGCCATTCGGAACCACGACCATGCGCCCGTAGCCCGACGGGCTGATACGAAAGTCAGACCAGATGCGAACGTCAGCGCCAACCTCACAACTAACCATTTCCGCCATCTCCATATCGAGATCCGAAACGATTTCTTCTGCTTCCGCCGCGTTGCTGCAGATATAAAGATGCGTGGCCCGCACAACATCTCCGGGCAATTCTTCAGCAAATTTGCGTGCTGCCGCCAAATCTCGGATTACCGCACTTTTGTTGTAGTTTGGATTGTAATCGAGACCCTCAAAAAACAGGGTTATCGTGCTCGCTTCGGTATGACGCTCCCACGTAAAAGGAATCCCGTGCCCGATTATTCCCGACAAATGCCGTTTTTCGCTGAGGCTGCTATCTCCCCGATCTCCAAGCCATGGTGCCAATGCCAGCATCTCCTGCTGGCGGAGTTCGTCGGGTACGATGCGCAGTATCTGAACGAGTTGACACGGCGCGGTAAGCTCCGGCCACCGCCGCAGGTGCATTTCACCAACAACTCGTCGGCGCAACGGATGGTCTTGCAGCATGTGACCTGTAACTATCCAAACGCCCGAACTGGCGGAACAAATTCATAGCCCAGTTCCTGTGCGACCGCCTCACAGGTCACCATTCCGTCATGGACGTTGAGACCATTGGCCAGATCGGCATCTCCCCGCAGCGCGTCGAAGCAACCCATTTGGGCGATCCTAAGGGCATAAGGCACAGTCACATTGTTGAGCGCATAAGTACTCGTCCTCGCAACGGCGCCTGGCATGTTTGCAACGCAATAATGCACGATCCCGTCAACGGCATAAATCGGATCCTGGTGGGTCGTCGCGCGGCTCGTTTCGAAGCATCCTCCCTGGTCAATTGCAACATCGACCAGGACAGAGCCTTGTTTCATCATCCCCAGCATTTCGCGGCTTACCAGCTTCGGTGCCGCAGCCCCCGGTACCAGCACGGCACCGATGACAAGGTCTGCTTCAGCCAGAAACGAAGTCAAACTCCCGGCTCCGGCATAGCTCGTCTGGATCCGGCCCTGAAAATGTGCGTCGAGCCGCTCCAGCACATTAACGTCACGATCGAGGATAGTGACGTCCGCACCCATGCCCACAGCCATCTGCGCCGCATTGAGACCGACAACACCGCCGCCTATTATCAGGACTTTTGCCGGCAGGACGCCCGGAACGCCACCGAGCAACACGCAGCGGCCACCCTTGGCCTTTTCAAGCGCCGATGCTCCGGCTTGAATGGACATGCGCCCGGCAACCTGGCTCATCGGCTTCAAGAGAGGGAGCGAATTATTCGGGCCGGTGACCGTCTCATAGGCTATTGCAGTGACACCTGACTTCACCAGACCGGCGGTCTGTTCCGGGTCGGGCGCGAGATGAAGATAGGTGTAAAGGATCTGCCCCTTGCGCAATTGCGCAGTTTCGATTGCCTGCGGTTCCTTGACCTTAATGACCATTTCGGATTCAGCGAAAACCTGACTCGCATCCCTGGTGATGATCGCGCCGGCAGCAACGTAGTCTGCATCGGTTGCACCGATGCCCAGGCCTGCGCCGGTTTCAACAAGAACGCTGTGCCCGTTGACTGAAAGTTCACGAACACTTTCAGGAGTTAAACCCACACGATATTCGTGAGTCTTGATCTCGCACACGGTGCCTACAAGCATTTTTCGTTCCTTTGTCTAAAATCGAGATGTAGCGGCATCACCGCCATGACCTCCGGTATTCGCTGGTCCCGCTAGCCGGTTCCGGTCATTCGGATGGCTGGAGCCAATCGCGTTTAGGGTGATCACTCGAGCGGTTGCGTAGCTGTCCGATGTAAATGGCTGGCGCCCGCTGGCGCAGCCCGTTCGCCAGCAGCTCTGCGCCGCTTGCGCGCAGGGGCCGGCTCTGCTCGGGCTCTCGCCAATGAGTTGAGTTCAGCCATATTTACGCACATTGTCGGTCCGGCAGTGGCCGACCGATCCCGCCAAGTGAGAGATATTTCAGCTCGGTATACTCATCGAGCCCATAGCGTGAACCCTCGCGACCAACGCCTGAATGCTTCACGCCACCAAAAGGTGTCGCTTCGTTAGCGCTCAAGCCTTCGTTGATGCCAATCATGCCAAAATCGAGCGCTTCCGATACACGCCAGATCCTGTCCATATTACTGGCAAAAAAGTACGCGGCCAGACCATAAGGTGTACCGTTGCCAATCGACACAGCCTCCTCCTCGCTCGTGAACTCGCAGACCGTAACGACGGGACCGAAGATCTCCTCCTCCCAGATTGCCATGTCGGCCCGGACGCCGACCAACAAGGTCGGCTCGAAAAAGTTGCCGCCCAGGGAATGGACGTGCCCGCCAACCAGAACATCGGCGCCCTGATCGCGGGCCTGGCTGACAAGGCGACTGACCTTCGAAACCGACTTTTCGTTGATCAGAGGTCCGATATTGCTTGCACCATCAAGCCCGTCGCCTACCCGGAGCGCAAGAACGGCCTCGGCGAGCTTTGCGGTAAAACGCTCAGAGACCGACGAGTGAACGATGAAGCGATTGGCCGAAACACAGGTTTGCCCGCCGTTGCGAAACTTCACCTGCATCGCAGTCGCAACGGCGAGATCAAGGTCCGCATCATCGAAGACGATGAACGGAGCATTTCCACCCAGTTCCAGCGACATGCGCTTCACGTGGCTCGCGGCCTGGGCCATGAGCATCTGCCCCGTCGGGGTAGAGCCGGTGAAGGATATCTTGCGGATGTCAGGGTGACTGGTGAGAACGCCGCCAACGCCTGCGGGGCGCGCTGTCGGCAAAACGGTGAACAGGCCTTCCGGAATCCCCGCGCGCCGAGCCAGGACAGCGAGCGCAAGCGATGACAGGGGCGTATCCTCCGCAGGCTTGAGGATGATTGCACAACCGGCTGCAAGAGCCGGAGCCACTTTGCGCGTGACCATTGCGTTCGGAAAATTCCATGGTGTAATCGCGCCGACCAGCCCAACCGGCTGGCGCAACACAAGCGCCCGGCGATCCTGGCCAGTGGCCGGGACGAGATCGCCATAGCAGCGCTTGCCCTCTTCAGCGAACCATTCGATAAAGCGCATGCCATAGCGAATTTCACCGACGGCTTCGGCAATTGGCTTGCCTTGCTCAATTGTCAGGATTTCCGCCAGAGCTTCGACATTCTCTTCAATCAGGAGACGCCAGCGATGCAGGATTTCCGCCCGGTGGAAGGCCGTCTGGTGCCGCCAGTGAAACTGGGCCGCAAGCGCAGGCGTGATCGAACCCAGGGCGACCTCAGCATCGCAATCGGGAACCAAAGCAATCAGGCCGCCAGTGGAGGGATCTTTCACTGCGAACCGTTCCTGGGTTTCCGGCACCATAGCGATGCCTTCGCTGGCCAGATCAAGCGCTGTGCCCTTAAGTCTGCTGGTCGCAATGCTTTCAGATGCGACAGAGGTATCAGGGGCGCAATTGGGGCTCGGCATCGGTTTGGCTTCATTTCATTTGAGGAGGTTCGTACGCGTTTCTATGCGTCAGGGCGTCCCAACTTAAGCGGTCAAAACAGTCACCTGTGGTGCGCCGCGAACACCTAGGCGGAGTCGACAGGAGGCCGCAAACCCATCAGCAAAATCGCTGAGCAGGTGGTGCGAGGAAACTTCCGGGCCCTAGAAGCGAAACCCTATTTCGGTTCTGAGCCCAACTACGAGCGCATCGCGCACAGCCGGATCGGCGCTTGGATTGACGACATATTGAACGCTCGGCTGGACCGTGAGAAAATCGGCGACCGGCGCGCGATAGGTCAGTTCAAGGGCGACTTCGGCAGCGTCGACAGGCATTTGGCGGCGGTAATCGGCAGAAGTAAATGCAGCTGCAACAGCAACGCCAACCAGATCGGCGTCGCGCCCGGGAAACAATCCCGCATAGCTAAGGCCGGCACTCGTGAAACGGTCGAACATGTTGATCCGACCGTCTGCCAGCCCCAGCCGGAAGAAACCGGAGAGACCCTGCTTGCGATCGGTTTCACGAGTCAGAGATGCTTCGCCGCGTATGTAGGCGCCGTTGTTGCCGCCGCCTCGACCGTAATCGATGTGGTCGAAATCAGCGGTGTAGTGCCAGTAGCCTGCGAGCAGTTTGCCGTCGGATAGCTTATACTCCACCTCGCCGATCAGTAGTGCTCCATCGCGCTCGTCGAACTTGATTGTGGTCCGCTTCGGCCGCGCCGGATCTCCCGGAACGCCGTCGAGCACGGCCACACGGAGAATCCATCGTTCGTCCAGTTCGACCGCGAGCCGTGCCGCGAGCGAGGTTACCGGGAAGATTGACGGGCCATTAGCGCCCGTTTGGCTGATGTCGGTGCCGATCCCGTGCGCGCTGCCTACGAACAAAGCCGAGGTATCGAGCGCGTCGAACTCAGAATTGAGATCGTATAGCCCGACCTTCAGCGACGCTATATCGCCCGCGAAGCGTTGGTCGATCCACGCCTCGTAAAGACGACCGGCCTTTACCCCCGTGTCGATATTACTAGACACCTGTGCGTCGCCCATCAGGTCGTTGAGTGATTGGCCATTATTGTAAAGTCCATAGACAAACGCTGTGGCACCCTCCCAACCCACGAGCGCTTCCAGGTCCACATCGACGATTACATCCAAATTGTCGAGATAGCGGCTTCCGGTCTTCAAACCGCCATCGACCGCGTGCCAAATGTCAGCAGTGTAGACCACGTCCAGGGAAACGGACCGGTCAGAAGCCCCACTCGGCGCTTCCGTCCCGCTTCGGTCAGATTCTTCGGATTGAACCGGCGCGGCAGCAGCAACGGCTGAAGAAGCTAAGCCAAGAACCAAGGTCAGAATTTGTGTAGCTGCGGGAAGCATCACCAATCGGCGGCGGCGCGCACGGTAAGCAGCGTTTGATTCTGATCTGGCAGCCCGGCTCTCTCAGTTTTTGCGCGAATTATGTTCGCACTGAAACGGGTATGCGTTACCGGATACCAGTTAACCACCGCACCCAGCGTGGTCATTTCCCCGCCAGCGATAAGCCCATCATTAAGATCGACCTGCCCTATACGGAAACCCAATTCAACCGCGCCGAAACTGCCGATTCCGATGGGGCGAGCAGGCACCACGCGGCCAAACACTCCCGATTTAGCGTCGTAGGTCCGCGTTTCCCCGGTAAAACGCCAAGAAGCCTGTGCGGCCCAGCCCCAGAAGCGGGGATCACTGCCTGCAGATCCATCAAAGCCAAGGGTGCCGCCTTCCGCTTGGATCAGAAAAGGGCCATGTTCGAAGGCAGCCTCGCCTCCAACGAAGAGGCCAGACTGGGCCGCAAAAATACCGGTGTTGATCGTAGCTAGCGCACGATTTGTTTCGGGTTTCTGCGAGAATGAAAAAGCACGGTCTGTAGACGAGCTGCGCGTGTAGTAGCTTGAACCGGCGATATGCAAAACGTCACCGTCGCTACCCAGCAAATTGGCGTGTGAGCGGACAGCGAAAACCATGCCCTCCTGCCGATTTCCATCAAGTGTACTATCATCGCGTTCACCCGAAAGGCTGGCGCGTAGTCCCCAGTTTTTACCGAAATGATTGATCCCAATCCCGACACGGCGCCCCGGGGCAAACAGGTTTGCATAGGCAGAGCGTTCAAGCAGAAGGGTGTGATTATCCGACGTCATATCATCCGCGGTGATCGGTGGCTTGAAATAACCGACCTGAATCTCATTGCTCGCTCCTAGCTGATAGGCGATGAGCACATCTTCCAGACCCAGCTTGCTGCCCGCATAGGACACCTCTGCACTGTAACGAAAGCCACTGCCCAGCTTACCTTCCGCTCCAATCTGGATGCGGCGCAATTGCGTCCCAGTGGGCGTGTCGCCATCACCGGAGTTGACAGCCAAAGCTTCAGCCTGAATGCGTCCGCGCGGCTTGATCGTCACACCATCACTGGTCGTAATTTCATGTAGCCCGGAAATCGCCGGAGGCTGTGGCAACGATGTGGATGACATTGGCGAAGCGACAGTGCTGTTTATTGTATCAAGCCGCGCCGCTAACGAACGAATTAGCGCATCCTGCGCTGCGACCCGTTCTTCCAGTTCGCGTATTCGCTCGGCATCGGTCGCAGCCAAGCCCGGCTCGGCAATCGTCGCGGTCGTAAGAAAAACCAGCGACATACAAAGGTGCGCGCAGCCCTTGGGAGCTTTGGTCCATGACTTCATAATACCCGCTTTTCTGTACATCGCCCTGAACGAGATCACAGGCATCGGGATCGCCTTCATTCGGTCGCAACCGATCGGACACTGAGACTTTTTCATCGGCTTCATCAATGACGGCGAAGAGCAGGTCACATCAGCCGCAGGGACCGGGCCGTTTCATCCAGTGACTGCTTCAGAAGATCGACAATTTCGTCGACCTCGGAACGGCTAACGGTCAATGGTGGGCATAAGATAACCGCCTGGTTGATGGCGCGAACGATCAGCCCGTTGCGATAGGCTGTCTCGCGACAGGCGATCGCGGGATCCTCTGCTGCCGGAAACAATTCCCGACTGTTCTTGTCCCGCACCAACTGAAGGGCGGCGATGAGACCGACCCCCCGCTTTTCGCCGACCAGCGGATGCTCGTCTGCGATTTGATCCAATGCCCTATGGAAGTAGGGCCCGATGTCATCCCGTGTCCGCTCGACCAGTCCTTCGCGGGCAATGATGTCGATATTGGCCAAAGCCACCGCGCAGGCGACCGGATGACCCGAATAGGTAAAACCGTGCGCCACAAGGCCGCCATCGCGGATTCCCGCATATACTCGATCGTGAATGGCGACGGCAGATACCGGCTGATAGCCGGATGACAATCCCTTGGCCATCGGCATCAGATCCGGCTCGATACCGAGAGTTTGGGATCCGAACCACTGGCCGGTCCGGCCAAAGCCGCATATCACCTCATCAGCCACAAGCAGAATGTTGTGCTTGCGACAAATGCGCTGGATTTCCGGCCAATAGGTAGCGGGCGGAACGATAACCCCTCCCGCTCCCTGAATGGGTTCTCCTATGAAGGCCGCAACATTGTCAGCGCCAAGCTTCTCGATTTTCGCATCGAGTAGCCTTGCTGCGGCAAGACCGAATTCCTCTGGAGACTGCGCTCCCCCGTGCAGATAATGATGTGGATGGGCGATATGCGCGAAACCAGGCAGTGGCGTGCCGTCCATCGAATGCATATGTGTCATCCCGCCCAGACTGGCGGCCGCGACAGTTGTACCATGGTAGCCAAGAGTGCGTCCGATGAAGATCGATTTACCCGGCTTGCCCTGTGCACGCCAGAAGTGGCGCACAAGCCTCACGATTGTATCGTTGGCCTCCGAACCGGAGTTGGCGAACGCAAAATGCTCGAATCCCCGGGGCGTGATTTGCGAAAGTCGTTCCGCCAAAGCGATCAGCGGCGGGGTCGTACTTTGAAAGTGGTTGCTGTAGAAGGGAAGAGCGCGCATCTGCTCGGACGCCGCCTTGACCAGTTCTTCCCGACCATAGCCGACATTGACGCACCATAGCCCCGCCATCCCGTCGAGCTTTCGATTGCCCCCGGCATCCCAGACGAAGCACCCGTCGCCGCGCACAATCACTTTAGCGCCAGCCTCCTCAATCACCCTGGGGTCGATAAAGGAATGGAGATGGTGCGCAGAGTTAACGGCCTGCAGATTTGCCTGGTTGTTGATATCTATAGTCATTTCAGGTCACACCATCGGGGTTATGGGCACGTTAAGGTGCCGGATCGCAACGCAAAGGCCTCATTTAGCGCAGACTACTGCCTGACACCATCATCGTGCGGCAGAGGACAAAATTGTTTGCGCTGGTGTCGTAGGCGCACCGCGTATGTATCGGCCGCCAGTGCCACTCATGAGCCGAAGCTCCGCCCGAGCTCGACATGCTGCACGAACATAAGCGATCATCGCTTCGCCCCGATCTGCTGCCATGAGCCTGGGTTGATGACGATCATGCCTCTGTCGGCAAAGCTCACGGTCAAGGGGTAACGGCCCGGAACAGTGAAAAGGCTCGAACTGACAGGAAGAATCTCCGTTGGTGCGGCGCGAGTGATCGCAAAGACGTCTCTCTCTCCGGTCGCTTGGGCAAAAAGCCGCCCGTTGCGTTCGGTGACACGCAGGCTAACGAACGAGCTAAACCGATAGTCACCCGCATAGTGCCGCAGGGTGGCCGGAGCTACGGTGAGACGCTCGACCGCTTCTACACGCTTGGGCTGCTCAGGGATCGATGCGAGAATCGCGTCCCACATCATTTCCGATGCCACGACGCCAATCTGCATGCTGTTCAGACCGGCGTTCTCTTCACCAGGGTCATACTCAGCTGTCGAAACGGCGTAGAGAACGTCGCCGTCGGATATTGTGGCAAATGGCTGGATCGCACGTGACATCGAGGTATGGACCTGCGCCGCCAGCCGGTTCAATTGCGCCGGGTCCATCTTCTGGTTCACAACGACCACGCTGATGGTCGTATTGCCGCCCGGCAGCGGCTGTCCGACCCAGCCTTCACTGAACGTCGCAGGCAATGCGCCCATCAGATCGGTAACCTTTGCGTTCGCTGGCCACTTCGGGTCGCGGTAGCATGCCGCCAACTGGTTTTGGCGGTCCACCAGCACGCCATAGGCATTCACCACGGTGAAAACGGCTATCTTAAGTTCGCCAATCTGGCGGAATGCAGCGCCCTGGCCCCCATGGGCCCTGCAGCCAAATATTCCGCCCGTTTTTGCCATTCGTCCCGCACCGGCTGCCCCGAGACGAAACATGTTTGGTTTGGCAGCACGAAACGCGGCCTGGGCAAGGCGCTTGTCCGGAACGATTTCGTTCAATCGCCGGGGTCCCAGGTCATAGATGATCGAACCAGTGGCCAGCGCGACGTCGTCCCAGTCGCCATTGCGCAGACCATCTTCCTTGATCGCGGAGCCGACCGCAGTCGCGGCTTCCAGTCCATACCAGGAGCCACCTGCCAGGGTGATGGAATCGAGTTCGGCCTCAGGATAGCCAAGCTCGATATGCTTGGCGTTGATCGTGCCGGGTCCGCCGCCCCGCGCATCTATCGCGACAAAGGCCTTTTTGGGGAAGTGAAATACAGTGACCCCTGTAGGACCTTCTGCATATTCGGCAGTACCGATGCGAAATGCCGGCCAGTCAAAGGTCAGCTCCTTGCCGCCGGCGTTGACTAAAGGCGTGAGGCTATCCTGAGAGTCCGGCCTTCCTTCAGCCGCAGCCAGCGCCGAAAGCGAAGTAAGAAATAGTCCCAGGAGGGCAAAGCGTGTGCGTGCCATGGGCATAGTAATCCCCTTGAGTTTGTTGTCAGTTCGAAAACCACAATACGCTCTGACCTTGCCAAGGAGAGTTGTCAAAAGCGGAGGGATGGGTGCGGCTAGCGCACCATTTGTTTCGCAATTCACCTCTCTCGAACAGCGAATGCAGCCCTTATGTTGCAATCTGTTTCAAAAAACAGCGGAAGGGCATTAATGTGAACTTACAACAAACGCGTGATGAAGTTGAGTCTGTGGTCGAAGGCTATCTGGCCGGTCTCCACACAGGCGATGTGAAGAAATTGCAACAGTCGTTCCACCCGAGCTGTCACCTTCTCGCGCTGGACAGTGAAGACGCCGTAACCGCCCTGTCCCGCGATGCATGGCTGGCGCTGGTTGCCCAGCGGCAATCGCCGCAGACCGTGGGGCACGTACGCGAGCACGAAATCCTGTCTATCGATATTGCGAACTCAAAGATGGCCGGGGTAAAACTTAAATTTACTGCTCCGCAGCGGTGCTTCACCGACTTCCTGCTGCTGCTCAAGTCCGCCGAGGGTTGGCGCATCATCGCCAAGTCCTACACATTCGATAGCTACGAGGCATGATATTCGGCCGATTCTGGTTCGGTCGTTGCGCAGGGTCAGCGATGAACCTGGGCAGGCCGTGCTTCTCGTTACGGCAAAGTTGCGCGATCCTGCTGCCGCAAACGATGTACATGAGTATGCTCCTTTGCTTTCCGACGGCGGCGTGGGCAACGGATCAGTTGCCGCTCGGCGCCTTCGGTGCAAACTCTCATCGGTGCGTGTGGCTTTGTTGCAAAACTATCGCAGGGTATGATGCGTCCCTTATTTGATATTACTACGAGACGCGGACGGTATTGGGTGTGCCGATTTACGGGATGCGATTGAGGCTTGCAGCACGGACTTTGAGCTCGGTTATCTGACGATCGGAGGTGCGAGCCATGACGCGCTGACCGAGCAGTTTGAAGCAATGCATTTTCGTTTCGACGAGGCTGCGGCGATGATAGCCGCTCCAGTTCTTCCAGACGGTGCGTCCAAGCCGTTTGATCGCACGGAGCGTTTCATTGCGGGCAGCCGCGTCGGGCCATCCTCCTTACCGGGATGACCACATGGCGGCGATAGCCACTGCATACCCGGATCAAACCATACATCCAGAGGATCTCGATGCTTCAGCGATGCGTTATATGCGCTCCAGTTCGTCCTGCGATATATCGGCTTGGCTGGTTTGGGCATCGCTGCCCTCTAGAGCACTCGATTCACACAAGGAATTCCCTAAGCGCAATTACACAACAAAGCCCTGTTACGGCATCGGTCGAGTCCGACATTCAGCAGTGTAGCACATTCTGGTTAGCGCCGCGCTGCGCTCTCGTTCCAATCGACGCCATTGTTGCCTGGAACCTCCCAATAGAAGCGCGAGCGCTTCTGGGGGTGATTGCCGACCTGATCCATGGAATGGGTATCGTACAGGCGGCCATTGACCATGGTGAGCGACACCGACAGGGTGTTGTCGATCGCCTCCAGCGGATCCTTTTCCAGTACGATAATGTCGGCCAGCTTGCCCACTTCAAGCGTTCCGACCTGATCGGCGATGCCAAGCGTATTTGCGGGATTGACAGTTGCAGTCCGCAGCACTCGCCAGGGCTCGAGCCCGCCCTGCGCGAGCAGGGCCATTTCCCAGTGTTGCGACAGTCCCGGGACCTCGCCGTGGGAACCCGCGTTGACGATGACGCCGGCATCGTCCAGGCGTTTCATTGAGCGCGCCACCGAGCGAAAGCCGATGTCGTAAATCTCATCGGCCGCGTGGATGCTGGTCATAGCCCGCACGTAGTAGGGTGCGCCGTAAGGCGCGCCGAGTGGACTATACCCACTCAGGATTTCCTGCTGGAAGGACTTCACCCTGGGATCGTTCCAGGCGCTTGTATTTTGGTACATGAAGTTTTCACCCATGAGTTCGCCAAAGGTGACGACCAATGTGGGTGTCGTGTGCGCACCAGCCTTTGCCATGAGTTGCACCAGGTCGTCGTAATAAGTCGACACGGGAATATTGTGCTCGAGGTTGGTGTGTCCGTCCTCGATCATCGTGATGTCGTTGTAGAAATGGCTTTCGCCCTCAGCGTCCACCATGATTCCCGCTTCCCTAGCTGCCTTCACTAGCATCTGCCGGCTGGCGCGGCTGGGGATACGGTAGCTCTTGACGATTGTGCCACCGAGCGCCGCCTTGCGCTGCATCAATGCCGCGGCATCGGCGATGGTGTCGAGCGGCTCGTAGAAGGATGAAGATTGCGCCGGGCGTCCCCAGACTGCTGCTCCCGTCCCGATCCAACGCGGTCCCGTGTTGAGCCCTGCCAGGGTCATCTCGGTCTGTTCGTAGCTGATGAGTTCATTCGGATAGGGATCGAAGACCGTCGTCACACCGAACGCCAGCGCAGCGAACAGCGCCGGCTTCTTGGTCGGCGAAACGCCGGTCATCCAGCAGCAATCGAGATGACCATGGGCATCGATGAATCCGGGCATTACTGTCTTGCCTCTGGCGTCCACGACATGGGCCCCGTCCGGCACCTTCACTTGCGAAGTCGGCCCCACAGCGACGATCCGGTTACCGTGGACGATCACCGTCCCGTGCTCGATGCGCTCATTGTCGCGCATGGTCAACACGGTGCCATCGACGAATGCCACGGTCCCGGTCGGCACGTCCGCTCTCGCGCGCAATCCAAGCTTGCGCTGATCAGTGGTCTCGTCGGCGAGCGAGCGCGCGAAGACTTCGCCACCCAGGAGCCAGTGGACGCTCCCGCCCGACGGGGACCAGGACAGGCCATAACCACCGACGCTCGTCAGCCGGCGTAACGGCCACACCTGCGCTGCCAGATCGATCACCAGGGGACGTCCGATCTGGCGAAACGGCATGACGAAATACTGCTGCTGGTGCTTGAACGCCACATTGTCGAGCGTCGGGCTCAGCCGGATTTCAACGGTATCGGAGTCTTTCGCGCGCAAGTGTTCGCGCTTGTCGAACCCGTCCCGGTTGACGCTCTTGATGACCTGCGCCGAGCTGTTACCGCTAAGATCCTTTTCCATGTAGAAGATGCGCGCGCCATCGGGCGAGAACATCGGCGCGCCGTTACCTTCGATCACGAAGCGCTTCTCCCCGCCCTTCACGGGAACGGTGTAGATGCCTGCCCGCTCCCGCCCTCCGCCCATCAGGGGGTCGGGAGACTGAAGGCGGAAAACCAGCGTCGCCATGTCGGGTGAAAGGTGTGGTTCGCGGATAATGCCGGGGCTGGTCGCGATTACAACACCTTTGTCGCCTGCGTTGCGACGCAATTCGACGCGCGAACCCGTCTCGTCATCCCATACGACATAGACCAGCGCCTTGCCGTCCGGTCCGAATGCCGGATCGAAAGCGTTGTGCCCTTTGCCGAGCAAGGTTTGCGTCGCGCCGCCGCGCGGCTGGTGCCAAAGCGTTCCCAGCGCGGTGAACACGATCCCACCGCGATCGTCGGACGCCACCTGCCGAGTGGCGCGGACGGTGAAATCCACGGGAGCCAGATCGATCCTCGTCCGCAGGGGATCCACGATTTTATGCGTTGCGCGGACGTGAAACGGGATGTCTTGGGCAGTACCGGTTCGCGTATCAATCCTGAGGATGCGCCCGCCCGCCCAGATTGCGATGGTGCGACCGTCGGGAAACCAGGCATAATGCGGATAGTAGTTCCCCTGGATTTCGTACGCCGTCTGCAGATCGCGGTCGAGCCCATCAAACACCGGCGTTTCCTGTCCGCTGGCGAGATCGAGTACGAACAGTACCGTCTTGGCCCTGACTCTGCGCACGAAGGCCAACTGTTTGCCGTCGGGTGAAACGACCGGTGCCAGAGCGCTGCCGAAACTGCCGGCGACTTCGCGCGTCTGACCGTTTGTGAGGTCTCGCCGGCGAACAACGTTGTTCACGTGGTTGCCGTCGATGTAGATGTTCGGCGCATTTACCCTTTCGGTATAATAGAGGTGGCGTCCATCCGGAGCGAACGCGGCCTCGGTCACGTCCCGACGGTTTTGAGGGATCTCGACGACGGTTTCGCTGTCGCCCTTGCCGTCGAGCGGGAAGAAGTCTATCGTCGAGGTCCAACGATCGGGGAAGCGCGAGCCAGTGCGTGTGGCGGCGATCAACTCACCATCTGGCGAGAATGCCGGCATCGAGAGAATGTCGCGTTCTTCGTACGAAACCTGGCGCGCGCTGGTCCCGTCGGGACTCGACGTCCAGATATTTGTGTTGCCGGAAGCGTCGCTCATATAGCCGATGGAGCGCCCGTCAGGGCTGAAGCGCGGCATGTGTTGCATCGCCGGCCCGCCATGGACCAGACGCGCCTCGCCCCCGGCGGACGGCATGACGAAGATGTCCCCCAACAGGTCGAAAACGATCTGCGAGCCGTCCGGATTGACATCCAGGCTTATCCACGTGCCCTCACGCGTATCCACTTCGATGTAGCGCGAGGGCTGGCCGGTATCGGCAATGTTCCAATCGACCGGCGGGGGTGGCGTCGCACCGGCAGCCGGTACAGCAAGAAGCACGCCGACCATGACGGCAAGACCGCAAGGAACTTTTGGCACGCCCATTCAGAATTCCTCCAATTCGACCACCTGTCCACCGTGATCCTTCGCTTCCTATCACGGCCGGTCGCAATCGACAGGTTGCGAAACACTTAGCCTGCGGTGCACCCCGGGCACCACACAATGCCGGTTTATCATCTGTTTGACATCATCGCGCGTATTTTCGCCATCGTACAGTGGGAGGAACAGAATGACACGCGATCAAACGCTGACCGCAAAGATGAGCGCTTCCTTCTACGTTCCAGGCCCGTATGCGAGCGACGAGCCAGTCGAGATCTTGCGGAAATATCCCTTTGCACAGTTAGTTTCCGGCGAAATCCATGCAACCGCAACGCCTTTGCTGTTCGAGGACTCCCATGGTTGCATGATAGGCCACATCGCGTTCGCTAATCCGCACGCTGCGAAGATGCGGGTCGAGCACGAGGCTCTGGCTATCTACACCGGGCCGCGCGCTTGTATCACGCCCCGCCACTATCCTGAGCGGCCAAGCGTACTGACCTGGAACTATCTGATCGCGCATGTGAGGGGGCAACTGATTCCCGTGACGCGGTGCGAGGACACGCTGTCGATATTGCAGCAGACCGTCGATCATTTTGAAACGGCATACGCTCCGCCGTGGCGCATCGAGGCCACCCAACCCGGCAAGGTCGACGAACTGCTGCAACGGATCATCGCCTTCCGGATACGGGTGGAGTATATCACTGGCGCAACCAAGCTGAGCCAGCTTCAACCTGCCGAAGACCGCAAACGCATCATCGAGGATCTGGCGAGCCAGCGCTAAACTGCGTAACTCGCCGAAGTCATAGCCACGTACTATCATGGCTCACCGGCCTCCAATGATCGGGGTTCGCAGCCGTAATCGGCGCGCCTCAGGCATGGCGTTCGATGCATCTGCCTTTCCGCTGCCGCCATGCTCTTCGGGCTGGTTTCCTATCCCGCTATGGTCGGCCGGCCATTGCTCACTGACGATCCGGAACTGACTCCGGATGGCCGGAATAGGTGCAGCCGTGCGCCACCAGCCCCCTGTCGGATGACGTCGTACACGCGTGCGTGAGCCAACTGCGGAAATGGGGTGATCGCGATGTCGGAGGCCTACGCGCATGACGCAGGTGGCTGATAAATGGGGCGCGGGCGATCTCGAGCTTTCGGTCAAATACCGTTTCTATTACGACAAAGAAGCGCAGTTCCAGATCGCGGTCCTTCCCGGCGTGACGCTTCTCACGGCGAGTGCCGGTTTCTGCGCCGGATGGGTAACGGCCTTTCGCAGAAGGACTGGGGCAAGTGGGTCACTGTTCGGCGACGGCTATGCGATCAACCCGGGGTTAAGAGGAGCTTCCCATCATCGGTGGGGTGAATCGATCCGCTTTCCGCCAATCGTGCGGCACCCGAAGTGCCAAGCAGATCCTGCGAGAAGGTTTTGGGAATTGTAGGCATCTGCAACCTGTCTGTTTTCAATCGGGCAGCTTCTGACCCGCCCCGCTCCAAGCCTGGAACGGGGCGGCGAAACTGCATCTGTATCGGGCTGACGAAACGGGCAAGTCAGAAGTTAAACCCGATTTTCGTGCCAAACACGCGCGGGCGCGTGCGGTTGGAATTGGCCCAGCCCACGTAAGGGTCGATGGCCCTGTTCACGTCGAACAGGTTGTCGACGTAGAATTCCAGATTGGCGCGGCCGAGTTCCACGCCAAAGCGCGCGCCGACCAGATCAATCGCATCGGAGCGCTGGGGTAGCGCGCTTGTTGCGAAACCCGACCTGTCGATGAAGGTGAGTTCGTCACGGTGCGAATAATCGACTCTGACGAAGGCCGGCATGTCCGGCCCTAGATCGAAAGCGTATCGCGCGCTGGCCACGATGGTGAATTTGGGCGTATAATCGACCCGGTCGCCCGGCAGATTGACCACATCGCCTGGGTCGGTCTGCTTGATCTCACTATCGATGTAGGCGGCTGTGATTGAAAGTGTCAGCGGCGGAATAGGTCTGGCGGACAGGCCGACCTCGATGCCTTTGACCTCCACTTTGCCGACGTTTGACCTTTCCTGCAGGAAGAACCCACCGACCAGCACTGCCCGTCGTCGAACAAGGTCATCGTATTTCGTAAAATAGGCAGCGACGTCATAATTGATCGCTCCGTTGGCAAGCTCACCGCGAGTGCCCAATTCCCAGGTGTACGCTTTCTCAGGACGATAAGGTCCGAATGGCTCGGAGTTGAAGCCGCCGCTGCGGAAGCCCTTGGCGAAGCTCGCATAGATCGCCTTATCGGCAGCGAACTTGTAGTTCAGGTAGACGCGCGGATCGACGGACTGGAAGTTCGCTTCTTGCGGTACTCCGGTACCGGCCACATATTCGCTGAAATAGGATTCCTTGTCGTGGAAATAGCGCAGGCCGCCGCCCAGCGTGAGCCCCGTTGCGATATCGTAGGACACATCGGCGAAAGCCGAAATCGTCTCCGAAGTGCCGCCTTCGGCAAAAAAACCGGAATAGACCCCGGCATTGTTACTGGTATAGAGGTCACCCTCCGGGTCGTAGATGTATACGTAGTTCTCGATGAAATAGCGCTTCGACTTGGTATAGAACCCGCCAAGCGTCCATTTGAGTGGACCATCGCTAGACGAAAGACGCAGTTCCTGGGAAAACTGCCAGGCTGCCGTGTCGCGCAAATCGTCATAACCCTCGACGTATCCGTAGGAGAAGTTCCCGGGCCGTGGAATGTAGTTATAGGAATAGCGGTGATCGAAATCGATGTAGCTCGTCGACGATGTCAGGATTGCGAAACCCAGCTTCTTGTTGAGCTCGAGATTGTAGAGCGTGAAATCGAACTCCTTGGGGATCAGCACTTTCGACCGGTCGATGCCGACATCCACGGTCCGGTCCGGCTCCTCGTATCCGAGCCCGAGAAAGGTGTCAGCGCGATGGATCTGGACCATCGCGTCGGCATCGAAACTTTCGTCAGGGCTCCAGCGCAGCATCGCCCGCAGCGAAAGCTTTTCGGTGCCGTTGCCGTTAGTGATCCCCGCTTCAGGTTGGTCGATCCAGCCTCCGCCGTCACCGAACGACGCAGCGACACGCAGACCGAGCTTGTCTTCCACCAGGGGAAGATTGATCACGCCGGTTAGCTCGTATCCCCCATTCCCCGTATTGACCGTGAACGCTTCCGCACCGACCGAGCCCGTCACTTCGGTAAGGTCGGGCCTGTTAGCGATGAAGCGGATGGTGCCGCCGGCCGAACCCTGTCCGTAAAGCGTCCCCTGAGGCCCCTTCAGAACCTCCACGCGCTGAAGGTCGAGCATATCGGGACTGAGCTGATCGCCGTAGATAATCGTCAGCGGCGCTTCGTTGAGATAAAGCGAAACCAGCGCGCCGGTCCCCGACTGATTGGCCAGCCCGCGCAGGAAGATGGCCACGTTGCCCGGGCCACCGACCTCGCTTATCGTCAGGCCCGGAACCGCGAAAGTGAGATCGCGGATGTCGGTGATACCCCGCTCCTGCAACTGCGCCCCATTGATCGCCGTAATCGACATGGGGACATCGATAAGATTTTGCTCCCGCTTTTGAGCCGTGACGACGATCTCGTTCTCGTTGGTGTCGGTGTCGGTTTCAGCGTGGGCCGTGGCCGGCGCCAACATCATGGCCATGGCCATGGCCAGCGAGGACGTCATCGGCACACAGCTGCGGCGCGATGTGGTCAAATTGTGGTTTCGTGACACCTCTTCAATGTAAATATGCTGCATGGCTACCCCCTATCGATTCATCCTTCAGTATCGCAGAAGGCATCCACTTTTGAAGGCGACAAATCGAGATTGTCCGGTGCCCTGCAAGCACCGGCATGAATGCAAACGAAGGAAGTCCGTCCCGATCATCGGCCGGATTCCGGCTCGCACCGCCTGATTTCAGTCAAAGGATCGGCCTGGTCGGCGTGCCGATGCGGGCGAGAGCAGCGAACCGGCTGCTGCACCGTGTGCAAATTGTTGGCCACTCATCGAGGGCCTGCCTGAGTAGTTCGATCATCTCCTCCGCTTCCCGGGGGAAATCGTCAGAGGCGGCCACAGAATGACGGACTGGTTGATTGCACGGACGATCAGGCTCTTTTGGTAGGTCAATCCGCGGCAGGTAACGGCCGGATCCTCCGCCGTCGTAACAGCGCGCGGTTGTCCCTGTCGCGCACGGGTTGGAGCGCCGTCATGAGACCGACGCCCTGCAGTTCGCCGACCAGAGGCAAGTTCATCTAGAGGATAGCGCCTGACACAAGAGTCCCATTTGGGATTCCCATCCCAGAGGTGGTGTGCGATTCAGTATCGCGCGCACTGGGATCATGTTTGAAGTTTCGCCGCCTGACCGCCTCCACCCTTAGCGAGTGGTGAGGGATCGCAATGCCGCCCAGAAGCGTGTCTGGCGCGCGTCGGTCATTTTGCTGTCCGCCGATGGGGTCGGCACGGCTGCGATCATGTGGCAGAGGGGTAAGTCGAAGACCTGCGCCTGGCGCTGGCAGGAGCGCTTCCTGGCCGAAGGCGTTGACGGTTTGCTGCGCGACAATTCTGGGCCATAGGTGCTGACGGGGAACACTCTTCGGTTCCTTCAGCGATCACAAAAGGACAGAAACGGTGCAGCCGTAGCACCATCCAAGACACAATAGGCATCTGCAATTTCAGTGCACCGAAGCTGCACATTAGGGCAAGCGCCAGAGACAAGGGAAAGCAAAGATTCGATCATGCAATCAGAGTGGAATGAGATAGAAACGGTTGTTCTCTGTAATCTGGACGGACTGCCCATGGGCGACGTCGGGAAACTGCAGCGGGCCCTTCATCCGATCTGCCATCTATATGCGCTGGATGAAGACCTGCAGGTGAGCGACTCTGCCGCGCGAGGCGTGGCTCGAACTCGTCCGCCAGCGCGCATCGCCCCAGGCCAGGGGTCACGCCCGAGACGAACAGATCGTCTCAATCGATCTGGCCAACCCCACAATGGCGATCGTCAAGCTCAATTGCGCCATACCGCCACGTTGCTATACGGATTACCTCCTGTTGCTCAAATGCGCGGAAGGTTGGGGGGTTGTTGCCAAATCCTACTGGTTCGTAATCAGGGAGGGGTAAGTGCGTAACCTCCCGGAGATATTGGAAGCGCCTGTTCCGCTGCTGTCGCCGGAAGAGGCGGCTTCGATCGCTTCCGATGTCTTTGCTGTAACCGGCACCGCAAAGCCCTTGGCGGGTGAACGAGACGCCAATTTCCGCATCCAAACGGATGACTGTTCCTTTCTGCTGAAGGTGACCAACAGCCATGAGGACGCAGCCGTCAGCAGGTTTCAGACCGCAGTGTACATGCATATCGTAAATCGCCGGCCCGATTTTCCGATCCCGCATCTGCTTGCAGACGATACCGGAAGCCCTGACCCGATCATTGCCCTCCGCAGCGGCTCCCGCCACGTCGTCAAATTGATGACCTTCCTACCCGGACGCAGCGGAAAGATGATGTCCGTAACGCCGGACTTGCGCCAAGATTTGGCGCGACGGCTTGCTGAGTTGGACTCCTGCCTGGCCAGCTTTCCAGAGGAAGCCCCCGATTCAGGCCTTTTGTGGGACATCTCCCGAGCGGACAGGCTGATTGGAAAGATTCACGAAATCAACGGCAAAGAGGACAGAGCGCTCGTAAAGCGCGCCTTCGATCGCTGGCAGAGACATGTCGCGCCCATATTGAGCGAATGCCGCGCGCAGGTCATTCACAACGACCTCAACCAGAATAACTATCTCGTGGACGATCAGGGCCATTTGAGCGGCATCATCGATTTCGGCGACAGCCTGCGGGCACCGCTCATTAATGACTTGGCGACTCTTGCGGCTTATCAGCTTGACCGCTTGGCCGATCCCGTTGGAGAATTGGGCAAGATGACCGCAGCATATCATGCAGTCTACCCGCTCCTGCCAAGCGAAATCGGATTGCTTTTCGATCTCGTGACCACCCGGTGGGCCATCGGAGCGACCATCATGCACTGGCGCGCAAAGCAGAAACAGGAGCTTGCCAGCCGAATCCAAAGCAATGAGTTGCTCTACCTGCGCTGTCTGCAAACCTTTAAAGGGATAGATCCCGGTGCAGCTCGCGAACGGCTTCTTTCCGCATGCGGCATGGGAACTTGACAAATGCCGAACAATGACAAAACCTATCACGGTATCAACACCTTTTCCGGAAGTCTTGATGACTTGCCCGCGCAGACGCGATCACTTATTGAACGCCGCGAGCGTCTGCTTGGCCCCGCCTATCGGCTGTTCTACGAGCAACCGATACACCTAGTGCGCGGAGAGGGCGTATGGCTTTATGATGCCCTCGGCAATGCCTATCTGGACGCCTATAACAATGTCCCAGCTGTCGGACACTGCCATCCGAGGGTCGTTGATGCTATCCATCGCCAGTCAGCACAGCTCAATACCCATACGCGCTACCTGAACGAAACGGTCCTGAACTATGCGGAAAGGCTACTTTCACACTTTCCAGGGGAACTCGGCCATGTGATCTTCACCTCTACGGGTAGCGAAGCGAACGACTTAGCCCTCCGCATTGCCGAGTTCGTAACTGGCGGAACCGGCGTAATCGTGACCAGGACTGCCTATCACGGGCTGACCCATGCCCTGTCCCAGATGTCCCCGGCCTTGCGCGCCGACATTCCGGGCAATTTGCCCGTTTGGACAGTGCCGCCGCCTTTTCATCATTGCTACGAAACTGGATCGCGCTTCGCAAACGGCGTGACACAGGCGCTCGAAACTATGCGCGCCCAAGGCATACGGCCGGCCGCCCTCTTTTGCGACACAATTTTCTCCAGCGACGGCGTCTTCGCCGATCCACCCGGCTTCCTGCGGGAGGCAGTAGACGTTGTTCGCGCTGCCGGCGGACTGTTCGTTGCAGACGAGGTTCAACCAGGTTTCGGACGAACCGGCGATGCCATGTGGGGATTTGCGCGCCACGGCCTGATCCCCGACATGGTTAGCCTTGGCAAGGCGATGGGCAATGGTCAGCCGATCGCAGGCTTGGTCGTGCGGCCCGATCTGATCGCCGAGTTCGGCCCCCGCGCGCGCTATTTTAACACGTTCGGCGGCAATCCGGTGTCATGTGCCGCAGCCTTGACGACCTTGCAGGTCATCGAGGAAGAAGGGCTGATGGCTAATGCGCTGGAGACCGGCACCTATCTGCGCTTAGGTCTTGAAAGGCTAGCGCACGATTTTTCCGTCATAGGCGACGTACGCGGTGTGGGCCTGTTTGTGGGCGTGGAAATTATCGGCAGCGGTTCGGCACCGGACGCGTTGGCGGCATCGAGCATTGTAAATGGCATGCGGAAACGCGGAGTTCTGATAAGCGCAGCCGGCGCTGGCGCCAATGTCCTGAAAATTCGTCCCCCTCTGGTCTTCTTGCCAGAACACGCAGACTTATTACTACAAGTCATGAGAGAAGAGTTGAATAATTTCTGATAAAAATTGACCTAGCACTACTCTGGCAGATTTCTTGATGTTATGAGTTTACGGCAGAGCAGACATCTTGATGGTGGCGGTTTTGCGAGCGCAATGAGGATTGCCTGGTATATGACAGACAGGCTCGGTTGCGGTGTTGATCCGCGATTCTTTTTTCCCCTTTCGACTTTTTAACAAACCTGTGCGCGGGTGGTGCTGGACGGCGGGTTATTTCTCTGATTCTATGCGTCTTTCTGGCATCCAGGAGGGACGGATGGCACATCGTTTGATTGGTCAGGAGCGGCTTTGCGGTCGCGTCGTCGCTTGATGACCTTTCCCGTCTGATCGACTGGGACCACATTGTCGGCATTCTTGGACAAGTTCATGCCAATGCGAAGGGCGGGCTAGCATGGCGACTTCACTTTGGCAGAGCGTCGTTCGCTTTCCACCCCCATGGGATATTGGCAAAGCCAGTCGGGCGCGTGCATAATGCCCGCGAGTGGTGTCAGCCCACATCGTTGATTTCCTTTGGTTAGTTGCAAAACCACTGAATCAACAATCAGGGCAAGATTCAAGCTAACTTACTGACACTACTCAACTTAATTTCGGATCAGGCTCTGATCGGTGCAGATATCCACATCCCGCAGTAATCGTGATTGATAAAGGCATCGCGAACGCCTGGTTCGGATTGCCTGACAGATCCTGCACAGCGTACCTGTGCTAGTTTGTAATTGTGCGTCCGGTGCAAGCAATGGTGCGATATCCGCACCGGGCATTTCGAACTTGGCCCCTTAGGCCAGACGATCCTCTCGCATAGTCTTTCCCAGCATCATCATGAATTTGCAAACGGAGACGTGCGTTGGTTGGGGCAACTGAAGGAGGTGCGCGTGTGGGTGCCGACAATAGAGATAACGGCGCGGAGCAGGCCGTCGATTCGAAAGCGCAAGTCGCGAGCTCGATCGTGGATGCCTACGCCGGGCAATTGATGCCCAATGCGATGGTGGCAACGTTCCAAACCGCTGAAACGGCGTTTGCGACCCGGCTTATCCGGCGAGAGGGAGAAACCAAACCGCTGCAATATTCGGACGAACCACTCAGAAATTATCCGATCGCTTCCGGCGACAGTATGTACGATCTGTTCGATTATGTCTCACGGAACCGCGTAGCGGGGCTCATCGTAGCGTACAAAGCTAAGGTCGTGCTCGAGCATTACGACCTTGGTATAACGCCAGACACGCGGTGGATGTCGATGTCCATGGCAAAGTCAGTAAGCACTACGCTGGTCGGCGCGGCGATCAAAGATGGCTATATCGCCGATGTCAATGATCCTCTGACGAAGTATCTCCCCGACCTCTCGACAAGCGCATATCACGAGACGTCAGTGCGCGAGTTGCTGCAGATGACCTCGGGCGTCCATTGGGACGATACGCATACCGATCCGTCGTCCGAGCGAAGGAAAATGCTGGAGATGCAAGTCCAGCAACAGCCAGGTGCTATTGTCAATTACGTTGCAAGCCAGCCGCGCGAGGTGCCCTCGGGCCAGCGCTGGAACTATAGCACTGGCGAAACGCACCTTGTCGGCGCATTGGTCCAGGCCGCAACCGGCAAGTGGCTGTCGGACTATCTGTCGGAGAAGATCTGGCGGAAGCTTGGCATGGAGCATGACGCTTATTGGTGGCTGGAGTCGGTCGATGGGCTGGAAGTTGCCGGCAGCGGCATCTGCGCCACGCTTCGTGACTATCTGCGCTATGCTCAGTTCATGGCGACCGGGGGGATCATCGATGGTGAGCGGATCCTGCCGGAGACCTGGGTGGCGGAAGCTACCGCCCCGCGCAAGATCGGCGAACAGACGGTTGATTACGGCTATATGTGGTGGCCTGTGCGATCGTCCGATCATGGCTGGGCTGACGGTGCTTATGCCGCAAGGGGGATTTTTGGTCAGTTCATGTATATAAATCCAGCCAAGGAAGTCACGATCGTGGTGCTGAGCGCTCGCTCAAAGCCGAAGGGGGCCGAAGTCATAATCGACAATGATTTCTTCAATGCTACCGTCGCTGCGCTGACATAATATATGAGCGAGGGGAGATCATAATGCAGTCCGGGAAAGCCGCAGCGCAAAAAGATGGGCCGGTTGAAGCGAGCGATGTGTTCGGCCATCCTCGTGGTCTGATGTTTATCGCCTTTACCGAGGCCTGGGAGCGATTTTCCTTTTATGGAATGCAGGCTCTGTTGATGCTGTATCTAACAGGCTATCTGTTGAAGCCTGGAATAGTTGAAACAGTTCACGGTTTTCCGGTCCTCCAGCAAGGACTTGAAGCGATATTCGGCGAACTTTCGCTTCAGGCAGCGGCCTCGCAAATTTTCGGCATTTATGTCGGCCTGATCTACCTGGCGCCATTGGTTGGCGGATATCTCGGAGACAATCTGCTCGGTCGCCGTCGCGCCGTGCTGATCGGCGCTTTTGCGATGGCCGCCGGCCATTTCCTGATGGCTTTTGAGTCAGCGTTTCTCATGGCGATCGCCCTGCTGATCATCGGATCGGGACTGCTGAAGGGCAATCTCGCAGCCCAGGTTGGTGCGCTTTACGACACCTCGGACCGGCGCCGCGATGGCGCCTACACCGTATATGTCACTGCAATCAACGTCGGAGCCTTTATCGCACCGCTGGTCTGCGGCACATTGGGGGAATTCTATGGCTGGCATTATGGTTTTGGTGCGGCCGGCGTGGGGATGTTGGTGAGCATTGTGATTTACCTTGCCGGCACCAGACATCTTCCCAAAGAAGTTCCCATCAGCAAAAGCAAGCGCCTGCCCCTGTCGAGCTCTGACTTTTCCAAGGTGCTGGCTTTGTCCTTTCTGGTGGCGGTAACCGCTCTTTTCTGGACGGTCCAGACACAGGTGTGGAACGTCTATCCCTTATGGCTGAGAGACGATGTAGACCGTAGCGTCTGGGCTGGTGCCGCCGTGCCAGTCACCTGGTTCCAATCGCTGGACGCTTTTGCGGTTCTGGCCCTTGCACCCCTGACCATATATCTGTGGCGGCGGCAAACCACTCGTGGAACCGAACCTTCTGATCTTTCGAAAATTGCATTGGGAGGCGCATTCTTCGCAATTGCCTGCATAGCATTGGCGCTTGGGCAACTGGCCAGTGCAACCGAAAAGGTAAATATTGTCTGGCCCGTCCTATTTCACTTCATTCTTGGCGCAGGCTATCTTTATTTTGCTCCAGTCACGCTATCGGTGATTTCGCGGTCAGCCCCTCCATCGACGAATTCCATGATGGTTGGTGCCTATTATCTCGGGATATTCGGCGGTGGTGCCTTCAGTGGCTGGGTCGCCCGGTTCTACGAACCACTCCAGCCAACAGCCTTCTGGCTCTTGCATGCCGGTATCGCGGCCAGTGGGGCATTGATCATCGTTGCGTCACGAAAGTGGCTGGCCGCAATCCTCAGTCAATCTGCAGCAAACGGACATCCGGCCGCATGAGCATTCATGTCAAGCTGACGACCGCGGCAACGTTGACGATCGTGGAAGGAAATTGATATCATGGCGCTGAAGAAGGCAATTAGAGCCAGCCTTGCCCTATCGGTGGCAGCGACAATCGGATTGTCGGCATGCAGCGACAGGCGAGCCGACGAGGTCCCGGACTACTCGGTTTCCGATCGTATCAAGGGACCGGATGGGGAGTATGACTATGTGTCAGTCGACCCCGTCGGCGCTCGCCTGTTCATCGGTCGCGAAGACGGCGTCATGAGCCTTGACCTGCGGTCCAAGGCGATAAAACAACTGCTGGTGCGCAAGAATGTCGCAGCTGCGCTGTACATGCCTGAAAACGGGCTGATACTTACCACCAACAGCGGCAGCGACACTGCAACATTGTTTGATCCGGTCACCGGACAGGTCAAGGCCGATATTGCCACCGGGCACGAACCGGATGGCGCGATGTACGACCCCGGCACCGGCACCGCCATCGTGATGAACGGAGGCGACAACACTGCCACTTTTATCGATGTAGGAAAGGCCAGGTCGCTGGCGATCATTGCGCTTGGCGGCAAGCCGGAAGCCGGGGTGTCGGATGGCAAGGGTCTGGCTTACATCAATATCGAAGACACCGCCGAGACAGTAGTGATCGATATCGCAAAGCGCGAGGTGATTAAGCGCTACAGTCTGGGCGACTGTTTTGAACCGACCGGAATCGCCTATGATGCGGAGAGCGGCCTCCTCATTGCAGCTTGTCATAACCGGATGGCAAAGCTGGTCAATGCAGCGACCGGCAGGATCGAGGGTTCGCTCAAGATCGGAGCTGGCGCAGACGGGTCGATCTTCGATGCACGGCGCAGGATCGGCGCGATCCCATGCATCGACGGCACCCTGACGATCTACAGTCTGGGAAAAGACGGTGCGGTGAAAACACTCGACGTCTTATCGACGGCCGACGGGGCGCGAACAGCGGGGCTCGATCCGGAATCGGGTGCCATTTATCTTCCTGCCGGCACGGTCGAGCGCGATGCACAAGGTGAATATGTAACGGCGCGCAAGAACTTCTCAATTGTCGTCGTCAGGCCAGAGCAAGGCTAGCCCGATGAAGAACACACGCTCGACCAAATTTACTTTTGTCACCCTGCACCGCTATGCAGCTCTGGCCGTGGGAATCTTCTGGTTGCTGCAGGCCCTGTCGGGGCTCATTCTGGTGTTCAGGTGGGAGCTCGACGATGCAGCTGTCGCCGGCGCAAGCCACGCGGTAGAAATTGCCAGTATCGAGCGCCGGATAGACGCTCTTGAAATAGAAAATCCGGGATGGGCAGCATCGTCGTTATGGACGAGCGCAACCGACAGCAATCGATTTGACATTGCCCTGGCCGAGCCGGGTACTGAAGTCGAACGGGTTTGGCGGGTTGACGGACGCGGAACCGTGCTGCGCGCCACCGACACTGCAATGCCCCTTCGTCCCGGAACTTTCTACGATACGATTACCAAGTTTCACACGAGCCTATTCCTGGGTGACGCAGGACCGCTCATTCTCGCCGTAAGCGGATTGATCCTTTGTATAAACATCCTGCTTGGCCTGAAAATCGCATGGCCAGCCAAGGGTCAGTGGCGAAAATCGTTGAGTATCACGACCAAAGGAAATCTGCGCAGCAAACTTTGGCAATGGCACCGGACATTTGGCCTTTGGCTTGCGCTGCCCGCTCTGGTTCTGGTGATCTCCGGAACTGCGTTAACCCAGTCCGATGCCATTGCTGAGCTCCTGGATGTGCAGTCAGGTCCGCCAACAGTGGCGTCGCAAAACGGTGACCCGATAAACGACGATATAAAGCAGGTTCGACTGAGAAATGTTGTAAAATCGGCACTTTCCCGCTTTCCAACCGCGACCCTGTCAGGCGTCATTTTTCCCACATCGGACGAGCCCTGGTTCGCCGTTCGTCTGCGACAGCAAGACGAGCCCGGTCGCAAATTCGGCAAGACCACGGTATATATCGATGCGCGCACCGGAGGACAAGTCGCTGCAACAGATGCCGTGCGGTCCCCGCTGTCGACGCGTTTCGTAAACTATCTGTATCCGCTTCATACAGGACAGGCGTTCTTCACATCCGGTCGGACTGCCGCATTACTGACGGGCCTCTGGTTAGTAGCGATGATCCTGTTGGGCTGGACGATGTTTGCCCGGCGCAACCGAAGCAAAGCGGCACCGCGTCCATCAGCCGTGCCTGTCTCAGACGAAAGGAATATCCAGTGATTCGGAATTTAATGCTGTTTGGCACCCTGATTGCGATATCGTCCGCCCCTGCCCTGGCGCGGACGATGAGCCCGCGGACCGCTATCGTATGTCCCACCGAAACAAAGGATCGCGATTGTCGCTACCGGGGCGGTGAAGGTGTGCAGCAAGCGATTGATGCCGCCGGGCCGGGAGACACAATCCGGCTCAAGGCGGGCCGCTATTCGGCTCAATCCTACCGCGATGTCCCTTTCAAGATCCATATGATCCGAGGTTTTCTGGTCATCGATGGCAAAGACCTCGCACTGGTTGGAGACGAAGGTGCCGTGCTCGACGGGACTGTCGGCCCGGCGACGACTGCAATTGTCGCCAACAATGCACATTTAAGGATTTCAGGCCTGACAATCTCCGGTTTCAGGTGGGGTGTCCAGGAGGATGAAACCTACGATGGCCACGGCATCTTCGCTATCAACAGCCGCGTATCGATCAAGGATACCATAATCGAAAAGTTCCTGAAAATGGGCCTGGTCGGCAGGGGGACATCGATGATCGACGCGACCAATTTGCGGATCCAGGACGGTCATGTCGGCATCTGGCTGCGCGAGAAGGCGTATCTGCGGATGTCCCAGTCGGTCGTGCGCAACATCGTCGGCAGCGGTCTTTGTGCGTATGACCAGTCAATCACTCAGGTGAGTAACGCGGTTTTCGACGCCACCGGAGACGATGCGCTCTACACCGAACAGGATGCCGTCATAGCGGGCGTGAACATGCTGATAACCGGCAATAAGCCATATGCTGCGCGCGCACTTGAGCGCAGCCGTATCAGCCTCGATTTCAGCATCCTTTTCAAGAACGAACAGGTGAGCCTCGCCAAGGACAACGCTGCGGTGAATCTCGGCGCAGCTGTGATCCAGACCGATCCCTTGGTCGACCTGCAATATATTCCCAAACCGGGTTCCCCTCTGTCCGGGATGGGTGATCCTGAGATTCGCACCACGGGTAACAAGCGATCCGACATCGGCCTGCAGTCCTCGCCATAACTGCCGGCACGCACTGACCTCAGCGCGATGAGCCAGCAGGGCTGACTGTCTCAGCGCACAGCCACCGTTTGCCATATCGTGACGGAACGCGCGGTGCGCGTGTGGCACCACTTGCCTGAGCTTTGTCATCTTTCTTTCGCTTCCGATTTCGCGATTGTATCTTGCTGTCGGAGGGAGATTAGCAATGAATGGCAAAGGAGCGTCAGCTCAGGACAATGGCAGCGCCTTATACGTCCCTGTTGCCTACCGTGCAGAAGATCCGGTGCAGATCGTGCGCAGTTATCCGTTCGCACAGCTGATCTCGGAGGGCTTGCACGCAACCGCTACGCCGCTGCTGCTTGATGAGCAGGACAGCGAAATGAATATGGTCGGCCATATTTCCAGGGCGAACCCGCACGCGGCGAAGCTGCAGAAGAGCCAGGATGTGCTGGCAATCTTCACCGGCCCACATGCATATATTTCTCCCAGATCCTATCTTGAGCGACCCAGCGTTCCGACCTGGAACTACGTGCTGGCGCACGTACGCGGGCACCTGGTGCCGGTGACAAAACCCGATGAAGTGCTCGCTATTCTGCATCAGAGCGTCAAGCATTTCGAAGCAGGCGACCAGTCGCGCTGGCGAATGGATGACGCTCCACCCGGTAAGATCGACTCGTTGCTGGGCGGTATTGTAACATTCCGCATCAAGGTGACGTCCATCGCCGGCGCTACGAAACTGAGCCAGATCCAGCCTGCCGGGGATCGCGGCCGGATCATTGATGAACTGCTCCGTTGCCCGCAAACGCAGGACCTTGGTCACATCATGCTCGACTATTATGCCGATCGCAGCGACGCCAGTGGCTGAACCAACTCCCGGGCTGTGGCCTGTTTTGCCGAGCAGTCAGCCAGGACGGGCGCGGCAGCTTTGCCATTCGCGTTCTGAAGGGGCACCGTCGTAGGTCAAGGCAACAATGTTTGTAAAAATGGCGCCGGGATCGCAGTTGTAGCCGCGCAGTTAGGCGCGGGCTGCGAACACGAGCAAGTATCCATCGAGGCTACAGATGGCCGGGGATAGGCAACTTGGCGTTGCGCCCGATTCGAAAATGCGTTAGCTATCCAACGTCTATCTTCGTCAGGCCGGTCGAGTGTTGTCCTGTTATGTCGTGTTCGATTGTCCAGATCGAATTTCCGGGGTGGAAGCATTAAGAATGAGAGGTAGGGGGAAGCTGAAAATTGATTGAGCCTCCCTCACGCAAGTACATTCCACCATTCGAGGCTGTGCGCGCTTTCGACGCTGTCGCCCGGCTTGGGGGTATCCGCAAGGCCGCCATCAGCCTGCAGCGCGATCACGCAGTCGTTGGCCGACACCTTCGATCTCTTGAAGAGTGGGTCGGGAAGCAGTTGGTCGAGCGCAATTCGAGCGGGGTTGTGCTAACCGAACATGGCGAAGCCTACCATACCGAAATTGCCCAGGCGATGGACCTTATCGCCTCGGCAACGATTGATCTGATGCGTCAGGGCGACAACAACCGGATTAATATCAGATGCGCCCCGGGTTTCGCATTCTACTGGCTTTCACGCAAAATATCCGGATTTGAAACGCGATATCCCGATTATGATATCGAACTTCACCCTGCAGATCGAACAGCGAGCTCGGTGGCAAAAGATACGGACGCCGATATCCGGTTCGTTTCGGAATATGGCATTGCGCTCAAGACCACCCAGGGGTTGATATACACATGTATTGGCGAAGTACCCATCATCGCCGTTGCCAGCCCCGAATATCTCGCTTCACGCCCCCCCATCAATGAGCCGCGCGATCTTCTGGCGTGCAAGCTGTTACATGAGCACGATATCGACGCGTGGGCAAACTGGCTGGCAGTATATGGTGTTTATGCCGATATCGATCTTCGCGGGCCACGCCTGTGGCAGGGACATCTCACTCTTGACGCGACCATTCGCGGCCAGGGGGTCGCCTTAATAAATGCCCTTGTTGCAGCAGATAGCTTAGCTTCTGGCCAGTTATGCCAGCTTGGCGCGGGATCGGAACTCTTCAAGCCCTATGTATTTGGGAAATACTATCTGATTACCCATGCCAGCAGGAGCGATCTCCCGTTAATCAGGCGATTCCAGGATTGGCTTATAAAAACGGTATCGGCTGATATCGAACGCGTGAATTCAACAATCTTAGGCAATTGAACTTTGATTGTCGGAACTTTTTTAGGAACGCGAGGGTCGGTATTGTTGGTATTTTTGTTTTTCGTAAACAAGCGTCATCATCGAAGTTTTTCAAATATTCTCGCTTAAAGGCAGTCAGCCATCGGGGGTATCCTAGCGGCCGAATAAGTTTGTGATGAACATGGTACCAAGAAGGTCTGTCGTCTGGCTTTATAAGCCGATCGGTATTGACGTCCTCCGTTGCGCAGATGTCGCAAAACGCGAGACACCTACAATTGGCCTACCGCGTTCTTGGAACGCATCCTCAAATGCGCGATTGGCGACTAGGCTGTCCGGGAACGGCCCGACCAAACCTTTGGGTTCAGCCAGCTCAACGTGTGAATGTATGGCAGCTGCCCGGGTGGGGTTTCGATCGGTCAAACGTCCGAAATGTTAGCAATTCCGTTGAAAAAGTCGGCGTTCACGGCGTCGATGGTGGTGGCTGGGGAAGGCGAACGACGGCAGCGATCTTTTCAAGCTGGCGCGGCGAACCGAATGGAACTCTGGGATCATCAACGAGTGTTGTGGCACTAATGCGCGTGTCGACACAACCAAGCTGCGCACCAAAAGTGAAATTCGGGCTTGGCTTGAATTTCACATCCGCTTCGAAGCCCGTCCCCTTTCCACCCGGAGCATTAACGAGACGAATGATGTCTAACCGCTGCCATCGCGGATACCGACGCGGTAGTCTTACGATGGCCGTGTGGGAAGCCTATCCACCAGCGTTCGCCTTTGGAGCAGCGCCCATGGCTGCGCGCGCTGTTGTAACGCACGAATGAGCGGTGGGAGGGAGGCTAAGCGGTGTAGCCGGACACCGCTTAGTTACCGTCCTGACGCAAAGGTTCGATTCAGAAAACGTAACTAAGCTTGACGCCAACTGACCGCGGCTTGGAGCGGTTCGATTGATGCCACGAATGAAAAGGGTCCAGCGCCTTGTTCGTGTTGGCGAGGTTAGTCGCGAACAGCTCCCCGGTAACGGCGTCCCAACGTGCACCGATGCGGGCGTTCAATAATCCGACGCTGTCGGAGGATTGAACCCGGAACGGTTCGCGGTAGAGATTGCTGTCGGTATAATAAACCTTGTCACGGTAGTTGAAGTCAATGTGTACGAAGCCAGCAACCTGCGCGCTCCAATCAAATTCTGCATCCGCGGCTAGCGTGAAGCTGAACTTGGGAATATAATCGCTTCTGTCGCCTACACGGACAGAAGATGATGATTCTCCTTCGCCGAGATTGAGTGCCTTGATCTTGCTATCGGTATAGGCGCCCGACCCGCTGAGCGTGAGCCGCGATGTTGGTTTCCATGCCAGCCCTAGCTCGACGCCCTTGATATCGACGCGCCCGATATTGCTGACGATGTTACGAAAATCGTTCAGTTCAACGACGTATAGCAGTCCCCGGCGCAGCATGTCTGTGTAGCGGGTGTAGTAACCCGCCAATTCAAAACTAAAACGGCCATCGGAGGTACTGCCCTTCGTGCCGATCTCATAGTTCCACAGCTTTTCCGGGCGGAAGGGCGGGTTACCGAAGAGATTGAATCCGCCGCTGCGAAAACCCTTCGAGACATTGGCGTAGACGTTCCAACGGCTGTTCAGACCATATGTAAGATAGAAACGCGGATCGACCGATTCGAAGGTGCCGCGCTCGAACGGCATCGTGCCTTCGCGCAGCCTTGCCTTGTCGCGGAAATAGCGAGCGCCGGCCCCAACCTCAAGGCGACTAGACAGTTTGTAGGAAGCATCTGCAAAGAAAGAGACGGAGTTTGATGAGGAATCTCGACTGTATTGATAGGGATATTGCACGCCGTCATAGATGTTGAGCCCATCGGGTACGACAAGCGTGCTGCTTACATCGCGGTAGAACAGGCCTAGCGTATATTTCAGCGGACCAGAACCGCGAGATACCAGCCGCAGTTCTTGAGTGAACTGTCTCGCCTCATCATCGATTACGTCATAGCCTTCATTCTGCACGCGAAAGACAGTGATCGCAGGGTCCGATACGTACGTCAGGTGATAGTCACGCAGAAGTTTCGTATAGCTTGTCGAGCTCACGATATTGGCAAAACCAACGTCGAGATCGGCGGTAAGATTGTAGACCTGAAACCGGTCGTAGCGGTCAGGTAACTCGAGCGATTGGTCGCCAGGAAGATAATTTGTCCGATCCGCATCTTCATAATGCAAGCCAAACCGGCTGCGGTTTTCATAGCGGATGAGATTCGCTTGCACTTCGAATGCGTCTGAAGGTCGCCACAGTAGTTTGGCGTTGATATTGGACATATCCTGATTATTTCCGTCACGAATTCTCGCCTCCGGCTGATCGATCCATCCCCCCCCGGTCTCGAGTGCGGTTGCGATGCGCAGTGCTAGTTGGTCTTTAACCAGCGGCACGTTGAGTATGCCGGTTAACCTCTCGTTCGAACTGCCATGGTCAATAAAGGACAATTCCCCGTCGATGCTGCCGCTGATGTGGGCGAGATTAGGCTTGTTTGTGATGAACCGAATAGCCCCCGATGCGGCGCCCTGCCCATAGAGAGTGCCCTGTGGCCCTTTCAGCACCTCAACCCGCGCTATGTCGAGAATCCGAACGTCAAGCTGGCGAAAGGATTCACCGAGCGTCATCGGAATCTCATCCAGATAAACCGACACGAGCGGATTCTGACCGGCGAGATTACCAGACCCACGCATAAATACTTGAAGCGAACCCGGCCCATCCTGGCGTAATACGACGCCAGGAACCGACAGGGATAAATCCTGGATATCCCGGATGGCGCGGGCGCTCAGATCCTCTCCTTCCATCACCGTCATGCTGATCGGCACATCAACGACGCGCTGTTCGCGTTTTTGTGCGGTCACGACGATCTCGGTCCCCGTCGTCTCCGCTTGGGCCGCATAGGCGAAAGATGGTAGTGAGAGCGCCAGCACCGACGCCGCCGAAAGGAATGAAGTTCGAACCATGTTGCCCCCGTCATGCTGCTTTTTAGCTGGTGTGATCTTCGCAGCACTTTGCCGGGCGAACAGATGTCAAAATCGCGCGGAGCGGTGTCGGGAGCACACCAGGCGCCTCGGCTCTATTGCTTGGTGCCAACCTGCTTCCACGGGCCGGGATTGACGATAAGCTTGCCGCGTTCGGAGAAGCTGAGCGTCAGGGGATATCGACCGGGACCCGTGAAGAGGTCATCCGTGACGGGGTGCAACTCGACCGGCGTCTCGCGCGTGATGTCATAGGCGTCGCGATCGCTGGTCGCCTGTGCATAAAGCTTTCCCGCCTTTTCGGTGACGCTGATGCTCACGAAAGAACTGAACCGATAGGCTCCCGAATAGCGGCGCAGCGTGGAAGCAGGCACGACCAGACCAGGGCGCGGCGCAACGACCTTTGGTTGTTCCGGAATCGAGGCAAGGATCGCATCCCACATGACTTCCGACGCGATCGTGCCGATCTGCATACTGTTGAACGGCTCCTTTCCCTCCGGCGGATCGAACTCCGCCGTGGAAACGGCGTAAAGCACGTCGCCATCGACGATCGTCGCGAAAGGCTGAAGGCCGCGCGACATCGATGTGTGCCCCTGTGCCGCTAGCCTAGCCAGGTGAGCTCGATCCATCTTCTGATTGACGACAACAAGGCTGATCGTGGTGTTGCCGCCTGGCAACGGCTGTCCGCTCCATCCTTCGCCGAAACTTTCGGGCAGGCCCGCCATCAGTCCTGTCACCTTGACGTCCTTGGGCCAGGCCGGATCACGATAGCAGGCGGCCAACGCGCCGTTTCGGTCGATCACCGCGCCATAAGCGTTCACGACGGTAAAGGCCGCGATCTTCAATTCGCCGATCTGGCGAAATGCGCCGCCTTGTCCGCCATGCGCCCTGCAGTTGAAGACCCCGCCCGTCTTCGCCATGCGGCCTGCACCCGCGGCGCCAATGCGAAAAACTCCGGGTTTTGCGGCGCGAAATGCGGCCTGCGCCAACCGCTTATCGGGATATATTTCGTTCAATCGACGGGGGCCGAAGTCATATATGATTGAACCAGGCGTCAGCGCCACGCTGTCCCAATGCCCGTCGCGTAGGCCATCATCCTTAAGCGCCGTGCCGACCGCCGTTGCCGTTTCAAGGCCATACCAAGAACCACCGCTAAAGACGATGGCGTCGAGCTCGGCTTCTTGATATCCAAGCTCGATATGTTTGGCATTGACGTCGCCCGGCCCACCCCCGCGAGCATCGACGGCGACATAGGCCTTCTTTGGGAAGTGGAAAACGGTGACGCCTGTCGGCCCCTCGGAATATTCGGCAGTACCGATCCGAAAAGCTGGCCAATCGAAGAGCAGCTCGCGTCCGCCGGCGTTCACCAAGGGCACGAGGCGATCCTGTGAGTCGGGTTCTGCGGGCGCACTAATTCCTGCGGATGCCAGCGCCAACAAGAGCGGTGACAGAACTAATCTCAAACTCGCCATTTTTTGCTCCTTGGGCCTCATTCACGCAAAGGATTATCAGCTTTGGCTTGGCTGACCTGATGATATCGGCATAGCGCTTGGTGCGGTCGGAACACCATGGGCACCGCAATTCGCATCTGGATGAATATGATTTGGTCATCGTGAACTGTCGCCAAACGTCGGCATAATTAACCTGAATGACCTTTGCATCCCGCGGCTACATAATTTCCACCATCCCTGACATTCTCGACCTGCGGCGTCCCGTAGATCGTCACTCGTGTTCGTGAGTTTTCACAGGAGATAGCGGAGCCTATCGAGTCGCTGGGAATTGCCATCACGAAGTATCGTGCCCAGTCCAAGACGCATATCGATGGGCTAAGTTGCTTGACGGGTGAGGAACAGGCTGGAAAAGGTGGCCTACTGCCGGTTTGATGGACACCGTGATAAGTTCATTCAAGCTACACCAGCTTCGCGTTCGAAGTCGATAGGACTGAGGTAACCTAGGGTGGAGTGACGCCGGGTCGGGTTGTAGAAGCATTCGATATAGTCGAACACGTCGGCCTTCGCCTGCACCCTCGTGCGGTAGATTTCTTCCCGATCCGCTCGGTCTTGAGCGAGGAGAAGAAGCTCTCCATGGCGGCATTATCCCATACATTGCCGGATCGGCTCATCGAGCAGGTGACCCCATTGTCGGCCATCAGCCGCTGGAACTGCACGCTGGTATATTGGCTGCCCTGATCCGAGTGACGCAGCAGGGCATTAGGCTTGCCCCGTCGCCAGATCGCCATGATCAGTGCGTCGGTGACGAGTTGGGCGGTCATGGTGGCGCTCATCGACCATCCGACAACCCTGCGCGAGAAGAGATCGGTCACCGCTGCGACGTAGAGCCCCCCTTTCGCTGTCCAGATATAGGTGAAGTCGGCGACCCACTTCTGGTTCGGCGTGTCGACCGTGAACTGGCGATCGAGCACATTGCCGGCGATGACCGAATGATCACCCCGGTTCATTGCAGTCAGAAGCGGCCCTCCGCACTGGCCCGCTTGATCTGAAACTTACACAAAGTCTTACACAGTTTTCACTTGCGTAAAAAAATACAGCCGTTTATCAAGATTATACGCAAGCCTCGTCCCACTTAAAATCTGTTGTCCGTAAGGGCGTGCGGGTTCGAGTCCCGCCATCCGCACCAATCAATTTCTCGGCGCTTGCCTCCGATAGGACAATGCTTCGGCGATGTGTATGCGCCCGACATTCTCGGCACCCGCAAGGTCGGCAATTGTCCGCGACACGCGCAAAATCCGGGTATAGCCGCGCGCCGACAGCCGCATTGCTTCAGCGGCTTGCGCCAGCAACTTTTGCCCCGGCTCGTCGGGTGTTGCATGTTCGGCGAGCGGATCACCGTCGAGTTCTGCATTGGTCCGCATTTTGGTGCCTGACAGCCGAGCGCTTTGCACATCGCGTGCCGCCTTCACCCGCGCCGCCACCTCGGCTGATCCCTCGGCGGGTGGCGGGAGGACAAGATCGGCAGCGCTGACTGCCTGCACCTCGACATGCAGGTCGATCCGGTCGAGCAAAGGACCCGAAATCTTCGCCTGATAATCGGCAGCGCAGCGAGGCGCGCGCGAACAGGCAAGCGCTGCGTCGCCCAGATGGCCGCAACGGCACGGGTTCATTGCGGCGACGAGCTGGACATTGGCCGGAAAGGTCACATGGCTGTTGGCGCGCGCCACACTGACTACGCCGGTTTCAAGCGGCTGGCGCAGACTGTCGAGCACTCCGCGCTGAAACTCGGGCAGCTCGTCCAAAAACAGGACGCCGAGATGCGCCAAACTGACTTCGCCCGGACGGACGCGCAAACCTCCGCCGACCAATGCAGGCATCGATGCACTGTGGTGCGGACTGCGGAATGGACGAGTGCGGACCAACCGGCCGCCTTCCAATGTTCCGGCAACCGACGCGATCATGGAGACCTCCAGAGCCTCGCCCGGCGTGAGTTCAGGCAATATTCCCGGCATGCATGCCGCCAGCAATGATTTGCCTGCTCCCGGAGGACCTACCATCGACAAATTATGGCCGCCAGCCGCGGCGATCTCCAGCGCACGCTTGGCGGTCTCCTGACCCTTGACCTGTTTCAGATCAGGCCCTGACACTGGCAGGTCGGCAATCCCCGGTTCGGGCGGGCGCAATATCGCCTGCCCTTTCAGATGATTGAGCAACGCCAAGAGATCGGGCGCGGCGACAACCTCTATCTGCCCAGCCCACGCCGCCTCCGAACCTTGCACCGCTGGACAAATCAGCCCCATATCGCGCGAAGACGCGTGCAGCGCCGCCAGCAACACACCGGGTGACGCGGCGACCCGGCCATCGAGCCCAAGCTCTCCCACCACGACATATTGCGCCAGCGCCTCGACATCAGCGAGGCCCATCGCGCCGAGCAACGCCAGCGCAATCGGCAGATCGTAATGTGACCCTTCCTTGGGCAGATCGGCGGGCGAGAGGTTGATCGTTATCCGCTTCGGCGGCAGCGACAACCCCAATGCGGAAATAGCGGCCCGCACACGTTCACGGCTCTCGGCAACCGCCTTGTCGGGCAGGCCGACGATGGTGAAGCCGACCATGCCCGGCGCGACCTGACACTGCACCTCGATCGCACGCGCCTCCAACCCCAAATAAGCCACGGTCGATACAATCGTCACCATGCGGTTTGCCCCCTGTTTGTTCTTGCGGCTTATGAAGCCGCGGCAATCAAGAGTCCATCCTTTTCCATCTGTAAAATTGTGCTTAATTCGCCTTAACCGTCTGCAATCACCATTTGGCAAGCGGGGGGGGGCCAAACCGGCCAAATGAAGCTTGCCGTCGCTTTACGTATGTTCGCCGTTGGTGCCCTCACCCTTGCGCCATCGGGTGGGCATGCGTTTGACAGTGTCAGCGTCGAAACCAGCATCTACGAATGGGTCGAAGAGAGCGAAGCCCCTGCGGTTGCAGAAGCCTCGCCTGCACTTGCCAGCTTCGGTCCCTTCAACGTCATCGCCCCCGACCGTGCCGAATTGAACGGTAGCATCGAGAGCGAGACACCAGCGCAGTTCCGCGCGATGCTTCGCGCCTTTCCTGCCATCCGCCAGATCGACATGATCGATTGCCCCGGCACCGGCGATGACGAGGCGAACCTTGCGCTTGCCCGCATGGTCCGCAAAGCCGGCATCGCAACCAATGTTCCCGATGGCGGATCGGTGCGTTCGGGTGGGGTGGAGCTTTTCCTGGCTGGCACCAAGCGCCATGCCGCACCCGGTGCCGAGTTTGCCGTCCACAGCTGGCGCGACGAGGACGGGATGGAGGCCGATGACTTTGCCGACAGCGACCCCGTCCATCAGGAATATGTCGCTTATTACCGTGAGATCGGGATGAGCGACGCCAAGGCGCGTGCCTTTTACGCGATGACTAACAGCGTTGCCAATGATGAGGCGCTGTACCTGAAACCGCGCGACATAGCGGCCTACATCCCGCTCGATTGAGCACAGAACCCCGCCCAAAGTTTAATGAAGTTTAGGCCAATGACCGGGCCGCCGGTGACCGATGGAAGGTCACACTAAGGTCTCACTTGAAACGTATCGCGAATCTGTACGCTATAGCCACCTTAGCAGTGACGCCTTGCCCGCCGGAGCACGGACAGCAAGATGACAATTTCAAAGCCCTGTCCCGAGTCTATCGAAGGATCGAGGTGAGCCGGACCGGAGCATCCCAAACAAAATCCTACATTGCAAGCGTTTCGGAGGGGGACATGCTATTTGCGCCGCTTCTTGGCTCTTTCAAGTTCGGCATAGCCTTTAAGGACACACCCCCAGCCCCACAAAATTGCTCCAAACATAAAGGCGCAGCCAACAAGGATGGCTGCAGCGGGGACCGTCTGGATAGCGGCTAACCCTGTCACGCCTCCGATGACTTTCACTAGCAATTCCGTTTTTTCCATCGGTCTGATCCAACTTGAGTATTCCTCAACGCAGTAGCGCGTTGCCGTGCCTGAAATGCCGGATGTCCGCTGTACTAACTACGGACGTCGGCATGGCGCTCAAAGCCTTTTTCCTTTCGGTTGCGTCTGGTCGCCGACGGTTCGTGTCGGTCCAGATGATTGCGAGAGAGACCAAAAAAATCTCTCCCTTGACACATACCGACTGGTTGGTATGTTTAAGGAATGCAGCCGAGTCGCACCCCCTCCCCGTCCCTCCCCCGCGTCGGCGGTGCGCGTGCAAAGCTGCTCGATGCAGCGCACGCCACCGTCCGGCGCAAGGGGTTTACCGCGACATCGGTCGACGAATTATGTGCCGCCGCCGGTGTTACCAAGGGCGCGTTTTTCCATCATTTTGCGTCGAAGGAAGCGCTCGGCGTTGCCGCCGCCGAGCACTGGACTGCCCGCGCCGCGCCGCTGTTCGAAGATCCGCCATATACAAAGCTTGACGATCCGCTTGACCGTTATCTCGGCCATATCGATTTACGTGCGTCGATGCTCGAAGGGCAAGCCGAAGATTTTACCTGCTTTGTCGGCACCGTCGTGCAGGAAGCCTTTGCCACGAGCGAGCCGATACGCGCGGCGTGCGACGCCAGCATTTCCAAATATTGCGAGACACTGGCGATCGATATCCAGCAGGCGATTGACAAATATGGCACAAAACATGTCGTAACCGCGCTGGGCCTCGCCGAGCATACCCAGACGGTGTTGCAGGGCGCTTTCGTCATGGCAAAGGCCAAAGGCGACCCTCAGATTGCCCGCGAAAGTGTCGCGCATTTGAAACGCTATGTGTTGATGCTGTTCGGCAGAGATTCGTGAAGAGGAGAACCAGATGTCGTTCCAGTCCTATCTCGCCAATATCGAAACCAAGACCGGCAAGAGTCCCGCCGATTTCAAACGGATGGCGTCCGACAAGGGCTTTGCTGCCGAAGGAAATCTCGCACCCGACGTCAAGGCGGGACAGATAATTGCCTGGCTGAAGGAGGATTTCGATCTTGGCCACGGCCACGCGATGGCGATTGTGGCGCTGCTGAAAGGTAAAACAAACTAGGAGGAGAGGAAAAATGACACGAGAAGCCGATCAAGGTCCGATTACCGGCCTGACTCCGCACATCACCATTCGTGATGGGCGCGCCGCCGAAGCGATTGATTTTTATATCGCTGCTTTTGGTGCAACCGAACAGCGCCGGATGGCTGGACCCGATGGCAAACGCCTGATGCACGCGCACCTGACCATCAACGGATCGTCGCTGATGCTCAATGACGATTTTCCCGAATATCACGGACCGGGCGACGTCGGTGGCGGACCGCCATCCGGCGTAACTTTACACTTGCAGGTCGATGATGCCGATATGTGGTTCGACCGTGCTGTGTCGGCGGGGGCAAGCGTAAAGATGCCGCTGGAAAATATGTTCTGGGGTGACCGTTACGGCCATGTCACCGATCCTTTCGGCTATACCTGGTCGATCGGAAGCCCGGTCGATAGCGAAGGAGACGCCTGATGACAAAGATGATTTTCGTGAACCTGCCGGTCGCCGACCTGCCCAAATCGATGGCGTTCTACGAGGCGCTCGGTTTCACCAACAATCCGATGTTCACCGATGACACCGCTGCCTGCATGGTTTGGAGCGAGGCGATCAATGTGATGCTGCTGACACATGAGAAATGGGCCACATTTACCAGCCGCCCGATCCCGCCATCGACGTCGAGCGAAGTGATGCTGGCGATATCGTTCGACAGCCGCGAAGCCGTTGATGCGGTCAACGAAGCGGCCGGCGCCAATGGCGGGACCGCCGACATCAACCCGGTGCAGGATATGGGCTTCATGTACAGCCGCGATCTGGCGGACCCCGACGGCCATCTCTGGGGAGCGATGTGGATGGACATGGCGGCATTCCCGACAGGCGAAGAATAACCCGAAGGCAAGGAGAGAAGAGATGCCCGTTGATCCCGATGCTAAAATCGAAATCACCGCCTATAAATCGGTTCCACCTTTTGCGCAGGGACATATCAAGGACGTCCGCATACGCTGGGCGCTGGAGGAGATCGGTCAACCCTATCGCGCGCGTCTGATCGGCGGCATTTTCGAGGAGAAGCCGCAGGAATATCTGGCGGAACAACCGTTCGGACAGGTACCGGTGTATAAGGAAGACGGCCTGACGCTGTTCGAGTCCGGCTCGATCCTGATCAATATCGGCGAGAAAGACGAACGCCTGCTACCGCGAGATAATGCTGGGCGTGGCCGTGCCATCAGCTGGATGATCGCTGCGCTGAACAGCGTCGAGCCTCCGCTCCAGACCTTAATTGTGATCGACGTCTTTGGTGATGGCAAGGATTGGCACGACGGCGCAAAGGCCGCGGCATTGCCTTTCGCTAGAAAGCAGCTCGCCAATCTCTCACGCGCGCTTGGCGACCGTGAATGGCTCGAAGATAGCTTCACGATCGGTGACCTGGTGATGATCCACGTGCTGCGCGAGGCAGATGAACTGATCGAACCGCACCCCAATCTGATCGCTTATGTCGAGCGCGGCACGTCCCGTCCCGCCTTCCAGCGCGCGATGACAGCTCATCTTGAAGACTGTGCGGTGCAGGAATTGCAGCCTGCATAAGCGGGCGTGAAGAGAGAAGAGGAGAAAGACAATGGCTGTAAACGATAATGCGTCGTTCGAGATAACGGCATTCAAATGGGTCCCCGATTTTGCGCAAGGCTTCGTCCGTGACCTCCGTCCGCGATGGGCTTGCGAGGAAATAGGCCTGGACTATTCGCAACGGCTGCTTGGGCTTGAAAGACCGGATAGCTATTTTGCTGAACAGCCCTGGGGCCAGGTTCCCGTTATTAACGACGGCGGCGTCCGGATGTTCGAAAGCGGCGCGATTTTGCTGCACATCGCGGAAAAGGACGAACGACTGATGCGCCGCGACCCGCAATCGCGCGCCTCGACAATCAGCTGGCTGTTCGCGGCGTATAACAGCATTGAGCCGCTGTTTTTCGAACTCGGCAATATCGACCTGTTCTCGAAAGGCGAACAATGGGCGGAACTTCGCCGCCCGGGGCTGGTTGAATTTCTCGGGCAGCGGCTGGACCGCCTCGCAACAGCGCTAGGCGACAGGCAGTGGCTGCTGGGCGAGTTCAGTGTGGCGGACATTGCGATGGTGACCGTGCTGCGCGAAGGCAAGGAAGACGATGTTATCCGCAGCCGCCCGTCACTGGCCGCCTATGTCGATCGCGGTGAGGCGCGTCCGGCGTTCGGGCGAGCCCTCGCTGCCCAGCTGGCGGTTTTCAAGGAACATGAACCTGTCGCCGCATAAGGCAGCGACTTTTGGGGGCCAACCTAGAGGAGAAGTCACATGTATGTAGAAGGATTTGTGCTGGCGGTACCGACCGCCAACAAGGAAAAATATCGCGAACACGCAGAGAGCGCTGTGCCGATGTTCAAGGAGTTTGGTATGACCCGCATGGTCGAAGCCTGGGGCGATGACGTGCCCGATGGCAAGGTGATCGACTTCAAGGGCGCGGTGCAGGCGAAGGATGACGAAACCGTTGTCTTTTCGTGGATGGAATATCCCGACAAAGCCACGCGCGATGCCGCCATTGAAAAGATGATGTCCGACCCGCGGATGGCCGAAATGGGTGACATGCCCTTCGACGGCCAGCGGATGATCTTTTCAGGATTCGACCCGATCGTCGACCAGATCGGTGAGGGCAAAACCGGCTATGCCGATGGCTATGTGCTACCGGTGCCCAACGCCAAGAAGGAAGCCTATAAGAAGATGGCGGAAAAAGCCGCACCGATCTTCCGCGAATATGGCGCGACGCGCGTGGTCGAGGCGTGGGGCGACGACGTCAAGGACGGCAAGGTGACCGACTATAAACGCGCGGTGAAGGCCGAAGCCGACGAAAATGTCGTGTTCTCCTATGTTGAATGGCCCGACAAGAAGACCCGCGACGATGCCTGGGTGAAGATCATGGAAGACGACCGGATGAAGCCCGATGGCGAAATGCCCTTCGACGGCAAACGGATGTTCTGGGGCGGTTTTGAAACCATCGTCGATACCGCACGCTGACAACAATGGTCCGGCGCGTAGGCACATGAAGCGCGCCGGACAACCATGAGGAGAGACAAGATGGCAAACAAGCATGGCGATTTCATCTGGTATGAGCTGATGACCGGCGACGCCGACGGCGCACGGAATTTCTATTCCGCCGTCGTCGGCTGGGATATCGAAAGTAAGTCGGACGCCCCGATGGATTACCGGATGATTTCAGCATCCGACGGCCCGGTCGCCGGGCTGATGCCGCTGACCGCAGACATGCAATCGGGCGGAGCGCGGCCCTGTTGGATGGGGTATATTTTGGTCGATGATGTCGATGCGAGCGCCAAGGCAGTCACGGCGGCTGGCGGCTCGATCCATATGGAACCGTGGGACATCTCCGGCATCGGGAGAATGGCGTTTGTCGCCGACCCACAAGGCGTGATGTTCTACATGATGAAACCAACGCCGCCCGCCGATAATCCGGACGGCGAAAGCACCAGCTTTGCCGCCATCACACCGATGGTTGGCCATTGCGCATGGAACGAGCTGTCCACCACCGATCCCGAAGCCGCCAAGGCCTTTTACGGCAAGCTCTTTGGCTGGGTGAAGGATGGCGAGATGGATATGGGGCCACTCGGAAAATATGAGTTCCTGAAAGATGCCGAAGGTCGCTTTGGCCTTGGCGCGGTGATGCCGAAAATGCCCGAAATGCCAGTCCCGTTCTGGACCTATTATTTCCGCGTGCCCGACATCGACGCAGCGGTGGCGACCATCACTGAAAAGGGCGGATCAATCATTCAGGAGCCGATTGAAATCCCCGGCGGTGATTTCAGCATGGTCGGCATGGACCCGCAAGGCGCAGCCTTCGCTCTGGTCGGGGCAAGGCATTAATCTTTGTAAAAGGGAGAGAGACATGAACAGCAGATTTCAAACTATCGCAACATTGACAGCAGCGGCAACGCTTGCCGTGGCGGCCACCGCCGCTATCGACAACAGCACCCGTCCCGCCGCCGATATCGAACGCGATGGGTCACGTAAACCGGCGGCGATGGTTGCCTTTGCCAAGATCAAGCCCGGCCAGACCGTGGTCGATATGCTGCCGGGTGGCGGCTATTTCACCCGCGTCTTTGCGCAAGCCGTCGGCCCCAAAGGCAAGGTGGTGGCGCTGGTGCCCGACGTGTATGCGGCGGCAAACCCGAAAGCGGCCACAGATATCCAGGCGCTTGCCGCTGAGCCCGCTTATGCCAATGTCGAAGCGGCGGTGCGCAGCGTTCTACAGGTCGGCGCACCCGGCACGGTGGACCGTGTCTGGACCGCGCAGAATTATCATGACCTGCGCAGCGCCAAACTGCCCGCGCAAACCGGCGATGCCATCAACCGCGCGGTTTTTGCCGCGCTCAAACCCGGCGGCATGTATATCGTTATCGACCACAGCGCCGCCAAAGGATCGGGGTTACGCGATGTCGATACACTCCACCGGATCGACGCCGCGACATTGAAGGCCGAGGTGGTCTCGGTCGGGTTCAAATTTACCGGCGAAAGCAAGCTGCTGGCGAACAAGGCCGATGATCGCAGCAAAAATGTGTTCGACCCGGCGATCCGCGGCAAGACCGACCAGTTCGTCTACCGTTTCGAAAAGCCGAAAAAATAAAGGAAAGGAGAAGAGCAATGTCGAAGAACACGATATGTCTTTGGTATGACAAAGATGCCGAGGAAGCGGCGAAATTCTATGCCGCAACCTTCCCCGACAGCAGTGTCGGTGCCGTCCACCGAGCGCCCGGCGATTATCCGAGCGGGAAGAAAGGTGATGTGCTGACCGTCGATTTCACCGTTTGCGGCATCCCCTGCATGGGCCTGAATGGTGGGCCGACATTCTCACATAGCGAGGCTTTCTCCTTTCAGATTGCGACCGAGACCCAAGAGGAAACCGACCGCCTTTGGAACGCAATTGTCGGCAATGAAGGTGCCGAAAGCATGTGCGGCTGGTGTAAGGACAAATGGGGTCTGAACTGGCAGATCACACCGCGCGTTTTGACCGATGCGATGGCGGAGGGCGGCGATGTCGCGAAGCGCGCGTTCGATGCGATGATGACGATGCAGAAGATCGACGTTGCTGCTATTGAAGCGGCGGTGAAGCGCGAAAAATGAGCGTACTCCAACTGTTCGGGCATCCGTTTTCGGCTTATTGCTGGAAAGCCTTTATCGCGCTTTATGAAAACGACACCCCGTTTGAACTCCGGATGCTTGACGCCGAGCATGAAGAGAATGGTGCCGAATTCGCGAGGCTCTGGCCGATCAAGCGTTTCCCATTACTAATCGATGGCAACCATGTGGTGTTCGAGGCGAGCATTATCATCGAGCATTTGCAGCGCTTTCACCCAGGTCCGGTGACGCTAATCCCCGGCAACGCTGCACAGGCACTCGAAGTTCGAATGTTGGACCGGGTGTTCGACAATTATGTGGCGACCCCGATGATAAAGCCGGTGTTCGATACGCTCCGCCCTGAAGGCGCGCGCGACGCCTTTGGGGTGGGCGAAGCACATACGGTTCTGGACACGATCTATGCATGGCTTGATGTGCAGCTTGAAGGTCGCGAATGGGCGGCAGGGGAGAAATTTACGCTGGCCGATTGCGCAGCCGCCCCCGCCTTATTTTACGCAGATTGGGTGCATCCGATGAGCGACGATTATCCGATCCTCAAAGCATATCGCGCCCGTTTGCTCGCGCGTCCGTCCGTGGCACGAGTGGTCGATGAAGCCCGTCCTTATCGCTCATTCTTCCCTCTTGGCGCACCTGACAGGGATTGAAAGGAACAATATTATGACCGCAACTGCTGAAAATGGCTGGGAACTGTCCGTCACCCGCCACATCGCCGCCCCACCCGAAAAGGTGTGGGAAATCATGACCGAGCGCCGGACCGAATGGTGGTGTCCTAAGCCGTGGCGCGCCGAGATTGTCGAGCAGGACTGGCGTGCGGGTGGTCGCAGCGCGATGGTATTCAAGGGTCCCGATGGCGAGGAAATGCCACAGGAAGACGTCTTCCTTGAAGTCACACCGGGTGTGCGTTTTGTTTCCACCGATGCCTTCAGGGCGGGGTGGGTTCCTGCCGGGCAGTTCATGGTCGGCACATGGGAAATCGCACCCGAAGCTGACGGTACTCGTTATACTGCGGTCGCGCGACACTGGGACGAGGCTACGATGAAGCAGCATGAGGAAATGGGTTTCAGCGACGGTTGGGGCGCATGTGCCGACCAGTTGAAAGAGCTGGCAGAGACCGGCACAATCCGCTGACGCAAAAAAAAGGGGAGATGGCATGAAACAAAAATGGCTGAAGGCCACGTTGCTGTGTGGCGCGCTGGATATCGGCTATGCGGTGGGCCTGACGGCGCTACGGGGCAACGATATCGGCGACATGCTTCGCGGCGTGGCGTCAGGTCCGCTTGGCGATAGCGCGCAGGGCTGGGGTATCAGTGGCGCGATAGCCGGTCTGGCGGTGCATTTTTCGCTGATGGCGATCATGGTTGCGGTTTATCTGCTCGCCGCGCGTCTGCCCGCAGTTGCGCAGATAAACCCGTGGATCGCCGGGCTGGTTTATGGCGTCGGCCTCTATCTCGTGATGTACGGCCTCGTCCTGCCGATGCGCTTCGGTGCACCGTTTCCGCCGCCAGACCTCGGTCAACTGGCGCTTTCATTATTCCCGCATATCGCGCTGGTGGGTTGGCCGCTTGCGTTTATCGCAAGAAAAGAAGCCCGACCCCGGATCAAGTCCGGGGTTGACGCTTCGCCACGCTAAAGCATGGCGTGGCGCGTCAAAAGTCAACCTGCTCATAATGTTTGGGCGGGGTGATCACTTCCATCCGCTCGGACAATAAGGGCCTGAAGCTCGGGCGTGACTTGAACATCGCGTACCATGCCTTGGTCTGTTCATGGCCGTTCCAGTCGATGCCACCAAGATAATCGGCAACCGAAATTTGCGCGGCCGCCGCCAGATCGCCCATGCTCATCGTCGAACCCGCCATCCACGCGCGGTGGTCGATCAAGTAATCGATATAATCGAGGTGTCCGTTGGCGAGCTTCATCGCTTCGCGCAAGACTGTAGAATCCGGCGGTTTCCGGTCGATCAGGCGCTTTTTCATGCGCTCGTGCAGCAGCGGTTGGGTGACATCCCCGTAAAACTGCTCGTCAAACCATGCGACCAGCCGCCGGATTTCGGCGCGATACCCTGCGGTACCGCTAATCATCGGGTTGGTTGAAACGGTTTCATCGACATATTCGCAGATCGCGACCGAGTCCGACAGCGTGATATTGCGTTCGGGGTCACGCATCACCGGCGTGCGCCCTGCAGGGTTCATGTGCAGAAAATCGTCGCGTTGTTCCCACGGATTTTCACGCACCAGGCTGTAGGCAATGCCCTTTTCGCCCAGCAGCAAACGCACTTTGCGCGAAAAGGGACAAAGCGGATATTGATGGAGGTGCCACATGAGGGGACTGTTAGGGCTGTTGGCCGCGAAAGGGAAGACCGTTACCGGGCTTAGGATCAGGACCCTTAGTGATGATGCTCGCTTTTCTTTTCAGGCGTCAGTTCGGCATTTTCCTTCTCGACCGCTTTGCGCCGCTTGAACACACCCGCCATATATTCCTGATCGGACCGGTCTAGATGCTTCTCGACGTCGGGGAAAAGTTCTTCTTCCTCTTCGTCGATGTGATGAAGATATTCGTGCTTCAATGTCTTGAACTTGGTCAGCCATCCGCCTGTCGCCATATCGGTCGCCGCCAGATCGTTCAGCATATCGTCGATTTCTTTGTGCTCGGCGACCGCATGGCGGCCGTCTTCGGTTATCGCAGGTTTCCGCAAGACTGTGGACCATAACGCCTGTTCTTCGGCTAAGGCATGACCCTTCAGTTCGTAAGTCAGTTCTTCGAATAGCGCCACACGCTCGGGCGTGTCGCCAGATGTCTGCTCCAGAGCATCGAGCAGTTCGCGGTGCTTGTCGTGATCGACGACCAGCGCGCCGAAAATATCTTTGCTATATTTGTAATTTGTCATCGCATTGAAACCCATAGAGGTCGGCAATGTTCCAGCCCGCCTATTTGCTCTTGTCGGCCTCGCCGGGTTCCTTTTTCGCTTCTGCCGCCATTTCGCGGTCGAGCCGCTCGGCGTCAGCCTTTAGCTGCTTTTCAGTTTCTGCATATTGCGTGTCGAAATCCCTTTCGCAGGCGGCCAGCAACAGCATGGATAAAAGGGCCAGCACACGCATCAATAATCCTTCTTGTATCTGATATTCACGTTCGATGTGCCCTGCGAGCTGATCTGGCTCAAGACCGAAAGCGCGCGCGTCAGGCTGATCTCGATCTGGCTCGCGGTATAGCCGCGCGCATCGGTGACAATTTCCACATAGACGTCGTTGGTAATATACTGGCCGAAAGCAACAGCCGTCCCACGTCCGGTTTTTTCGTCGGCGCCCAATATACGAAGCCGATCGAGTCCGGTTGCGGACTGCAATACGCCGAGTGGATTGAGCCCACCCGATCCGCCGCGCAAGGCGTTCAGCGACCCGGCTAGCTGCACCGCCTGAATTGCGGTCAGTTCACCAATCGAGTTGCCGAACAATATCCGCGCCATGATTTCGTCCTGCGGAAGTGCAGGTGTCGAGCTGAAGGTGATATCGGGGTTCTGGCCGGTACCGCGGATATTGACACGGACCGTTGTTCCATCGACTTCGCTCGCCGCTGTGACCCGGATCGACGGGTTCGACGCAGGCCCGCCATCGAATAACAGGCGCCCGCTTTCCAGCTCGAACGAGCGTCCGGCAAAGCCCAATGTCCCACGGATAAGCTGCATGTCGCCCGCAATATTGGGTGCGTCGGTGGTGCCTGTCACGCGCAGGTTGGCGCGCCACTCGGACTCGAGACCCATGCCACTGACATAAAGCTCATCGTTGGCGACCAGCTTCACATCGAGCCGCCAGTTGCTGGGTAGACTGGTGATCGCATCGGCATCACCCGTTACGCGTGCGGCGCGCGACGCCGGTTTGCGGCGAACGCCGGTCAACGTGGCCACCTTGGCCGCACCCTGCCGGACAATTTTGTAGCGTGTTTCGGGCAACTGCAAAGTGCCGCTGACCAACGCACCGCCTGCGGCGGTATTGGTCACGCTGATCGTGCCCGTCGCTTCTGCCGCGATCATCTCGCTCCGCGCCAGTCGCGCGTTGTTGACGTCCAGATTGAGCTGGACCGGGAAGCCTTGCGACGAGCTCAGGCTGACAAAGCCCTTGCCGCTGATCGTGCCATTGCCCGCTTTCGCGGTTAGCTCGGTTACTTCCAACTGGTCGTTGGTGAACACACCGCGCACACGCAGATTGGTTAGCCGTGTGCCGTAGACGTCATTTTCGTACACGAGGTCGTTGGCGCGGACCACGCCGGTTAGCTGCGGTGCTTGAACGCGTCCCGAGAAGTCTGCGGCGACGCCGATATTTCCGGTGAGGCTCTGGTCGGATAGCGCCGCCAGCGAGAACAGCGTATCGGCAGGACCATTGTAACGGATGCCGCCCGACAAGGGCGCTGCGAGCAACCGTGTGGTCCAGTCGGCTGTGCCGGGGGGCAGCGGTCTCAGATCAACTTGCAACCGCCCGACAGCGGCACCACGCCTGCGGATGACCGCGCGCATATTGCCGCCCTCCGGCAACAGCCGCCCGACCAGACTGATATCGACCGGCTGCGACGCCGATCCGAGATTGGTCCGGGTGAAGCGGGTGATCTCAAGCCGGGCGTCAGCACGCGGGAAAGCGGCGAAAGACGCTTGCGACCAATCGAGGCTGCCGCTCGCGCGTCCGCCAATGCCTAGACCTGCCAGCATCGGATTGAGGACCGCCAGATCGACCCCCTTCAGCCGTGATTGCAGTTCGATGCCCTGGCCATAGCGACCCGCCAATTGCACCGATCCATCGGCGATGCGGATCGTCGCTGGCAATATCTCATATTCGTTCCGTCTCGGAATGATCCGCAGCGGAGAGACCGTAGCGAAATCGATACTGTTGGCGCGGCCCTTCGCTGCGATGCGCCATAGATCGGGGGTCAGTTCGGCATTGGCGGCGACGCGGAACGGCACCTGGCTCCGCCCTTCGGCAAGAACCTGCGCGGTGCCGCTGCCAGCGCGGTAATCGATTTTGGCGCGGGCGACTGCTAGCGAGATATTGTTCATCGATGCGTCTTCGACCTGCACATCGGCGACGATCTGCGGGCGGTCATGGAGGATGATATCGGCGTCGATAATCGCGCGGCCGACCGACAGCGGCTGCGCGCCCGACAGTCGCGCATTGAGCGCGGTCGCGTCGACCACCAGCCGCTGATACTGGCCTTGCGACGACAGGGCGATGGTGCCGTCGAAACCAGAACCATTGCCAACAAGCGTGCCGACAAACGGTCCAGCACCAGCCTGCCGCAACCGGCCCGAGACACCAATCCCGGCAAAATCGCCACGTTTGACGTCAATTGTGAGCGGACCGCTGCCCGAAAGGACATCAAAATCGCCGCTGACCGGGCCATAAGTCGTGTCGCCCGTTGCGGTAATCGCAAACCCTGAACGATTGCGTGTAACGATCGCGACGATGTTCGATAGCCCCACGCCGAAGCCGGGCCGTGACGCGGTGACGCGCGCCACGGGTCTGTCGAAGGTGCCGGTCACGCTGACGCCCACCGGCCCGTACCGGTTCGAAAAGCCGCTGCCGGTGAAGCGCACGACTTCGCTATCGACGCGGTAGGTTCCAGCCCCGGTATTGAGCCGGAATTGCGGCGCGACAACTGTTGCCCGTGATATCGTCAGCAACCCGTTCGTCCCGTAGCGGATGCCTGCCTTTACAAACATTTGCCCACCGAGAAAGTTCTGCACGCCGGGGCTGAAAATCCGCGTCGAACGCGCCCGGATCGTTCCGGCGAGGGCAAAGCCGGTGCGGCCCTGCGTTTCCAGATCGACATCGGCATCGACGTTGAACAGCCCCACGGTTTCGACACGGTAGCCGTTCACCCTGCCCTTAAACGCGCCGGTATAAACTCCCTTGTCGAGGTCGGCGAGAAGGATCGCGGTCGCATTTATCCGGTCCGAGCGAATTTTCATATTGTCCGACAACATCCGCCCGTTGGCATAAGCCAGATCGCCGTTCATCCGCACATTGCTGATCGGCCCGCCGCCGACGACATCCAGGCCGAGAACCCGCCGGGCGCGCGCGTTGACTGGAATGACGACCCTGTCGGCTTCACCGCTGGCCTCGCCACTCGCCGAAAACCCTTCAAGCGTCGTGTTATCGAATGTAATCCGGTTGGCGGTCACGGTGTAGGCGACCACGGGTTCGGCAAAGCTGCCGTTCAGCAGTATTTTGCCAGCAACATTCTGTCCGCTGACATTGGCAGCCAGCAGCGACGGTCTGAGCAACCCGATGTCGAGCGCCAGATTGTCGAACCCGCCTTCGGCCATGTCGATAACCCCGTCGGCGGTCACGCTAAGCGCGGCCGAAACAACGCTCCCCTCGATATCGGCACGACGTTCGGCAAAGGTCGCAGCCAGATCGATTGCGGTGCTCGGTGCGAACGCGTCGCTGACGATACCCTTTGCCAGCACCAGCGACGGTTGGACGCTGCCCTTTGCCGTAAACCGCCCGGCGCGCGCGGTCAGCGCAACATCGGCAAGCGCATCCGCGCCAGCTTGCGCCTTCAACAGCCCGTCCCAGCGAGCCCAATTGCCTTTGCCGTCCAGCGATATCGTGAACGCTTTTGCGCTTCCGGCCATTCCGGCGATCAAACCGTCTGCAGGCGCGTCCACTTTCAGTCCGACATCGAAGCGGTTGGCCTCCGGCACCGCATCGAGCTTCAGTACCAGCCGGTCGCCCTCGATTGTTCCGCCGGTTGCGGTCACGATTGCGCGGCGGTCGGCAATCTTGATTTTGCCCTCAAGGCTCGCGACCTGCCGCTGGCCAGCTACCGCTTCGGCCAGCACGATCCGGTCAATTTTTAGCCGGTCGATGTCGATATCGAGATCGGGCAATAACGGTTCGCCGGTATCGGGGACGACCTTGAACAACGGCTTGCGCGATACGCTCATTTCCGGCGCGGTCAGCGCATCGATGTCGACATGGCTCCGCAAATAGGCAAACGGGCTCCAATCGAGATTGACCACCGGCAACCTTGCAAAGTCGCCCTTGGTATCAAGCAGGCGGACGTCTTTCAAAACGGTCTTGCCAAAGATCGACCCCTCGATGCTTCCGATCTTGAACCGCAGTCCGTTTTCCAATTCGAGCCCGGCAATCTGCCGCGCGACAAAGGCATGACCGCTTTTGGTATCGAGCCAGACATATCCGCCGACGGCAACGAGCAACAGCAGCCCGACCAACGCGGCAATCCCGAGCAGTATCCGCCGCACGACCATCAGAACGCCTGTCCGATGGAGACATAGACGGTAATCCGTGAATCGCCCGGCTGGCGGTTTAGTGGCGTTGCCAAATCGAGTCTGATCGGCCCGAAATTGGTATAGAAGCGCCCGCCGATACCCGCACCGAAACTCAGATCGTCGAATTTCGGTATGCTGCTTTCATAGACTTGGCCCGCATCGACAAAACCGACGACGCCGAAATTGCCGAAACGGTAACGCAGTTCGACGGCTGCTTCGTTGACGCTGCGCCCGCCGATCGGATCGTTATTCGGATCGCGCGGGCCGAGATGTTGATAGCCATAGCCGCGCACCGACCCGCCGCCGCCGCCATAATAACGCCGCGACGGCGCGAGATTGCCGCGTTCGATTCCGGCAATCGAACCTAGCCGCACGCGACCCGCCACAACCATGCTGTCATTGATCGAATAATAGGTGCTGCCATCGAGCAGAACACGTGCGTAAAATTGTTTGCCTGACCCCAATGACGCCTCGGGCGAGACGCGCAGGTTCAGACGAAAGCCCTTGGTCGGGTTCAGCAAATCATCCGACGTGTCGAAACCGACCTGGGCCGGCAGCGCAAACACCGAATAAAGCTCGCGGTTGCGTAACCCCCTCACAAAATCGAACTCGTCTTCCGACGTGCCCAGCAGTTCGAATCCGTAAGAGTAAGTGAATTTCTTCTGCCAGATCGGCGTCGAAACGTAAGAGATCGAACCCGCCAACTTGCCGGTAAACGCCTCGAATGCGTCGTAATTGCTGTGGATCGCGGATAGCGACAAATCCACATTCCGGTCGCGCCGTCCTGCATTGGCGCGGCTGAAGGCGACACCTGCGGATTGTTCCTGTGTGCCCAACACGCCATTAACGGTCAACGCGCCTTCGGGAGGAAACAGGTTCCGGTGCGTCCAGCTGGCCTCGGCGCGAAAGCCCTGCCCCGTGCCATAGCCCGCGCTTGCCGCCAATGTGCGCGGCGGCCCGGCTTCCTGCTGCACCAGCAGGTCTGCATAAGGAGTGCCGTCGGGTGCGACCTCGCTGCTCGCCACGGGTTCGACCGAGACCGTGGACAGCAATCCGGTTGCAACCAACGCCGCGCGCAGGTCATCGACCAGACGGCTATCGTAGAGATCGCCCTGCTTGAACCGCCGCAGTATCCCGACATGCTTGGCGTCGAATGCCAGATTGCCCTCGGCGCGGACATCGCCAAAATAGCTACGCGCGCCGGTATCGACGGGGAGCGTATAATCGCCAATCCCGGTCTCCGCGTCGAGCAGGATATCGCGCTGCCCGACCTTGGCAAACGGATAGCCGTTCTGCGGCAACACCACCGCGATATTCGCTTCGGCCCCCAATATGATGTCGGCAATGATCGGATCGCCGGTTTTCGGCACAAAACTGCTCGTAATCAGGTCGGTTGGAACAACCGGTGTAGTGGCAAATTCAATGGCGCCCAGATAATAGCGGCGCCCCGGCTGTGCTGTCAAAACAACGACCGCTACGTCCTCCGGTGTCGCTGGCACTTCGGCAGAAATATTGACGGTCGCGTCGTAAAATCCTTCACTGGTCAGCACATCGAGTAGCAGTTGCTGATCCGCCCGCGCGCGCGCAGCTACAGTCGCACGGTTGTCGGCGCGGCGTTCGCCTTCCCCCAAAGCCGACAGGTCGTTGAACCGCCTTCGTGCGTTCAGGTATTCTTTGGCATTTTCGCCGGCTTGCTCCAACCCGACCAGCCGCACACGGTATCGCACGTCGCGCGCTTCAGCGTCAGCGGCTTCAGTCGGTGCTGGCGGCGGCTCTGCGTCGAAACTGTCGATCGGTGGCAGCGGGTCGTCGAGCAGCGGATCGGTGGGGGCTACATCGGGCAGCGTTTCGACCGCATCGCCGTCTTGCAGAGCCGGTAACGTCGCCTCGACCTGCGGTTGGGCGGCCTCTGCGCGTTCGGCGGTATCTTGCTGCCGTTGCCATTCCTCGACGCTTTCCATCGGCGCGTCATCCAGACTGGGGACGGCCTCTTCGAATTCCTCATCAGTGATAATCGGTTTGCGGGGGTCGGTGGGCGGCGGGGGAGCAGGGGGTGGCGGCGTAACCTCTGCCGGATCGCTGGTTACCTGCGCCATAACGCTGGCTGGAGTCATAAGGGAAATGGGAGCGAGTAGAACTAAAGCGACCGAAGCAAGCGAACAAACCAACTAACACTACTCCCCAACGACACCCATGCCGCGCGCGCTGCGCATAATACGGTGAATGGGCCAATCGTCCAACGCGTTATGCGAAACTTTGTTCCGGCAGATGCGACCTAGGCACTCTTCTCATATTGCCGCTGTCGGTTGTATAGCGAGATGCTACGCGCGCTTGCGAAGGCTGCCGAGTTAATTCGGACCATATTTGGAAATTGCTCACGAGTGATTTTACGCTAACTTTACGCCATCCACATATATTCCACCGCGCTCGTTAACGACGCCTTGTGCCAATAGCCTCCGCATCCACTGGAGGCCTCCATGCCATTAGAACTCATTTTGGGCGCAATCACTGCGCTTTCTGTCCTGATTTACCTGCTCGCCGTGCTTGCACGGCCTGAGCGTTATTGAGGAGGACAGGCGATGACCTTCTCCGGCTGGGCCATGATCCTTCTTTTTACCGCGCTGTTTGTGGCGCTTGCCAAGCCTATGGGTGCCTGGCTTTATGCACTTTATAGCGGACAGAACATGCCGGGCGGGCAAGTACTGGCACCTGTCGAACGCGGCTTTTACAGGCTTTCGGGTGTTGATCCGGCGCGTGAGCAAAGCTGGGTTGGCTATGCCGTCGCGCTTGTTGTGTTCAACGTTGCCGGAATGGTTTTGCTGTTTGCGATTCTGAAACTGCAAGGCGGCCTACCGCTCAATCCGCAGGGGTTCGAGGGCATGGGAAGCTGGTTGGCGTTCAACACCGCGGTCAGCTTTGTCACCAACACCAACTGGCAGAATTATGGCGGCGAAACCACCTTGTCGCATTTCTCGCAAATGGCAGGGTTGACGGTGCAAAACTTCCTGTCAGCTGCTACCGGTATTGCGGTTGCTTTCGCGTTTATTCGCGGATTTGCGCGGTCGAGCGTAGCTACCATAGGCAACTTCTGGGTCGATATGACCCGTTCGACGCTTTATCTGCTGCTGCCGCTTTGCATCATTCTGGCGATTGTCTATGTGGCGCTTGGTGTGCCGCAGACTTTGCTCGGCTCGGTCGATACAACAACGATGGAAGGCGCAAAGCAGACTATCGCGCTCGGGCCGGTGGCGTCACAGCTAGCGATCAAGATGCTCGGCACTAATGGCGGTGGTTTCTTCAACGTTAACTCGGCGCATCCATTCGAGAACCCGACAGCGTTGACCAACTATATCCAGATGCTCTCGATCTTCGTGATCGGTGCCGGGATGACCGTTTTGTTCGGCAAGGCGGTCGGCAAGGAACGCCAGGGCTGGGCGTTGCTCGCGGCTATGGTCGTGCTGTTCATCGGCGGCGTTGCGCTCACATATTTTGCAGAAGCAGGCGGCAATCCGATCCATCAGTCGATGGGCGTTGCGGGCGGCAATATGGAGGGCAAGGACGTGCGCTTTGGCATTGCAGCGACCGCGCTGTTCGCCGTCGTTACTACTGCCGCTTCATGCGGCGCGGTGATCGGGATGCACGACAGCTTCATGCCGCTTGGCGGACTGGTCACGATGTTCAACATGCAGCTGGGCGAAATCATCGTCGGCGGTGTTGGTGCGGGGCTTTACGGGATGCTCGTTTATGCCATCCTCGCGGTGTTTATCGCCGGGCTGATGGTCGGGCGCACTCCCGAATATGTCGGCAAGAAGATCGAGGCGCGTGAGATGAAGCTTGCGGTGATTGCGATTGCGATCCTTCCGTTGGCCATTCTTGGCCTCACCGCGATTGCAACCGTGACCGAAGCCGGTCTGGCTGCGCCGCTTGCCAAGGGACCGCATGGATTTAGCGAAATTCTGTATGGTTTCTCCAGCGCGGTTGCGAATAACGGCTCGGCCTTTGGCGGCCTAACCGGCAACACGCCGTTCTATAACATAATGTTGGCGATCGGTATGTTCGTTGGCCGGTTCGGGGTAATTCTGCCGGTGTTGGCGATTGCCGGTGGGCTTGCGATGAAGCGCCAGATTCCGGCGGGTGCGGGTTCGTTCCCGACAACCGGCCTGCTCTGGGTCGGCCTGCTCGTCGCGATCATCCTGATCGTCGGCGGCTTGACCTTCCTGCCCAGCCTCGCGCTCGGGCCCATCGCCGACCAGTTTCAGGTCGCCGCTGGCACCACGCTTTAAGGATTTGATGTCATGACCACCCAAGCCCAAGCACCATCCTTGTTCACCGGTCCGTTGATGACGGCGGCGATCCGCGATGCCTTTGTCAAACTCGACCCGCGTAAGCTTATTCGCAATCCGGTGATGTTCGTCACCGCGATTGTGGCGACGCTCTCGACCATATTGTGGGTTCGCGGACTCGCCACCGGCACCGGCGGTCCCGCATTTGAAGGCCAATTGGTGTTCTGGCTGTGGTTGACCGTATTGTTCGGCAACTTTGCCGAAGCCATCGCCGAAGGGCGCGGCAAGGCACAGGCGGCATCGCTGCGTGCGACCAAGGCCGATCTTACCGCCAAAAGGATGACCGGCGTTGGTGTTGCTTGGGAATCGGTTCCGGCGCACAAGTTGGAAATCGGTGATATCGTGCTGGTCGAAACCGGTGACCTGATCCCGGCGGATGGCGAAGTCGTCGAAGGTATTGCATCGATAAACGAAGCCGCAATCACTGGCGAAAGCGCACCCGTTATCCGCGAGGCGGGCGGCGACCGGTCGGCTGTCACCGCCGGCACGCGCGTGTTGTCGGACAGCGTCAAGGTCAAGGTTACGGCGGGTGCCGGCCAAGGCTTTCTCGACCGTATGATCGCTCTGGTCGAGGGTGCCCAGCGCCAGAAGACCCCCAATGAAATCGCGCTGACCATCCTTCTCGCAGGCCTGACATTGATCTTCCTGATCGCGGTGGGCACATTGCCGATGTTCGCATCTTATGCAGGCGGTGCGCTGGCCGTTCCAGTTCTGGTCGCGTTGTTCGTGACATTGATCCCAACCACGATTTCGGCGCTTCTGTCGGCGATTGGTATCGCTGGCATGGACCGCCTGGTGCGTTTCAACGTGCTCGCCAAGTCGGGTCGTGCAGTAGAGGCGGCGGGCGATATCGACACCTTGCTGCTCGATAAGACCGGAACGATCACTATCGGCGACCGTCAAGCCACCGAGTTCCTCCCCGTCCCCGGTATTGCCCACGCCGATTTTGTCGCTGCCGCGCGGCTCGCCAGCCTTGCCGATGAAACCCCCGAAGGCCGTTCGATTGTCGTGCTGGCGGGTGGCGGCGAAGCGATGCCTGCAGGGGCGGAGCCTATCAAGTTCACATCGCAAACGCGGGTTAGCGGTCTGCAGATCGGCACGCGCGCGCTGGTAAAGGGTGCGGTTGACGCGGTGCTTAAACGATTAGGCGATAGCGTTGATCCGGCCCAAGCGTCTGCGTTGCGCGATATCGCCGACGGGATTGCGCGTTCTGGCGGCACCCCATTGGCGGTCGCCGACGGAAACCGTTTGCTGGGCGTGATTCACCTCAAAGACATCGTCAAGGCGGGCATCCGCGAACGGTTTGCCGAATTGCGCCGGATGGGTATCCGCACAGTGATGATCACCGGCGACAACCCGCTGACCGCAGCCTCGATCGCTGCCGAAAGCGGCGTTGACGACTTCCTTGCCGAGGCGACTCCAGAGGACAAGTTGGAACTCATCCGCGCCGAGCAATCGGGTGGCAAGCTGGTCGCGATGTGCGGCGATGGTACCAATGATGCACCCGCGCTGGCGCAATCGGACGTCGGTGTTGCTATGAACACCGGCACACAGGCAGCACGCGAAGCTGGTAATATGGTCGATCTCGACAGCGACCCGACCAAACTCATCGAGATTGTCGGCCTTGGCAAACAGCTCCTTATGACACGCGGCGCGCTGACGACCTTCTCGATCTCGAACGACGTCGCGAAGTACTTCGCCATTCTGCCCGCGATTTTCCTCGTCTTGTACCCGAGTCTTGGCGCGCTCAACGTCATGGATCTTGGCAGTCCCGAAAGCGCGATCCTGTCAGCAATCATTTTCAATGCGCTTATCATACCAGCGCTTGTGCCGCTCGCTCTCAAAGGCGTTAAGTATCGCCCCGCAAGCGCGGGTAGCCTGCTCTCCCGCAACCTCGCCATTTACGGCGTCGGCGGGCTGATCGCGCCGTTCATCGGCATTAAAATCATCGACATGGCCGTCACCGGCCTAAACCTCGCTTAAAGGAGCCAGTATCATGTTGACTGAAATCCGTTCCGCGCTTCGTCCAGCTATCGTTATGCTGGTGCTGTTTACAATCCTGCTTGGCTTGGCCTTTCCATTGGGCATCACGGGAGTAGCTCAAACCTTAATGCCCATTCAGGCAAATGGCAGCCTGATCAGCAACAATGGCAAAATTGTCGGTTCCGAACTCATCGGGCAAGGGTTTGTCGAAGACCGCTACTTCCATTCGCGGCTGTCTGCGGCTGGCGATGGCTATGATGCATCGGCGTCGGCTGCGAGCAACCTCGCGCCCGGCTCCAAAGATTTGGCCGACCGGATCGGCACCGATGTCGCCGCGCTTCGCGAGAAGGGCATGACCGGGCCGGTTCCGGTTGACCTTGTCACAACCTCTGCCTCGGGGCTTGACCCCCATATCACTCCGGAGAACGCGCTCTCGCAGGTCGCAACGGTGGCGGCCGCGCGCAAGATTGCCGCCGATACCGTTCGTCAGGCGGTAACCGCGGCAACAGAATATCCGCTGCTCGGCCTGATCGGCGAGCCACGCGTCAACGTATTGATGCTTAATCGACAACTGGACCGGTTATCGGCTAATCAGCCTGGGTGAAAGCAACCGAGCCCAACCGCCCGTCCCCTGAGGCGCTGCTGAAGCAAGCGCGCAAGGAGGCGCGTGGGCGGTTGAAGATTTTTCTTGGCGCTGCGCCCGGAGTCGGCAAAACGTTCGAGATGCTGCGCGAGGGCGCTGACCTGTTGGCGCAAGGCAAAGATGTCGTTATCGGCATCGTCGAAACGCATGGCCGCGCCGACACCGAGAAGCTTGTTGCGCCGTTCGAAGTTCTCCCGCGTTTTGTCATAGAGCACGGAGCGCACAAGCTGACCGAGCTTGATCTCGACGCGATGATTGCGCGCAAACCTGCAGTCGCGCTGGTCGATGAATTTGCCCATAGCAATGCGAGCGGCAGCCGCCACCCCAAACGCTGGCAAGATATTGAGGAACTGCGCGACGCCGGGATTGACGTGCTGACCACGCTCAATATCCAGCATGTCGAAAGTCTCAATGATGTCGTGGCAGGTTTCACGCGGGTACGGGTGCGTGAAACAGTTCCCGATGCGATGCTCGACGATGCGGAACTAGAGGTTGTCGATCTCCCGCCCGATGAACTGATCGAGCGGCTAAAGGACGGCAAGGTTTACGTCCCGCACGAGGCCACGCGCGCGCTGGGGCATTTTTTCTCCAAATCGAACTTATCCGCGCTGCGCGAATTGGCCCTGCGAAGGGCGGCGCAGGCGGTCGATCACCAGATGCTCAGCCATGTACGCCTGCTCGGCGAGGCGGGGAACTGGGCAGCGGGTGAGCGGATCATTGTGGCCGTCGGCGATCAACCAGGCAGCGAGGCTCTAATCCGTGCGACCAAGCGCTTGGCCGACGCGATGCGCGCGACGTGGACGGCAGTCACCGTTGAAACGCCGCGGACCGCAACGCTCAGCGAAGAAGCACGGGCGCGGGTGGCAAAAGCGCTAAAACTTGCCGCCGAAATGGGTGCATCGCTCGCCACTATTCCCGCCGCGTCGGTCACCGATGGACTGCGTGCACACATTATCGAAGCAAAGGCCACCGCCGTCGTAATTGGCAAATCGAGACGGAGCTGGTGGTTTGAGTTGCGTCACGGCTCGGTGGTGGATCAACTGGTGCGCGGATTGGAGGGCGTGGCGGTTCATGTCATGCCGACGCCAGAGGCTGCAGTGGCGGCCAACGATGAAGTGCGCGGCGGACGGCCGTTCAACTGGTCTGGCGCTGCAATCGGCTTAACACTTGTCGCTGCGACCACGGGCACCGCGATGGCCGTCGCGTCGCTGATTGGCCCTAACTCGGTCGATCTGCTTTACCTCATTCCGGTAATCGCGACCGCAACTATTTTTGGCCTTCGACCCGCACTGATTGCCAGCATATCTGCCGCGCTGGCGTATAATTTCTTCTTCCTGCCACCGATTTATACCTTCACAATAAGCGACCCGCAAAACGCGATTACGTTCCTGGTGCTCACCGGAGTTGCGATTGTGGCCAGCCAGTTGACGGGGCGATTGAAGCGTGAAGCTAACATAGGTGCAAGAACTGCCATCGAAAATGCCGCTATCGCTGCGTTTGGGCAACGGCTGGCGGGGGTATCAGACGAAGCGGGCACAGCCGCCATCGTTTGCGAAGAGGTTGCATCGCTCTTGAATGTTTCAACCGTGTTGCTGACGCGGAAGGAACGCAACCTGACGGTGATCGCCGCGACGCCTGGAGAGCCTCATCTCGGCGCGCTCGATATCGCGGCTGCGGAATGGGCGTTTGACCGGAACGAAATGGCAGGCCGCGATACCGGAACCTTGACGGCAAGCGACTGGCAATTTCATCCGCTGGTCACTTCATTGGGGGTGCTGGCGGTGTTGGGAGTCGGGCACTCGGCCAATGCCAATCCGGTCGCGCCTGAAAGACGCACGCTTTTTGCAACATTGTTGGGGCAAGCCGCGCTCGCGCACGAACGGATCAAGCTTGAAGCACAAGCACGTGATTTCGGCGCGCTCAAGCAACGTGACGATTTGCGGGCGACCCTGCTGTCCTCTATCGGACATGACCTCAAAACCCCTTTGACGGCGGTGGTGGCGGCTGCCGATGCGCTGGCTGAAGCCAACGGTGAGAATGCAACCACACAAACGCTTAAAGCCGAGGCGCGCCGCCTGCGCCGGGTATTTGATGATCTAGTTGAGATGACACGGATTGAAGCCGATGCGCTGGTAGTTCGGCATGATGTGCTCGATCTGACCGATGCGGTTGCGGCAGCGGCGAACGATCTGAAGGCGGAGCTTGTCGGTCACAGGTTGGTTCTGGACGTCCCGCCAACATTGCCGCTGGTCGATGCTGACCCACGCATGTTGCACCACATACTTATCAATCTGATAGGCAACGCCGCCAAATTCGCGCCCGTTGGCACACCTGTCACGTTAGAAGGTCGTAGATTACATGACGGTGTGACACTTGCGATCATTGACGATGGTCCCGGCCTGCCGCCGGGCGGCGAGGCCCAATTGTTCAATCGCTTCGTGCGGGTTGAGGGGGGTGATATGACTGGCGGCACAGGCCTCGGCTTGGCAATAGTCAAAGGGTTTGCCGATGCCATGGGATTGCGCGTAACCGCCACTAACCGGCTCGATAGAGAAGGCTCCCGCTTCGAAATCTTCTGGCCGGAATCGCTGCTTCGTTTCGCTTCAGCAGAAGCGCCGGACACATGACCGCACAAATCCTCATCGTCGATGACGAAGCGGCGATACGGCGGCTGGTGCGGGGTGCCGTAGAGCGGGCCGGTATTCCAGTGGACGAAGCAGCAAATGCCGCAGAGGCATTGTCGATGGCACGACGCGAAGGCTGTGAGCTGGTCTTGCTTGATTTGGGGCTGCCAGACCGCGACGGGATCGAGCTTGTGCCGCTAATCAAAGCTATGGATCGCGCCGTCATTGTTTTGACGGCCCGCGATGCAACGGCGGAAAAAGTAACCGCGCTTGATCTCGGGGCGGATGATTACGTCGTCAAACCATTCGACACCGACGAACTGCTGGCGCGTATCAGAACCGCGCTGCGGCACCGGATTCCGGGGGCATCGTCTTCGGGCATTTTTTCAGCATGATCGATAGCCATCGATGTCCTCGCACACAGTGTAACCCGCGCGGGTCAAGATATCCGCCTGACCCGCAAGGAATTTGCAGTACTGGCAGAACTCGCCCGACATCCCGGACGCGTCGTCACGCACACCAATATTCTGCGCACTGTCTGGGGCGATGCACATGTAGCAGACATCGAATATCTCCGCGTCGCCATGCGCAGCCTGCGGCTTAAACTTGAGGATGATCCTGCGAATCCCGTTTTATTGCAGAATGAACCGGGCGTCGGCTATCGGCTATTTAGCCGATAGTCGTCGGTCCGCCACCGGCCAAGCGACGTCCGAAGTATGTTATCGCTGGTGCCGGAAGAGGACTCATATTACACCAATAGATATTTGATAAATAGCCGTTATTTAAATTCGTCTTTTGAAATGGCCCCCAAAAAGGCCCCCAATCATTGACAGACACTCTGTTTAGTCATGGATCGCTTGGTCATCCCCGCATGGCTCGGTTTCGGTCTGTATCGTCGAGTGGAGAATTTTGAACTCTCCTTTCAACATGGTCTCAATCGCCTTCCTTGTCGCTTGGGGATCGGCTCCGTCGGAAATAGAAGCATGCGCGGTTAAGCTGGCATCGTCACCTGCAACCGACCAGACGTGCAAATCGTGAACACCCGCAACACCGCTGACGCCATTTATTGCCGCCCTAACGTTGTCGAGATCAATATTGCGCGGAACACCTTGGAGCAGGATGTGTGTCGTATCGCGAAGCAATGTCCACGTGCGCGGCAGCACCCATAAGCCGATAGCAATTGCGACAATCGGGTCGATCCACGTCTTGCCGGTCAACCAGATGGCAATAGCCGCTGCGATTACGCCTAATGAGCCGAGCATGTCGGCCCAAACTTCGAGATAGGCACCCTTCATATTGAGGCTGGTTTCTTTGCCGCCTGCCAAAACGCGCATGGCGATCAGGTTTACGACGAGGCCGAGGCTGGCGACTGCTAACATACCGAGTGATTCAACTGGCTGCGGGTCAAAGAAGCGCGAGACGCCTTCATATAAAACATAGCCCGCGACGACGAAGAGTAGCACCGCGTTAAACGCCGCCGCCAGTATCTCGAAACGCCGGTAACCATAGGTTCGCTGCTTATCCGCCACCTTCTGTCCGACTTTCACTGCGACCAAAGCAATCGCTAACGCAGCCGCATCAGTGAACATATGCGCCGCGTCAGACAACAGCGCGAGGCTGCCGAACCAATAGGCTCCCAACAGCTCTGCAACCAGAAATGCAGTGGTTAGGCCCAGTGCAATGGCAAGGCGGCTGGTGCTTGCGCCAGCTGTGTGGTCATGCCCAGAATGGTTGCCCGCGCTTTCAGTGTGATCGTGATCCGCGCTCATGTTGTGGCTTCCTTTAACTGACCTTCGTCGCGCTCATCGCGCTGATGCACCAGCCGATAGAGCGCTGGTAGCACCAACAGTGTCAGGATCGTCGATGATATGATCCCGCCAATAACGACCGACGCCAATGGCCGTTGCACTTCAGACCCTGCGCCGACGTTGAGCGCCATCGGGACGAAGCCAAGCGAAGCCACGAGTGCGGTCATCAGAACCGGCCGCAGCCGCGTCAGCGCGCCCTCGCGGACGGCTTCGGAAAGACCCATACCTTGCTCTCGCAAATCCTTGATGAAGGATAGCATCACTACTCCGTTGAGGACCGCGACGCCTGACAGTGCGATAAACCCGACGCCAGCCGAAATCGAGAAGGGTATGTCGCGCAAAAACAGCGCTGCAACGCCTCCCGTCAATGCCAGTGGCACGCCAGAAAACACGATGGCGGCATCGCGGGTCGATCCGAACAGCGCGAATAGCAGGCCGAAGATTAGAAGGAGTGTCAATGGAACGACAATTTGCAACCGCTGGCTGGCTGACTGAAGCTGCTCAAATGTGCCGCCATAGGCGACATAATAGCCCTCGGGCAGTTCGACTTGGTCGATCTTCTCGCGGGTTTCAGCAATGAACGACCCCAAATCGCGCCCTCTGACATTTGCGGTGATGACGGCACGGCGTTTTCCATTTTCACGGCTGATCTGATTGGGACCGACCGCCAAGGAAATATCGGCAACCTCCGCAAGCGGCACATAATTCGGTCCGCCCTCCATTTTGATCGGCACAGGCAGTTGCCCCAAAGCGTCAAGATTATTGCGTGTTTCTTCGGGCAAGCGGACGAGAATGTCGAACCGCCTGTCACCTTCAAAAACCTGTCCGGCTGGAGCACCGGCAAAGGCCGCAGAAACCGTGTCCTGCAAGTCGCCGACGGTTAAACCATAACGCGCCAATATTTCGCGTCGAGGCACTACGGACAGCATAGGTAAGCCGGTCACTTGCTCGATTTTGACATCTTCCGCACCGTCAACGGTGCCAAGCAGTTCTTCGATCTCGCCCCCTGATTCGAGCAGCTGGTCGAGATCATCACCGAACAGCTTAATCGCCACATCCGACCGAACACCTGCAATCAGTTCATTCATCCGCATCTGCACTGGTTGGGTGAACTCGTAGTTATTGCCGGGAACCTTGGTCACAATGGCGTTCAGTTCGGCAACCAGTTCATCGCGGGTTTTGCGTGGGTCCGGCCATTCGCTTCGGTCCTTCAGCATGATGAAGTTATCCGCGACCGATGGCGGCATCGGATCGGTTGCCACATCGGCAGTGCCGATTTTGGCAAAGACACGGTCCACCTCTGGCACTTTGCGGATTTTGTCTTCTAGCACCTGTTGCATCTGGATCGCTTGGCTCAGGCTGGTGCCGGGGATGCGCAGCGCGTGCATGGCAATATCGCCCTCGTCGAGGTTGGGAATAAATTCCGATCCCAGCCGCGTTGCCAAGGCACCAGACGCAATGACCAGCGCAATGGCCCCAGCAATTACGGCTTTGTCGCGCAGCAACACCTTGTCTAGCAATGGGGCGTAGCGTTCGCGCGACCAGCGCATGACTCGGTTTTCCTTTTCATCGACCTTGCCGGTCACGAACATCGCAATCGCAGCAGGAACGAAGGTCAGCGAAAGCAGCAACGCCGCCGTTAGCGCCAGAACGACGGTAATAGCCATCGGGTGGAAGGTTTTGCCCTCGATACCCGACAGCGCGAAGATCGGCAGGTAGACGACAGTGATGATGACCACGCCGAAGATGCTGGGCCGGATAACCTCTGCGCTTGCCGAGGCCACCAATCCAAAGCGTTCATCGCGGTCGAGCAAGCGGCCCAGCTTGTGCTGCGCCTCTCCCATCCTTCGCAGGCAATTCTCGACAATGATGACCGCTCCATCGACGATCAGTCCGAAATCGAGCGCGCCAAGGCTCATCAAATTTCCAGACACGCCGCCACGCACCATGCCGGTGAAGGTCATCAGCATGGAAAGCGGAATGACCGCCGCTGTAATCAGCGCAGCACGGATATTGCCGAGCAGCAGGAACAAGACGACGATGACCAGCAACGCACCTTCGGCGAGATTTTCTGCTACGGTACCTATTGTCCTGTCCACCAATTCTGTGCGGTCATAAAGCGGGTGCGCGATCACGCCTGCTGGCAATGCTTTGCTCGCAACTTTCAGCTGTTCTGCAACCGCCTGCGATACGATGCGCGGATTCTCGCCCGTGCGCATGAAAATGGTGCCCAGCACGATTTCTTTGCCATTCTCGGTCGCGGCACCTGTTCTCAATTCGCTTGCGATGACGACCTCGCCAACATCGGCCACGCGAACCGGCACGCCACCGCGCGTTGCGATCACTACCTGTGACAGATCAAACTCGTTCGCGGCCTGCCCCGGCACGCGAATTAGCACCTGTTCGCCTGCGCGCTCGACATAGCCAGCACCGACATTGGCATTGTTGCGCTCCAACGCCTCAACCACATCGGATAGCGACAAGTTGAGCGATGCCAGCCGCTCGGAATTGGGTGTCACATGATATTGCTTAGTATAGCCGCCAATCGTGTTCACCTCCGCCACACCGGGAACGGTGCGCAATTGAGGCCGCACGATCCAGTCGCTGAAGGTGCGCAGGTCGGTCGCAGTCCACTCGCTGCCATCGGGTTTCCGAGCACCGGGCTTTGGTTCGATGGCGAACATGAAAATCTCGCCAAGACCCGTCGCCAGCGGACCCATTTCGGGTTCGATACCGGGTGGTAACTGACCTTTGGCAGACTGTAGCCGCTCGCTGACTTGCTGGCGGGCAAAATAGATGTCGGTGCCGTCCTTGAACACCACCGTAACCTGGCTAAGCCCATAGCGCGAGATCGAGCGGGTGTAGTCGAGCGATGGCAACCCGGCGAGCGCGGTTTCGACGGGCACAGTTATCCGCTGTTCTGCCTCTTGCGGGCTGAAACCCGTTGCTTCCGTGTTGACCTGGACCTGAACATTGGTGATGTCCGGCACCGCGTCGATGGGTAGCTGCGTGAAACTGTAAACGCCGATTGCGCCAAGCAGCAGTGTGATACCCAGCACAAACCAGCGCTGGCGGATGGAAAAGCCTATGATACGGCCAAGCATGTCAGTTATCCCCGATCAATGGTCGTGGCTCGCGCCCGACTTTTCGATGTCGGCGCGAACGAGGAAGGCTCCTTTGGCGGCATAAGGCGTGCCGGGTTTCAGCCCGCCCAACACCTCTGTCCATTCAGGCGTCTGTCTCCCGATTGTGAGCATACGAACCTCGAACTGATTGCCGTAATTGGCAAAGACAACTTGGAAATCGCGGAAGCGCTGGATTGCTGCTGTGCGAACAGCGAGCGGCACTTGGGTTGTATTGGCCAGCACCTTGCCGCGCAACGCCATTCCCGGACGCCATTTGCCGGTCGGATTAGGAAGGCTGGCACGCATCAACGCGGTGCCTGCCTGCGTATTGCCCGCTGGCAGATAGTCGCTCAGCCGGCCGCTGCCGACGGCCACGCCTTCCAGCGTTTCGATCTGCACGCTCTGGCCGGGGCGCACCGATTCCAGGTCTTTCGGAAAGACATTGAACACAACGGTCGTCTGCCCCGGATCGGTGATGACAAACATCGGGCTGTCATAAGCGACATCGCCGACATTGGTGTTCCTCTCGGCAATCACGCCGCTGACCGGCGCAGTCACCGAGTAGGTTTGCAGACTCTCGTTCGATTCCACCCGCGCAAGCAACTCGCCTCGACGAACCCGGTCGCCCACCGCCTTGGTAACCGCCATCACCTTGCCGGGAAAACGCGCTCGAACCTCTGACCGAGCAGTCGTCGCCAATTGCACCGTGCCGACCAGTTCGCGCACTTCGCCAATGGTCGCAGGCCCGGCTTGCTCGATTACAATGCCACCCTCTTTGGCGGCTTGCGCGGTAATCGTGGTGCGGCCTTCATAGCTGTCATAAGCCATCTTGTGCTGCTTGCCCTTGTAGGAGGCGGCAATTTCGACGTCGAAGCTATGCGGTTCGGTAACGACGCCGTTGCTGGCAAGATAGTCGCGTTCCGGCTTGAAGGTCAGCCTGTCCACCTGTCCGCCCAAACGCTTGAGCGTAACGACAAGATTTACCGTTTTCGGGTCCACCGGTTTGCCGTCAAACATCGGATAGATGCGATATTGCGGCGGCTGACCGTCTTCATAAATCGTCATTTCGACCGAGAAGGCACCGCTCTTTACGATGCGTCCGCCATGCTTGCCCTCGGCAGCCTCTTCGCCTTCGCCATGTTCGGCTGGGGCTGGCTCGCCGCTGCCACAAGCAGCAAGCGGAAGAGCCAAGAATAGAGGTGCCGCCAAAATGCGCATGTAGAATTGGGATTTCATTGTCCGGTCTCCGTCCGAAGTGTCGTGTCGAACCGGCCCGTCAGCCGGTCAATCTGCGCCTGTGCGGCGCGTAAAGTGGAAAGCGCTTCGAGAAAATTCTCGTGCGCATCGAAAATTGCGTCGGCGGCATCCTCCATATCGCGGAAGGAAAAGCCGCCTCTGGCATAGCCCGATTGCACTTGCGCCAGCCGTTTTGTGACCAGCGGATAAATGTCGTTGCGGTAAGACATTGCCCGCGCGCGCGCTTCGGCTGCTTCGCGTTCGAGCGCGGCGATAGACCGCATCCGGCCCAACTCGGTTGCTTTCGCTTCCAGTTCGAGCCGCAGCTTTTCAGATTGTGCTCGTGCGATATTGCCCTCGTTGCGGTCATTGCGCCCCAGCGGGATTGAGACATTCGCAACGACTGCGACATCATTGGTTTCGCGCAAGAACCTAGCGCCGCCGCCGATGGTATAATCCTGCGTCTTGCGGGTTTGCTCAACGACAATTGCGGTGGTTGCACGGCGAATTTCTGCCTCGGCCAGCAAACGGTCGGCAGCAGCCAGCGGCACACCATCGGCGGGCGCAGCCAGCACGTCGCCTCGCACCAGCAAATCGTCGCCCGTTGCCCCCCAAAAAGCAGCCAATCTATCGCGCGCCGAACCGTAACGCTTCTGCGCTTGGTCAAGGTTGAGTTTCGCCTCCAGCGACCGCGTTGTGGCAGCCGTGCCGACAAACAAAGGGTCTTTGGCATAGGCGACGCGCTTGTCCGCTTCCAGTTGCAACCCGCGCGCGATCATGCTTGCCTCTTTGGCGACATCGACCTCAACTTCGGTTAGCAGCACCGCATCAAACGCCGACTGCACCTGCGCTGCCAGTTCCAGCCGGGTCACCCCAATCGCTGCCTCAGCCACCGCAATATCGCTGTCCGCCAACGCAACGCGCGCAGCCCGCTTGCCGCCGCGCTCGATGGTCTGATTATACGTCGCGGTTATTTCCGCTTGTTCCAAAACCGAAATCGGGCCGGTGCCGATGAAATTTTCGGTCTCAACCTCGACCACTGGATTGGGCTTTACACCGGCCTGCGTGCGACCGGCGCGCGCGCTGGCTACAGCGGCTTCGTTGGCTTGGATAGCGGGTGCAGCGGCCATCGCTTTTTCGATTGCCTGTTCAAGCGTCACGGTTTCGGCATAGGCCGAACCGCTTAAGCTAAGCGTGCCTGCAAGCAGCAGGCTGCGTAATGATATTCGCATGTAAGGAAACTCCTGACCACATAAGCAGCGCAGGCGCAGGTAAGCGCCCACGATAGGCTGTGGTCAGGCGGCGGGAGGTTGGATTGGCGGCGCTGTAGAGCGGGAAAGTAGCTGGATTTCTGCGCATATTGCCAACAGCGCAGAACCCAGCCCGCGCGAAAATTCACACGCATTTGGAGCAAGAGCAAAGGTCATCGAGCAATGATGATGGTCGGGTTGGTGACCCTCATCGGTATCGGATGAAGCGTCATGTTGGTGGCCATGATCGCAAGACTCGCAATCTTGGGCAATCATTACGATGCTATGACCTTCGTTCAATTCAGCGATGGCAGGCGTCGTGAAGCTGCCAATCAACAAGGCACTCAAAACTGCCAACCGAATGAAGAACAACCGCATGTTGCGACGCGTAGCGGGCAAATTGCTGCGACGCAATACGGTGGTTTCGCGCATGGCTTTGCCGGAAATGAAAATCACGCGTGATCCTTGGCGAGAACGTGCTTCAGATCGTCGAGTATCGGCATGGACGTGAAGGCGCTGACGGTTGGCCGACCAATGCTGCCAACAGGGATGCGTCCTGACAACGCGCCCAACGGCGCAAGCGCCAATAGGAACAATTGCCCGACAACTTCGCCCGCATCGCGCCGGAAAATGGCAAATCTCAGCATTTCGACACGTGATGACAGATGGATACCGAGTTTTGGCTGCGCGATAATATGCGCGCGCTCCAAATGACGCCAAGCAATGTCGAAATCTGCTTGGCCTCGTGCGGCTTGATACTTTTGTAACTCGGCAGCGAACGCGGCGCGAACCGGATCATATTTGGCCTCACCGACCAACTCGCTCTTCGCTTGCCGCAATATCCGCCAACCGCCGGTTATGCCCAGCATGGCCATCACCATCGCCACCAGCAAATCGGGAACGCCGCTGTTGGACCACAGGACAAGTCCACTCGCCCCGATAACCAGCACATTGCCAATCGCGTCGTTGCGAGAGCATATCCAAACCGACTGCATGTTGGCGTCACCCGTCCGGTATCGGTAGAGCATCAAGGCAACCGCAACGTTCACGACCAAAGCGGCCAAGCCGACAACGCCCATAGCGACAGGATCGGGGCTGGTGACGCTAATCAAACCCCATATCGCGAAAATCAGAACACCGGACCCAAACAGCAAGATCGTCAGGCCCTTTACCCAAGCTGCGCGCGCTCGCCATGCTAACGCCATACCTGCAACGCCAAGGCTGATTGCATAATTTGCGGCGTCACCGAAAAAATCGAGCGCGTCCGCCTGCAAAGAACGTGAACCGGCAGCCGCACCTGCGCCCATCTCCACCGCGAACATCGCCAGATTGAGCAGCAGCGCAACCCAAAGCACACGCCGCCAGCGGGCATCGATGAACAGAAAAATGGTGCCCGGAAGAGGACTCGAACCTCCACGCCCTTGCGAGCGCCAGCACCTGAAGCTGGTGCGTCTACCAATTCCGCCATCCGGGCACGGATATTTGCATATCGTCAGGTAGGCGGGTTCCTTTAGTTGGTGGCGGGGGTTTGTCAACGGGGCGATTGGTGGCTGGCTATTCCCGCGCCGCTTTTTTCATCGCTCCGGTAATCGCCACCGTCTCCACGCTCACGGCTACAACCCGCCCGAGCAATGCGATGCAGCTCTCTTTATAATCGGCAAAGCGGTAGGTGTTGAATTTCTCGCGAATGGTCGGGTCGCGCGGGGTTTTTTCCTTGTGCTGGTCGAGCACCCAGTCGATCGCGCTTCGATTGCCGAGGCGATATTCCCACGCCTCTTTCGGCACGCCGGTCAGTTGGGTGTCTTCGTCGATGACGATCACGCCAGTTTCGGGTGCGCTTTTCAGCTTGGGCTTGGGGTGCGTGCCAGCCGCACGTTTCGGCGCTGGCATATCGACACGTTTCAGCTTGGCCGGTTTCACCTTTTCATAGTCGATATGCAGTTTCAGCAACTGCTCGCCCCATTCCACCCACTGCTCGAAATCGGGATAAAACGGAATCCGTGGAAATTCGCGCTTCAGGTTCAGCGCATATTTTTCACGGTAGAGCGGATCGTGCAGCACGGCATAGCAATAAGCAAAAATCGCGTCTTTGGTTATGGTGGCGGACGAAGATGAAACCCCCTCCCCCCTCGCGGGGGAGGAGGGAGCCGCCTTGGCGGCGGAAGGAGAGGGGGCGGCGCGCGTCTGCGCGCCAAGAGTCTCATCCTCACCATCAGGAGCAGAAGTCTTTATGGGCGCAGACGCGCCCGACCCCTCTCCCTCCGCGCCTATCGGCGCTCCTCCCTCTCCCGCAAGGGGAGAGGGGTTCGCTGCATAATACCCCACAAACTGCGCCACCGCCCAATCGGTGATATTATCCACCCGCTCACTGTCAGGTTATGGATTTACGCCGAACGCTTTTGCCCATCCCTTTTTGGTTTTTACTGCACGAGAGGGTTCACCAACAAATTGTGCCATGCGAACTAACACAGCTGACCGCTTTGCCGGTGTAAGCAATAGAAAAATCGTTTCAATGAAGCTGATTATATCAATAAACTGGAACGGCACACCTTTGTAAACGATTAGACCATCGGTAAGATCGAGCGACGCGGCATCGGCTGGCATTCGGCATACGAATGTGATTGCCGCCGTGGGCAATTTCAGTTTTGAGAATGAATCTACCGCAGCCAGCAAACGATCTTCGTCGACCGGTTTGCAGGTCACTTCATAAAAATTGGCTGGAAGACTCGTGCTTAACGTTTCCCACAGGTCGGCTGGCTTGTTCGATGTGGTGTTCGTTCCAAACACGCTTGCCTCAACACCCTCAACCATCAGATAATCGCTGTCAGAAACACGTAGTTCGGTAAGCAACAAACCAACAAGAAATTGCGGTATTGAACCGCCTTCCGGAAAGGCAATTGCGAAGCTGGATAAGCGCTTGGCAACAACGAGCGATGGTTGATGATCAATTGGAGCCATTTCCACGTCAAGCAACGCAACTTCGGCTGCATAAGCCAACAGCCTTTGTAGAAACATCATAATGAGATCGTCACGAAGTACAGGATCGCCCCAGTGTCGGTTCACTCTTCGAATGTAATCGACTGCAGCAAGCGCAGCATCCTCAGGCTTCCGTCCTTCCGCCCATTTTTCATCCAGAACTTGAATATTCTTAGCAACATTGAGCGGTGGACTTTTGCCTGTCGGGATCCGGTGGCGGTCCAAAACGTATTTGATGGCCTTTTCGAATATTCCTCTTGGATTTATGGAGTCAAATTCCGTTGCGGTATTCACATCCTCCCGAACGTGCTTCCCCATAATAGCTGTTAATGTGATCCCTCTAAACCCATCGGTCGAGATAGGAATCAGCCGCTCTAGCACTTTCCGCTCCGAGGGGTACCGATCAAGTGCCGGGCCCTCACCCTGCTTTACGCGCGCAATATATTCTTCCAAACTGTTTGCGACGAACTTGTTTCTTTCAGCTGGCGAAAGAGCCATGACTTACCCCTAAGTTGTTTTGATTCGCGTGAAGCGAGCTATTCGGCGGCTTTGATCACGTGTTACTAAAGTGCTTGATGTATTATGCAATACTGGTACATATCAAGAACACTTTGATGGGGTGCAATGATGGCTAACACAGTGGTGTCTCTATTCACAGGTGCTGGAGGACTGGACGTTGGCTTTAATCAGGCCGGTTTTGCGACTGTCTGGGCGAACGATTTCAACTCGGACGCTTGCGCAACATTCGAGCGAAATCACGGTGCGGGCGTTATACAATGTGGAGATATACAAAAATTTCTTCCTGCATTGACTCACATGCAGTCGCCGGATGTATTGATTGGCGGGCCTCCGTGTCAGGGTTTTAGCGTCGCTGGTTATATGGATATGAACGATCCCCGATCAGAACTCGTATTTACCTATATGGAGGCGTTGCGTCGCCTTAAGCCGCAAGCTTTTGTCCTAGAAAATGTTAAGTCTCTCGCAACACTAGCAAAGTTTCGTCCAATTCGCGAACGACTTCTCCGTGAGGCACGGGAGGCAGGATATGACGTTGACTTGGTTGTCGTTAAAGCATCTGATTTTGGCGTACCTCAGGCTCGCGAGAGAATGCTTATAGTTGGATTTGAAAATGCGTGCGCTAGAGATTTTTTTGCTCATCTCGAAACACAACGCGAAGCCGCGCCGATATTGCGTGATGCGATTGCTCACCTAGGACGGTCAGGGTCAGCGACCAACCCACGAATTTGTAATGCAAAGGTGACCATTGCATCACGCCCCATACTGAGATCCTCACCATATGCTGGGATGCTGTTCAACGGACAGGGACGTCCTCTCAATCTAGATGGATATGCTTCTACCTTACCTGCTACGATGGGCGGAAATAGGACACCAATTATTGATGAAGAGCAACTTTATGGAAATGAACCAGCATGGGTGGTAAACTACCATTCAAGTTTGCTGAAAGGCGGCGCGCCTGTCGCCTCTCGGCTAGCTCCAAAGCGTCTCCGACGTTTAACAATTGACGAGGCAGCGGCCATTCAAACTTTTCCGTCCAATTATGATTTTGTAGGCCGGACGTCTTCGATATTTGCTCAAATCGGAAATGCTGTCCCTTGCGAACTTGGCAGAAGAATCGCTACGTCGATCAAAGCTGTCCTCCAAGGCTATCGGTCCAATCAGGTCGATGGCGATACTAGGATGGTTGCTTAGGTTATTCTCGCCTCCCAATAACCGAATGGCACCCGCAATCCGTGCAGCAGCGCGCCATCGACGTAGATGCGGTTGCCCTTGGCCGTCACGATGTCATGTTCGGGGATGAATTGCAGGTCTTGCGATTTGCCCCAGCGCTTCAGCAAATCCTTGAACGCCTCACGCAAGACACTCTCACGTCTGCCACCCGATACTTGGCGCAACCGGTCAAGGTCGGCACGATATTCGTTGATGAGTTGGCGGCTCAAGCAGACTTCCCCTTTCGGGCGTTGTGCCTTTATCGTCCCCACCAATCAAGCCGCATAACCGCTTGCAATGTAGGATTTCGTTTGAGAGACTCACCGCGTGCGTTCAACCCCGTCTTTACCGGCGGGGCGGGGTGCGGGTTATTTTCGACAGACACGGGACGTGCTTTGAAACTTTTGTTCCCCCCGCGCCGAACCGGCGCTTCTTCATCCTCTCACCGTGGGGACCATGTCGGGGAAGCGCATGCCCCCGCGACGGGTCGGGAACTTCGCTACCTTTGTAAATTCTACCGACAGTCGCCGCTTGCAAGCGCACCCTTGAAAGCCGTGGCGCGCTGGTGCAATGCGGCGGCGACGTTTTCAGTCCGATGGAGCGCGTGATGCAAGGCAAGGTGGTAACGATTTTCGGCGGTGGCGGTTTTGTCGGGCGCTATGTCGCGCAGGCGTTTCTCAGTGTCGGCGCGCGGGTGCGGGTGGCGCAGCGCAACATATCTACCGCCAATACCGTCAAGACGCTCGGCAATCTGGGTCAGGTGCAGCTGATCGCGGCCGATGTGCGCAAACCCGCCAGTCTGGCGCGAGCGGTTGCAGGTGCCGACTTTGCGGTCAATCTGGTCGGCAGTTTCAACAATCTGGATGCAATACAAAATGTCGGGGCAGGCAATATTGCCAAAGCTTGTGCGGCTGCGGGCGTGAAATCGCTCGTGCATATCTCGGCAATCGGTGCCGACATACAGAGCGAAGCCGAATATGGGCGGAGCAAGGCGGCGGGCGAAGCAGCGGTACGCGCGGCGTTTCCGAATGCGACCATATTGCGGCCTTCGATCATTTTCGGGCGCGAGGACCAGTTTGTGAACCGCTTTGCTGGCCTCATCCGCATGTTGCCTGTGGTGCCGGTGATTGGTGCTGAAATCAAATTCCAGCCGGTGTTTGTTGGCGACGTGGCTAAGGCAGTAGTCGCGGCGTTGGGTCGGAGTGGAAGCGAGACGCTGGAGCTTGGCGGACCCGATGTTCTGACGATGCTGGAGCTGAACCGCTCGATTGCGCGCGCGATCGGCCATGATCGGACTTTCCTCACCGTTCCCGATTTCGCCGCTGAATTGATGGCGAAGACGATCGGCTGGCTTCCCGGTGCGCCGATCACACTCGACCAGTTCAAGATGCTGGGGCGAGACAATGTTGTTAGCGGCACCGACGGACTGGCCGCACTGGGCATTACGCCGACGCCGCTCGACGCGGTCGCGCATGATTGGCTCAATATTTACCGCAAGCACGGACGGTTCGCCAAAAACAACAATGGTCCAGTAGCGTCGGCATGACCCTTCGACAGGCTCAGGGCGATCGGTTTTATTCATGACTGATTGGATTATTGCGATCATCCTCGGCATTGTCGAGGGGCTGACCGAATTCCTGCCGGTGTCCTCGACCGGGCATTTGATCTTGGCGACCGAGTTGCTCGGTTACGATGCCGGGCGTTGGGCCATCTTCAACATCGCGATCCAGCCGGGGGCGATTTTGGCGGTGGTGGTGCTGTACTGGCGGACGTTCGTTGATGTGGCGAAGGGGCTGTTCACGCTGGAGGTCGGCGCGGTTGCGTTTGTCCGCAACTTGCTGCTCGCGTTCTTCCCTGCGGTCGTGCTGGGCTTGGCCTTTGGCGACGCCATCGAGATACTTTTGGAGAATGCGGTGGTGGTCGCATGGGCGCTGATTATCGGTGGCGTCGCCATCTTGGTGGTCGAAAAATATGCCAAGCCGAAGGAAAGCGGCGGCGTCGCCGCCCTATCGGTCAGGCAGTCAGCGATGATCGGGCTGATCCAGTGCCTCGCTATGATCCCCGGGGTCAGCCGGTCGGGCGCTACCATATTGGGCGCGATGTCATTGGGCGTCGACCGCAAGACTGCGGCGGAATTCAGCTTTTTCCTGGCGATGCCGACGCTAACCGGGGCGACCGTGCTGCAACTGTTCAAGCACCGTGATGCGGTTAGCATGGACGATATGGGCTTGATAGGCATCGGCTTTTTCGTCTCGTTCGTCGTGGCATGGATCGTTATCAAGGCATTTCTGGCTGTGGTGACGCGCTATGGCTTTGGCCCATTTGCATATTACCGAATCATCGCAGGCGTCGCTGCGTTGATCTGGCTAGGGCAGAGATAGGTCCGATTCGGACTTGAAATTATGTAATAAAGTTGCGTTGAGCAGAAATATAGGATTAAAGTTGCTAAAATTAGTCAGTATTATTGACCTATATCTACAAAAGACACTGTAAACTTCGCTCAACTTCGGCTAGGCCGCGCCCATATTTATCGAAACAAGGGCGTTTATCATGGCCAAAGACCCCATGCTCAAATTTGTCGGCACCCCTCAGGCCTTCCCCGAGAAGCGCAAGGCGAAACTGCGTGCCGAGGACTTTGCCGAGATCGCCAACCGTTACGCCCCCGACAAGGCCGCCGAACAGGCATCGCGCTGCTCGCAGTGTGGCGTGCCTTATTGCTCGGTCCACTGTCCTTTGGGCAACCACATCCCCGACTGGCTGCGATTGACCACCGAAGGCCGGTTGCGTGAAGCCTATGAGCTATCCAACCTGACATCGACGATGCCAGAAATCTGCGGTCGCATCTGCCCGCAAGACCGGCTTTGCGAAGGCAATTGCGTCATCGAATTTTCGGGGCACGAAGCCGTCACCATCGGCTCGGTTGAAAAATACATCACCGATACCGCATGGGAAGAAGGCTGGGTCGAACCGGTCGCGATCGGTCCCTCACGCGGCCAGTCGGTCGGCATCATCGGCGCTGGCCCCGGCGGCCTCACTACCGCCGAATATCTGCGCGTCGCCGGTTATGACGTTCATATCTACGACCGTTATGACCGCGCGGGCGGGTTGCTGACCTACGGCATCCCCGGCTTCAAGCTGGAAAAAGATATCGTCACGCGCCGTGTTGATCGGTTGCGCGAAGCGGGAATCCATTTCCACGCCAATTTCGAAGTGGGCCGTGATGCGAGCCTCAACGATCTGCGCGCCAAGCATGACTCGGTGCTGATCGCTTCCGGCGTATACAAGGCACGAGATATCAAAACGCCCGGCGTCGGGCTGAGCGGCATTGTCGCGGCACTCGACTTTCTCACCGCCTCCAACCGCAAGGGCTTTGGCGACGCGGTCGAGGCCTTCGACAGCGGCGCGCTCGACGCCAAAGGCAAAGACGTCGTCGTAATCGGCGGCGGCGACACCGCGATGGACTGCGTGCGCACCGCCGTCCGCCAAGGCGCGAAGTCGGTCAAATGCCTCTACCGCCGCGACCGCGAGAATATGCCGGGGTCGCAGCGCGAAGTCACCAATGCCGAGGAAGAGGGCGTCGAGTTCGTCTGGCTGTCCGGCCCCAAGGGCTTTGACGGCGGCGACAGTGTCGAACGCGTCCATGTCGCCAAAATGCGGCTCGGCGCACCTGACGCCAGCGGACGCCGCGCACCGGAGAATGACCCGCAAGGCGACTTCACGCTCAACGCCGACCTTGTCATCACCGCATTGGGCTTCGAGGCCGAAGACCTACCCGTCCTGTTCGGCGCACCAGACCTCAATGTCACCCGCTGGGGCACGATCCGCGTCGATCATACGACCGGCATGACCAACCTCGACGGCGTGTTTGCAATAGGCGACATCGTGCGCGGCGCGAGCCTTGTGGTGTGGGCAATCAAGGACGGCCGTGACGTGACCGAACATATGCACCAATGGTTGCAGACCAACGCAAAGACCGAGAGGAAGGCAGCATGACGAGACTTGTCGAAAGTGCCGGTAAGTCCATGCTGACATTGTTGCTGACGGCGAGCATGTTGATCGCAACGCCAACTCAAGCTGCCACACGGGTAACGACTTCGGCGCAGGCCTCGCTTGCCGGCGAAACAGGCGAACGCGCAATGTTGCTAGCAAAAACTTTAAACAGCGAAGACATAATTATTGGCGACGCAACGTCCGATGAAAAGGCTACCGAGTTTATGCTCCAACTATTCGGTTCACAGGAAGAATTGCAGGAGGTCGAACGGGAACATCCTGGAATCGGCAAAGAATTGGCGGCAGCAGCACTCCCTATTATCAACCGGTACATGCTGCAACGCCTCCCCCAATTGCAACAGCGACAAGCGGATCTTTACGCGGCCAATTTTGATGCGCCTCAACTCAGCATTCTTGTCGATTTCTATACCTCAGCCACAGGCCAGAAGATGATCAAGTCGATGACCAGCAGAGTTAAACCCGTCGCTATGATGGCAGAAGCGACTATGTCTGACGACTTCAAAATCTCCGCCAATTCAGTCCTCAAAGACATAAGGGCTACAGTGCCAGGCATCCTTTCCGACATGAACGAAACGGATCAAAATGCCTTGGCGAAATTGATGCAGTCGGAGCTATTGCCAAAGCTACAAGCCTTAGCACCGCAAACTCAAGCAATCGCGCTCGATTGGATGCAGGAATATGCCGAAGGCGAAGAACAAGAGATAGACAAAGTCATTGAAGCGATAATTGAAAACCGTGTTGGAAAGAACGTGCAATGACTTACACATTCCCGACCCCCGAACATGAGCGCCTCGCACGCGAAGGCATGTATCGTCCCGAATATGAGGGCGATGCTTGCGGCGTCGGGCTCATCGCGGCGACCGATGGCAAGGCTTCGCGGCGCGTTGTCGCGGCCGGGATCGAGGCACTTAAAGCCGTCTGGCATCGCGGCGCTGTCGATGCCGACGGCAAGACGGGTGACGGTGCTGGCATCCATATCGACCTGCCGGTGCGGTTCTTTGACGACAAGATTTCCGACAGCGGCCACCGGCCTATGCCGAACCGGCTGGCTGTCGGCATGGTGTTCCTGCCGCGGACCGACCTGGGCGCGCAGGAGAATTGCCGGACGTTGGTCGAGGCCGAAATTATCGACGCGGGTTACACCATTTACGGCTGGCGGCAGGTGCCGGTGGATGTCTCGGTGATCGGTGACAAGGGGCAGGCGACGCGGCCCGAGATCGAGCAGATCATGATCGCCGGACCGATGCCCGATGAAGTCGATGCGGTCGAGTTCGAGAAGAATCTGTACCTCGTGCGCCGCCGGATCGAGAAGAAGATCATCGCCGCGCAAATCCGCGATTTCTACATCTGTAGCCTGTCGTGCCAGTCGATTGTCTATAAGGGGCTATTCCTCGCTGAGAGCCTGTCGGTATTCTACCCCGACCTCTGCGACGAGCGTTTCGAAAGCCGCGTCGCGATTTTTCACCAGCGTTATTCGACGAATACCTTCCCGCAGTGGTGGCTGGCGCAACCGTTCCGCAGCCTTGCCCACAACGGCGAAATCAACACCATTCGCGGCAATCAGAACTGGATGAAGAGCCACGAGATCAAGATGGCGTCGATCGCCTTCGGCGCGCATTCGGACGACATCAAGCCGGTCATCCCGGCGGGCTCGTCGGACACAGCCGCGCTCGACGCGGTGTTCGAAACCTTGGTGCGCTCGGGCAAGGAAGCGCCAACGGCAAAGCTGATGCTGATCCCCGAAGCATGGCAGACCAACGACAGACTTACCCCCGAACACCGTGCAATGTATGAGTATATGTCCAGCGTGATGGAACCGTGGGATGGTCCCGCGGCACTGGCGATGACCGACGGCCATTGGGCGGTGTCGGGCGTTGATCGCAACGCGCTGCGCCCGCAGCGTTATTATCTGACCAACGACAATCTGCTGATAATCGGTTCCGAAACCGGGATGGTTGTCGTGCCGGAGTCGACGATTGTCGAGAAGGGCCGTCTTGGCCCCGGCGAAATGATCGCGGTCAATCTGGACGAAGGCAAGCTCTACCGCGACACCGAACTGAAAGACCGGATCGCCGCCGAGCAGGATTACCGTGCGCTAGTCAAAGGCTTTCAGACTATCGGCGATTTGGCGTCTGCCAAGGACGAGAGCCTGCCCGAATGGACCCGCGCCGAACTGACCAAGCGCCAGATTGCGGCAGGCATGACGCTCGAAGATGTCGAGATGATCCTCGCGCCGATGGCAGAAGACGGCAAGGAAGCGATCGGCTCGATGGGCGACGACACGCCGCTTGCCGTCATCAGCGACAAGCCGCGACTGATCAGCCAGTTCTTCCGGCAAAATTTCAGCCAGGTGACCAATCCACCGATCGACAGTTTGCGCGAACGGCATGTTATGAGCCTGAAAACGCGCTTTTCCAATCTCGCCAACATCCTCGACGAGAAGGGCCAGAACGCTGACGTGCTGGTGCTCGACAGCCCTGTGTTGACAGCGGCGGAATGGTTGCGGCTGAAATCGGCGTTCGGCAAACTCGCCGCAGAAATCGACTGCACCTATGACATATCGGATGGCCAGGAAGGCTTGCGCGCCGCCATAACGCGCATTCGCGAAGAAGCGGTGGCCGCCGTCCGCATGGGTAAATCCGAACTGTTCCTGACCGACGAAAATATCGGTTCCGATCGCGTCGGCATCGCGATGGTGCTCGCGGCGGCAGCGGTCCACACACATCTGGTACGCAACGGCCTGCGTAGCTACTCGTCGATCAATGTCCGGTCCGCCGAATGTCTCGACACGCATTATTTCGCAGTTCTTGTTGGCGTCGGCGCGACCACTGTTAACGCTTATCTGGCCGAAGCGGCGATTGCCGACCGCCACGCGCGCGGGCTTTTGGGTGACCTTTCCTTGAGCCAGGCAACGCAGAACTTCCGGACCGCGATCAACGAAGGCCTGCTGAAAATCATGTCCAAAATGGGCATCGCAGTCATTTCCAGCTATCGCGGCGGATATAATTTCGAGGCTGTTGGTCTCAGCCGCGCGCTGGTCAATGATTTCTTCCCCGGCATGCCGAACAAGATTTCGGGCGAAGGCTATCACTCGCTCTATGTGAACGCGCGTGACCGGCATGAGGCTGCGTTCGACAGCGCGGTTGCGCGGTTGCCGATTGGCGGCTTTTACAAGCAGCGCAAGGATGGCGAGGCGCATGCCTATTCGGCAGGGCTGATGCACCTGTTGCAAAGCTCGGTCGCCAACGACAGCTATTCGACCTATCTGCAATTTGCCGCAGCAGTGCGCGAATTGCCGCCGATTTACCTGCGCGATCTGCTCGAATTCAACTTTGCGCCCGAACCCGTGGCCATCGACGAGGTGGAAGCGATCACCGAGATCCGCAAGCGGTTCGTGACGCCCGGAATGTCATTGGGGGCGTTGTCGCCCGAGGCGCATGAAACGCTCGCCATTGCGATGAACCGGATCGGTGCGAAGGCGGTTTCGGGCGAAGGCGGCGAAGATTCCAAACGCTTTGCCCCATATGAAAATGGCGACAACGCCAACAGCGTTATCAAGCAGATTGCCTCAGGCCGTTTTGGCGTGACCGCCGAATATCTGGGCGCATGCGAAGAGATCGAAATCAAGGTCGCCCAAGGCGCGAAGCCCGGTGAAGGCGGGCAATTGCCCGGCTTCAAGGTCACCGAAATGATTGCGCGGTTGCGGCATTCGACCCCGGGCGTAATGCTGATCTCGCCACCTCCACATCACGACATCTACTCGATCGAGGATCTGGCGCAGCTGATTTACGACCTAAAGCAGATCAACCCGCGCGCGCGGGTTTGCGTCAAGCTGGTGAGCGCGGCGGGTATCGGCACGATTGCGGCGGGTGTCGCGAAAGCGCATGCCGATGTGATTCTGGTGTCCGGTAACGTCGGCGGCACCGGTGCTAGCCCACAAACCAGCATCAAATATGCCGGCACGCCGTGGGAAATGGGCTTGAGCGAAGCCAATCAGGTGCTGACGCTCAACGGTCTGCGTCACCGTATCAAGCTACGCACCGACGGTGGCCTCAAAACCGGCCGCGATATCGTGATTGCCGCGATCCTCGGCGCAGAAGAATTTGGCATCGGCACATTGAGCCTTGTCGCTATGGGCTGCATCATGGTGCGGCAATGCCATTCGAACACCTGCCCCGTCGGCGTGTGTACGCAGGACGAAGATTTGCGCAAAAAATTCGGCGGGTCACCCGAAAAAGTCATCAACCTGATGACCTTCATCGCGGAGGAAGTGCGCGAAATATTGGCAAAGCTTGGCTATCGAAGCCTCGACGAAGTCATTGGCCGCACCGAGCTTCTGCGTCAGGTCAGCCGTGGGGCCGAACATCTTGATGACCTCGATTTGAACCCGATCCTCGCCAAGGTCGACGCACCTGACAGCGCGCGCCGTTTTTCGATCCCGACATTTCGCAACGAAGTGCCCGACAGCCTCGATGCGCAAATGATCCGTGATGCCAAGCCGGTGTTCGAACGGCGCGAAAAGATGCAGCTTACCTATAATGTGCGCAACACCCACCGCGCGGTGGGTACCCGGCTGTCATCGGAAATTACGCGGCTTTACGGCATGAAGGGCCTTGCCGACGATCATGTTCACGTCCGCCTGCGCGGCTCAGCAGGGCAATCCTTGGGCGCATTTCTGTGCCAGGGCATCACCCTCGAAGTCTTCGGCGATTCGAATGACTATGTCGGTAAAGGCCTCTCGGGCGGTACGATTATCGTGCGTCCCACCGTGAGCTCGCCGCTTGTCAGCCAGAATAACAGCATCATCGGCAACACCGTGTTGTACGGTGCGACATCGGGGCATTTGTTCGCAGCAGGACAAGCGGGCGAACGGTTCGCCGTCCGCAACTCGGGTGCACGCGTCGTCGTTGAAGGCTGCGGCGCGAATGGCTGCGAATATATGACCGGCGGCATCGCTGTGATTCTGGGCAAGGTGGGCGGCAATTTCGGCGCTGGCATGACCGGTGGCATGGCATTCGTGCTCGATCCTGACGACCAGTTCGAAGCCAGCGCCAATCCCGACAGCATCGTCTGGCAACGGCTGGATAGCGCGCATTGGGAAGAGCAGTTGAAAGCATTGGTGATGGCGCACGCCCATTCGACCGATAGCGTGTGGTCGCGTTCGATCATCGATGATTGGGACCGTCGACGCGGCGAATTTTGGCAGATATGCCCAAGGGAAATGCTCACCCGACTGGCGCATCCATTGTCCGACTGTGAGGAGTTGGAGGCGGCGGAGTAAGCGCGGATCGTCGCTGCTGTATTTGCGATAAGCTGACCATTTCGTTCAGCAACAGCTAAGCTCGGCGGCTTTATGAGGTCGCCAACAGCACCCGTCGCCGTTGCGCCCGTTTTGGGTGTTAAGTGAGGTATATCCTATGCGTTCTTTTGCTTTTTTTGCACGATTGCCGCTTGCGGCGGCACTTGCTGCGGCACCCTTTGCTCTGAATCCGGCCTACTCCCAAGGCGAAATTATTTTCGCATCGGGAACCGGCGGCGAGGATTATGCCGCACCTGAATACCCGGACACAGAATATGATGTAGCCGATGCACCGGATTACCGCGACGACGAATCATCGACCAACGATATTGCCGACAAAATGTCCGATCCGGCGATGCAATATGGCGTGGCTGCAACCGTCGAACGCGCAACCGCAGCGATGATGAATGTGCCCGTTGGACCGTTCGCCGCGGCTATTGAGAATGCGCGGCCCGGTACGGTCAACCGCCGCATCCGCAGCAATACCACCGTTGGCGATCTGGCAGGCCGAGACAGCGCATATCTACCGGAAGAACTGGGCGCGCACAGCCGCGAGATGATGGGCATGATGGGCGGATTTGCCAGAGCGATGGCCGCGATGATGCCCGAATTCGAAAGAATGAGCCGCGAGATGGAAGACAGCTTCCGCACGGCCAAGGCCCAAGCCCGACGTAATTACAGATAGCCGGGATTCGTAGCAGCTCCAGCATGCCTTGCTGCTGTTGCCAAAGAGCACGGGCATCGCTTAATGCTGGGCTTATGGCGATAACCCAGCCCCGACCCGTTACCCCGCCTGGAACGATGAGCGAGACCGCCGCCGACGCGCGGCTGGCAAAGGACCGCAGCGACGTACTGGCATTGATCGCCAAGGCCGACCACCGACGCGAGGGTGGCGACAACCGCGCCGCCAATGCTTATTATTCAGCCGCTGTACGGATCGCCAGTTCATCGCAGAACACTGAAATCACAACCGAACTAGCACGCGCCCAAGCGGCAATCGTGTCGCTTGGCGAGCTGTTCAAACAGCATCTGCTCGATGCGCTCGAGGCAGTCGGATACCGCCGCGAAAAGCAGCATCCGCGTTTCCGCATGTCGCTCGACATGATGCTTGGAGAGGCCGAGCGCCCGCCCGAACGGCGGCAATATCCGCAAAAGCCGCTGGTGCATTATTATCCCGGTACAGATTATCTGCAGTTTGCCGATGTTGGCGAATATGATTGGGTACCAAAGCTGGAGGCGCAATTTCCAGCGATGCGGCATGAGGCGCTGGCGTTGCTTGCCGACAATGCCGGGTTCACGCCCTATGTGAAAACCGACACCAAAAGGCCGCAGGGCGATTTCCACGGGATGCTCGAAAGTCCGGACTGGAGTACGCTCTACCTTTGGCAGAATGGTAGTGCTGTCGAGGAACATATCGCGCGGTGTCCGACGATTTACCAAGCCGTCGTCGATCACGTCCCGCTCTGCCATATCGGCCCGCGCGCGCCATCGGTGATGCTGTCACTGCTGCGTCCCGGCGCGAAGATTCCGCCGCACACCGGAATGCTCAACAGTCGCTTGATCTGCCACCTGCCGCTCGTCGTGCCACCCGATTGCGGCTTTCGCGTTGGCAACCAGACCATCGAGTGGCACGAGGGTAAGTTGATAGCGTTCGACGACACCGTCGAGCATGAAGCGTGGAACAATAGCGCATTCGACCGGCTTGTGCTGATATTCGATATCTGGCGGCCCGAATTGTCGCAGGCAGAACGCGAGCAAGTCACCGCGATGTTCGCGGCGGTCGATAGCTACCAATAGTCAGCCAAACAGCCAGCTTCCGAGCAGCCGGTTGAACGGAAAGGTGAAAAATCCGGCGATCAGCAACGCGCCGATCACAAATCCCCTCGCCTGGCTGCGGTGACGACGAACGTCATGGCGGCGCGCGGCCAGTATAAGCACCGGCACGCCGATCAGCGTGATCACTGAAAGGACATGGATGAAGCTGAATTCGCCGCGATTGATCATCCTCATATCGAGGCTGATTAGAGCGGTTGCGAACATGCAAATCGCCCACACCCAGCCAAGTAGCCGGTGGTTTTTATCGCCGCGCCGCCTGAGCAGCATCAGCGGCGTGATCGCCAACACTATCGCTAATGTCGCCAGATGGACCCATAGCTGCCAAGGCAACATCTCCCACTGCGGACGGCCCTTGAAAACCGCGATCGTTGCAGTAGCAAGCAATCCCACGGCCAGAAACGCACATATCCGCTCAACCATGTCAGGCGTTGTCGCCTTGTCGTAGCGCGTTCCACGCTTGCCGAAAAAGTCGTTGAACCGGCTGGCCAAAATATTTCCCCCTGTTATGCCTCGCAGATTGGATATCTGCTTGGGGAGAGCGAGATGCGCAAGGTTTTTGTGATGGCGTCGGCAGCTTCGCTGGCAATAACGGCACCGGCCTATGCCGACGCCAATGGCGATCTGAAAGCGCTGGTCGACGCCTATTGGGCGGAGGTGCTAAAGGAGCAGCCGATTTTTGCCAGTTCTTTGGGGGTCAACATCTATGCCAATGAGGTCGGCGATTACAGCCTCGCTGGGCAGGATCGGCAGGCAGCATCTGCCGCTGAATTTCTGAAAAAACTGGACGCCATTCCGCAGAACCAGCTCGATGCAGCGAGCAAGGTAGACGCCGGAATATTGCGCCGTTCGTTGAAAAGCATCATCGAAGGCAATAGCTACGGCCAGCGCACAATCAACTTCACCACTTACGCAAGCTGGCACCAGAATTTTGCCGGGATGGCGGACAACCTACCATTCAAGACCAAAGCCGATTTCGAAAGCTACAACAACCGGCTGAAACAATATGCCAAGGTTAACGACGACAGCATTGAAGTCGCCAATGTCGCGATCAAAGGCAAATATACCCAGCCATGCGAAACGCTGAGTGGTTTTGAGGCGACAATCACCGGGCTGACTACAGAGGACGAACGTAAATCGCGCTTTTTCGGTCCATATGCAGGCAAACGACCTGAAGGGATGAGCGAGGCGGATTTCAATGCGCTGGCCGCAGAGGCGATTGCCACCATCAACACCGTGATCGAGCCTGCGCTCAAAAAGCATCTCGCCTGGTACACCGCCAGCTACAAACCTGCCTGCGCCAAGGCGCCTGGCGTTTCGGCCCAGCCCGGCGGGGCTGCATATTATGCCTTCCGCATCCGCGAGGAAACCACCACCGAACTCTCGGCGGAAGAAATCCACGGCATCGGGCTGAAAGAAGTCGCGCGCATCCGTGCCGAGATGGTCGAGGTCGCAACCAAGGCCGGATATCCGAGCCGTGAGGCGTTTATCCAGCATTTACGGACCGACCCACAATATTATGCGAAGACGCCCGAGGAACTGATGGAAAAGGTCGCCCGCGTGACCAAGACCATTGACGGCAAAATGCCATCGCTGTTCGGTCGTCTGCCAAGGCTGCCGTACGGCCTAAAGGAAATCCCGGCGGAAACTGCGGAGGGTACCACTACCGCCTATTACAACCCCGGATCGCCCGAGATCGGTTTGGCCGGCACCTATTTCGTCAACACGTCGAAGCTAAACCAACGTCCATTCTGGGAAATACCGGCGCTATCGGTGCATGAAGCGGTGCCCGGCCATCACCACCAGATCGCGTTGCAGCAAGAATTGCCTTTGTCCGATTTCCGCAAGAACGGGGCGTTCTTCACCGCCTTTGTCGAGGGATGGGGGTTGTATTCCGAACGGCTTGGCATCGAAATGGGGCTTTACGATACGCCCGCCAAAGATATGGGGCGGCTATCGTACGAAATGTGGCGCGCCTGCCGTCTGGTCGTCGATACCGGCATCCATGCCAAGGGCTGGTCGAAGCAGCAGGCGATTGATTTTATGACCGACAACAGCGCGCTGTCGGCGGCGAATATCGAGGCAGAGGTCAACCGCTATATCAGCTGGCCCGGACAGGCGTTGGCGTACAAATTGGGCGAACTCAAAATCCGCGAGCTACGGGCGCAGGCAACTAAGGAGCTTGGTTCCAAGTTCGACCTTGCTGCTTTCCACGATGCCGTTCTCGGTCAGGGCGCGGTGCCGCTCGATGTGCTTGAGGCACAAATCAAGGACTGGATAGCGGCGGAGAAAGCGAAAAGCTAAACCGGATTATTGCGGCTCTGGCAGCGGCTCGGTCTGCAGTTGCGGGTTAGCCGTATTTTCCTGGGCTTCAAGCTCGGCTTGCAGCTTCGCCTCGCGTTCGGCGCGACCCTTTTCGAACTCCTTGGTGCGCACCTCGACCTCGGCGGCCTCGGCATCGATACCGGCCAGACGCTTTGCCCGTTCGGCCGCGATCAAGCGACCGAAGGTAATCCCCGGGTCTTGCGCCTTTTCGGCATAGGCCTTGTTGATTTCACCCAGTCCGCAACCGGTAAAGCCGCCGGCACCCGACGGCGAGCAGCTCATAGTGCCGCTGGCCGCGACATACTCATAAGCCATGACCCGCTCGCCCCACGCCTGATTGCGAAGATCATTCGGATCGCTGCGTAGCGAAGTGGGAATACGATAGCGGTCCGCCTCACTCATTCGCGCACAGACGACGATTTCGTCGCCTTTGCTTTCCGGACATACATCGTCGCCGTAAACAATAAGCTGGTTGATTTTTTCGTCCGGCACTGAAGGCCCACTTTGCTCTTGAGCTAAAGCGGGAGCGGATGCACCCAAGGCAAGGATCGCAATCGAAGTTCGAAATAATGCGTTCACGGAAATCTTCTCCAAATTAGCTTATGTCTTTCGACCTCTGTTGCTGAACAACCGATGAAAGTAAGGGCCGGTCCCTAAATTCGTTTCGATATCGCGATGGCGGTGCGGCAGCCGAGCCGAATTGCCGCGCTCATCAGCGGATAGGCAAATGCGCGCTCTGCCCCTTCGGCCAAAGCGGTCGCCTTGTGCTCCAACTCGTCGGCCTGAAAATCGATGACCATTGCCGACAGTTCGGGATCGCTATCGCCGATTTCTTCCAGTTGCTCGGTGTAATGGCGGTCGATCTCGGTTTCGATGGCAACGGTGCAAGCCATTGCCGCCTCCGGGCCGATGGCTGCGGTTACCGCACCGAGCGCAAACCCGGCAACATCCCAAACCGGTTGCAGCACCGTCGGTCGCACGCCGCGTTCAGCGAGCATCTTGTCGAATGCGGAAAGATGCCGTTCTTCCTGTTCAGCCATGTGCGCAATGCTGCGGGCGGCGGGTGTCCGGTCGCCCATCACCGCCAGCTGCCCGGCGTAAATCCGTTTCGCACCATATTCACCCGCCTGATTGACGCGCAACATGCTGGCGATATCGGCAGATTTGACCTTCAGGGTTTCGGGGTTTTCCATATCATCGTGAGAATGGCCACTGCGCCGCCTAACGACAAGAGAAAATTGAAACCCGCAAGCGAAATGCCGAATAATGACCAAGGTGCCACGTCGCAGCGGATCAGCGGCGCGTTCATGATCGACTTCAATAAATCGTCACCACTGCCCGATACGGTGGAGGTGCATTTGGTCAGCCCTTCCCACCAGCCATATTCTACCCCGGCGTGAAAACCGGCGATTGCGCCGCTGGTGGCGATGGCCAAGGCGGCAAGCGCAACCAGCGCGCGGCGATATCCGGGGTTACCGACGATGAACGCGACCAGCGCAATCGCAACAGCGGCAAAATGCGGGTAACGCTGCCACCAGCACATTTCGCACGGGTGCAGCCCGCCGACAATTTCTGAAGCATAGGCACCCGCCAACAAAAAGGCGGGCAGCAGCAGTGCCAGCCAATGCGCGCGCGTAAATGTCATGGTTTAATTCTGCGCCTTACCCTTGATCGGCTTTTCGGCCAGCCGCATGGTTTTGGACCCCAGCCGTTGCAGCGTTTCCATGGCATAATGCAGCTGGAAATCTTCGATGCCTTTGGTTTTTAACTGTTCCGCAGTCATTGCGAAGCGGGGGTCGTTGGCGAGATCTTCTTCAAGCTCTTTATCGTCGGCCTGCACTTCATTGATCAGGTGGCGGCGTAGGTCGGTTTCGCGGATCGACACGCGTTTTTTGTAATCGGGGTCGGAGAGCTGCGGCACCTGAATGTCGGGTTTTATGCCACCTTCCTGCACCGAACGGCCCGAAGGGAGGTGATAACGCGCAACGGTCAGCCGAAGGCCGGTGTCGCGCGTCAAGGGCAGCACATTCTGTACCGACCCCTTGCCGAAGCTACGCTCACCCATCACCAGACCGCGGTGATGGTCCTGCAGCGCGCCAGCGACGATCTCGGAGGCTGACGCGGAACCGGCATCGACCAACACAATCACCGGCAGGCCGCCCGCCGCATCGCCGGGCACGGCGCTTTCAGACCAGTAACGCTGGATATCGCGCTTGTCGCGGCCGCGTTCGGAAACGATCTCGCCGCTGTCGAGAAACGCATCTGACACCGCGACCGCCTCATCCAATATCCCGCCGGGGTTCGACCGCAGATCAAGGATATAGCCCAAAGGCTTTCCGCCCAGCGCCTTCTTCACGCCAGAGATCGCGGCAACGACATCATCTCCGGTATCTTCGGAAAATCCGGAGACGGTGATAACGCCAATCCGGTCCTTAACCTCCCATTTGACAGGCTTCAGGTCGATAATCGCGCGGGTGATGGTAACATCGAACGGCGCATCGCGACCGGGACGGATGATGGTCAGCTTGATCGAAGTGCCGGGAACGCCGCGCATAGCCTCTACCGCTTCGTCGAGCGTACCGCCGTAAATCAGTTTGCCATCAAGATGCGTGATGTAATCTCCCGATTTGATTCCGGCGAGGTCGGCAGGCGTATCTTTGGTCGGCGCGATCACCTTGACCGCCTCATCCTCCAACGTCACCGAGAGGCCAAGGCCGCCATATTCGCCGTCGATCTGCGTCTGGAGATTGCTGAAATCCGATTTGTTGAGGAAACCGCTGTGCGGATCGAGACTGGCTAGCATCCCCTGGATAGCGCCTTCCATCAGTTGCTTGTCTTCTACCTTATCGACATAGCTGGCCTTCACGCGCTTGTAGACGGCCAGAAATTCTTCCAGATCGCGGAACTGGTCTGCCGGTGGTTGCGCCGCAGGACGGGCGCTGCTTTGCGCCAATATCGTCGTAGCGGGAACCGCCGCCAACAATGTGAGCGCTAAGCCTGTGTGAAGCAGCCGGTTTTTCATGGGTAGCGATCCTATCCTTTAATCCTGAGCGAGTCGTATAACGACGGGGTGACTATGGTGAAAGCACGTTTACCACGAAAGGCGCGCATCGCTCGATCAGCGGCTTTCAACCAACCAGCGCAGCGATGTCCATTGTGCGCCCATTGCGGCGCAGTTCCAGTGTGATCTCAGACCGTTCGCTGCCGGTTTTGCCAAGACTTGCGCCTTGGGAGACGGTGGCACCTTTTACCACATTGAGCGAATCCAAATTCGTAACTAGCGTCGTCCAGCCTCCGCCATGTTCGATAATGACGATCTGTCCGAAGCTGCGGTACCGCCCGGCGTAGCTGATCCGCCCGGCGGCGGGGGCGGCAACCGGAGAAGCTGCTGGTAAAGCGAGACGTAATCCGCGTTCGCGGTAGCCGGTGACGTTGAGCTCGCTAAACCCTGAAACGACATCGCTTTGCGAGGGGATTCGGTAAGCCTGCTTATCCAATGAGAGCCGCGATGCACCTGCCCCTTTACGCAGCGACGGACCATCGAGCGCCGCCAAAGCCGCCGCCTTTTCACGGCTCAGCCTGAGCGTATCGATGTTTTCCACTATATCGCGCGCGCGTTCGCCCTGGGCAATGGCTTGCTCGAACTCAAATGCCGCGTCGGCGGACAGATCGCCCGCTTTGCCTCGAGCGTCGCCTTCAAGTTTGGCAAGCGCGGTTCGCCTGCTGCTCAACCTCGTGCGGGCGTCATCGAGCGACTTCAATGCAATCAGTTCTTGCGCACGCAGCTCGGTCTGGAGCGCGATCTGTTGCCTGAGCGCACTGGTCCGGCGGACGATTTCGGGTTGCACCGTCGCCATCACTGCGCGCAAATGAATATAGTCGGTGCGCTGGCCGGGCTGCGCGATCATCAGCACGCTCGGACGCGCAGTCATTTGCTGGAGCGCGGAATTGAGTCGCAATACAGGCGCGCTTTCCTGCCCCAGTTGCGCGCGTTGCGCACGCTGGCGGCGCGCAATAATCGCCATTCGTGCATTTGCCGCATCGATCTGCGCAGATGCAGCATCGATCTCCGCCGACAAAACCGCGCGTTGCGCGACAATCCGGTCTGCAGCACCCGAAGCATTGCTCGCCTCTTGCCGCAGCAATTCGCTGCGCCGTTCTGCGGTCGCCGCTTTGGCTTTGGCATTGCGCAACGCCTGTTGCTGCGCATTGAGCGACGGCGCACTCCCTTGTGCCATAAGACCGCCAGCCAAAGCAATGGGTGCCAGCGCGAGAGCAGAAACTATGAGCCAAAATCTCATCCACCTATCCTTCACGATGATAGGGGTGGTTGGCAATGATTGATGTGGCGCGGAACAATTGTTCGGCGAGCATCGCACGCGCCATCAAATGCGGCCATGTCGCTTTGCCAAAGGCGATAAGCTTGTCGGCCCCGGTCCGTTCGGCATCGTCAAAGCCGTCGGCAGCACCGATCAGGAAACGCGTTTCGCGTATGCCGTCATCGCGCCATCGTTCGAGCAGGCGCGCCAGTTCGAGCGAGCCCAGATGCTCGCCTTTTTCGTCCAAGATGACTGTTTTGTGAGGACTGTCGACGGCGGGCAGTTCACCGCCCTTGTCGGGCAGTTCGCTATGCTTTGTCGGCCAGGCGATCCGCTTCAGATAGCGATCGACCAAATCGGCCTCGGGCGAGCGACCAATTTTGCCGCGCGCAATGATATGTAGGCGCATCGCCATATGCGCCGCTTAAACCACCGGAACGGTCCCCGCATGGGGACAGTCCCTAATTGGTGCCTCAACGTAGATCAGGCAAACTCTAACGCTCAGGCCGAAGCAACTTCAGGCGCGTCGCCGAATGCCCACATGCGTTCCAGATTGTAAAAGCTGCGGACTTCGGGGCGGAACAGGTGAACGATCACATCCTCGGCGTCGATCAGCACCCAGTCTGCGCTCGGCAAGCCCTCGATCCGCGCATGGCGTCCGGCATGTTTGATGCGCTCGGCAAGCTTCTGCGCCATCGACGCGACCTGACGCGACGAGCGACCGCTCGCGACGACCATATGATCGGCGATGTTGCTTTTGCCTTCTAAGGGAATCGAGACGACATCTTGTGCTTGATCATCGTCGAGTGACTGGAGAATGAGGGCATGGAGCGCGTCGGGGCTCAATGTCGGTCCTTTTGCTTTGGTATTAGCCGCGGCGGTGTGGACATGGGCGGTGTCTATCAAGTTTGCTCCTTAAAGCACGATTTTGTGGGTAACGCTGTCACGCGTTCCAAGTTCCGGATATCTTCGATACCAATGGGGGTCGGCACGGCGAATTGCGGTTGCCGATCGCGGATCTGGACGAAAGCGCAATAGTACAAGCGCTGGCGTACTCCACATCGTCCAGTGAGAAAGCTGGTCAGGACGTCGGACGAACCGTCTGAACCATGCCATTGCGGGACCCGCAATCGCAGAGGCGTCATAGCCGGGTCGCGCGATAACTGCAATCGGCATCATCCGGGCAATCTCTCTCCACTGCCGCCAGTGATGAAATTGCAACAGATTGTCCGCGCCCATGATCCAGATGAAGCGCGTTTTAGGATGGCGCGCAATGATTTTTCGGAGTGTTTCGACAGTGTAAACGGTGCCGAGCTCGCGTTCAATGGCGGTCGCCCTGATTTTGCTGCGCCGCGCCTGTCGCTTCGCCGAACCGAGCCGCGCGGCGAGCGGGGCCATGTCTTTTTTGGGTTTCAGCGGATTACCCAGCGATACAATCCACCACAATTCATCGAGACCAAGGGCGTCGATGGCAAACAGGCTGATCGCCCGGTGCCCGCCGTGCGCGGGATTAAATGAGCCGCCGAGCAGGCCAACAGTTTTCAAGGTCTAATCTGCCCCTGCCCGTGAACCAGCCATTTATAAGTTGTAAGCCCCTCAAGCGCCACCGGCCCGCGCGCGTGCAATCGCCCGGTGGCAATGCCGATTTCTGCACCCATCCCGAATTCGCCGCCGTCGGCATATTGGGTCGATGCGTTGTGCATTACGATTGCACTATCGACTTCCGCCAAGAACCGGGCCGCTACTTCACTGTTATCGGTGATAATAGCGTCGGTATGGTGCGAGCCGTGGCGTGCGATGTGCTCAATTGCTTCGTCGATGCCGGAAACCACACGCGCCGAAATCACCGAATCGAGATATTCGGTATCCCAATCTGCGTCGTCAGCCGACACAGTGCGCGCGTCCAGCTCCATCAGCATGTCATCGGCGCGCACCTCGCATCCGGCATCGATCAGCGCCGACACCAGTTCGCCGGGAGCGGGGTAATCCTGATCGATGAGCAGCGTTTCCGTGGCACCGCATATACCCGTCCGACGCATCTTGGCGTTGACCACGATGGCACGCGCCATTTCCGGGTCGGCATCCTTGTGGACGTAGCTGTGGTTCATGCCGTCTAAATGCGCGAGCACCGGTACCCGCGCCTCATCCTGCACCCGCGCCACCAGCGATTTTCCGCCGCGCGGGATAATCATGTCGATAGCGCCTTGAGCTTTTAGCATGGCACCCACCGCCGACCGGTCTTGCGTCGGCACGAGCAGCACCGCGTCGGCGGGCAGCCCTGCCTCGATCACCCCTGCAACCATCGCCGCGTGGATTGCCCGGTTGCTGTTCACGGCTTCGCTGCCGCCGCGCAAAATCACGGCGTTGCCCGAGCGTAGTCCCAATGCTGCCGCATCCGCCGTCACATTCGGACGGCTTTCGTAAATGATGCCAAGCACGCCGACGGGCACGCGAACACGTTCCATCGTCAAGCCATTGGGCCGCAATCTGCTGTCGATTATATCGCCAACAGGATCGGCCAGCGTCGCTACCGCTTCGACTGCGGCTGCAATGCCCTCAATTCTAGCGGCATCCAGTTTCAACCGGTCGAGCATCGCCGGTGACAATCCAGACGCGACACCCGCCGCCATATCGATATCATTCTGCGCAATGATATTGTCCGACTGCGCGCGCAGCTTGGTCGCCGCAGCAATGAGCGCCCGGGCTTTATCGGCATCAGCCGCGCGCGCCAACATACGCGCCGCTACCCGCGAGCGCGCGGTCATGTCTGCAATGATGCCTGCAACTTCTGTCATCTGTTTTCTGTTAGGGGTAGCGTGCGAAATTCGAAAGCCGCAATGTGTCAATAGGACGAATCGTGCTGACAATTATTAGGTTTCGACCTACCGCGCTGGAATCTAGAAGAATTTGCCTATTGCGCAGTAACAACCCAACCATCGATCTTGTCGCAATTTTACAATACAGATTATATTTTCTGCAACTCACCGCGCGACTCGCCCGACTCGTCACGACTCGGGGCTAACCGATTCGCAAGCTGTCAATTGGTCTGCTAGGGGCGCTTCACAAACAAAAATAACGGGGTGGGTCGTGTCGCTACAGGCCAATATAGCCGGTTGGAAAAACCGGGTGGCCGGATGGTTTGTTGATCGCGAGTTTTTTATGCGCGCCAACGGACAAGTTCGGTTTTTGAAAATCTCTGCTGTCGTGCAACGTCGCGTTGCAGCTATCGCTGCGCTTGTCGTCGGTTCATGGCTGCTGATCACGTTAGGCATGGCGGTCAATCAGTTCAGCGTATCGTTCGAACGGATGGCGTTGAGCGAGAAAGAAGCGCGTGTCCAATCAGCTGAAGAACGTGTCGCCAATTACCGGAACTCGATAGACGAGGTAACCAAGGATCTTGAGCGTAGACAGACAATGCTCGAAAGTCTCAAGGACCAATATGTCGATGCAGAATTGACGGCTGATAAGCCTGTCGCTGAATCGCAGGAAGATAAGACAGTCAAGACGATCAGTGCTCTGGTTCCCGAAGCCGCCGGCCTTGCGCAAATCGAAGCGCGGCAAATCCGGTTTGCCGAAAAGCTGACGAAATTTGCAGAAGCACGCACCCGTAAGGCGGAGGCCGCCATCCGGCAGTTCGGTTTGAACCCGACAACATTGGCTCGCCAGGCACGCAGCGGACAGGGCGGCCCCTTTGTCCCATTCTTCGGATCATCAAAAAAGCAGGTTCGCGACCCGCGATTTATCCGCCTTGCGGCATCGATCAATCAGATGGATGCGATGGAGCGGGCATTGGCCGCTATTCCGACGTCGATGCCAGCAGCCGTCATGACGATGTCTAGCGGCTTCGGCTTTCGGCACGATCCTTTTACCGGCGGCGCTGCGATGCATAGCGGCCTTGATTTCAAGGGCCCGATGGGCACCGCGATTTTGGCAGCAGCCGAAGGCAAGGTCACCGCAGCAGGTACCCAGTCGGGCTATGGCAATTGCATCGAAATCACCCATGCTAATGGTTTGGTAACGCGTTATGCCCATCTTTCAGGTTTCAACGTAAAGCTTGGTCAACAGGTCAAACGCGGCGTACAGATTGCGCGGATGGGCAGCACAGGTCGCTCGACCGGAAGCCATCTGCATTTCGAGGTCCGCCTGAACGGTCAGGCGATCAACCCGCGCAAATTTTTGGAGGCAAATCCCGATGTTCTCAAAGTCCAAGCCGTCGCTGGAAACCGTGCCGACGGTTCCGCAAAGAAGTCGTGAACCCATGCGCAATTCGGGACACACATTTTCGATCATCGCCGCCGACGTGGAAATCATCGGTAATTTGAACGCGCGTGTCGATTTGCATATCGACGGCAAGGTGCAAGGCGACGTTACTTGCGGCAGTCTTGTGCAGGGCGAAGGCAGCCTGATCTCCGGTAAAGTCGTTGCAGCATCCGCACGGCTTTCGGGCCAAGTCGAAGGATCGATCGAAGCAGGTGAGTTGGTGATTGAAGCGAGCGCCCGTATCTCGGGTGATGTGACCTATGAGAACCTTACAATCGCGCCTGGCAGTCAGGTCGACGGTAAATTCAAGCACAAATCTACAGGCGCACCGGCTATCAGCCGGACGACCATCGAAATCAGCAAGAACGAGCCGTTGATGCTGGGCGCCGAATCCAAGGTCGCTTAAAGCCTCTCAAACAGACAGCAAAACAAAACAGCGGCGTCAACAGCGCCGCTTTTTTGTTGGTACGGCGTACGGGCTGCCAAGATTTGCCTCAGCTTGAACCGAAAGCGTGGCTTTCGAGAACCGGTGGGCACGGTACTGTCGGAAAGTAGGCACCGGAAGTGCAAAAAGATGGGGCTGCACGCCAAGATGGGCTGAATAAAAATGCGGCCCGAACCATCGCTGGTCCGGGCCTGAGTTGGATGTTCGCGGGAGGAACATCGTGAGGGGGCGGAGCGTATCGGGAGAGGAGAGAACGCCCCGCCGCCAAGCTGAAATCAATAGTTGTAGGCGCGTTCTCCGTGTGAGGAGAGGTCAAGGCCTTCGCGCTCTGCATCTTCGCTCGGGCGCAGGCCCAAGGTCTTGTCGATGATGAAGAACAGGATGGCAGAACCGATACCCGACCAGAGCAAGGTAACGCCTACCGCCCAAAGCTGGGTAACCACTTGGCCAGCCATGTCATATTCGCCAGCAACAGCAACTGCTGCGGTGTAGTCTAGCCAACCTTGGCCACCCAACGCCGGGTCGGCGACAATGCCGGTGGCAAGTGCGCCAACGATGCCGCCGATGCAGTGGATACCGAATACGTCGAGCGTATCGTCATATTTGAACTTGTTCTTGATCGTCGAGACGAACAGGTAGCAGATCGGCGATACGACAAAGCCCAGGATGATCGCTGTGCCCGGATGGGCAAAGCCCGATGCCGGGGTGATCGCCACCAACCCTGCAACCGCGCCAGACACACCACCCAAGAGCGATGGGCGGCCATGCTTGATCTGCTCGACAATCGCCCAAGCGACCGCAGCTGCCGCTGTACACACAAAGGTGTTGATGAAAGCGACGGCGGTGATGCCATTGGCTTCGAGGTTGGAGCCAGCGTTGAAGCCGAACCAACCCACCCAGAGCAGAGAAGCACCAATCATCGTCATGGTCATTGAGTGCGGCGGGGTGGCTTCCTTGCCATAGCCGATACGCTTGCCAATCATCAGGCAGCCAACAAGGCCAGCGATGCCTGCGTTGATATGGACAACTGTACCGCCAGCGAAATCGAGCGCCCCCCAGCCCCAGAGCAGACCCATGTCATCGGGTGCTGCATTGAGGAAGTCTGGACCAGCCCAATACCAAACCATGTGGGCAATCGGGAAATACACGACAGTGAGCCAGAGCACGGTGAAGATCATCAATGACGAGAACTTCACGCGTTCAGCAAACGCGCCAACGATCAACGCTGGCGTGATGCAAGCGAACGTCATCTGGAATATGACGAACACATATTCGGGCAGATAGACACCGTTGGAGAAGGTTGCCGCGAGCGTGGAGGCGTCGACACCCATCAGCAGAACCTTGTCGAAACTCCCGACATATGGGTTGCCGCTGGTGAAGGCCATCGAATATCCCCAGCCTACCCAGACCAACGCAGCGATGCTGACGATCATGAAGACCTGCATCAGCACGCTGAGCATATTCTTTGTGCGGACGAGGCCGCCATAGAACAATGCAAGTGCGGGCACCGACATCATCAGCACGAGAACCGACGACACTAGCATCCATGCTGTGTCCCCCTTGTTCACCATTTCGGCGGTCGGAGTGAAAGCAGCAGCGGCGGCAGGTGCCGCCTCGGCCACCGCCGTAGTCGCGGCAGCAGCGCCTTCGGCTGCTTTTTCAGCAACCTCCTGCGCGAAGGCGGGCAAGGCTGCGAACAATGTCGCCCCCGTAGCCGCCAGAAATTTCAAAGATTTTGACATTTTTGTGGTTCCCCTAGCTTGGATATCCGCGTCACAGCGCGGTTTCGTTGGTATCGCCGGTGCGGATGCGTAGCGCACCGGCGAGTTCGAATTCGAAGATCTTGCCATCACCGATCGCGCCGGTTTCGGCGGCCGCCTGTATCGCCTCGATTATCGCTGGCGCTTCATCTGAACCGCACGCGACCTCGACCTTGATTTTCGGCACCATGTTGGTGGCATATTCGGCGCCGCGATAAATCTCGGTTTGACCCTTTTGGCGGCCAAACCCCTTCACCTCGGTGACAGTCATGCCCGATACGCCAAGCACGGTGAGCGCTTCACGAACCGGGTCAAGCTTGTGCGGCTTAATCACTGCGATAATATATTTCATGCAAACCCCCGCTTTGGTTGTGCAGTGCAATATGCAAACGCCGTGCCAGAATCGACCGAGCCGACATTTTCTCCTATTTCAGCGGGAAGATGCGGGTGCTAATGACGTATGTTCGACCTAGTTGGATGCGGATATGCCTAAATTTTAATCAGTAAGTTTAGCTTGATTAAAATTTAGGCAGTTATGACAGCTGCAATTTGGCCCAGACCGGCAAATGGTCGGAGGCGCGTTGCGACAGGGTCGATGTGTGGGCACCATATTCTTCAACAGAGATATCGTGACTGACGATAATCCTGTCGAGATGCGCCACCAGTCGCGCGCTGTGAAAGCTTTTGGGAGTCTTGATGATCCGGTGATGGTGAAAGGCGAATTCGGACAATGCGCCGCGATCCGACCATTGGTTGAAATCGCCCATCATGATCGTGGGTAAATAACGCGGCGCACCATCGATATGCTTCAGGATTGCGCGTACCTGCCGCCGCCGCCACAGTCCGGACAGGTCAAGATGCACGCCGATTATACGAAAATGCCGCCCTTCAAAGGTGCAATATGCTTCGACCGCGCCGCGCGGCTCAAGCATCGGCAGATCGAGCGGATGCGCGTTATGAACCTCGATCCCGCGCCGCACGAGGATCGCGTTGCCATGCCAGCCGATGCTGCCAGGGCGGATGTTGAACGGCACATGATGCCAGGGCGTCTCTGCCTCGATCAATGCCGCTGGCAAGCAACTCTCACGCGACCCGAACCGGCGGTCGGCCTCTTGCAGCGTGATGATATCGGCGTCGATTTCATTCAGCACCGCAAGCGTGCGTGCGGGATCGCGTTTTTGATCAAGCCCGATGCACTTGCGGATATTGTAGGTCGCAACCTTCAGCGGCAATGTCATGCGATATCGGCCTCTGTCAGCAACGCACTTGCCTCATCATGGTCTTCATCCAGCACCATCAAACGAACGGGTATGGCGAACGCCGCGCTGTCGGCAATGTTCATGCCGCCATCGAATGTGACTGCGCCGATGCCGTGCGACTGAAGAAAGCTGCGGGCAATTTCGGCCGCCATTGATGACGGGTAACGGGCAAGTTCGACCAGCGCCACGGGTTATTGAACGGGACCGAAATAGCGGTCTGTAGTGCGCATCGGGATACCATCGATGCTCTTGGTCCGGCCTCGGGTTTTGGCAATCCAGACATCGGCTTCCATTCCCGAATGGGCCTTTTTCAGCGTATCGCGCTCGCGCTCCAGCGACATGAACGGCACGCCCCAGCCACAACTGGTCTGCACGCTTTCAACATCGATCAGGAAAATCTGCCGTGTGCCGGGCAATAAGGTGAAATGTGCGGCAAGCGCCTCCCACTCGGCATCCTGCGGCAATATGGCACGACCCCGTCCGTATATCCGCAGGATTAGAGCGGGTCGGTCGAAATTACAGAACATGATGGTGATGCGACCATCGACCGACAGATGCGCATGAGTTTCGTTGCCCGATCCGCCTAGGTCAAGATAGGCTACTCTGGAAGGTGACAACACCCTGAAGGCGTCATAGCCCTTGGGGCTAAGATTAATGCGACCGTCGGCGGCGGCAGTCGCGGTAAAGAAAATCGGCTGCTTGCCAATCATCTCGACGTGTTTTTCAGTCAGGGTTTCGGTGAAGTCGGCCATCGGCTATATCTGCCAAAGCAGGTGCAGCACGTCCAGCAATTTAGGCTGAATTCGAGATCAGCACTCTATCCCCGGTATCGGGATGCCGAGCGGTCCTTTACATTTTTTCTTCTTCGCGGGTTCAGCGCCGTCGCTGCCAGACATAGCGCCCATTCCACCCATTCCGGTCATGAAACTGCTGAACGCGCGGAAGCGGACCTTGGCGGTCCAGTCGATATTCCACACAGCCTTGGGATCGGCGGGTTTGGGCGGGAAAGAAAAATTCTCCTCGGGCCCGAAGGCGTTCATGCCGCCGAACATCATGCCGCCCGCCGCCGCTTTGGCTTCGGCGGGAATATGGCAACTGGTCTGCGATGGCGGCATCACATTTTTTGCGGCAATCTGGCGCTGCACCTCGGCGGGTGGCATCCAGTCCATCCCGCCACCAAAATCGCGGTTGTTGGACGAGGTCCACATCACCAGATCGCCGCCCTGCCCAGCACGCTCCATTCCGCCCATCGCGTAGGCCGCATAACCGGTAGCAGTGGGAACCGCGTTCCAGCCGAGCAGGATAGCACCCGCCTGATCGGAAGGATTGACATCAAGCGAGGCCATATAGTCATTGGCAAGCGCGAATTTTATTTCGGGCGTGAAGACACTGGCAATCCTGTGCTCGCCGCGAAGCGATGATCCCGACTTCGGTTGTTTGCCGTTCTTGCCATTGGGCCACCAGGCTGCGTTGGCGTCACGCGCCTGCGCTGCGGCGCGATAGCCCTGCATCTGTGCAGGCATAGCTGCCGGCATCTTCGCGGTCGGCATTTTGGCAAAATCGATAATGAACGGCTGACCCTTTGGCGCTTTCGCGTTGCAGCCCCAAAACATCAACAGCCGCCCCTTGGGCTTTTCCATCGGTTGACCCGGATCATAACCGCGCTCGGGCGGTTCGGACTTGCCCGGTGCATCGCCGAGCAACGGCACCGATTTACCCAATTTCGCAGTCGGCAAAAAGAAATGATCGCCTTTTTCGGGCTGCTGCGGCGCGGGTGTCGCCGAACTGAGGCGCAGGTCGAGCATGTAATTATCGCCGCCGCCACCCAAAAGACTGCCGAGACCGCCGCCCATCGCCATCCCCATGCCGAAGCCCGACATGGTGGACACGTCCATGGCGTAGCGCGCCTTGGGGCCAGTGGTTTTTTGAGCAGAACCGGGAACGATGATGAGTGCGCTAGCGATAACCGCCAGACTCGAAAAACGCAGAAAAGGCCGCATGGCAAAACTCCCTAACGCCAGAACTTTATGCCCTAGCTCGTGGTACGACCCGATTCTTTTCTTTTGCTTATAGGCGGTAAATCTAGCAACGCCAAGCAGTTAGCCAGCCGTACCACCAACCGTTAGCGCGCTGACCAACGTCGTCGGTTGCCCGACACCGGCGGGCACGCTCTGCCCCGCCTTGCCGCAAATGCCAACGCCCTCGTCCAAAGCCATGTCGTTGCCGAGACCGATGACCTTGTTGAGCACGGTCGGGCCGTCGCCGATCAACGTCGCGCCTTTGATCGGGTCGCCCAATTTGCCGTCCTTGACCAGATAGGCCTCGGTGCAGCTGAACACGAATTTGCCCGACACAATATCGACCTGCCCGCCGCCAAAGCTTTTTGCGAAAATGCCGTTCTTGACGCGGCTGAGCAGTTCGGCGGGGTCATCCTGACCGCCGCGCATGAAAGTGTTGGTCATCCGCGGCATCGGCGCGTGGGCATAGCTTTCACGCCGTCCGTTGCCGGTGGGCGCAACCCCCATAAGCCGCGCGTTCATCCGGTCCTGCATATAGGCCTTCAATATGCCATCTTCGATCAGGACGTTTTCCTGCGTCGGCGTGCCTTCGTCATCGATCGACAGCGATCCGCGCCGGTTGAGCATGGTACCGTCATCCACCACAGTGACGCCAGCCGCCGCCACGCGCTGGCCGATCTTACCGGAAAAGGCGCTGCTGCCCTTACGGTTGAAGTCGCCTTCGAGGCCGTGGCCAACGGCTTCGTGCAGCAACACGCCGGGCCAGCCGGGACCGAGCAATACGGTCATTTCGCCCGCCGGTGCCGCGACCGAACGGAGATTGACCAGCGCCTGCGCCAATGCCTCATCAATCGCATGGTCCCACTCACCGTCTTCGAACAATTTGCCGTAGAGATAGCGCCCGCCAAAACCGTAACTACCGGTTTCGCGGCGGCCATTTTCTTCGGCAACTATGCTGACGTTCAGCCGCACCAAAGGACGGATATCCGTGGCAACGAAGCCGTCGGCGCGGACGATTTCCACTACGGTCCAGCTCCCCGACAGACTGACGCTCACTTGCGCCACGCGCGGGTCGCGCGCACGGGCAGCGGCATCGATCTGCTGGCACAGGGCGACCTTTTCGGCAAAAGGCACGAGCTCAAGCGGGTTGCCGTCGGTATAGAGATGCCGGTTGTTCTTGCGCGGCGGCGGTGCGGGGGTGTCCTTTGCAGGATCGAGCAGTTTCAGCGTCTCGCCAGCCCTACGAATCGCAGCTTCGCTCAAATCGTTCGCGTGGGAAAATCCGGTCATCTCGCCCGACACACCGCGCAGACCGAAGCCTGAACCGGTCGAATAATCCGCCATTTTTAGCCGACCATCGTCGAAGCCAAAGCTCTCGGTCGCGCTATATTGCAAATAAAGCTCGCCATCGTCGCAGGCCTTCAGCGCCTCCCGCGTAACGCGCTGCGCACCATCGGGGTCGAGAAGACCGGGTTGATAGAGATAGCCGCGCGGGTCTGTGTAATGAGTCATTGAGCCTATATGGGGATGGAAGGTTAAGGTGGAAAGCCCCCTTTAACGGGCCGGGAAAAACATGCGAATGGCGTCGGCTGAAAGCCGCAGAAATCCAAGCAAGTTCACAGTCAAATCGGGGTAATTCCTGTAGGCAACTGGCTCCCTCTCCCATGGGGGAGAGGGTTGCGGAGAGGATCAATAAGTTCAAAGAGCCGGGCATGAGTCTCTCAAACCAAATCCTACATTGCAAGCGGGAATGACGCGGCAAGGGGCCTGCCTATATGGTTGACCTTATCCTCCCCATCACAAGCCGATGGAGAGGATAAAGCCATACTTCCACCATTGCGACAAACGCCCTAATGCCCTCCCCATGACATCCCGATTCACATTCAACATCGCGGCCACGGACGGAAAGGCGCGCACCGGCACGATATCCATGATGCGCGGAGAGATACGAACGCCTGCCTTCATGCCGGTCGGAACCGCCGCCACGGTCAAAGCGATGCGCCCCGCCGAGGTGCGCGCGACCGGTGCCGACATCATCTTGGGCAACACCTATCACCTGATGCTCCGCCCGGGTGCGGAGCGCGTTGCGCGGCTAGGCGGGTTGCACCAGTTCTCCGGCTGGGACCGCCCGATATTGACCGACAGCGGTGGCTATCAGGTGATGAGCCTGTCCGCGTTGCGCAAAATCACCGAGGAAGGCGTGTCTTTCCAAAGCCATCTCGACGGGTCGAGGCATATGCTTTCACCCGAGCGCTCAATGGAAATCCAGCGATTGCTCGGGTCGGACATCGTGATGGCGTTCGACGAATGCCCCGCCAATGGCGTCAGCCGCGACGAGGCCATCAAGTCGATGGAGTTATCGATGCGCTGGGCGAAGCGCTCACGCGATGCCTTCGATGCGGGCCGCGAACATGCGCGGCGAGCCGCATTGTTCGGCATCCAGCAAGGCTCACTTGATGAAGAATTGCGCCAAAGGTCAGCGGACGCGCTGATCGAAGTCGGCTTTGACGGCTACGCGGTTGGCGGCTTGGCGGTTGGCGAAGGACAAGAGGCGATGTTCGGCTGCCTCGATTATGCGGCCGATCAGCTACCTGCCGGCAAACCACGCTACCTGATGGGCGTTGGCAAACCAGACGATCTGGTCGGCGCGGTCGGGCGTGGCATCGATATGTTCGACTGCGTCCTGCCCACCCGCAGCGGGCGTAATGGTCAGGCCTTCACCCACAACGGCCCGATCAACATCCGCAATGCCAAATTTGCCGAGGACCAAGGGCCGATTGACGAAAAATGCAGCTGCCCTGTCTGCGGAACGTGGACTCGTGCCTATGTGCATCATTTGACCCGCTCGGGCGAAATATTGGGCGCGATGCTGATGACGCAGCATAATCTGCATTATTACCAGATGCTGATGGCCGAAATGCGCACGGCAATTGCCGAGGGACGGTTCAATCAATTTGCAAGCGACTTCAGGCGGGATTATCTAGGGACATGACCGACAGCTTTCACCACGGAACCGTGCACGAAGCGCGGGACGATTTGCGCAGTGCAATTCAATCGGACCCAGCGCTTTTCGAGCTGTGGCAGAAGCTGACGCCGTTGGGGCGCAACGAATTTATCTGCTGGGTGGATGATGCGAAACAAGCGACCACGCGCCAGCGCCGCATCCAACGCACTGGTGAGGAATTGCTTGAAGGGAAAAAACGCCCCTGTTGCTGGGTCGGCTGCATCCATCGGGCCGACAAGGCCCCCAGCAAGTGGCAGCAGGATGTGCTGATCGATAAGAAACGCCGCTAACTGTTGTCGAGTTTAGAAGCCCTGTCCCGCGCGCAAGCAAACAGCCCCTTCCTCGCCGGGCTGATTGAGCGCAACCCCGACCTGATCCCGTTCATTAAAGCTGGCGATTTTGACGCCGCTCTAACGAGCGCTCTTGCCCGCACATCGGACAACGTCGGCACTGCGCTGCGCCTGCAACGGCAGGGCGTGGCGCTGGTCACAGGAATAGCCGATCTCGCCGGTATTTGGGGTCTGACCCGCATCACCCGCGAGTTGTCGGATTTCGCCGACCATGCACTCGACGCGGCGATTGCAGGCGCCATCGAAGAGCGCATGCCCGGCGCAACCAATCAAGGCTTTGCCGTCATCGCTTTGGGAAAGCATGGCGGGCGAGAACTGAACTATTCGTCGGACATCGACCCGATTTTCCTGTTCGATCCCGAAACCCTGCCCCACCGCGAGCGCGATGATGTCGCCGAAGCCGCCGTGCGTTATGGCCGCCGTGTCATCGAGTTGCTGTCGGCGCTCGACGAGCATGGCTATGTCTTCCGTGTCGATATGCGCCTCCGCCCCTCGCCCGAGGTCAGCCCGATTGTCCTGCCAATCGAAGCCGCAATCAGCTATTATGAATCGAGCGCATTGGCGTGGGAGCAGGCTGCCTTCATCCGCTCGCGCGTCTGCGCTGGAGACCGAGCGCTTGGCGACTATTTTCTGAAGGCTATCCAGCCGTTCATTTGGCGCAAGTCACTCGATTTCGGCCAGCTCAAGAACATCACCGCGATGACCGCGCAAATCCGGGGTCACTATAGCAAGGGCCAACAGCTCGGCTCAGGCTTCGATGTCAAACGTGGACATGGCGGGATCCGCGAATGTGAGTTTTTCGCGCAGGCCCACCAGTTGATTCATGGTGGGCGTGACGCTGCGCTCCGGGTCGCCGACACTCGGCAAGCTCTGGCGGTGCTGGGCAAGGCTGGATGGATTAAACCGAGCGAGGCAGACGCGTTAAGCCGAGCATACGAAACGCTGCGCACCGTCGAGCACCGGTTGCAAATGCACAGCGACCGGCAAACACACAGCATCCCTGAGAATCCGGAAATCGCCGATGCAGTTGCACGACTACACGGTCTGGTAGATGGAGAGGCGTTGCTGGCGATGCTGCGACCGGTAACCGCCGAAGTCGCAGCGATTTATGACCGTATGGTCGATGAAAACTGTGCCGACGGCCCGCGCCTCGCCGACGAAGGCTTGCCTCTCGAAGATCAGTTGCGTGACCTTGGATATACCGACCCCGCCCCCGTCATGCAGCGCATGGCCCGTTGGCGCAGCGGCAAGATCCGCGCTGTGCGCAGCGCATCGGCGCGTGAAGCGTTCGAGGCGGTTTTGCCTGCGATCATGGCAGCGTTGGCGCAGGCTCCGGACCCCCAACAGGCACTCGCCCGGTTCGACAATATGATCGAAACCATGTCGAGTGCGATCAACGTGTTCCGATTGCTGGAGGCGCGGCCCGCTCTCCTACAACTCGTAGGCGACATATTGAGCTATGCACCGACTTTGGCCGAAGCATTGGGGCGGAACAGCGAATACCTCGATGCGCTGATCGATAGCAGCGCGATGGATTTGCCGGGGGATGCCGCGACATTGATTGCAGCCATCAACGTCCGAACGCAGGATGCCGACTATCAATCATTGCTCGACATCGTCCGCGTCTTCGTGGGCGAAAAACGCTTTGCGTTGGGCGTTCAGTTGATCGAGGGTCGCAGTGATGCGCTGGCCATTGCCAAAAGCTACGCGCATTTGGCCGAGGCGGCGCTGCACGTCCTGACGCAGGCGACAATCGCCGAGTTCGAAAAGACGCACGGCATCGTTCCCGGCGGCGAGATGGTCGTCTTGGCGCTAGGACGGCTGGGCGGGGAGGCGCTGACCCATGCCTCTGACCTTGATCTGGTGCTGTTGTTCACCGGCAACTTTGCGGCAGAATCGGATGGGGGCCGGCCACTTGGCGCTACGCAATATTTCAACCGGCTGGCACAACGGGTGATTGTAGCGCTCACGGTTCCAACCGCATCAGGCGCGCTTTATGAAGTTGATACCCGTCTTAGACCATCGGGGGCAGACGGCTTGCTATGTGCCTCTGTCGACAGCTTCGAGCAGTATCAGCGCGCAAATGCCTGGACGTGGGAACATATGGCACTGACCCGCGCGCGCATGATTTACGGCTCGGATGAGGCCCGCGCCGATGTCACGACGATTGTCGATGCCGTTCTGCGAGCGCCGCGCAATCAGGCGGTGCTGGTCGCCGACGTCGTCCAGATGCGCCGCGACATGGCCGAACACAAAAAACCCAAAGGTGAACTCGATGTAAAGCTGTTGCCCGGCGGGCTGGTCGATGGCGAGTTCATCGTTCACACTCTGCAGCTTAAAACCGGCGACGGATTGCATCCGCAACTGGGGCGAGCGATACAGTCGCTGATAGGTGCCGGTCATTTGACCCCGGACTTTGCCGATGCGGATGCTTTGCTCAGCCGATTGCTGGTACTGGTCCGGCTGGCTGCGCCGGACTGCAATATTCCGCCAGAGCCTGCACAAATGCTTATAGCGCGCAGTCTGGGATTTGAAGATTGGACTGACTTGACGCCCGCAGTTCAGGCTGCGCAAGAGGTTGTTTTGAAAGCTTGGACCGGCCTTGTGGGGCCGCGCGATTTTTAGCAAGGACGATGCGATGACCGACGTAAATGATATACTGCCCGCCGTTGATGTCCTCGATAGCGAGGGCAAAGCTGTAAACCTTTCGACAATACCCGCGCCGTTCGTGCTCTATTTCTACCCCAAGGCGGACACGCCGGGCTGCACGAAAGAAGGCCAAGGCTTTTCGGCACTGTCCGACGCCTTCGCCAAAGCAGGCTGTCCGGTCTATGGCATGTCGAAGGACAAGCCCGCCAAACTTGCCAAGTTTGCGGCGAAATACGGCCTGACCGTGACCTTGCTATCCGACGAAGCCAGCGACGTTACCGAGCAGATGGGCGTTTGGGTCGAAAAGTCGATGTATGGCCGCAGTTATATGGGCATTGAACGTGCGACATTTCTGGTCGGAAAAGACCAAAAAGTCGCGCGCGTTTGGCGCAAGGTTAAGGTTGCTGGCCATGCCGAAGAGGTGCTGGCAGCGGCGCAAGAGTTGAAATAATTAACCACCGCCAACCGATTCGCAGCTTTGGGCGAAAGGTTTTTGACGCAAAATTGCCGTTGACCGCGATTTATGGTGGAACAAAGCTTACCCAACACGGTTAATAATTAGCTGGGCTGCATCAGCCCGTAAGCTAAAAAACGCCGCTTGATCGCCGGTTTTTTTACTCTGTTCCCGTGCATTTCACGTTTCAACCCGTTTGAGCGGCGCTTTGTCCCACCATAAATCGCGGTCAACGGCAATTTTGCGTCAAAAACCTTTCGCCCAAAGCTGC
>JANOHL010000094.1:0-10016 GCA_031406495.1 Sphingomonadales bacterium | reverse complement strand
TTGGGCTTGTGGCCGATGGCTATGAATACGCCGTGGAGTTCGATATCCTCTTTTCCGCTGCCATCCGTTGCGGCGATCCGCATGCCGGTCACGCCGCTCGCGTCGCCCAGCACTTCATCGAGCGTGTGGTTCCATTTGATGGTGATCTTGCCCTCGGCCTCGCGCGCGAACATGCGGTCTTGCAGGATTTTTTCTGCCTTCAATTTATTGCGACGGTGCACCAACGTCACATGGCTGGCGATATTGGCCAGATACAGCGCTTCCTCGACCGCAGTATTGCCGCCGCCGATCACCGCCACCGGCTTGTTGCGATAGAAAAAGCCGTCGCACGTGGCACAGGCCGATACGCCCTTGCCCATGAACGCGGTCTCGCTTGGCAGGCCCAGATATTGCGCGCTCGCGCCGGTCGCGATGATCACCGCGTCGGCGGTATAGTCGCCAGCACCGCCGGTCAGCGTGAAAGGGCGCTTCGAAAAGTCGACCTTCTCGATATAGTCATTCTCGATCCGCGTGCCGAAGCGTTCGGCATGTTTACGCATCCGCTCCATCAGTTCGGGCCCCTGCACTCCGTCGTCGTCGCCGGGCCAGTTGTCGACATCAGTGGTGGTCATCAACTGCCCGCCGATTTCGACCCCGGTGATGATCATCGGCGACAGGTTCGCGCGCGCGGCGTAGACGGCGGCACTGTATCCCGCCGGGCCGGAGCCGATGATGATGACGGGGGCGTGGCGATTTTCGGACATGAGTAGCTTTCGGTGATTCTGTTGGACATCGACATAAGCATCGTTGCCGCTTTGTCCAAGGGCAGCACCCGATTTATCCCCATCAAATTAGGGCTTCACATCACGCTTACGTCAACCTATCAGTCCCGCAAGTTTCAGCCTTCAGGGAGCATTTCATGACCACCATTACTGTCATATCGCGCAACGGCGAAGGCCGCGAGGTTCAGGCGGAAAGCGGCCTGAGCCTGATGGAGGTAATCCGCGACAACGGCTTTGATGAATTGCTGGCGTTGTGCGGCGGTTGCTGTTCGTGCGCGACCTGCCATGTGCATATCGACCCTTCGTTCGTCGATAAACTGCCCAAAATGGGCGAGGACGAAAATGACCTGCTCGACAGCACCGACCACCGCGATGCCACGTCGCGCCTGTCTTGCCAAATCCCCGTCAGCGACGATCTCGACGGATTGATCGTTACCATTGCTGCTGAGGATTGAGTCTCTCCCCTCCCGCTTGCGGGAGGGGAATTAACCCCGCATCGCCCGTTCAAAAGACTCCTCGATCACCGGATAGCCGTGTCCGTCGGGGATACACAGCCAGCGGCCATCTTCGCGCTCTTCGACATAGGTAAGCACAGTGGACACCGGGTGTGCCGCGGCATGGGCTGCCGCACTGTCGAAATCGCCGAACATCGCCAGCCGCTCCAGATTGCGTCTCGTAGGGAAGATGATTTTAAGCTCTTTACGGTCGGCGCGTTTCAGCACTTCCGCCGCGCTCGCCCAAAACAGCGCGCGGTTCTCGGTTTGATCGACTGTCGCAAGCGGAGCGTTATTGCCTGCATTGACCAGGTAGAACCGCGTATCAAAAGTGCGCGTTTCAAGATTTGGTGGACGCCAACGTGACCAAGGCACCAAACGTACGAAATCCGGCGTCCAGCCGTGACGGACACAGACCTTTTGCAAACTCTCACCATCATGCAGAGCCGCACGCGCGCCGGCGCAATCTGCGGGGTCCAAAACGCCCGATAGCCCAAGCGCCAGTCCTGCCTCCTCGATAGTTTCACGGATCGCAGCCAACCTTGCAGCCGCCTCGTCGAGTTCGAGCGGCCCACCCAGCATAGCCGCATAATCGAAATCCGCCGCATCGACCTTACCGCCGGGAAACACCGCTGCGCCGCCAGCAAAGGCCATCGCCTCGACCCGTTCGACGATAAGGAGCAACGGCGCGCCGCCCGATGGATTGTCGCGAAAAATGACCATCGTGGCGGCGGGAGTGGCGGGTGGCATCGTTTCGCCGGTAACTGGGTGAATGCGGGTTTCGGCTTCCATATGGAAGCTAGAAAGCATGGTTTGCGAGGCTTGGCTAGCACCTAAAAGGCGAAACTGATCCCCGTAGACAGCGATGTCGCCTCTGGTCCGGCAAAGCCCAAGGTCCGAGTTGCCGAGAAAATTAGCCGCCAATCCTTTCCAAGCGCCAACGACGCGTTGGCTCCAACTTCGGCCCATTCGTCGCTCTGGCCCGGTTGGTTTTGGGTGCCGACAACGCGGCTGAGCAGATTGCTGGCACTGCCCGATCGCGCCGCGCTGCTGTTAGAGGTGGCGACAAAGGCAGCCGTCAAACCAAACGCATGTTGCGCCTCAGCTCCAAACATCTTCTGGAGCGTCAGTCCTGCCGTTCCGGTTACGCCATCCTCTTTGGACTTCACCGATTGCAAGTTGCCGTTGCCAAGCAAGACCGCACGGGCGATGTCGATGCGGTCATAATCGACCGCAACAAAGGGCGAGACCAATATATCGTCGGCCACCGCCAGATCATAAGTCAACGAGCCGCCCACGGCGAAGCTCTTGCCATCGGAATCGATGGTGATTGTTCGCCCCAGACGTTGAAAGCTCTCGGCCTCGAAACGCCGCTGGCCAATGGAGACGTACGCATCAAGACTGACATCGCCGAGCGTTTTGCCCGCCGATAAAGTCAGCGCTTCGCTCTTCGCAGGAACAGCGTTGATGACGCCCGGTATCATGCCGCTATCGACCATCGAAGCAGAAAGCCCGATATAGCCATTGTCGAAGTCGCGAGTCAGCGCGATGCTGGCGAAACGCGGATCATCGCCCTGTGAATAGACCGTGGCTCCGCCGTTCAGCGAAATCTGCCAATCGGTGTCGGCATCATTTTCCTGCGCATGTAGCGGGTTAGATATGAAAATTGCGGCGACGCACGCGCCCGTTAGAAATCGCATTGGTGCACTCCCTGTTTAACGCCCTGAAAAACGGGCTAACATCGGCTCAACGCTCATACGCAAAATTTCCTTCGATTTATTTAGAAGGGATTATGAACTTCGTGCGTAATATATTCCGGATGCAGTCAATCCGGGTGACGACATGAGTGCAAATTTGGCGACCAGACCGGTTGCGGACAGTGATGACGAATTGATGGCACGCATCGCTGCGCGTGACCATGCAGCGATGCGTCTGGCGGCTGACCGACATGCGCAGTCGGCGTGGCGGATCGCTTACCGGATGCTGGGCGATCAGACAGAGGCCGAGGATGTCGCGCAAGAGTCGCTACTAAGGCTTTGGAACCACGCCGACCGCTGGCTGGCAGGTGGACCGGGCATTGGGGCGTGGCTCACCAAGGTTGCGACGAACCAGTGCCTAGACCGGCTGCGGCGCAAACGGTTCAAGAGCGACGAAGAGGTACCGGAGCTCATCGACGAAGCGCCGCTCGCTGATGCGCAGATGCAGGCCCACGAAACGCACGCCACGGTGAAGCTTTGCATCGAGGCGTTACCCGAGCGGCAACGCGCGGCGGTGATACTGACTTATTATGAGGAAACGCCGAACCAACCGGCGGCAGAAATATTGGAAATGCAATTGAAAGCCTTTGAATCCCTGTTGTTCCGCGCGCGCAGTTCTTTGCGCGATTGCGTTGAGCGCAAGGGCGTCTCTGGCCCAAGGAACGCGTGATGGCCGATCCTGAATTCTCCCCAGAAATACGCAAAGCTCTCGACAGCTATGCCGTGCCGCCGTTGCCTACGGGTTTTACTGACCGATTGCTGGCGCGGATCGAGGCTGGCGATACTGCTACGGCTGCTCCAGCGACCGGATTTGCCAGTCGCTTCCGCCGCAAAGGCGCGAGCGGAGGAGGCGCTTGGCGGCGGTCTAGCCGAATTATCGGTTCGGTTGCATTCCTGTCGCTGGCGACTGCAACCGCTGCTGCCGCCGGGATATTTGGCAACCCGGTATATGTACCGGGCGTGAGCGAGGTTTTGGCGAAAACCGAATTGGTCCCGTCCCCTCGAACCACCGCCCCGGATAAACCGGTCGCCTTGGCCACCAAAGCGCCTGACGACGCCGTCGAGGCCGCGCCAACTCCGCCCGCAAATGGTACCGAAGCCGTCGTCGGCCGCATCGAACAGTTGCGCGAAGACCCCAGGTTCAGCAATTTGACGCCTCGCCAAAAATTTGTCGTTGCGCGCAAGCAAGTGCGAACAATGGTCCGCTCGGGCGAAGCGACGCCACAAGAAGCACGCGCAGCGGTGCGCGAACTGGTGCGGAATGCCGACCCCGAAACAAAGGCGCAGTGGAGAGAGGCGGCAAAGGCCCGGCGCGAGGCTCGGTTGGAACGGTCCGGGGCTGTGGCATCCGACCCGGCCGCAGCCGAGCCTGTGACAACGGCAACCGAGGAGCCAGAGGCGGCACCGATCAGCGATGAATTAACGGTGATTGCAAACAGCAATCTATCGCCGGAAAAAATTGAGGCGCTCCGCGAACGCTACCGCGCCGCAAGCCCTGCACAGCGGGCAGAAATCCGGCGGGCTCTGCGCGAACGCCGAGCTATCCGCCAGCAACGCCGTCAGTAAATAATTCTCAAAAAAAGTGCGAAGGGTTTTTCTTGAGCCAGCGTTGAATGTTCAGGAGCGGGGAAACCTCCCTCCCCCAAACGCAGGAGAAATATTATGAAATATTGGATCGCCTTGCCGCTGCTTGCACTGGCAACCACCGGCGTCGCAAACGCCGAAACCACCAAGACGGTGACCATCGAAAAACCCAAGGGCACCGCCACCAAAACGGTTACGCGTGACAAGGAAGCAGGCACCTTGGTTGTCGACGCCAGCGCCACCCGCGCCAGCGACGGTGCCACCGCCACCCGCCACCGCGAACGCGCCCGTACCGAAGACGGTGTAAGCGGCAGCGGCAACTCGACGGGATTTGACGGCCGCACGAGCAACTACGAATATGACCGCGTTCGGACCGAGGATGGTTTTACCACAACCGGTTCGGCCACCGACCGCCAGGGCCGCAACTACGAATATGACGCTTATGGCCGCAAAACCGACACCGGCCGCGAAAACAGCCGCACGATTACCCGCGATGGCGATCAGGTTTACAACCGCACCGGCAACGTTTCGCGCGTCGATGGCCAGATCAAACGCGATGTCAGCGTAACGCGTGACCCCAGCTTCCGCCCGCGCAACGCCCGTCCGCAACGGTCGGACAGAACTCCGCGGCGTCGTGGCAATTGAACAACTAAGCCCCTCCCCTTCAGGGGAGGGGTGAAATAGAGTTGCTGCGCGCCTCAATGCACTCACGGCGCGCAGCAAACCCCGAGGCTCTCCTCAACAAGACCACCCCGGCAGGGCACGCCCCCCGCTCTGCCTCTCCCTTCTCGGGGATATTGGGAGCATGCAATGCCGCTTTGGCAACGCATGCTCCCATTTTTGTGCTTTCGGCTATGAAGCGCCTGCATTGCGCATCGCCCACTTTCGTGGCAGCCTTCCGGCATAACCGGATGTGGGGATGGAACGCTCATGGGAATCATCGAAATTTTGGGACTGGCCGGTAGCCTGAGCCTGTTGTCGGGGTGGCGGCTTTACCTGACCATCTTTGCGACCGGCGTTGCCATGCATTTCAACCTGGTGCCGCTCCCGGAAAATCTCGCGATGCTCGATGTTCTTGCCAATCCCTGGGTTATAGGGGTCAGCGCATTGGGAGCGGTTGCCGAATTTTTTGCCGACAAGGTGGCTTGGCTCGACTCTATTTGGGACGGTCTTCACACCATCATTCGGCCGGTCGGCGGTGCGTTGCTGGCGCTCGCCGTAGTCGATAGCGCCGATCCGACTTGGCAGGTCATCGCTTTCCTGTTGGGTGGCGGTGCCGCGCTCGCCAGCCATGCGACCAAATCGACGGCGCGTGCGGCGGTCAATACCAGCCCCGAACCATTCAGTAATATGGTCGTATCGACGGTGGAGGATGTTGCCACCGGTGGCCTCTTAGTGCTGGCCTTTGCCAATCCGGTAGCTGCAGCCGTCATCGCCGCAGCGTTGCTGCTCTTGGCGATTTACGGGCTGTGGAAGGGTTATCAGCTATTCCGTCGGGTTTTCCCTAAGCCGACGGCGGACAAGCATATCGAAAATTAACGACCGCCCTGCCCGGGCACGAAAATTACCTGCTGTCCCGTCGGTGTTTTAGGTATCGCTGGCTGCGGCAAGACGCCGCTGTAGCCCGAATAGAGAAACCCGCCCTCGACCAAGGTCTGCATGATCCAGTCGCGCTTGTCGGGTTCGACGACAAAACAGCCCTCACTCGTCCCTGGCCTGCCACCGCGCGCCATAAGCAGCTCTCCGTTGAAGTAGCGCATGAGCGTTGGGCTGTAGCTGTGCACGACGATATCGCGCGCGCGCATTGACCTGTTGGATGGCTCAAGCCCGTCCAGCCGAAGCGAGCGACCGTTTATGCCCACATATATTTCGCTGCCGCGCGCTGGCCCCAATGAAGACATCAGGCTGTCCTGCACATCGCCGAACGCGTCGGCGATTCCGTCATCATTGGGATCCGAGCCGATGCCATGCGCGACAAGGATCGGCTCATCGATGCCTCGGCCATAGCGCAAGTCGATCCGGTAAAGTCGTGGTTCGTCGGACCGCTTGGCAAAATCCACCACGACGATAATCGCCGGACCGGACGTGCGGCCATAACTACAATGATATTTGGCATAGCTAGCCAGTGCTTCGTCGAGCAACTTCTGGTCGATCCGGTGCGGTGGCTGCGATTGGTTGGCCGACGTTGCCAGCTCGGCAAGCGCCGGTTGCAGCGTTTGTGCAGGATAAAGCGCCGCCATTGCAGCCCGTGTCCGGCTCAACCCGTCACAAGCAAACATTGGGCGGATCGGAACGGGCGATAGACCCGCGGAGCCATCGCCCGTTCCCGGTGAGAACACAATCGGCGGTGGCGTAGGCGCGGTCGGGGCGACCTGCGCGCTGGCGGTAACACCGACCCCCAAAGCCATGACAGCGACAATCGTGCGGAAAATGCCCATGCAGATTGCCATATAAACGCCGAATCCTTCAAAAATGTAACGGCACCGGGGGAGTAACGACAGATGTCGTCATCTAGCTTCAATGCCGTCAAGCTAAAATAAGTTCCCGCCCTGTCATTGCAATGCCCAGAACCCCGGACAATACTTGAAATTGCTGCCGTTCAACCCCACAACTAGCCAACCCGAAACGCACGCTTGCGCTTTTGGAACAAATCTGGAACAAGTCCCTCCCATGTCACTTACCCACATCCCGAAGCAAGGGCCTGCCCGGTGCTGACCCACATAAAAGTGCGCGGTGCGCGCGAACATAATTTGAAGGGCGTCGATATCGACCTGCCACGCGATCAGTTGATCGTGATCACCGGGCTGTCGGGGTCGGGCAAATCCTCGCTCGCCTTCGACACCATCTATGCCGAGGGCCAGCGGCGCTATGTCGAATCGCTGTCGGCCTATGCGCGGCAGTTTCTGGAGATGATGCAGAAGCCCGATGTCGAGCATATCGAAGGGCTTAGCCCGGCGATCTCCATCGAGCAGAAGACAACGTCGCGTAACCCGCGGTCTACCGTGGCTACGGTCACCGAGATTTACGATTATATGCGCCTACTTTGGGCGCGTGTCGGTGTGCCTTATTCGCCAGCGACGGGTCTGCCGATTACCGCACAGACCGTCAGCCAGATGGTCGACCGCGTCATGGCGTTGCCCGAAGGCACCCGCGCCTTCCTGCTCGCGCCTGCCGTTCAGGGCCGCAAGGGTGAGTACCGCAAGGAACTGCAAGAATGGCAGCGGTCGGGCTACACTCGGGTTCGCATCGACGGCGAATTCTACCCGATCGAGGAAGCGCCCGCGCTCGATAAGAAGTACAAGCATGACATCGAGGTCGTGGTTGACCGTATCGTCGTGAAAGACGGCATCCAGCAGCGGCTCGCCGAGAGTTTTGAGGCGGCGTTGAAGCTGGCGGATGGGCTGGCGTTTGTGGATTTGGCAGATGGAACTGTTGCGGATGCCCTTGGACAATCGGGCGGCTCAAGTCTTGCCGAAGTCCGAAGTCCGTTCGTGTCGAGCGTAGACGAGACACCCATCGGTGGCGCACAACCTAGCGGCATCTCGTCTTCGCTCGATGCGAACGGGGTTGGTGATGGCGGACCAAAGGCCAAAATGAAGGGCACCGGCCTGCCCCCGAACCGCATCGTCTTCAGCGAAAAATTTGCGTGCCCGGTAAGCGGTTTTACCATCGCTGAAATCGCGCCGCGGCTGTTCAGCTTCAACGCCCCGCAAGGCGCGTGTCCGGACTGCGACGGGCTTGGTGAGCGGCAGGAATTCGATCCGCAACTGGTGGTGCCGAACGAAGCGCTGTCGCTGAAAAAAGGCGCGGTGGTACCTTGGGCGAAATCGAACCCGCCGAGTCCTTATTATATGCAGGTGCTCAGCTCGCTTGCCAGGGCTTATGACTTCGATCTCGACACATCGTGGAATGACCTGCTGCCCAACCAGAGGCTGATCATCCTGCACGGCACCGGCGGCCTGCCGGTCGATCTGACTTTCAAGGATGGCCGAAAAGAATACACGGTGCGCAAGGCATTCGAGGGCGTCATCGGCAACCTCAACCGCCGCATGTTACAGACCGACAGCGCGTGGATGCGCGAGGAATTATCGAAATATCAGACGTCGCAACCATGCGAAACCTGCCACGGCGCGCGCCTGAAGCCCGAGGCGCTTTCGGTCAAAATCGCGGGCGTAGACATCGCCACCCCGACCAAGATGAGTGTTGGCGACGCGCTCGTCTGGTTCGGCAATGTCGAAACCACATTGACCAACCAGCAGCAGCAAATTGCCAAGGCGATCCTTAAGGAAATCAACGAACGGCTTGGCTTCCTCAACAATGTCGGGCTCGATTATCTGAACCTCGATCGCACCAGCGGCACCCTTTCCGGAGGCGAGAGCCAGCGTATCCGCCTGGCCTCGCAAATCGGCTCGGGCTTGTCGGGCGTGCTTTATGTGCTCGACGAGCCCAGCATCGGCTTGCATCAAAAGGACAATGACCGCCTGCTCGCGACGCTGCGCCGCCTGCGCGATCTGGGCAACACCGTGATCGTGGTCGAGCATGATGAAGACGCGATCCGCACCGCCGATTGGATCGTCGATCTCGGCCCCGGCGCAGGCGTCCACGGCGGCATCGTCATGGCCGAAGGTCCGCTAGAAACCATCTTGAAAGCCAAATCGCTTACTGCGGATTATCTCAACGGCACCCGCGAAATCGCGGTCCCCAAGACGCGGCGCAAGGGCAACAAGAAGAAGCTGACCGTCCACGGCGCGCGCGCCAACAACCTAAAAAACGTCACGGCGTCGATCCCGCTCGGCACCTTCTGTTGCATCACCGGCGTTTCGGGTTCGGGCAAGTCGAGCTTCACCATCGACACGCTGTACGCATCTGCCGCGAGGAGCCTAAACGGCGCGCGCCTCATTGCGGGGGCGCACGACAAGATCAGCGGCCTCGAACACCTCGACAAGGTGATCGACATCGATCAGTCGCCGATCGGCCGCACCCCGCGTTCGAATCCTGCGACTTACACCGGCGCATTCACCAACATCCGCGACTGGTTCGCGCAGCTGCCCGAAAGCGCGGCACGCGGTTATAAACCTGGGCGCTTCTCGTTCAACGTCAAGGGTGGCCGCTGCGAAACGTGTAGCGGCGACGGTCTCATCAAGATCGAAATGCACTTCCTTCCAGACGTCTATGTGACGTGCGAGGAATGCAATGGCAGGCGCTACAACCGCGAAACGTTGGAGGTAAAGTGATGCCGAGGATGGAAGCGATGTAGGAATGACGGCGGGTCTGCTCGATCACACCCTTGCGGGCGTCGAGCAGGATGATCGCGAGGTCGGCGGTCGAGGCGCCCGTGACCATGTTGCGCGTGTACTGAATGTGGCCGGGCGTGTCGGCGATGATGAACTTGCGCCGCGGCGTCGCGAAATAGCGGTAGG
>JANOHL010000045.1:0-2070 GCA_031406495.1 Sphingomonadales bacterium | reverse complement strand
CGATGAGGGAGCATTGGAAGTTGACGAGTTCCTGCATGCCGTTTCCGAATTACGGTCTAGCCAACACCCACCGCTGCTACGCTATGAAAATTCATTCGAGCAGTTTGTCGATATTATCCATCCTTGCTCTCATTTGCATTTTGGGCACCATGCTGAAAACCGATGGCCCTTGCAGAGAATTGTTACCCCACAAGCTTTCGCTCTTCTTCTCATTAAGCAGTTCTACCCAGAAAACTGGGCAGGTTGTCCAGCCTTTAGAGTCGGAGAAAATGAAAAATCGATAGATGAGATAATGCTAGTTGAAAGACAAAATTGTCGAATTCTGCCGGATGAGTTCTTCACAGCCGTTGCCAAAAGACATTTCCATATCGCATAGATGTAAATCTCATTTGCGCGGTTGTTTAAATAGTAAGTAGAAAAAGGGGCCGCCGAAGCGACCCCTTTCCTCTCCAATCCTTTGCGGATTTAGTCCTTCAAGAACGCAGGAACGTGGTCGGGGTTGCCGCCGCCTTCGTTTCCGCCTTCTGAACGCTCTTGGCGTGGGCCACGGTCGCCGCGGCCTTCGCCACGTCCGCCGCCGCCATCACGACGCGGTCCACGGTCGCCACGGCCTTCGCCCCGACCACCATCACGACTCCCGCCGCCACCGCCGCCTTCACGGCGGGGTCCACGGTCGGGACGATCGCCACGGCCTTCACCGCGTGGTCGTTCTTCGCGTGGTGGGCGGGTGTCTTCCAGTTCTTCGCCAGTTTCCTGGTTCACGACGCGCATCGACAGGCGAACCTTGCCGCGCTGGTCGATTTCGAGGACCTTGACCTTGACTTCCTGACCTTCGGACAGGACGTCGCTGACCTTTTCAACGCGTTCGTTGGCGATTTCGGAAACGTGCACAAGGCCGTCCTTGCCGCCCATGAAGTTCACGAATGCGCCGAAATCGACCATGTTGACGACCTTGCCGTCATAGATCTTGCCGACTTCTGCTTCTTCGACGATGCCGCTGATCCATTTACGGGCGGCTTCGATCTGCGCGGGGTCGCTCGACGAAATCTTGATCAGGCCTTCATCGTCGATGTCGACCTTTGCGCCGGTGGTGGCGACGATTTCACGGATGACCTTGCCGCCGGTGCCGATGATGTCACGGATCTTCGCCTTGTCGATCTGCATCGTTTCGATACGCGGTGCGAATTCGGACAGTTCACCGCGGGTTTCGCCGAGTGCCTTCGCCATTTCACCAAGGATATGCGCGCGGCCTTCCTTGGCTTGATTGAGCGCCGCTTCGAAGATTTCGCGGGTGATGCCGGCAATCTTGATGTCCATCTGCATCGTGGTGATGCCTTCGGACGTGCCTGCTACCTTGAAATCCATGTCGCCGAGATGGTCTTCGTCACCCAATATGTCGGAAAGGATCGCGAAATCCTTGCCTTCGAGGATGAGGCCCATGGCGATGCCGCTGACGGGACGTTTGATGGGGACGCCTGCGTCCATCATCGCGAGGCTGCCGCCGCACACGCTTGCCATCGACGACGAGCCGTTCGACTCGGTGATGTCGCTGGTGATGCGGATGGTGTAGGGGAAGTCTTCCTTCGACGGCAGAACGGCGTGGAGCGCGCGCCAGGCGAGCTTGCCGTGGCCGATGTCGCGGCGGCTTGGTGCGCCGAAACGTCCAACTTCGCCAACGCTGTACGGCGGGAAGTTGTAGTGCAGCATGAAGTTTTCATAATGCAGGCCGCCGAGGCCGTCGATCATCTGCTCTGCGTCCTTGGTGCCCAAAGTGCAGGTGGCGATGGTCTGGGTTTCGCCGCGGGTGAACAACGCCGAGCCGTGCGAACGCGGCAGGAAGTGCGTTTCTGCCAGGATCGGACGGATTTGCGAGGTGCTGCGACCGTCGATGCGGGTGCCGTCTTTCAGGATGGCGCCGCGGACGATTTCAGCTTCCAGCTTCTTCATCAGCTTGCCAGCGGCCATCTGGTCCTGTGCGGACGCGTCGGTGAAGGCAGCCTTTGCGGCGGCGCGGGCGACGTTCAGCGCGTTGGAACGCTCCGATTTGTCGGTGATCTTGTACGCGGCGGC
>JANOHL010000026.1:0-21757 GCA_031406495.1 Sphingomonadales bacterium | reverse complement strand
GACGTCCTTCGGATTTGACCGCTTTCGTCCATTGCTTCGTTGGCGAACCTTGAGATATCGGCATATCCCTGCGGCCCGCCGCCTCGCACTGAACGAAAGCGCTTCAAACCTCGAATGCGCATTTAATAGGTCCTGACCCTAGAGCCCCTTCACCAGCGCTAGAATTTGCGGTGCCAGTTCGGCCCTGCAAATAAGCAGATCGGGCAGATACGGGTCGGCATTGTTATAGCGCATCGGCGAGCCGTCGATGCGCGAGCAATGCAGCCCAGCCGCCTGGGCAACGGCAACGGGTGCGCAATTGTCCCACTCATATTGTCCGCCCGTATGGAGGTAGATATCGGCTTCGCCGCGCACGACTGCCATCGCTTTGGCACCTGCTGAACCCATCGGTAGCAGTTCAGCGCCGAGTTGCTCGGCAACTGCCATTGCCTCAGCCGCAGGCCGAGAGCGGCTAACCAACATCTTGAGCGGCGCGTTTGCGGGTTGTAATGCGGCCGGCTTGACCGAGGACAAAGTGACCCCAAGGCCGGGCAACGCAACCGCGCCGTCCTGCGCTACGCCGTCTATCGCCAGTGCGACATGCACAGCCCAATCGCTCCGCCCTTCGCTATATTCGCGGGTGCCGTCGAGCGGATCGACTATCCAGACCCGACTAAATGCACAGCGTGATCCGCAGTCTTTTTCTTCTTCGGACAGCATCGCATCGTCGGGCCGTTCGCGGCGCAGCGCTTCGCAGAGATACGCGTTAGCAATGCGGTCGCCTTCGTCACCGAGCGGCTTCCCGACCAAAGTCTTGTTTACCTGCAAGTCCAACAACAGCTTGCCCGCCTCAGCGGCCAAATGCGCGCAAAGCTCCCCATCGGTCAAAGGTCAGGGCTCCAAACGCCGACCACCTGTTCGACGATCAATTCCGCTGCGGCCTCTGGCGTCATGCGCGTCGTGTCGATCAGGATGTCAGGACTTTCCGGCGCTTCGTAAGGGCTATCGATCCCGGTAAAGTTCTTGAGTGTTCCAGCGCGGGCCTTTTTATAGAGGCCCTTCACATCGCGCCGCTCGGCTTCTTCCAAAGGCGTATCGATATAAATTTCCAGAAACTCGCCGTCAGGTAACATTCCGCGCACCATCTCACGCTCGGCGCGGAAGGGCGAGATGAAGGCAGTGAGCACGATCAGACCGGCATCGGTCATCAGTTTCGCTACCTCGCCTACACGGCGGATATTCTCGATCCGGTCGGTGTCGGTAAAGCCCAGATCCTTGTTCAATCCGTGGCGTACATTGTCACCGTCGAGCAGAAAGCTGTGTCGTCCCAGCGCATGCAGTTTCTTCTCGACCAGATTGGCGATCGTAGACTTGCCCGATCCCGACAGGCCGGTGAACCATAAAAGCTTGGCTGATTGACCCTTCTGCCTTGCATGCGCTTCACGGCTGATATCGACCGCTTGCCAATGGACGTTCTGCGCACGCCGCAACGCGAAGTTCAGCATCCCCGCTGCAACCGTTGCATTGGTCATTTTGTCGATCAGAATGAAGCCGCCGAGATTATGGTTGTCGGCATAAGGCTCAAACACAATCGGTCGGTCAGTCGCAACTTCAGCGACTCCGATCGCGTTAAGCTCTAGCGTTTTCGCGGCCAAATGCTCCAACGTGTTCACGTTGATCTGGTATTTCGGTGGCTGCACAGTTGCGGACACCATCTGCGTGCCCAGTTTCAACCAATAAGCGCGACCGGGTATCATCGCTTCGTCGGCGAACCATACAAGATTGGCCTCGAATTGGTCGGCGGCTTCTGGAGGAGCTTCGGCTGCGGCGATAACGTCGCCGCGCGAGCAATCGACCTCGTCAGCCAGACAAATCGTAACCGACTGTCCGGCAACGGCCTCTTCCAGGTCGCCATCCATCGTAACGATGCGCGACACGGTCGAACTCTTGCCGCTCGGCAAGATGCGGATGGCATCGCCCTTGCGAATATTGCCGCTGGCAATCTGGCCAGCGAAACCCCGGAAATCGAGATTGGGGCGATTTACCCATTGGACGGGCAGGCGGAAAGGCTTGGCTTGATCGCTGGTTACGTCGAGTTCGACGTTTTCCAGATGCTCGATCAGTGGCTTGCCTTTGTACCAAGGCGTATTCGGCGACAATGTGGTGATGTTGTCGCCCTTGAAACCCGAGATCGGAATTGCAGTGAAATCGGTTATGCCGATATCGCGTGCAAAGCATTTATAGTCCTCGACTATATGGTCATAGCGCAGCACATTATAGTCGACGAGGTCCATCTTGTTGACTGCCAGCACAATGTTGCGGATGCCGATAAGATGCGCCAGATAGCTGTGGCGACGGGTCTGCGTGAGCACGCCCTTGCGCGCGTCGATCAGGATGATGGCAAGGTCGGCGGTCGACGCGCCGGTGACCATGTTACGAGTATATTGCTCATGCCCCGGCGTATCGGCGACGATGAACTTGCGTTTTTCGGTGGTGAAAAAACGGTATGCGACGTCGATCGTGATGCCCTGCTCACGCTCCGCTGCCAGTCCGTCCACCAGTAACGCAAAATCGATTTCCTGACCCTGCGTTCCGACGCGTTTGCTATCGGCTTCGAGCGCTGCAAGCTGGTCTTCGAAGATCATCTTCGAATCGTAAAGCAACCGCCCGATCAACGTCGATTTCCCGTCGTCTACCGATCCGCAGGTAATGAAGCGCAAAAGCGACTTATGCTGATGAGTGTCGAGATAGGCCTCTATGTCGCGAGCAATCAGCGCATCGGTTTCGTAAGCGGAGGACATCAGAAGTAGCCCTCCTGCTTCTTCTTCTCCATCGACGCGGCCTGGTCGTGGTCGATTGCCCGGCCTTGACGTTCCGACGTTGTCGTCAGCAGCATTTCCTGAATAATCTCGGGCAATGTAGCAGCCGTGCTTTCGACAGCCCCCGTCAGCGGATAACAGCCCAGTGTGCGAAAGCGGATCGATCGTTCGACCGGTTTCTCTCCGTCCTTAAACCGGAACCGATCATCATCGACCATGAGCAGCATGCCGTCACGTTCCACGGTCGGGCGCGGTGCGCTGAAATATAATGGCACGATTTCGATGTCGTTCAGATGGATATACTGCCAGATATCGAGCTCGGTCCAATTGGATATCGGGAAAACCCGGATGCTTTCGCCCTTCGCTTTTCTGGCATTGTACAGGTTCCAAAGCTCGGGCCGCTGGTTCTTCGGATCCCACCGGTGGTTGGCCGAGCGAAAGCTGAAGACCCGTTCCTTCGCACGGCTCTTTTCCTCATCGCGCCGCGCACCACCAAAGGCCGCGTCAAAGCCGTAATGGTCGAGCGCCTGTTTCAACCCCTCGGTCTTCCACATATCGGTGTGGAGCCCACCATGGTCGAAAGGATTGATGCCCTTGGCCAGTGCTTCGGGGTTTTGATAGACGAGCAATTCCATGCCTGCGTCGCGCGCCGCTTTTTCTCGCAAATCATACATTGCCTTGAACTTCCACGTCGTATCGACGTGGAGCAAGGGGAAGGGTGGCGGTGACGGGTAAAAGGCTTTGCGTGCCAAGTGCAACATCACCGCGCTGTCTTTACCGACCGAATACAGCATGACGGGCTTTTCCGCCTCGGCCACGACTTCGCGCATGATGTGGATGCTTTCGGCCTCTAGCCGTTCAAGATGCGTTAGATTGCGGGACATGAGACGCTCCATCGCGCAACGTCGGCATTGTCGCAAGTGGCAAAGCCTTTCGCCGGTTCAAGCTGAGCTTTTGGCCTATTGTGCTCAATGCACTCGGCGCTAATGGCGCTTCTGTAGCTTACCGTTCAAATTACTCTTTAACTTTTGCGATGCCGCCAAGGGCAGGTGCGATCAACGCCAGTCCAATGAGAATCGTCAGGGGATAAAACAACGTGCCGTCAATCATCGCAATGGCAATTACTGCCGTGAACCCCGCCACAGAGACAAAGCGCGTCGGCGAGTCATGGTTCTTTAACGTCACCAGATGCCAACCAAGTGCTGCCAGCATCAATATCATGGCCAAGGCTCCAACAACACCCCAATCAAAACCAAACTGTAGAATGAAGTTGTGCGGATGGTTGTAGGCCCGTCCAGTGTTTTGAAACACATGTTCACGGTAAGTGCCCGATCCATGACCCATTAGCGGCTTTTGCGCTATTTCAACAACAGCATTTCTCCACATTCCAATTCGTCCCGTCGAGATATCCTCGTGGGAAATTGACGACGCGATACGCAGCAGCCCGAATGCAGGAGCAGGAGCGAAAAGCGGAATCGAAGCCAACAAACCAGAAATCAAACTCAGCATCATCAGGCCAATGTTGCGTAAGGTCGTAAATTTGTAGCCTACGGCGAGCCCGGCAACTACGCCAGCAACTATCCCGAAAAGTGCGCCCCTAGACCCAGTCCATCCGATGAAACAAATGATTGCTGTCAGTGCGATAAAGTGGAGCACGCGATGCTGGCTTTTTCGCGCAAGCAACGCAGCGACTGGTGCTATCGCCAGCAAAGAAAGATGGTTACCGATCTGACGCACATTGGTGGCCGACGGCAATGCGCTAACCCAGTTAAAATTATCGGGATTGGGAATGAGGCTGATAAACGCGACCAGTGCAAACAGATAAGCTATTGCACCAATTGTAAGCACGCCGATCCAGCGGGATTGATCGAAACGTTCGTCGTTGGACACCAAAAATACCATCGCTGCCAAAACCAAACCCTGGAGCAAATAACGAAGAGTTACAAAGACTGATGTACCAACGTCTTTTGCTATGCCAACCGCTGCGAAGGCGGCGAATAACAGCCAGATGCAGAAAGCCCATTTTACATACTGCGGCAGGCCGATCGCTGTTTGTTTTGGTTCAAATCCAGCTCGTACAGCCAGCCAAACAATGGCAATTTCAACGGCCACCACAGGTAAGGAGAAATGGCGAAGCAAAGCATCTTTGTTGCTCAAAACACCGTCGCTATCCCATGTTGCCAGGACAAATAGAGCCGGCAGAATAGCGATTAGCCATATTAATTTAGAGCCATGATCCGCGGGTTGGTTTGGCACTCTCAGTGCACTTGGCAAGATACTCCAGCGGTTCTCAATTTCCGGCATTGGTGCACTCCATCAGGGTTCTATGGCGCCTCTTCAGACATGCATTGCGGCGCTTCGCCGTCGGCAGTAGCGATGAAGCAATATGCTTAACAAATGATTGGTGGTCGGTTAAAATCCGCGATCAGCAGTCGGATCGTTGATATGGGCATTTACTCCATGTTAACCACATTCGCGCGATAGTGCCGACGCGACCTGACCAGTTTACGCAGCATGTGGGAATGAAGATGCCAATAAACTTGATGAAGACCGTTTATGTGACCGTCATTGCGGCGGTGATGCTCTCTGCCACCATCATATTGGCCGACATCGCGAGCGCGCAGACTGCGTCGACCTCGGCAAATCCGGTAAACCTGTCCAGCCACGTCAAGATCGAGCGTACCGAAAAAGACGCAAGTGGCAAGGAAACGGCTGTTTTGCGCGATCCGAAGGATGTGGTGGTTGTGCCGGGCGACAAGGTTGTCTTCACGCTGAATGTTATTAATTCCGGCGCAGAGCCCGCATCTGGCTTTCGCGCGACTAATCCTATTCCTGCTGCTGTGACGTTCGTCGCGGTTGATCAGGACTGGGCCGAGGTGTCGGTCGATGGCGGTGCGAGCTGGGGCAAGTTGTCGGCGCTGTTGGTTAGCGCGAAGGCGGATGATGCCAGCGCTGCGGTAAAGCGCGCCGCCGCTCCTGACGACGTCACGCACATTCGCTGGGTCTTTGCCGACGCGATTGCTCCGGCCAGCAAAAGCTCGGTTAGCTATCGCGGCGTTGTGAAATAGTCTTAACTTACGCGTCGCGCCTGTCCCGCGCTGGTACAAAGTGGCGCGTCGGTTAGGGTAAATGCGACTCCACCTACAAATTAACCACCTTTCTCTCTATCATTCGCGCAATAGTCGCCGCAGCGTGGTTCCATGAAGAATTCAGGAGCCTGCTTCATGCGCGCCTTTCAACGCATCACATTGCCAATGCTGATCAGCGTAATGCTGGCATTGCCGCTGGCGGCTTGCGGCGAGCGCACCACCGACGACGCAGCGGTAGCGGAACTCGACAACAAGCTGACGGGCAAGGGCAGCGACCCAGCGATGAACGGCGCGCTTAATGACCGCATCCTCGTCGATCCCGACCTAACCGGTAGCGCCAATGCCAATGCGGTTAAGCAAGCAAACCGTCCATTGTCAGGAGCAATTCCCGCTAATCGCGGTTACGATAATGATGCCTCGATCGAGGCGCTCAACGGAGCGAAACTGATGCGCGCTCCGAAGCCGGCAGTGGTCGGTAAGGAAGATTGTACCGATTGTGGTGTCAACCGTGGTGCAACCTTGGGTGCGCTAGCGGCTGAGCAGGGGGTCACCAGCGGCAAAGGCACATGCGATGCCAAACTGCAATATGGTGCTGGGTGGGCCAACCGGATGCCCGCAGAATTCCCCGTTTATCCTCGCGGTCACGTGAAAGAGGCGGCGGGTGTCGATGGTGGCATTTGCGATATCCGCGTTGCTACTTTCACATCATCGGCAAAGATGCAGGATATTGTCGACTATTACTATACGCGAGCAAAGCATTCGGGCTTCAGCGCCGAATATCAAATTCGCGCCGGTGAGCATGTCCTCGGCGGAACGCGCGACAATGATGGCGGGGCTTATTTCATCACCTTTGCAGCGTATCCCGGCGGCGGCACCAGCGTCGACATCGTTGCGAACAACGGACGCTAGCCGACAAACGAAATTTACGAACCGAAGCGACTTGGGCGGCAGCAATGCCGCCTATTTTTTGTGATAGCGCTGGTGGTTGGCTTGTTCATCCGGCCAGCGATCAGTTCGCACGGCGGCGAGTGAGATCGACGCGGACTGATCGGTCTGCGAAAACGCCCCTGCTTTCCAGATAAACGACTACCTGGCGCCGAAGGACCGGCGACCGAATGAGCCGTTGCAGTGTTTTGTCTGGCGACATTTTTTCTGCCCCAAGCATTCTCGAAAATTGCTGCCAATACATCACGGCATCGCTATTTCTTTTCTCCGAGGCGGCGATAATCGACTCCGACAGATAATAGTTCAACCGGTGCCGTCCGTCGCGCGGGATATCGATATGCTGTAGCTCGTCCACGCGGTCGGCTCGTCCCTGCGCCACTGCGGCGATCACCAGCAACAACCGGGCGTCGGTGTCGCCGGGATTGGCAACCAGGAAGGCCCGGTCGAGCAGTTCACCCGATTTTTCGTACCGACACTGCGGTGCATGTCCTGCCAGCCCGGCCATAAACACCGGGCTGTAAGAATTGGCATCGACGGTTTGCTGCGTATAGAATCGGGCCGACATACAGTCGCCCTCAATATAAGCGATACGTGCCATCGCGAACCGGGCCGAGGCATCGTTGGCGTCTGCTGCGAGAGCCTGATTGGCGAAATCGCGCGCTCTTGCCAGACCAGCCGACGGATCGTTGCGGACGGTCTGTGATTCTAGTGCAAATAATGCACGCGCAGCCAATATTGTTGCGCGGATACGCGGCTCTTTGACTGGCTTTTCAAAACATGCGGAGACCAGTTTTTCCATGCCGACGTCGCGTGTTTTAAAAAAGGAAAAGTATTTCATAAGGCAAGGGTAACCGCCGCGATTATCGTCTTTATACGCAATCGCACTCTGCGTGGCGATCACACCATGGGGGCCCACAATTTCCGCGAGTAAAGGAGCAATGGCATCTTCAATCGAGCCCGGCTCCGGCGGGATGCTGACCTCCCGAGACCAGATCAGCGTATCGCTGCGAATATCGGTCAGTCGCAGGAATAATGTTGAAGCCCCCTCGTCCCGAGCTTCGACTTGAGAGTGCATCCGATAGACAAGACGCTCGCTTTTTGAATAGGCATCAGGCGGTTCGCTTTTGATCAACCGGACGCGTGAAATTTTGAAGCGCGGCAAACCAAGTTCGAACGACGATTCGATAACCCTGGCAAGCTTTGCGGCATCTTCGCCTTTGCCGACATCGACAGGCTCCAGTTCCAGAATTGGGCTTAATGGTACAGATTCAGCGAATCGATCCGATCGCCACAGCATGCCTAATATTGCCGTGATCAAAATACCGACGACTATGCCCGCATGCCATCCCCGCAACCGAAACCCTATGCCGGATCGTACCGCGAGGTTGGGCGTTGTCGATGGCTCTGCCGCGCGGTCAGTTGGCGGAGCCGCCGCCGACAGCGGGCGGTACAGCGTTGGATACGCCGTCACCAACCGGCCAAGTTTGACCACATAGGAACCGCGCTGCAAATATATGCAAAGGTCATCAACGGGACCGTGCTCTGCATAATGGCTTTGCAGCATCTTGCGCAGCCGACCCATCTGCACACGGGCGTAGCTGTCGCCGACATCGAAATCCGCGGGTCGGCCAAGCCCATCGACCGCCACCGTATACGACTTTAGCAAATGCGCCTTACCGGCGAGCGTTTCCTCGATCAGGAAGCGAAGCAGCTTGGCGATGATCGGCGAACGGTGAAATACGGAGTCACCCAGCACAGTTTCGGCTTCGGTACGCATGGCATAGACCATACCCGCCTGGCGCGCCCCGCCGTTTGCAGAAACCCCTGTGGTGTCTTTGTCGTCATCCATTAGTACGACCCGTGCAAAAACGATTAGTGAATGCGTTATTCACGCCATGTTACGTCTGTAAAATTCCTGTAAATGATGATTGCATTGCCCGCCCAATTGAAACGAATACCACGCATATCCTTTGTTTTTTTCCAAGTCATAAGTAAAACACTGTAACATGCTTATGCGGTGGACCATGTTAGCGCATTTATCACGGCATGAATTGTCGCCGGTTTGCTGTTGCGCTGCTTGCACCTGTCATACTGGTCCATGCGGAGCAGGCGGTTAAGGCCAACGATCCCACATCTAGGCCGACAACAGCGACGGCGACAATTCTAACTACCACCCGTAACGACACTGCAATGCCCCAAACGGCATCGCGCGATAGAATGCAGCGGCGGAGTGTAGTGAGAAAGCAGATAGACCGCAATGGCTATGTGGGCAACGGCAGACCAGACGACCTAAGAGAAATTGTCATCATCGACCTTCCCTAGGCCGCAGGCTCTGTTCGCCATTGAAAGAAGAATAGCAACATGCCGGAAAATGCCCAGCGTCCCGTTACCAGCAACAGAATTGCCCATTACCGACTGGTTTCCGTTCTCGCGGCTCAGGAAGCGGCCAGCTCGCCCGAGCGCTTGGACATTGGGAACGGCGGGAACCGGATCAACCTTTCGTCGGTGGCGAAGATCATGCATGTGCCGTTAGCAATTGCGACGTATCCGGGTGAAAATGGCACGCGAACTTTTGCTACCCACGGATTTTCCAACGCAGCAGATGTCGGTCGCTTTGCCGCTGCTTGTGACAGGCTATGTTTGGACCGGGCGCTGGTTATTCCCGATATGGCCGTGCACGGAGCGCTCAGCGGCTTTGCCGACCTTCTCCCCAAAGCCGATATCCGTTTCCTCGTCGGCATATCGTTACAAAACAATCGCGGACAACGCGTCGGAAGTCTCGCGGTGATGAACTCGTCAAAGGCGGTTGCGAGCAGAGGCATCTCGTTCAAAACCCTGACCGCGCTTGGCAGGGCCTTTGCCGAAACCGGCAGATTGCACGCAGAGTTAATTGCGGCTTAACCTGTGGCGCAATTACGAATTTGATTCAAGTATGCGGCAACTGCGGCTAAGGCTCCGCCATGTACTCATATTTCCTTGTCATGATCGGCGGCGCTGTCGGTGCTGTCGCGCGGTATCAGCTTGGCCGGATGCTTTCGGTAAGTGCCTCAGGTTGGCCGTGGCATACCTTTGCTGCCAATGTCTTCGGCGGGTTCGCCATGGGCCTGCTCGCGGGATGGCTGGCGCGCATGGGGACGGGGGGCAATGATCTGCGGTTGTTGCTCGGTGTTGGCCTGCTCGGCGGGTTTACGACCTTCAGCGCGTTCAGCCTTGAAATGGCGTTGATGGTCGAGCGCGGGCAACTGGTGCTGGCTACCGGATATGCGCTGGCGTCGGTCGTTCTTTCGTTGGTCGCGCTTTTCGCCGGTCTCGGCGTTGTTCGGGCGGTTGCGGCATGAGCAAGGGTGATGAACAGGGAATAAGGCAATTCGTTGTCGCCCCCGATGATGACGGCATCAGGCTCGATCGATGGTTTAAACGGCATTTGCCCGACGCATCGTTCAACATCGTGTCACGCTGGGCGCGGACTGGGCAGTTGCGCGTCAATGGCAAACGCGCGACGCCGGGAGACCGGCTGGAGGCAGGGCAGGCGATCCGTGTGCCGCCTGCGGACCCCGCAGCGACAGCGGCACGTCCGGCACGCAAACGGCGTGAGCTGACCAATGATGAGATGGAATTTGCGATGGGGCTGGTTATCCACAAGGATGATGCGGCTCTGGTTATCAACAAGCCAGCTGGCTTGGCAACACAGGGCGGAACCAAGACCGAGACGCATGTTGATGGGTTCCTCGACGCGTTAGGTTATGAATTGGATAGTCGGCCAAAGCTTGTCCACCGGCTCGACAAGGACACCTCAGGCGTGCTCTTGCTGGCACGCACCGCGCGGTCTGCGGGGCATTTTGCCAAGGCGTTTTCATCGCGCACCGCGCGCAAAGTCTATTGGGCTTTGGTGGTCGGCGTACCTGCGATTGAGGATGGTTTTATCGATTTGCCGATCGGCAAACAACCGGGTAGCGGCGGCGAGAAAATGCACGTCGATGAAAAAGATGGGCAGTCGGCACGGACGCGATATCGGATCGTCGAGCGGGCAGGTAACACAACTGCTTGGGTTGAACTCCAGCCATATACCGGGCGTACCCATCAGTTGCGCGTGCATATGGCGGCGATTGGCCATCCGATTGTCGGTGATGGCAAATATGGCGGCAAGGAAGCGTTTCTGACAGGCACGATCAGCCGCAAGATGCACCTCCACGCGAGGCGGCTGCGTATCGACCATCCGGGCGGCCATCAGATCGACGTCCGCGCTGATCTGCCACCGCATATGGCGGATAGCTTCGCCGATTTGGGTTTTGAGTTGGAAATGGGCGATGCGCTGGTTCTCGACGCACCGAAATTTGCCGAGACGCCAGAGGGCAAGAAGCGCGTTGCCGCAAACATCGCCAAATCGGCGCGCAAGGAACGCAAAGGCGAACGCCGGTCACGCGGGAGCGTGGTGGAAAAGCCAAAGGATAAAAGGCGGGAACCTGTGAAGGCTGGAAAAATGGCTGCGGCCAAAAAAATTGCGGCGAAGAAGCCTGTCATCAAAAAGGCCACACCCAAAAGGAAGTCCTGATGCACCCGAATGCTGCATTTCGCTGGGACGACCGCGAAGCCATGCGCGCCTTTGCCGCCGAAGTCGGCTTTGGTATGTTGTTTCTGACCACGCCAGACGGCCCGCGCGTCGCGCATGTACCGTTTGTGTTTCTGGGTGACGATCGTGTCGGTTTCCACATCGCGCGTGGTAACGCGATCACGAGGCATCTGGACGGTGCTGAGGCCTTGTTCGTCGTCAACGGCCCCGACGGTTATATCAGCCCGGATTGGTATGGCATCCATGATCAGGTCCCGACATGGAACTATGTCGCGCTCGAACTGCAAGGCTCGGTTCGGCAGATGGACGAAGCCGAGCTAATCGTGCAAATTGATGCGCTGTCGGACAATCAGGAAAAGCGGCTGGCACCCAAACCGGTTTGGACCCGCGAGAAAATGTCAGATGGCTATTTCGAAAAACTGTTGCGCGGTATTCTCGGTTTCGAAATGACTGTCACCGCTTGGCGCAGCACCGTTAAGCTTGGCCAGAACAAGACCTCCGAGATCCGCGCCGCGGCGGCGGATGGCGCAGAAGCAGCAGGCAACCGCGCCATTGCCTATCTCATGCGGAACCTGCCTGAATGAATAGCCCCAAATCCTGTCATGCTGAACTTGTTTCAGCATCCTACTTTTTCCGCATCGTTGTAATTCAGACCCTGAAACAGGTTCAGGGTGACGAACAATGAATCGCCTTGCTGTGTTCGATTGCGACGGGACGTTGGTCGATAGTCAGGCCAATATCTGTCTGGCGATGGAGCATGCCTTTGAAGATGCAGGGTTAGCGCCGCCACCGCGCGAGCACACCCGGCGGATTGTGGGGCTTAGTCTGGTGGAGGCGATGCGGATGTTGTTGCCCGAAAGCGAAGACGCGCTGCACCGTGATTTGGCAGAGCGGTATAAGGCGGCGTTTTTCACGCTGCGCGGTAACGGGCTGGTCGATGAGCCCCTCTACAATGGCATCGCTGGGGTGCTCAGCAAGCTGGACGAGGATGGCTGGATGCTCGGCGTTGCCACTGGCAAGTCCGATCGCGGGCTTGAGCGCTGCCTTGACCATCACGCAATCAAGGGTCTGTTCGTTACGTTGCAAACCGCCGACCGCCACCCATCGAAACCGAATCCCTCGATGGTCCTGCAGGCGATGGCCGATGCGGGCGCTGATCGCAAATCGACGGTGATGATCGGCGATACCGTCTATGATATCCTTATGGGCAAGGCGGCCGGATGCCGGACGATTGGGGTGAGTTGGGGCTATCACCCTGTCGCCGAATTGCGCGAGGCGGGGGCGGATATGATCGCCGAGAGCATGGACGAACTGGAAAAATTATTGGGAGAGATGCCATGACGCCTGATGAAGAAACAACGGCGCAACGGCGCTTTCTCGTGATCAATTTTGTCCGCATCTCAGGAGCCATCATGCTTGTTATTGGCCTCGCCATAATCGGCAAAGGCTTGTTCGGGCTGCCTGAGGCGGTGGGCTATATGCTGTTCCTGATTGGCATTGCCGACTTTATCGTTGCGCCGCTGCTGCTCGCCAAAAAATGGAAAAGCCCGACGGGGCCATGAGGCGTTTTTGGAAAGACGTCACGGTCGAGCAAAGCGCCTACGGCCTTGCGATCCGGCTTGACGGCAGACCGGTAAAGACGCCGCTGCGTGCCGAGTTGATGGTGCCGACAAAACCGCTGGCCGACGCGGTGATTGCCGAATGGGAGGCAGTGGCGCAGAAAATCGATCCTGCTGTTATGCCGATGACGGGCTTTGCCAACGCCGCGATTGACCGAATTAGCCCGGAACGCGACACGTTTGTGGATGCGATTTCGGCTTATGGTGAGACCGACCTGTTTTGCTACCGTGCCGAGGCTGGCGAACCGCTGGCGGCGCGACAGGCGGAGGTTTGGGATCCCTGGCTCGATTGGGCGCGGGTGCGATACGATGTCGCGTTTACCGTCGTCGAGGGCATCATGCCGCAACCGCAGCCACCCGAAACCGTTGCGCGAATGAAAACGGCAGTGGCTGCACGCGGCACCTTCGAACTGGCTGCAATGGCCAAACTTTCGCATCTGTCGGGTTCGCTGGTGGCGACGCTGGCGCTGGTGGAGCAGGTGGGGGTAGCGCAAGAGTTATGGACCGCGTCGTGCCTTGATGAGCTTTGGCAGGAAGAACTATGGGGCGAGGATTATTTCGCGACCAAAAATCGCAATGACCGCGAAGCCGAGTTCATGCAGGCCGCGCGGTTTTTGGAACTGCTCCGCGCCGATTAAGTCGCCGCCAAATCGCGAACAAACCCGATCAATCCCTTTTGCCGCCGCCGCTTCATCCGCTCGGCTGTCAAGATCTGGCTGACTTTTTCAAAACACGCGTCGACCTCGTCGTTGATCAGGACATAGTCGTAGCCATCCCAGTGGCCGATTTCGGCCTTGGCGCGAGCCATGCGGTCGGCGATGACTTCGTCGCTGTCGGTGTTGCGCGTATGCAGGCGGCGTTCGAGCTCTTCGATCGATGGGGGCAGGATGAACACGCGGACCACGTCGGGGCCCGCCTCTTGATAGAGTTGTTGTGCGCCCTGCCAGTCGATGTCGAACAGCACGTCGCAGCCATCGGCCAAAGCCGCCTCGACCGGGGCTTTGGGAGTGCCGTAGCGGTGGCCGAAGACATGCGCCCATTCGAGGAACGCCTCATCGGCGGCCATTTGCTTGAAGGTCGCGACATCGGTGAAATGATAATGCACCCCATCGACCTCGCCCGGCCGTGGCGGGCGGGTAGTGTAGGAAACCGAGAGCGAAATATTATCGTCCGAATCCAGCAGCATCCGCGACAATGTCGATTTGCCTGCGCCCGAGGGCGATGACAGTACGAACAGCAGTCCGCGGCGGTCCAGTTCATGCTTTTCATTGTGACGGTCGGCCATAGCCGCTACTGCGCAAAGGGGACGCTTGCGTCAAGCTTTTTGGGGGTATCTATTTGATGAATTGGCCACTGCGCGTTAGCAAATTCAGCGCCTTAATCGCTTTATCATTGTCGCTCGCCTTTGTGGCAATTCTGTTCTTTATGGACCGCCCGCCGATCTGCGCTTGCGGCACGGTCAAGCTGTGGCACGGCGTGGTGCAATCCTCCGAAAACAGCCAGCATATCAGCGATTGGTATACGCTGAGCCACATCGTCCACGGCTTCATCTTCTTTGGGCTAGGGCGCTTGTTGCTGAAGAAATGGCCACTCGGGCTGGCGTTATGCGCCGCAATTTTGGTCGAGGGTGCGTGGGAGATATTGGAGAACTCGCCGATCATCATCGACCGCTACCGCGAAGTTACGATTTCCTATGGCTATGCCGGTGACAGCATCATCAATTCAGTCGCCGATCTAGGCTGGATGATCTTCGGCTTCTTCTTGGCCTCACGCTTGCCGTGGAAGGTGACGCTGGCGCTGGCGTTGTTCTTCGAGGCGTTTACCGCCTATATGATCCGCGACAATCTGGCGCTCAACGTGTTGATGCTGGTCGCGCCCATTGAGAGCGTGAAGGAATGGCAGGCGGCAGGGACGGGATATTGGCTGACGGGCAAATAGCGCTTCAGAACTTGATTTTCAGTTTTATCATCGCGCGCTTGGCAATGATGCCCTGCTGCAATTCTTCGCTTTCAGCTTGCACTGCCATACGCACATTTTCGCTTAGCCCAAATTCGGCGGCGGATTCGTCCTTGTCATAGATATGTGCATTGCTGATAGGATGGAGGCGCTGGCTTTCATTGTCGGTTTTGTCCGCGCAGACGATGATTTCATCGGTGTTTTGCGCCTCGCATTTCTCTAACGGTTGCTTGACCAGAACGTCGATCTTGAGCGTTTGTGCGGGAGGGGTGACGGCGGCGACGTCGCTAACCGGAGCAGAGTCCGCGACAAATGCTGTCAACAATAGCCATCCGATCATCGCGCCCGCCTTTCGTCAAGACAATGAAGCGATGTTAGACCGTCGGTTCGGAAGGTCCAGCGGATATTTGCTTGGGCGCGGGATGGCGGCCGAGCCTGCGTTCCTTGCGCCTGTCGTAAAGCTTCTTCGCAACAAACGCGCCGCCCACGAGCAATGCACCGGGGATCGACCGTGTCGCTAGCCGCGTTGCGGCGACACCGATACCAGCGCCGAGTAGGCCATTGCCGCTGCGCCTGCCGATGGCGTCGCCGACCACTGCGCCGAAAATGGTTTTCAATATTGGCATATCGACCTCCGTCTCATCGTCATCCTGAACTCGTTTCAGGATCTTACCGCCCGCCGCCATCGAAATTAAGATGCTGAAACAAGTTCAGCATGACGGCGGCGATGGTTAAACCATGTTCTCCGGCCTGACATGGGCATCGAAAGTCGCCTCGTCAACCAGACCCGACGCTAACGCCGCTTCGCGCAATGTCGTTCCGTCTTGATGTGCCTGTTTGGCGATTTTCGCGGCATTGTCATAGCCGATGACCGGTGCGAGCGCTGTCACCAGCATCAGCGAGCGGTCCAGCAGTTCGGATATGCGTGCGCGGTTGGGTTCGAGACCCGCGACGCAGCGTTCGGCAAAGCTCTCCATGCCGATGCCGAGCAGTTCAATCGAGCGCAGCACATTGGCACCAATCATCGGCTTGAACACATTTAGCTCCAGATGCCCCTGCATCCCGCCGACGGTCACCGCCTGATGGTTGCCGATCACTTGGGCCGCCACCATTGTCAGCATCTCGCACTGCGTCGGGTTGACCTTGCCGGGCATGATCGAGCTGCCGGGTTCGTTTTCGGGCAGAATGAGTTCGCCCAAGCCAGAGCGCGGGCCGGAGCCGAGGAGGCGGATGTCGTTGGCGATTTTGGTGAGAGAGACGGCGAGTGTGTTGAGCACGCCGGACATTTGAACCAGCCCGTCATTCGATGCCAGCGCCTCGAACTTGTTGCGCGCGGGTTCGAAAGGGATGCCGGTAGCGGTAGAGATTTCTTTGGCGATAGCCACGTCAAAGTCTTTTGGCGCGTTGAGGCCAGTACCCACCGCCGTGCCACCTTGCGCTAGTTTCTGCACATTGTGCAGCACAGTCCCCTCAATTCGCGCTTGCGAGGCGATTAACTGCGCCACATAGCCCGAAAATTCCTGCCCCAAAGTCAGCGGCGTTGCATCCTGCAAATGGGTGCGACCGATTTTGACGATATTGTTCCAAGCCGATGATTTGGCGGCCAAGGCATCTGTCAGCTTGGCAAGACAGGGCAGCAAGGATTTATGGACCGCCAGCGCCACCGCAACATGGATTGCCGTCGGAAAACTGTCGTTCGAGGATTGGCCCATGTTGACATGGTCATTGGGATGCACCGGCGATGTCCCGCCGCGCGTCCCTGCCAACGCCTCATTGGCGATGCCGGCAATCACCTCGTTTACGTTCATGTTCGACTGCGTACCCGATCCGGTCTGCCTGATGACCAGCGGGAACTGGTCATCATGCTTGCCCGCGAGTATCGAGTCCGCCGCCGCAACCATCGCATCAGCAATCTCGCCTGCAAGCGCACCCGATGCCTTATGCGTCAACGCCGCCGCCCGCTTTACATGGGCGAGGCCATAGATGATCCCCATGGGCATCCGCTCATGCGGCGGAAAGGGGAAATTTTCGATGCTGCGCTGCGTTTGCGCACCCCAATACGCGTTGGCGGGGACGTCTATTGGTCCAAAACTGTCGGATTCCTGGCGGGTGCCGCCACTCACTTCTTCCGCCCGAAGTCCACCGATACGACGTTCGAACCGTCTTCTGAGACAATAGCAGGCTCGTCATTGCCCGCGACGTCATGCGGTTCAGGACCGTCGGACGCGGCATCGACATGGAATTGCAGTGCAAAATCAACTGCGGGGTCCACAAAGGCGGTGATCGCTGCGTAAGGCACCACTAGATGCGACGGAATCTGGCTGAACGACAGGCCAACCTCGAAATGCTCGGCCTCGACCTTCAAATCCCAATATTTGTGCTGGAGAACGATGGTCATCTCATCGGGAAAGCGCTCGTGCAGATGCTGCGGGATGAGAACGCCGGGTGCCTGTGTCTTGAACGTGATGTAGAAATGATGGTCGCCAGGAAGGCCGCCAGCCGCGACATCGCCCAAAACACGGCCAACCACCGCGCGCAGTGCTTCTTGCACGACGTCGTCGTAGGGAATCAGGCTGTCGGCATGCTCTTCGCTCATTGCGGCTTGGTGGACCGCGCGGGCGGCGAAATCAAGATGGATATTGTTGAGTCTATATTCAGAAAGACCGCTCCGGCCCACTCCCCCACCCGACCACCCACATCGTAAACTGTTTGGGTGGTCGGGTGGGGGAGTGGGCCGGGGCCGCGACAATCAAGCAAACTTGCCAAATACTTCGGGATGCGTATAGCGGCGGCCATGCGCACCGGGACGATCAGCCGCAAGACGAACGAAACGTCGATCGATGTTGAGATCAATCTCGACGGCAGTGGCATTTATGAGGTGTCCACGGGCATCGGTTTTCTTGACCATATGCTCGAACAGCTTTCGCGCCATTCGCTGATTGACCTAAAGGTCAAGGCGGTTGGCGACCTGCATATCGACCAGCATCACACGACCGAAGACACCGGTATCGCGATTGGCGAGGCGGTGTTGCAGGCGCTGGGTGATAAGCGCGGGATTACGCGTTATGGCTCGGCTTATGCGCCGATGGATGAGACTTTGACACGGTGCGCGCTCGATATTTCGGGGCGGCCCTATTTCGTTTGGAAAGTGTCGCTTGGCATGCCGCGTCTCGGCGAATGGGATACCGAGCTGATCGAACATTGGTTCCACAGCTTTGCGACGTCGGCGGGTATCACGTTGCACATCGAAAACCTCTATGGTTCGAATAACCATCATATTGTCGAGAGCTGCTACAAGGCGTTGGCTCGTTCGTTGCGCCAAGCGGTCGAGATCGACCCTCGCAAGGCGGATGCCATACCGTCAACCAAGGGGACGCTGTAGGCCGTGTCTTTGGCGCTAATTGATTATGGCGCGGGCAATCTGCATTCGGTGCATAATGCGTTGAAAGCGGCGGGTGCCGCGGATGCCGTGGTGACGGCTGATCCTGAGATTGTGGCGCGTGCAGACCGGATTGTGTTGCCCGGAGTTGGAGCCTTTGCGCATTGTATGGAGGCTTTGTCCGCCATTGATGGCATGGTTGAAGCGATGGAGCGCCGGGTTCGCGGTGACGGCATCCCATTTTTGGGGATATGCGTCGGGATGCAGCTTCTGGCGGATGCTGGCGTTGAGCATGGCACCACCAACGGGCTAGGCTGGATCAGCGGCAGTGTGCGCGCAATTGCGCCTTCTGCGGACATCAAAATACCGCATATGGGTTGGAACGACGTGACACCTGTCGAAGGTGCACCACTAATCGAACCGGGCGAGGCGTATTTCCTGCACGGCTATCATTTCGAAGCGGCGGATGCGTCGGAGATATTGGCGACGACATCGCATGGTGGGCCACTCGTGGCGGCAGTTGGCCGGGACAATATCATCGGCGTGCAATTCCACCCGGAAAAAAGCCAAGCTTATGGCATATCATTTCTCAAACGCTTTTTGGAGTGGCGGCCTTGACGGCGTTTTCTAAATTGCTTCGTGTCTTTGTGTCTTCGTGTGAGATTATTTTTTCACACAAAGACACGAAGCCACAAAGAAGGAAGAAGTTTGGATGATTGTATTCCCCGCAATTGACCTGAAAGGCGGCGAGGTTGTTCGCTTGGCAGAGGGCGATATGGACCGCGCGACGGTTTATGCCGACGATCCGGCGGCACAGGCTTTGCGCTTTGCCGATCAGGGTGCGGAGTTCCTCCACGTGGTGGACTTGGACGGCGCATTTGCAGGCAGGCCGGAAAATGCCGATGCGGTTGAGGGCATACTCGAAAACTTCCCCGGCTATGTCCAATTGGGCGGCGGAATCCGTAACCGCGAGACGGTCGAGCGCTGGTTTGATCTGGGCGTGGCGCGGCTGGTGATCGGCACGGCGGCGCTGAAAGACCCCGAATTCGTGAAAGACATGGCGCGCGAATATGCCGACGGCATTGTCGTCGCGGTCGACGCGCGCGACGGCTTTGTTGCGACCGAGGGCTGGGCGGAGAAATCCGACATGCCGGTGATTGATCTGGCACGGCGCTTTGAAGATGCGGGCGTCGCTTCGATCCTGTTCACCGATGTGGGCCGCGACGGGATGCTGACTGGGTGCAATATCGAGGCAACGGTCGATCTGGCGCGGCGGGTGAACATTCCGGTGATTGCCAGCGGCGGGGTGAAGGGCATCGACGACATCCATATGCTCAGCCTGCACGCGAAGGATGGTATCGAGGGTGTGATTACCGGTCGTGCGATTTATGATGGACGGCTGGACTTGGCGACGGCGATTGCGATGGCGAACAGGGCGTGATGATTTCGGAAGAAAACAAGAGCTCTGGTGCTCCTGCGAAGGCAGGAGCGTTGGCAGGCAAAGCGCTGATGCTTCCAGCACTCCTGCCTTCGAAGGAGCACAAGGCATGACCGTCCGCATCCGCGTCATTCCCTGCCTCGACGTATCGAATGGCCGCGTGGTTAAAGGCGTGAATTTTGTCGACCTGCGCGACGCGGGCGATCCGGTCGAGCAGGCGCAGGCCTATGATTCGGCGGGTGCGGATGAGCTATGCTTTCTGGACATCGGTGCCAGCCATGAAGGGCGGGGGACGATAATCGACGTGGTTCGGCGCACGGCTGAGGTGTGCTTCATGCCGCTGACCGTTGGCGGCGGGGTGCGCAGCGCTGAGGATGCGCGCGCGCTGTTGCTGGCGGGCGCGGACAAGGTTGCGGTGAATAGCGCGGCTGTAGCTCGGCCCGAGGTTGTTGCCGATATCGCGGAACGTTTTGGTAGCCAGTGCGTGGTTGCTTCGGTGGACGCAAAACGCGTCGGCGAAAGATGGGAAATCTTCACCCACGGAGGACGCAACCCGACCGGCATCGACGCGCTCGAACATGCGGTCAGGCTTGCGAGGCTCGGCGCGGGCGAGTTGCTCGTCACCAGCATGGACCGCGATGGCACGCGCGACGGCTACGACCTCGAACTCACGCGCGCGATTGCCGATGCGGTCGATATCCCCGTGGTCGCCAGCGGCGGCGTCGGCAATTTGCAGCATCTGGTCGAAGGGGTAACCCAAGGCCACGCCAGCGCCGTCCTCGCCGCCTCCATTTTCCATTTCGGCGAGGCGAGCATCGCCGATGCGCATGCGGCATTGAGGGCGGCGGGTTTAGCGGCCCGGGCGAGGGTTTAGTGGAACTGTTCGCCTCCATCAGAGTTGAATGACGATGGTTTTAAATTCCGATATTGAAGCGGTTCCCAATATCTGGAGTGATCGGCTTTTGCGCTTGGCAATCGATGCAGCATGCGTTGCTTTGTGGTCATGGAATGTCGATGACAACAGCTTTAGAATGGACCCCAGAGGCTTCGAGCTTTGGGGCGTTCCTTGGGCTGAACAGATCGAGTTTGAGCAACTCTCTGCTCACATCCATCCAGCAGATAGAGACAGGGTCCGGGCGGCGTTCATTGGTACCCGCTCCATGTCCGGTAGATACGAAATCGATTTCAGAATTATAGTTTGCGATCAGGTCCGATGGGTCTCTGCCCGCGGACAAGGAGCAGACGAGGGCATCGTTGACCGGGTGATGTTCGGGATATTCATTGACGTAACAGGACGTAAGCAGGCGGAAGAAGGCAACGAATTGTTGGCTGGCGAAATGAGCCACCGCGTCAAGAACCTGCTGACTATTGCAAGCAGTCTGACGGCGGTCACGTCTCGGTCATCCAAGTCGGTTGAAGATATGACGACCAACTTGATGCGCCGGTTGACAGCATTGGGGAGGGCTCACGACCTCGTAAGGCCCCTGCCTGGAATTCCGGGGACACTGGAATTCCGGGGACACAATACTAATTATTGCTGTTGAGTTCCCGCTTGCAATGTAGGATTTCGACTGTCAGCATAGCTCCGAAATCGTCACCCGCCCAATAGCTGCAAGGGCTTGCAACCAGCTAACTCGTCAACCAACGCAGTTGCGTCGCGCACCCGTTTCAGGTGAGACCTTAGTGAGACTTTCCAATTGGACGCCGTCATACTGTGCGGCCTGATCAAAAATTAGCCCTCACGAGTCCTTGACCCGTCACAAAAAAACCCTATCTGGGCATCGTTAGCACTCGGGCAAACTGAGTGCTAACGCTCATTCATTGCCGTCACGCCGGGTTTTGGCCGGTGGCGGGATGGCGAACATTAAAAGGAAGGTTCAACATATGGCATTTCGTCCGTTGCATGACCGCGTTCTCGTCCGCAGGGTCGAGGCAGAAGCAAAAACCGCTGGTGGGATCATCA
>JANOHL010000012.1:0-4175 GCA_031406495.1 Sphingomonadales bacterium | reverse complement strand
TGCTCGCCGGCTTCGTTGGTTTGCGGAACGCGCGCGATGATCTTCGAGTGGAGCGTTACCGCGCCAACTTCGATTGCCTGATGCACTTCGGCCATGTCCGACAGCATCATGCCTTCGCCTGGCTCACCCTTACGGTCCATCGACAGATAATAGAGGCCCAGGACCATGTCCTGCGAAGGAACGATGATCGGCTTACCATTGGCTGGCGACAGGATGTTGTTGGTGGACATCATCAGGACGCGAGCTTCGAGCTGTGCTTCGAGGCTGAGCGGTACGTGGACGGCCATCTGGTCACCGTCAAAGTCGGCGTTGAATGCCGAGCAGACCAATGGGTGAAGCTGGATAGCCTTGCCTTCGATCAGGACGGGTTCGAACGCCTGGATACCCAAACGGTGAAGCGTAGGTGCGCGGTTCAGAAGCACCGGATGCTCGCGGATAACCTCGTCGAGGATGTCCCAGACTTCCTTGCGTTCCTTTTCGACCCACTTCTTCGCCTGCTTCAAGGTCATCGACAGACCCTTGGCATCGAGGCGCGAGTAGATGAACGGCTTGAACAGTTCGAGCGCCATCTTCTTCGGCAGACCGCACTGATGCAATTTCAGTTCCGGACCGGTCACGATGACCGAACGGCCCGAATAATCGACGCGCTTGCCGAGAAGGTTCTGACGGAAACGGCCTTGCTTACCCTTCAACATGTCGCTGAGGGACTTCAAAGGACGCTTGTTGGCACCGGTGATGGTGCGACCGCGACGGCCGTTGTCGAACAACGCGTCAACGGCTTCCTGCAACATCCGCTTTTCGTTGCGGACGATGATGTCCGGCGCGCGGAGTTCGATCAGGCGCTTCAAACGGTTGTTGCGGTTGATAACGCGGCGGTAGAGATCGTTGAGATCGGACGTCGCGAACCGGCCGCCATCTAGCGGCACCAGCGGGCGCAATTCGGGCGGAATGACCGGAATGACGTCGAGGATCATCCATTCGGGACGGTTGCCTGAATCAATGAAGCTTTCGACAACCTTCAAACGCTTTATGATCTTTTTCGGCTTCAGTTCCGACTTAGTCACCGCCAGTTCGGCGAGCAGATCGTCGCGTTCCTGCACGAGGTCGAGGTCCATCAGCATCTGCTTGACGGCTTCGGCACCAATGCTCGCGGTGAAGGCGTCTTCGCCATACTCATCTTGCGCGTCGAGCAATTCGTCTTCGCTCATCAGCTGGAATTTTTCGAGTGCTGTCAGGCCCGGTTCGGTGACAATATAGTTCTCGAAATAGAGCACGCGTTCAAGCTGCTTCAACTGCATGTCGAGCAGCAAGCCGATGCGCGAAGGTAGCGATTTCAGGAACCAGATATGCGCCACCGGAGCAGCAAGCTCGATATGGCCCATACGTTCACGGCGCACCTTGGTGACGGTGACTTCGACGCCGCACTTTTCGCAGACGACGCCCTTATATTTCATGCGCTTGTACTTGCCGCACAGGCATTCATAATCCTTCACCGGACCAAAGATGCGCGCGCAGAACAGGCCGTCACGTTCTGGCTTGAACGTGCGGTAGTTGATGGTTTCGGGCTTCTTGATTTCGCCGAAGGACCAGCTGCGGATTTTTTCTGGCGACGCGATGCCAATCTGGATCTGGTCGAAGGTTTCGACCTTGGCGACGGGGTTGTTGAATTTGCTCAGTTCGTTCATTTTTAATTCCTCATCGGGTCATCGACCCATGAAATCTCGGGGCAGGCGGGAAGGGGGCGGGGGTTAGCCCGCCCGATCCTTCATTCAGCCGCCTCGGCAAAGCCCTCGTCGCCTTCGAGAAGGTCATGAGCCTTCAATTCGACATTGAGGCCCAGCGAGCGCATTTCCTTGACCAGAACGTTGAAGCTCTCGGGGATGCCGGCTTCGAAAGTATCGTCACCCTTGACGATCGCTTCGTAAACCTTGGTCCGGCCGATCACGTCATCCGACTTCACCGTCAACATTTCCTGCAGGGTATATGCAGCGCCATAGGCTTGTAGCGCCCAGACCTCCATTTCCCCGAAACGCTGACCACCGAACTGCGCCTTGCCACCCAGCGGCTGCTGCGTGACGAGCGAGTACGGGCCAATCGACCGCGCATGGATCTTGTCGTCGACCAAGTGATGCAGTTTCAGCATGTAGATGTAGCCAACGGTAACCTTGCGGTCGAACTTGTCGCCAGTGCGGCCATCGAACAGGTCGCTTTGGCCCGAAGTATCGAGCCCGGCGAGTGTCAACATCGCCGAAACGTCTGCTTCACGCGCACCATCGAACACTGGCGTACCCATTGGCACACCACCGGTCACATGACCCGCAAGCTCGATAATGTCGGCATCACTGCGACCGTTGATTTCCTTGGCATAGTTCTCGCCATAAGCATGGACCAGACGTTCGCGCACCGCTTCCGGTGGCGCAGCGGCCTCCGGATTAGGGTTGGCATGGCGCCAATCCTCAAGCGCGTCACCGATTTGCTTGCCAAGACCGCGTGCGGCCCAGCCAAGATGCGTTTCGAAAATCTGCCCGACGTTCATACGTGAAGGCACACCCAGCGGGTTGAGCACGATGTCAACCGGCGTACCGTCCGCCAGGAACGGCATGTCTTCGGCGGGCAGGATGCGCGAAATCACACCCTTGTTGCCGTGACGACCGGCCATTTTATCGCCCGGCTGCAGCTTGCGCTTAACCGCGACGAATACCTTGACCATTTTCAGCACACCCGGTGCCATTTCGTCACCGCGTTCCAGCTTCTCACGACGATCTTCGAACTTCTCGACGATCAGCTTGACGGCTTCGTCATACTGGACCTTAACGGCCTCGAGGTCGCCCTGAACCTTGTCGTCGGTGACTGCGATCTTCCACCATTCAAAGCGCTCGACTTCGGCGAGGTTATCTTCGCTGACCTTGTCGCCCTTTTTGATGCCCTTTGGCCCTGCGGCCACGACTTGTCCGACCATCATGTCGCGCAGGCGGTTATAGGTCGCACGGTTAAGGATCGAGCGTTCGTCTTCGCGGTCTTTTGCAAGCCGTTCGATTTCTTCGCGTTCGATCGCCATCGCGCGCTCGTCCTTGTCGATGCCGTGGCGGTTGAACACGCGCACTTCAACGACGGTTCCGGCAACACCCGGCGGCAATTTCAGCGAGGTGTCGCGCACGTCGCTGGCTTTTTCACCAAAGATCGCGCGGAGCAGTTTTTCTTCCGGCGTCATCGGGCTTTCACCCTTTGGCGTAATCTTACCGACCAATATGTCACCCGGATGCACTTCGGCACCGATATAAACGATGCCCGCTTCGTCGAGGCTGCGCAGAGCCTCTTCGCCAACATTCGGAATATCGCGAGTGATGTCTTCTGGTCCAAGCTTGGTATCGCGGGCCATTACTTCGAATTCTTCGATATGGATCGAGGTGAACACGTCGTCTTTCACGATGCGTTCGGAGATCAGGATCGAATCTTCGTAGTTATACCCGTTCCACGGCATGAACGCGACGAGGCTGTTTTTACCCAGCGCCAATTCGCCGAGTTCGGTCGAAGGACCATCGGCGATGATGTCACCGGCAATCACTTCGTCACCGACCTTAACGAGCGGCTTCTGGTTGATGCAGGTGTTCTGGTTCGAACGCTGGAATTTCTGCAGCGTGTAGATGTCGACGCCCGATTTGCCGGCTTCGACTTCGCCGGTCACGCGGACAACGATACGCGTTGCGTCGACTTGATCGACAATGCCCGTGCGGCGTGCGCCGATGGCAGCGCCGGAATCGCGGGCTACGGTTTCTTCCATGCCGGTGCCGACAAACGGTGCTTCTGCGCGGAGCAGAGGCACGGCCTGACGTTGCATGTTCGAACCCATCAGTGCACGGTTGGCGTCATCGTTTTCCAGGAACGGAATGAGCGACGCGTCAACCGAAACCAGCTGCTTCGGGCTAACGTCCATCAACGTGTTCTGGTCGCGCGGCGCCATCAGGAATTCACCGGCTTCGCGTGACGAAATCAGCTCCTCGGCAAAGCTGCCGTCCTTGTTGAGCTCAGCGTTGGCCTGCGCGATCGTGTTCTTCTGCTCTTCCATCGCGGACAGATAGACCACGTCATCGGTAACCTTATGGTCGATGACCTTGCGGTACGGCGTTTCGATAAAGCCATATTTGTTGACGCGGCTGAACGATGCCAGCGAGTTG